>NZ_QICO01000006.1:0-242760 GCF_003201175.1 Pantoea sp. PNA 03-3 | reverse complement strand
ATCGGGCTTTACGCATGGCGATCTCCTCAGAGGACATAATCAGTATGTCGGAAGATCTCTAAAAGTGAATGGTTCGTTTTACCGGGATGCTTACAAAACTGCTAGATTGTTAATTATCCATTCAATAAACATGAAGCCTCCTCCAAAACAGTATGAAGGAGTTATCGCTGATCATTTCCAAAACTTTAATAAAAAAGCCCTCGCAGATGGTGAGTCCGCAGGGCTTTCTGGTTATCACAGATTGTTTGCAACTGAATTGTTACGCGCTGAACAACAGCACGCAACTTCAACTGTTGGAAATCATATCCCCAGCATCGGGAAAAGTAAATAGCCCACGATAAAATAATGAGCCATTTATGATTGCACAACATAAACCCGCAAAAGTGCGTTAGGATTTCTTGCGCGATTCTGTGATAAAGGTGACAATCTGTGAAGATAAACTCTCACGAACCCTGGAGGTTGTCTGGTCTCTAATTTTTGAAATAGCTTCTTTTTGTTGTGCACTTAAACCAGACCATTGCGCTTTATCAGGGCCTATTGAGGCATGGTATTCAGAGAGCTCTGCGCTACATTTATCAAAAGATTCATTAGAGATGTCACCAGCCGATTTAGTGGTTTTGATTTGACTGTCCGCATAATGGGTTACGCAGTCGCTTAGATTTTCTGCAGCACTCTGTGTATCAGAGTGCGCCGCGGAGCACACCAGCAATACCATCACAGCTAAAGCTAATTTCATGCCCATATTCCCAGAAGTAACAGAGCGCAAATCGTAGCATGAATTGGGTGAGAGGTGGTGCAAATGGTTATTTTCCTAAATTATTACAGGAGTTTGCCGATATCACATGCCAAACATATCAGGAGAAGCAAAGATGGAAAACACAAACCCTCTAGCAGCAATGACATTCATAATTTGGTTCTTCATGTTCATCCCATGCTTGCGCATGGCTCAGAAGGCCGGATTCGGATGGAAAATGGCACTACTGCTGTCTTTTCCCGGATTGCACTTTTTTACTCTTTATCTCTTCGCTTACAAGAAGTGGCCTAGCCTCCCCAATGCTTGATAACTAATAGCAAAAAGCCCACCTAGGTGGGCTTCTGACTTTAAGCGGTAACTTTATTCAATGCAGCATTAGCCCAAGACTCTTCAATCTCAAGCTTGACGATAAGTCTGTCATAAAACGGTTTGACGCTTTTCTTCCATGTATCCAGGCTGATCGATTCGGTAAAATCACAGATTGCATTATAGGCGTCTGTAGAAGGTATTCTCTCGAACCCTCGCCCACTGCATCGTTTGCAGTCACCCATTACCGGTACGCCCTGTCGTTTACTTTCTGCTTCCATCATCGCTTTTCCCCTCCCCTTGCAATCCCTGCAGGCTGATGACACCACGCACTTCCCTTTGCACTCAGGACAAAGAACGCGCTCAACATCACGCACCTGATAAGCCGTATTTTCAGGAAGAGACTCAGCAACGCGCTTAATTTCCGTCACCGCACCAGGCCTTTGCGTGCCAAAGCGTGATTTCATGGTGAATACTTCTGCGTCGATGAAGCCAGTGGCATTACAGCAATTACACGGCTTCTTGCTTGAAGCGCTCTGGCAGTAATCGAGAAATGCAAAACTTGCGAGCGTTTGCATTACCTGTCGCTTAATATCCTTATCGAGCTTGCGTAAGGCGGCCACCGCCGATGCCGGGTGCGGTGCGCTGCTGTTCGTTTTTGGATTTCGCTACGAGTGCGGTGATTAGGTCTTTCCAGTCGTCAGGTGTGTACTTCTGTCCGTACCACTCAACCTGTCGGGACAGGTCATGCAATAGCGGCCACATGCGCCGGTTCTGATCCGAGCTGCGTTTGCGTTCCTGAATGACTATTTCGACTGGTTTGTCGGGACTGGCGGGGAGTTGCTGGATGGTACTGATGCAGTTCTGTCGGATGCTGTCGCTCCTAAGCAGGAACGTTGCCTTCTCCATCGTCTTGCTCCTCTCTCAAGGCTTCGAAGTTATAGCCACCATTCCTGTTTATTTGCGCCTGAAGTTCACTGATGCTCTCTTTGAAGCTGAACTTCTCTCTGAATTTCTCTTCGATTACATGGTCTGGAGTGCTGATTAAATCCGGTCCGCCCTTGTCTCTCTTCAGTGCATCGCTAAGGGTTTTGCAGATAGCTGCAGGGAGTGACACAAAGCCTGCATAGCGCGTGGCAATAGCAGTAAGGTCATTTGCCAGCATGTCCAGCTCGACGTCTGATATGACGTGCTCAGAACGCTTTAAGGGAATTACGTTGTTCATGATTGCTCCTATACAGCCAGCTGTAGCTGCATGTTGAACCGGTCCCGCTGCTCACAATAATGCAGTGAGTCGGGGCTATTGTGTGACTCAATACGTTCGACCATCAGTGCCGCCCGAGTTTCTTTGGATGCAGGTGCGTATGCTCCTGACCATGCCTTATCGATGCCGATATTTCTCGCTACATTAGTGCTATCAGCGCTCGCCAGCGGTAGCTTGGTGAAGATGAGTGGGTTCAGCATGCGAAGTCCGTGTAGTTTTGCGATAGGCTGACCGTAATCGTCAGTAACGTGCCGAATCAGGTCTTTCATGCGCGCTACAGCCAGATTTGGCCTCTTAACGTCATATTCTCCGCAACTCCCGATCGCCACCCACGGATACTCATTACAGAGACGAATAAACCGGTCGTCGCTTTCGTTCATGTGCCAGACCGGCACGCCGTAGAAATCACCGTGCGGCCACTCATCCAGCAGCGCCTCGTTCTCTGCTTCTCCACCGTCGATAACGTCAGGGATGATTGCAAAGTCAAAGCCTGGGTGATTTTTCCAGCGCGCCACGAAGTCGTAATAATCGCTCCAGTCAATTTTGTTCCGGCCGGCTGCTTTCCAGGCAGTAAACGCGCCATTATCGAGGGCGAATGACTGGCAGAATTCAGAGGCAAGATTGATTTGGCTGGCATGGGCGAAGGAGATGAAAGCGTGTCGGGACTTCCAGGCTTTAATAGCGCAGGTGACCGGACAATCCCCATGCAAACACTTCACCGCAGGCAATGCCGCATACCGGCATATCGCCTCAACAGCTTCATGTTCATCGTATTAGCCGATGAGCAAACAGCAATGGTTACCAACGTCAGGCACCTTGCCAATAAGGTGCTTTGTTACATCAACGATAAGCCAGAGTCATTCGATAACGATGAGCTTGTCGTGGTGTCTGTAGCGGATTCAGGAGAAGGGAAATGAAAATCACCGAATGCGAAATGCGTGGATTGCTGACCGGTAAATGTTTACCTGGCGACATGCGTCTTAACGAAGATTTACCAGCTTATCTGGTGCGCAAGTTTGATGAATTGCAGCAGAAGCTGGATGCGATGGCTGCGGAGAATGCGGCGCTGAAAGATGGCCCGCATGGTTTCTTTGCATATGACAGCGGTTGCGGCTACGAAGAGTTTCAAACCGCCAAGGAAGCACAGGATTTCGCTGAAACATCGCTTTCAGAGTATCGCGGTGAGGCTTGTGACGGATGGTCTGATGAAGTTGGTAGCGTTGTCTGGGGTGTCATCATGCAACGCGCAACTATGACTGGGTTACGGCCTGTTGAAGAAGGTGACAATTGCGCCGAAGGCATCACTGAGTGGTGTGATTACGCTCTATTGCCGAACATTGAAACCCCAGCCACCGACGCTTACCTGAACTCGGTGCGGGCGGAAGGGGCTATCGCGGTGAGAAATGCGTTAGTGCTGGCTGATGATGGATCTGACATTTACGCAATAGCCACTGATACTGCCGAGCAACTCCGCTCCGGCACCCATGACACTGCGGATAAGGCGGGTTGATATGGCAACCGTATTTCTGGTTGAGATTGACGGCCGAGATTACGGCAGGGCTGACCATGATAATGGCTTCAGCCATTACAGCATCTTTGTCTCACCCAAAAGCGGTAAACAACGCCCTTACGCAAAGCAAGTAACCAGCTCTCGCGTCAAAGATAAAATAGACGCGCTCATAAATGAAGGTGAACACAGGTGAAACCATGACAACTAATTCCCCCAATCCATTTGTAGGTGATGTGCAGGCGATGATTGACTACGCCAGCCAATGACTAGCTGAAATAGTCTCGGAAGATACCAAACGCATTGATTGGCTTGTTTCTATGTGCGTCGAAGTGGGAACACTTTTACGTTACGGAATCAGAGGATTGCTCCGCGCACGGGCAAGTAATTAAGAAGACTATTATTATCATGCCACTGCGTTGCGTGAGCATATAGAAGCAGCGATGCCGTAGGTGGCGCGCTATAATTGGCAGTTAGTAGATTTACATTTATATAAGCTGACAAAAACTGTAGTGGTAGTATAAACAGATGGGATAAATTTGATTGAAGGCTACAGGCGATGGCAAGAAATGGTACTGAGAATAGTAATCATCACGGATATACATTAAGGCATATCATTGCCCCTTACGGAATGAGAAAAATTAAGGGCTTCAGTGATAATACGTGGGAATTTTTTAATCGTCAGTACGACGTGATTGGCCTCCCATTTACGCTGGCCAGAAAGCCAACCCTGGCACAGCAAAATGCTGTTTCACATAAGGTCCTTTCGGCAACAACAGACAAAATTTTCTTTCACGATGACAGCAATCATGGAACGCCTGAGTACTGGAAAAGGATTGATAAGGTCACGAAGTGGAAATTAAAGGAAGGGCCGATTGAGCAGAAAGTGAAAGCTGGGCTCCCTCCCCACTCATATGGTGTCATTCAAGGGGAAGAGTAAAGTCACGCAACTTTGCGGCAAGAAGCAAATAAGAGCGCGACAAGTTTAACGTGGATTTAGCCGCATTTGGCCTTACTTATAAAGAGCGTATGAATATGCCGGTTATCCCCATGGAAGTGGAGATGCAGCAACCGGAGGAATATCGCGAATATTTCAGGCAGAGGTTGCAGCATTACAGAAACGCGGCACTGCAGTTTCCGCGTAATACTGACCTGGTTTATCAGAAGGAGGATAAGTGATAATCCTTTTCATCCCCTCCCTCATCAGCCTTCTTGTTTCTAAAGCCGAAGAGAAAGGCTCTCCTTTGACTGAAGAGGAGGTGTTGTCTATTCGTGATAATGCCACGGCTATTGTCACGGATGCTGAAGGGGTCTTAGCGGTATCTGAGCGGCGTGGGTATAAGGATATTGACCCGGAACATTGCTGGGAGGAATGGCTGGACTTTAATAAGCAAGATTAAAGTTTCACCACTCAGGGCCGATGAGGTTTCCACGGGGATTGGACCCGGCTAATGAAACGGAGGAGAAGCCTTGAGGTGGATTTTTTTATCTGTAATATTGCTTTCTATGACAGCAATCGCGGATGACAGGTCATTCGAAACGCCAGAGGTTAAATGCCTGAATGACCACACCATCCCCTTAATTAAGTCCGATATTGAGCCAAAAAAAATCGTTGATGAGGCTTATGTTGCTTGCAAGCCTGAACTGGATGAGTGGAAGAAATCGCAGGAGCCCTTACCTGTTGAAATGAAGCTGCGCATGCGCAAAGAGCTTTATGACTTCTACATCAGGATGATTGAAAAACGGCGAAATTATGAAGCCAATAAATCCGCAGAAACAGTCAACTGAGCCATATTTCACTAATAGGCGACTAAAGTTTCGCTGTTATGATTCGATTATTTTTCCACGGGGATCGGACCCGGTTTATCAAAGGGAGGAAGGGAAATGATTAAGGTTGATGTTGTTGCTCCGGAAGCACCTGATGTAACGCTTCGAGGATTCTTAGAGACTCAAGCAAACCCCAGCAAGAACCTTTCGTTTTTGGTAGTTGAGTTTGAGTTAACCGTTCTTGAAGATCCTACTAGTGAAATGCTTTTCGACGCACTTGACCCTGGAAGTTTTTTTAGCATGAGCATTGGTGACGCTCCTTATAAAGACTGGGAGTATATGTATAGAAACAGTAATGGTTTTTTGTTTAGACAAAAATTTAAGCAGCCAATCTGACCAAGATTCATTCCTAATAACCTGCTCCGGCAGGTTTTTTTACGCCCAAATTCAGGAGTAACAAGTTACACGCAAAAGCGCTGCAGCATGAACATCACCATCACCGCCGACCCGGGCGACATTCTCACTCTCGCCCTTCTCATCGCTCTCATTTACGCATTCAAACACAGCAAGCCACCTGAGGAGTAAATATGGAAAACGACGAGCCATTGACGCTTGCCGAGGCCGCGCTTTACCTGAAAGTTTCAGCAAGAACCGTAAGTAACCTGATTCGCCGCGGAGAGTTGCCAGCGCGCAGAACTGGTGGAGACAGCGGCAAGTACCTGGTGCTTCGCTCCGCCTGTATTGATTATGTTCGCAATCCATCACAGAATCGCCCGGCGAGCATGGGTGATGGCAAAAACGGAGGTCCATCATGTCAATCACCCTCAGAGGCGGGGTATGGCACTGTCATTTCTTTACCCCGAATGGCAAAAGAGTTAGGCGTTCGCTTAACACAGCGGACAAAAAGCAAGCGCAGGAGCTGCACGACCGGCTAAAAGCGGAGGCATGGCGGGTCGAGGAGTTAGGCGACCTACCTGTGAGGTCTTTCGAAGAGGCCTGCATGCGCTGGCTGGACGAGAAGGAGCACAAGCGAAGCCTGGATGATGACAAGGTAAAGTTTGAGTTCTTTCTTGGTCATTTCTCAGGGCGGGATATTTCCTCTATTACCGGCGAGGAGGTGCAGAAGATTGTTGGCAGGATGATCAACCGCAACCACCGCCGAAAATGGGAGATTCAGCGCGATGCGGCCTTAAGGGACAGCAAGCCCGTGCCTGAATACAAAGACCGGCCAGTCAGCGCAGGAACCAAAAGCCATTACCTTTCTTTTATGCGATCACTTCTTCGTGCCGCGGCAAACGAATGGGGATGGATAAAGACAGCGCCAGTTATTAAGACCAAGAAGCCAGTAAGCAAAAGGATTCGCTGGTTGACCAGAGAGGAAGCAAACAGGCTCATCGACTGCATGCCAGACAGCATCAGACTAGTGGTTGTGTTTGCGCTGTCCACCGGTTTACGCCGTTCAAACATTCTGGATCTGGAGTGGACTCAGGTTGATATGCAAAGGAAGGTGGCATGGATAAATCCGGAGAACGCCAAAGCGGGCAAGGCTATTGGCGTAGCGCTGAATGATACCGCATGCCGGGTACTGAAGGAGCAAATAGGAAAGCATTCACGATGGGTTTTCGTTCACACCAAAGAGGCAACCAGACCAGACGGCACCAAGACGCCATCAGTCAGAAAAATGCGCTGTGATGATAACACGGCGTGGCGGATAGGACTCAAGCGGGCAGGTATTGAGGATTTCCGTTTTCACGACTTACGGCATACCTGGGCAAGCTGGCTGATTCAGGCAGGCGTTCCACTTTCTGCATTGCAGGAAATGGGAGGATGGGAAAGCATCGAAATGGTACGCAGGTATGCACACCTGGCACCTAACCACCTGACCGAACATGCGCGCAAAATTGACTCACTTTTGGGTGACAACGACACAAATACGACACAAGGAGGAAATCAGGTAGGCTTAAAACTTGCTTAAGTCATTGAAAGATAGTGGCGCGCCCTACAGGATTCGAACCTGTGACCTACGGCTTAGAAGGCCGGTGCTCTATCCAGCTGAGCTAAGGGCGCGGAGAGGTTGGGTCGAATTATACGGTTGAACGCTGTTACGTCAACGTTTTTGCCGCGCCGACGCGGTGAGTGCCCAGGTAATGACCAATTTTCGCTAATGTTTGTCTCGCCAGGCGCTCAGCGACACCAGGTTACTCACCTCGGCGGTTTCACCTTCCAGCTCAACGCCTTGCTGAGTCACGCGCGTATTATACTGCTCGCGTAGCGCATTAAGCTCATGACTATCCGGTTCCAGCTGGCGCAAAAAGCCCAACGCCAGCAACAACTGCTGGCGGGAAATCGTCGCGGTAAAGCCTGCCCGGCTGAGTGCGCCGTGCCAGCGCCAGAGATTTTCATCGCTGCCATCGACAATCATCACCTGCCAGATTACCAGCACTGCCGCACCATTATTCAGATATGCTTCATTATCACCGCTGATGTAGTCGGTAAACTCTTTTGCCGCCTCCTTTCCCATCAGGGAAAGCATGGATTCGATATGAACCGGCGGGAGTTGTAGACGCTTACTGAGCCCCTGAGCGGCATGGCGCGAACCGGCGGTCAGCAGTTGGAAGCCTATAACAAACACGACAACTAAAGTGGCGATTATTAACCAAATCATTACGTCTTCCCTTCATTTCTCTGTCTGGCATCATAAGCGTTAACCCATACTTTCGTCACGGCGAAATGTCGGTAACCACACTGTGATCAGAATCTCTACCTGACAGCCGGACGTGCTTCTGACAAAATAGGCGCCATTCCCGATTCAAACTCAACACAGTGGATTTACGCTCTGATGGCAGCAAAAATTATTGACGGTAAAACGATTGCGCAGCAGGTACGGCTTGAGGTTGCAGAAAAAGTGAAACAACGCCTGGCCGCCGGTAAACGTGCACCGGGTCTGGCCGTAGTTTTGGTAGGTGAGAACCCTGCCTCACAGATTTATGTCGGCAGCAAACGCCGCGCCTGTGAAGAAGTCGGCTTTATCTCCCGCTCTTACGATCTGCCCGACACCACCAGTGAAGCGGAATTGCTGCAGCTGATTGATACTCTTAACAGCGACAACACGATCGATGGCATTCTGGTGCAGCTGCCTTTGCCAGCCGGCATTGATAACGTCAAAGTGCTTGAGCGCATCACGCCCGATAAAGATGTTGATGGTTTCCATCCCTATAACGTTGGTCGCCTGTGCCAGCGTGCGCCAAAACTGCGCCCGTGCACCCCGCGCGGCATTGTGACACTGCTGGAGCGCTACAACATTGATGCTTACGGGCTCAATGCGGTGGTTGTCGGTGCATCAAATATTGTGGGCCGTCCCATGAGCATGGAACTGCTGTTAGCCGGCTGCACAACCACCGTCACGCACCGTTTTACCCGCGATCTGCGCCACCATGTTGAACACGCCGATCTGCTGATTGTCGCGGTCGGTAAACCCCATTTTATTCCGGGCGACTGGATTAAACCGGGCGCAATCGTCATCGATGTCGGTATTAACCGTCTTGAAAGCGGCAAAGTGGTCGGGGATGTGGATTATGAGGCTGCCTTTGAACGTGCTTCTTATATCACCCCGGTTCCGGGTGGCGTAGGGCCAATGACCGTGGCGACACTTATTCAAAATACCTTGCAGGCATGCGAAGCGTTTCATGATGGGGAGCAGGCATAATGGCTACGTTTTCTTTGGGCAAATTTCCCCACGTTGATCTCTGCGATCTGCTGAAACTTGAAGGCTGGGTAGAAAGCGGTGCACAGGCTAAAGTGGCGATCGGTGACGGCGAGGTGCGGGTCGACGGCGAAGTCGAAACCCGTAAGCGCTGCAAAATCTTTCAGGGGCAAACGGTCGAGTTTGCCGGGCAGCGCGTTACCGTTGTTGCCTGATCCGCTGGTGCCCCAGGCGGGGCACCTTAAATCCGCGCCTCTCCCACTATCCGCGTCTCACCGTTAACCTGCTCCAGCGCAATGTGACTGACCTCTGCATGTTGTGCAATCAGCGTCGCCAGCCGGGGTGAATGGCTGGTGATCCATAACTGACTGAACTGACTGGCCTCGGCAATCAGGGCGGCAAGGGCAGGCAGTAAATCCTCATGCAGGCTGTTTTCAGGCTCGTTCAGCGCCATAAAGGCAGGCGGGCGCGGGCTGAGCAGCGCCACGACCAGGCACAGGAAGCGCAGCGTACCATCGGAAAATTCGGCGCTTTCCAGCGGGCGCAAAATGCCCTGGCGCTGCATCAGCATCTGAAAACGTCCGTTCTGCACATCCACCTGAAACTCAGTGTCCGGGAAGGCTGTTTTCATCACTTTATACAACAGTTCATGATGCCCACGTTCCACTATCGTTGCCCATGCTGCGGCAAGATTACTGCCATCATGGGCCAGAACGGGTGCGCGCACGCCAATCTGCGGCGAACGAATCGGTGAACCTGGCCAGACGGCAAACTCATGATAAAAGCGCCATGCTTTCAGGCGTTCACGCATCCGGGAAAGTTCGGGATAGCGGTGCGGCTCACCCAGTTGTCCAAACAGGGATTCTTCAGGATGCAGTACGCCAGCATAACTGACGCGCTCCCCGTCGATGTTATGCAGAAAGGCGGTCTGATTAGTGCGCTGCATAATGCAGGAAGACGGTCGGCGCTGCTGGCCACTCAGCCAGATGCGTTCTTCTTTAACCAGCGGATCCAGGTTAAACAGGCTCGTTGATAGCGGTTCAGGAAAACCGGTTTCCAGCTGGTAATCCATATCATCCATCGTCACGGCCAGGATGAGCCGCTTAGGATCATGTCGGCGGTCGCCACGGCGCAATCCGCCCGCCCACATCACTTTTTGCACCCCGCCCTCTTCGGCCAGCGCCAGAGCAAGCCGTCCGTTAGCCGCCTCGTGTAGCAGCCGCACCGCTTTATAAAGATTGGATTTACCACAGCCGTTGGGACCGCTCACCACGTTGAGCGGGTGCAGCGGAAGTGTGAGATCGCGTACCGAACGGAAACCGCGAATGTGAATCTGCTTTATCGTCATCGACAAAAAAGGGCGATTGCTCGCCCTCTCCTGTGTTGCGTTTTATTTACGTCGCCAGGTGGAACCCTGCGGGCCGTCTTCCACAACCACGCCCAGCGCATTGAGCTTATCGCGTGCCACATCCGCCTGCGCCCAGTCTTTCGCCGCACGCGCATCGGCGCGGGCTTTGACCCAGTGTTCGATTTCAGCCACTTCGTCGTCATTGCCTTGGGCACTGCTTTGCAAAAACACTTCCGGCTCCTGTTGCAGAATCCCCAATACATCGGCGATTTCACGCAGTTTTGCTGCCAGCGCACTGGCGGCCGTCATGTCTTCACCTTTCAGACGATTCACTTCACGCGCCATATCAAACAGCACCGAATAGGCTTCTGGCGTGTTGAAATCGTCGTTCATTGCTTCGCGGAAACGGGTTTCGAACGACTCGCCACCGCTGGCCGCTACGGTGCGGTCAGTATGACGCAGCGCGGTGTAAAGGCGTTCCAGCGCGGCGCGTGCCTGGTTCAGGTTATCTTCACCATAATTTAGCTGGCTGCGATAGTGGCCCGACATCAGAAAGTAACGCACGGTTTCGGCATCATAATGCTGTAGCACATCGCGCACGGTGAAAAAGTTGTTCAGTGACTTCGACATCTTTTCACGGTCAATCATCACCATGCCGGAATGCATCCAGTAATTCACATACGGACCATCGTGGGCACAGGTCGACTGGGCGATTTCGTTTTCATGATGGGGAAACATCAGATCAGAACCGCCACCGTGAATATCAAAGTGCGCACCCAGCTGTTTGCAGTTCATCGCCGAACATTCAATGTGCCAGCCCGGACGACCGTTGCCCCACGGCGATGGCCATGAAGGTTCGTCCGCTTTGGACATTTTCCACAGCACGAAATCCATCGGGTTACGTTTCACGTCGGCAACCTCTACACGCGCACCTGCCTGTAGCTGCTCCAGATCCTGACGCGACAGTGCGCCATAATCAACATCGCTCAGGACATCAAACATGACATCGCCGTTATCCGCGACATAGGCGTGACCGCGGGCAATCAGCGTTTCCACCAGCGCAATGATTTCAGGAATATGGCGCGTGGCACGCGGCTCCACATCCGGCGGTAAAATCCCCAGCGCATCGAAGTCGCTGTGCATTTCGCCGATCATACGGTTGGTCAGCGTTTCGATGCTCTCGCCGTTCTCGTTGGCTCGTTTGATGATTTTGTCATCAATGTCGGTAATGTTGCGCACATAATTGACGTCATAACCGACGTAGCGCAGATAGCGCGAGACCACGTCGAAGGCCACAAACGTGCGCCCGTGCCCAATGTGACAGAGGTCATACACCGTGATGCCGCAGACATACATGCCGATTTTGCCAGCATGAATAGGGGTGAATTCCTCTTTTTGTCGACTCAGGGTGTTGTAAATCTTCAGCATTGGGGGTTTCCGTAGTGAGGCGTGCGTAACGCACCGTTTTGAGTATCCTGTTATTGTGCCGTATTTTTATCTGTCACGCGACGCAAAGCAAGCCAACTGCGCTGCCTGGCTGACGTATTATCGGAAATTATGATATAAGAACGTTCGAGAAAAAGGCGTGTGCGCTTAAAAGCACACCCTATGCTACTGACGACAACCTTTACAGGACGAAAAAAATGGTAACTTTCCAGACTAACCATGGCGATATCGTGATCAAGACCTTCGATGACAAAGCGCCCGCAACCGTAAAGAACTTCCTGGATTACTGCCGTGAAGGTTTCTACGACAACACCATTTTCCACCGTGTGATTAACGGCTTTATGATTCAGGGCGGCGGTTTTGAGCCTGGCATGAAGCAGAAAGCCACCAAAGAAGAGATCCGTAACGAAGCCAACAACGGTCTGAAAAACACCAAAGGCACGCTGGCCATGGCCCGTACCTCTGCGCCGCACTCTGCGACCGCACAGTTCTTCATCAACGTGGCGGACAACGACTTCCTGAACTTTCGTGACGAAAGCCTGCAGGGCTGGGGTTACTGTGTATTTGCTGAAGTGGTTGAAGGGATGGACGTGGTAGAGAAAATCAAAGCGGTTTCAACTGGTCGCAGCGGTATGCATCAGGACGTACCGAAAGATGACGTCATCATTCAGAAAGTGACCGTTAGCGAGTAATGTCGCGCACGCTGTTTATCGCAGATCTCCATCTGTGTCAGGAAGAACCGGCGATTACCGCCGGTTTTCTGCATTTTTTGCAGCGCGAAGCGCCTCACTGCGACGCGCTTTATATTCTGGGCGATCTGTTCGAAGCCTGGATCGGTGATGACGATCCGAATCCGCTGCATCAACAGGTTGCCAGCGCCCTTCATGCCCTGCCCGTGCCGGTCTTTTTTATTCACGGCAACCGCGATTTTCTGATCGGCAAACGCTTTGCCCGCGCCAGCGGCATGACCTTATTGCCCGAGGAGCAGGTTCTGACGCTTTATGGTCACCGACTTCTGATCATGCATGGCGATACGTTGTGCACCGACGATGCGGGTTATCTGCAGTTCCGGGCGAAAGTGCATAATCCCTGGATTCAACGTCTGTTCCTGACGCTGCCGCTGTTTATTCGTAAACGGATTGCGGCACGGATGCGCGCCAACAGTAAACAGGCCAACCAGCATAAGTCGCTGGAGATTATGGATGTCAATCAACAGGCCGTGGTCGATGCGATGGTACGTCAGCAGGTGCCTTTACTGATTCATGGTCATACGCACCGCCCCGCCATCCATGATGTGTCGCTGAACGGAGCCCCCGCACAGCGCGCGGTATTGGGTGCCTGGCACAGCCGGGGATCAATGATCCAACTGGATGCAAACGGCATCCAGCTCATCGACTTCGATTTTTAGTCGTCCGGTGACATCGCGTTGCACACCTGCGCTGAGGCCCGTCGAGCGGCGCAAAGTACCCGGGGACTGTGCGAACGGACGGCAGGTCAGCATAGTAAAACGCGTTCACGCCCTGCCGCCTGCCTTCCCCGCTCTGCAGTGAGCTGAGTTGACTCACTCAGGCCGTATGCATTCCTGATGCGATAAGCTTATCGTCTGACGCTAACCCGCCCGACGCAACCGTTTTCCTTGCGCCTTTCTCATGGTATTCTCTGTGCCCTTCAAAACCTGTCCGCCTGGTCAGGTGTGTTTTTATTCACAGGAGTTGACCGCATGTCGTCGAATGCCGCCCCGGCCCGCATCGCAGTTGTTATGGGTTCCAAAAGTGACTGGTCCACCATGCAGTTCGCTGCGGAAATCCTTACCAGCCTGGACGTGCCCTTCCATGTGGAAGTGGTGTCAGCGCACCGTACCCCGGATAAACTGTTTAGCTTTGCGGAAACCGCAGCGGACAACGGTTTTCAGGTGATTATTGCCGGTGCCGGTGGCGCGGCGCATTTGCCAGGGATGCTGGCTGCCAAGACCCTGCTGCCGGTACTCGGTGTGCCGGTACAGAGCGCCGCGCTGAGCGGCGTCGACAGCCTCTACTCGATTGTGCAAATGCCACGCGGCATTCCGGTCGGCACGCTGGCCATTGGCAAAGCGGGCGCCGCTAACGCAGCCCTGCTGGCGGCGCAGATTCTGGCGATTCATGACAGCGCGCTGGCGTCACGTCTGGCCGCCTGGCGTCAGTCACAGACCGATGAGGTACTGGACAATCCGGACCCGCGGGAGGAAGCATGAAGCCGGTTTGCGTACTGGGTAACGGACAGCTTGGCCGTATGTTACGTCAGGCGGGCGAGCCTATGGGCATTGCCGTGCATCCGGTTGGCCTGGATGCCGACCCCGCTACCCTGCCTATCGCCGGGAGCGTGATTACGGCTGAGATCGAACGCTGGCCCGAGACGGCACTGACGCGCGAACTCGCGAGCCACCCGGCCTTTGTGAATCGCGATATTTTCCCGCGGCTGGCCGACCGTCTGACGCAAAAACAGCTGCTGGATCAGCTCAGTCTGGCGACTGCCCCCTGGCAACTGCTGGCGGATAAAGGTGAATGGCCGCACGTTTTCAAAACGTTGGGCGAACTGGCTATTGTTAAGCGCCGCACGGGCGGTTATGACGGTCGTGGTCAATGGCGGTTACGTGCCGGTGAAACCGATACGTTACCCGACGACTGTTACGGTGAATGCATTGTCGAACAAGGCATTAACTTCTCGGGGGAAGTGTCGCTGGTCGGCGCGCGCGGCCACGATGGCAGCACCGTATTTTATCCCCTGACACATAATCTGCATGAAGAAGGCATTCTGCGTACCAGCGTTGCGTTCCCGCAGGCAGATGCCGCGCAGCAACAGCAGGCTGAGGCGATGTTAAGCGCTATCCTGCACGAGCTGAACTACGTCGGCGTCATGGCCATGGAATGCTTTGTCACGCCGCAGGGATTGCTGATTAACGAACTGGCGCCTCGCGTTCACAACAGCGGGCACTGGACTCAGAACGGGGCCTCAATCAGTCAGTTTGAACTTCACCTGCGCGCTATTCTGGGTCTGGCTCTGCCACAGCCCGTGGTCATTGCGCCCTCAGTGATGGTTAACCTGATTGGCACAGCGTTAAATACTGACTGGCTCCAGCAGCCGCTGGTGCATTTGCACTGGTACGACAAAGCGGTGCGTGAAGGACGCAAAGTCGGTCACCTCAACCTGACCGACAGCGACCAGAGCCGTCTCGCTGCCGCCTTGCAGGCCTTGTTGCCGCTGTTACCTGCCGGGTATGCCAGCGGTATTCGCTGGGCAGCAGCCAAGCTGTAAATCTGTTCACGACCGGGCGCAGTATCATCGCGCCCGGTCGGTTTTACGTCGCGTCAAACGTCCTGAACAACGCATTGCCTTTCAACAAACGCACGCCCAGCCAGCCACCACAGAGCGACAGTAAGAGCGCGCCGCCCAGCGGTAAGGCCAGCCACAATGTCCAGTCGGGTTGCCACGGAAAATCAAAGATTTTACGCTGCAATGCCCAGAGTGCGGCCTCAGCACCGAGCGCCGCCGCAATGCCCGAGACGACGCCAATCAGCGCAAATTCACACCACAACGTAGTGCGCAGCAGACGTTTGCCCGCGCCCAGCGTGCGATAGACGACCAGCTCCTGTCGGCGCTGGCGCATCCCCACCTGAATCTGCGCCATGAGCAGCAATACACCGCAGGCCGTGACCAGCACTACCATGATTTCCAGTGCCTGGCTGACCTGGGTCAGAACCTGTCCAATCTGACGCAGGATACTGCCGATATCCAGCAGACTCAGCGTGGGGAATGTGCGGTTAAGCTGCGCCAGTAATGCGGCACGGTTGTCCAGACGGAAACTGGTCAGCCAGGTCAGCGGCTGGCTGTCCAGCGCGCCGGGGGGAAAAATAAAGAAGAAATTGGGGCGCAGGCTTTCCCAGTCCACTTTTCGCAGACTGGTGATTTTGGCGCTGAACCGCTGCGTATCGCCCTCAAAGGTCAAACTGTCGCCCGGTTTTACCCCCAGGCGATCGGCCAGCGCCACCTCCATGGACACTTCTCCGGCTTTCGGCGGCCAGCTCCCCGCGACAAGCGGATTATGATCGGGAAGCGTTGCCAGCGCAGTCAGATTCAGTTCGCGGTTCAGCGCGTTGTCCCGTGCGGGATCGGCAGGCTGACCGTTAATCTCACTCAGGCGCATGCGCGCAATCGGGTAAAAGGTTTCAGGTTTAACCTGATGCGACTGCAGAAACTCACGCACCTGCGGAATCTGCTCCGCCGTGATGTTGAGCAGGAAAAAGTTCGGGCTGTCTGCGGGCAACTGCTGCTGCCAGCGATCCAGCAGATCACCCCGCATCACCAGCAGCAACGCCAGTAACATAAACGACAGGGAAAAGGCGGCAAGCTGACTCAGCGTCATAGCAGGCTGACGCAGTAAACGATTAATGGCAAGCCGCAGCGCCAGATTACGTACGGACAAACGACGCAGAAGCAGTAATGTGCCCCAGCCGAGCAGGGCCAGCAGCCCTGCCAGCACCATTACGCCCGCCAGCAGTGCCCAGAGCATTTTGCTGCCGCCGACCAGTACCGCCAGCAGCGCCACCACCAGTAAGCCCATCGCGGGCAGATAGATTTTCAGCGGCCAGACGGCGGCAACGGCATCGCGTCGCAACACGCGTAACGGCTGTGTCGCCAGCAGCAAGCGGTAAGGACGTAATCCCACCAGCAGGGAAATCACAAACAGCGAACCGATCGCCCACACCCACGGCCACAGGCTGGCCGCTGGCAGAGACGCCGGCAGCACCGGTTTCAACATTGCCATCAGGATGGCTTCAACCACCTGACCGACTGCGCCACCGGCCAGGGCGGCCAGCAGCAACACCGCCAGCCACTGACCGATGATCAATCGTTGTAACGCGCCGCGCGTGGCACCCAGCGTTTTCAGCACGGCCACCAGATCGTAGCGGCTGCGGCAGTAGTGACTCATGGCGACCGCCACGGCGGCAATGGCGAGCATCAGCGTTAACAGAGCAGATAACAGCAAAAACTGCTGGGCACGCTGCATGGAGCGGCCCAGCGCGTCTTCCGAATTTTCAATACTGATCCAGCGCTGCCCGGCTTTAATCTGTGGCGTTATCCAGCGGTCATACGTGTCCAGTTGCTGAGGCTTGCCTGCGAATTTGTAGCGCCAGGTGAGGCGACTGCCGGGCTGGATGGCGCCGGTTTTATCCGCGTCAGCCAGGTTAATCAGTAAACGCGGAGCCATCTCAAACGGATTAAAACCGCCATCTGGCTCCTGGATAATCTCACCCGTAATACGTAGCGTAGTATCGCCCACATCCAGTTCATCGCCGACGTGCAGATTAAGCAGTGCCATTAAACGCGGCGCGGCCAGCGCGGTACCGGGCTGGGGCTTCAGGCCTGGCGGCTGCGTTTTCAGCTCACCAAACATCGGATAAGTGTTTTCTACGGCTTTCACCGCAGCCAACTGCGGTGTCTGACCGGCAAAAGTCATGGTCATAAAGCTTAACTGTCGGCTGACTAATAACCCCGTTTCGCGGGCTTTATCCAGCCATGCCGCCGGCGCCGCCGTGCTGCTGCGCAACGTGCGATCGCCTGCCATAAAATCCCGGCTCTGCTGGCTCAGCCCCTTTTCCATGCGATCGCTAATCGATCCCAGCGCCAGCACACAGGCGACAGCCAGCGTTAACGCCAGCCAGACGATCAATAATGAGGGCGAGCGCCACTCACGCCAGAACCACCGCCAGATCATTTTTCCTCCCATAATTTTCCCTCGCGCAGACGCAAACGGCGGTCACAACGCGCCGCCAGCTGCGCATCGTGGGTAACCAGAATTAACGTCGTGGCAAAATCGCGATTAAGGGAAAATAACAGGTCGGCAATGCGATCGCCGGTGTGGCGATCCAGATTGCCTGTGGGTTCATCGGCAAACAGCAGCCCCGGACGGCCGCTGAACGCCCGCGCCAGCGCAACGCGTTGTTGTTCGCCGCCGGATAACTGCGCAGGCAGATGCTGTAAACGCCCGGCCAGGCCTAACTGCGTCAGGAGATCGCGCGCCTGATCGCGGCTCTGCCGATCGCTCTCACCGCGCAGCAGTGCAGGTAACTGGACGTTTTCCAGCGCGTTGAGCGTGGGCACCAGCATAAATGACTGGAACACGAACCCGACCTGCTTCGCGCGCAACGCGGCACGCTGTTCTTCGTTCATGTGATGTAACGGCTGCCCCAACAGATGCACTTCACCTTCGCTGCCGTCATCCAGCCCAGCCAGAATGCCCAGCAAAGTAGATTTACCGGATCCTGACTCGCCAATCAGGGCTATCGTTTCTGCTGGTTTGACAACTAACTCAACTCCGGTAAGGATGGTTAACTGATGCTCCCCCTGACCCACGGACTTAGTAAGATGATGAACTTCAAGAATGTTTTCCGCTGGCATTATCCTTTCCTGTTATTGTGCTGTCTGTTGGTGTCCCGTCTTGCTGCGGCCGATACGTTGCTGGTGCTGGGTGACAGCCTGAGCGCAGGCTATCAAATGTCAGCCAGTCAGGCCTGGCCCAGCCTGCTGAATAAACAGTGGCAGCAGCAGCCCAGCGTCGTGAATGCCAGTATCAGCGGCGATACCGCCGCACAAGGGCTGGCACGCTTACCTGCCCTATTAAAACAACATCAGCCGCAGTGGGTGTTAATCGAACTGGGCGGTAATGACGGTCTGCGCGGCTTTCCTCCCAAAGACGTGGCGCAAACGCTGGGCACCATCATCGATCAGGTGAAAGCCGCAAAGGCAAAACCGATTCTGATGCAGATACGTTTACCCGCGAACTATGGCCGCCGTTATACTGATGCCTTCCGCGATATTTATCCGCAACTGGCAAAACAGTACGACATTGCTTTAGTGCCCTTTTTTATGGAGCAGGTTTATTTGAAACCGGAATGGATGCAGCAGGATGGGATTCACCCCAATCCTGATGCCCAACCGTTTATCGCCGACCTGATGGCAAAAGAGCTGGCTCCCTTAGTTAAGCAGTAGTTGTGCAAAAAAGGTAACGCATGCAAAAAACCATTTTGATAACGGGCTGCTCCAGCGGGATTGGTCTGGTCGCCGCCAAAGATCTGCTGGCACGCGGCTATCACGTCATCGCAGCCTGTCGTAAAGCCGACGATGTCGCACGGATGGACAGCCTGGGATTCACAGGGCTGCAGCTGGATCTGGACGATCCTGACAGCGTTGATCGCGCTGCCGACAGGGTACTGGCGCTGACGCATGGCCGACTGTTTGCGCTGTTTAACAATGCGGGATTTGGCACCTATGGTCCCTTAAATACCCTGACGCGCCAGCAACTGGAAAAGCAGTTTTCCAGCAATGTGTTCGGCACTCATCAGCTCACCCTGCGCCTGCTCCCGGCCTTAAAGGCCTGGGGCAATGCCCGAATCATTAATACCAGCTCGGTGCTGGGCATTATTTCGACGCCGGGCCGCGGCGCTTATGCGGCCAGTAAATACGCGCTGGAAGCCTGGAGCGACGCGTTACGTATGGAACTGCATACCAGTGGCGTGCGTGTCAGTTTAATCGAACCGGGTCCCATTCATACCCGCTTCACGGATAATGTTACTCAGGGCGAGCAGGATAATCCGGTGCAAAATCCGGGCCTTGCGGCACGTTTTACATTACCACCTGAGGCCATTTTACCCAAACTGCGCCACGCACTGGAGAGCAACCATCCTCGCCTGCGTTATCCGGTGACGCTGGTCGCGCATATCATGAGCCTGTTGAAACGTCTGCTGCCTGGCTGGATACTGGATCGCATAATTCGCAGTCAGTGAGGCGAATCCGCGAATACAACTTGAAGCCGGGTCGGTCGGCCCCATATTCTTTAAACATTTTCTGCAAAGAGACTTAGTCATGTCACCACACGCTTCGATTATCGACATTAACGAATCCAACCTGCATCAGACCCTTGAGCAGTCAATGCAGATTCCGGTGCTGTTCTACTTTTGGTCGGATCGCAGCCAACACTGTCAGGAACTGACGCCACTGCTGGAACGCCTGGCGCAGGAATATGCAGGCCAGTTTATTCTTGCCAGACTGGATTGTGACAAGGAACAACGGGTTGCCTCACAGTTTGGGTTACGCTCCATTCCCACGGTTTACCTGTTCCAGAATGGCCAGCCCGTCGATGGCTTCCAGGGGCCGCAGCCAGAAGAGGCCGTGCGCGCCCTGCTGGAAAAAGTGCTGCCGCGCGAAGAAGAGCTAAAAGCCCAACAGGCGATGGCGCTGATGCAGGAAGGCAAACCGCTGGACGCGCTGCCGCTGCTGAAAGACGCCTGGCAGCTCAGTAATAAAGACAGCGAAATCGGCTTTCTGCTGGCAGAAGTGCTGATTACGTTAAATCGTAGCGACGAAGCTGAAACCGTCTTAAAGGCCGTTCCCCTGCAGGATCAGGACACCCGTTATCAAAGCCTGGTCGCGCAGATCGACCTGCTGAAACAGGCCGCTGACACGCCAGAAATTCAGCAGTTGCAGTCGCAGCTGGAAAGTGATCCGGACAACGCCGAACTGGCAACCAAACTGTCGCTTCAGCTGCATCAGGTCGGACGCAATGAAGAAGCGCTGGAACTGCTCTTCAGCTTTATCAAGCGCGATCTGAATGCTGCAGATGGCCAGGCGCGTAAAATGTTGCAGGAGATTCTGGCTGCATTAGGCACCGGCGACGCCCTCGCTGCGCGCTACCGCCGCCAGCTTTACTCCCTGCTTTACTGAGGTAAGCAGAAAACGGGCCGAACGACTTGGCCCGTCACGCTGACAACCCGGAGGTTATATGTTCACGGTTATTCCCGTTCTTATTCTGGTCGCACTGGTCATTGTCTGGTCCGGCGTGAAAATTGTGCCGCAAGGTTACCAGTGGACAGTTGAACGCTTTGGTCGTTATACCCGTACACTGCAGCCCGGCCTGAGTCTGGTCGTGCCTTTCATGGATCGTATCGGGCATAAGATCAACATGATGGAACGGGTGCTGGATATTCCCTCCCAGGAGATCATCTCCAAAGATAATGCGAACGTGACCATCGACGCCGTCTGTTTTGTTCAGGCTATCGATCCGGCACGGGCTGCCTATGAAGTCAGTAATCTTGAACTGGCTATCCTCAATCTCACTATGACCAATATGCGCACCGTTCTGGGCAGCATGGAACTTGACGAGATGCTGTCCCAGCGTGACAGCATTAATACGCGCCTGCTGCATATTCTGGACGAAGCCACCAATCCCTGGGGCGTAAAAATCACCCGTATCGAAATCCGCGATGTCCGGCCGCCGCAGGAGCTGATCGGTGCTATGAATGCGCAAATGAAGGCCGAACGCACCAAACGTGCCGATATTTTAACGGCGGAGGGCGTGCGTCAGGCTGAGATTTTGCGCGCGGAGGGAGAGAAACAGGCCCAGATTTTGAAAGCGGAAGGGGAAAGAACGTCAGCTTTCCTTCAGGCAGAAGCGCGTGAGCGCCAGGCCGAAGCGGAAGCCCGTGCGACAAAAATGGTGTCGGACGCCATTGCCTCAGGCAATATCCAGGCCGTGAACTACTTTGTGGCGCAGAAATATACCGACGCGCTGCAAAAAATTGGCGAATCCAGCAACAGTAAAGTGGTGATGATGCCGCTGGATGCCAGCAGCCTGATGGGCGCCGTTGGCGGTATCAGTGAGTTGTTAAAAGAAACCCGTAGCGAGTCAACGCGCTGATGCTCAGCGAAATTGTGGCGCATCCGCACGGATTCTGGCTGACGCTGGGCGGCTTACTGCTGGCGGCTGAGATGCTGGGTACCAGTGGTTATCTGCTCTGGAGCGGGCTGGCCGCCATGCTGGTTGGCCTTGTAGTCTGGTTTCTCCCCATGAACTGGGCCGCACAAGGGATGCTGTTTGCCCTGTTCACACTGGTCAGCGTATTTTTATGGTCTCGCTGGCTACGCTACCGCGAACGTCAGCAGCAGCCCAGTTCGCTGAACCAGCGCGGCAGCCAGATGATTGGTTTACACCTGACGCTGGAACAGACGCTGCAAAACGGTATCGGACATGTGCGCATCGGTGACAGCAGCTGGCGCGTTCAGGCCGAACACAATTTGCCTGCCGGAACCGAAGTGGTCATCGTGGCCGTTGAAGGCATCACGCTACGTATTCAGCCACGTTTGCCGTCAGCCTGACGGCAGCAACCTGCCAGGTCATTAATGATGGGGCAGTCTGCACTGTCGTTGCCCGGACAGGCTGCCGCCAGCGCCAGCAAACGTGCGCGCATGGCGTGCAACTCTTCAATATGCGCAGCAATCTCATCGGCTTTTTGCAGCGTACGTGCCTTCACATCGGCGCTGTGACGTTCAGGATCGTTAAACAGCGCAACCAGTTCGCGGCATTCATCCAGCGTAAAGCCAACCTGGCGCGCCTGGCGCAGCAGATTCAGCTCATCAAGATGATGCGTATTGTAATGCCGGTAACCATTATCCCCGCGCAACGGGGGCGTCACGACGCCCTTCTCCTCATAAAAACGAATAGCCTTGCTGGTCAGTCCGGTCTTTTTCGCTACGGCACTAATATTCATAATGGGTTCCCTGCCCTTCCCCTTAACAGTTAGCGGGATGATGAAAACAACGTTCGCACGCTGCTGGCTTAATGCTCAGTTTACCTGTTTAGCCTCTGCCTTATCACCCTGGTTTCACTTCACTATGTTGACCCGCTTTCCTGAGAAACTATAGCGCACATCACCCCGTTTCTGAGGTCTGAGCCTGCTCATCGTCAGGCTTCAGGGACCGCGCGTTGATTCCTGTTTCCCTTATGTTGCTTACGTTGGCAGCTCTTCCTCTGCCCCAGGCTGCCCGTGCACAAGCACGGCACTTAAATCAAATCCATAAAAAACAGCCATATAAATATTGTCAATGCGTAAAAATCTTATAAAATGCCGCCCATTTGTAACTGTTAATCACATAAATTAAGGAGTGATTATGGCTTTAGTCAGCTGCCCGGAGTGTCATAAGGAAGTAAGTGATTCAGCATTACGTTGTCCGTCATGTGCCAAACAGCTCAGAAAACCACGCCGTTCGTTCTTTGGCAAAGTCATCAAATGGACTTTCATCCTGTTTAACATTCTCATGATCTACTGCCTTGTTGCCGGATTAAGTGGAAGCGGCGAGGTGGTCAACAACGCGGCTTCTGATGCGGAAAGAGCGGGTGCTGCGATCGGTGCCGGTTTAGGTGTCATGGCTATTGGCGGCATTTGGGTGATTGGCGACATTATTCTGGGCATACTGGTCCTCTTCACAAGACCGAAGGGATGATGGACGTCACAGCGGTGTTGTAGAGTATTTTTGCGTTAAATGCGCCAGTGCGTCACCCCGCGATAACGCGTAAAAAACCCTGTATCGTGACCATCATTAACGATTAAGTCTGACAGTGAAGCGGACAGGCCCTGAAGGCGCCCTGCTGCGTAATTCCGGCTAAGGCTCGCCGCTCAGATAATCCGATTCGGGTTAGTTGTCACACAGCTCGTCTGACGCCGAAACGATGCATAAAAGCCCCGCGGATAACCTGGGGCTTTTGCTTTTCCACCCCCACCCGCGACACGGGCTGCACATTTTTTACCCACCCATTCTGGCATTCTGTCCCTTTTAACAGCCTGTATTTGACCTTCCCCTTGATGGAAGGTTTATCCTTAGTCACAGTCACTTCTGACTACTCACTCCGCCACACCAACCAAGGAGTCAACGATGTCAAATACGGTTATCCTGGCACTGGAAGGATTATCCTGCGGCCATTGCGTTAAACGCGTAAAAGAGGCGCTTGAGCAGCGCGACGATGTTGAACAGGCCGAGGTCACCCAACAGGAAGCCAGCATTTCTGGCAGCGCCGAGGTCACTTCGCTCATCGCCACTGTCGAACAGGCGGGCTATCATGCAACGCTGAAACCTGAAGGCGCGCGCCCAAAGCCTGAGCCGTTGACAGCATCAGAGCCGCCGCCGGAGGCGCTGACAACGGAGTCCTCTTCTCTGCCGGCAACCGAAGCATTGCCTGCTCACGTCCTGCTTATTGACGGCATGAGCTGTGCCAGTTGCGTCAGCCGGGTTGAAAAAGCCCTTGAACAGGTTGCCGGTGTACAGCAGGCACGCGTTAATCTTGCCGAGCGAAGCGCGCTGGTTATGGGCCATGTTGAGCCACAGCAGCTGGTCGCTGCCGTGGATGCGGCCGGTTACGGTGCGGAAGTGGTTGACGACGAGCAGCAACGACGTGAAAAGCAGCAAACCAGCGCCCGTCGCGCCCTGCGTCGCTTTAGCTGGCAGGCGGGCGTCGCGCTGCTGCTGGGCGTACCGCTGATGGTATGGAGCATGATGGGCGACAATATGATGCTCACTGCCGCGAACAGAACCACCTGGCTGGTCCTCGGGATGCTCACCCTGCTGGTAATGATCGGGGCGGGTGGCCATTTCTACCGCAGCGCCTGGCGCAGTCTCCTTAACCGCAGCGCCACCATGGATACGCTGGTGGCGCTGGGAACGGCGGCCGCCTGGAGTTACTCCTTCAGCGTGGTCGTCTGGCCTGACTTTTTCCCGCCGCAGGCGCGTCATCTCTATTTTGAAGCCAGCGTGATGATTCTGGGCCTGATCAATCTGGGCCATGCGCTTGAACAACGCGCGCGCCAGCGTGCCTCACGCGCCCTGGAGCGGCTGCTGGATCTTACGCCCGCACAGGCCAATGTCATCACGGAACAAGGTGAGACGCTTATGCCCGTCAGCGCGGTAGAGCCCGGTATGATCCTGCGACTGGTCGCAGGCGATCGTATCCCCGTAGACGGCGAGGTACAGTCAGGCGAAGCCTGGTGTGACGAAGCAATGCTGACTGGCGAAGCGGCTCCCCAATCCAAAACACAGGGCGATCGCCTGTTTGCCGGTACGCTGGTGCAGGACGGGACCGTTCGCTTTATTGCGCAGGCGACTGGCGGCAATACCGCGCTGGCACGAATTATTCAGCTGGTACGTAAAGCGCAGAGCAGCAAACCTGAGGTTGGCCGTCTGGCGGATCGTATCTCTGCGGTCTTCGTACCGGTGGTCGTGATTATTGCCTTGCTGAGTGCGCTGATTTGGTACCTGGTGGGTCCACAGCCCCAACTGGCCTATGCGCTGGTTGTGGCCACCACCGTCATGATCATTGCCTGTCCCTGTGCGCTGGGTCTGGCAACACCGATGTCGATTATCGCGGGCACCGGACGCGCTGCTGAATACGGTGTGCTGGTGCGGGATGCCGATGCATTGCAACGCGCAAGTCATATCGACACGCTGGTGTTTGATAAAACGGGCACGCTTACCCAAGGTGCCCCGCAGGTCACCGAGGTTATCACCTGGCAGGGCAGCACCCGCGATGCCGTGCTCTCTGCCGCTGCGGCACTGGAACAGGCGTCAGGGCATCCACTGGCGAAAGCTATCGTGGCAGAGGCCGGCGCTGGCGAGAAGCCTGAGATTTCGCAATTTCGTACAATACGCGGCAAAGGGGTGAGTGGCATTCTTAACGGCAGACAACTTGTCCTGGGTAATGTCAGCCTGTTAAGCGAGCACGGTGTGGATTGCCAGGCGGCACAGGAAGAAACGGAGAGACTAACCCGCCAGGGCGCAACGCCGGTTTTACTGGCTGAAGACGGGAAGCTTACTGGCCTGATTAGCCTGCGTGATACTCTGCGGCCGGAGGCGGGTGAAGCGCTGCAACGGCTGCATCAGGCAGGTTACCGGTTGATTATGTTGACCGGGGACCATGAGAATACCGCCCGCGCTATTGCTGATGACGTGGGCATGGATGAAGTGATTGCGGGTGTTTTGCCGGAAGGTAAAGCCGATGCGATCAGCCAGTTGCAGCAGCAAGGCCGTCAGGTCGCCATGATCGGCGATGGGATTAATGATGCACCCGCGCTGGCCCAGGCGGATGTCGGCATAGCCATGGGCGGCGGCAGTGATGTGGCGGTGGAAAGCGCATCGATAACGTTGCTACGTGACGACCTGCATGGCGTGGCAGATGCCTTAGCGATTGCATCCGCCACACTCAGGAATATCCGTCAGAACCTGTTTGGTGCCTTTATCTACAACATTATCGGTATTCCGCTGGCTGCGGGCGTGCTCTATCCCTTCACGGGGTTGTTACTCAGCCCGATTGTTGCCGGCGCGGCGATGGCACTCTCATCGATTACCGTCGTCAGCAATGCTAACCGGCTACTGCGCTTCACACCGCGCAAGAAGCCTTAACGGCCGCCTCTGTTTTTCGCCGCCGGATCCCGCTAGCATGGTGTCTTTAACACAGTAAGGACAGGGAATGACTGCGAGCCTTTGGCAACGTTTGCGTAACTGGATGGCGCCCCTTTTTCCCACCAGCTACCGGTGGCCGGCCGTCGATATCCGGTCGGGAGCATGCCAGTTTCATCTGGTGGGAAGCATTCATATGGGCACGCGCGATATGCAGCCTCTGCCAGTGCGGCTGCTACAACAGTTGCAAAATGCCGATGCCCTGGTAGTGGAAGCGGATATTACTCAGGGCGGTTCGCCATTTGATGACACCGAAGTATGCCCGCCGCTGTCGGTGCGTATGGATGAAGGCACGCTGGCGAAGCTGGACGCGTTATGCAATGAGACCGGTTTGTCCCTGACGCAGTTTGATACGTCACCGGCCTGGCAAATTGCGTTGATGCTGCAGGCCCGTCAGGCCCAGCGGCTGGGATTGCGCCCGGATTACGGCATTGATTATCAGTTGCTTCAGGCGGCACGTTCACTGCAAAAACCCGTGATTGAGCTGGAGGGCGCAGACGCGCAAATCGCCCTGTTAAAGTCGCTGCCCGATAACGGTATGGCGCTGCTGCAGGATACGCTGACGCACTGGCACACCAACGCGCGCATGTTGCAGACGATGGTGAGCTGGTGGCTGGAAAGCCCGCCCCGCGAACCGCAAATCGCCTTACCGGCGACGTTCAGTCAGACGCTCAATGACACGCTGATTAGCCAGCGCAACCGTGAGTGGCGCGGGCGATTACAAACGTTGCCCGCGGGACGTTATGTGGTGGCCGTCGGCGCACTGCATTTATATGGCGAGAACAATCTGCCAGCCCTGCTACGGGCGGAGTAATCAAGGATAAAAAAAGAGAGCCGACAGTCATATCGGCTCTTCAAAGAGGAATGTGTTAATGATTTTAGTTATCGCTCAACAACCCAGTTGCTGGCGCGTGGCAATTCTCGCCTAAAGCACATTATTTCGCCACATTTATCTTTCAATAAAACGTAATAAGATTTTTCTGAATCAGAGGCCATTATGACGCCTGCGGTAAAACTGTTGGAAAAACAAAAAGTCAGCTTCACACTGCACCCTTATGAGCATGACGCAAGCGAAACGCATTTTGGCGATGAAGCGGTACGTAAGCTTAACCTGGACGCCCGCCAGGTCTATAAAACGTTGCTTGTAGCGCTGAACGGCGATGCAAAGCAGCTGGCCGTGGCGGTGACGCCCGTGGCAACGCAGCTTGATCTCAAAAAGGTGGCTAAGGCTCTCGGGGCAAAAAAAGCGGAGATGGCCGAGCCCCTGCTGGCGCAGCGGATTACGGGTTATCTGATCGGCGGCATCAGTCCGCTGGGGCAAAAAAAGCGTCTGCCGACGGTGATTGACCACTCAGCCAACGACTTTGCCACGCTGTTCATTTCTGGCGGTAAACGCGGACTGGATATTGAACTCAGCCCGCAGGATTTGTCCCGTCTTCTGGATGCCCCGCTGGCAGACATTGCCCGACGCGATTAAGCCGGTTGCAGAGCGCAGAGTTCATCAATCATCCAGCGCCCGGCCGGGCCGGGCGGATGGCGGCGCGACCAGACCACTTCTACGGCGATGCGCTGCGGCCACCCGGCAACAGGCAATTCCTTTAAGACACCATGTCCAAACTGTTTCACCAGCCAGCGCGGCAAAATGCTCCAGCCAAAGCCCTGTTCCGCCATCTCAAGCAGCACATAATATGTCTGAGCAGACCAGGCCCTGCCCTGAAAAGTGGGGGCGCGGCGTTCGGTCCAGGTATTGAGACGAAGGTGACGAAGGGGTTCAAGCTGGCTTTCATTCACCGTCGCTTCCTGCGCCAGAGGATGATCCCGGTGCAGGTAAATCCCTAACTCAGCATCGACCTGCAGGCGGGCGACCGCGATGTCAGCCGGGAGCGTCGGCTGGGCACGAATCACGCCGATCTGCGCGCGCCCGGTTTGCAACAGTTCGACGACATCGTCATCTTCTGCGGCAATGCCTTCCAGCTCCACCTCCGGATAGCGCCTGTCAAATTGCCTGAGCAGGCGCTGATGGTAGTGCGTTTGCCAGAAGTCAGATACCGCCACGCTGAGCCGTGGTTCGATTCCCTCGGACAGGCGCGTTGCCAGCGCATCCAGTCGCTCACTGGCGGCAAGAATCTGCTGAACCTGCGGTAAGACGCGTCGCCCTTGTTCGGTCAGTTGCGGCTGACGACCGCGCCGGTCAAATAAGGCAAAACCCAGATCGTCTTCCAGGTTAACCACAGCAACGCTGATGGTGGACTGGCTTTTGTTTAAGGCGCGCGCGGCGGCAGAAAACGAGCCGCTGGCTACCGTTTGCACAAAGGCTTCCAGGGATTCAGGAGAGTAACGCATGTGAACCATCGCTTTTATCGATAGATGATCATTTTATCTTAGCATGATGCCATGGGAAAATAGGCACCTGAACTAAGGAGACTGACATGCAAACCCGTTCACTCACCGAGCGTATCTTACATGCCAGCCTGTTTGAAGGCCTGGCCATCCTCACCATTGCCCCGCTGGCAGCCTGGATGATGGATAAACCGCTGTTTCAGATGGGCGCACTGGCCATCATGTTGTCCACGGTCGCGATGCTCTGGAATATGATGTACAACAGCGTGTTTGATCGCTGGTATCCGCCTCGTCAGAAACGCAGTGCGTGGGTTCGTGTGCTGCATGCTCTGGGATTTGAGGGCGGCTTTATCCTGATAGGGCTTCCGCTGGCCGCCTGGATGCTGGAGATTTCGTTATGGCAGGCCTTTATGATCGAAGTGGCGTTTTTTCTGTTCTTTCTGCCCTACACCTTCGTCTATAACCTGGTGTGGGATAAACTGCGGTCGCACTGGTTCAACCGTAAGGCCTGCCGCGTCTGACAAGGCACCGGGGAGACGAAGCGCCTCCCCGGTGATTTAACGCGGTGCTGCACGTTCCCCGTTCCAGTGTTGTATCCATGCCAAAATCATTTTGGGATAACGACGCGCGGGCACCGTTTCTTTCGCGTCTTTCAATGCATCCTGGGCCGTTGCCGTCTGGTAAATCACCTTATCGCGAGGCACGTAGTCGCTGGCATTCAGCGGCGAATGTTTACTGACCCAGTCACGCAGCACCACGGCGTCAACGTTGCCACTGTTGACATAACCCGGATGTGAATCAATACGGGGATAGCCATCGCCGCCCGCCGCATTGAAGCCGTTAGTCGCCATCCGATAAGTTTTGGTGTCATCCAGCGGCTGTCCGTTGATCGTGACTTTACTCACGCCGCTGCCATTCGCGGTCAGACTGACATTTGCAAACTGGGCATAACCGCCTGAACCCGGTTCGATATTCGCCACCACCGCCAGATAGCGTTTAATTTCCGCCCCACTCAGCGTGACGGAAACGACCTGATTGGCAAAGGGTTGGACCTGGAGCAAATCGCGCCATGCCACGGGCCCTTGTTTGAGCGAGGCCCGAATTCCGCCGCCGCTCATCACGGCGAAGTCGGCCTGGGTCGCGGCCATCTGCGCCCGCAGGATAAGCTGCCCGAGGCTGCTTTGCTGAACGCGCACGGTTTCTTTTTCGCCGGAAAACACCCCGTTGACGCGCCCGACATTCACCTGCAACGTCGCTTCAGCGCGTTTTTGAAACGGCGTCAGTAATTTCATCATAGCCGTGTTTTTGGGGATCTCTTCCTGCCAGGTCAGCCAGGATTCGCTGCCATCGAGATTTTTGATTTTATGTTTGAGGTTAACCGGGATGAGCTGATACGACGCCAGGGTAACCTCGCCATTGCGGTAGGTAAAATCGCCACGTCCGACATATTTTCCCCACTTTTCCGCCTGCATAATCCAGACGCCATTTTGCCGGTCAGGCTGACAGGGCTGACCCGGCTGGTAATCTTTGCGGCTCACATTCTCTTTTTCCATACAGACCGCGTCATGCGAATGCCCCCCTACGATCATATTGAGGGTGCCCGCAGGCAACCTGCGCGCCAGCGTCACATCATCAATCCCGTTACTGCCGTGTTTGCCGTCGTCATAATGACCAAGATGGGTCAGCGCCACGATCACATCCGGTTTTTCTTTGGCGCGTAGTTCAGACACAACCTTTACGGCTTCGGCTACCGGGTCACGGAATTCGATATCCGTTAACTGTTCAGGGTTGGTCAGGCGGGCGGTATCCGGCGTGATTAACCCGATAACCGCAATCTTCAGCCCCATGCGCCGGAACATCGCCCAGGGCTTAAACAGACGTTTACCTGTGCTTTTTTGATAAACATTCGCGGCCAGAAAAGGAAATTTGGCCCATTTTTCCTGTTTCCGCAGCACGGCGAGGGGTTTATCGAATTCATGGTTGCCCAGCGTCATGGCATCGTAACCAATCAGGTTCATGCCACGAATATCAGGTTCGGCATCCAGGGCATCCGATTCCGGCACGCCAGTGTTGACATCTCCGGCCGACAAAATCAGTGCACCACCGCCTTTGGCCTGAATATCGTAGCGTGCGGTATCTATTAATGTTTTTTGTGCCGCCAGACCGTACTCGCCCTGCTCATCAAACCAGAAATGGCCGTGCAGATCGTTGGTGTGCAAAATGCTGAAACGGTAACTCCGGTCAGGCACGGCGGCCTGAGTAAACAGTGATGAGAGCAACATCGCCCCGGTCAGACCCGCACCCGCCCATCGAGATAACACCACAGCCTCTCTCCTTTGAATAATGATTCTTGCCGATCGTCAGCGCCCTTTTGTGTCGCACATTCCCTGTGTTAACTCAAGTTTATCGCGCGTCGTCCGGTCATTATCGCAGGTTGTTCAGCGCAGGACAGGGGCTGATTTTGTCATCACTGTTATGCATGAAGGCGCAATGTTAAGCAGAAGGAACAATCAGCTTGTTAATTTTTAGCTACTTTCGCTGGTGTGATTCGCCCTGTGTTAAATTTATGTATTACTCTGTTTTTAACAGTGCATTTCGTCAAGATGGCCTTCGCGCGCGCAGACAAGGCTGGCTGAGCCAATGCTCAATAACAGACTGTTTTGTTTGCTGTTTTATCATCCGCTTTCATGCCATCAGGTCAGCCGCCTATCCGACCGCCCCGACGCACAGAGGCCAACGAAGCAAAGGGAGCAGGTAAATCGCTGCCTGAGTGCGGTTGTAGGCTGTTACCAACACATTTTCACCTCATTATCGTCACGCTTGTGTCATTTAGAATGAATAAACTCCTTCCTGACCGTACGCAACAGACCGTTGTATCGACCCATAACCGCGATAAGTGAGAAAAACAGCCTTCATCTTGCGCTTTTCGCGTATTTCCCTAATTTCTTTTGATAATCCCACAAATTATTCAGCGATCCCGCCTGATATGCATTAAACTCATTTGTTACAACCGGATACATTTACATCCAAGGAGACAGGCATGCATCACACCACACCGCTGATCACCACTATTGTCGGGGCACTGGTTCTGGCTTTCCTCCTTGGTATGCTGGCTAACCGGTTACGAATTTCTCCGCTGGTGGGTTACCTTGTTGCTGGCGTTATGGCCGGCCCTTTTACACCCGGCTTTGTGGCAGACACGAATCTGGCGCCGGAACTGGCCGAACTGGGCGTGATTTTACTGATGTTTGGCGTCGGTCTGCACTTTTCACTGAAGGACCTGATGTCGGTAAAGCGGATAGCCATTCCCGGCGCGATTGCACAGATCGCGGTAGCCACCTTGCTGGGAATGCTGATGTCGTGGGCGATGGGTTGGTCGTGGATGACCGGCCTGGTGTTTGGCTTGTGTCTTTCTACCGCCAGTACCGTGGTGTTGCTGCGTGCGTTAGAAGAACGGCAGCTGATTGAAAGCCAGCGCGGTCAAATTGCTATCGGCTGGTTAATTGTCGAAGACCTGGTGATGGTGCTTACGCTGGTCTTGCTGCCCGCCATTGCGGGCATGATGGAACAGGGCAACGCCAGCGCCAGCCTGGTGATCTGGGATCTGCTCTGGACCATCGGCAAAGTTGCCGCCTTTATGGTGCTGATGATGGTGGTAGGCCGCCGTGCGGTCCCCTGGATTCTGGCGAAAAGTGCGGCCACGGGTTCACGCGAGCTGTTTACGCTGTCTGTCCTGGCGCTGGCGCTGGGCATCGCATTTGGCGCCGTCGAGTTCTTCGACGTGTCTTTTGCGCTGGGTGCGTTCTTTGCCGGAATGGTGCTGAATGAATCGGAGTTAAGTCAGCGCGCTGCCCGTGACACGTTGCCGTTACGGGATGCTTTTGCAGTGCTGTTCTTTGTCTCTGTCGGCATGTTATTTGATCCCATGATCCTGGTGAAAGAGCCGCTGGCCGTGTTGGGTGCGTTGGTGATTGTCGTCATCGGCAAATCCGCCGCCGCCTGGCTGCTGGTTTCGCTGCTGGGTCATTCGCGTCGGACAGCGATGACCATCTCGGTGAGTCTGGCGCAAATCGGCGAGTTTGCCTTTATTCTTGCCGGCCTGGGCATTTCACTTGGCCTGCTTGATGAAGAAGGCCGAAATCTGGTCCTGGCGGCCGCTATCCTTTCTATCATGCTCAATCCGGTTCTGTTTACGCTGCTGGGGCGTTACCTCGCCAAAAATGAAACGATGGAGCAGCAGACGCTGGAAGAAGCGCTGGAAGAAGAACAAGAGATTCCTGTGGATGTCTGCAACCATGCGGTCATCGTTGGCTATGGTCGCGTCGGCAACCTGCTGTGTGAGCAACTGATCAAACTGAATATTCCGGTGGTGGTGGTAGAAAGCTCCATCCCGCGCGTAAAAGCCTTACGGGATCAGGGGATCAGAGCGGTGCTGGCGAATGCCGCCCGCGCCAATACCCTGGCGCTGGCCCGGGTGGACTGTGCCAGCTGGCTGTTAGTCACTATCCCTAACGGCTACGAGGTAGGCGAAATTGTGACGGCAGCACGACAGAAGCAGGCTGATATCGATATTATCGTGCATGCCCATTATGACGATGAAGTGGAGTATATTCTGGAGCGCGGTGCAAACCACGTCGTTATGGGTGAGCGGGAAATTGCCGCCAGTATTATTCAGAAGTTACAGGAAAAGCTAACGCTGCAGGAAGAAAACCCCGTCAGCGAAGGTCAGCACTAATCCATCCCAAACGGCTGTCGCCCCGCTGAACTCTCAGAGATTCAGCGGGGCGTCTGACTTGTCAGCCTTAACGATCCCAGTAGGACTCTTCCAGGCTGTCTTCACGCTCAGGCAAACCGCGCGTCAGTCGGGGCGAATGCTGATTCAGGACCTGATAGCTGACCCGGTTAGCATATTTGCAGACCTGCGCCAGCGACGAATAGGTCAGATAAGCACGCGCATGTTTACTGGAGTTAGGTACGTTGCGGCGATGGTAGTTATTCGCCGTAATGTCATGCAGCAACGCTGCCAGCGCGCCGTCCCCTGCTCCATTGGTATTCATGATCTTCTCCGGGCCGCCCATGTAGGGCGCGATGTGCGAGAAAATGCGTAACGGCTGCTGACAATCCTGTTTACGCATTGCGCGACTGAATTCGTACTGGTTGAATTCAGCAATCGCGCCCGGTAACAAAGGATGGTTGGTTTTACGCTTAAATTCGTCTTCAGTATAGCCCGCCATATATAAACCGGTCGGCCCTGCCGTGCACAGCACCAGATCCACCCACTCCAGCGCCCTGTCCGAGGCCAGTAGCGGGTCGGCCTCGCCCGTCAGCGCCAGCGCCTCTTCTTCGTTCATCGCCACAATCGACACGTGGTCACGCAGGAAATCACGCCAGAACTGAGGATTGTCACCTATCACGTGTTTCGTGCCTAACGTCAGCACCACCGGCACGTTGTGGCGCTTTGCATACTCGATAGCCTGCAGCGTCGCCTGTGGCATCGGTTCACCGTCTTTGCAACGCACCAGATACGAGGTCAGAACCAGCGCGGAAGCGCCCGCAATTACGTCCTCAGGCACACTTTCCGCTTTGAGCTGGTTCATCTGGCCAGGGCTAATCGCAAAGGTCCGATCGCCCTGATCGCCGATCAGGGTGAAACAGCGGCCAATCGCTCCGTCCACACCCTGAAGATAGTTAAGATCCATGCGGCTCGAAGTATTACAAAGGTAACGATACGCATAACCGCCAATCTGAATGTTATTGCACATCACGCCCAGCAATACGGAACGGTCGTCCGCCAGCACGGAGAAATTGTGCAGCGTGTTGCCAATCGTGCCGCCTGCGAACTGGTGAGTAATCAGCTCGTCACGCATCAGTTCAGCGTACAGCGCTTCCGCCACGGCATCGTCAATGACCAGCGAATGGCCGGCACTCAGACCATAGCGGACCAGAAAGGCGTCATCGACTTTCGCTTCGATATCGACCAACGTCTGATCGATGCCCACTACCCAACTGCCGTCTTCGTTATCGAATGACGAGGACTGGAGAAGGGGATCGCGTGCGCTGACGGGAAAATAGTGTTTGGATTTACGTTTGCCGGGAAATTTCATGGTGACTGCCGTGAGGAAAAACAGGCAGAGAAGCATATCATATTCTCTGCGACGACTTTAACGCTGCGCGCGAATCCGTAGCACGCCCGTCCCGCCCTGCCAGACTCCGGCGCATCTGACGTGTCAGCGTATATTCCTGGCAGGCCATCTGATGAACGCCGGGACGTGGCGCCTGCAGGTTCATGACAGCCTGTAGGAGGATGCAGCACGACAGCAATGCGGTTCCGTACCTGTCAGGCAGCAAGGGCCAGAAAACGGTCTGCGACAAGCGCGGCTGGCGTTCAGAGGACAACGAAGAAGGAGAACGCAGGAAAGTATGGATAGATTCACTACAGCAAAAGGGGCCAGTCGTGCCGGCCCCTCTCTGCTTAGCCCAGAATTTTAGCCAGCTCTGCACTCACGTCGGACACGTTACGTGTGCCGTCGATTTTGTGGTACTCAGTGTTACCCGCTTCGGCTTCTTTGCTGTAGTAAGCAATCAGCGGTGCGGTTAGCTGATGGTATTCCACCAGACGTTTGCGCACCGTTTCTTCCTGATCGTCTTTACGCGTGGTCAGCTCTTCACCGGTCACGTCATCCTTGCCTTCCACCTTCGGTGGATTGAATTTGACATGGTAAACACGGCCTGATGGCGCATGAACACGGCGACCGACGATGCGTTCAACGATCAGTTCATCCGGCACAGCGAACTCCAGCACATAGTCCACTTTGATACCGGCTTCTTTCATTGCGTCAGCCTGAGGAATGGTGCGTGGGAAACCATCAAGCAGGAAACCGTTTTTGCAATCTTCCTGGGCGATGCGCTCTTTAACCAGCGCAATCACCAGCTCATCAGTAACCAGCTTGCCGGCATCCATAATGGCTTTCGCCTGGTTGCCCAGTTCGGTGCCCGCTTTAACCGCTGCACGCAACATGTCGCCAGTGGAGATCTGCGGAATGCCGTATTTCTCCATGATGAATTGGGCTTGAGTCCCCTTACCTGCGCCCGGAGCTCCGAGCAGAATAATACGCATTGCGTAAATCCCCTTGCGAATCGCATTGATGAATCTGAGAAGCGGAAGAACATACCATTATGATCCGCGCACCACAAGGAAGGGGCGGATCAACGCAGATCAGTGTACTGACTTTAGCCAGCGATCGCAGTGCGCGATGTCAGTGAAAAGGCATTTTCGGACTGGTAGCGGGTGCAATGGGGCTTTTAAGGCGGTTGCGCAACAAATATGGGTGCCGGAAAGCAGGCAGGAAGGCTGCAGCCAAAAAAAACCGGTGAGGATCTCACCGGTTTCGTCGTCTTACGCCGTCAGCAGTTGGTTCATCCGACGGATAAACTGGTTAGGATCGTCCAGCGTGCCGCGCTCTGCCAGCAGGGCCTGATCCAGTAACAGCTCAATCCATTCACCGAAGCGGGCTTCATCCTGGGTATCTGCCACGCGCTTCACCAGTTGGTGATCGGGGTTGATCTCGAAGATATATTTCACTTCCGGCACGTCCTGTCCTGCCGCCGCGAACAGTTTGGCCATTTGCGTGGTCATCTCGTTTGCATCGGTGGTCACAATCGCAGGCGTATCGGTCAGACGGTGCGTCAGACGGACTTCTTTCACACGTTCGCCCAGCAGCGTTTTCACGCGCTCAACAAAAGGTTCCAGCGCTTTTTCCGCTTCTTTCTGCGCTTCCGTTTCTTCGTCAGCCAGCTTATCCAGCGCTTCATCCGCTTTGCTGACGGACTGGAAGGCCTTACCGTCGAACTCGGTCAGATAGCTCATCATCCATTCATCGATACGATCGGACAGCAGCAGGACCTCAATGCCTTTTTTACGGAACAGCTCCAGATGCGGACTGCTTTTCGCTGCAGCATAGCTGTCGGCGGTAATGTAGTAGATCTTCTCCTGACCCTCGACCATACGGCTGACGTAATCTTCCAGCGACACGGTTTGCGCCGCGCTCTCGCTTTGTGTGGTGGCAAAACGCAGCAGTTTGGCAATCGTCTCTTTGTTGGCGTGATCTTCAGCGGGGCCCTCTTTCAGGACCAGACCAAACTCTTTCCAGAAGGTCTGGTACTTTTCGCTGTCCTCTTTCGCCAGCTTCTCCAGCATCTGCAGAACACGTTTGGTCAACGCGCCGCGCAGATTCTGGGTAACACGGCTGTCCTGCAGAATCTCACGCGATACGTTGAGCGGCAGATCGTTAGAGTCAATCAGGCCGCGCACAAAGCGCAGGTAGTTCGGCATGAACTGTTCGGCGTCATCCATGATAAACACGCGCTGCACGTAGAGTTTCAGACCATGTTTATGGTCGCGGTTCCACATGTCGAACGGTGCGCGAGCCGGGATATATAGCAGGCTGGTGTACTCCTGTTTCCCTTCTACGCGGTTGTGGCTCCATGTCGCCGGATCGCTGAAATCATGGGCAATATGTTTGTAGAACTCTTTGTACTCTTCGTCGCTGATCTCTGACTTGCTGCGGGTCCACAGCGCCTGAGCTTTGTTGATTTTCTCCCAGGTCGTGGTGCCGCTTTCTTCATCTTTGGTTTCGATTTCAACCGGCAACGCAATGTGATCGGAGTATTTACCAATGATGTTGCGGACGCGCCAGCTGTCGAGGAATTCATCTTCGCCTTCACGCAGGTGCAAGGTGATTTCCGTACCGCGATCGGCTTTGCTGATGTCAGCGATGGTATACTCACCTTCACCTGCCGATTCCCAGAACACGCCTTCGTCTTCGGCGGCACCCGCCGCGCGCGTGCGCACCGAGACTTTGTCGGCAACGATAAAGGCCGAGTAGAAACCCACACCGAACTGACCGATCAGCTGACTGTCTTTGGCCTGTTCTGAGCCCAGGGATTCCAGAAAGGCTTTGGTGCCGGATTTCGCAATAGTGCCAAGGTTTTCAATCACTTCATCACGGCGCATGCCGATACCGTTATCGCTCAGCGTGATGGTGCGGTTATCCTTATCGACAGAGAGACGCACGCGCAGGTCACCATCGCCTTCGTACAGGCTGACATCAGACAGCGCGCGGAAGCGCAGTTTATCCGCCGCATCCGAGGCGTTGGAAATCAGTTCACGCAGGAAAATCTCTTTGTTTGAATAGAGAGAATGGATCATCAGGTGCAGAAGTTGTTTTACCTCTGACTGAAAGCCACGAGTCTCTTGTCCTTTCATGGTCATTGCTACCTCAACAGAATCAGATTTAACGAACGTTGAGGAGGATGTGGGGGTACATGCAGGATTTTCAAGCCGGCGTTTTTCACAACGCCGGCAAGCGTTTAAAATTTAATCTTCTGGCGGCCTGCCAGTGAGTGGGATAGCGTGGTGCCATCCACCATTTCCAGTTCGCCGCCCATCGGAACGCCATGCGCAATGCGGCTGGCTTCAACGCCATACTGGCCACATAATTCTGCAATGTAGTTCGCGGTCGCTTCGCCTTCCACGGTGGGGTTGGTCGCCAGGATCACTTCCTGAATCGCTTCCTTCTCCAGACGCTGTTCCAGCCGATCGAGACCGATATCTGCCGGGCCAATGCCATCCAGGGGCGAAAGATGGCCCATCAGAACGAAATAACGGCCGGCAAATTGCCCGGTTTGCTCAATAGCATGGATATCTGCCGGACTTTCCACCACGCAGATCTGACCGTTTTGCTGACGCCGGGGATTGGCGCAGATAGTGCAGATTTCCTGCTCGGTGAAGGTGCGGCAATCGGCACAGTGACCGATTTCCGACATTGCCCGGGTCAGCGCCTGTGCCAGCCGCATTCCCCCACTACGATCGCGCTGTAGCAGTTGGAACGCCATCCGTTGCGCCGACTTCGGCCCAACGCCCGGCAAACAGCGCAATGATTCCATTAAGGACTCTAGCAGTGGGCTGGTTTGCATCAGAACGGCATCTTGAAGCCTGGTGGCAACTGCATGCCTGAAGAGACAGACGCCATTTTCTCTTTCTGCGCTTCATCAATGCGACGCGCCGCGTCGTTGAAGGCGGCAGCGATCAAATCTTCCAGCATGTCTTTGTCATCTTCCAGCAGGCTGGGATCGACTTCCACACGGCGGCAGTTGTGGGCACCATTGATGGTCACTTTGACCATGCCTGCGCCTGATTCACCCGTGACTTCCAGGGCGGCAATTTCTTCCTGAACCTGGGCCATTTTGTCTTGCATCTGCTGGGCCTGTTTCATCAGGTTGCCCAATCCGCCTTTACCAAACATAGTTTTCTCTCTCTGCTGAGGCTACAACGCGGTTTATTCATAACGTTGCAGCGTGTTCAAACGGGTCGAATGCTTTCCTCATCCAAATCGGCATCGAAAAAGCGACGAAGGGTTTGAATGTGGCTGTCACTCAAGATGGACTGACGCGCCTGCGCCAGCTTCTCTTCATAAATGGCCTGACGCCACTCCAGTGGCGTCAATACCGTAGGATTATCGTCTTCAATAACCGACAGTTCAACCTGATGTCCGGCAACCTGACTCAATGCGGCGGTCAGGGCCTGCTGCGCGGAGGCCGAATTCAGGTGGCGCTGGCTGGAACGTAAATGCAGGCAAATACCCTGATCGGTGGTCTCTTTCCAGGCATTCAACGCCAGCTGTTGAACCAGTTTAGGCAGCGGCAAACCGGCCACTTCAGCCGCCCAGGCATCACGCTGCTGGGCTTCTTCAGCCAGCCGTGCGGCCAGCTCAGGATTTTTCTCATGCTCCAGCGCAGAACGCAAGGCTTTTGGCGTGGCGACGGGCGCGGCCGCTTCGGTTACGGGCGTCAGCGCTTTCCAGCGGTACGCCTCTTTTTTTACCGGCGCTTCAGGGGCGCGCTCACGCACACGCTGCTGACTGCGCTCGGTCACCGAGGCCAGTCGCTCAAGGGCAGAACTGGCCGGCCGCGCACCTGGCGCTGCCGGCTCACTCTTTTTTGCTTTGTTTGCTCCCTGGCGCAGCAGTTGGGTGCGCGCCTGCAGGAGCTGGCTGGTGGAACTGGACAGTGACGATTCGGGTGCCGCAGGCGAGACAGACTGCGCGGTTGGTGCCGAATCGGGTTCGGGTGCCGCCATTTGTGGCCGGGCAGCGGGCGCCGATTCGGTTGGCGACGGCGGTACGTTCTGTACCGGCACCGGCGCTGACTGCGCAGTCAGCGTGGGCCGCGCGATCGGCTCCGCGACGGCCGCTTTGGGATGAAACGCCAGCGCGCGCAATAAGGCCATCTCAATGCCCATACGACGATCGGGCGCAAGGGGTAAATCTTTGCGCCCCATCAGCAGGGTTTGATAATAAAGCTGCAGATCGGCAGGCGGCACGACGCGCGCCAGTTCCCGCAGGCGCAACGCATTGCTTTCTTCATCGTCGTTAAGAGAGGCAGGCAGTAACTGTACCATGGCAATGCGGTGCAGCAGGCGCAGCATCTCAAGGAGCAATGCCTCCCAGTCAACCCCGCGCGAAGCTGCCTGCGCCAGCAACGCCATCACCTGTTCTCCGTTGCCGTCGACTACGGCTTCAAGCAGCCCCAGGGGTTGCTCATCGTCAAGCGTCCCGAGCATCGCCCCGACGGTCGCGCTGGTCACGCTGCCCTCGCCCATCGCAATGGCCTGATCGGTAAGGCTCAGCGCATCGCGCATACTGCCATCGGCAGCACGGGCCAGCAGTTGCAGCGCCCGCGGTTCCCGGGCGATGTGCTCCTGTTCTAATACGTTGTCAAGCTGCTGACGGATCTGGTCAACATCCAGCGCTTTAAGGTGAAACTGCAGACAACGGGACAGGATTGTCACCGGCAGCTTCTGCGGATCGGTCGTCGCCAGCAGGAATTTAACGTGTGAAGGCGGTTCTTCCAGCGTTTTCAGCAGCGCATTGAAGCTGTGACGCGACAGCATGTGCACTTCATCAATAAGGTAAACTTTAAAGCGGCCGCGGGCGGGCGCATACTGCACGTTATCAAGCAGATCGCGCGTGTCTTCCACTTTGGTGCGCGAGGCGGCATCAATTTCGATGAGATCGACAAAACGGCCCTGTTCGATCTCACGGCAGTTATCGCACTGGCCACAGGGCGTGGCGGTGATCCCGGTTTCGCAGTTAAGGCCTTTTGCCAGCAGACGGGCAATCGTGGTTTTCCCTACGCCCCGTGTGCCGGAGAAGAGATAAGCATGATGGATGCGTCCCAGAGACAATCCATTCGCCAGCGCCGTCAGAACATGTTCCTGACCGACAACATCAGCAAACGCCTGTGGACGCCATTTTCGGGCAAGTACCTGATAGCTCATGTGGTTTCGACGAATTTGGATGGAAATGTGAGCGCAGACGCACTGCAACCCCTGTATATGATTGCAGTAGTCTAACAGCTACGCTTTCACCTATCACTCGTTATCTTGAAGCGGTAAAGCGGAATGGCCCCACAGGTGCGCGAGGCCAGAAGCGAGGCTTAGTGGCCGGGGAAATTGACCAGGCTGTAGCTGTCAACGCCCAGCGCCTTGAGGCGGGCTTCCCCTGCCAAATCGAACAGGTTAATAATAAAAGCAGCATCTTTCACTTCACCGCCTGCACGACGGATCAGTTTGATCGTGGCTTCCAGCGTTCCGCCGGTCGCCAGCAGATCGTCGACCACCAGCACGACGTCGCCCGGCTGGATCGCATCTTTGTGCAATTCCAGTTGGTCGGTACCGTATTCCAGCTCGTAGGATTCGCTGTAGGTTTCACGTGGCAGTTTGCCCGGTTTACGCACCGGGACAAAACCCAGCCCCAGCCCCAGGGCAACCGGCGCACCAAAGAGGAAGCCACGCGCTTCTGTGCCGACAACTTTGGTGATGCCTTTATTACGGTAGCGCTCAACCAGCAGGGCGATGGACGCTGCATACGCGTTCGGGTCTTCCAACAGGCTGGTGACGTCACGGAAAAGAATACCCGGCTTCGGGTAATCAGGAATACTTTTGATACTGTTTTTAATCAGTTCAAGCTGCTGCGCAGTGTCGGTCATAATCTTAAGCCTGGTAAAAAAATTCTGTTTTGCGCAGCTTCAATAGCGCCAATACCTGATTAAAGGTTCAGCGGAAATACATTCATAATGGGAAGCCGCACACGAAGAGGCCCAAATCTAAGCAAATGGCCGGCTAATTGCAACTTTATCGCGGAGGTAAACTGTCGTCTGGTGTTTCTGCCACCACCGGCATCCGCCACATAAACAACAACAGAAGGCACAACATGATGCCCAGCATGATCCGTACCCACAGCACTGGCACCAGCCACAAGGATAACGTAAATGTCGCCACAATCAGTACGATGGCGCGGCTTTTTGCCCCTGGCGGCATGCCACGATGCTGTTGCCAGTGACGAATATAGCGACCAAAGGGCGATTTCCAGAGCAGCCAGTGATGAAAACGTGGTGAAGAACGGGCAAAACACCACGCTGCCAGCAGCATGAATGGCGTTGTAGGTAATAAAGGTAATACAATGCCCAGTATGCCAAGCACTATCGCCAGCCAACCCAGGGTTAATAAGACAATGCGTTGCATACCTGCCACCCAGTGCGTTTTCCGTTGCATGACTTTAGCATACCTGCGTTGCGCGCAATGAGTAAGCATCCGACGCGGCAAAGGCTGCATCACTGCCTTCTCACCTTGCGCCAGGCCATCCACAGCCATCCCGACGGCGAGTGTCGCTCGCCGCGTTTTGACAACCAACTCTTTACAACGAAAGGGACCCGACTGGCCGATTATCTGCAGGAGATTGAGCACAACTATCAGCGCCTTTGTCAGGCCGGCGAGGATGTGGAACGTAGCCAGTGGCTGGCGGGTCATCTGGTGGACCAAATCGCCGCCCTGCAGCGTGAAGCCAGTACCCAGCAACTTCGTAGCCGCGCTGAACGTGCCCGGCCTTCCGCCCGTCAGCAAAAATATCTGGAATACCGGGAATATGAGCGTCGACTGCAGGCGATGATCGACCAGCGTGAACAACGGCTGGCGCTGGCAGAAACCTTTGCCGTTCAGCAGCAGTTGAAAAAAGACCTGGAGGTACTGGAAGGCCGTATGGCACGCTGCCGGCAGGCGATCCGCTCGGTGGAGTGGGCAATGTCACTGTCAGACAGCCCGTTTAGCAGTTAATGCGCTATCTTTGCAAGACCGCCATCACAGGATGGCACGCTTATCAGGCCCATGATACAACGTCGCAGGAGGAATGATGTCCCTGGAAACGGCCCCCGAAGAGGTCAAACTGGCGGTAGATTTGATTCAGCTGTTTGAAGAACACCAACTGTCGGTGGAAACGGTGTTGTCCGCCCTGGCCATTGTTCAGCGCGATTACGAAAAGAAACGCGACGAACAGCGCAAAGACTAAGCCTTTTTTGCCAGCGTCGGACTTAAGCGCAACATATCAATCAGGGCATCCACCAGTTCGGGAGCATCGGCAACCAGATCAAATTTGCCAGGCGTAAAAAGCCAGCTTTCCATCATGCCATTGACATAGCTGCGCATGATTAACGCCGCCTGTCGGGTCTGGAACGTTTCTGGAAGTTGCCCGGCATCAATGCACTGACGCAGTACGTCTTCTATTTCGTTGTAACGCTCAAGCAACAGACTTTGCTGGATACTTTTTACGGCAGCCATTTCCCCGACAAATTCGCATTTATGAAAGATGATTTCCATCAACGCACGGCGCTGCGGATCGCGCGCAGTCGCCTGAAAGATATAGACCAGCATCGCCCGTAAAATGGAGAGTGGATCACCGGGGTATTTTGTTTGATACTCAAGTTTCACTTCATTAAGCCCGGCATCGCAGCGAAGCCATATTTCGTTCAACAAATCGGCTTTGTTTTTGAAATGCCAGTAGATAGCGCCACGGGTAACGCTGGCTGCAGAAGCGATGTCCGCCAGGGAGGTGGCTGAAACCCCCTCTTTCGAAAACAGAGCAAGGGCGGCGTCCAGAATTTGATGCCGGGTTTCAAGAGCTTGCGCTTTGGTTTTTCGTGCCATAGGGGACTTTTTTTACAAACAGGTAAGTTTACATACATTTGTGAATGTATGTACCATAGCACGAGCTAAAATAATACGCAGCAATGGGTTCATGGCTTTGTGATCCATTGATCATTTGATATCGGACTCTAGAGGTTTATTTATGAACAAATTCAGAGGGTTAACGCCTCTGGCGGCCGTCCTGATGCTCTCAGGCAGCTTTGTGTTAACAGGATGTGACGGAAATAAATCCGACCAGGCCGCCCAACAACAGCCGCCGGAAGTCGGTGTTGTCACCGTTAAAAGTGAACCCCTAAAAATTTCGACCGAACTGCCTGGCCGTACCCTGGCTTACCGTATTGCCGAAGTGCGTCCGCAGGTTTCCGGTATCATTCTGAAGCGTAACTTTATTGAAGGCAGTGAGATTAAAGCCGGTGAATCGCTCTATCAGATCGATCCCGCGACCTATCAGGCGTCCTATGACAGCGCCAAAGCCGATTTAGCGAAAGCAGAGGCCAATGCACGTATAGCGCAACTGACGGTCAATCGTTATAAGCCGCTGCTTGGCACCAAATATATCAGTCAGCAGGACTACGATAATGCCGTCGCCACCGCGGCACAAAACAATGCGGCCGTTCAGGCCGCGAAGGCTAACGTAGAAACCGCACGCATTAACCTGGCGTACACAAAAGTCTCTTCGCCTATCAGTGGCCGCATTGGTAAGTCATCCGTTACAGAAGGTGCGCTGGTACAAAGCGGGCAAACCACAGCGCTGGCCACGGTGCAGCAGTTGGATCCGATGTATGTCGATGTTACCCAGTCGAGTGAAGATTTCCTGCGTCTGCGTTCAGAACTGGAGTCCGGTCAGCTGAAACAGAACGATGGCAAAGCCAACGTTACCCTGCTGATGCAGAATGGTAAAAACTATGCTCAGCCGGGTACGCTGGAGTTCTCGGATGTGACCGTTGATCAAACCACCGGCTCGATCACCCTGCGCGCGATCTTCCCTAATCCTGATAAAGCCTTGCTGCCAGGAATGTTTGTACGTGCCCGTCTGGATGAAGGCACCAATCCAAACGCCCTGCTCGTTCCTCAGCAGGCGGTAACGCGCACACCAACCGGTGACGCCTCTGTCATGGTGGTCGGCGCGGACAATAAAGTTGAAGCACGTAAGATCAAAGCAGCCCAGGCTATTGGCGATAAATGGCTGGTAACAGAAGGTCTGAAAGCGGGCGAGCGTGTGATCTTTACAGGTCTGCAGCGTGCAAAACCGGGTGCACAAGTTACACCTAAAGAAGTCACAGACGATGAAAAAGCCGCAAAAGGTGATCCCTCTCAGGCCCAGTCTGCTAAAACATCGTCCTAACAGGAGCCGTTGATACATGGCTAAGTTCTTTATCGATCGCCCAATCTTTGCGTGGGTGCTGGCTATTATCGTCATGCTGGCGGGCGCGTTATCGATTATTAAATTACCGATTGAGCAATATCCCAATGTTGCGCCACCGGCCATTGAGATTCAGGCCAACTACCCGGGTGCTGACGCGAAAACGTTGCAAGACTCGGTGACGCAGGTCATCGAACAAAACATGAACGGCATTGATGGCCTGATGTATATGTCATCAAGCAGTGATTCCTCGGGTGCTCTGACGCTGACCATCTCCTTCCAGTCAGGGACTGACGCGGATATCGCGCAGGTTCAGGTGCAGAACAAACTGCAGCTGGCAATGCCACTGCTGCCTCAGGAAGTGCAACAACAGGGGATTCAGGTTAAAAAATCCTCCAGTAGCTTCCTGATGGTAGCGGGTTTCATCAGCGATGATGGCAGCATGACGCAGAACGATATTGCTGACTATGTTGCCTCTAACATCAAAGATCCTATCAGCCGTACGCCTGGCGTGGGTGATACCCAGGTCTTTGGTGCGCAGTACGCGATGCGCATCTGGATGGATCCGAGTAAGTTAAATAACTATCAGCTGACGCCGGTTGATGTGATCAATGCACTTAAAACCCAGAACGCCCAGGTGGCTGCCGGTCAGTTAGGCGGAACACCGCCGGTGCCGGGACAGCAGCTGAACGCCTCAATTATTGCGCAAACGCGTCTGACCTCCACCAAAGAGTTCGGCAACATTCTGCTGAAAGTGAATAACGATGGCTCTCAGGTGCGTCTGCGCGATGTGGCACAGATCGAACTGGGTGGTGAAAACTACGAGATCATTGCGCGCTATAACGGCAAGCCTGCGTCCGGTATCGGTATCAAACTGGCGACCGGCGCTAACGCCCTGAATACCGCCGAAGCCGTTAAAGCCGAGCTGGCTAAGCTGCAGCCAACGTTCCCGGCGGGAATGAAGGTCGTTTATCCTTACGACACCACACCGTTCGTTAAAATTTCTATTTTCGAAGTGGTGAAAACACTGATGGAAGCGATTCTGTTGGTGTTCCTGGTGATGTATCTGTTCCTGCAAAACTTCCGAGCCACGCTGATTCCGACTATTGCCGTGCCGGTTGTGTTGCTGGGGACCTTCGCCATTATCGGCGCCTTTGGTTACTCGATAAACACCCTGACGATGTTCGGGATGGTGCTGGCCATCGGCCTGTTGGTGGATGACGCCATCGTGGTGGTCGAGAACGTCGAGCGCGTCATGGTGGAGGAAGGACTGCCACCGAAAGAAGCGACCAAGCGCTCGATGGAGCAGATTCAGGGCGCACTGGTCGGTATTGCCCTGGTGCTGTCAGCGGTCTTTATTCCCATGGCTTTCTTTGGTGGATCGACCGGCGTGATTTATCGTCAGTTCTCCATCACCATCGTGTCGGCCATGGCGCTGTCAGTACTGGTTGCGTTGATTCTGACGCCCGCACTCTGCGCCACTATGCTCAAGCCGGTGAAAAAAGGCGATCACGGTGCCACCAAAGGCTTCTTTGGCTGGTTCAACCGCCTGTTTGACAAGAGTACGCATCACTATGTTGACAGCGTAGGTCACATCGTTCGCGGTACGGGTCGCTATCTGCTGCTTTATCTGCTGATTGTGCTGGGAATGGCGTTTCTGTTCCTGCGTCTGCCTTCATCGTTCCTGCCGGAAGAAGATCAGGGCCTGTTACTGGCTCAGGCTCAGCTCCCTGCCGGTGCTACACAAGAGCGCACGCAGAAAGTGCTGGATCAGGTTTCTGATTACTTCCTGACGAAAGAAAAAGACTCGGTGAAATCTGTCTTTACCGTTGCGGGCTTTGGCTTTGCGGGCCGTGGACAGAATACCGGTATTGCCTTCGTCAGCCTCAAGCCGTGGGATGAGCGTACCAGCAGCGACATGAAAGTGCCTGCGATCCAGGGACGTGCAATGCAAGCGCTGGCGCAAATTAAAGACGGTATGGTCTTTGCGTTTAACCTGCCTGCCATTATCGAGTTAGGTAACGCGACCGGCTTTGACTTTGAACTTATCGATCAGGGTAACCTGGGGCATGAAAAGCTGACGCAGGCGCGTAACCAGCTGTTTGGCATGATCGCACAACATCCGGATACGCTGGTCGGTGTGCGTCCCAACGGTCTGGAAGATACGCCGCAGTTCAAACTGGATATCGATCAGGAGAAAGCCCAGGCACTGGGTGTCTCACTCAGTGATATCAATACCACGCTGGGCGCATCCTGGGGCGGCTCTTACGTTAATGACTTCATTGACCGCGGTCGTGTGAAGAAAGTCTACGTGATGGGTAAAGCTGATGCGCGCATGCTGCCTGACGACATCAATAAGTGGTATGTCCGAAACAGCAACGGCGAGATGGTGCCCTTCTCTGCCTTCTCATCAGCACGCTGGCAGTATGGTTCACCGCGTCTGGAACGTTACAACGGTTTACCGTCTATGGAAATCCTGGGGCAGGCAGCCCCCGGCAAGAGCTCCGGTGATGCCATGAACCTGATGGAAGAACTGGCTTCGAAACTGCCGTCGGGCATTGGCTTTGACTGGACCGGGATGTCCTATCAGGAACGTCTGTCGGGTAACCAGGCACCTGCCTTGTATGCCATTTCACTGATCGTCGTGTTCCTGTGCCTCGCGGCCCTGTATGAGAGCTGGTCCATTCCGTTCTCGGTCATGCTGGTGGTTCCGCTGGGCGTGGTCGGTGCATTGATCTTTACGACCTTGCGCGGACTGAGCAATGACGTTTACTTTGTCGTGGGGTTACTGACCACTATTGGCCTCTCGGCGAAGAACGCCATCCTGATTGTGGAATTTGCGAAGGACCTGATGGAGAAAGAAGGCAAAGGGCTGGTGGAAGCCACGCTTGAAGCCTGCCGTATGCGTCTGCGTCCTATCCTGATGACCTCACTGGCGTTTATTCTGGGCGTACTGCCGCTGGCCATCAGTACCGGTGCCGGCTCTGGTGCACAGAATGCGGTCGGTACGGGCGTCATGGGCGGGATGGTGACCGCGACCGCGCTGGCCATCTTCTTCGTACCGGTATTCTTTGTGGTGGTGCGTCGTCGCTTTGGTAAAAACAAAGCCGAGATCGAAAAGGGTCATCCCGTCGATCATCCTGACCACTCGCATTAATCTGTAAACTTAAAGGCCGCATCAGCGGCCTTTTTTAATGCCTCACGCCGTCTCTTTTTTGACAGCCGCAGGGATTAACCGCTGCCATGATGACGCTGGCTTGTATTATCGCGATAACTTCCTGTTCACTCGGGGTGAACGCTGCCTTCCTCACCCTCTTTTACATTCAGGTTGGTCACGCCCGGCGCGCTCCCGGATGACCTGACGAGTCACTTTGTTTCTTTTCGGTCTTAACCGGTTCACGCTGATTTCACACCCGCTTCTTTCTCTTGTCTCTGCCCGGCTTCTTACCCTCTCGTCAGACTGCGCTGACGTGTCACGCGGCTGACAAGCGTGTCTGAAGCCACTTTGTCTTTGTGGCAGCGCAAATCTGTTCTTTCCTGTCTGCCTGAAGCACGGTCTGCCCTGCGCCTGTTCTCAGTCAGCGACAGCGTGCTATCCGTTGCACGGTTTGCCCGCCATCGCCGCCCCGCTGTTTCCCCTGGGTTTTACAGGGTTGCATTCATATCGGCCACGGCGCATAATATTGTTATATTATAACATTACACTGGTGAGAAGTATGAAAGCGAATATTCATCCCTCCTATCGTGCCGTGGTGTTCCATGACACCTCGGCTGATGTCTTTTTCAAAATCGGTTCAACAATCAAAACCGACCGTACCGTTGAGTTTGAAGGCGAAACCCTGCCGTATGTGACGCTTGATGTCTCCTCGGCCTCTCATGTGTTTTACACCGGTAAGCAGAAAGACTTTGCCAAAGAAGGCAGTACCGCGCGCTTTAATCAGCGTTTTGGGCGTTTTCTGGGTCGGAAATAAGCGAGGGCAACATGCAGGTACTCAGCTCACTCCGTTGCGCAAAGCGTCGCCATCGGGATTGCAAAGTCGTTCGGCGTAAAGGCCGTATCTATGTCATCTGCAAAACGAATCCGCGCTTTAAAGCCGTGCAGGGAAGAAAGAAAAAACGTTGATGTGTCGTGAACCTTAGCCGGACTGTCTCTTTCGAGCCATTCCGGCTTTTTTTATGCTTAGCGCATGCTCTTGAGCATCACGTCAACGTTGTGTTTAAACGCGGCTTCATAGGTCGGCGCCGGTCCGGACGCGGTGGACAGCGCTTCCGGATAAAGCTCACCACCCGGCTTCGCGCCTGTCGCGCTGGCAATCTGTTTCACCAGACGGGGATCGGTCTGATTTTCCATAAAGTAGGTTTTGATATGCTCCTGCTTAAGTTGGGTGATCAAACTGGCTACATCGCTGGCGCTGGCTTCCGCTTCGGTGGAGAAACCAACCGGCGCAAGGAAAGTGACGCCATAGCGTTGCCCAAAGTAACCGAAAGCATCATGGCTGGTCAGCACCTTACGTTTTTGCTGCGGAATGGCGGCAAAAGAGGTTTTGGCCCAGGCGTCCAGCTTTTGCAGTTGCTGAATATACTTTTCGCCGCGCTGACGGATATCTTCAGCGTCCTGGGGATCGGCCTTGATTAACGCATTCATTACGTTTTTGGCATAAATGGTGCCGTTATACATGCTGTTCCACGCATGGGGATCGGTAATGGTTTTGCCATCCTCTTCCATCGTGCGGGTTTCAATCCCTGTCGAGGCCACTACGGGCTCCCCTTTATAACCTGAGGCCGTCACCAGACGGTTCATCCAGCCCTCCAGACCAAGTCCGCTGACAAACACCACATCGGCTTTTGCCAGCGCTTCGCTGTCCTGCGGCGTCGGTTCAAAAGTATGGGGATCGCCATTGGGCCCGACCAGGCTTTTAACATGAACATGATCGCCGCCAATTTGTTTGACGATATCGGCCAGCACGGTAAAACTCGCCACCGCATCGATCGTTTTCGCCATGGTGAAGGGGCTGACGACTAATGCACCGATTGCCAGACTAATGGGTAATATCTTCATCGCTACCTCTGATTAATGGCGGCGCAGAATGCCACCGCACGGCCCTGTTAAGATGGAGAGAAAAAACAACATTGCGGCACTCAACACCACCGCCGGTCCGGCCGGCAGTGAAAAGTGCCAGGAAAGGACTAACCCCGTAAATGCCGACAGGACAGCCATCAACATGGCCGCGCCCAGCATCAGTACCAGATGACGGCTCCAGAATCGCGCGCTGGCGGCAGGCAACATCATCAGCCCGACCGACATCAGCGTGCCCAGCACCTGAAAACCCGCCACCAGGTTAAGCACCACCAGCGTCAGGAAAATACCGTGCACCAGCGGTGCGCTCCATTTACCTTGCGCACGCAGAAAATCCGCATCAAAAGCGTCAATGACCAGAGGGCGATAGATCACCGCCAGCATCAAGAGGGTAAACGCGGCGATGCTGCCCACCACGATCAGGGCCGGGTTGTCCACCGCCAGCAATGAACCGAACAGGACGTGAAGCAGATCCACGCTGGAGCCACGCAGTGACACTAACGTCACGCCCAGCGCCAGCGAACCCAGATAGAAGCCGGCAAAACTCGCATCTTCTTTCAGTGGCGTATAACGGCTGACCGCACCGGACAATAACGCCACCGCCAGCCCCGCTATCAACCCACCCACGCCCATCGCAACAAGGGATAAGCCTGAGATTAAATAGCCAATGGCGGCACCGGGCAGTACGGCATGGGATAACGCATCACCGATCAGGCTCATACGCCGTAAGGAGAGAAAGACGCCCAGCGGGGTGGCACTGAATGCCAGGGCAATACAGGCCACCAGCGCCCTGCGCATAAAGCTGAATTCAATAAAAGGTTGAATAAGCGTCACGGGGCAATGCTCCGTAACGGCGTCATAGCAAACGCACTGCGCTGATGCGATCCCTCATCCATTGACAGCACATCCGTAAAATAACGTTCAACTAACGGACGGTCATGCAACACGACCAGCAGCGTCGTGCCCGCCTGCTGCTGCTGCTGCAGAATTGACATCAGTAACGCCACCGTTTTGCTGTCAATGCCGTTAAAAGGCTCATCCAGCAGCCACAAGCGACTACGTTGCAGCATGAGCCGGGCAAACAGGACACGCTGTAGCTGGCCGCCAGACAATGTCGCGGGCTGAGCTTCCGCATAATCACGCATCTGCACCGCATCCAGCGCGGCGTTTATCTCATTGCGCAGTGCCCGGTTAATGCCGCCAAACCAGCCACAGCGCGGCCAGCAGCCAATAGAAACCAGCTCAAACACGGTGAGCGGGAAACGCGTTTCCAGTTCGCTACGTTGCGGCAACCAGCCCACTTCACGGCGCGAGATCCGCACATCACACTGCCCGCTTACCGGGGGTAATAATCCGGCGATCGTCTTTATCAGGGTAGATTTACCGCTGCCGTTGGCACCGATTAAGGCGGTCATACTGCCCTGCGCCAGTTCTGTTGTCACAACGGGCGTGACCGCGCGTCCCTGATAACCTGCCTGCAAATGCCTGAACGTTATCACGGCTGCATTCCCCACCACATCGCCAGCGCCAGTACGGCGATTAACATCAATGCCACCAACAGCCGTCCACCGAGTGACATCAGCAGTCCACTTTGATTCATCACTACACCAAAAATGTTATAACATAACAACCATCATACCCGATGTTGTCCGCCCACTGGCACGGCAATGTGTTTCAAAAAATAAACCAGGGCACAAATTGCCCGTATAAGGCCCAATAAGAAGCAGCAGTGAATCAATCACTTGCTCAAATGAGAGCATCACAGCGCAATATTGCTGAAGAGGGGGACTTGCAAAGCGACAAAAGAACATCAATGATGGGTCTGAAGACATTTATTATGAGTACGCTATGTCAGTAAGCATTGAATGTGATGTTGCGCAGAATGAAACGGATTGCGTAAAATTAGCTACAATCATTGAACGGAATATTCTCAAAATAACAGAATCTCTGGTTGGCGATTTGCAATGGTATTCCGCAAACGCTCAGTTAGTACCAGACAGTTTAAAAGTTATTGATGTTCAGATGACCGGACCGAATAGATTTAAGTTACTTTACGATTTCCAGTGGAATTTATTTAATCCTTGTCTGGATTTAAATGAAACCATTACGCAAAATGAACAAGTCAGTTTTCATATCGGCCCTGCCGCGCTTGTGTTTGAGCCCATTGAGAATCACCGTCCCTCACCCGGAGATGAATTGTAATATTTAGTAATGGAGGTGAGCAGAACTAATGATTTTACACTATCCTTAATGCAGTCCGTTAATTATAAGCCCAACCACCACTTCCTGGCCGCTTCACCGAACCTGGCCGCATTGCGGTAACTTTGCTAGCTACGGAGGGGAAAAAGATGGACGAATACTCACCGAAACGGCATGATATTGCCCAGCTTAAATACGTGTGTGAGAGTTTGTTTGACGCCAGTATGGCAACATTAACCGACAGCCATCATGGCTGGGTAAATGACCCTACTGCCGATGGTAATTTACAGCTGAACGATCTGATAGAGCATATCGCCTCTTTCACCATGAATTACAAAATTAAGCATGCAGAAGACGAAGCGCTGATTACCCAAATCGATGAATATCTTGATGATACTTTTATGCTATTTAGCAACTATAGCGTTAACACTCAGGATCTGCAGCGCTGGCAACGTTCAGCAAAACGTTTATTTAATCTGTTTCAAGAAGAGTGCGCTTATCTTCAACAGCCAAGCCATTCATTATAGTACTGATGTGAGAACGGTTTATTTATGAACAAAACCCTGACTAAAACTGATTATTTGATGCGACTGAGACGTTGTCGGTCAATTGACACGCTCGAAAGAGTGATTGAGAAAAATAAGTATGAATTGTCCGATGATGAATTAGCCGTATTTTACTCCGCAGCCGATCACCGCCTGGCTGAACTGACGATGAACAAACTGTATGACAAAGTCCCCGTGTCAGTATGGAAATTTGTACGCTAAGTTAATTTTTGCGTTACGTTTAATCTGATTTAACCCGCCCGTTTCTGTTCGACTCGCCTGCCGGCAATGGATCGGCCCAGGCGAGCTTTGCCTGCCTGCGAAGAAAGAGGCGTGTCAAAAAAAGCGAGTGACAAGAGAGGAATCGGGTGGAGACAAAATGGTGGAGGCCCTGCCAGCTACATCCCGGCACACGCGTCACCTGCTGCGGCTGCTTCCTTCCGGACCTGACCGAGTTCACAAGCTAGCATTGCGGGAGAACCAACAGGGCCCCCATTGACAAGCCCTCATATCGAGAGCGCAGGCATTATCGGGGAAGCCTATGGCAATTGCAAGCCTGGCACGGATGACCGTTGGTTTCTTGTACGATCCCTGTAAATTACCCCCTTTATGTTAGCATTATGGTTCTTTTACTGGCAGGTAAGCCTATGGACTCAACCACTGACGGCTTTAAACAACGTATCTGGCAAATTGTGGCCGCCATTCCGCCCGGCAAGGTTACCACCTATGGCGATGTGGCATTACTGGCAGGCTCGCCCCGTGCGGCGCGCCAGGTGGGCGGCGTTCTGAGCCGCTTACCGGAAGGCAGTACGCTTCCCTGGCATCGGGTGATTAATCGTCACGGTACGCTTTCGCTCCAGGGCGAACGTTTTTTTCGTCAGCGTGAAGCGCTGGAAGCGGAAGGCGTGGAAGTTACGGAGGCAGGTCAGATCGATCTGGCTAAGTTTCGCTGGCAGTTTTAATACTGCAGGGCGGCACAGCACGCCGCCCTGCCTCAGAGCCTTACATCTTTGTCGGTGCCGGCACGGCGGCGGACGGCGTAACCTGCGTGGGCGATGTCGGTGGCACAGTGGTGACGGCGCCAGGCTGAGTCTTCATCGGTACAGAAGGCACGGGCACTAACACCAGATCGGCTTTGGTGCCGCCCTGATTCACGACCGGTTTCACTTCTTCCGTAACGAAGGCCAGCTTGCCATTAACCGTAATTGCTGCGCTCAACAAAATGCGTGCATTTGGCTGAACATCCGCTGGGTTAAACGGCAGTATGAAATGGAACGGCGCCTGTTTCCCGTCGGTGCGAACCACGCGCTGTGCCAACACTTTGGACGGTGCATCTGCCACCGATGCATCAGACAGGGTCACTGTCAGGGCTGCATCAGGCGGTAACGCGATACGCTGACGAATATAAACCGCCCCGCTTACATTAGGCTGAGCGATGGTCGCCGTTTGTCCTGCGACCGCAGAGCCCAATGTCGGTGTCGGTACTGGTTTTCCTTTATGGGCACAACCTGCGAGAGCCATGGCCATCGCGACGCCACTTAACACATGCCAGAATTTCATCGATGTCGTCTCCTTTTGATCAGAATGATTTTTAGCAGTGAATCTTTATTACAGCGTTTCACTCGCCGTATAGCTTTAATGTTGGCACAAAATCAAAAGTTTGCCTGGTTGGATGAAAGTCCAAAAGTGTGGTTGACGGAAACTGGTCGGATCTTTCACACTTAACAAAATACATTTTCTCAGGATAGCGCCATGAGTCAGGCACTCGAAAATCTGCTTAATCTTATTCATCTGGAAAAACTCGACGAGGGGTTATTTCGCGGCCAGAGCGAAGATTTGGGCCTGCGTCAGGTATTTGGCGGTCAGGTCGTTGGACAGGCTCTCTTTGCGGCCAAACAGACCGTTCCCGAGGATCGGGGCGTTCACTCCTTTCACAGCTATTTTCTTCGCCCCGGCGACAGCCAAAAGGCGATTATTTACGATGTTGAAAGTCTGCGCGACGGCAAAAGTTTCAGCGCGCGCCGCGTCAGTGCCATCCAAAATGGTCAGCCGATCTTTTATATGACGGCATCCTTCCAGTCTCCGGAAAGCGGGTTTGAACATCAAAAACCGATGCCGCAGGTTAAAGGACCGGAAAACCTGGCCAATGAGCAGCAAATGGCGCAAAAAATGGCGCATATGCTGCCGGAAAAATTACGCGAAAAATTTGTCGCTGAACGCCCGCTGGAAATCCGCCCGGTACAGATCCACAACCCGTTAAGAGGCCATGTCGATAAACCGCAGCGTCAGGCGTGGATTCGGGCCAATGGCACCCTGCCCGACGATGTGCGTATCCATCAGTATCTCCTTGGCTATGCGTCCGATCTCAACTTTCTGCCTGTGGCCTTACAACCGCATGGTAAAGGTTTTCTTGAAGCCGATATGCAGGTGGCGACCATTGATCACTCTATGTGGTTCCATCGGCCACTGAACTTCAATGACTGGCTGCTTTACAGCGTTGAAAGCACCTCAGCATCGGGTGCACGCGGCTTTGTTCGCGGGGAGTTTTACAATCAACAGGGTGAGCTGGTCGCGTCTACTGTGCAGGAAGGCGTTATGCGTCAGCGCAGCGAATAGCAAAAAGGGGCGAATCATCGCCCCTTTTTATTTATTCAGACTGACAAGTTACTGGTTGTAAGCGTTCTCGCCATGGCTGTTGACGTCCAGACCTTCGCGCTCCTGCTCTTCCGGTACGCGCAGACCGACGATCATATCGGCCAGTTTAAAGCCAATAAAGGCAACGACGGCAGACCAGACAATGGTAACGCCCACGCTCAGCAACTGAATCGCAACCTGATGGCCCATGGTCACGCCAGGCGCATAACCCACGCCGCCCAGTGAAGATGAAGCAAACACGCCAGTCAGGATACAACCGATGATGCCACAGACACCGTGGACACCGAACACATCGCAGGGATCGTCAACGCGCAGCCATTTTTTCAGCGTTGTCACGCCCCAGATACCTGCCAGACCACCCACGATACCGATGATCAGCGCGCCGCCAACACCGACATAACCACAAGCCGGCGTGATGGCAACCAGACCAGCAATAAAGCCAGAACAGGCACCTAACAAAGACGGTTTACCACGCAGCGCCCACTCGCCAAAAGTCCAGGCCAGCACCGCACCCGCCGTCGCAACCACGGTATTCAGGAAGGCCAGAGCAGCAATCTCATTCGCAGCGGAAGCTGAACCGGCGTTAAAACCAAACCAGCCAACATACAGAATCGCAGTACCGGTGAATACCATCGGCAGGTTGTGTGGTTTGAATGCTTCTTTGCCAAAACCGGCACGTTTGCCCACCAGGTAAGCACCAACCAGACCGGCTACCGCAGCGTTAATGTGCACCACCGTGCCGCCCGCGAAGTCCAGTGCGCCATCCTGAGCCAGTAAGCCGCCCGCCCAGACCATATGCGCAATGGGAAGATAAGCCAGGGTCAGCCAGACACCGACAAAAATCAGCACCGCGGAGAAACGGATACGTTCCGCCAGCGCACCGACGACCAGACCGACCGTGATACAGGCAAAGGATGCCTGGAACGCGACGTGAATATATTGATAAAAGGTGCCCATGACGGCGGTCAGTGCAATGTTTTTCAGCATGGCCCAGTTGAAGCTGCCAAAGAAAGCATTGCCTTCGCTGAAGGCCAGTGAGTAGCCATAAACCACCCACAGTACGCACACCAGCGAGAAGGTCACCGCAACCTGTGTGAGCATCGACAGCACGTTTTTACTGCGGATCAGGCCGCCGTAAAACAGTGCAATCCCAGGAATTGACATAAACAGCACCAGTGCGGTGCAAATCATCATAAAGGCGTTGTCGGCTTTGTCCGCTACGGCAGGTGCCGCCATCGCCAGCGACGGTAACAGTGCCAGGCTGGTCAGGCCCAACTTGGTCAGCATTTTATTCATTTTTTTCCATCCCATCACATTACTGAGTCTTGTTTACAGTGCGGCTTCGTCGGTTTCGCCGGTACGTATGCGAATCACGCGCTGCAGTTCAGCAACGAAAATCTTGCCGTCGCCAATTTTTCCGGTGTAAGCCGCTTTACTGATTACGTCCACTACTTCGTCCAGTTGGTCATCGGCAATGGCGATATCAATTTTTACTTTCGGCAGAAAATTTACGCTGTATTCCGCCCCGCGATAGAGTTCAGCATGTCCTTTCTGACGCCCAAAACCTTTAACTTCGGAGACGGTCAGTCCCTGAATACCAATTGAAGACAATGCTTCTCGCACATCTTCCAGCTTGAACGGCTTAATCACGACGGTAACCAGCTTCATAGCCTCTCCTTAAGGATTAAAATAGGTCGGTCTCATGGACACGGAGAGACTTAAGCAAAGCCTGTGCCAGATATAATCAGTGGGCAAAATCACTTTTCAGGCTGCGATGGAATCAGGGTTAGGAAACGCAGAATAAATAAGCAGGGCGCAGTGATGGGATGACTAAGCGAAGCGGATGCACGCTTTTGGTGCTGTTAAGCACAAAGACGTGCATCCAAACGGGTCAACAAGGAAAAAATGCGCAAAAAAGGTGCAGATCATCCGGCACTGGTCAGCACCTCATCCGATTCGAGCTGATCACCTGCCTGCTGCAACTGGTACATTTGCCAGTAACGGCCCTGCAAGGCCAGCAGCTGCTGATGATTCCCCTGCTCGACAACACGGCCACGGTGCAAAACCAGAATCGTATCGGCCTCGGTGATAGTGGAAAGGCGGTGAGCAATCACTACCAGGGTCGTATATTGACGTAAGGTGCGCAGCGTGTGTTGGATCGCCTGCTCCGTGCCGGAGTCAATATTCGCGGTAGCTTCATCCAGTATTAAAATCTGCGGCAGTTGCACCAGCACCCGAGCCAGGGCCAGTAACTGTTTCTGCCCTACCGAGAGATTATTACCCTGCTCTCCCAGTCGGGTATGGATACCGTCAGGCAAGGCGCGCGCCAGCGGGGCCAGCTGTACCTGTTCAAGTACTGACCAGACCGCCTCTTCACTGATATCCCGACCCAGCCGTACATTCGCTAACAGCGTGTCGGCCAGCACCACCGGATCCTGCTGTACCATCGCGATACCGCGACGCAGTGCCTCATGGGAATACTGGTTAAGCGGACGATCGTCCAGGCGCACCTCGCCGCGCGTGGCGGGGTAATAGCCCATCAGCAAATTTGCCAGTGTGCTCTTGCCGCTGCCGGTATGTCCCACCAGGGCGACAAAGCCCCGCGAAGGCACGTCGAGATCAATATTACTCAGCACCTCACGATCGTCCCGGTAGGCAAAGCTCAGGTTCTCCAGCGTAATGCGCCCCGATTGCAGAGGCCGATCGTCATGACCGTAATGCTGCTGTGGCGCATCCATGAGTTCAAAAATACGTTCGCCCGCCACGACCGCCTGTTGCAGCATCGACTGCTGGGTGGTCAGTTCGATCAGCGGTTCATTGAGGCGCCCCAGATAGGTAATAAAGGCGTAAAGTACCCCAACTTCAAACACACCCGGCACCGAAAAGCTGAACAGCAGCAGTAATCCGCAGAGTATCAGCGCGGAGAACAGGCTCAGCAGCGGTCGTAGCAGGAAACCATCCAGCCTGAGCGTTTCCATGCGCGCCAGATAATGTGAACGGCTGGCCTCCAGCATGCGTTCACCAAAGCGCGCCTGCTGGCGAAACTGTTGTATCACGCTCATTCCGCTGATGACTTCATTGAAGCCATTATTAATGTCTGCCAGGTAGCTGCGTACACGACGGGCTATCGGCGTGCTGTAGCGCTGATAAATCAGCATCACAATGAGCACCATCGGGAAAATTAACATCGCCACCAGCGCCATGCGCCAGTCCAGACTAAACATCGCCACCATCATGGCACCGACCAGCGCGGCGCTACGCAGCACCGTTGCCACCACCGTGACGTACAGATCCCGAACGACTTCGGTATCATTCGTGACCCGGGAAATAATTTGCCCGACCGGCTGCGTATCAAAGGCGCCGAGCGGCTGGCGCAGTGCCGCATTCATGGCGTCGGTGCGCAGGCGCTGTACCACGCCAATGGCGGCCCGGTTAAACAGTAAGGCCTGCCAGTAATGCAAAGCGGCAGCCAGAAGCTGCAACAGGATAAAACTTACGACCAGTCCCGCCACCGTGCCCCACGGCATCTGATGCTTTGCGACCAGATTATCAATAAAATAGCTCACCAGAACCGGACCGGTCACTTCTGCCGCGGCCGCAATCCACAGCATTAACACCGCCAGAGACAATGACTTGCGCCACGGGCTGCCATAACTGAGCAGGCGTTTGAGCGTTGGCCACATACGTTGTGATTTAGCCATGTGCCACCTCTTCTTCCCTCTCATCGTCGTCCAGTGCCGCTTCCAGCTGTTGGTAACGGTACATATCGCGATACCAGCCAGGCATATTCGCCAGCCCGGCATGATCGCCACGTTGTGCCACCGTGCCTTTTTGCAGCACCAGAATTTCGCTGGCCTCTGTCAGCGCCGACAAACGATGCGCACTGATAATGATCGTTCGCCCTCTGCCCCACTGCCGCAGATTATGCAGGATGTCGTGTTCAGTGCGACCATCAACCGCCGAGAGTGCATCATCAAGCACCAGAATTTCCGCATTCATCAGCAAGGCACGGGCGATGGAAATACGTTGTTTTTGACCACCCGACAGCATGACGCCGCGCTCGCCCACCTCGGTTTCATAGCCCTGCGGCAGACGCAGAATATCCTCGTGCACGCAGGCCATTTTCGCCGCCTGCTCAATCTCGTCCTGCGTGGCGTTGGGCTTACCCAACGCAATATTACGGGCCACACTGTCCGAGAACAGGAACGGAGTTTGGCTCACCACGGCCAGGCGACTGCGCCAGCTGTCCAGACGCAGCGACGGCAGCGGGATGGCATGGTAGCGAATATCACCTTGCTGAATGTCGAAATGACGCTGAATCAGACTCAGTAACGTGGTTTTACCACTGCCGGTCGGGCCACACAGCCCCAGCATATCGCCCGGTTTTAACTGGAACGTGACATTGCTTAATACCGCACCGGCACTGGCGGGATAATGAAACTCGCGGATAGCTACCTGCAGCGTTCCCGCTGGCTCAGGCAAGGTGTGATCACCGTCTTCCACCACTGGCGCTTCGGATAATAATGCGCGGATGCGGCTCCAGGCTGCGCTGCCACGTTCAACGATGTTAAACATCCATGCCAGCGCCAGCATCGGCCAAATCATCAGGCCAAGATACATTACAAAGCTGGTGAGCTGGCCCAGCGTCATGTCTCCGTGCCACACCAGCCAGCTTCCGCCGCCTATCGCCAGCAGGTTGGCAAAACCAATGGCAATATAGATGGTGGGATCGAAACGCGCATCCACCCGGGCGACGCGCAGATTTTTTTCGCCGGTATCGCGTGCAATATCGGCAAATTGCTGGGACTGATGCTGCTCAAGTCCAAATGCTTTGATCATACGGATACTGGTCAGGCTCTCCTGCGTTTGATCGTTCAGGCTGGAAAAGGCGGCCTGAGCCAGTTTGAAACGGTTATGGAGTTGCTCGCCATAGCGGTGAATTACCAGTGCCATAAACGGCATCGGAATAAGCGAAATCAGCGTTAACTGCCAGCTGATTTGGGTACTCATGGCAATCAGCACAACACATCCCATCACCAGCGAATCCACCAGCGTGAGCACGCCTTCCCCGGCAGCAAAAACCACGCGATCCACATCGTTCGTGGCACGGGCAATGAGATCGCCGGTGCGATGGCGCAGGTAAAAGGCGGGCTGCTGTCGGCTGAGCTGACGGTAAAAGTCCTCGCGTAATTCGACGGCGAGTTGATAGGACGCGCCAAACAACAGCACGCGCCAGACATAACGCAGCAGATAAACCACGACGGCAGTCAGCAGCATCACCCCAATCCACATCATAATGCGGCTGGCGCTCATGCTGTGATGCGTTACGCCGTCAACCACCACGCCAACCACCCACGGCGGCAGAAGTTGCAGCACGGCAATGATGATTAATAAAGTGACGGCGCCCAGATAACGCCGCCACTCACGGATAAAATACCAACTTAACTGGCTGAATAATCGCACAAGGCAGCTCTCAATCTCAGGTAATCAGGGGGCAACCGGCAGGGCTGTAGTGTATTTGATCTCTTCCATCGCAAAGCTGGAGGTCACATCGATCAGGCCTGTTACACCATTAACTAAACGCTTATAGAAGGCATCATAACTTTTCATGTCGGCAACCTGAATACGCAGCAGATAATCATACTCCCCGGCCATGCGATAGAAGCCCATCACTTCAGGCATGCTTTGCACTACCGACACAAATTCCTGATACCAGTCTTTGCTGTGCTGGGTGGTTTTCACAAACATAAAGGCGGTAAGTGACAGGCCGAGTTTTTCATTATCAAGTAGGGCAACGCGTGCGCGGATGAAGCCATCTTCTTCCAGCTTTTTCAGGCGCTTCCAGCAGGGCGTGGTGGTGAGGTTAACCGCATCCGCCAGTACCTGGAGCGAAACTGTGCAATCCTGCTGCAGCATCGCCAGCAGTTTAAGGTCGATTTTATCTAACATGCGCACTCCGGTAGAAATTTTTTCTCCATTACGCCGATCTTACTGCAAAAGCTGCAAGCTCTTTTTCCTGCACGTGCCTTAAAATAGGGGCTTTCACCCGGTCGGAAATAACCCTTATGTCTTCATGCTGGATACGCCACGCGATAAACGAAATCAATGCTGACTTTCAACGCTCTGCGGATACGCATCTGATCCGCTTTGCATTGCCCGATTTCCCGGGAATCGGGTTCTATCTGAAAGACGAAAGTACGCATCCCAGCGGCAGCCTGAAACACCGTCTGGCGCGGTCATTGTTTCTTTATGCTCTCGCTAATGGCTGGATCAAACAGGGTACGCCCGTGATTGAAGCGTCATCGGGCAGCACCGCCGTTTCAGAGGCGTATTTTGCCCGCCTGCTGGGCCTGCCCTTTATCGCCGTGATGCCAGCCAGTACGGCCCGACGTAAAATCGAACAAATCACGTTCTATGGCGGCCAGTGTCATTTTGTGAGCGATCCCTGTCAGCTTTATGCCGAATCAGAACGGCTGGCGCGGGAACTGAATGGCCACTTCATGGATCAGTTCACCTATGCAGAGCGGGCAACTGACTGGCGCGGCAATAACAATATTGCCGAGAGTATTTTCCGCCAGATGGCGAATGAGCCTTTTCCTGTTCCTCATACGCTGATTATGAGTGCGGGAACCGGGGGGACCTCCGCTACGCTTGGCCGCTACATTCGCTATCAGGGATGCGATACCCGTTTGCTGGTTGTTGATCCAGAGCATTCCGTGTTTTACGACTACTGGCGAAACCGTGATGCCTCGCTCACCGGTCAGCGCGGCAGCATGATTGAAGGCATTGGACGTCCGCGCGTGGAGCCGTCGTTTATGCCCGACGTTATTGATGAAATGATCAAAGTCCCGGATGCAGCCTCGATTGCCGCCATGCTTAAGCTGGAAACCCTGCTGGGGCGTAAACCGGGCCCGTCTACCGGCACAAACTTCTGGGGCATGATGCAGGTGGCCAAACGCCTGCGCGACAATAACCAACAGGGTTCACTGGTTACCCTGCTGTGCGACAGCGGCGAGCGCTATCCTGACACTTACTACCAGCCTGACTGGGTCGCACAACATATTGGTGATATCACGCCCTGGCAGCGCGAACTGGAATAATATTTCACCCCGCCAGGCAGATATAACCTGATGTGATCGCCGCCTGCAGCTGTTCAGCGGCGCACTCAGGTATTACCATAAGCGCAAATGTTTAAACTGGGATATCTCATGAAACGCGCTGTTGTGGTGTTTAGCGGTGGGCAAGACTCCACCACCTGTCTGGTTCAGGCTTTGCAACGTTATGATGAAGTGCACTGTGTGACCTTTGATTACGGTCAGCGTCATCGTGAAGAGATTGACGTTGCCCGCGACCTGGCCCTGAAGCTGGGTGCCCGTGCTCATAAAGTGCTGGATGTGACGATGCTGAATGCGCTGGCGGTGAGCAGCCTGACGCGTGACAGCATCCCGGTGCCATCGTATGACCCGACTGCAACCGGCCTGCCCAGCACCTTTGTCCCCGGCCGCAATATCCTGTTTCTGACCCTGGCATCAGTTTATGCCTATCAGGTTGAAGCGGAAGCGGTCATCACAGGCGTTTGCGAGACCGACTTCTCGGGCTACCCCGACTGCCGCGATGAGTTTGTCAAGGCGCTCAACCATGCCGTCAGCCTGGGCATGGCGCGTAACATTCGTTTTGAAACACCGCTGATGTGGCTTAATAAAGCCGAAACCTGGGCGCTGGCCGATTACTGGCAGCAGCTCACCTTAATCCGCGAAGACACCCTCACCTGCTACAACGGCATTAAAGGCGATGGTTGCGGCGACTGTGCCGCCTGCCATCTGCGGGCCAATGGCCTGAAGGCCTATCAGCAGGATCGCGCTGGCATTATGGCCGCCATGAAGGCCAAAACCGGTCTGGAATAATACTTTTGCGGCGACGATGGCGTGTCGCCGCCTCAATCAGGCCGGCTTCATTAATCTTTCCAGTCGCTGCCGCAGTTCTCCTTCGAGCGGAACGGCTTTTTGCGTGCGAAGATCAATGCACACAAACGTCAGTGCAGCATCCGCGACCACCGTTTCACTGCCCGCTAACAAAATGTGTTGAGTGATGATGCCACTTTTCCCATTGAGTTGCTTAATATCACTGCTGACCTCCAGTACGTCGCCCAATACGGCCGGGCGACGATAATTGATATTGATGTTTACCACCACAAAAGCCAGTTTTTGCTCAAGCAGCCAGGTAAAAGCCTCTGCTTCTTCCAGCCATTGCCAGCGCGCTTCCTCTAAAAACTCCAGATAACGCGCATTGTTAACATGCTGGTAAACATCCAGATGGTAGCCGCGCACTTTTATCGTGGTCTGCATGATCCTTCTCCTGCTGCTTATTGACTGGTTGGACCTGTTCACTCTAGCAGAGTCCCGCCCTGACAGCAGGTTAAGCATCAGAGTTGCGCTTCACTTCACAATTTTAACCGTGAGGCATTTCGCTCCACCAGCGCGTGACCAAAGCCAGGCACGTCTTTCAGTTGATCCACCGCCGTGAACGGCCCGTATTCTTCACGATAGCTGACGATAGACTGCGCCTTTTTCAGACCAACGCCATTCATCACCGCCGAGAGTTGCTCCGCCGTGGCTTCATTGATACTGACCTGCTCCTGATGCGGCATTGAAACCTGTGCAGCCTGTGTCTCACTGGGGGTTTCCGCCGCTGCCAGTGGCGTTTGAACGAGGGCGCCACACAGGGCGAGGGAAAGATAAAAGGCATGTAAGTGGGTTTTAGCCATGCTGTGTTTCTCCTTGTGTTAAACAGCAGGCTCAGCGTGTCATGTCCGCTAAACAGACTCAAAGGGCAACGTTCTAAAATGGAAAAGGCCGCATAAGCGGCCTTTCGTCATTTCAGCTGTTACCTGAAATTTGCGAGGATTACTGCATTTGAGCAGCGGCACCGTATTTGATTTTGGCCGCTTTACGCAGGTTTTGCAGTAAGGCTTCAAAGGTCAGTTGCGCGTTGTTTTGCGTGACGCCTTTGACCATCTCGTCAATCTGCGCCTGAGGCAGGCTACCGGTTGTAACCTTATTCACCGCGATCAGCACCACATTGCCTTGCATGTCCTCACCCACGCCCCATGACGGTTTGTTATCCGCTGGCTCTGGCAGGTTGAAGGCAGCCTGAGCAACGGGATCCTGCGTGTTACGGTCAACCGTTTTGCTGGCGCTTAACGTCAGACCTGCGGCTTTCAGCACATCCGGTTTACCGGCTTTCAGCTCGGCTAACAGTTTATCAGCCTGAGCTTTTGCCTGTTGCGTCGCTTTATCATGCTTGATCGTCTCGGTGATTTGCGCTTTTACCTTGTCGAGGGGTTCCACCGCTTCGGGTTTATGCGCACTGATACGCAGCACAAAGGCACGATCGCCATCGACATTGATGATGTCAGAGTTATTTCCGGGCGCACCGTTTTGTCCCACTAACCCACCATTGAAGATGGCCTGCTTAACGGCATCAAAGTCGAGATCTTTAGGCACATCGTCACGGCTGAACCAGCCTGTTTCTGTGGCTTTCATACCTGACGCCTGCTCTGCACCAGCCAGCGACTCATTATCATTGCTCGCGGCTTCACTGACTTTCTGCTGCAGTTTGTAGAATTCCGCCTGTGCTTTATCCTGTTTGACCGCGTCCGCGATCTCATCACGTACTTCCGCCAGCGGTTTAACCTGCTCAGGCTTGATGTCGTCAAGACGGGCAATCAGGAAACCCACAGAAGACTTGATTACACCGGAAAGCTGACCCTTTTCTTTCAGTCCCGCATTCTTCAGCTCGTCTGGCGTTGTTGACGGCTCAAGCCAGCCCATATCGCCGCCTTTACGGGAAGAGATCGGGTCAATGGATTTGGTTTTTGCCAGTTCCGCGAAATCCGCGCCGCCTTTCAGCTGCGCCAGAATAGCGTCGGCATCGGCTTCGGTTTTGGTCTGAATCACGCTGTAACGATCGCGCTGGGGCTGCGTGTAGTCCGCTTTATGTTGATCGTACCAGGCCTGAATATCCGCATCGCTGGCATTTTCCTGCATGCTGGCGGCATCCAGTTTGATATAGCTTACGCGGAACTGCTCAGGGGCCATAAAGCTGCTTTTATGCTGCTGATAATACTGGTTGATTTCGTCGTCATTGACGGTTTGCTTTGCAGCCAGAGCATTCACATCGAGGGTAGCCGTCTGAATATCACGCTTTTGCGCCACCAAATCCACCAGCTTAGTGGTTTCATTTTTCAGCATAAAATCGGTATTCGCGACCGCATTGATCAGCTGCTGGGTGGCCAGTTGTTTACGCAACGCTTCGGCATACTGATCCGGCGTGAATCCCATATTGCGGATCATCGCATTGTATTTAGCATTATCGAACTTGCCGTTGGTCTGAAACGCAGACTGGCTGAAGATAGCCTGTTTGACCTGATCGTCACTGATGGCAATATGCAGATCTTTTATGTAGGTATCCAGTAATGCCTGGTCAATCAGCTGAGACAGCGCCTGCTGGCGCATCTGCTGCATGTAACCTTCGTTGCCCGCAAGCTGCGAGAACTGATCACCCAGCATCTGCTGCTGACGATTGCGCTCGTTGTTGAACGCCTGCTCTAACTGCGCACGGCTGATCTCCTGGCCATTAACTTTGGCCGCATAATCGTTGTTACCGCCAATCAGATAGTTGCCAACGCCGGTCAGCACAAAGGAGAGAATGATCAACCCCAAAATAATCTTGAGCACGACATGGTTCGACGCCGCGCGTAAATTGTCCATCATGGTATGACAACACTCCGCTGTAGTGTGAATGTAAAGCCCTGCCGCAATAACGCCATCTTCCCGACGCATTACTCCGCTGCAAGTCTGGCTGGCAGCATGCATCCTGTTGAGACAAGTCTCGCAACCTTAAACCGCCTCTCCGGATGTAAAAAAGGCACATCTTATTGATGTGCCCGTATGTTACATGAGAACGCGTTAACCGTCCTCTAATCCACTCAAGAAAATGTGTTATTGAGTGGTGGCGTTGTCATTAGTTGACAGCGTCTTTCAGTGCCTTACCTGCACGGAAACCCGGTACTTTACCTGCCGGGATAGTAATCTCTTTACCGGTTTGTGGGTTACGGCCGGTGCGCGCTGCACGCTCACGTACTGAGAAAGTGCCGAAACCTACCAGCGCCACTTCATCTCCGCTTTTCAGCGCGTCAGAAACAGAGCCCATAAATGCATCTAAAACACGTCCTGCTGCTGCTTTAGAAATGTCGGCATCGGCAGCAATTTTATCGATCAGTTGTGACTTATTCACTCTATTCATCCCCTCTTTATTATTTCACATCGTACCCACGCTTCCTGTCGGGCACGAACGCGCAGCAAGTTATATCAAGCCTTATATGCCGAAACAACGGTAATCCTCTTATAACATCGCTTCAGCAGCCACCTAAATTAGCGGGACAAAAAAAAGCTGGCAAGCACCAATTGGTGTTGCCAGCGCGGCTTTTTAACGCTTTATGCCATTAATCACTATTTTGCGGTAGCTACCTGCATACCGTAAGGCGCGTTTTCCAGTGCCAGGTTCAGCACTTCCTCAATACGTTTGACCGGATGAATTTCCAGATCGGCAATCACGTTCTGAGGAATTTCTTCCAGATCGCGTTTGTTTTCGTCCGGGATCAGCACCACTTTAATACCACCGCGGTGTGCCGCCAGCAGCTTCTCTTTCAGCCCGCCGATAGGCAGGACCTGACCACGCAAGGTGATCTCGCCGGTCATCGCGACGTTTGAACGCACCGGGTTACCGGTCAGGCAGGACACCAGGGCAGTACACATGGCAATACCGGCACTGGGACCATCTTTCGGCGTCGCGCCTTCCGGTACGTGCACATGGATATCGCGTTTTTCATAGAAATCGCCATTGATACCCAGTTTTTCCGCCCGGGCGCGGACGACAGTCAGCGCGGCCTGAATGGATTCCTGCATGACTTCGCCCAGCGAACCGGTATAAGTCAGCTTGCCTTTACCCGGTACACAGGCGGTTTCAATGGTCAGCAAATCGCCACCCACTTCCGTCCAGGCCAGACCTGTTACCTGACCCACGCGGTTTTCGCTGTCGGCGCGGCCATAGTCAAAACGCTGCACCCCAAGGAAATCCTTCAGGTTTTCACCATTAATGGTGATGTGCTTTTTGGTTTTGTCCATGAGCAGCGTTTTCACTGCCTTACGGCACAGCTTGGACAGTTCACGTTCCAGGCTACGCACACCGGCTTCACGCGTGTAGTAACGAATGATGCCAATGATGGCGCTGTCTTCGACGGTGATCTCAGACGACTTCAGGGCGTTACGCTCAATCTGCTTCGGCAGGAGATGCTGCTTGGCGATATTGAGTTTTTCGTCCTCGGTATAGCCAGACAGACGAATCACTTCCATACGATCCAGCAGTGGAGCCGGAATGTTCATGGAGTTCGACGTCGCCACAAACATCACATCAGACAGATCGTAATCGACTTCCAGATAGTGATCGTTAAAGGCGATGTTCTGTTCAGGATCCAGCACTTCCAGCAGCGCTGAGGCCGGATCGCCGCGCATATCCGACGACATTTTGTCGATTTCATCCAACAGGAACAGCGGGTTTTTCACGCCGACTTTCGCCATCTTCTGAATCAACTTGCCCGGCATAGAGCCAATATAGGTACGGCGATGACCGCGAATTTCCGCTTCATCCCGCACGCCGCCGAGGGCCATGCGTACATACTTACGCCCGGTTGCTTTCGCAATAGACTGACCCAGCGAGGTTTTACCCACGCCCGGCGGTCCCACCAGACACAGAATAGGCCCTTTAATTTTGCTGACGCGACTTTGCACCGCAAGGTACTCAAGGATGCGGTCTTTGACGCGTTCCAGGCCATAATGGTCGGTATCCAGCGTTTCCTGGGCTTTGCGCAGATCTTTCTTCACTTTGCTGCGCGCATTCCACGGAACCTGAACCATCCAGTCGATATAGCCGCGCACCACGGTCGCCTCGGCAGACATCGGCGACATCATTTTTAGCTTCTGCAGTTCTGCTTCAGCTTTCTCACGCGCTTCCTGCGGCATTTTGGCCGCATCGATTTTACGTTTTAACGCTTCGTACTCGTCAGGCGTATCATCCATCTCGCCCAGCTCTTTCTGAATGGCCTTCATCTGCTCATTCAGGTAGTACTCACGCTGGCTCTTTTCCATCTGCTTTTTGACGCGATTGCGAATGCGTTTCTCAACCTGCAGCAGATCGATTTCAGATTCCATCATGGCCATCAGATATTCCAGACGTTCATTGACGTCTGACATCTCCAGCACTGACTGTTTATCCGCGAGTTTTAATGGCATGTGCGCCGCCACCGTATCCGCCAGGCGCGCCGCATCATCAATATTGTTCAGTGACGTTAAGACCTCAGGCGGGATCTTTTTATTCAGTTTGATATAGCCTTCAAACTGATTGATCGCCGTGCGCACCAGCACTTCCTGCTCGCGCTCTTCAATCTCCGGAGAGACCAGATATTCCGCCTGGGCGACAAAATGGTCACCGTTGTCAGCCAGCGTAGTGATATTGGCACGCTGTAAACCTTCAACCAGCACTTTTACCGTTCCGTCTGGCAGTTTTAACATCTGCAGTACGGAGGCAATGGTACCCACTGAAAAAAGATCGTTTATGCCAGGTTCATCCGTTGAAGCCTCTTTCTGTGCGACCAGCATGATCTTTTTATCATGATCCATTGCGGCTTCGAGGCACCGAATTGATTTTTCCCGGCCAACAAACAACGGAATTACCATGTGCGGATAAACTACCACGTCGCGCAACGGCAGGACGGGGATTTCAATGCGTTCAGAACGCTCAGGATTCATAGAGCTCTCTCTTAGTTTAGTGTCCGCAAGGTGATGGGTACCGCATCAGGCAGGTGTGCGGTCAAACCCACAGGTGTCTGAGTATATGGGGATGATTGTCAGACATTCAATGTCACAACGGTGAGAAATGCAAAAGGGGAAAGATTTTCCCCTTTATAGATGGCACAATGTGGACGATTTGTTTATTTATTCGCCAGAAGCCTGAGCTTCGTGCTTGCCATAAATCAGCATGGGTTCAGACTGACCTTCAATCACCGACTCATCAATCACCACTTTCTCGACATCTTCCATGGACGGCAGATCGTACATGGTTTCGAGCAGCGCGCCTTCCACGATAGAACGCAGACCACGCGCACCGGTTTTACGTGACATCGCCTTTTTAGCAATCGCCGTCAGGGCTTCGTCACGGAACTCCAGCTCAACGCCTTCCAGGTTAAACAACGCCTGATACTGCTTGGTGAGTGCGTTTTTCGGCTCACGCAGAATCTGAATCAGCGCTTCCTCACTCAGTTCATTGAGCGTGGCTACCACAGGCAGACGGCCAATGAATTCTGGGATCAGGCCAAATTTGATCAGATCTTCCGGCTCACATTGCGCCAGTAACTCGCCTTCTGTTGCCTTCTGTGATTTACCTTTCACCGTTGCGCCAAAGCCAATGCCTGAACCGGTTTCAACGCGCTGCGAGATAACCTTATCCAGACCGGCGAAGGCGCCACCACAGATAAACAGAATCTTAGAGGTATCGACCTGCAAAAACTCCTGCTGCGGATGCTTACGGCCACCCTGCGGCGGCACAGCGGCGACGGTGCCTTCAATCAACTTCAGTAACGCCTGCTGCACACCCTCACCCGATACGTCACGGGTGATCGATGGGTTGTCTGATTTACGTGAAATTTTATCGATTTCATCGATATAGACGATACCACGTTGGGCTTTCTGCACATCGTAGTCACATTTTTGCAGCAGCTTCTGGATGATATTTTCGACGTCTTCCCCCACATAACCGGCTTCGGTCAGCGTGGTTGCATCCGCCATGGTAAAAGGCACATCCAGTAAACGGGCCAGGGTTTCAGCCAGCAACGTTTTACCGCTACCGGTCGGACCGATCAGCAGAATGTTACTTTTGCCCAGTTCGATACCGTTGCTGGTATCCCCGTTGCGTAAACGTTTGTAGTGGTTGTACACCGCCACGGCCAGGACTTTTTTGGCCCGTTCCTGACCAATAACGTAATCGTCGAGGTGATGGCGGATCTCATGCGGCGTAGGCAGCGCACTACGTTCGCGATGCGGGGCAACCTCTTTAATCTCTTCGCGAATAATGTCGTTACACAGATCAACGCACTCATCGCAGATATACACTGACGGCCCGGCAATCAGCTTACGCACTTCATGCTGGCTTTTGCCGCAAAAAGAGCAGTACAGCAACTTTCCTGAACCGTCTTTGCGCTTATCTGTCATCAGTTAACCTCTTCTTGTTCTCAGGCCGTACCAGCCGTACAGCACTGGCCGTGGGTACACGGCCGATGTTCATTCAACCCGTCATTATCTTGTCCTGTTAACTATAGACCAGAGACAAGGTGAAGTTAGGGCTTATTGGCGATGCGTCAGGATTGAATCGACCAATCCATACTCTACCGCTTCGCTGGCGGAGAGGAAACGGTCACGCTCAGTGTCACGCTCAATTTCTTCCAGTGACTTACCGGTATGTTCCGCCATCAGCTCGTTCATGCGCTGCTTCACTTTCAAAATTTCACGCGCATGAATCTCAATGTCGGTCGCCTGTCCCTGATAGCCACCCAGCGGTTGGTGAATCATCACGCGTGAGTTTGGCAGGCAGAAACGCTTGCCTTTCGTCCCGGCTGTCAGCAGGAAAGCCCCCATTGAGCAGGCCTGGCCCATACAAATGGTGCTGACGTCAGGCTTGATAAACTTCATAGTGTCATAAATTGACATGCCAGCCGTAATGACGCCACCCGGTGAATTGATATAAAGGTAAATATCTTTTTCCGGGTTCTCCGCTTCCAGAAACAGCATCTGGGCCACAATCAGGTTAGCCATGTGATCTTCTACCTGGCCGGTTAAGAAGATAACGCGCTCTTTAAGCAGACGGGAATAGATGTCGTATGAACGCTCGCCGCGCGAGGTTTGCTCGACCACCATTGGCACCAACGCATTGTGCGGTGCAGTAAACTCACGATCGCCACTGTATGACATTACCGTCTCCTGGATAAATTTCATTGGCAACATTCTGTACCGATTTTACGTAAGACGAGCAACAAAAACTATGCTCTGCCTCTTACCGACAACATCAGGACGGTTAATCAGTCAGCCGAACTGTTTTTTGCATACTCCCTCTATCTTGGGATAGTGCTCAGTTGTTTCAAGCATAACAACCTTTTCATCAATCGCTAACCCGGAAAAAGCGATGCGTGAACAATTCGCCTAAAAATTAATCAAATAGCGACAGGCCCGTTGCCAGAAAGCGTATTACAGAAAAAAGCCCGCGACTTTTCAGGCGCGGGCTTTAGCACAAGGGGTTAAACGGACGATCAGGCCTGAGCGGTCTGATTCATCAGTTCCTGGAAGTTAGTTTCTTTTTCAGAAACTTTGGCTTTCGCCAGCACAGCTTCAACCGCCTGCTCTTCCAGCGCCACATTGCGCATGTTGTTCATCAGCTCGTTATTTTTGCTGTAGAACTCGATCACTTCCTGCGGATCTTCGTAAGCAGACGCCATTTCTTCGATCAGCACTTTAACGCGATCTTCATCGGCTTTCAGCTCGTGCGTGCGAATCACTTCGCCCAGCAGCAGACCGACCAGAACGCGACGCTTCGCCTGCTCTTCGAACAGTTCGCGTGGCAGTTCCAGCGCTTGCTTCTCGTTACCACCAAAGCGTTGTGCAGCCTGACGACGCAGAACGTCGATTTCGCTGTCGATCAGCGCAGCAGGCACATCAATAGGGTTCGCTTCAACCAGACCGTCGATAGCCTGTGTCTTCACGCGGTTACGAATCGCGCCTTTCAGCTCACGTTCCATGTTCTTACGCACTTCCGCACGCAGGCCCGCAACCGAACCATCTTCCACGCCGAAACGCTTGATGAATTCTTCGGTCAGTTCTGGCAGTTCGCGCGTTTCCACTTTCTTCAGCACGATCTCAAACTTCGCGTCTTTCCCTTTCAGGTTTTCCGCGTGGTAGTCGTCAGGGAATTTCACGTCGATAGTGAAGGTTTCGCCTGCTTTGTGACCCACAACGCCTTCTTCAAAGCCTGGGATCATACGGCCCTGGCCCATGGCCAGAACGAAGTCAGATGCTTTACCGCCTTCGAATTCTTCGCCGTCAACAGAACCGGTGAAATCGAGGGTAGCGCGGTCTTCAGCACCCGCTGCAGCGTCGGTTTCAATCCAGTTAGCCTGCTGCTTGCGCAGCGTTTCCAGCATGGTATCGACATCGGCATCGGTCACTTCGACCTGAGGCTTTTCAACTTCGATGTTTTCCAGGCCTTTCAGCTCAACTTCTGGATACACTTCGAACTCAACCGCATAGGTGAAGTCCTGACCTTCTTTGTATTCGCCTGGCACATAGTTAGGCGCGCCAGCCGGATTGATCTTCTCTTTGATGATGGCGTCAACAAAGTTACGCGTCATCAGATCGCCCAGCACGTCCTGGCGCACAGAAGCACCGTAGCGCTGCGCGACGATGTTCATGGGCACTTTGCCTTTACGGAAACCATCGATACGGACTTTCTTCGCCACATCCACCAGTTCTTTTTTAACGGCGCTTTCGATGCTGTCAGCTGCGACAGTAATCGTAATGCGACGGCCCAGGCCCTGAGTGGTTTCTACAGAAACTTGCATCTTGTTACCTCAAAAAATCACGTGCTCGGTCAACTTCAGACACCACACATTAATTAATGCGCCGTATCTAACAACCGGGACGGCTTCCGTGAAGAGAACCTGATCCCTGTTACCAGAAGCGTCCCGAAGACATTCCGGAAAAATAGACGCAGCATTATAGCGGCATCACTGAGATGAGTCGAGGACGCTAAGTCACCACTTTTCAGGGAGTTTGCTGCTTTTTTGAGCCAGGTAACGCGTTTAGCAAGGATAAAAACACAAAAACGGCCCGCAGGCCGTTTAAAAAGAGGGGATGTTATGCGAGTGTGCCCGCGCCGCGACAGTTCGGCGAAGCGAGTACCGTATCCTGCAATCCTTCCCACTCTTTCAGGGTATAAGTATGCAAGGCCAGTGCGTGAACACTTCCCGCCAGCTCAGCACTGAGTTCACCATAAATTGCGCGATGACGGGCGAGAAAACGCTGACCGGTAAAAACGTCGCTGACAATCACCACTTTGAAATGGCTTTCAGAACCGGCAGGCACATTGTGTCGGTAGCTTTCATCATGCACTTCCAGATGAGCCGGCTCAAAAGCCAGGCGCAGCTTCTCTTCTATCTGTTCTCGAATCATGGTTTTACCCTCAATGGCGAGCGCTGTGCCCCATCTGTTTAAATATTAGTCCGTTTTTGGCTGCGCAACGCGACAGCGGACGCAATATTATCACTCCGTCGCCCTCTTCGCTTGTGCCTTGTCAGGCGGGGAATATGAAAAGGTAGAGAGCAAGAAAAAGCGCCTTGCGCGGTTTACCTTGTGGCAAAGGGCTTTATTCACTGCACCGCTTTGCTATGATGGCCGCAGTTTTTGCACACCAACCCATGACACTAACGAGAAAGCGTATGTTGAAAAAACTGTTATTCCCGCTGCTGGCTGCCTTTATCCTGGCCGGTTGCGCTTCCAGCAACAACACATTGACCATTCAACCTAAGATTCAACTGCCACAGCGCGATCCGAGCCTGATGGGCATTACGGTGAGTATCAACGGCGCCGATCAGCGTCGCGATCAGGCGCTGGCAAAAGTTAATCGCGATGGACAACTGGTCAGCCTGACCCCGTCGCGCGATCTGCGTTTCTTACTCCAGGAAGTGCTGGAGAAACAAATGACAGCGCGCGGCTATATGGTCGGTCCTAATGGCGCGGTTGATCTGCAAATCATCGTCAATAATCTGTATGCCGACGTCACCCAGGGTGATGTGCGTTACAGCATTACCACCAAGGCGGATATCTCTATCGTGGCGACCGCGAAAAATGGCAATAAACAGATTAAAAATTACCGCCAGACCTACAGCGTAGAAGGGGCTTTCAGCGCCACCAATCAGAAAATCACCAATGCGGTGAATTCTACGCTGAGCGACGTGATCGCCGATATGGCGCAGGACACCAGCGTCAACGACTTCATCAAACAAAACGCCCGTTAATCAGGTCTTTTGCCCGGCACCCGGCCGGGCACTTTTCAAGGTCAGTATGAATCACTACTTCCGTGTCTTCCGCCAAAAAAATGCAGCCATTTTACTCCTTCTGGGATTCGCATCAGGTTTGCCTCTGGCCTTAACCAGCGGGACGCTGCAGGCGTGGATGACGGTTGATAATATCGATTTGAAAACCATCGGATTCTTTTCACTGGTGGGCCAGGCCTATGTGTTTAAGTTTCTCTGGTCCCCCATGATGGATCGCTTCACGCCGCCGCTTCTCGGTCGGCGCAGAGGCTGGTTGCTCATTACGCAACTGGCACTGGTGGCCAGCATTGTGGCAATGGGCTTTTTGCAGCCCAGCCGGGATTTAACCCTGATGGCGGCACTGGCGGTACTGATTGCATTCTGTTCTGCGTCACAGGATATCGTCTTCGATGCCTGGAAAACGGATGTGTTGCCGCCGGAAGAACGCGGAAGTGGCGCTGCCATCACGGTGTTAGGCTATCGCCTGGCAATGTTGATATCGGGCGGTCTGGCGCTGTGGCTGGCCGATCGCTATCTCGGCTGGGAGGCGACTTACTGGCTCATGGCCCTGCTCCTGCTGCCCTGTCTTATCGCAACCTGTCTTGCCAAAGAGCCGGACAACGCGCAGGCCGCGCCGCGTACGCTACGTCAGGCGGTTGTCGATCCTCTGCACGATTTTTTTAATCGCAACAACGCCTGGCTGCTGATCACGCTCACCATTCTTTACAAGCTCGGCGATGCATTTGCCGCCTCTCTCACCACCACCTTTTTGATTCGCGGCGTGGGATTTAATCCTGGCGACGTCGGGCTGGTAAACAAAACGCTGGGCTTGCTGGCAACCATCATTGGCGCGCTTTATGGCGGCATGCTGATGCAGCGCCTGAGCCTGTTTCGCGCGTTAATGATTTTTGGCCTGCTCCAGGCGGTGTCGAATTTCGGCTACTGGCTGCTGGCGGTCACCGACAAACACCTCTGGAGCATGGCGAGCGCGGTCTTTATTGAGAACCTGTGTGGCGGAATGGGAACCGCTGCGTTTGTCGCGCTGCTGATGACGCTGTGTAATAAGTCCTTCTCGGCGACGCAGTTCGCCCTGCTGTCTGCGCTTTCAGCGGTAGGCCGGGTTTACGTGGGACCTGCAGCCGGTTATCTGGTCGAGATCTGGGGCTGGCCAACGTTCTACGCCTTTACCGTTTTCGCCGGTCTGCCGGGCCTGGCCCTGCTGGCTTTTTGTCGCGGTACACTGGACTTTACCCAAAAAACCGGCCAGTTTTTGCCGCGTCGCCATTTTTCCGCAGGCTACCGCTGGACGAAACGGCTGTTTGCAGGCGGATGCGGGTTACTGGCGCTATGGCTGCTGTCGCTGGCGCTGAATGCAACGGGTATGCTCACGCTTTCGGCGTGGCTGGCTCCGCTGTTTGAAGCCGGTATGGCGCTGGCGCTTTGCGGTGTGCTGTCCGGTGTGGTGCTGGATTATCGCGCATTGAGAAAGGCCGGGAATTGACCTTTTGCCTCATAATCGCACAGTCGCAGGTGCCATTTCAGCCAATTGGTTAAGCGCACCTAATTTGTCTTTGCGTGTCAATTTACAAAAAATATTTTTATCATGTGCGCGCTTCAGGCAAGATATTTAAATCCGGTACGCAATTAATTAAGTTAAAAATTAGAGAAAAAATGATGCAATATTGTTAAATAATTGGGTATTAAAAGTCAGGGTTATTCCTTTCCTACTTTTGTTTAACCCCGCATCCATCTCTTTTTGTTATATTACTGCCAACTGCTTGTCCACGTTAATAATTTGTCACCGAGAACAACATCTGTGACACCCTTAGCAAAAGGTGTCAACATGGTTCTGACACATCCTTAAGCTGGTTTACACTGCATAAACCTTCCCGTAAAATGCGCGCACACTTAAACGACAATAGAGCCCTTTGTCATTGAGGTCGTTAAATGAGACTCAGTAAATACAATAAAAGTTTGGGGATTTTGTCATTAATCGCAGGCACTTTATTAATGAGTGGCTGCGATAATGCATTGTTAAATCCCAAAGGACAGATTGCGCTGGAGCAACGTTCGCTGATACTGACCGCTTTTGGTCTGATGATGATCGTCGTGATTCCTGCAGTCTTAATGGCCGTCGTGTTTGCCTGGAAATATCGGGCGTCGAACACGAATGCTAAGTACAGCCCTAACTGGTCACACTCCAATAAAGTGGAAGCTGTGGTCTGGACCATTCCGATCCTGATCATCGTTTTCCTTGGTGTACTGACCTGGAAATCAACCCATGCGCTGGAGCCAAGCAAACCCCTGGCCTCTGACGTGAAACCGGTTGAAATTGACGTCGTTGCTCTGGACTGGAAATGGTTATTCATTTATCCAGAACAAGGTATTGCGACAGTTAACCAGATTGCCTTCCCGGCAAACACCCCGGTTAACTTCAAAATCACCTCCAACTCCGTCATGAACTCCTTCTTTATTCCTACGCTCGGTAGCCAGATCTACGCGATGGCGGGCATGCAGACCAAACTGCACCTGATTGCCAACGAGCCAGGAACTTTCGACGGTATTTCCGCCAACTTCAGTGGTCGCGGTTTCTCTGGCATGAAGTTCAAAGCCATTGCCACCAAAGACGATGCGGAGTTCCAGCAGTGGGTTGCCAAAGTAAAAGCGGCACCTAACACGCTGATGACGATGGATGATTTCGAGAAAGTGGCTGTGCCAAGCGAAAATCACCCGGTGGAATATTTCTCTTCAGCTAATCCTGAACTGTTCTTGCAGGTCATTAACAAGTTCATGAATAGCCACGGGAAAATGGACATGTCTGAACACAAAGGCATGGACATGAGTCACACCGCTACCGCGGGAGCCGAGGAATAATACGATGTTCGGAAAATTAACTCTGGATGCAGTGCCCTACCATGAACCGATTATCATGGTTACGGTTGCCGGCATCATCATTGCAGGTCTGGCGATCGTCTCTGCCATCACCTACTTTGGTAAGTGGAAATATCTGTGGTCTGAATGGCTGACGTCAATCGACCATAAAAAACTGGGTATCATGTATATCATCATGGCGTTCGTCATGCTGCTGCGCGGCTTTGCTGACGCCGTGATGATGCGTACCCAACAGGTTCTGGCTTCCTCCGGGGAAGCAGGCATATTGCCCCCTCATCACTACGACCAGATCTTTACCGCTCACGGCGTAATCATGATCTTCTTCGTGGCGATGCCATTCGTGGTGGGCCTGATGAACATTGCCGTACCGTTGCAAATCGGTGCGCGTGACGTTGCCTTCCCGTTCCTGAACAACCTGAGCTTCTGGTTTACCGCAATCGGTGTGATTCTGGTTAACCTGTCTCTGGGTGTCGGCGAATTCGCGCAAACTGGCTGGCTGGCCTATCCACCGCTGTCGGGGGCAGAATACAGTCCCGGCGTGGGGGTGGATTACTGGATCTGGAGTCTCCAGCTTTCCGGTATTGGTACAACCCTGACCGGTATTAACTTCTTCGTGACCATTCTGAAGATGCGTGCGCCGGGCATGGACCTGTTCAAAATGCCCGTCTTTACCTGGGCTGCGCTGTGCACCAACGTCCTGATCATCGCTGCGTTCCCGGTTCTGACCGTGACTCTGGCGCTGTTGACACTTGATCGTTACCTCGACTTCCATTTCTTTACTAATGATATGGGCGGTAACATGATGATGTACGTCAACCTGATCTGGGTCTGGGGTCACCCAGAGGTGTACATTCTTGTTCTGCCGGTGTTTGGTGTCTTCTCTGAAGTCACGGCCACCTTCTCGAAAAAACGTCTGTTTGGTTATACCTCACTGGTCTGGGCGACCATCGCCATTACCGTGTTGTCGTTCATCGTCTGGCTGCACCACTTCTTCACCATGGGTGCCGGTGCCAACGTTAACGCCTTCTTCGGTATCATGACGATGATCATCGCGATTCCGACCGGGGTTAAAATCTTTAACTGGCTGTTCACCATGTATCAGGGGCGCATTCAGATGCACTCTGCGATGCTGTGGACCGTAGGCTTCCTGGTCACCTTCTCTGTGGGTGGTATGACCGGTGTTCTGCTGGCCGTTCCGGGCGCTGACTTTGTCCTGCACAACAGTCTGTTCCTGATTGCGCACTTCCATAACGTGATTATCGGTGGTGTGGTATTCGGTTGTATGGCGGGTGTGACCTACTGGTTCCCGAAAGCCTTCGGCTTTACCCTGAACGAAACCTGGGGCAAACGTGCTTTCTGGTTCTGGATCATCGGCTTCTTCGTTGCCTTTATGCCGCTGTACGCACTGGGCTTCATGGGAATGACCCGTCGTCTGAGCCAGGATATCGATCCTCAGTTCCACTCTCTGCTGGTTGTTGCAGCGGTAGGTGCGGGTCTGATTGCCTGCGGTATTATTTGTCAGCTGATCATGTTCTACGTGTCTGTACGTGACCGCGACCAGAACCGTGACCTGACTGGCGATCCGTGGGGTGGCCGTACGCTGGAGTGGGCAACCTCTTCACCACCGCCGTTCTATAACTTTGCTGTTATCCCGCATGTGCATGAGCGTGACGCTTTCTGGGAAATGAAAGAGAAAGGCGAAGCGTACAAGCAGCCGGCTAAATATGAAGAAATTCATATGCCGAAAAACAGCGGTGCTGCGATTGTTATTGCCGCGTTTGCGACCATCTTCGGTTTTGCGATGATCTGGCATATCTGGTGGCTGGCAGGTCTTACTTTCCTCGGCATGATCGTAAGCTGGATCGTGAAGAGCTTCGACGAAGACGTGGACTACTACGTCCCTGTTGCCGAAGTAGAGAAGATTGAAAAGCAGCACTTTGACGAAATCAGCAAAGCAGGTCTGAAATAATGTCAACTACCGTAAAACACCACCACGACGCCCATGCGGAGCATGGGCATCACGATGCAGGAGCCAATAAAGTCTTTGGCTTCTGGATCTACCTGATGAGTGACTGCATTATCTTTGCAACCCTGTTTGCGACCTATGCAGTTATGGTTAACAACACCGCCGGCGGCCCGGCAGGCAAAGATATCTTTGAACTGCCGTTCGTGCTGGTTGAAACCGCCCTGCTGTTATTAAGCTCCATCACCTACGGCATGGCTGTTATCGCCATGAACAAGGAAAACAAAGGCGCCGTTATCGGCTGGCTGGCGTTGACCTTCCTGTTTGGTGCGGGCTTTATCGGGATGGAAATCTATGAATTCCATCACCTGATTGCTGAAGGCTTCGGTCCAAACCGTAGTGGCTTCCTGTCCGGCTTCTTTACACTGGTCGGTACGCACGGTCTGCACGTGACCTCGGGTCTGATCTGGATGGCCGTGCTGATGTTCCAGATCGCGAAACGCGGTCTGAACGCCACTAACCGTACCCGTATCATGTGTCTGAGCCTGTTCTGGCACTTCCTGGACGTGGTTTGGATCTGCGTGTTTACCGTTGTTTATCTGATGGGAGCCATGTAATGAGTCATTCTGTTAACGAACATGGTGCATCACACGGTAGCGTGAAGTCTTACATGATCGGCTTCATCCTCTCTATCATCCTGACGGCAATCCCGTTCTGGATGGTAATGGATGGTAGTGCTTCTCATGGAACCATCCTCGGCGTTGTGCTGGTCTGTGCAGTCGTTCAGGTGCTGGTTCACCTGGTTTACTTCCTGCATCTGGACAGCAAATCTGAGGGCGGCTGGAACATGGTGGCCATTGTCTTCTCAGCAATCATTATCCTGATTGTTGTGGTTGGCTCACTGTGGATCATGTGGAACCTCAACTACAACATGATGCCCCACTAAAGAGTCTGTGTAATGTTTAAGCAATACCTGCAAGTTACAAAGCCAGGAATTATTTTCGGGAATTTAATTTCTGTGATTGGCGGATTTTTGCTGGCCTCTAAGGGCAGCATTGATTACGCCCTGTTTCTCACCTCACTGGTTGGCGTGTCGCTGGTGGTTGCGTCAGGTTGTGTCTTCAACAACGTGATTGACCGCGATATCGACATCAAGATGGAGAGAACCAGGAATCGGGTGCTGGTTAAAGGCCTTATCTCCGCGAAAGTAAGCCTGGTGTATGCCACTGTGTTGGGTATTGCTGGCTTTGCACTGCTGTATTTCGGTGCTAACCCGCTGGCCATGTGGCTGGCGGTGATGGGCTTCGTGGTATACGTTGGCGTTTACAGCCTGTATATGAAGCGTCATTCGGTTTACGGTACGCTGATTGGTAGCTTGTCTGGCGCTGCGCCGCCGGTGATTGGCTACTGTGCCGTGACCAATGAGTTTGATGCGGGCGCCCTGATCCTGCTGGCGATTTTTAGCCTGTGGCAGATGCCGCACTCCTATGCGATTGCTATCTTCCGCTTTAAGGATTACCAGGCTGCCAACATCCCGGTCTTACCGGTTGTGAAAGGTATCTCTGTAGCAAAAAATCATATTACGCTTTATATCCTGGCGTTTATGATTGCCACGCTGATGCTGACGCTGGGTGGCTATGCAGGCTATAAGTATCTGGTCGTTGCCGCTGCCGTCAGCGTCTGGTGGCTGGGCATGGCGCTGTCAGGTTATAAAACCTCAAACGATCGGGTTTGGGCACGTAAGCTGTTTGTCTTCTCCATCGTCGCCATCACCGCGCTGAGCGTGATGATGTCAGTGGATTTCATGACGCCTGCGTCAAAAGATTTGCTGACTTACGTGCGCTGATGTGTACCAAAACAGCATGAAACGGGCGCGATTTTCGCGCCCTTTCTTTTTGTTACGACTGCTTAAGAACTATTGTTTTACCCTTCCACTCTCCCTCCCTAAAATAAATGCAGCACATCAACAGAGGTAGGAATGAACGATAACAAAATGACTCCGGTGGAGCTGCGCGCCACATGGGGCCTTGGCACGGTCTTTTCCCTGCGTATGCTGGGAATGTTTATGGTCCTGCCGGTATTGACCACCTATGGCATGGCGCTCCAGGGAGCGAGTGAAACCTTAATCGGTCTGGCCATTGGCATTTATGGCCTGGCTCAGGCCATTTTCCAGATCCCCTTTGGCCTGCTGTCCGATCGTATTGGACGCAAGCCTCTGATTGTGGGCGGCCTGCTGCTGTTTGTCCTTGGCAGCGTAATTGCCGCCAGCACGGAATCCATTTGGGGCATCATCCTTGGCCGGGCGTTGCAGGGTTCGGGCGCGATTGCGGCCGCCGTGATGGCGCTGCTGTCGGATTTAACGCGTGAACAGAACCGCACCAAAGCGATGGCGTTTATTGGCATCAGTTTTGGCGTTACCTTTGCGATTGCGATGGTGGTGGGACCGATTGTGACCCACGCGCTGGGCCTGCATGCGCTGTTCTGGATGATCGCAACGCTGGCGACGCTGGGTATTCTCATTACGCTTTGGGTGGTCCCCTCCTCCACTCAGCATGTCCTGAACCGTGAGTCGGGCATGGTGCGCGGCAGCTTTAAAAAAGTGCTGGCCAACCCGCGCCTGGTAAAACTGAATCTTGGCATCTTCTTTTTGCATATCCTGTTGATGTCGAGCTTTGTTGCGCTGCCCGACCAGTTTGAACAGGCGGGATTACCGCCATCAGAACACTGGAAGGTCTATTTAACGACCATGCTGATCGCCTTTGCGGGCGTCGTGCCTTTTATCATTTATGCAGAAGTGAAGCGCAAAATGAAGCGCGTCTTTGTCGGCTGTGTCGGCATGATGGTCATCGCAGAAATTGTTTTATGGGGCGCGCAGGGCCATTTCTGGACGCTGGTGCTCGGCGTACAGCTCTTCTTCCTCGCCTTTAACCTGATGGAAGCCATCCTGCCTTCCCTGGTCAGTAAGGAATCGCCTGCCGGTTACAAAGGGACAGCAATGGGGCTTTACTCCACCAGCCAGTTTCTGGGCGTTGCGATCGGCGGAAGCCTGGGCGGTTGGGTGTTCGGTCATTTTGATGCGCAAACTGTGTTTATGGTGGGAGCGATTGTGGCGGCAATCTGGCTTTTCGTCAGTATGACCATGCAGGAACCGCCCTACGTCAGCAGTCTGCGCATTGTGCTGAGTGATGCGGCGCTGGCAGTACCGAACCTGGAGAAGCGCCTGAAGGCCCAGCCTGGAGTGAACGCGGTGCTGATCGTACCGGAAGAAAAAAGCGCTTACATTAAGATAGACAGTAAGATCACCAGCCGACCGGAGCTTGAAGCCCTTATCGGCGGTGGCTAATCCCCTGCCCTCACCGGGTTTGTCGTCTTTGACAAACCCGGTTCCTCCCGTTTATCCCCGCGCAAAATGCGTTCCTCTGGTCACGCAGATTCCGTCACGGACGTCAGCACCTTGCAGGGCAAAAGCGTTGCTGTCGCGGAAGGGGATCAGTGACAGCCAGACTGGTGTCACAGTCAGGCTGCCAACCCGACAGGATGCCTCAGAGGGCATCCTGTGCTCACGTGCTGAACGGAGGGATTAATCGCGGAAGTTTTTGAACTGGAAAGGCTGGCCCAGGTTGCCATTACGCACCAGCGCCATTGCGCCCTGTAAATCATCACGAGACTTACCCGTTACGCGCAGAGATTCGCCCTGAATCTGCGTCTGCACTTTCAGCTTGCTGTCTTTAATCAGCTTCACCAGCTTTTTCGCGACGTCGCTTTCAATGCCTTTTTTCATTTTGGCATCCACGCTCCAGCTTTTGCCGCTGTGTTCAATCTCTTCTGGTACTTCCAGCGCCGCGCCTTCAATACCGCGCTTGAGCATTTTCTCGCGCAGGATATCCACCAGCTGCTTTACCTGAAAATCCGATTCACTGATGACCTTAATGGTTTCATTTTTTTCATTGAGTTCGTAACTGGCAGTGACGTTGCGAAAATCAAAACGTGTCGACAGTTCACGGTTAGCATTCTCTACTGCGTTGCGAACTTCCTGCATGTCGACTTCTGAAACGATATCGAAAGATGGCATCTCTTCTTCTCCTGAGGCTAAACTGGCATGCATAATACGCGTCTTACGGCACTAAATAAAATCGCACTGTGTAGCGCTATACTTAACTCATTGCCACAGCGCATAAATAATAAGCCCGCGAGCGGGAGGCAGCATGAAAATAACCGTATTAGGATGTGGCGCATTGGGCCAGGTGTGGCTCACCGCTCTTGCCCATTGCGGGCACGATGTTCAGGGCTGGTTACGCGTACCTCAGCCCTACTGCTCAGCAAATGTAATCGATCCGCTGGGGCGCGTGACGAACCGGACCTTCATTGCCAACGATCCGCTGTTTTTGGCGCAGAGCCAACTGCTGTTGGTGACGCTGAAAGCCCCGCAGGTATCAACGGCCGTAAAAAATCTGGAAAGCGTGATGTCAGAAAACTGCCCGGTTTTGTTGTTGCACAATGGCATGGGCACGCTTGGCGAATTAAAAGGTCTGACGCAGCCGCTGTTACGCGGTATCACCACGCACGCCGCAATGCGGGATGGCACGGTCATTAAGCACGTCGCCACGGGCGTCACCCATATTGGTCCCGGCAACCGTAAAAGCGAGCACTGGAGTGAGGTCGCCGATGTGCTGCACGAAGCGCTGCCCGATGTCGCCTGGCATGACAATATCCGGGCGGCCTGCTGGCGTAAGCTGGCGGTAAACTGTGTGATCAACCCACTCAGCGTGGTTTACGACTGTCAGAATGGCGCACTGCGTCAGCATCAGGCCGACATCATCACCTTATGTGACGAAATCAGTTGGGTTATGGAGCGTGAAGGCCAGTCTGTGGCCAGCCAGAGCCTGCAGGATCAGGTGCTGAATGTGATTGAGACGACCGCCGCCAACACCTCATCAATGCTGCAGGATATACGCGCTCAGCGACGGACGGAAATTGAATACATCACCGGCTTTCTGCTGCGTCGCGCACGCACTCACGGCTTAGTGTTACCTGAAAACACCCGGCTGTACGACATGATTAAACGCAAGGAGTCTTATTATGGGCGCGAACGCCTCGGTACTGGTCTGTCTGGCTCATGGCAGTGAAGAGACGGAAGCCGTTACCACACTTGATCTGCTGGTCCGTGGCGGGATAAAGACGGTGACCGCCAGCGTGGAAAGCGATGGCTGCCGTGAAATTGTCTGTTCGCGCGGCGTTCGCCTGCTGGCCGACGTCCCGCTGGTCGAGGTGGCGGACAACGCCTACGATGCCATTGTCCTGCCCGGCGGACTAAAAGGAGCCGAGACATTTCGTGACAGTCCGCTGTTGGTTGAAACCGTACGCCAGTTTCATTTGTCAGGACGTATTGTTGCGGCCATCTGCGCAGCCCCTGGCACGGTACTGGTGCCGCATAACCTGTTTCCGGTCGGCAATATGACAGGGTTCCCCGGTTTAAAGTCCACCATACCGGAAGAGAAATGGGTGGAACGTCGTGTCGTCTGGGATCCGCGAGTCAATTTGCTCACCAGTCAGGGACCGGGCACGGCGATGGATTTTGCGCTGAAATTAATTGATTTGCTAGCAGGCAGTGATAAAGCACGCGAGGTCGCGGCACAACTGGTACTGGCGCCGGGTATTTACGACTATCAGGCCAGTTAAGTCGCCGGTTCAGACGCCTGCCGGACGCTCTGTGCTCGTCTTGCCCTGGTACGCAAGGCGAGCACAGGGAGAAGCGGTCAGTGACCGCTATGCGGATTACGGACGATATACCTTCACGTTTTTAAATCCCTGCTCATGCAGATAGAGCGCCTGTAATTTACTCATCACACCGCGATCGCAGTACAACAGCCAGGTTTTGTTCTGATCAAGGTCGCCAAACTGGGTACTGAGTTTGTAGAAAGGCATCGACTTCACTTCCGTTCCCGCCAGCTGTAGCGGTTTGTCTTCCTGCTCATCCACCGAGCGGATATCCAGCACGCTGTCGTTTTCGTTCAGCAAGCCGACCGTCTCAACCTCAACCACCTCTTCCTGCGTCTGCTCCGCGATTTCGCGAATATCCACATTGGTCGCCTCGGCCACCATACGTTCCAGAATCGCGAAATCAAACTGGCTTTCTTCGGCTTCGATTTTGCCTTTTACCGCTTTGACCGTCGGGCTTTTCGAAATCACGCCACAATATTCCGGCATGGTGCTGGCAAAGTCTTCGGTGCCGATTTCACGCGCCACTTTAATAATGTGCTCTTTGTCGTGAGAAATCAGCGGACGCAAAATCAACGTATCGGAGGCATTGTCGATCAGTCGCAGATTGGTCAGCGTCTGGCTGGAGACCTGCCCCACCGCTTCGCCTGTGACCAGGGCCTGTACGCCATAACGTTCCGCCACCATTGAGGCTGCACGGACCATCATACGTTTCAGCACCACGCCCATTTGACCGTCGTCGATTTTTTCTAAAATTTCGCCGACAACTGGCTCAAAGTTGATTGCCACAAAACGTACACGGTGCGAACGGCCAAAGCGGTTCCACAGATAATGGGCGACCTGACGTACGCCGATTTCATGTGCCGCGCCGCCCAGGTTAAAGAAGCAGTAGTGAACGCGGCTGCCACGACGCATCAGCATGTAGCTGGAAACGCCGGAGTCAAATCCACCTGAGATCAGCGACAGCACATCTTCCTGGGTACCAATCGGGAAGCCGCCCAGCCCTTCATAGCGTGCGGTGACCAGCGTTAAGCGGTTTTCTTCCACTTCGAGGTTAACCGTCACCTCAGGTTTCTTAAGCTGAACGGTGGCGCTGGCGATGTGCTGATTTAGCCCGCCGCCAACATAGCGCTCGACGTCCTGCGAACTGAAGCTGTGTTTGCCACGGCGCTTAACCCGCACGCAAAAGGTTTTGTTTTCCAGGCTGTCGCGATACTGTGCCAGCGTCTGTTCGAAAATATCGTGGATGTCGGTATATTCGCGCTCTTCAACCGCAAGGACATGATGAATACCCGGGATGCGCATCAGCTCATCGGGAATAATCTGCCGCATGGCTTCATCTTTGCAGCGCACTTCAATATGATCCCAAAAACGCACCACCGCGATCTCATCGCTGACCGTTTTGAGCACGTTGCGGATATTACTGGCAAGAATCTTAATAAAGCGCAGACGCACCGACTGACTCTTGATGGTGATTTCAGGAAATAACTTGACGATAAACTTCATGGCAATACAGCTTCGTTGGGCAAATAAGTGCTAAAACAGGCTGCACTTAGCTGGTAAGATCATAAAATTGCGGGGTGACAGGCGCATCCGCATCCGAGGCGCGAGAGTATATCACCTTTACCCGGTGACTGCTTCTGCAACAGCATGCACATTGATTATTTTGCTAATCATTCTCTCTCAGCTACCATGACCGATTGCAAGATAACGTTCCAACCGTGAGTCGACACGAAATATGCCGAAAAAAGCCGAACAGCCAGCCAGCTTTGAAACGTCATTGCAGCAGCTGGAGCAGATTGTTAATCGTCTGGAAAGTGGTGAACTGCCGTTGGAAGACGCCCTGAATGAATTTGAGCGCGGCGTGCAGTTAGCGCGCAATGGCCAGCAAACGTTGCAGCAAGCCGAGCAGCGCGTGCGCATTCTCCTCAGCGACGATAACGATGCCGATCTCTCCTCTTTCACGCCGGAAAACAGCTAATGGATTTTCCTGAACTGCTCAATGCGTATCACCAGCAGGTGAACCACGCGTTGATGGGCTACCTGGATGCCCTCCCTTTTCAGAGTTCTCCTCTGGTGAATGCCATGCAGTATGGGGCACTATTAGGTGGCAAACGCATGCGCCCGTTTCTGGTTTACGCAACCGGCACCATGCTCAATGCGAATAAAGCCAGTCTCGATGTGCCTGCAGCGGCTGTCGAATGTATTCACGCCTATTCACTGATTCATGACGATTTGCCGGCAATGGACGATGATGCGTTACGTCGTGGGCAACCGACCTGCCACATCAAATATGGTGAAGATACCGCCATTCTTGCCGGTGATGCGCTACAAACGCTGGCCTTTTCTATTCTGGCCGACCAGCCCATGCCGGGCGTGAGTGCGGAATACCGCCTCGCTATGCTGTCAGAGCTGGCCAGGGCCAGCGGCGTAGCGGGTATGTGCGGCGGGCAGGCGCTGGATCTGGCGGCAGAAGGTCAGTCTGTCGATCTTCATCAACTGGAACAGATCCATCGTCACAAAACGGGGGCGTTGATTCGCTCAGCCGTGCGACTCGGTGCCTTTGCTGCCGGCGACGCGGGCCGTGAAGCGCTGCCGTATCTTGACCGCTATGCGGATGCCATCGGCCTGGCCTTTCAGGTGCAGGATGACATCCTGGATGTGACGGGCGACACAGCCGTTATCGGAAAACGTCAAGGTGCCGATCAAGATCTTGGAAAAAGCACCTATCCTTCATTGATGGGTCTGGATAATGCCCGGATTAAGGCACTGGATTTATACCAGGAAGCCGTGGATGCTTTGCACATGCTCTCTGCAAAATCCTATGATACCTCTGCCCTGAAGGCGCTGGCGAGCTTCGTAATTGAACGCGATAAATAACTTCCATGATGAGTCACTGATGAGTTTTGATACTACAAAATACCCGACACTGGCGCAGGCAGAAACGGTACAGGCACTGCGTGCCCTGCCTAAAGAAAAATTGCCTGCGCTCTGCAATGAGCTGCGCCAGTATTTATTAGACAGCGTGAGCCGCTCAAGCGGCCATTTTGCGTCGGGCCTGGGCGTGGTCGAGCTGACGGTGGCGCTGCATTACGTCTATAACACACCGTTCGACCACCTCGTGTGGGACGTCGGTCATCAGGCTTATCCGCATAAAATTTTAACCGGCCGCCGCGATCGCATTGGATCGATTCGGCAAAAGAATGGCGTGCACCCCTTTCCGTGGCGGGGAGAAAGTGAATACGACGTCCTGAGCGTCGGTCACTCCTCAACCTCCATCAGTGCCGGGCTGGGCATGGCTGCTGCGGCCGAACGGGAAGGTAAAGGGCGCCGTACCGCCTGTATTATCGGCGACGGTGCCATCACCGCAGGCATGGCCTTTGAGGCCATGAACCACGCGGGCGATATTAAACCCGATATGCTGGTTATCCTGAACGACAACGAAATGTCGATTTCTGAAAACGTCGGGGCGCTGAATAACCGCCTGGCACAGATTTTATCGGGTAAGACCTACGCGCGTCTGCGCGAAGGAGGCAAGCGCGTACTGACCGGCCTGCCGCCGATTAAAGAGTTGGTAAAACGCACCGAAGAACACCTGAAAGGCATGGTGGTGCCGGGCACCCTGTTTGAAGAACTGGGGTTCAATTATATCGGGCCGGTCGATGGTCATGATGTCCTGACGCTGGTGAATACGCTGACGAATATGCGTAGCCTGAAAGGCCCGCAGTTCCTGCATATTATGACGAAAAAGGGTAAAGGTTATGCCCCGGCAGAGCAGGATCCGATCGCCTGGCATGCGGTGCCCAAATTTGATGTCGCCAGCGGCGAACTGCCTAAGAGCGCCGAAGGATTGCCGAGTTATTCGAAGATATTCGGTAACTGGCTGTGCGAAACGGCGGCTGACGACGCGAAGCTGATGGCGATTACGCCCGCCATGCGCGAAGGGTCGGGTATGGTAGGATTCTCCCGCAAGTATCCCAACCAGTATTTTGACGTTGCCATTGCCGAACAGCACGCCGTGACCTTTGCGGCGGGCCTGGCCATTGGGGGCTATAAACCGGTTGTTGCGATTTACTCGACCTTCCTGCAGCGCGCCTACGATCAGGTTATTCACGATGTCGCGATTCAGAAGCTTCCGGTCCTGTTCGCGATTGACCGTGGCGGCATCGTTGGGGCCGACGGCCAGACGCATCAGGGGGCCTTTGATCTCGCCTATCTGCGCTGCATTCCGGATATGGTCATCATGACGCCGAGCGATGAGGACGAATGCCGCCAGATGCTTTATACCGGCTATCACTATCAGGCGGGTCCGGCTGCCGTGCGTTATCCACGCGGAACCGGCACTGGCGTTGCTCTGACGCCACTGCAAAGCCTGCCGCTGGGCAAAGGTGTGGTTAAACGTCGGGGCGAAAAGCTGGCGATCCTTAACTTCGGTACACTGCTGCCTGAAGCCAGCCACGTTGCCGAAGCGCTGAACGCCACCCTGGTGGATATGCGTTTTGTTAAACCGCTGGATGAAGCGTTAATTACCGAACTGGCCGCACAGCATGAGTCGTTGATTACGCTGGAAGAAGGCGCGATTAAGGGCGGCGCAGGCAGCGGCGTCAACGAGTTCGTGATGGCGAAACGTCTGGGCATTCCCGTTCTCAATATTGGCCTGCCTGATGAGTTCATTCCCCCGGGCACGCAGGAAGAGATGCGTCACGACTACCACCTGGACGCAGACGGTATTCAGCAGCAAATCAGTCACTGGCTGGCGCAGTAGTTCCCCTCCCCCGCTCTCTGCGGAGAGCGGTATTCCTGCTATGCTTAATTCCCCTGGAAGGACATAGCAGGAGTCATGATGAAAACCGTTCCACTCGCGAATACTGATTTAAAAGTTTCCCAGCTCTGCCTGGGCTGTATGACATTTGGTGAGCCCACCCGCGGTAAACATGCCTGGACACTGCCCGAAGAGAGCAGCCGACCGCTTATCAGGCAGGCGCTGGAGGCCGGGATTAATTTCTTCGACACCGCTAACAGCTATTCAGACGGCAGTAGTGAAGAGATTCTGGGGCGAGCGCTCAGGGATTTCGCCCGCCGCGAGGAGGTCGTGGTCGCCACCAAAGTCTATTTCCCGCTGAGTAATCTGTCACAAGGCCTGTCCCGTAAAAACATTCTGCAATCCATTGATGACAGCCTGCAACGGCTGGGCATGGAGTATGTCGATCTGCTGCAGATTCACCGCTGGGACTATGACACGCCGCTCGAAGAAACCCTGTCGGCACTTGATGAGGTGGTGAAATCCGGCAAAGCACGTTATATCGGCGCCTCGTCCATGCACGCCAGTCAGTTTGCACAGGCCTTAACCATGCAGGCAGAACAGGGCTGGGCACGCTTCGTCAGCATGCAGGATCAGTACAACCTGATTCAGCGCGAAGAAGAACGTGAGATGCACCCGCTGTGCCAGCGTGAAAATGTTGCGGTCCTGCCATGGAGTCCACTGGCACGCGGTAAGCTCACCCGGCCATGGGGCGAAACCACCGCCCGCTCCGTTTCTGATGAGGTGATGAGCACGCTCTATGCTTCAACGGAGGAAAACGATGCAGCGATTGCGGCGCGCCTGGCGCAGGTTGCAGCCGACAAAGGCGTAACACGAGCGCAGGTCGCACTGGCGTGGTTACTGAGCAAACCGGTGGTGACAGCGCCCATCTTTGGCGCCTCCCGTGCAGAGCAGTTTGCTGAGCTGGTGGAAGCCGTGAACGTTGACCTGACAACGCAGGATATTGCGGCCCTGGAAAGTGAATATCAGCCTCACCCGGCCACCGGCTATCAGTGATACCAACGCAGCGTGTTCACAGGCGTGACGCGCTCATTCGGCCCGGCCGGGAGAGGATAATGGTGAGACAACCGTACGCCGGTATTTCGGCTACGGTTGCAAAACGGTGGTGATAAGGGGCGCAGGACGAACGCTTAACCGGCGAGATAAACCCCGGCACCATAAAGGATGGCTGCAGCAATAATGCCCGCAATAATGTCATCGACCATAATGCCCATGCCGCCATGCACGTTACGGTCGAACCAGCGAATCGGCCAGGGCTTCCAGATATCCAGCACGCGGAACAGCACAAAACCGGCCACCACCCACTGCCAGCTGTTCACCGGAATGGCCATCAGCGTAATCCACATCCCGATAAACTCATCCCAGACAATGCTGCCGTGATCGTGAACGCCCATGTCTTTGGCGGTGCGATGGCAAAGGTACACGCCCACGCTGATGCCTAGCAGCACCGCCAGCGAATACAGATCGTGCGGAAGCAAGGTCAGCAGACACCAAAAAGGAATCGCGGCCAGCGATCCCACTGTACCAGGCATAACCGGGCTGAGCCCACTGCCAAAACCGGTCGCCAGTAAATGCCAGGGATTACGCATCCGCAGACGACCTTTGGCGATATGTTTATCTGATGTCAAAATGGTCGAATCCTTTAAAACGCATATCTGTCGGTTTGCCGTTTTCGAGCAGTGACAGTCCTTCTGACTCGGGCGCCATCTGCCCAATACAGGTATAAGGCACGCCAAGATGTCCCAGCGCCACGTCCAGTGCACCCCGATTCACTTCCGGCACACTGAAGCACAGCTCATAGTCTTCGCCGCCGCTGAGCGCCCAGCGCAGCACCTGTGACGCGTCAAAATTGTCACGCAGTGCCGGGGACAGCGGAAGCGCGTCAAGGTTGATACGTGCCCCGCAGCCGCTGGCTTTCAGCACATGACCTATATCAGAAATCAGCCCGTCTGAGATATCGATAGCGGAAGAGGCCAGCGAACGCAGTGACTGCCCCTGTAACACGCGCGGCATAGGCCGCAGGTGACGTTTAATCAGAGCTTCATGAATGGCCGGATCGTCAATGCGGCAGTGATGCTGCAGCAACGCCAGCCCGGCCGCGCTGTCGCCCAATGTACCGGTGACATAGATCCAGTCGCCGGGTTTTGCGCCCGAACGCTTTAACGCTTTGCCGTGAGGAATCAGCCCATGAATACCCAGCGTCAGGCTGAGAGGCCCCCGCGTCGTGTCTCCCCCCACCAGCTGCATATCGTAATATTCCAGCAGGTCAAACAGGCTTTCGCTGAAGCTGCTCAGCCAGCTTTCATTCACATCCGGCAAGGTCAGCGCCAGGGTTAGCCAGGCAGGATCGGCACCCATCGCGGCCAAATCGCTCAGATTCACCGCCAGTGATTTATAGGCTAAATCTGCAGGATGGATCGTGGGCAGGAAGTGGATACCGGAAACCAGCGTATCGGTGCTGACCGCCAGCGTTTGCTTTTCGGGCACGCTCAGCAGCGCGCAATCGTCGCCGATGCCGAGTTCGACATCACGGCGGCTACGCGTTCTGCGATTGAAGTAGCGTGCGATGAGTTCAAATTCACCACATGACATAATTGCGTTCCGCTTAACCATTAATGAAAAAGGCCGGCAAGCCGGCCTTATTGATTATTTGCGTTGGGGTCGAATTTGCGGACCGGCTTTATCCAGCACACCGTTGACAAATTTATGGCTGTCTTCAGCGCCAAATACTTTCGCCAGTTCGATACCTTCGTTGATGGCCACTTTATAAGGCACATCAGAACGCTTGCTCAGTTCATACAGCGACACACGCAGAATGGCTTTTTCCACCTGCCCCAGTTCTTCTAACTGGCGCGACAGATAGGGTTGCATCAATCCATCCAGGTACGCGCTGTTGGTCGCCACACCGGCCAGCAGTTCGCGGAAATAAGTAATATCGACGTCTTTAACGTCCTGTTCCGCCAGAAACTGGTATTCCACATCGGCAATGTCGTTGTTAGACAACTGCCAGGAGTAAAGCGCCTGGACAGCGCACTCACGGGCGCGACGACGAGCAGCAGGTTTCACAAAATTCCCCTTACAAAAATCAGGCTTTAATGGCTTTCAATACGTTGATCATTTCAAGTGCGGTCAGGGCCGCTTCGGCACCTTTGTTACCCGCTTTGGTTCCAGCACGCTCAATGGCCTGCTCGATATTTTCGGTTGTCAGTACGCCGAATGCCACAGGAATATCGCTGTCCATGGCAACACTGGCAATGCCCGAGCTGGCTTCACCCGCGACGTATTCGAAGTGCGCCGTGCCACCGCGAATCACGGTACCCAGCGCAATCACGGCATCGTGTTTGCCGGTTTTAGCCAGCGCACGCGCGGCCAGCGGCAGTTCGTAAGCACCCGGTACCCAGACGACAGTGATATTGTCATCGTTGACCTGGCCGATACGCTTCAGGGCATCCACAGCGCCGTCTAACAGGCTCTCGTTGATAAAGTTGTTAAAACGCGCGATAACGATGGCAATTTTTGCCTCTGGCGTTGCAACGGCAGCTTCGATAACTTTCATACATATCCTTTCAGGGGTTTGTTTAGCCCCGCGCAGGGGGGCGGATTCTAACATACTCTTTGGCGGCGTGCTCTCGCTTTTCCGCCTCTGTTATTGCGGTATCAGGGTCAGACGGAGATCGCTGCCGACCTGACGCACGTCGCTGAAGGCAAAAACCGGCGCGTCAGCCAACTGCGTCAGACCCGTAAGCTGACACAAACCGCGCGCGTCATTACCCAGTAATTTCGGTGCCACATACACAATGAGTTCGTCAACCAGACCGGCCTGAAGCAGTGCCCCTGCCAGCGTGGCACCGGCTTCAACCCAGACGCTGTTAATCTGGCGCTGGCCCAGCACCATCATCAGCGCCACTAAATCCAGTTGGGTGTCGCGTAAAGGAACCGGAATTTGCGTCACCGAGTCAGGCCAGCGCTGAGTGTCGGCCTGCTGTCGCATCAGCCAGGTTTCGCCCAATTGTTCTATAAGTTTGTGCTGCGGTGTTACGCGATTCTGGCTGTCGACGATGACGCGTACCGGCTGGCGTAAGGTCTGCGCATCAACCAGGCGCTGACTGTCGCTGTCCAGTTCGGCCCAGCGTACGGTCAGGGAAGGATCGTCGGCCAGCACCGTTGCGCTGCTGCTGAGAATGGCGGCGCTCTGCGCTCGCAAACGCTGGACATCGCGTCGGGCAGCCGGCGAGGTGATCCACTGGCTTTCGCCACTCGCCATGGCGGTGCGGCCATCCAGTGATGCCCCCAGTTTAAGCTGTATCCAGGGGAAGCCGGTCCGCATGCGTTTCAGGAATCCCCGGTTCAGGGCTTCCGCTTCCTGCATCATCAGTCCGTGGCTGACTTCAATGCCCGCCTGCTGCAGTCGATGTAATCCCCGTCCGGCGACCTGCGGATTGGGATCCTGCATCGCGGCCACGACGCGTTTTACACCGGCCTCAATAAGCGCGTCGCAACACGGCGGCGTGCGCCCGTGATGACTGCATGGTTCCAGCGTCACATAGGCTGTCGCCCCACGCGCACGCGCACCGGCCATGCGCAGGGCATGCACTTCCGCATGCGGTTCTCCGGCGCGCTGGTGCCAGCCTTCGCCAACAATGTCGCCATCGCGTACAATGACGCAACCGACATTGGGATTTGGCATGGTAGTAAAACGTCCGCGCCGCGCCAGTTCCAGCGCGCGCGCCATATAACGTTCATCGGTCATGATTTAATCCTGTAATCTGGCAATCTCTTCGCCAAAATCACGCACGTCCTCAAAGCTGCGATAAACAGATGCAAAGCGAATATAGGCCACTTTATCGAGTTTTTTTAGCTCGTCCATGACCAGGTTACCGATCAGCTTGCTGGGAATTTCACGTTCACCCGTCGCACGCAACTGCGTTTTGATATGGCTCACCGCACTCTCTACGGCATCCGCACTGACCGGGCGTTTCTCCAGCGCTTTCATCATGCCGCTGGCGAGTTTGTCTTCATTGAAAGGTTCACGCACATCGTTGCTTTTCACCACGCGTGGCATGACCAGCTCAGCGACTTCAAACGTAGTAAATCGCTCATGGCACACCAGACACTGACGACGGCGCCGCACTGACGAACCCTCACTGACCAGACGAGAATCAATCACTTTTGTGTCTACAGCGGAGCAGAATGGGCAATGCATGACGTTTCCTGACACGAGATAAATGGGCCGTACAGTGTAGCGCGAACTGCAAGTCAACAAAATCGATTCCCGTGTTTTACCCCGCCCGCTTCACAGACCGGATGGGAAATGCCCGCCCGCGTAAAACCCGCTACGCTTAAAGCGCTCAAGGCAAAAAGCGGAGAACGTAGCCACGTTAGTGCCGATCCGGGGTACTGCATCATCAGATACCTGCGCCACTGCGCTGGCCGGATGCCCGATATCGACCTGTTTCACCTTGCATCATTACGCGTAACGCGAGGTGAAATCGGCACGCCAGCGGCTACGGCATTTTATCGCTCAGGGAAAGGCAATTTCAGAGCACACTTAAGGTAATCGGCGTGATTTCAGTTCAGGCTTCAACGCCATAAGCGGATGCTGATGGGTCCCGCGACAAGGGGCAATTATTACGTCATTTGAATAAAGGATAAAAAAACATGATGAACAGGATGGTTTGGGCACCCGCGGCCCTGTCACTGGTTCTGCTAAGTGGTTGCAGCACCCCAGCCCAGCCGCAGGTGAAACAACTGCACCGGGAAGTCAGTCAGCTTAATCAGCAGATGCAGCAACTCACCAGCCAGGCAAGTGCGGTTGAAATTCAGGGACAGCTGAACGCCCATTCACAGCAGGGCGCATGGCTGTTGCCGCAGGCAAACACGCCCGTGGCACTTCAAACACAGGTTGGCACGCTGCGCCTGTCGCTCGCACGCATTGAGGCCGAGGCCGGCGGTACGCATGCTGACCTGACGCTTCGCACACAAGACAATTCACCGCTGCCCGGGATGCATGCGACAGTAGTCTGGGGTCAGCTCGATCCCGCAACCGGTAAGCCACTTGAGGCCGACAGCCTGACGCAAACCCTCAGCGTTCCCGCTTCACTGACGCCACGCAGTTCGGTCACCGTACCATTACGGTTAAAGGATGTGACGCCGGAGCAACTGGGTTATGTTCGAATTCACCAGGTGATCGCAGATACGTCCAGGCCCTGAAAACAAAAAAGCCGCCAGATTACGCTGGCGGCTTTTTTTATCGTACCAATACTACGGCAGGATCGAAGGCTGATCGGCGCCCTCTTTCTCCACTTTCTGTACCAGCATATGTTCGCGTTTCATGCCCAGCTTCAGCGCCAGCGCTGAAGAAACGTAGATCGACGAAACGGTACCGATGGTGACACCAATCAGCATGGTCAGTGAGAAGCCTTTCAGCAGCGCACCACCAAAGATGAACAGGATCAGGATCATCGCCAGCGTAGTCAGCGAGGTGATCAGGGTACGGCTTAACGTCTGCGTCAGGGACACGTTCGTAATGTCATAAGAGGAGCCGCGACGGATCTTGCGGAAGTTCTCACGAATACGGTCCGAGACCACGATTTTATCGTTCAGGGAGTAACCGATGACCGACATCAGCGAGGCCACAATCGTAAGGTCAATCTCGACCCGGAACAGCGACAGCAGTCCACAGGTGATAATGACGTCATGCGCCAGCGCCAAAACCGTACCCAGTGCCAGACGCCACTCAAAGCGAATACCGATATAAATCAGAATCGCAATCAGTGCCGACAGCAGGGCTAACGCCCCGGCCTGCGCCAGATCGCTGCCCACGCTCGGTCCGACAAACTCGATACGTTTGACCGTCGCGTTTTGCTGCGTCGTCTGGTTGATAACCGTTACCACTTTATTACCCAGCTCGGTTCCCGCAGGCCCTGTGACCGGCGGCATGCGCACCATCACATCGCGGCTGCTACCGAAATTCTGGATCAACGGTTCCTGGAACCCGGACTTCACCAGCGCACCGCGGATGGCGTCGAGATCGGCCGGTTTCTCCAGATTGATCTCAATGACCGTACCGCCGGTGAAATCGAGCCCCCAGTTAAAACCGCGTACGCCAACAATGGCAATCGAGATGATGATTAACAGTCCCGAAATGATGAATGCCAGCGTATCCCAGCGCATAAAGTCAACGACTTTACGGCCGTGGTTTAACTGCTCAATGTTATATTCCTGTGCCACAACGCACTCCTCAGATAGACAGCTTCTTAACGCGCTTGCCACCGTACATCAGGTTGATAATGGCGCGGGTTCCGACGATCGATGTGAACATGGAGGTCGCAATACCGATAGCCGTTGTAATCGCAAAGCCCTTAATGGAGCCCGTACCAATTGCATACAGAATCACCACCTTAATCAGGGTCGTCACGTTCGCATCGACAATACTGGAGAAGGCACCTTTGTAGCCCTCATGAATTGCCTGCTGTACGGAACGCCCGTTGCGCAGTTCTTCTTTGATACGTTCATTGATCAGGACGTTTGCATCGACTGCCACCGCCAGCGTCAGCACAATACCGGCGATGCCTGGCATGGTCAGCGTGGCCCCCGGTAACAGCGACATAATGCCGACAATCAGCACCAGGTTTGCCAGCAGTGCGCTGGTCGCAATCAGGCCCACTTTCTTGTAGTACAGCACCATAAACAGGATGGAGGCGACCAGGCCCCACAGGCAGGCTTCCAGCCCCTGAGTAATGTTCTGCTGACCCATTGTCGGACCAATTGTCCGCTCTTCCACAATCTGGATAGGCGCAATCAAGGCCCCGGCGCGCAGCAGCAGCGACAGCTGACGTGCTTCGTTCGGGTTGCTGATACCGGTGATGCGGAAGCTGTTGCCCAGGCGTGACTGGATGTTGGCGACGTTAATCACCTCTTCCTGTTTCACCAGAATGGCGCGACCATTCGCATCTTTCTTACCGCTGTCTTTGTACTCCACAAACAGGGTCGCCATCGGTTTACCGATGTTGTCCTTGGTGAAGTTCGACATGATATTACCGCCCGCGCCATCGAGTGAAATATTCACCTGAGGCTGGTTGTATTCGTCCATGCTGGAGGTCGAATCGGTAATGTGGTCACCGGTCAGAATCACGCGTTTGTACAGCACGACAGGCTGGCCGTCACGCATGTCTTTGACCTCGGAATCCCCCGGCACGCGACCATTGGCGGCGGCGGTCGGATCAACGCTGGTATTGACCAGACGGAACTCCAGCGTCGCGGTTGCGCCCAGAATTTCTTTGGCGCGCGCCGTGTCCTGAATACCTGGCAGTTCTACCACGATGCGGTCAGAACCCTGACGTTGCACCAGCGGCTCCGCGACACCCAGTTGGTTCACACGATTACGCAGGATAGTGATGTTCTGCTGAACGGCATATTCGCGCGCTTCGCTAAGGCGAGCATCGGTCATGGTGGCTCGCAGAGCATCGTTACCGCTGTTGCTGATCACCAGATCCTGATGACGGGATGACAGCCACTTCACGGCAGCGTCACGGCTGGCTGCGTCACGGAAACGGATTTCCACGCCGTAGTTAGCAATCTTGCTGACGTTGGTATAAGGGATATTCTTTTCGCGCAGGTCGCTGCGCAGGCTGTCCGCATTCTGCTCTTGCAGTTTGCTCAGGGCAGTGTCCATATCCACTTCCATCAGGAAGTGCACGCCACCGCGCAGATCGAGGCCCAGTTTCATTGGCTGCGCCGCCAGCAGGGTAAGCCAGCGCGGCGTTGCGGGAGCCAGATTCAGCGCCACAACATAGTTTTCGCCCAGCGCTTTCATGATCGCTTCACGGGCGCGCAACTGCACATCCGTGTTAGAAAAACGCGCCGTAATCGCCCCGTTTTCCAGGGCAACAGACTTCGCCTGAATATTATCTTGTTTTAATACGTTCTGAATTTGATCCAACGTTTGCTCACTGGCGGCGCTTCCGCGCGCGCCAGTGATTTGAACAGCCGGATCCTCACCATAAAGGTTGGGAAGTGCATATACCAGGCCAATGACAAGCACCACGACCAGCATTATGTACTTCCACAAAGGATAACGATTTAACACGGCAGTTCCCTTAGGGAAGTAAAAATTACAGCGCCTTCATAGAACCTTTCGGCAGGACGGCAGCCACGAAATCACGTTTAATAACCACTTCGGTAGTATCGTTCAGCGCAATCGCAATGTAGCCGGTTTCTGCCACTTTGGTTACGCGACCCACCAGGCCACCATTCGTCAGCACTTCATCACCTTTGGAGATAGAATCCATCAGCTTCTTGTGCTCTTTTGCGCGTTTCTGCTGAGGGCGCAGGATCATGAAGTAAAAAATCAGGCCAAAGACGACCAGCATGATCACCAGAGAATACGGACTTCCCTGAGACGGTGCGCCTGCTGCAGCCACAGCGTCAGAAATGAAAAAGCTCATTAAATTTCCCTCATTGATGAATTATCAGACGTTAAAGGCGGAACCGCTTTGCCCGTCCGTTGGTAGAACTCGGTAACAAAGCGCTCTAATTTACCCTCTTCAATAGCCTGGCGTAAACCTGCCATCAGGCGCTGGTAGTAGCGCAGGTTATGAATTGTGTTCAGACGCGCGCCCAGTATTTCGTTACAGCGATCAAGATGATGCAAGTAAGCACGGCTGTAATTGCGACAGGTGTAACAATCACACTCGGCATCCAGCGGCGACACATCGTCTTTATGCTTCGCATTGCGGATTTTTACCACGCCGTCCGTCACAAATAAGTGACCATTACGTGCATTACGCGTTGGCATCACACAGTCAAACATGTCCACGCCACGACGCACACCTTCGACCAGATCTTCAGGTTTGCCCACGCCCATTAAATAACGCGGTTTGTCCTCAGGGATCTGCGGGCAAACATGCTCCAGGATGCGGTGCATGTCCTCTTTCGGCTCACCGACCGCCAGGCCGCCCACAGCGTACCCATCAAAGCCAATCTCTACCAGACCTTTCACAGACACATCACGTAAATCTTCGTAAACCGAGCCCTGAATAATACCGAACAGCGCGTTCTTGTTGCCCAGGCTGTCAAAGCGGTCACGGCTGCGCTGCGCCCAGCGCAACGACATCTCCATTGAGCGTTTCGCATAATCCCAGTCGGCCGGGTACGGCGTGCACTCATCGAAGATCATGACGATATCGGAGCCCAGATCGTACTGAATTTCCATGGATTTTTCTGGATCGAGGAAAATCTGATCGCCATTGATCGGGTTACGGAAGTGAACGCCCGCTTCGGTGATTTTACGAATATCGCCCAGGCTGAAGACCTGGAAACCGCCGGAGTCCGTCAGGATAGGGCCTTTCCACTGCATAAAATCATGCAGATCGCCATGCAGCTTCATGATTTCCTGACCGGGACGCAGCCAGAGGTGGAAAGTATTGCCCAGAATAATTTGCGCGCCGGTATCCTGCACTTCTTCCGGCGTCATGCCTTTTACGGTGCCATAGGTGCCCACGGGCATAAACGCCGGGGTTTCGACCACGCCACGATCAAAAATCAGACGCCCGCGACGCGCGCGACCGTCTGTGGTATCAAGCTCAAATTTCACAAGACCTCCATCGGAGAAACAGTCCGATGTTCAAAGTAAACAGGTCAGGCGCCCACTTTTTCCAGCGGCGCCTGGGGGTTTTTGCTGATAAACATCGCGTCGCCGTAGCTGAAGAAACGGTATTCTTCTGCCACCGCAGCGCGATAAGCAGCCATGGTATGCTGGTAACCGGCGAAGGCCGAGACCAGCATAATCAGGGTTGATTCCGGCAAATGGAAGTTGGTGATTAACGCATCGATCACCTGGTACTCGTAGCCCGGATAGATAAAAATTTGGGTATCGTCGAAGAATGGCGCAATCAGGGCATCCTGACTGGCTTTGGCGGCGCTTTCCAGCGAACGTACCGAGGTGGTGCCAACGGCGACCACTTTATTCCCCCGCGCCTTACAGGCCAGCACCGCGTCTACCACATCCTGCGGGACTTCCGCGTACTCCGCGTGCATGTGGTGATCTTCAATCGTCTCGACGCGCACCGGTTGGAACGTGCCCGCCCCAACGTGCAAGGTGACAAAGGCCATTTCCACGCCTTTATCTTTGAGCGCCTGCAACAGCGGCTCATCAAAATGCAGCCCCGCCGTGGGCGCGGCGACGGCACCGGGTCGGGCGCTGTAAACCGTTTGATAAAGCTCACGATCCGCCTCTTCATCCGGGCGGTCAATGTACGGCGGCAGCGGCATATGGCCGACGCGATTAAGAATGTCCAGTACGTCGCGGTCATCATCAAAGGCGATCTCGAACAACGCATCGTGCCGCGCCACCATAGTGGCTTTCACGCTCTCGTCGTCACCCAGCAGCAGCGCTGCGCCAGGCTTCGGCGCTTTCGATGCGCGAACATGCGCCAGCACGCGCTTGTCATCAAGCATGCGCTCGACCAGCATCTCAATTTTGCCGCCGCTTGCCTTGCGTCCGAACACCCTGGCCGGGATAACGCGCGTGTTGTTAAACACCAGCAGATCTCCGGGCTGGAGCTTATCCAGCACATCCGTAAACACGCCGTGAGTGAGCGTGCCGGTTGGGCCATCCAGCGACAGCAGGCGGCAACCACTTCGTTGCGCCTGGGGATAATGGGCGATAAGAGATTCAGGCAAATCAAAAGCAAAATCGGCGACACGCATGACAGACTTCTTACTCAGAAAAACAGGCGGCACAGTTTAGCGGAAAACCGAACAATTCTGAACAACTGGCTGCGTAAACGGAGTTGCGCTTATAATGCCGCATGAATTTTCTTGCGCATCTTCACTTAGCCCATCTTGCCAACAGCTCTTTGCTGGGCAATCTTATGGCAGATTTCGTTCGCGGCGCGCCGCACCAACACTGGCCTGAACCGGTGGCCGACGGCATTCTGATGCATCGTCGCCTGGACGTAATGACCGATGCCCTGCCGGAAGTGCGCGCGGCACGCCAGCTTTTCCGGGCAGAGACCTATCGCGTCGCCCCCATCACGCTGGATGTCATCTGGGACCATTTTCTGGCGCGCCACTGGGATCGCGTTCATCCGTCACAAACGCTGCAAGCGTTTACGGCCCGTGCCGAGCGTGAAATCGTTCCGCAACTGGCCGCCACGCCCGAGGAATTTAAAGAACTGAATGCGGTGATGTGGCGAGAACGCTGGTTCGAACACTACGCCGATCCCCTGCGCCTTGAACGCGTGCTGAATGGCATGGCCCGACGTCGGCCAAGGCTGGCGGCACTCAGCGACTCTTACCAGGACTTCACCGCCCATTATCCGGCCTTTGAAGCCTGTTTCTTTCAGTTTTATCCCCGCCTGATGCAGTTGGCCGCCAGCCGGCAGCTGTGACTCACCCTCTTTATCAGGTAAGACGCGGCTTACCTGATAACGCTGAAAAAGCACGCAAACAGTACACCGACGATATTGCCATTACTGGCGCACTACGGCTTAATAAGCCTTGCTTAACTATGCTTTGCGCTACTCTCACTGTCAGACCGCCTGTTCAGGCGCTTCCTGTATTCGATGTGTTTTAAAATCATAAGAGGGAAACATGTCATCCGCTTCGCATTCTGAAATTGACGCGCGCTATCGCTACGCCTGCGAAATCGCCCGTGCCGCCGCAAGCCGCGCCTTGTCATGGTATCAACAGCGTCAAAAACTGGTGGTGGAACATAAAAGGGACCTTCAGGACGTGGTCAGTGAAGCTGACCGTAACGTTGAAGAATTAATTAAATCACTGATTGCAGAACGCTATCCCGAGGATGCGGTATTAGGTGAAGAGAGCGGTGGAGAAACAGGCGAGGCCCGCATTTTATGGGTCATCGATCCGATTGATGGCACCGCCTGCTTCGTCAATGGTCTGCATAACTGGTGCGTTTCGCTGGCCATCGTCTGCGAAGGTGAACCGGTGGTGGGCGTGGTTTGCGATCCCAATCATCAGGAGCTGTTTCACGCCCGCAAAGGCCAGGGCGCCTGGCTTAATGAGACCCGGCTTGAGGTTCATCAGGCCCGTCACCTCAACGAAGGGCTGTTGGGCATCAGTAATTCCAGCCGGGTGCCGGGAGAAAAGGTTACGCAGCTTATCGATGCGCTACTCAAACAAGGCGGGATGTTCATTCGCATCGGCTCCGGTGCCTTAACCAGCGCCTGGGCCGCTGCCGGTCGCCTGATTGGCTATTACGAAGCCCATATGCATCCCTGGGACAGCCTGCCGGGCATCGTGTTAATGCGGGAAGCGGGCGGCGTCACCAATGACTATATGCGCAATGATGGCCTGAAAAACGGCAATCCCGTTTTGCTGGCGAATGCCGTAATCTATCCACAGATTAAAGCCCTTCTCGCGCCCCAGGAACTGGAGGATGAATAATGTCTGCCTGTAGCCCCCTGCGCGTAGTCGCGCTCTGTGCGTTATGGTTCGCGGCGGGGTCGCTTTACGCGGCGCCAGAATACCAGTTAGAGAAAGTGGTCGAACTCAGCCGACACGGGGTGCGCCCGCCGACGCCGGGCAACCGCCAGGAGACCGAGGCAGCAACCGGACAGCCCTGGCCCCGGTGGAGTACAGCGGACGGCGAGCTGACGGGCCATGGCTACAGTGCGGTGGTGAATAAAGCGCGCTGGGAAGGCGATCACTATCGCCAGTTGGGATTACTTCCCGCGGGTTGTCCGGACGCGACAGCACTCTACGTACGCGCCAGCCCTCTTCAGCGAACGCGCGCCACTGCCGAAGCGTTGGTGGATGGCGCATTTCCCGGCTGCGGCGTGGCGGTGCATACCGTCACGGGCGACGTCGATCCGCTTTTTCAGACGGAAAAACTGCCCTTTGCCCGCATCGATCCGCAGCGTGAGATGGAAGAAAAGCGGCGTGTGGCGGGCGATTTAGCACAGCGACAGCAGCAGCTCCAGCCCGCCATTCAGGCGCTTAAACAGGCGGTCTGTCCGGCTAATCGCGCGTGCCCGTTTTTTGATCGCCCCTGGCAGTTAAAGCAGACCAAAAGCGGCAGCGTCTATGTTGAAGGCTTAAGCACGCTGGCCGCCATGGTCGAGACGTTGCGCCTGGGCTACAGCGAAAACTTACCGTTCGCCAGGCTGGCGTGGGGCCACATCACTTCCGCTCAACAGATCACCGCCCTGCTCCCCCTGCTGACGGCCAGTTATGATCTCAGCAATGATGTGCTCTATATGGCGCAACGTCGTGGCTCGCTTCTGTTACAGCGGATGCTCGACGCCATTCAGGGGAACGATCCCGATGTACGATGGGTACTGCTGGTGGCCCATGACACGAATATCGCGATGGTTCGCCGCCTGATGGGATTTGAATGGCAACTGCCGGGGTATATGCGCGGTAATATTCCGCCGGGAAGTAGCCTGGTGATGGAGCGCTGGCGGGATAAGCAAAGCAATCAGCGCTACCTGCGCGTCTATTTTCAGGCACAAAGTCTGGACGGGCTACGTCAGTTACAACCCATTAATGACCGTCATCCTTTGTTGCGTCAGGAGTGGCAGCAAGCCGGCTGCCATATCACCGACGTGGGTACACTGTGCCCGTTACAGGATGCGATTGCCGCGTTGGGTCAACAGCTGGACCGCAGCGCGATCGTTCCGGAATCCCTTATATTACCCGCGCAGAACGCATTAGCGCCCGTGTCGGGTTAACGGTGGGCTTTCTCTTATTTTTCGGCAACTTATTTAACGACGTACGCTTTTGCATTAGCATCGTTTCGTCAATCATCCCTCTGTTTGTTTCATTTGCTATGTGACGTTTTCGGCGAATCCTTTCGCCGATTTTATTTCGTCGTGTCAGTCGCCTTCGCGTCCGGGAATCAGGACGGCTTGCGCACCAGCTTATAACCCAGCAGCAACAGCACAATCCACACCATGCCCACGTAAAGTGAGATGCGCGTATCCGGAAAGTAGCCGATCAGGCCGATGATAAAGCATAAAAAGGCTACGCCGAAACCGGCTGTCCAGCTTCCGCCCGGGAGGGCAAATGTCAGCTGACGGGCTGCCGCTTTACCAATTTTGCGGCGAAACGCAATCTGGGACAGCAGAATCATAATCCAGACCCAGACGGTGGCAAAGGTGGCCAGAGAGGCAATGACCAGGAACACTTTCTCGGGCATCAGGTAGTTGAGCCAGACCGCAATCAGCATGGCAAACATCATAACTACTACCGTGACCCACGGAATCCCGCGTGCTGACACCTTCATAAACACTTTAGGCGCATGGCCCTGCTGCGCCATACCGTGCAGCATACGCCCGACACCGAACACATCGCTGTTAATCGCGGACAGGGAGGCCGTCAGTACCACAAAGTTAAGGATAGAAGCGGCAGCGGCAATACCCAGATGCTGGAAGGTCAGCACAAACGGGCTACCGTTGGTGCCCACCTGATTCCATGGATAGAGGGACATGATGACAAACAGCGTACCAACGTAAAACACCAGAATACGCATCGGCACGGAATTAATGGCGCGTGGGATGGAGGTCGCCGGATCCTTAGCTTCACCGGCCGTGATGCCAATAATTTCTATCCCGCCGTAAGCAAACATCACCATCTGAAGTGACAGCAGCATGCCAACGATCCCGTGGGCAAAAAAGCCGCCGTTGGTCCACAGGTTGTGAATGCCGGTCGGCTGGCCACCGTTACCGATGCCCCAGATGATCATGCCAAATCCGGCCAGAATCATCACAATAATGGTGGCGACTTTGAAGAAGGAGAACCAGAACTCCACTTCGCCGAACACCTTCACGCTCATCAGATTGACCGCACCGATGATCAGCACGACGCTCAGTACCCAGATCCAGTGCGGCACCTCCGGGAACCAGACACCCATATAAATACCAAATGCCGTGACGTCGGCGATGGCCACAATCAGAATTTCAAAGCAGTACGTCCAGCCGGTGATATACCCAGCCATTGGTCCAAGATAATCCTGCGCGTAACGAGAAAACGAGCTGGCCTGGGGATTATTAACGGACATTTCTCCCAGCGCGCGCATGATAATGTACGCCACCGCGCCGCCGATAATATAGGCGAGCAGAACGCTCGGTCCTGCCATCCTGATGGCGTCCGCCGAGCCATAAAACAGCCCGGTGCCAATCGCCGATCCCAGCGCCATAAAACGGATGTGGCGCGTGCTCAGTCCGCGTTTGAGCTTGTTGGTTTCTTGCATAACAACCTGTACCTGTGAAATGAAAAAACCACGGGCAAGCCCGTGGTTAAAGAAGAATCAATCTTAGCCGTTACGAGTGAACTGTCACCTGTTCCGGCCCTTTTAACCGATCAACCAACGCCACAAGCAGCAACATCACCAGTGAGGGCGGCAACCAGGCAAGCCCCTGGTCGGCTAATGGCAGATGCTGGCTGAATGCGGGTAACGCCTCTTTAAACCCGGTGGTTTTGATTGCGTCAAGGATACCAAACAGCAGGCTGACAAGCATAGTCGGAGCAATGATTCGGCTGCTTTTGTTCCAGATATTCTGGGTAAAACTCAGCACAACCAGTACGATGCACGGCGGATAAATGGCGGTCAGCACCGGAATCGAGATCTGGATCAGATGACTCAGCCCCAGGTTGGAAACCACCATGGAGAACAGCCCCAGCACAAACACCAGCGTTTTGTATGACAACGGCAGATACTGGGCAAAAAACTCGGCGCAGGCACAGGTCAGGCCCACGGCTGTCACCATACAGGCAATAAAAATCAGCGCGGCAAGGAAGAAGCTGCCCATATCGCCAAAGGTGTGCTGTACGTAGGCATGCAGAATCGCGGCGCCGTTAGCATTTTGATCGACCAGCGCCCCGCTTCCTGCGCCCAGTTTAAACAGGCTCAGGTAGACCAGCGTCAGCCCTACACCCGCGATAATCCCCGCCAGTACCGTATAACGGGTTAACAGTGCCGCGTTATCAATACCGCGTGAACGGGCCGCATTCACAATCACAATCCCGAATACCAGGGCACCCAGCGTATCCATCGTGAGATAGCCGTTCACGAAACCGCTGGAAAACGCAGCGCGCTGGTAGTCGGCGGTGGCCGGAATGGTGCCGCCTGCGGGCCACAGCAGGGCGGCAACGCCGAGCAGCGTCAGGGCGGCAATTTTCAGCGGTGCCAGAATATGCCCGACCGTATCCAGCAGTTTGCCGGGATAGAGCGAAATGCCCATCACCAGCACAAAGTAGATCAGGCTGTAGATGAACAACGGCAGTGCACCGTCGCCGGTGATCGGCGCGATCCCGACTTCAAACGACACCGTGGCGGTGCGCGGCGTGGCAAAGAGTGGCCCCACCGCCAGATAGCAGACAGTGGCCAGAACCACCCCGGCAATTTTACCAATCGGTGTACTCAGCGCGTCAATCCCGCCGCCGACGCGCGCCAGCGCAATGACGGTGATGACGGGTAATCCCACAGCGGTAAGCAGAAACCCTAAAGCGGCCACCCAGACATGTTCGCCTGACTGAATACCGACCATAGGAGGAAAGATAATGTTACCCGCACCAACAAACAGGGCAAACGTCATAAAGCCCAGCGCGAGAATGTCTTTAACGGTTAAACGATGTGTCATACGGCCTGTCACTGATGTTGCGATGAAAGATAAGTTTGCGTTGCCCCCTCGCTGCGCTATGACAACGGCTGATCAGACGACAGCAGCGCATTATGCGCAGCGTCCGGTTTAGCGCAGGTGATTTGAGCTGCTTTTTTTCTGTTCACAGAGGGATAAATCGACAACGGCCGTAAGTAAAACGTTTATAGCGAAGAAAGGCAATACGAGATCGGAAAACCAGAGGCTTATTTCGTGATTTAAGTCAAAATTAGTGGATCACATCAATATTAGCAGCAAGCACATCAGATGATGTGCCTTAATAATAAACAGGCCATGGGAAATACCAGCATACTGACGTCTTTTTATGCACAAGTGGCGCATACATTGCGCCACACTGCGCACTTTTGACGCTTACCAGACCTGATTCGCCACATCCACAACCAGACGAATCTTCTGCCACTGTTCCGCTTCGGTCAGGCTGTTCCCCTCTTCCGTTGAGGCAAAGCCACACTGTGGACTAAGGCAGATCTGGTCAAGACTGAGGTATTGCGTCGCCTCCTGTAAACGTGCTTTTACCTGATCCACGTCTTCGAGTTCGCCGACCTTGGTGGTAATTAAACCAAGCACCGCCTGCTGATGACCCGGCCGGATAAAACGCAGCGGTTCGAAACCGCCGGAACGGTGGTTATCATATTCCAGGAAAAACGCATCGACATTAACAGTGCCAAACAGGATTTCGGCCACAGGTTCATAGCCGCCTTCTGAAATCCAGGTCGAACGGAAATTGCCGCGGCAGACATGCAGACCGACGGTCAGATCGGCCGGTTTATCCTCCAGCGCTTTATTCAGCACGCGGGCGTAGGTTCGGGCCAGCTGCTCGGGATCGTCACCGCGCTCGCGGATCTCACGCTTTTGATCGTCCGAGCACAGGTACGCCCACACCGTATCATCCAGTTGCAGATAGCGGCAGCCTGCTGCATAAAAGGCGGCGATTGCGTCTTTGTAAGTCTGTGCCAGATCGTCAAAGTACACATCAAGATCGGGATACACCTCCGTGTCGATCACTTTACGTCCGCCACGGAAATGCAGCACGCTGGGACTGGGAATCGTCATTTTCGCCACGGCATCCCCTGCGATGCCTTGCAAAAAGCGGAAATGATCCAGCATCGGATGCCCGTCAAACCCCAGTTTGCCGGTCACTTTGACACCGTGCGCTTTGGTCTGTACGCCGTTGAACTGAATGCCCTGATCGGCTTCAAAATGTTCCACGCCTTTCAGGCCGTAGAAAAAGTCAAAATGCCACCAGCCGCGACGGAATTCCCCATCCGTGACCACTTTGAGGCCGTTTTCACGCTGTTTTGCCACCACATCACGGATGGCTTCGTTTTCAACCTCACGCAACTCGTCAGCGCTGATTTCCCCCGCCTGGTATTTCTCGCGAGCCTGTTTGATCGCGGCAGGACGAAGAAAGCTGCCAACGGTGTCGGCACGAAACGGGGCGGTTTGTCTTTGCATGATCACTCCTTGTCACGGCCAGATAATTTCGGCCGGGAATAGTTACATAATGTTATTTTAGCCTTCTGGATGGCTAAACGTCTAAATGCAGAGTGACATGCCGTTCTCTCAGCGGCAAACGAATAAAATTCACGTCGCCTGAAAAAAATTCATGTTGCATCGTCGCCGTCGGCTTTTCTGTCAGCGGCCGCAGGACAGACAGCCTGATGGGGCTTACGGGTCCGGAGGCAGGCTGTTTCACGGTGACGCTACCGGCGTTTGTTGACGGGCAGGTGGGCGTTATTCGAGCGAAGCGCGAGCCTGAGCAATCTGCGCCGCAGAGAGCGGCAAATACCCGGCCTCGCTGACGCGCTGTTGCCCCTGACGGGAAAGCACCTGTCGTAAAAAGGCATCGACCAGTGGCGGTAAAGGTTTACCTGGCGCTTTATTCACATAGAGATAAAGCGGACGCGACCATGGATAGCGGCCGGTACGGATAGTCTCTGGATCCGGTGCCACCGCGTCGCCGTTTTTGGTCACCACGGGCAGCAACCTGACGCCGCTCAGATGGAAACCAAAACTGGCATAGCCGATGCTGCGGGGATTACCGGCTACGGCCTGTACCACGGCGGCAGAGCCGGGAAACTCGGCCACGTCATTGCGGAAATCGCCCTGACACAGCGCCTGCTGTTTGAAAAAGCCCCATGTTCCCGAGGCGGAGTTACGGCCATAGCGCTGGATGGGACGCTGCTGCCATTCTGTCTGGCGCAGTCCCAGGTCACCCCAGCGTTGTGGAACCTGATGCGCGCCGCAAAGCCGGGTGATGGAAAAAACCGCATCGAGCTGACGCGGATCGATTTCACGCAGCGGGTTACGTTGATTGACCACCACGACCAGCGCATCCATTGCCACCGGCACGGCCAGCGGCGGATAGCCATAGCGCGCCTCAAAGGCCTGGCGCTCATCAGCCTGCATCGGACGACTCATCGCGCCCAGTTGAACGGCCCCGGCGGTCAACGCAGTGGGCGCGGTAGACGACCCCGAAGCCTGAACCTGAACGTTCACGCCAGGCGCCTGACGGCTAAAGTCATCTCCCCATAACGTCATCAGGTAGCCGAGCGTGTCGGAGCCGGCGCTACTGAGATTTCCGGACAGCATGACGGGCTGCGCCTGCCCGAGGGCTGGCAACAGCGAAAAGAACACCAAAAGAAAAGCGCGCATCGTTCCGGTCCGTTCACGATTGATGAACGGCATTCTCCTGCATCCCGTTACTGACAATCAACCTTGGCGCCAGGGTAAATGTAAAACAGGTTTCCTGATGCGGGATGCTGGTGATCTCCAGCCGGGCATTATGGTGACTCAACGCATGTTTGACGATAGCCAGCCCCAGCCCGCTGCCGCCGGTCGCACGTGAACGCGCTTTGTCTACACGATAAAAGCGTTCGGTCAGGCGCGGAATATGCTCAGCGGGAATACCGGGACCGTTATCGCAGACCTTAAATACCGCGCCCTGCTTGCTGCGTAACCAACTGATATCAATTCGTGTGCCGTCTGGCGTATGGTTGACCGCGTTGTAGACCAGGTTAGAGATGGCACTGCGCAATTGCTCGTCATTGCCAAACACTTTCAGATGCGGATCGGTGTGAAAATGGATTTGATGTCGCCCGCCGCTCAGCGTTTCCGCTTCATGTTGCAGCAGTTTCAACATGACCGGCACATCGACTTTTTCTTTCATATTGATGACCGGGGCCGCCTCAATACGCGACAGCGTCAGAAGCTGCTTCACCAGGCTGTCCATTCGGCGGGTTTGTTCTGACATGGTGTGCAACGCTTTGTCACGCGAACGTTGATTCATGACCGAGTCATTCATCATCTCCAGATAACCCTGAAGCACCGTCAGCGGCGTGCGAAGTTCGTGACTGACGTTGGCGAAGAAGTTGCGTCGTGCACCTTCCAGCTGGTGCATTTGCGTTACGTCGCGGGCCACCATCAACCACTGGCCTTCGCTGTAGGGCATAACACGAAATTCCATGTGATGCTGGTTATTCAGCACCAGCGTCAGCGGCTTGTCGAAATCGCGCTGACGCAGATAACGTGAAAATTCAGGATAGCGCAGCAGATTAAGGATATTTTGCCCGTTATCTTCGGGCCAGCGCAGCCCGAGGTGCTGCTGTGCCAGGCCATTGCACCAGAAGATGGTGCCCTCTTCCGTTGTCAGGATAACGGCATCCGGCAGCGACTCTGCACCACTGCGAAACCGTTTGATCAGATGACCCAGCTCACGCCGCCGACGTCGGTTGCGCAGCTGCATTTGATACAGACCGTAAAACAGCGGTTCCCAGCTTGCCTGACCGGAAGGCGGGGTCATCGTGCGATCCAGCCACAGCCAGTGCGACAGCCGCATCAGGTTATAAAAATGCCACAGTAAAATACCGACTACGCTGAGTAACAACAGCCACGGCAGATAGCCGAACAACAGGCCGAGTACCAGCGCAGGCAAACACGCCAGCACCAGTTCGGACAATAATCGCTTCCAGGAGAGGCGTTCCAGCACGATTAAAGCTCCGTTTAAAAGCGGGCAGAGAAACGATAACCTGTTCCGCGGACGGTTTGTACCATGCGATCGTGACCGGTCAGTTCCAGCGCTTTGCGCAGACGGCGAATATGCACGTCAACTGTACGATCTTCAACATAGACGTTGGTGCCCCAGACGTGATTCAGTAGCTGTTCACGGCTGTAAACACGTTCAGGATGGGTCATAAAGAAGTGGAGCAGCTTGTACTCTGTCGGCCCCATCTCCAGCGGCGTGGTTTCCGACATCACCCGGTGCGAGGAGGGATCCAGGCTCAGGCCCTGCATTTCAATTACATCTTCGACCGCCATCGGCGAAATGCGACGCATCACAGCTTTGATACGGGCCATCAGCTCTTTCGGGGAAAACGGTTTGGTAATGTAGTCGTCGGCCCCGACTTCCAGGCCACGCACGCGATCTTCCTCTTCGCCACGTGCGGTCAGCATCATGACCGGAATATCACGCGTCATCGCTTCACGTTTAAGGTGTTTGATAAACTGAATGCCGCTGCCGCCAGGTAACATCCAGTCCAGCAGGATAAGGTCAGGCCAGGGTTCAATCAGCTTACTGACGGCGCTGTCATAATCTTCTGCCTCAATCGGCTGATAATCATTTTGTTCCAGAACGAAACATAACATCTCACGGATTGGAGCTTCATCTTCCACAACTAAAATGCGCTTAGCCATTATGACTCCTGCAGGTAGGACGGCTTTCACTGATATTTGCGGCGCCATTATGCGTCAGTTTTGTGACACTTTTATGAAAAAGTTAGCCATAAAAACCGGCCTGCAACAACCATTTATGACAACATGACGACATGTTTTGTGGCTTTAGTGATGGAGCCAGTATAATCGCCGGGCGATTTGTTATGGCAGGGAGTGTTATGCGCATTATCCATACCGCGGACTGGCACCTGGGGCAGTTCTTTTACAACAAAAGCCGGGCCGCTGAGCATCAGGCCTTTCTGGACTGGCTGCTGGCCCGGATTGAAGAGCATCAGGTGGATGCGCTGATTGTGGCAGGTGATTTATTCGATACCGGCACACCGCCCAGCTATGCACGTGAAATGTTCAACCGCTTTGTGGTGGCGTTACAACCCAGCGGCTGTCAGCTGGTGGTGCTGGCCGGGAATCACGATTCGGTGGCGACGCTGAACGAGTCGCGTGAACTGCTCGCCTGCCTGAACACCCGCGTGATTACCACGCCGCAGGACGGGGACGATGTGCTGGTGTTAACGACGCGTCGGGGCGAACCGGGCGCGCTGCTGTGCGCCATTCCTTATCTGCGGCCACGCGATATTATGCGCAGCCAGGCCGGCCAGTCAGGACGCGATAAACAGCGCAGCCTGCTGGAGGCCATTACCGCCCATTATCAGCGCAGCTTTGCTGCCGCGCAGGCGCTGAATCTGGCGCTTCCCATCGTCGCGACCGGCCACCTCACTGCTCTCGGCGTCAGCAAAAGCGACTCAGTGCGCGATATCTATATTGGTACACTGGATGCCTTTCCGGCCTCGGCCTTTCCGCCTGCGGACTATATCGCGCTGGGGCATATTCATCGTGCGCAGCGCGTGGCCGACAGCGATCATATTCGCTATAGCGGTTCGCCGATTCCGCTCAGCTTCGATGAACTGGGCAGCGAAAAAAGTGTGTTTCTGCTGGATTTCAGCCCGTCAGGCCTGACGGTCACGCCCCTGACCATTCCCCTGTTCCAGCCAATGCAGGTCCTGAAAGGCTCGCTGGCGCAAATCACCCGGCAGCTCAGCCAGTTTTCTGCGCCCGACGGGACCAAACCTGTCTGGCTGGATATTGAAGTGACCACGCAGGAATATTTAAGTGATTTGCAGCGTCAGGTAGAAGCGCTGACAGCTTCCCTGCCCGTAGACGTTTTGCTGCTGCGCCGCAGCCGTGAACAGCGCCAGCACAGTCTGGCACAGCTGGATAAAGAAACCCTGAGCGAACTGAATGTGGAAGAAGTGTTTGCCCGACGACTGGCGCTGGATGACGCGCTGGACGCGGATCAGATTGCCCAGACCACCCTGCGGTTTAAACAGACGCTGGCGGATCTGGAGGAACAGCCATGAAAATTCTGACGCTGCGCTTCAAAAATCTTAACGCGCTCAAAGGTGAGTGGTTTATTGATTTTCGCACCGAGCCGTTTGCCAGCAACGGGCTGTTTGCGATTACCGGCGCGACGGGCGCCGGTAAAACCACGCTGCTGGACGCCATCTGTCTGGCACTGTATCACCAGACGCCGCGCCTGGGCGGCATCTCTCAGGGGCATAACCCCCTGATGACACGCGACTGTGCCGAGTGCCTGGCGGAGGTCGAGTTTGAAATTAAAGGGGAAGCCTGGCGGGCATTCTGGAGCCAGAACCGCGCGCGCGGCACCGCTGACGGTAAACTGCAGGCTCCCCGCGTTGAGCTGGCACGCTGCGCCGATAATCAGATTGTGGCAGATAAAGTGAGCGATAAGCTCAAACTTACGGAAACGCTGAGCGGGCTGGATTTTGCGCGCTTCACCCGCTCAATGATGCTGTCACAAGGCCAGTTTGCGGCGTTTCTTAACGCCAAAGCCAATGAGCGGGCAGAACTGCTGGAAGAACTGACCGGAACCGAAATTTATGGTCGTCTGTCCATGGCCGTGTTCGAACGCCACAAAGCGGCCAAAACGGCGCTGGAACTGTTACGCAGTCGGGCAGGCGGCATGGCGCTGCTTGATGAGGCAACCCGTACTGCACTGCACCAGCAAAAAAAGGCCCTCAGCGACGCTGAACACCAGCTGACTGCCGCGCTTGCCGTGGCGCAGGCGCAGCAACAGTGGCAGCAACAGCATCAGCAGGCTATTGCGGATACAGAGCAGGCAACCGCGGCCCTCGCTGCGGCAGAGCACACCAGTCAGGCGGCAGAGCCGGATCGTCAACGTCTGGCGCGCAGTGAACCGGCGGAGAAACTGCGCGGTCCGTTGCAGCAACGTGACAGTCTGCTGGCCGAACGCAACGCGATGCGGGAACGTCAGCAGCAGCTCAGCCAACAGATGCACACGGCCACACAGGCGCATCATGTGTTGCAGCAACGCTATGCGGAAACGGACACGGCGCACGAACAGTGCCGACAGCAACAGCAGCAGCAGGAAACGCTGTTGACCGGGCAGGTCATTCCGCTTGATCAGTCTCTCTCTGCCTTATACGAGCACATTCAGCAGCTACAGCAGGATGCCGAACGGCAACAGCAACACTGCGCTCAGCGCGAAGCCGCGTTACACAGCGAAGCCCGCCAGGTGCGCCACCTGCAAGAGACGATTGCCCAACAGCATGCCCTACGTGAGCAGTTAGCTGACATGCCGCAATGGGGTGAACACCTTCCGATCTGGAAAGAGCGTTTTGCCCAACTGACCCGCTATGAAGCGGCACAGGCTGAGCTGGATCAGCAGATACAGCAGCAACAGCGCCACATTCATCAGCGCCAGGGGGATATTGAGCAGCTGGCACAGCAACTCACGCCACTGGATCAGGCCGCACAGCAGGCGCAGCAGTCCTTGTCTCAGGCTGAGCAAGCACTAACTTCCCTTCAGAACGCGCATCCACCTGAAGCCTTACGTCAGGCACTGAGCCAGTATCAGCAACAGCGCGAGGCGCGCCATGCGCTGACGATAGTGGCCGCGCAGTGGCAACCCCTGCATCAGCAGCGCACGCAGTACGAAAAACGCCTGCATGAACTTGAGACGGCTCAGCAGCAGGCTGAAAGCGCACTGCTGACGTTAAGAGAAGCCTGGCGACGGGAAAAACAGCAGCTCAGCGACGTAGAGAAAATTTGCCAGCTCGAAAGCCAGATTGCTGACCTGGAACAGTACCGCGCCCGGCTTGAAGCCGGGCAGCCCTGCCCGTTGTGCGGCGCCTGCGAGCATCCTGCGGTCGAAACCTATCGTGCTCTGGAAGTTAGTGCTAACCAACAACGTAAAGCCGAGCTGCAAAAACAGGTAGACGCGTTGAGTGAAACCGGGACGGCAAAGAAGGAGCAAATAAAGCAGCTACAGGCTCAACAGCAATCCCTGCGTGAAGAAATCACGGGTCTGACCCAACAACTTGATGCCCTTTCTCAACAATGGCAGGAACTGAGCAGTGAGCTGGCGCTCACCTTCCCGCTGACAGATACGGATGCAAGGATCGCGTGGCAGCAGGCGCAAAATCGCCACGAGCAGACGCTCACGGCCCGGCTTGACGCTCTGGAGCAAGCCGAGCGCGCGGTGCTGGCGGCCAAAGATCACCACCTGCGGCAGCACCAGACATTACAACAGCATCAGCAAACGCTACTGTTGACTCAGCAGCAACTGGAAAGCCAGCACCAGGCGCTTCAGGCGTTACAGCAACAGCAGCGTCAGGCCGCAGAAAACGGCCAGCAGCTTGAAGCCGCGCTGGCACAGCAGTTCAGCGACGTGGCGTTGTCTTTACCTGAACGTACGGCGCGCGACAGCTGGCTGGCAACCCAACAAGAGCGCTGGCAGCGCTGGCAAGAGAGTGAGCGGTTGCTTGCTAACCTGCAGCCGCAACTTGCACGGGCGGAAACACAGGCTGACGCGCTGCAACAGCAGTTACAGCTTGAGCAGCAACGTCTGGATCAGCAGCGGCAGCAGCTCACCGCGTTACAGCAGCAGGCGCGTGAAAAACAGCAGCAGCGTCAGGCCCTGTTTGGCGATCGCGATGTGGCTCAGGCGCGCCAGCAGATGCAGGCGCTCGTCGATCAGCTCGAGGCGCAACTTACCCAGCAGCGCAACGCACTGCATCAGTCACAGGCAGAGGTCAGCCGTCTTAATGGCCAGTTGACGCTGCTGGAAAGCCAACTGCAGAGCCTGTCCGGGCGCGTCACGGAAGCAGAACAACGCTTCAGCGCCGCGCTGGCGGCAGCCGAATTCGCTGATGAAACGCACCTGCGCGCGGCATTGCTGGATGAACAGGCGGCGCAGCAACTGCGTCAGCAGCTTCAGCAGATTGACCAGCACCGTCTGCACCAGCAGGCACGCCTGGCAGAACTGCAGCAGCGGCTGGCGGCACATCAGCAGCAAAAACCGGCTTTGATGCCGGATTCACCGGACGTGCTGGCGGCAGAACTGGCGCGCTTACAGCTGTCCCTGCGTGAAAATGCAAACCAGCAGGGCCAGGTACAGCAGCAGTTAGACAGCGATGCCAGCCTGCGAAACCAGCAGCAAACGCTGCTGGCGCGTATTGCGCAGGATGAGACGGCGTTAGCGCAATGGACCCTGCTTAACGATCTTATTGGCTCGGCAACGGGTGATAAATTCCGGCGCTTTGCCCAGGGGCTTACGCTCGATCACCTGGTGGCCCTGGCCAACCGTCAGTTAGATCGCCTGCACGGTCGCTACCTTTTACAGCGACGTGCCAGCGATGTGCTGGAACTGGATGTGGTGGATACCTGGCAGGCCGACAGCGCCCGCGATACGCGCACGCTGTCCGGCGGAGAAAGTTTCCTGGTGAGCCTGGCGCTGGCGCTGGCACTGTCTGACCTCGTCAGCCATAAAACCCGCATTGAGTCGTTATTTCTGGATGAGGGCTTTGGTACGCTGGATGCCGAAACGCTGGACACCGCTCTGGATGCCCTGGATGCGCTTAACGCCAGTGGCAAAACCATTGGCGTCATCAGCCATGTTGAAGCCATGAAAGAGCGCATTCCCGTTCAGATTAAGGTACGCAAAATGAATGGCCTGGGTTACAGCACCCTTGACATCCCCGGCCAGTAAGAGGTTAACCATGTTGAGATGGACCGGTATTTTCGCGGTTGCCCTGCTGCTTTTAGCAGGCTGCAGCCAGCCGCACGGCGCTGATGCCAGGCACTGCGCGCCGAACATGACGCAGACTCAGTGCCAGGCCGTCGACCACTATATCGCGCAGGTGAATGCCGTGGTGATGCGCAATTTTCATCACGCGCAACGTTACGCAGGCCAGCGCTGCCTGGTGACGGCACAACGCCGCGCGGACGGCCGCTATAACGTCATGCGCACAGAAGGAAATGAATCGTTATGCCTGAGCGCCTGGCAGAGCGTGAGTAGCGCGCGTGATATGCCCCTTCCGCCTCAGGGCGCGCCCCGGCAATGGGTATTTGCTTTTGCCCCGTAACCATAACGCGGCAGCTCGCGCCATCGCGGCCTGAACGTAAATGCAGATGCGCCCTTTCGGAAAGTCCTGAACCGGCGGTGCAGCCTGACGGTGATCAAGCCTGAAAACTGGCGGTTCACCGTCCACAACGGATTACTCAGGCCAGAGCCAGGCGGCTCCGCGAACACCGCTCGAATCCCCGTGTACGGCTTTCAGTACCGGCGTTTCACATTCGCCGCCAAATACCCATTTTTTCATCAGTGTGGGGACGGTCTGGTACAGACGATCCACGTTGCTCATGCCGCCGCCCAGAACAATCACATCCGGATCGATCAGGTTAACCACCTGGGCCAGCGATTTAGCCAGGCGCATTTCGTAGCGGCTCATAGCCAGTTCCGCCACCGGATCCTGCTGTGCCAGCAGGTGAACAATCTCGGCACCTTTGCGTGTAACGCCGCTCAAACGCTGATAATCAGTGGCAAAGCCGGTGCCCGAGACAAAGGTTTCAATACAGCCCTGTAGCCCGCAATAACACGGCACTTCAGCGCGATAGCGCAGTTCATCTTCGTCCATCCACGGCAGCGGATTGTGGCCCCATTCGCCCGCATTACCATTGCCACCGATACGGGATTCGCCGTTTATCGCCACGCCCGCCCCCGAACCGGTGCCAATAATCACTCCAAAGACCAGCGGCTTACCGGCACCCGCGCCGTCAACGGCTTCGGATACGGCCAGACAGTTCGCGTCGTTGGCAATGCGGACGTCACGATTCAGCGCGTGCGCCAGATCCTTGTCCAGCAGCTGTCCGTTAAGCCAGGTTGAGTTCGCGTTTTTTACCCGCTGCGTGTAGGGCGAAAGCGTGCCGGGAATACCGAGGCCTACCGTGCCCGTCTGTCCGGTCTTTTCTTCCGCCAGACGCACCAGATCGACAATAGCCTGTACCGTAGCGGCATAGTCGTTTCGGGGCGTGGAAACCCGATGGCGAAACAGCTCGCTTCCCTCGCTGGACAACGCAATCACTTCTGTTTTGGTGCCGCCCAAATCAATGCCGATGCGCACGGTTTATTCCTCATTATTCGTTAGGGGATTCTTACACTAAAAGGCGATGCCCTTAAAGGCAATGAAACCGCATCGATGTTTCGCTATCATGCGCACACTTAGTGAGATTTGTGCGCCCGATCGCGCCACGGTAAGGAATCCTGATGTTGTGGTTTAAAAATATGATGGTTTATCGTCTGAATCGTGACATTCCGTTGTCCGCAGACGACATGGAAAAACAGCTTGAGGCATTCACCTTCTCGCCTTGTGGCAGCCAGGACATGAGCAAGACCGGTTGGGTGTCACCGATGGGAAATCGCAGCGATGCGCTGACCCATGTGAATAACGGTCAGATTGTCATCTGCGCGCGCAAAGAAGAGAAAATTTTGCCTTCACCGGTGGTGAAGCAGGCGCTGGAAGCCAAAATTGACAAGCTTGAGGCAGAACAGAGCCGTAAGCTGAAAAAAACCGAGAAAGATTCGCTTAAGGATGAAGTGCTGCACAGCCTGTTGCCGCGTGCCTTCAGCCGTTTCAGCCAGACGTTTATGTGGATCGATACCGTTAATAATCTGATCATGGTGGACTGCGCCAGCGCGAAAAAAGCCGAAGATACGCTGGCCCTGCTGCGTAAAAGCCTGGGTTCACTGCCGGTCGTACCTCTGACGCTGGAAAGCCCGATTGAACTGACGCTGACCGAGTGGGTACGTTCCGGCGATCTGCCCGCAGGCTTTGCCCTGATGGATGAAGCCGAGCTGAAAGCGATTCTGGAAGACGGCGGCGTGATTCGCTGTAAAAAACAGGACCTGGTATGCGACGAAATCGCCAACCATATCGAGGCCGGCAAGCTGGTGACAAAACTGGCGCTCGACTGGCAGGAACGGATTCAGTTCGTCCTGTCGGATGATGGTTCCGTGAAGCGCCTGAAATTCAGCGATACGCTGCGTGATCAGAACGACGATATCGATCGGGAGGATTTTGCTCAGCGCTTCGATGCCGACTTTATCCTGATGACCAGCGAACTGGCCGCCCTGACCAGTAATCTGATTGAAGCGTTGGGTGGTGAGGCTCAGCGGTAAAACAGGCGGCCGCAAAAGATGCGGCCGTTTTTTTCAGTCTTTCAGATAGCGGCAAAGATAAGAGCTGGGCTCGCCTACCTGCAGATGAAACTCGCTGTGACCCGGCACGTTAAATACCGATCCCGCCTCGAACCATTTCCACTCTGTTTCCCCCGGCAGCAACACTTTCATTGATCCACTGACCACGGTCATCTCTTCCGGCTGGGCAGTGCCAAAGGTATATTCGCCTTCTGCCATCACACCAACGCTGGCACGACCGGTGCTCGCACTGTCAAAACCGATGGATTTAACTTTTCCGTCAAAATACTCACTTACGTTGAGCATAAATCTTCCTCACAGCACATTAGGGTGACTGGCAGTGTAGAAGCGAACTTGCTGATCTGTCACGCGAAATAATGAGCGAATGTGATCGCTGGCGGTGACAAGGGACGGGGATAAGACGGGCGCGCATCGACGGCATCCTTGCCAGCGCGACGGCTTACTCTTTTTCTACATCTTCGTAACGTTGTTTCGCATCATGCGCTTCCTGCTCTGAATCGTGCTCACTGATGAGTGAATCCGGCTTCGGATGATCGGCTCGCAGTTGCCAGGACGTGACTTTTTTACCTTCGGGGCCTTTTTCCACGGTCACAACGCGCGCTTCTCTGGGGTAAGGAGGTCTTGACGGCATCATTTGTCCCTCTTGGCTGAATGACATTCCACACGACAGGCGGTTGCCCGTCATGGAATAAGTATAGTCAAAAAGGCGTAAATCGCGGCGGGAAGGAGATAAATCTGACGGTTAGCTGGCGCGTGCCAGCGATAACGACTGCAGAATTTGCTCTACAACGCGTTCCGGCGGCTGCATCGCGTCCACTTCATGATGAGCGGCCATACGGTACAGGTGGGCACGGGCGCGCAGCACCTCTGTCATCTCTTCAGCGATGGGCCGTCCGGTCAGCGTCGGGCGCTGCGCAGCTTCAGGCTGGCTTTCCAGACGTCGCGCAAGCACCTCAGAAGGCGCACTTAACCAGATAACCTGACCATGTTCGCGCATATAGCGGCGGTTGACCTCTGCCAGCACCATGCCACCACCGGTCGCGATGATGGTTGAGGGCGCCGTCACGGCTTTCAGCGACTCGGTCTCCCGCGCACGAAAGCTTTCCCAGCCTTCCGCCGCGACAATTTCAGCCACGGTACGCTGGGTCGTGAATTGCAGGTGGTGATCGGTATCGCGGAAGGCATAACCCAGCGCATGAGACAGGGCTTCACCGATGGTGGTTTTTCCGCAGCCGCGCGCACCAATCAAAAAAATGGACAAGGACATCTGGGCACTTCCTCCGCCGTACAGCCCATAACAGCTGCAGGTCTGGCTTAAATAATACGCGCATCATAGCGGGAAATGATGGCGGCCTCTACCCATTGAGCGTATTTTACGCACAGTCAGACAACGCATTACATTAAACTTTTTATAAACAATGAATTAACCATGCACATTTTGTGCATGAACACCGTATTTTTGTCTCTGCAACATTTGCTTACCGCCACGAATTTACATTGCTGCTTATCGCCCCCATATACTGTTTACAGTCGCAACGGGAGAGTAATCATGCAACGCGAAGAACAACAACTGATTGAAAATCTGTTCAGCCGTTTGAAACAAGCGGAAAGCCAGACAGCGGCGCGCGATGCTGCTGCCGAACAACTCATCAAACAACACCTGCAGGAACAACCAGGCGCGCCCTACTACATGGCGCAGGCCATTCTGATTCAGGAAGCGGCCCTTAAAAAACTTAATGAACGTATTAAGGAAATGGAAAACCAGCTGGCGCAACAACAGGCGCAGCAGCAGCCGAAGAGCAGCGGTGGATTTTTATCCAGCCTGTTTGGCGGCGGCAGCGCCCAACCGCAGCCAGCTCAGCCGCAGTGGAACAGTGCGCCGCAACAGGCACCGCAACCGCAGCAACCTTATGCCAGCGCCCCGGCGCCACGTGGCAGCGGCTTCCTGGGCGGTGCCCTGCAAACCGCCGTTGGGGTGGCAGGCGGTGTAGTCATGGCCGATATGCTGACCAGCATGTTCCATCATTCTCAGCCGCAGGAGATCGTTAACATCATCAACGAGCAGCCGTTGCCGCAGGTGGACGACAGTCTGAATACCTTCAACGGTGGCAACGATCAGTCGTTCCTTGACCAGAACGGGGCGGATAATCAGTCGTTCCTGGATCAAAGTAACGGCTGGAGTGATTCCTACGCCGACAACGGCGACCTGAATGATTTTGGCGGCAATGACTTCGACGACGACGACAACTTCGTCTGATTTAGCGCTGGCGTTGTCGGAGCCAGCTGTCTAGTTCATTGGCAAACTGCTGGCGGTCCCGTGGGCTTAATGCGGCGGGGCCGCCTGTCTGAACACCGCTGGCGCGCATGGTGTCCATAAAATCGCGCATGGTCAGTCGTTCGCGAATGGTTGCTGGTGAATAGCGCTCCCCGCGTGGATTCAAGGCTGCCGCGCCCTTCTCAATCACTTCCGCGGCCAACGGAATATCGGCCGTAATCACCAGATCGCCGACGTTTACGCGCTTAACAATCTCATTGTCCGCCACATCAAATCCCGCAGGCACCTGTAGTGTTCGCAGCCAGGGCGAAGGTGGCACCCGCAGGGACTGGTTAGCCACAAAGGTCACCACGGTTTGCGTTCTGTCCGCTGCCCGGTACAGCACGTCCTTAATCACGTTAGGACAGGCATCAGCATCAACCCAGATAGCCATCGTTATTCCTTGTTCTGCAAAAGAGTGACGATGGTAACCTGTTTTGCTGATCGGGTTGAGTGAAAAACACAGCCCTCTTTAACGCAGAACCTGCTTTAGTCGACCTGGCTGCACCGCCCCTGCGCCTTAATGCGCAGCGCACCGCGCCATGTCCTGGCACGGTTAAACGCCTCCGGTCAGCGGGGGGACAGCAGGCCGTTCAGCACAGGGCTAACTTGTTATTAATCCTGTCTGCAGTAAGCTACATCGTTGATATATGTAAACAGCGAAGGAGACGGTGATGCAGGAAAAGAAAATCGGATTTATTGGTGGAGGCAACATGGCCAAAGCCATCATTGGCGGCCTGATAAACAGCGGGCAAGTTGCACCGTCAGCGATCTGGATTTATGACCGTAAAGCCAGCACTAATCAGGAAATGGCCGAACAGTACGGTATCCATGCGGCTGAGAGCGCAGAAGCGCTGGCGCAGCATGTTGATGTCCTGTTTGGTGCGGTAAAACCGAACGTCATCCTCAGAGTTCTGAATGATCTCGCCACCTGCATGAAAAAAGAGACGCTGGTTGTCTCCATTGCGGCAGGCGTTACCCTGGACAATCTGGCCTCCGTACTGGGACACGATCGAAAAATCATTCGGGCCATGCCGAATACCCCGTCTCTGGTGGGAGAAGGGATGACCTCGGTCACGCCCAATGCGCTGGTTGAACAGAGCGAACTCGATGAGGTCGTTGCAATGTTTAAAAGCTTTGGCCAGGCCGCGGTAGTGGATGAATACCTGATTCATTCCGTGGTAGGCGTGAGTGGTTCGGCACCGGCTTACGTGTTTATGTTCATTGAAGCCATGGCCGATGCTGCGGTGGCTGGTGGCATGCCGCGGGCGCAGGCCTACCAGTTTGCGGCACAGGCCGTAAAAGGTTCGGCACAGATGGTACTGGAGACCGGCAAACACCCGGGCGAGTTAAAAGATATGGTATGCTCGCCGGGCGGCACCACGATAGAAGCGGTCAAAGTTCTGGAAGAAAAAGGTTTTCGCTCCGCCGTGATTGAGGCGATGCAGCAGTGCATGGCGAAATCAGAGAAGCTGAGCCGCAGTTAACCCGCGGCGTCTGGCAACGGCAGTGCGCGTTGCCAGGCGCATCCCCACTAGCCGGCGGAACGGTAGTCCTGATAAAGCGCCAGCGCCTGCTTCACCGTCATGGGTTGCTGCATGTTGTCAACCAGCGCGGCGGTCAGAGTGTAAAGGCCACAGGAGAAAATCGCCGCCAGTTGCCCTTCTTTGCCATAAAACGCCATGAATTCCTTTTCTTCCAGCGAGCCCACCGACTGGTAGTCATCCCAGTCCGCCGCATGGCCAAGATATTCATAGCGCGTACCATAGTGCGCGGTCCAGAAAAACGGCACCCGATCAAAGTGACGGATATTGCCCAGCATATTGATGGCCGCTGTCTGTCCCTGTTGTTCGGCAACACGAAAGTGTTCGATTCGTAACGGCCCCTGGGGAGAAGGATACGTGGCGATATCGCCTGCCACCCAGACATTCTCGGCCACCCGGAGTTGTTCGTCCGTTTGCAGACTGCCATCCTCCAGCAGCGGCAAATCATGAATAAAGTGTGTGGCGGGTTTAACGCCGGTCGCAAACAGCACCACATCGGCGGCAATATGCTTGCCCGTTTTTAGTCGTACCGCGTTAACATGGTCTTCGCCCAGCAGGGCATCGATCTCGCCTTCGATAAACTTTACGCCGTTCGCCTGATGGAGCTGATAAAAATAGCGACCCACGGCTTCGCCAAACTGTTTCGCAAACGGCAGCGGATGACGCGCAATGACGGTGACATCAATGTCGCGATTACGCAGTGAGGAGGCCAGTTCCATGCCGATAAAGCTGTTGCCGATAATGACAATCTGTTGAGTGTCATCGACCGCCTGCAGTAAGTCTGCGGTGTGCTGTTTACTGCGCAGGATATGAACGCCAGCAAGATCGCGCCCGGCCAGCGCAGGTTTGACGGGCGCGCCACCTGTGGCAATCAGGAGCTTATCGAATTGCAGCGTCGTACCGTCAGCAAATATTATCCGGTGCTGATGGTTATCAATCCGCTCCACGCGCTTTTGCAGGCGTTCTACGTGCGCCATGATGTCCTCACCCAGCAGTGAGGGCACCTCATCGATGTCCATTTTGCCCGAGGGGACAAATTTGGTTAACGCCGTGCGATCATAGGGTGCATCAGGCTCCTGCTCAATCAGGATCAGCCGCCCTTTAAACCCCTCGTGACGTAACCGCCATAGCGCCGCACTCCCGGCTGCGCCACCACCCAGCACGACAAAGACCGGCGCAGCGGCTCCACTGCCTATCGCAGTCGCAGGCGACATGGCTTTGGGATTCACCAGAACCGCCTCGTTTTCAATGCGCACGGGATACTGTTTGAGATCGGCCAGCGCGAGCGGCTCACACATTTTGCCACTGTCCAGTTCAAAAGTGGCTTTATGCCAGGGACAGATCAGCCGGTTTTCACAAATGGCACCCTGCTCAAGGGGTGCGCCGGCATGGGGACACTTCGCCTGGTAAGCGTGTACGTTGTCGCCATCACGAATTAACAGCAGCTCTGTTTCCCCGAGCTTTTTTTTAACCGGCTGGCGGTGCGGTAAATCCTTCAGAGCGACCACAAATTGATAGTTCACGACATAGCTCCTTCTCCGACTGTCACGGCTGAACGCGCAGATCAACAGGGCTTCTGCGCAAATGCCTGTAAACAGTAAGTGTGGCAAAGGATCGGCCAGACTCCGGTTTTAACGTCAGGATTTTTTGCTAACTGTTTGTTTAAGCGGAAATTAAAAATACGTGAGGATGTGACAGCGCAGGCAGGAGAAAACTAAAGCGGCCACCGAAATGGCCGACCGAACGTTAACTTTTCTTCAGACACTGACTCATGAAGGTTTTGCGTGCTTCCCCCGTCAGCTTTTTATCACCGGCCTGCAGATTACAGGTTTTCATTTTTACCTGCTGCGGCGACATGTCGGCGACCTTACTGTCCTTTTTCAGGCAATCGCTCATAAATTTCTTTCGCACATCGCCTTTCAACGCTTGTGACGTGGCATGTTCATTACACATGGCCATTTTTTGCTGTTGTGGCGTTTTCTCAGCCGCACTGGCGCTGCCGCCCACCAGTAAGCCTGCTAACACTAGCGTCATTAAACCGCGTTTCATTGTATTCACTCCCTCTTGATGAAAACAGATTAATTCTGGCACGTTACACGCTATACGGAATACGTTTATCAGGGAATAAGGCAGAGATCGCAAATCTGAATTGTCGGTGGCACTTTTCAGATACGCGGACGATTAAGTAAGCGCGTGACATAACGTTTTAGCAGGACCGTATTTTTATCATTATGATCTACATCGGCATTCATCATGGCGGTTTCAATACTGCTGACGATAGCGTGATGCTGCTCGGGTGGAAGCAAACGCAGCATCGCGGTAACCACGATTTCCAGCGCTTCGATCTGTGCAACCTGCTCTTTTGACGCCTCTTCTTTTTCTGCCAGGGTGATTAGCAACTCAGCAATCAGGTTTTTCATGCCGGGGCCCCTTCGTGTAAGACAAATAAAAATTAGCATTCGTCAGATTAAAAAACAAAGTGATTTTTCAGCCCGCTTTGCGCCCGACTCAGGCCATTTTGTCGCAACGGTTTTATTGCATTTATTTTGCCGGAAAACGAAACGTTGTTATCGCAATGAAATAACACGCTGACTCACTCAGTCGAAATAAAATAAAGATTCCCGGCTGGCTTTTTTTAGCAGAGATTCTTTTCTTACAAGCGATAACGGCCGTTTTCATTCCCGTTAACGTGAGAATAATCTCCCCGCGATTGCGGGCAGTCGGTCCCCCTGTTCCTTAACCTTCCACCCGGACAACAGGATCCTCACGGCCCGATAATGACGGGCTACTCAGCCCTTTGGCTGCGCCAAAAACGCACCTGATTCAGTGCAACAGCTTGTCTTTCTTCAAGATAATCTGAAAAAATGGCTTATTGCATATTGGCACTATTCGATTTTCACTCATCACATCTGAAAAATATTTCAGGCTGTTACTGACAATCCTCTCTGGCCCACCTATGTTTAAAAAACCGCCAGGTACGGGCGGGACGTTGGCTGTTCTGACCAACGAAACGCTCCCGATAAAACCCTTGCCGTTCTTTCCGGGAGCCCATCATTCAGTAGCTTCTGCCTGCTGCGCCGTTGCGCACCGGGCAAAGGGTCTGTTTGCGGAGACGGGGAATGAGCGTCCAATCTAATAGTGCCAGTCGTGCTATCACTGATTACTTCAACAGCCCGGACTGGAACGTGCTGCCGGAGTCCGATCTGCTGGCCGTTATCCTGCGTGAACTGATGGAAGCAGGCCAGCCGACAACGAATAAGGCAATAATCGCACGCGTCATTAATAAACTGGAGTTTGAAGGGGATGAGCAGCGCCTGCAGCGTTACCGGGGTTTACTGGCCCAGTTGATGGAAGCGCGGCCACGTGAGTAGGCCGCCTTTATGCTATTTCACCCAACGGAGCTGACGGGCTTCACTTACACTGGCACGGCCGCTGCTGCGTTGAAACAGGCAGAGTTCACGCCCACGCCGGTTTTTCATTTGCTTCTGTGGGTAATGCCCCTCAAGTAACAAGGCGCTGTAACCCACGCTGTCATCATAGTCGATGGGCTGTCCCACGATTTTTACCTTACTTAGCGTACTGGCATTAATACAGGCCTGCCGCATGACCTGTTGGTTTTCCTGCCATGCCGTCGGGCTGGAAGCCAGTGCGACCGGACTGATCAGCAACAGTAATGACAGTGAGAGGCGTGGACGAGAGTACATGCGTTGCTCCTTCCAGACTGAGCCAGAAAAAAATTCCCGCCAGAGCGGGAATAAACAAGACGAGCATTGCAAATTGATGTGACGAGGAAATCCCGATCCTGCTGGCTCAGTGCGACCAGACGACCACAGGCTGAAGACAGCAGAATACCGGCCTTATCTTCCCCTATCCCCATGACACCTCAATGACAATGCGCGGTTTATTTAACGCTTAACCACAATAGACCTGGGTGATAGTACCGCTTTTGTCTGCCAGAAAGTTCAGGCGGGCGAAATTAAAATCCATCGTGACGGCAGAATTCCACGGAATGGCGCGCACCTTCTGACTGAAACGCTGTTGCTCAAGGGCGGACAGCGGTTTGCCGACAAAGTTTTGGTAATGAGAGGCACCGCAACTGTCCGCTTCCTTGCCGGGCGGGACGGCTGCCGTATCAGGCTGCGTGGTGGACTGACAGGCCGTCAGCAGTAAGAAGCCGGTTGCCACCAGCACTTTTCCGTAATGATTCACGTATGTTCTCCTGTAACCGTGTTAAACCCTGACCTGAAGCGTAACAAGCCCCACCACCGGGTTGAATCGTTAAAATCAAGCGATTCACACATTATTAAGCATTAAATGCTGCCTTATTGCCAGATAACCAGTGTAAAGGCACTTACCGTTCAGAATTTCAAATACAAGACGCTAACCTTACTAAGAATTATCTTAGGAGGCTACTATGGAACTTGTGATTTTTATCTGCTTTGCCGTTGTGATGACACTGATTGCGGTTCGGGTGCGATAAGCGGCCCGTTCGCGGGTGCGGTTTGACGCCTGACAGGCTGGGCGACCTGACAGGCGACAAAGTGTAACGCAGGCAAAGCTCTGATTTTTAACTAATTAACCCAGACTCATTTACGTAGCGTAATAAACAGCTAACATTGTGTGATCGGCTCTCTCGACAGCGATTTGAGGCATTGCTACTATGCGCTTATCTTCGCTGGCTGGGTCGCCTATGAACACCAATTCCGACAGAGTGACGTTGACACTGTTTTATGTCGGCAGCTTTGTTGTTTATTACCTCGTTACCATGTTGATTACCCTGTTTCCTAATTACGGTATTCTGCGTAATGACGGTTTACTGGTGCCTGTGCTTTGCCTGTTTGAATTTGCCGTTATCTATCCGCTGTATCGCTTTTATTGCCAGCGTCGTACCGATATTCCTCTGGGCTTTTTGCGTTCCGGTCAGACTTTACTGTTTATTGGCGCGCTGTTTATTTTAATGGTGGCACAAACGCAGTATTTGCAGCCGGAAGGCTGGCTGGTCGCACAAACTCAGCAGGGGCCCAGTTCGATGCTTATCCTGCTGTTGACCGCCGTCTTACTGGCTCCTGTGTTTGAGGAAGTGTTGTTTCGCGGCTTTTTATTACAGGGATTTCTGTTGTGGGCACCTAACAGCCGTTTTGCCTGTGTATTACTGACCTCGTTACTGTTTGCGCTCATGCATACGCAATATGTCCACTGGGAAACGGTGGTGGCGCTGACGCTGTTTTCTATGCTGCTTTGCTACGCCCGTCTGCGCAGCAATACGCTGGCCCTGCCGGTCTTTCTGCATACGCTGAATAATCTGATTGCGATTCTGCCTGCCTGGTATTTCGCCTGATCCCGCTACCCTTTTTGTTACCGGGTCATCACTAACCTGCGTAAAATCAGCGTGTATCTTTTACTAACAGGGAAGGATGGTCAGAAAGCCCATGATTACCATGCTGGATGTGGCCCGCAAGGCCGGCGTCTCTAAAGCCACCGTCTCGCGCGTGCTGGCGGGAAATCGCTACGTCAGTAAGAGTACGCAACAGAAGGTCTTTCAGGCTGTGGCGGAAACCGGTTATCGCCCTAACCTGCTGGCACGTAGCCTGGCGACGCAGAAATCCCAGAATATCGGGCTTATCGTTACCCATTCTTTATTCAATGGGCCTTACTTCAGCGAATTGCTGTTTCAGGCTGCTACGTTGACAAATAACTATGGCCGGCAGCTTATTCTGGCGGATGGAAAAACCAGCGCTGACGACGAACGCGCCGCCATTGAGTTTTTGCTCGACCTGCGCTGTGACGCCATCATTATCTACCCCCGTTTTCTGGATACCGCGGCGCTGGATGCCATTATTGAGCAACACGCCATTCCCGTTATGGTGGTGAATCGTCAGCTGCAGCGTCATCCGGCACACTGCGTCTGGGCCACCCATCAGCAGAATACCTTTCAGGCCACCCGCTATTTGATTACGCGCGGCCATTACGACATCGCTTTCATTACGGGTCTGGCAGGCTCACCGACCGCTGCGGCCCGCCTGGCCGGTTATCAGCAGGCGCTTGACGAGCATGGCTTAGCGGACCGTGCGCTGATCGTGCAGGGTGAATGGACGCCCGCCAGCGGCATGGCGGCGGCAAAAACGCTGCTTGAATCGGACATGCCATTTAGTGCACTGATGGCCAGTAATGACGATATGGCTATTGGGGCCGCGCTGGCGCTGAACGCTGCGGGCAAACGGCTGCCGGAGGATGTCTCCCTGCTGGGCTTTGATGATATTCGTATGGCGGAATTTTTTCTGCCGCCGCTCACCACGGTACATGTGCCGGTCGCAGAGATGATTCAGCACACGCTGGCGCAGCTGGTGGCGATGCTGGAAGGGGAAGCGGTCACGGCCTTGCCGCCGTTTAGCGGTCACCTGATCGAACGGGCCTCGGTCACTGACGGGCCTTATAAACAGTAAGGCGCGGCATCCCTGCCGCGCACCATCAGTAGTCGACTGAATCGTTCAGCGTTGCGCCATTACTACGAATCAGTTTCTGGTACCAGAAAAAACTCTTCTTACGGTAACGTGCCAGATCCTTTAAATCTTTTTCATCGCGGTTGACGTAAATAAAGCCGTAACGCTTGTTGATGCCCTGATGCGTACTTACCAGATCTATTGCCGACCAGGGACAATAGCCAAACAGTTCCACACCATCGGCAAGTGCCAGCTGCAGTTGCGCAATGTGTTCGCGCAGATACGCAATACGGTAATCATCATGTACCTTATTATCGGCCTCCAGCCGATCAAAGGCACCCAACCCGTTTTCGGTCACGATAAGCGGCAAAGCATAGCGGGCATAAATCTGGCGCGCCGTAATGCGAAAACCCACCGGATCGATATACCAGCCGAACTGATTTTGCCGGAGATGCGGATTATCACATCCCACATAAACCGACCGATCAATGCCCGCCATTTGCTGATCGGGCCGAGGTTTATTTTCGCTTTGCTCCCCCTCGCCTTCGGCCCCCACCGTCGCGGACGCATAATAATTAAAGGCGATAAAATCCGGCTTGCCTGCGGCGATGATAGCCATGTCATCGTCTTCGATCGTCGGTAACCAGCCGCGCTGTTTCAGGAAAGCCCAGACCACGGCGTTATAGCGACCATGGACCGCCAGATCCAGATAGAGCCAGTTGCGAATTGCAGAGAAATTGTCGGCTGCCAGCACATCTTCCGGCCGCGCACTGGCGGCATAGACGCAGGAGATATTGGGTGCCGGGCCAATTTTGGCATCCGGCAACCGTTCATGGCAGGCGATCATCGCTTTTGCCTGTGCCAGCATCATATGGTGATTCTGCTGATACAGCGTTTTCTGCGGATCGGCGGTGCCGGGTGGCAACGTACCAATCACATCGCCCTTGAGGATCATCATGTTCTGTTCGTTGATGGTCAGCCAGTACTTAACCTGACGACCATAGTGCTCAAAGCAGGTGATGGCAAAACGCTCAAAGGCCGCCACTGTACGCCGTGAAGACCAGCCGCCCGCCTGCTGCAACGCCCAGGGCAAATCAAAATGATAAAGGGTGACCAGCGGCGTAATGCCGTACCGACAGAGTTCATCGATCACCTGCTGATAAAAAGCCACGCCCGCCGGGTTCAACGCACCATCGCCCTCGGGATAAAGACGGCTCCAGGCAATGGAAAAGCGGTAGGTTTTTAATCCCATCTCCGCCAGCAGCGCGATGTCCTCTCTGAAACGATGATAGTGATCGCTGCAAACGGTAAAATCGGTAAGATCCTGATGGAAGGTTGCCTGGTCAATGACGGAAGGCCCTTTGCCCTCTTCATTCCAGGCCCCTTCAACCTGATAAGCTGAGGTGGACGCGCCCCAGAGAAAGTCCCTGGGAAACGCGGGCAATGTCGAATGTTGCATATAACCTCCTGTTTAACGTGCGGCTAACTCCCGGCGCAGTTGAATGATCTCCTCAGCCAGTTCGCGACAGAGCATTGCGTTCATCAGGTGGTCCTGAGCATGGACCATAATCAGACTGACCGGAATCTTTCCGCTGCCCTCATCAGCGCCAATGAGTTGCGTCTGCGTTTGATGGGCTGCTTTGGCCGCCGCGGTTGCGGCACTGAGCATACTGTCCGCCTGCGCCCAGTTTTGCTGCCGCGCCGCCCGCAACGCCTCCATTGAACAGGAGCGAGCTTCGCCTGCCTGGATAATCAGTTCGATTACCGTGCTTTCATCAATTTCCATGGGTTACTCCTTAACCGGTTGCGCTGCGGCAGAGGGTTGCTCTTGCTGCAGCAGTTGACGCTCGTACATTTTGAAAAACGGGTAGTAGATCAGCGTGGCAATAGTGACCAGCACGGCAATCAACACAATGACGCGCCAGTCCCAGCCGGTTGACCAGGCGGCCCCAATGGGGGCGGGCGTCGTCCACGGAGCCAGTGAGATCACGTGATTAATCAGGTTCGTTTTGGTGGCGATCCAGGCAATGACGGCGTTGACTAACGGGGCAAGAATAAAAGGGATAAACAGAATGGGGTTCATCACGACCGGTGAACCAAAAATGACCGGTTCGTTGATGTTGAACATGCTGGGCACCACACTCAGTTTTCCAATCGATCGCAGATGTGCTGACTGACTGCGCAAGTAAAGCAACACCAACCCCATCGTCGAACCGGAGCCACCGATAACAATAAAAAACTGCCAGAAGGGTTCAATAAACACGTGGCTGACGGGTTCTCCCGCGTTCAGCGCCTGCTGATTCAGACCGAGATTGGTCAGCCAGAAAGCCTGCAATATGCCCCCGACAATCACCGCCCCATGAATGCCTGCAAACCACAGCAGATGGCACAGCAGTACCGCCACCAGCACGGCAGGCAGCGAATCAGAGGCAGAGATGATGGGCGAGAAAATGGCCATGATGGCCTGAGGCAGCAACATACCGAACTGCGCCTGCACCCACAGGCTCAGGGGAAACAACGTAATAAAAATCGTGATAATCGGGATGAGCAGATCGAACGACTGACGGATCTTCGGCGGCACCTGCTCGGGCAGTTTGAAACCGATGTTGTATTTCTGCAGAATGTGCATCAGCTCCGTCGCAAAGAGCGCGACCAGAATGGCGGTAAAAATGCCCTCCCCGCCCAGCGAACCAACCGGCAACGTTTTGCCGCTCTGCGGTGCCGCCACCACCAGAAACGCCATCAGCGACAGACTGGCCGCCATAAAGCCATTCATCTTATAACTGTTTGCCAGGTTATAGGCGATGGCACTGGCGATATAGAGCGCCATAATGCCCATCGTCATGTTGTACGGCATCATGATTTGTTCTTCATGCGCCTTTACCATGCTCAGCCACCACTGTGCGAACGCCCAACTGCTGTCTGCCGAAAAAGGCGGATGAGCAAACAACAGCATAAACGAGCCCACGATCAGAAACGGCATGGAGGCAATAAATCCGTCCCGGATAGCGATGACATGACGCTGGCTGGAAAGACGGCCCGCCAGTGGGCTAATACGGTTTTCGATGACGCCGAATAGAGATTCACTGAAGTGGCTCATTGCCTGACTCCTTGCTGAGGCAAAAGAGAATAACCTGCCTGACGCAGTACGGGTTTCGCGTGATATATCCCGGACCTCCCTGGTGTCAGGTATGAATAAGCTTTAGTGCGTCGCTTAATATTTTTTCACCATTCATCATGCCGTAATCCATACTGTTGATGACCGCAACCGGCTTGCTGTATTGCTGGGCGATCGGTTGAAAATCGGCCAGCTTGTATTTGATTTGTGGCCCGAGCAGGCAGCAGTCGTAATCGGCGATATCGTCTCTAAACTCTTCAATCCCCACAGCTTTTATCTCGACGTCCAGCCCTTGCTGTTGCGCCGCCTTTTCCATTTTCTGCACCACCATACTGGTGGACATGCCCGCAGCACAGCACAGTAAAATCTTCGTCATGGTGTATTCCTCTTTGTGGTGAATGATTAACGAATACACAGGGTGAAAATTTTCTGCAACCGGTTTCAGATTTGCGTATCAGAAGTGTGAGAAATATCAAAACGCGAGCATTAAAGAGGTTCAGGACGAATAAACACCTGAATAAGCCTTATCAGGAAGCCCGTTTCTCGTCATGCTGAAGCTATAAAACGGCGGTTCGCCCACCCATATCGTCGGCGCTGTCCATCGCAGTGATGGGTAAGAATTCACTGCCTGATAAGCGGGGAACGCGTATAATTGCTCAGAGCAATCCGATACCGACTGCCGTGACACAGGCGTCCGACGGCAATTAGCTATACTGGTGATATATAAAGGAACACTCACCCTTCTCGCAGTACGCGGACCGGGATAAGGAGTCGGTTATGTTAATTGGTTTTGTGTTATTGGTCAGCGCGTGTGGACACGATGCCTGTGAAGCTTTACCGGTATCAGAACGCATTTATCCGACGAAAACCGCCTGTGAAGTCATGGCAAATCGTATCCATAAAGTGCGTCCTAACGTCGTGCTGATATGTGGCGAAGTGCATCGTTAAGAAAGCGGTACAGGGCGAATGGCACAAAAAGTAGCCGATGACATTGCAAGGTTGCCGCTTAACGTTCAAAATATAAGCTGTTCTACACCAACACAGTCGTGAATCCCATGAAAAGTAGTCGTCCCCGCCGTCCTACCGGGCGTTGGGTTTATTACATTTTGTATGAAGGCATTCTGTGGCCCTGTCCGGTTCGCTGGGAATGGGAAAGCGGATACGGTGGCTGGCTGCCGTTTTACTACTCACCTACGTTTGAGTTTGTCGCGGGCGATCCCGGCAAGGCGTACCGTATTGCGCGCACGGATGTACGTGTGAAGCGGAGTGAAGAGATTTACGCCTGATTGCTGTCATGCATTCCATGGCAGCCACGAGGCGGTAAGAAGGAAACAGATTACCTCCAGCAGCAGTACCACCATCAGCAACACGCCGAGTTTGTGGCGCGACAGCCAGGATTTCAGCCCCATAGCATTGCGGCCCTGTGGATCAGCAGCAGTCCGCCACCCATGCTCAGCAAAACCCGCCCCCCTTTTCCGTCTTTTTTGCCATTTCAGTGTCCCTCTGAAGAAAGCGAAAATGCGCCCTGAGGCGCATCCGGATGCTGCAAGATTACCGCTAGAGCAGCCAGAAGGCGACTCAGGTACGCAATCAGTTGTTCAGCGTGTAATCGAGTGTGATCTCTGCATTAAGCACCTGCGAAACCGGACAGCCGGCTTTAGCTTTATTGATGATTTCATCAAAGGTGTCGTTATCAATGCCCGGCAGCGAGATGGTGCTGGTCAGCGCCACTTTCGTAATCGCGAAGCCTTCACCTTTTTTGTCCAGCGACACATCGGCACTGGTATCAATGCTTTCAGGTTTATGGCCTGCGTTACCTAACATGAGCGACAGTGCCATTGAAAAACAGGCGGCATGTGCTGCGCCGATAAGCTCTTCCGGATTGGTGCCTTTCTGCCCTTCGAAACGGGTGTTAAAGCCGTAAGGTTGCTGGTTCAGTACACCACTTTCTGTGCTGACTGTGCCTTTGCCTTTGATATCGCCTTCCCAATGCGCCGAACCTTTCTTATGAATGGTCATATCATTCCTCCTGTTGGTAAAGAAGGTAAGTATAGACAACGTCGCTCAGTTTGCCGGGCATGAGGCCGGATGCAGGGCCACTTCGCCCAGCAACGCATTCGCCTGCACCAGCGACGTCTGGTTGATATCGGCTATACACTTCGCGCCTGTTAAGGTCATCGCGACTTTCATTTCGTTTTCAATCAGCGTCAGCAGATGTTCGACGCCACGTTGGCCATGTGTGGCCAGCGCGTAAACAAAGGCCCGTCCCAGCAGAACAGTATCTGCGCCCAACGCAATCATGCGCACCACATCAAGCCCATTACGGATGCCGCTGTCGGCAAGAATCGTCATATCCCCCTTCACCGCATCCGCGATGGCCGGTAAGGCACGAGCCGAAGACAACACGCCGTCCAGCTGGCGTCCGCCATGGTTTGAGACCACAATGCCATCGGCACCAAACCGCACCGCATCGCGGGCATCTTCCGGATCCAGAATGCCTTTAATCACCATTGGCCCGTCCCAGAACTCACGGATCCATTCCAGATCTTTCCAGGAAATCGACGGATCGAAATTCTTTGCCAGCCAGCCAATATAGTCTTCCAGCCCGGTCGGTTTGCCCAGATAGGTGGAAATATTGCCCAGATCGTGTGGTCGGCCCTGTAGCCCAACATCCAGTGCCCAGCGTGGGTGCGTGACAGCCTGCCAGTAGCGGCGCAGGGCCGCGTGCTTGCCGCTCATGCCCGAGTGCGCATCGCGATAGCGTGCGCCCGGCGTTGGCATATCAACGGTAAATACTAATGTTGTACAGCCCGCCGCTTTTGCCCGCTCAAGGGCGTTACGCATAAAGCCGCGATCGCGCAGCACATACAGTTGAAACCACATGGGCCGACTGATTTGCGGTGCCACTTCCTCAATCGGGCAAACGGAGACGGTCGATAAGGTAAACGGAATCCCTTTGCCCGCCGCAGCGCGCGCGGCCTGCACTTCCCCACGACGCGCGTACATGCCACACAGCCCAACCGGTGCCAGCGCGACGGGCATGGACAGCGTTTCACTGAACAGCGTGGTTTCCAGGCTGAGCGCCGACATATTCCGGAGAATGCGCTGGCGCAGCGCCACGTCTGACAGATCGGCAACATTCCGCCGTAGCGTATGCTCTGCATAGGCACCGCCATCCAGATAATGAAACAGAAAAGGCGGTAAAATGCGCTGCGCGGCGGCGCGATAGTCACTGGCGGCAGAGATGATCATCAGCGGTTTTCCTTGTGATTGTGCAGGTCATGACCCGGCAAACGCGTAATTCGCGCCTGCCTGGCTTCGTCTTCATCAAGTGTTTTCATTGTGGTGTGAACAAAACCCAGATGATCCATAGCGGCTGACCGGGCAGCCTCGGCATCGCCCAGTAAAATCGCGTCGAGCATCGCCCGGTGCTGATCGGTCAGGCGGTCAAAAATCACGGGTCTGATGTACATCAGCTTACGACTGTGCAGCATGGACGAGTGCAGTAAATCGAATAATCCCCGCATGGTTTGCAGCAGCACGATGTTATGTGAGGCTTCTGCGATGGCCAGATGAAAGCGCAGATCGGCCTGCCCGGCCAGATGGGGATCGTCACTCTCTTTCATCGCCAGCGTGGCATCAAAGGCGTACCGCAGACGCTCTTTATCTGACTCGGTAGCCCGTAGCGCCGCATGCCAGGCCGTGCTTCCCTCTATCGCATGGCGCGCTTCAAGAATGTCGTAACGGTAGTCCGGATCGTTGGCGAGAAGCTGACGAATGGGCTCGACGATGCGCTGCTCAGACCAGGGCTCCTGCGGCTGACGCAGCCAGGTACCGTCACCGCGCCGACTCATCAAAACGCCGCTGCTGATCAGTTGCTGAATAGCTTCACGCAGCGACGAACGGGAAACGCCCAGCGCGGCCGCCAGCTGACGCTCGGCGGGCAAACGCATGCCCGGCTCAAGCTGATGATCGCGGATATAGTGCTTAAGCCGCATCGGTAAGGGATCGTTTGGTGTCATGGGATCATCCAGGGAAAAACGTAAGCCTGCAGCGTGGTCATCACCCCAACCAGGCCGGTAAAGATCAGGCTGTGCTTTACGGTGAAGCGGAACAGATCGGACTCTTTGCCGACCAGACCGACCGCTGCACAGGCAATAGCGATCGACTGGGGAGAGATCATTTTACCGGTGACGCCACCCGTGGTATTCGCTGCCACCAGCAGGATATCGGAAACGCCAATCTGCTGCGCCGTGGTGGCCTGCAACGCGGCAAACAGCGCGTTGGAGGAGGTATCCGAACCGGTAAGAAACACGCCAAGCCAGCCCAGAAAGGGGGAGAAAAAGGTAAAGGCATGGCCCGTGTGCGCTAAGGCCAGCGCCAGCGTGGCTGATAAACCCGAGTAGTTCGAGATAAAGGCAAAGGCCAGCACCATACCAATGGAGTAGATGGGCAACATCAGGGATTTCAGTGTTTCGACAAATGTCCCGACTGCCGCTCTGGGTTTCATTTTCAGAAAGATAATCGCCACAATTGCCGCAATCAGAATGGCAGTGCCGGTTGCAGACAGCAGATCCAGTTTAAAAATGGCGGGCCAGGCGCTGGGCTGTGCCACAACCGGCGGTATCCGGGTAATCCAGTCATGCAGGCCAGGGACGGGAATGCTCATCACCCAGTTGGCCAGTGCACCCCCTTTGGCAAACAGCGCTTTAAAAGGCGGGATACTCCACAGCGTTACCGTTGCGGTGAGAAACAGGAAGGGCATCCAGGCGCGAATGACCTGCTTTGTCGTATACGTCTGCTGACGTGCGGGTTGCGTCGCCGTCTGATTTTCGGCATCGCTGAAGCGAAAGATGCGAACCGGCTGCCAGACGCGCAGAAACAGAGTCAGGGAAACCAGTGATGCCAGCGAAGAGATAATATCGGGTAACGCCGGGCCCAGGAAATTTGAACTCAGGGATTGGGCTATCGCGAACGACCCACCCGCAACCATCACCGCCGGCCAGGTTTCTTTCACCCCGCGCCAGCCATCCATGATCGCCATGATCCAGAACAGCACGATGACGGTTAAAAAAGGCAGCTGGCGTCCGGCCATCTGACCGATGGCAAAGCTGTCCAGACCGGTAACCTGCCCGGCGACAATAATGGGAATACCCATCGCACCAAACGCCACCGGCGCGGTATTCACGATCAGGCATAACCCTGCGGCATAAAGCGGATTAAAACCCAGCCCTACCAGCAACGCAGCCGTGATCGCCACCGGCGCACCAAAACCTGCCGCGCCCTCTAAAAAGGCACCAAAGGAAAAACCGACAATCAGCATCTGTAAGCGCTGATCCGGCGTGATCGACAAGATGGACGCGCGAATGATATCGAACTGCCCGGTCCTGACCGAGATTTTATAGACAAAGACCGCGGCCACGATAATCCAGGCAATGGGCCACAGGCCGTACAGGAAGCCGTAGGCCGCTGAGGCCAGCGCCTGCTGCCACGGCATATGATACAGCAGCAGCGCAACTCCCAGCGCCAGCATGACAGTGATGGTGGCAGCCTGATGGCCTTTCATCTTTAGCTTAATCAACGCAAAAAAGAAAAACAGAACAGGCAGTAACGCAATCAGGCTGGAGAGCCAGATGTTATTAAGCGGATCATAATTTTGCTGCCAGACCTGCATGCCGTTATCTCCAGAAAGGTGATGAGAGCGATGCGCGACGGGCATAAACACAGGGCGCATCTGTCACGCCCGCTCTGCTTATTGGTCCTACCAATTTTGCCAGTTGGGGCTTATCCGTTACAGATACTTAACCCGCTGTTAACCCAAGGCAACAGTTACGGCTTTAATTTTAACGTTATGTGAACCACTGAAAAGGTTTAGCTGTTTTGGTCGGACCAATCACGGTTGTGTAAAGGCGTATTTGTAACTTTGCGGATGAAAACGCAGATTTAACCCGACCAGTCCAATCGTAACGCCGCACTGGAGCCACCAGATCGTGGAGAAATCCCCGGTCAGTGCATGCAACTGACCGGCGATAAAGGGCATACTGCCGGCAATAATAAAGCCAATCCCTTGCATGAACGCCACCAGTCGCCCGCCCGCCTGCGGATGCGCCAGATGGTCCAGCGCCAGCACCAGCGCCAGGGGAAAAGCACCACCCAGACCCACGCCCGCCATTCCCACCCACAGCCATGGATGGTAAAGCGGTGCAAACAGGAGGCCAAGCATACCGCTTAGCTGAAAAATCAGCGTTAACAGCAACAGCGGCCGTCGATCCGGGCCGCGCGTCGACAGCGGAAACACCATCGCCCCGGCGACCTGGCAGGTAATCATCACGCCCAACAGGCTTCCGCCCGCCTGTGCGCTCCAGCCGAGTTGATGGTAGAAATCAGGCAACCATGCTACGCAAATGGCATAACCGCCATTCACTAAACCAAAGCTGAGCGCCAGCATCCAGGCGCGCGCGTTGCGCCATAGTGAAGGCATCACGACCGACGCGCGCGCTGGCGACGTCACCCCGGGCATCCACGCCCAAAGCAGGATGGCCAGCAGCGCAGGCACGGCCCAGCTGCTGAGGGCCATCTGCCAGCTCAGGTGAGCACTTAACCACGGTGTTAATGCTGCACCCAGTCCGCCCCCGCCCATCAGGGCCGCAGACCACAGCCCGGTCATCATCGCACTGCGTTGTGGAAAGCGTTGGCGGATAAAGCCCGGCATCGCCATTTGCACTATCCCGATACCAATGCCGCCCGGTAGCGTGCTCCCTACCAGCGATTCGCCTTGCGCTACAAAAAGGCGGCTGAGGAGCGCCAACACTAACAGCGCCAGTCCGCCACACAGCAGTCCGCGCAGTTGAACACGCTGCATAAGTGGTGCGCTGATTAACGCTATCGCTCCCATCATCATCATGGGAATCGCAGGCAGCAGTGACGCTGCCAAGGCGGAGAGCCCAATGCTTTCGCGTAACTGATCCAGCAACGGACTGACGGAGGTCATCAGTGGACGCATATTCAGTCCCGCCAGCACCAGCGGTAACGATCACAATATTCTCTTTTTTCATGGGCCATCCTGGAAGTAAACCTTGTCAGCCTGACAGCTGTGGTTACTATTTGGAAATGGAATATCATCATGACAGGCAGTGGAAAAATGAATCGCCAGCCTATGTTCACGCCCCAGCAGCTTCTGAGCTTTGTTGCGGTCTGCGAAACCGCCAGCTTCACCCGTGCCGCCGATCGCGTGCACCTGTCGCAATCAACAGTGAGCCAGCAGGTGCGGCGACTGGAAGAGAGGGTGGGAAAAGCACTGCTGGCCCGCTCATCACATCAGGTAACCGTCACGGAGGAAGGCGAGAAGCTGTTGGGTTATGCCCGCCGTATCATTGCCCTGAATGGCGAAGCACTCGATGTGTTGAGCGATAAGTGGCGCGATGGTGTGCTGCGGCTTGGCGTTCCGGAAGATTTTGCGGCCCCCACGGCTGCCCTGCTGGCGCAGTTCAGTCGCGAACATCCCCATATGCGGCTGGATGTGATGAGCGGGATGCAGGTAGAACTACGTCGGGCCTGGCAGCGGGAGGAACTGGATATCATGCTGATTAAGCAACCTTACGGTGAACGCCCGCTGGCTTCCCGACCCGAGCCGCTGTTATGGCTGGACAGCGCGGCATATCCCTGCTTTGAGCATTCCCCGGTGCCGCTAGTCCTGTTTCCTCAACAGGGACTTTATCGCGAGGAGATCTGCCAGACGCTGGATGGGCTGGGCCGCAGCTGGCGCATCGGTTACAGCAGTGCCAGCCTTGTGGCCCTGTCTGCCGCCAGTGCCCAGGGCCTGGGCGTTACGCTGTTGCCTGCCAGCTGTCGTCTGCCTGCACATCGTGTGCTGGGCAACCAGCAGGGCTTGCCGGTGATTGACACTTTTGAGCTGGCGCTGTTTTGTCGCCAGCCGGATGACGCGCTTCAGCGCCAGCTGGCAGAGGCACTGGTGACATTTGCCGATCTGCACTGGCAGTGAGTTTTTCACTGACAGGCAGTGGTAAAGGACTCTGTAAAACCAGAAACCGCGTGCAGATGCGGACGCGCCCCCTGTCAGAGAGCTGGCATGGGGCGCGGACAGCCGAATGAAGGCGACGCTAAACCCGAGCCTCCCTCGTCTGTGACATTAACGCCATCGCAAGCGTATAGAGATGGGCGCCATCAGAAGCCACCGGATCGTCTTCGGCATAACATCCAATCATAGAGGCCACTTTATCTGCCGATAAGCTTTCCCCATAGAGATGCAATGTCAGGACTGCACGACCTACGATTTTAAGTACGTCTTCATGCAAGATCTGCGGGATATTATTCAATGAAAAAATCCTCTGCCAGTAGTGATATCGATGTATCCTCCTCAATATAAAGGCGTTTACAAGTCGTTTTCATCTTCTCTTCTGGCGATACTTTTGCATTATTAATGCGTTAATTCCGTCGCAAATGCGGAATAATCTGATTAACTTTAAATTGTGTATTACAAAGAAAATATTAGAAAAAACATTCTTAATCTTAATGGCTTAGTCTATGTAAGCGGTTTCACACCTGACGCTTTAATTGATTAAAATTTCCCAACTAATCTTTTTCATCTTCAGTTTATTCTTAGATAAAAGCGCCGCCCGGCGCAGGGTTTGCAGGTTAACATTGCTGTTGTGTACGCTTTCTGACAGACTTGCGCTCGCAATGATGCCCCAACTTACAGCCGCAGAGGCCGCACCCGTGACCGCTTTTTCCTCGCTTAATTCTCTTCCCGATAGTCAGCTCGATAACCTGCGCGAGATGGGCTATACCCGCATGACGCCGGTCCAGGCCGCTTCGCTGCCCGCTATCTTAGCCGGACGCGACGTTCGTGCGCAGGCAAAAACCGGCAGCGGCAAAACGGCCGCATTTGGTATTGGCCTGTTGCATCATATCGACAGTGCGCGTTTTCAGACTCAGGCGCTGATTTTATGTCCGACGCGAGAACTGGCCGATCAGGTCAGCAACGTTCTGCGGCAGTTAGCGCGCTTCACGCGCAATATCAAAATCCTGACCTTATGCGGCGGCCAGCCCATGAGTGCGCAGCGCGATTCGCTGGTGCATCCGCCGCAGATTGTGGTCGGTACGCCGGGCCGTATTCTTGACCATCTCAAGCGCGAAACGCTGCAGCTCGACAGTCTGCGCACGCTGGTGCTGGACGAAGCCGATCGGATGCTGGAAATGGGCTTTCGTGATGATATGGAAACCATTATCGCCGCCACGCCCGCCGCGCGTCAGACGCTGCTGTTCTCTGCCACCTGGCCAGACGGCATTGCAACACTGAGCCAGCGCTTTCAACGTGATGCGCTGAGCGTCGTGACGGAAGAGGTCAGCGAACTGCCGGCAATCGAACAACAATTTATTGAAGCGACGCACGGCGAAAAATTGTCGCTGCTGATTAGCCTGCTCAGCGAACGCCAGCCATCGTCCTGTGTGGTGTTCTGCAACACCAAACGCGAATGTGATGATATTGCCGCCGCGCTTAACGCCCGCGATATCAGCGCCCTGCCCCTGCATGGCGATCTCGAACAACGCGATCGCGAACGTGTGCTGATCCGGTTTGCTAACGGCAGTGGTCGCGTACTGGTGGCGACGGACGTCGCGGCCCGCGGCCTGGACATCAAGTCGCTGTCGCTGGTGGTGAACTACCAGCTGGCGTGGGATCCCGAAGTGCATCTGCATCGTATCGGCCGTACCGCGCGGGCGGGCGAAGAAGGCGCTGCCGTGAGTTTTGTCGCGGCCGATGAAATGGCGCGCGCGCATGCGTTAGAAGATTTCCTGCAGCAGAAGCTGCCATGGGTTGCCGCCAGTGCGCTCAGGAAAAGTAGTAAGCCGTTGCCGGCAGCCATGATGACGATTTGCATTGATGGTGGGCGTAAGGCCAAGATTCGGCCCGGCGATATTCTGGGTGCGCTGACAGGAGAAGCAGGCTATCGCGCCGATCAGATCGGTAAGATTGATCTCACCCCGACGCACGCTTATGTAGCGATTGAAGCGGCTCAGGCAAAATCTGCGCTGGTCAAACTTAAGCAGGGCAAAATCAAAGGCAAAACCTGCCGGGCTGTACTGCTGAAAGACTAAAAGAAAGGGCGAGAATCATTCTCGCCCTGCCGATTATGGCTCATCGATCCGCATAACGTGCAGCGTGGTTTTGTCACCTTTTCCGTGCACTTTACCGCTGACGCGAACTTTGTCGTCAGCGGAATAGGTTTTGCCATCGAACGTTTTCTTCGGCGCAATAATGGTTAAAGTGCCGGTGCTGTCACGAAACTGATAATTATTGTCCGCGACTTTTTTTACGATATAACCTTCCAGCGTGACGTAACCGCCCTGGCGAAAGTCACGAATCTGATCGATGTGCGTCTGTCCTGTGTCTTCTGACCCTTTGTAGCCTGCATCCTGTTTATGCTGTGGCGGCGGCGTATCACCTGCCTTGAAGCCACCTTCTTCCGCGTAAGCCCCTGTGGTCGCTACCGCCAGTAAGGTCGCCAGTACTAATTTTTTCATCGCTTACTCCTTTATAGGGAAAAGTATCCATGCTGCGTTCTCACTGTTAAGCCTGGCACAATAATCTCTTAACGTGCGTTTTCCCCTCTCACCTTTTTCCGATGGCTGCCGATAACTTCATCACACCCTTTTTCACCTGCTGCGCTGACGCTGAGGCAACGATGGATAATTTTCAGAAAGAGATCGATGAGAGAGCGAATCTCGCCTTATCGAATAAGTTTGAGCTGCTGCTGTTTCGCCTTGGCTCTGACCAGTTAAAAGGTAAATCAGAGCTGTTTGGGATAAACGTATTTAAACTGCGTGAAATTGTTCCGATGCCGCCGATTACGAAAGCTGCGGGCATGCGTTCGCCGTTGCTGGGCATGGCGAGCATTCGTGGACAGTTCATTCCTGTTATTGACCTGCCTGCGGTAGCCGGTTGCGTGCCTGAAACGGGCCTGAACCTGCTGCTGGTGACCGAATACGCGCGTAATACGCAGGCGTTTGCCGTTGAATCCGTTGAAAACATCGTGCGTCTTAACTGGAGCCAGGTTCATACCGCTGAAGCTGGTATCGGTGGACGTAACATCACCAGTATCGCGTGCCTGGATGACGACGAACAAAAAAGCAATCTGGCCATGGTGCTGGATGTCGAACAGATTCTCTATGACATCATCCCGTCCGTTCGTGGCGTGGAGCCTGAAGCGCCGAAAGAGCGTCAGTATAAAATGAAGCCCGGTTCCGTCGCGATTGTGGCTGAAGACTCCAAAGTTGCCCGCCAGTTGCTGGAGCAGGGCCTGAAGAGCATGGGCATTCCTGCCGTCATGTGTAACACCGGCCTGGAAGCGTGGGAAAAAATCAAAGCGATCCACCAGCAGGCTCAGTCGCAGGGTGAATCCATTCACGACAAGATCGCGCTGGTGTTAACCGACCTGGAAATGCCGGAAATGGACGGCTTTACGCTCACGCGCAATATCAAGCGCGACACCACGTTGCGTCATATTCCCGTCGTGATCCACTCCTCACTTTCGGGCAGTGCTAACGAAGATCACGTTCGCAAAGTCGGGGCTGATGGCTATGTTGCCAAGTTCGAATTAAACGAACTGTCGGATGTCATTTTCAAAGCGCTGGAAGCCGCAAGCTAAAACGTAGCGGGCAGCACAACCCTGCCCTGCTGTCATCTAACGTTCAATACATGAGACTATGAAAATGCAGAGTGAAGCGCTTCCTGTCGTACGTAAACCCCTGTTCCGCGGGCGTTTACGTCAGCTGAGCTGGATTGCAATGGTGATAGCCTGTCTGGCGTTCTGGGCCGGCGTTCTTGTGCTGATGGTATAAGCGCAGCCTGGAAACCGGCTTCTACATTTCGCGAAAAGGGAATGAAAAAAGGCTGCCACTGGCAGCCTTTTTGATTACGGTAAATGCACAACGCTATAACGCTCTTTAGCCTTTTCAGAGCGCCTGTGGCTGACTCTGAGTTGCAATCCTTGTCGCGTTAATCTGAACAACGACCGTTTTGCAAAAAATGCATTTTGCTCCATGCGGGTTGGCTCTTGTCACATCGAAATGTGATGTACGGTACTGCGAGCCATTACAGTGAGGACACTTGAAACGCGTAATTTTCAGTCCTTAGAGACCAACAACGTTTGCAGCAGCTGGGCCTTTAGCACCATTTTCTACTGTAAATTCAACTTGTTGACCTTCATCTAAAGTACGGAAATCAGTACCCTGGATTGCAGAGAAGTGTACGAATACATCTTTGCTGCCGTCCTGAGGAGAGATGAAACCGAAGCCTTTCTCAGCGTTGAACCATTTAACGGTACCGCGGATTTTGTTAGACATGTTTAATTCCTTAAATAATTGAGCCTTCCGGCGTAATGGCCTGAGAACAGATTTCAATCAGAACGTAAGAGAAGACTCAAAAAGAAGGAATGTCTCGCGACAGGCTTAGAGATGAGAACTGCTGTAGATACTTACTTTGATAGCGTCTGTTAATCAAACCGACGATTCATTAGGTCACATCCTCGCGTTGCATGCAAGGGTTATTTTGAAATCGATGCAAACAGGGCAGATAAGCCAGACGACGTGCCTCTGCCCTGTTCTGCCCTCAGCCTTGGCGAATGTGGATTCTGTGGCCCTGCTCACCGGCTGCCAGATCGTCACGCAAGGTTAACTCGGGGATCGCGTAATCCCCGCCGTTTTGCCGATAATAGCCAACAGGTGCAGTAATAAACAGGTTATCGAGCCGCTTACTCAGTTCCTGACACAGCGCATCAAAACGTACGCTATCGATCCGGCCGGTACGGTAAACCGTGAACGGCGGCAGCACGTCAAAGCCGGGGTAAAACAGAATGCCATGCTGAATGGGAAACAAGATGTCATCAATATGCCCATTGATGCCGCGCGGACCGTAATGCGACGCCCATCCGCCCATCGTGACCACCAGCATGGCGCGCTTCCCTGCCAGCGTACCTTCACCGTAGCGATCGCCCCAGTGCGTATCTGAATGTTCGCCTACGCCGTAGGCAAACCCGCAGGCATAAACACGATCCATCCAGCCTTTCAAGATGGCGGGCATTGAGAACCACCATAACGGGAACTGCAAAATCACCGCATCGGCCCACAGTAGTTTTTCCTGTTCCTGCTGGATGTCTTCGCTTTGAAAACCGCCTTCAAAAGCCTGAGTGGATTCCAGTGAGGGAGTAAACCGTTCGGCATGTTGGCGATGTTGTGTGTCGGCAGACGATACGCGCGCCTCCCAGTTCATGGCATAGAGATCGGAAACGCGCACCTGATGGCCCAGCCGTTCCAGATGACTGACGGAAAAACGCGCCAGCGCACCGTTAAGCGAGCGGGGTTCAGGGTGAGCAACAACGATTAACACATTCATAAACTATCCCGTGTTGATAAAAGAGACAGGTAGCCTGCGCCTGATTGTGCTATCAGTAAAAGCAAAGGAACGGATAGTCGCTATAGACAGGACTGATACCATGAAGCCCGATCTGAATTTGTTGATCACGTTAAACGTCCTGCTACAGGAAAACAGCGTCAGCCGTGCCGCTGAACGGTTAAACCTTTCCCAGCCTTCCGTCAGTGCCCGGCTGGAACGCCTGCGTACTTTATTTAACGATCCGCTACTGATTCCGGTTTCCCATGGTATGCGTCCCACGGCACGAGCAGAAGGATTACGCCCTTCGCTTGAAGAACTGGTTGCCAGAATCGATGAAGTCGTAGCCGAGCCGGGACCCTTTGTGCCCGCAGAGGCAGACATCACCTGGCGCATTGCCGCCACGGATTATGGTGCGCAGACCGCGCTGATGCCGTTGATGAATACCTTACGTCAGGAAGCGCCGGGCACCCGGCTTGCCATTCTGGATATGAAACCGGCCCTTATCGCGCAGCAACTGGAAAAAGGCACGGTCGATCTGGTGCTTCATCTGCGTGACGGCGTGCCTGACGGGCTGCATGTCCGCCCACTGTTTCAGGAGCGCTATGTGGTAGCAGGCCGTCAGGGTCATCCCGCCCTGCATTCAGCTATCACCGCCGAAGCGCTCTGCGCGCTGGAGCATGTGGTAGTGTCGCCAGACGGCGGCGGCTTTCGTGGGGTGACGGATAGCGTACTGGAAGCCAGAGGATTGAGCCGGAAAGTGGTGCTCTCTGTGCCCCACTTTCTGTTGATGGGCTGCGTGCTAAGCACCAGCGATTTAGTGGCGTTGATGCCGGAGAGAGTGGCGGCAATGATGCCGGGATTAATGACCGTGCTACCGCCGATGGCGATTCCAGGCTTTGAGCTGGTGATGCTGTGGCATGCGCGATCGCACCGGGATTTGGGGCACAGGTGGTTAAGGGAACGGGTGGTGGGGAGGTTTCAGGATGGGCGTTGGAATGGTGAGGTTATGCAATAATGCTGAACCTATATAGTGTTGAACTTTAAAAAAAGCCGCTTTGCCATTCTTTCGTAAAGGCGCATATAAAAGACGTAACAGATTGCTCTGTCGCTAAAAATTTCAACTTAAATATATAAAATCTTCTGTACAATTATGTTCATAACAAAATCAACGTTCAAAAAATATAATTATGTATATTTTCATCCAAAACATCTGAAAGCTATCAATTCGCCAAGCAGACAAACATTCTAAAAAGCAAGCAAGTCTCTTTAATCTCTTAATCATTTCCATCAAAAAACTCAACTTAAGCATCAAAAAAAATTATAAGATGGCTTAATACCCCATAGCTTCAAATAAAAACGATAGCATGCAATTTTATAAAAATCTTTTTTTAAAAATCAACCAACATGGTGACTAATCAAATCAATATTGTACTCTTTTAATGCCACTTGAAATTTAGAAAAAAAATCATCAACTTCTTTCGGCGGTAAAAATTTAAAAAAAACCTGAATGCAGAATTTACTTTTACCACATAAAGCGGGAGATAACTCTCTCATTTGATCACTAAGAATGAAGTTTAAGTAAGCATTTACTTTATCTTGAAGCAAAAGCAAATGCCCATTAATATCATCCTCCCATGATAAATGATCTGTAATACCCAAAAGTACAAGCTCATCATCTTCATCCGATGCATTGATAAAATCGACCTTATTTACTTCTTCAATTGACATAGTTACTCCCTTTTACTTTCCGGCCTAATAATAATCACTTGGGTTGGCGGAATTTTAGTGCCTCATTTTCTTTGGGTCAAAAAGACGAAGATCTCTGATTTACCACTGCATTAATTTTGGGGAAAGGTCATTCCCCGGAAACCTCAAAAAGCACCTGGAGCTAAAACGGCTGTGCTTACAACAAGATCTAGATTAGATCTTCACCATTTAAAAGCACAATGATATTTCCTTCCCCTAACTCTCGCCTGAACACGTCTGCTATTCCAGAAGTATTCAACTCAGGAAAGGATTTGTCATTCACTGCAATCATAAAATAAGATTTTGGCTCTTTTAGTCCATACTCTTCAGCAATTGATAACTTAGTCTCATGATTGTACTTCTTAACACGATCATCAAGCAACGCAAGCTGCTGACCACTTAAGATTATATGTGGTTCAAAAAGAAGATATGGGCCATCAAAGAGATGGCCGTACTTTTCCTTCACCACACTTAATCTTTCCCTCAGATCATCAATACTTATTGATGTGTAACACGCTATATCAATTGACATTTACCCGCCTTACTTAATTCTTATTGGTTTTCCTGACTGGTCGATCACAATAACCTTTTCTAACCCTTTTATTGGCCAATCACTAAATTGTTTTTGCAAATCACTGACACTTGCTTTTGTATCGGCCAAGTTGATAACAACATTGTTTGTTTGACCACTATTCACTTTTTCTAAAGCCCGGTCATAGATATTGCGAACCGAGTTTTTTTTAGGGGCGATATTATCGAACACCTCACCATTAATTTTATAATCTGGGTTTTTAACCCCTGCAGTTACGGGATTCTGCTCAACATGATAACCATTTTGAGACAGGATCACAGCACCTTCGTTTTCTCGTTGTAGTGAACGTATATTTTCTGCTGATGCATTCGGCGGTAGCTTAGTTGGCTGACCGCTTAGAGAACCGGTTGTAGCATTTCCAACATTATCAACATCAGCTTCAGCATTACCGATAGTGCTGTTCCGCGATAAACTCGTATCACCAGAAATAAAATTTGTTCCGCTCGGCTTAGATATGGCACTTTGCGCAGCCATACTACCAAATATAGCAGCCGTACCAAGACCTATGTTTAATGCCCCGTTGCTATAGTTACCATCAATGACCTGGCCGATTCCAGTACCGGCTTGATAACCCCCACCAGCTGCCAGCGTTGAACGTGCAATAATCCCCGGAGCACCCGGCAAAGCGAGTAAAGCATCGGTTCCTATTGCAGCTTGGCCGGATTGCACGCTATACCCTTTCAGATAACTCAGCGCCTCGTTGTATGCTTTGGTATCTCCTGTTGAGGCAACAAACGCCTTGCCTGCAAGCAGAGACTGAATAGCGTCAGCCGCTCGTTGTGGGGTATATCCGTACATAGACTGAAGTTCATAACCATACTGGTTAAGTAATCCAGCCAGATCTTGCTTTTGGCCTTCTGTCAGTGGTTGCCCTGACTGGAACTTTTACAGCAACACATTACGGAGCATTTTTTTCGTGCGCACGAAAAATCATAGTTTACTGCTAATCCCTTCCCTGGGGTGTCGGGGCATCGCCCTGACCTGGGTGTTTTAGAGGCCTGCCGTAAGGCGGTACTCCAAAAACACATCTTGTCTGCCTGGTTGTGAAGAAATCAGGGTAAAGATCCCGACAGCTTGAACTGACCCCATAAAAGACGGGGTTTATCGCTTATGGCTGGTAGTCTTCAAATTCCCAGGCAAAAACGCGGGAGAGTTTTTGCGCTATCTCCATCCAGTCTTTACCTTCGCACTGATTGATATAATCGGTGATGGTCTTTTTGATCTCATCCAGATCGTATTTACGTACCAGAAGCGTATGCCGCATCAGCTCTGGCAGCCAGTGGTGCTTACAGAGCCATTCCGGGGTGCAGATAAACACATCAAAATAATCACTCCCTTTTTCTTGCTCAGAGCCGATAGATAAGGAAAGTGTAATTGCAATGGTTCCATCATCTTCGCCTGCATAGGTACGAGGATCTTTATGCATACAATCAATACCTTTTAATATCGCTTTCACCATCACCATCCTAATCTGTGATATTCAAATGACCGTTTCCGATTTTCAAAGATTCGCCTTTTGAATTAATGGTATATGTTTCAAAATTAGCTTGAGTACCAGTCGTTGCATAAGGACTATTAGGTTTTTCTGAATCGCCACAGGTAAGCTCTGACAAACAGGCAAAAAAATCACCGGCGGTAAGATCGGGCTTGCTGTTTAAGGCCGATAGTCTTCGTATTCCCATGCAAAGACGCGGAATCGAGATGATCACCACGCCGGGCCAGATGATCATCCGGCTGGCGGCGGACTGATAATATAAAAATCCCGGCTCGGTGGCCGGGATTTTATCTGATTAAGATATTTTCAGTTCTTCCGTTGCTTCCGCCAAGATTTGCAAAAAACTGCTTAGACTAAATTTCATTGCATTCTGTTCAGCAAGTATTCTGGCATCTGAGAAAAACTCTATTTCTAAATTATCAGGGCCTTTATCTTTGTTTAGTTGGCAAAGAATCTGATCTTTGTAAGAAATCTCCACTGTAATTTCTTTATATTTAGAATCACTGAAGAAAGTTAATTCAAAATCATTGTTCATATATTTATCTCGGCTTTTTAGGATCTAAGAAACCAGAAAATGAGCCATCTGAGTTATAGCGCACACCTCTGCCATCAGGCAACCTATATTCCACGCCACCTCTGGAAAGTTCTGTTTTTATAGTACTTTTATTATTCAGCACTTCATTTACAAACTGATTCGCTGCTTCACTTTTCTGTGTTGGATTGCCTTTTAATGGTTCAAAAACACCACCAGGTCTACCTGCGTGTTTTTCCCATGCTCTGGCCGCAGCAGATAAACCTTGTTCGTTAATTGGCTCGTTCGCAGACGAAATAAGATCATCTTTCTTGAAACGGTCAAAATTATTATATGAACCGTTTTCCTTATCTCGCGCATTTTCCTCATCCTGTGGCTCCCAACCGCCAGGCGTTCCGGACCCCGTTCCACCCAATTCGGCTTTATCAGCATCCGACAAATCTTTGCCAATATTTGGTTGGTTCTGCTCTTCGCCATTTTCCGAAGAACATGCTCGTCCGAAGGAGCATTGCGTTGCCTTGTCCAGCGCATCACCCAGATCTTTAATTTTACCTTCAAGACCTGAAGCTATTTTCTTATCTGCATCTTGTTTAACCTGGTCGCCAGGACCAACAGGCACACCCGGAACAGGAACCGGAGCAGGTGCCGCTGTCAGCATATTATTCTCAACCGTAACCTTCCCGGCCTGAGCAGCAGTAACCATATCTGCAGCCCCACTCCCCGCCAGCCCCCCAGACAGACCCGCTGCCAGTGTTGCCAGCGCCGATACGGTTTCTTTCTCCTTGTCGTTCATTTCGTACGGCTTCTTGCCGTAGATTTCGCTCGCCAGCATGCCGGTCAGCTCGCCTGTCACCGCCCCTGCGGCCCCTGCTGCGATATTTTTGTCCTGGGCGGCCGCAAGCGCCGCATTGACAACCGCATGCGCCATTAACCGGCCGGCCGAGTCTAAATCTGAATGCCCGATCAGGTTGGCAATATAGGGGGCTGCGCCACCGGCGGCGGCGGCGCGGATATCACCCGAAGCCAGTCCCTGTACGGCGGCCGTTGCGGCTGTGACAATGCGCTGTACGCTGCCACCCACAGCGAAAGGCGAGGCACTGAGCGCACTATCGTAATAGCTCTGCCAGGCCTGCTTGCTGATTTGCTCACTGGTCGGCGTCTTGCCCGGATTCGCTTTTTCCCAGTCCGTTTTAGCCTGCTGCAGTTTTTCCGGACTGGCCTGCTTCATGTCATTATTTGCAGCGCGCGCCGCTTCAATTGCGCCCTGCGTTTCGACAATATCGCCCACCTGACTGCCAATCTCGCCAATCATCTGCGCGGTCTGCAGTCGCTGCTGTTCTTTCTCTTTGTTAAAGATCGGGCTGATGCTGTCGTTGGCGTGTGCCGTGTCACGACTCAGCGTGGCGGTATCCTGCTTCTGGTCAGCCTGATTACGCACCACTATCGTCCCGTCAGCCACCGCTGACCGGGTAGTTCCTTCAGCATGCCCTTTTCCGCCAGCGCCTGCCAGCATGGTGTTAGCCATATTCCCGGCGAACTGGCCCGCCAGGCTGGCACCCGTATTCATGCCGATGCCCTGGTGTTCCGTTTTGTAGTCGGCCGCGTTATGCAGATCGGTAAAACCCAGCGTTCCCGTATCCAGACGGTTTTTATCCGCCCCGGCCTGACTGGCGATGACCGCACCATTGAGCTGCGTGTGGTTACCCACCGTGACATCAAAGCCGCCCTGACCCGCGAACAGGCCACTCTGCTCCTTCACGCTGTCAAAGCTACTGTGCATCTTGTCCTGGCTGGCGTTGATGTAGCCGGAGCCACCTATGGTGCCAATAACGGTAAAGCTGCCACCTGCACCAAAACTGGACTGCTTCGAGTCGTATTTATCGCTGTCCTGCAGACTGGTAAGAGTCAGATCGCGGCCCACATCCGCTTTCACACTGTTCCCGTTGACCTGAGCGCCACTGAGCGTCGTATCCCGACCGCTACTGATAGAGACCCTGCCGCCACTGTCCAGTGTGGTTTCACTCCACACCGTGCCGTTGCCTTTCTCACTGCCCTTAGCGCCATTGACGCTGGCGAACACGCTCAAGCCCGCGCTTCCCGAACCCACGCCAAAGCTGACGCCAATGCCCCCACCGCTGCTGCTGTTTTTACCTGTGGTCTGCCGGGTGTTTGCTGCGCCGGCGAGCGTAATATCATTTGCGGCATGCAGACTGGTGTCACCGGCGGCTTTTAACTGGCTGCCGGCAATAAGCAGGTTACCGCTGTCAGGTCCCTGCCCCTTCCCGGTCGCGTTGATACTGAGATCCCGGCCTGCATTAATGGTTGAACCATTAACCGTATCGGACTGCTGATGCTGCTCGGATTTTGATTGCTGGGTAGACAGTGAAATACTGATGCCAATTCCGTTGTTCGGGTCCCCCTTAAGCTGGGCAAGCTGACTGGCCTGACCGGCCTGTACACCCGATAAAACGGCTTTCGTCGCCTGAAGCGCAGCCATGCGCCCGTCACTCTGCTGTTTGGCTGACTGGGCTGCCGCCACGGCACTGTTCACGGCATCGGCCACTGCACCAGACAGTGCCAGCGTTAAACCACTGGTCCGTTGCTCCGTTCTCTCGTCATGCGTGCGCAGGTCATGTCCCGGCGTAATGGCTACGCTGTCGCCCTGAAGGGCCATGCTGCCGCCCGCAACCAGATCGGCGCCATTAACCTGCAGTTGCCTGCCGGCAATGACTGAAACATTGCCTTTCGTGCTGCCGACCGTACTGATGCTCTGGCTTTGCGTCGTTCCCTTATCGCGCATCTCCTGGAGAGATTTACTGCTGCCGATGCTGAACCCAATGCCGCCCGTTCCCATCAGGCCGCTCTTTTTCGTTTCTGAAAAACGCCAGGTGGAGTCAGTATTGGTCGCTGCGGCGACGCTGACGTTGTTACCGGCATCCAGTGCCACGTTGCCGTCACCGACGACCTGGGAACCTTTTACCAGCAGATCATTGCCTGCTTTAACCGAGACATTGTTGCCGCTCAGCAGGGTGCCTTTTTCATTCGTTGCACTGTCTTCCTGAATGGTGTGCGTGGTCTTTTTACTCAGGAAGCCCTTTTTGGTTTTGGTTTCTTCTTTGTAGTAATAGTCGCTTTCGGTCGCGGTATTCAGGTTAACGTCGCGCCCGGCCTGCAGCGCGATATCCCGCTGTGCCGTCACGTCTGTCGCCTGAGTGTTGATATCGCGTCCGGCAGCCATAGTCGTACTGCCACCACTGGCGATTTCCGTGCCCTGCTGGCGCACGGTTTCACTGATAACGGTTTTTTTGTCGCCCCTTTCGCTGTAACCGGAACCGGTAGCGTCGGCATTCAGGTTGATATCCCGGCCCGCTTTCAGCGCGGCGTTGCCGGTGGCAGCGATGGCAGCGGCCTGGCTGTTGATGTCCTGACCCGCAGCCAGGCTGAGACTGCCGCCGCTGCTGACAGCCGTGCGATCCAGTCCGGTGGAATGGGATTCCTGGTTGCCATTTCTGCTGTTCTGGCTGTTGGTAGCACTGCTGAGGTTCAGATCATTGCCCGCTTGTAGCGAAGCATCATTTGCAGCGTTAAGATTACTGGCCATCACATTTAAATCATGGCCTGACTGGATCGCCAGATTATGGCCTGCCGAAATTTGGCTGGCTGTGTTGGTAATTTTTTGCGTACTGCTGTTTTGAAAACCGAAGCCATTAATTTTAAAACTATCTGTTTTCTGATTACTGGTAATGGCAATATCGTGCCATGCGTTCATTAACAGCTCACTGCCAGAACTAAGGCTGGCTCCTTTTACGTTGATGTCATTGCCCGCTTTGAGGCTTAGTGTATCCAGGGATGTTATTGCCGCTGTTTGCCCAACCAACGTTTGACGTGCCGATGCATTATCTCGATAACCCGCAGACGCACTTGTTTGCCAAAGCGTGGTCAGGGTGTTGTTGTTGATATCGCCATTAATACTCTCAAGCGCGACCTTTTTACCGCTGATGTTCGAACTGACATTGTTAATATTATTTATCGCGGTCAGCTGCAGACTTTCGCCCGCATAAAGTATGCCTGCATTGAGGTTATTCACGCTGTTCTGACTGCTCACAGCCAGGTTATTTTTTGCAGTAATGGTGCTGCCGCTGTTGGTAATATCACCACCGGAAAGCGTTACGTTGTTACCCGCAATCACGCTGCCGTCATGCATTTTCACATCTTTAGACGATAAATAGACTTTGGGCACCATCACCGTTTCGCCATTTATCGTCGCGGCTTCCCACCAGACAATACTTTTATCAAGTGAGGCTACCTGCTGAGCGGACAGTGAAACACCAAACTGTAATCCCAGCGCGCGTTGCGCAGAAGCAGCGTTATCCATGAGATAGCGCATCTGATCCAGTTCGGAACCAATGCCGTTCAGGTAACGGCTGCCGGTCTGGTTTAGCACCACGTTACTGACGTAGCGCGTATCAAAGGCCGCATCGCCAAGGAAACGGTAGTCGTAATTTGGCTTGAGGTTGAGACGATCAAGCAGATAAGACGACCCCAGGAACGTGGTTTTATCAGTATAAAGCTGACGCGTTTCCTGCGGTGCCTGGCCGGGCTGCCGGCCAAGCAGGGCGTTAAGATCGCCAAACAGACTGTTATCCAGTTGTCCCAGACCGTTAAGTTTTGGATTGAGAGTGATTAAATAGGGGCTTTTACTGTTGCCAAAAACAAAATAGCCATTATCGCCAGACGGAATCGGATAGGCGCTGATATCCACACTAGCTGACTTATAGTCCCTCAGATTTGCCGCGCTGACTGAAGTACCCGTGATTAATCCAGTTCCCTGACCTAAATCGGCGCGGTTGAAGCTGCCCGATGCATGAGTAACAAGCGAAGCCTTATCAGGTGCGCTGTTATCCAGTGAGCTACCACCATTAACCTGCTTCAAGGCACCCTGAAGCTGATCGCGCCATTGAGGATAGCCTACTGAAACCTTATCTGTTGTGGCAATTTGCTGACGTGGTTGTATTCCAGTCTGATTAAGTAATGCAAGGTCTTTAATGACAGGTGTTGATATCGTGTTACCAGTCCAACCTGAATTGGAAGTTGTATTTGTATTACTGATATCACTGCTAAATTCAGCATCAAGATTTTCGCCAGCCTGAATTACTGCTCTTAGACCTTGCTCACTATTTATTTTCTCGTAGGATGGACCACCTGAAAGATTATAAGTCAACTCTGTTTCAACAACGCTTCGGTTATTACTCATACTGCGAACATGGTGATATGTTAAATACTCATTTTCAGTACTATTTTCATAGGATTTGTTATTGAGCGTCGAACCCGAAAGATACATGTCTCCAGCAGCTATAATTGAGCTTGCAATGTTATTCAACTCATTGGCAAAGATATATTGCTTGCGACCAGCATATATTCTCCCTGCTCCACCGCTTGCTGTTGCAGTTGCTTGCTTTGAGCCAATAAGAAATGTTTTATCAGGCGCATTTCCAGTCTTTATATACTCATCACTCTCATTTTTACTTAACTGACTAAGTTTAATTTTTATTGTAGGCTGGCCAATATTAGGAATACTATTTGCTGCAGGATGATACTCACTTGCCGAACTAAAACCATCACGTTGGTTAAGGAGATTACCCGTTCGAATTGTAATATCCCCGCCCTGCGTCTCAATCGTCCCCGACGTGTTGATCACTTTCCCGTTGGCATTGCCCGCGCCATCACGCTGCATCCACAGGCTGTTGCCCGCCAGAATATCGCCGCGCTGGTTACGGATGCTGTTGGCAAATAAATAGAGATTCTGTCCGGCGTAGAGTAGCGCGGTATTGACCAGGCTGCCCGGCGTGCTGATGGTCAGGTTACCGAGCGTGCCGGTAAAACCGTCCAGCGTGACGTCGCTGCGGCTGTTCAGGGTGACGTTGCCACCGCCCTGCAGGCTGCCGGCACCGTTCATGGCGATGCGGTTGCCCGTCAGACTGCTGTCGGCGCTGCCGGTGGTAATCTGGCCATTATTGGTCAGATCGCCGCCCGCATTGAGCGTCACGCCCTGCCCCTGCATCGTGCTCTGGTTTTCCAGCGAGCCGTTGCTGTTAAGGGTCAGCCGGTTACCCGCCGCCAGCGTATTGTGACTGACGAAGCTGTTCGCCAGATTCAGCACTGCATCGCCCAGCGCAACGACCTGGCCGAACTGGTCAAAACCGTTACTTACCAGTGACAGCGTTCCGCCGCTGAACAGCCGTCCCGATCCGGCCAGGTTAACCTGCGCCGCATTCACGCTCAGCTGTCCTGTGCCGAGTAGCGTGCCGCTGTTATTCAGGGTCTGATAATTCACGGCAAGGTTGCCGGCCTGCGCTGTGCCCTGGTTCTGGAAATTGGTGCCGTTAAGGGTGCCCTGTTGATCGGCAAGCAGCGTGCCGTTGTTGGTCAGGCCGGACGCATTCAGCGTGAGCTGCCCCGTCTGCAGCCAGCCGTTGTTCACCAGCTGCGGCGTGGTGAAGGTCAGCACGCCGCCCGTCAGCAGTCTGCCGTTGTTGGTGGCAGAATCTGTGGCGCTGACTGTGCCGCCGGCCCCCTGAATCAGACCGTCGTTATACAAATCCGGCGTGGTCAGGCTCAGTGCATTCTGCGAAAGCACCGTTCCACTGGTGGCGTTGGTCAGATGGCCGCTGGTGCTGAGCTGCAGGCTGTTATCACCCTGCAGGCGGCCGGTGTTGTCTACCGTTCCGGTATTGATTACCAGGTCGCTGCCCTGAATACGGCCCGCATTGCTGAGCGAGGCAGCCTGCAGGCTGAGCTTCCCGGCGCTGAGCAACGTTTTATCCTGCTGCTGCGTCAGTGCGCCGTTGAGCTGAACCGTCAGGCCGTCTGTACCGGCAATATTACCGTTGTTGCTGAGCGTGTCGCCTTTCAGCATGAGGTTTTTGGCAACCCACTGTCCCTGATTCGCCAGCGTCAGCGCCTGTAGGGCAGCTGTACCGTTGGCTGATATTTTACTGCCTGCGGCGGCATCCAGCCTGTCGGTTAACGTCAGCTGCAGGCCATCAGCGCTCTGTATCGCCCCGCCGTTTGCCAGTTTTGCCGCATTCAGCAGGATCTGTTGCCCCTGCCAGGTGCCGTTGTTGGTGACGTTACCGGCCGTGATGTTCAGCGTCCCCTGTGTCAGGAGCTGTCCCCCCGCGTTGTTGACGAGTTCACGCGCCGGTGCGGACTGCGCCAGCAGCATGCTGAACCGCTGCGGGGCTGGTCCGAGCGTCAGGGATTTCAGACCGATAAGGTTGCCCTGGTTGGTCACGCTGGCCGGGGTGACCGACAGCGTATCGCCCTGAATGGCGCCACTGTTGTTCAGCGTACCGCCGCTGAGCGTCATGGTTTTTTCGGCGAGGACAGCGCCGGTATTCACCAGATTTTGCGCACTGAGTTGCGCACCGCCCTGACTGAGGAGTGAGCCCCCGTTATAAAGGTCGTTATCAATCGCGGCGGTGAGATCGCCGGTGCTCAACAGCGATCCCTGGTTTTGCCAGCTCCCGGCAGTGATCTGGCTATTCCCGCCCTGCAGGGTGCCGGCGGTATTTAACGTCGCGGCGCCCAGCAGCAGATCGCCGCCACTTAACGCTCTGCCTGTTGAAGACTGGGTGAGATCGCCGGTGCTGATCGCATCAAGTGACGTGCTGCCCTGCCACAGGCCGCTGTTGTTGAGCGATGCGGCACGCAGCGTCAGGCCGCCCGCCATGATTTTGCCGCTGTTAACCAGGCTGTCGGCATTCAGGCTGGCGTTGCCGCCCGTAATCAGGTTGCCGCTGTTATCCAGCAGCCCCGAGGTTTGCCCGTCCAGTATGCCGGTGCCGTTGAGGGTACCGGTGTTTTTTAAGCTGCCGAAACGGTAACTGAGCTGGCTGCCCTGCCAGGTGCCGGCGTTACGGGCATCCGTACCCTGTAACGTCAGCGCGCCACCGGTAATCAGTTGACCACTGGCCTGGTTATCCAGCTGACGGAACCCTGCCGTCAGCGCGTTGTCGCCCTGCAGCAGCCCCTGATTTTGTAAGGTATCGCCCGTGAGTTGCAGTTGCTGCCCGGCAACGATCCCGGCGTTAGTCAGTGACTGCGCCTGTACCTGCGCCAGCTGGCGTGCCAGCAGCTTGCCGTTTCCGCCATTATTCAGCGTGCCGGTCAGCGTGGCGTTCAGCGCGTCCGCATTCACCTGACCGTTGTTGGTAAAATCCCCCCCGTTAACGCTGAAGGTGCCCGCTACCTGTACTGCCCCATCGTTGATGAGCTTAACGGGCGCCAGGCTCAGGCCGCTGCCGCTGACAAGCCGGCCGTTTGCCAGATTTGCAATCTGTGCGCTGGTCATCGCCAGTGCACTGTTGCCCTGTAACAGGCCGGCATTGCTGAGACGGGGTGCCTGGAGGCTGAGCTGATCTGCGGCCAGCGTGCCCGTATTTGTCACCGTGCCAGACTGCAGATTCATGCTTTGCTGGCTTACCAGAGCGCCGCTGTTATTTATGTCCTCAGTGGCAGCGGCCGTTATGCTGCTGGCTGCATGCGCGTTGCCGCTGTTCTGCCAGTTTTTCGTCGTGACAGTAAGTACATCACCCTGCAGTTGCCCCTGGTTGTCCAGCGTGGTCGCGCTAATATCCGCCTGGCCCGCCGTCTGCAATCGTCCCGTCGCCTGATTAGTCAGGCTGGTGCCTTTTAAGGTCAGTCCCGTGTCGCCCTGAATCAGGCCGCTGTTGGTTAAATCTCCCTGAAACGCCAGCACTTTTGCGAGCAGCCATCCGCTGTTGTCAGTGGTACCGCCCTGTAAAGTCACAGCCTGCTGACCCAGTATCTTCCCGCTGTTAGTCAGCGCCTTTGTATTCAGCGTGGCATCACCGGCACTGAGCGCATTGCCGCTGTTTACCCAGTTGTCCGCCGTCAAGGCCAGTTTTTCTCCCTGAATTAACCCTGCGTTAGTCAGGTCACCGCTGTTCAGGGTGAGTTGTCCCGGGGTCAGCAGTTCGCCCCCCTGGCGGTTAGTGAATGTACCGGCCTGAAGAGTAAGGCTGTCGCTGCCCTGAATGCGGCCTGCGTTATCAAGCGTTGCGGCATTGAGCCCCAGCCCTTTTGCGGCAACCAACCCGCTATTGTTAAACTGATCGTTTGCCAGTTGCAGCGCACCTGTGGCCAGCAATTTACCACCGGCCAGGTTAGTCAGCCGGCCATTGTCGAACTGAAGCGAAAGCGCATTGATTTCGCCGTCGTTGGTCAGACTGCCGCCGCTGAGCTGCAGTGCGCCGCCCGTGCTGAGCAGTCCGCTGTTGCTGAAGTCTGGCAGCGTAAGGGTTAAATCGCCCGCCGTCGCAATACTGCCTGAGTGCTGGTTGGTCAGGTCCTGGCTGCGCAGCGCCAGAGTCTGCGTGCCCTGTATCAGACCGCTGTTGATAAGGCTATCGCTGCTCAGTGACAGCTGCGGCGCGGTCAGCGTGCCGCTGTTATTTAATGATGCGGTGCCCACCTGCAACTGATTTTTCGCGACCAGCGCACCGACGTTTATCAGCGTACCGGTGGCAGTGAAGTTAATATCCTTACCGCTCCCCGTTCCCGTATTACTCAGATTTGCGGCGTTGGCCTGTAACCCATCATTCGCGACCAGGGAACCCTGGTTACTCAGCGAGCCTGACGCGCTGAGTATCACGTCATCACCACTGCTTTTGCCGGCGTGCGTCAGGTCCGTTCCCGTAATGTGTAGCCGTTGCTTAGCCGCCTGCGTTCCTTCCAGCGCGATCTGCCCTGCCTGCAAAGTAATGTTTTGCCCCTGCAGATGTGCCGTCGTGCCCGTGTGTAAACTGCCGCTTGTCGACGTCAGCATCCCGTCGGCGTTGACGTCGCCGTTAATATCAACGTGTTTACCTACCTGAAGCGCGATATCACCCTGGCTGGCACTTGAAGCACCGGCTGCGCTGCTCAGGTTGTCACTGTTGATTGCCAGCCCCGAGCGCCCCGACAGGTTCCCGTCCTGAAACAGATCGCCCGTCGACAGAGTTAATGCGCCATCACTCAACAGACTGGCGCCCTGCGTGTTGCTTATGCGATCGCGAAAAGTTAAAACGCCGTCGCCCGTCGCCCCAAGCGTGCCCAGTTGATCCAGCGAATTGCCATTAAGGGTCAGTAAACCGGCACTCTGCAAAGTCCCGCTGTTACGTAAGGCATCACTTTTTATGTCAACACCACTTCCCTGCAATGTGCCCCTGTTATCAAAACTGTTGCTGACAGCATTTAACTGACCTTTAGCAATGAGCGTCCCGTTGTTTTCCAGCGTAAAAGCATCCAGCGTTACAGCATCGGCACTCTGCAAAGTGCCGCCGTTATTCAGGCTGTTACTCTTAATCCTGACGTTATTGCCCTGCAGAATCCCCTGGTTCGCAACATAATTACCGACCGCGGCAAGCTGCCCTTTAGCTAGTAACCCGCCGCTGTTGCCTGTCGTAAATGCATTAACAGACAGGTTATTGCCCGCGGTTACCTGTCCGGCATTATCAAACTGACCGGCCGGGTCCAGGCCTGAGCCGCCGGTGAAGTCTGGTTGCGCGTTTAACGAGATATTGTTTGTTGCATTGAGCGCACTGCCGCTGTCCAGCGACAAGCTGGTTGCGGCAAGGTTGATGCTGTCACCGGCCATTATCTTGCCGCCGCTGACCTGCAGGCGATTGCCGCCCTGCAATGAAACGGCACGATCGCTTCCCAGGCTCCCGTTATTCAGACTGATACCGTTTTGTGCGGTTATCGCCGCCGGGCCAGCGGATTTATGTTCCCCGCTCAGCTCAACGCTTTGCGCGCTGACGGTCAGTGCCCCGCTGCTGAGGCTGTCATGCACCGCCAGTTTGCCGTTCGCGTCCAGGGTGATATCGCCCTGTCTGGCCAGTAAATTACCCAGGTTGACGCCAACGCCTTTCTCGCTGGACACCAGATGAATACGGTTGGCGTACATACCGCCCAGCGCGCTGGTATCCACCGCCACGCCCGGCGCAGGCCCTTCTCCGCGGATGGGCGTAACGGACCCGTCCTGCCCGACGCGATTGGCACCCAGCGTCACGGTGAGATCTTTAGCATGAATGCCGGCATTGATTTCCGTTGCGCGTGCCACAATCGACACCGCATCGGCCTTGCTGCCGTCCAGCCCCTGGCCTTCTATGGTAATGGTGCCTTTACTGACTTCCAGCGCGGCCAGATTGCCACTGGCATCGAACTGCGGTTTACCGGTGGTCAGCGTGACGTTCGGCGTGTTGATAAATCCACAGCCGTTACAGGTAATGCCATAGGGGTTTGCGACCATGACGTTCGCCGCCCTGCCGGCAACTTCCGTATACCCCTGTAGCTGGGTGCGGTTCGCGCCCACCACTTCGTTGATGATGGCCCGCGCTTCCTGACCGGCGCGGAGGTTGGGGTTGTTCTGAATCAGCCCGCCAAGCTGGGTCTGCGTCAGCTGACCCGTGGCATTGTTCAGGATCAGTCCCTGCTGCCCCACGTTATATTGATCGTACTGGTTATGAGAAATGCCCGCCTGATTCGGCGTGGCAATATTGACCACGGGCACACCATTGCCCACCGCATCCATTTTCGTGCCCGGAGTTACCGGTGTGATTTCCGCGGCCATCACCGGCAGCATCGGTTGTACCGCCACCAGATAGCAGATGAGATAGCTGAGTGCGCGGCGGGCAAGGGAAACGGGCTGACGATCATCCATAATCAGTTCCTCTTTTTAGAAAACCAGCCCGACGCGGGCGTAGATGCTGACGTGATCCGGCTGGAGATAGCCGGGATAGCTGAGCGGAATGCCCACGGTGTACTGGGTGTAGAAATACTGGTTACGGGTCCCCAGGCCGACGGCGCTGCCCCATATCGTGCCCGTAAACTGAGGGTTCAGCGGATCGCTTCTCAGCCAGCCCCCGTCGACCGCCGCCAGTGCGGTGACGTCACCCAGTCCCGGTAAGGTAAACAGGCTGTAATCAAGCTCATTACGTAAATAACCGCCGACATCACCCGACAGATACTGCTCTTTGAAACCGCGCACGGAACTTTCGCCGCCGATCGTCAGGCGTTCACTGCCGTAGAGCGTGTCCGGTGACCACTGCCCGTAAAGGCTGCTGAGCCACCACAGTTTTTGGGTGAGCGGTTTCTGGTAGCTGGCACTGATGCTCCATTTGCGAAATTCCGCTTTCGGCAGGCTGCCGTTTTTGCCCGCATCGCTCTCGGCATCAAACCACGGCATACCGCGGCTGAAGGTGGGGTTCAGGGTGGCGACGCCACCGGCAATTTTCTGCGTATGGTTCAGGCCAAACTGCAGGCTGGTTAATTTACGGCTGCTGCTCACTAACGGCGCGTCATTGAGCCAGTTATGGCTGGAATAGTGATTCAGGCCTGCCTGTACGCCGGTTTTCATATCGCCGTTGCGAAACAGCACCCACGATCCATTGAGACGGTGCGCGATATTGTCGCCGTTGCTGAACCAGGTAAAACCGTTGTTGATAAAGTGGCTGTGGTAGTTGCTCCAGCTGTAGCTGTAATCCAGCAGGCCATAACCATAAGGCACGCTGACGCCGGCCTGCAGATTCTGGGCGTCACGCCAGCGGCTGAAGGCACTGCTGCGTCCGCCGCTCACAAACCAGCGATCCGCCAGCCCCAGCAGGTTGTTTCCCGTCAGTGAAGTCGTAAGCTGCCCGACGCCGGTCGTTCTCTGCCCGCTGTTATCAAAACCCAGCGTCATGCTGAGCGGAAATTCAGGCTTTGCCGTTAAGTTAACAATGGAATAACCCGGTCTGGGCGAGGGCTGAATTTCAATCTGCACAGGCACCGTTCTGACACGGTTAATCTGTTCCATGCCCTGTTCTATATCGCGCAGGTTAAGTATTTTTCCCTCCATTCCCGGAAAAACCATACGCAATATACGTGGATGTTTACCGTCCAGAATAATGGTGTCCAGTTTGCCTTCGAGCACAGGAATAATAAGCTGGCCGGTGGTAAGATCCTGTTCTGTTAAAAAGGCGCGGCTGGTAATATAACCCCTTTGCATATACCAGTCGGAAATGGCATGCACCAGCGCATTAATTTGCGTTAAGTTCAGGCAGTGATTGACGTAAGCAGATGTAAGCGCGGCCTGTTGACGCTCAGAAAGCAAGGTCGCATTACGGATGACAATCTGATGGACAGGAAAGCAGCGGCCGGTCGCACCGGTGCGCGGCGCCGGTGCAGGCTGAGGGGACAGCGCCTGCCAGAGTGCATCACGCTGCTGCTGGTCCTGTTGCAGGCGTTGCTGTTGCTGATTCTGGAGATAATCGCGATCGCCCGGCGTTAAGGGATCAGCCCACGCCGTTGCGGAGATCAGTAAAGCGCTTAACGCCAGCCACGTCCCTGTTTTTATTCTCATTGGATTGCCTAATGAAAAGAAATGTAAGTTTTTTGTAAGCAAGCGAAAGCATAATATCACCTGAACTATTGGAAAATTCCTGATAAAAAGAAAAAACGACAATGTATTGCTTATTTAATTTACTAAGCGAAGCGCGGGCGACTTAATGCAAATTAAAAAATAAAAACCGTGACTTAAATAAAACGCAATCCTGCAGCTTTATTTTTCCGTCAGGTAAGTATGAAATTTTCAGGCAGATTTGCTTTTATCTGGCGCTTTTCAGACACATTAACTTAAGTTTCTGGTTTGAAATGTAAGCATTTTTTAGCGCACATTTCGTGCGAAAAAAATGCGTCGTTTGAAAAGGGAAAGGCGTGAGAAAACAGGATGCTCTGGAAAGTTGGGTTATTTTAGCGCGAAATTAAGCCCCCGAAGACCTCATCAGGGGCGAATGAAAAGCGCTAAAGACTTCTGATCTGTTGCCCGGCGACATCTATCATCAGCCTGTCCTCTGGCTGAATGATATCCAGCATATCACCCTGCTGACAGAGAAAGGCAATACCGGCTTCGCGGGCAATAATGGCAGCGTGAGAGAGCGCACTGCCTTCCCGCAGGCAAATGCCTTTTATCTGCTTCACATCCAGACTGGCGACCGCAGAGGGAAAGATGTCATCGGCAATCAGAATCGCGGGGACATCCGGTGTTGGAAGCGTAATCTCACGACCGCTAAGGTGACACAGGGTGCGGTGCAGGATGTCTTGAATATCGATAAATCTCGCCTGCAGGTAAGCATCATCCAGTTGCCGGTATTGCTGACTTAGCGCCATGAGCACCTCATACCAGGCGGATTCGGCACAGCACCGTGCCGCACGAATCTTCTCGCAGGCTTCATCAAACATATCGGCATCATCCAGCAACGTGTGATGCCCGGCGAAAATAGCGGCTACCGCCTCGCCATAATTCGCTTCTGCCCGTTTATGCAGCGCATCCAGATCACAGAGAGTGTCAGCGATTGCCTGCTTCAGCCGTCGGCATTCCTGCTGCTCATCGGCACATGGACGCCGGTCAGGCTGCGCCAGCGGCAAGGGATAAAACACCGCTTTACCCTGCACCTGTCCCGTGTCCGGTACCGTTGTCCTGAGCGACATCGTTTCAGGTTGCTCGCCAAAATTTTCCGCTGCCAGAGAGGTGAACGCTTCCAGCGCAGCGCCCGCTTCGGGGCCACGTGCCGACAAGGTAATCTGATCGTTACAGCGCACCTGCAGCAGAGCAATCTGGTTGAGACTGTCTGGCGTGACACACTGGTTATCTTTTTTCAGTACCAACTCCGCATCAAAGCCAGCCAGCGTGGTCACAAGCCGTGAAGCAGGACGGACGTGCAGGCCATGGTGATTTTTTACGGTCACCGTGACCGATTGTGCGTCCTCGTGTGGGTTAACGGTGACGACGCTGGCAACGGCACTATCAGGTGCAATACCCAGTTGTGCCTGCTTCGCCTCCAGCGCCTTCATGGCCACCGTCATCACCTTTTCGATATCGGCACCCGCCGCCGCACTGACGGTTGCCGCCAGCGTACCTTCCACCAGCGGTGCAGCACACAAACGCACTTTGGCCGCAATGGCAGGATCAAGCAGCTCAAGCGCCGTTTCTGCACTTAACAGCGCACTTCCCATGTCCATCATGACCAGAACATGATCCGCATCTGCCACCGATTCGATCGCCGCCATCACTTTCACGGGATCCGTGCCAATGGGATGATCAGGATCGTCAATGCCGGCAGCGACCGCCAGCTTGCAGCGATCGCCGGTTAACATTTGTCGCGCCAGCATCTCCACGCCGTTACCCAGCAACGCACTGTGTGACACGATCACCAGATTTACCATGTGCTTCTCCTTAAGCTTTGGCGGCGGCAGCCAGCATCTGCATCATAAACATCACCGATGTTGCCCCCGGATCCTGATGACCAATACTGCGCTCTCCCAGGTAACTGGCGCGGCCTTTGCGGGCCTGCATTGTAATGGTGGCGTGAGCGGCCGTTTCTGCCTGCTCGCAGGCGGCATCCAGCGCGGCGATGACCGACATATTTTGCTCACTGGCGTGCCGCAGTGACGCCACCACCGCAAGCCAGACATCACACATCGTTTTATCGCCGGGTTCCGCTTTTCCTCGATTCACCACGCCTTCGGCCCCTTCGCGTATCATTTGATACAGCTCTTCCAGCGTCAGGCTCTGGTGTGCCTGTGTGACCTGCGCCGCCCGGATAAAGAAAGTGCCAAACAACGGCCCGCTGGCACCGCCCACATTGGAAAGCAGCGTCATGCCGGTATTTTTGAGGATAAAGCCAATATCCTTATCGGCAATCGCGGGCAGCTTCTCGACCACCTTACTGAAACCCCGGTGCATATTTAAGCCGTGATCGGCGTCGCCAATTTCGCGATCCAGGCCGGTGAGAAAATCACTTTCACGGGTAAAAACTTCACCACAGCGGTAAAGCCAGTTCACAATTTGGGCGCGGGTAAGTGACATGTCGAACTCCTTAACAGCCCCAGTTCAGGGCAGGTGTGTGTACCGGGGCATCCCACAGTGACAGGGCCTCATCATCCACGCTTAACAGCGTGATGGAAAAGCCCACCATATCCAGCGACGTGCAGTAACTGCCCACCAGATTTCGCGCGATAGTGATGCCGCTTTCGTCGCAACGCTGAGCCAGGCGGTTATAAACACCATACAGTTCTGACAGTGGCGTAGCGCCCAGATTATTAACCAGCGCAATCACACGATCGCCGCGGGTTAATGCCTGCTTACTGTGTTTAACCTCTTGCCAGCTTCCGCTGTTTTGATCCCAGTGACGTAGGGTACGGCTGTAGTTGCCATTCTCCAGCAGCGTGTCGAACATCTCATCGACCGTCTTGTCCAGCGAGGTAAAAGTACGGCGGTCGATGCCGGGTTCGCCATGAATCCCTACACCGAACTCCATTTCGTTGTCCTGAAGTTCGAACGAGCGTTTGCCGGCGGCGGGCACGGTACAGGCGCCTAACGCAATACCGATCGAGTGGCCCAGGTTATTGAGTTTACGTCCCAGCGCCGCACAGGCTTCCAGTGAATCGCCCCGCTCCGCTGCGGCGCCAAGCAGTTTTTCAATCAGTACCGTATTCGCCACACCACGTCGTCCTGTCGTGTAGAGACTGTCTTTTACGGCCACGTCATCGTCAACCACCACTGTGGTGACTTTTACACCGCTTTCGTGCAGCAGCTCGGTGGCGGTTTCGAAGTTGAGAATATCACCGGTGTAATTTTTGACTATCATCAGTACGCCTTCACCACCGTCAATTTTCATGGCGCATTCATACATTTTATCCGGCGTTGGCGAGGTGAAAATCTCACCCGGGCAGGCACCCGAAAGCATGCCCGGACCAATAAATCCGCAGTGCATCGGTTCATGGCCGCTTCCGCCGCCCGACAGTAAGGCAACCTTTCCGGCGACAGGCGCATCGGCGCGCGTCATACAAACTGGATCCTGATGCAGCGTCAGTTCAGGATGGGCACGAGCGAAGCCTGCAAGTTGTTCACTCAATACATCTTCCACACGATTAATCAGCTTTTTCATGGGTATGCTCCGTTAGCATCGGTTTGCCGCCGCTCTTGCCTCAGCAAAAGGGACAGCATTATCAGGAGAGCGAGACGGCGAAAAGCAGCGCGTCGGTGGAGTGATTCTTACGGAGTCGACAGGAAAAAAAATGCCCCTCTTCAGCGTTCCATAAGGGAACGTTTTGCTGCGTTATTATGTTTCGTTATGAAACGTTTTATCGCACTTACGGCGAAAAATGAGAGGCAAAGCAAGAAATCGGGATCGTTGCATGTGATCGATCTGTCTGAGCGATAAGCGTTTTATCCCCTCAGGCTGGCGCGCAGTCGCGTCCTTCCTCTCACATGGGTTCCGGGTAGTCTCTTAACCGCTAAGAGGCGATCGCGATCGCAACATGGCTTTTCGAGCGCGTTTATTGTTTCAGGATGGAACATAACTGGCCGTATGGCGTTCCATATAAGAACGTTGGCGTCAAAAATATTTCCCCTCACCGTTGATCGTAAAGTGAGTCGCGTACGCCGGTCATCATCCGGCTCACATCGCCAACTGAGCCAGAAAGATGCGCGCGTTCATCTTGCGAACATGTTCTTACTTGAGGGTGAAAGGAATGCCAAAAATTATTCAGTCTCCAGCGAAATATATTCAGGGCCCCGATGCCTTGTTGTCCTTTGGGGAATATGCCAAAAACCTGGCAAATCATTTTTTTGTGATTGCCGATGACGTTGTGATGAAACTGGCGGGCGATCAGGTCCTGTCCGGCCTTGCCAGCCACAGTGTGACCTGCCATGCCGAACGCTTTAACGGGGAGTGTTGCCGGACGGAAATAGAACGCCTGATGGCCCTTGTCGAACAGCATGGCTGCCGGGGCGTGATCGGACTGGGTGGGGGGAAAACGCTGGACACCGCTAAAGCCGTCGCCTGGTATCTGAAACTGCCGGTGGTGGTGATCCCGACCATCGCGTCGACGGATGCGCCCACCAGCGCGCTGTCGGTCATTTATACCGAATCCGGTGAGTTTGCTGAGTACCTGATCTATCCCAAAAACCCTGACATGGTGGTCATGGATACTACAATCATTGCCAAAGCCCCGGTTCGCTTACTGGTCGCCGGTATGGGTGATGCCCTGTCGACCTGGTTTGAAGCAAAAGCCTGTTATGACTCGGGCGCAACCAGCATGGCGGGAGGGAAATCGACCGCGGCCGCGTTAAGCCTGGCGCGTCTGTGCTACGAGACGCTTCTGGCTGAGGGCGAAAAAGCGCGCTGTGCAGCCCAGGCGGGCGTCGTCACGGAAGCCCTGGAACGTATTGTGGAAGCCAACACCTATCTGAGTGGTATTGGTTTTGAGAGCAGCGGTCTGGCTGCCGCTCATGCGATTCACAACGCATTTACCGTGCTGGAAGAGTGCCATCATCTTTATCATGGCGAAAAAGTGGCGTTTGGTACGCTCGCGCAGTTGGTACTGCAAAACAGCCCGACAGATGAGATCGAAACCGTGCTGAACTTCTGCCAGAAAGTGGGCCTGCCTGTCACGCTGGCACAGATGGGAGTGAAACACGGCATTGAAGAGAAAATAAGCGCGGTTGCCCATGCGGCCTGCGTGGAAGGCGAAACCATCCACAATATGCCGTTCCCGGTTACACCGGACAGCGTGTACGCAGCCATTGTGACTGCGGATCTGCTGGGGCAGCAGTGGCTGTCACGTTAGCCGACTGCCGGTAACCGCTGGCCCGGGTATCACGGGCACCAGGCGTCCCTCTGACCGGATCTGTCAGAGGGATTTTCTATGGTTTTCTGGCGGAAAACGTGATGACGGGTTTACCTCCCCATAGCAATAATGACGGTTCAGTGGTGATTACGCAGTCATGGCAGCGCTGCAGTAAATATATGCAACGCGATAACTGGCAGACGCCACACCAGGCGCAGGGCCTGACCTATGAATCCATATGTCGACGTAAAGCCGCGTTGATAACCCTCGGTCAGGCGACGCTGGAGGATGCATGGGAATACATGGAAAACCGTGCCTGTGCGCTGCTCATTCTGGACGAATCAGCCTGTATTCTGACCCGCTGCGGCGCGCCTGAAACGCTGATGCAGCTTGACGCATTAGGCATGCGGGATGGCAGCTATTGTGCGGAAAGCATTATCGGTACCTGTGCCTTATCGCTGGCGGCGCTTGAAGGTCAGCCCATTAAGACCCACGGCGAACAGCACTTCAAACGGGCCCTTCATCCCTGGTTTTTCTGCTCAACTCCAATATTTGATAATCATGGTCGCTTATTTGGCTCCATTTCTCTGGCCTGCCAGGACAAGACGCAGGCATCGTCAGATCTTTCTCTGACGTTAGCCATTGCCCGTGAAGTGGGCAACTCGTTACTGACGGACACTTTGCTTACCGAGTCTAACCGCCATCTGAATCAACTCAATGGCCTGCTGGAAAGCATGGATGACGGCGTGATGGCCTGGAACGAGCAAGGCGTGTTGCAGTTTCTCAACGCCCGGGCCGCACGGATGTTGCATCTGAATGCGCTGACCAGTCAGGGAAAAATGCTGGCGGATTTGGTGACCCTGCCTGCCCTGTTGCGTCGGGCCATCACCCAGGTTCAGGCGCTGAAGCATGTAGAAGTCACGTTTGAAAGCCAGCACCAGTTTGTGGATGCCGTCATTACGTTGAAACCGATTGTTGAACCCCAGGGCAACAGTTTTATTTTGCTGCTTCATCCGGTTGAGCAGATGCGCCAGTTGATGACCAGTCAGTTAGGCAAAGTCAGCCATACGTTTGAACAAATGCCTGAAGAAGATGCGGAAACACGACGTTTGGTTTGTTTCGGCCGTCAGGCCGCAAAAGGCCGCTTTCCGGTCTTACTGTGTGGGGAAGAAGGCGTGGGGAAAGAGCTACTCAGCCAGGCGATTCATAATGAAAGCGACCGGGCGAGTGGTCCCTACATTGCGGTTAACTGTCAACTTTATGCCGACAATTCTCTGGGAGAGGATTTTACAGGCAGTGCGCCTGGCGAGGATGAAGATGGCCGGTTAAGCCGACTGGCGCTGGCCAGCGGCGGCACGTTGTTTTTGGAAAAGATTGAATATCTGACTCCCGCTCAGCAGTCTGTGCTGCTTCAGGTCATCAAACAGGGCGTACTGACCCGGCTGGATGCCCGGCGGCTTATTCCTGTTGATATCAAAGTGATTGCCACGACGACCACTAATCTGGCCCATCTTGTGGGACAGAATCGTTTTAGCCGTCAGCTTTATTACGCCTTACATTCCTTTGAAATTGCCATACCGCCTCTGCGGGCGCGCCGTCACAGCATTCCCTGTCTCATTAACAACCGGTTGCGCAGGCTGGAAAAGCGGTTTTCATCACGTTTTAAAGTGGATGACGAGGTTATCACGCAGTTAATGCAGTATGGATGGCCAGGCAATGACTTTGAGCTCAACAGCGTAATCGAGAATATTGCAATCCGCAGTGAAAATGGCCATATCCGGCTAAGCAACCTGCCTGAATCACTGTTTTCTGAACAGGCTGATAATACTGCCGGCACGGCGTTGTTGCCGGATGATTTGTCTTTTCGCGCCATTGAAAAAGAAGCGATTCTTCAGGCAGCCCGAATGACGCACGGCAAGGTACAGGCTATGTCGGCGATGCTGAATATTGGACGCACCACCTTATGGCGAAAAATGAAACACTATGCGATTGATGCCAGTGAGTTCAAACTAAAGTAAGGGCTGTCGGTTATATTCGCCAGCCGATGAGGCGGTCAGTCTGCGCCTGACCGCCTTGTTATTTTGCTACATCATACCCGGGACAATGATTGCCAAAAAGATCAGGGCAATTAAGCTATGTTTTACCCAGTAATAAAGGGTCCGGTTACGCTTTTTCAGCTTCTGTCCGGCATCGCGAACAGCATTAACGTATTTAAAAATCCGGTTAATGAATCCCGTTTTGTCATTTTCATCATTGGGCGAGGCGGCTGCCGACATTAACGTATTGCCAACCCAGTGATTAACCGCCTGTGCCCAGCGCCATTTCATCGGCCGCTCAATATCGCAGAACAGAATAATGCGCGTTTGCTCGCTTTCATTCTGCGCCCAGTGCACATACGTTTCGTCAAAAATCACCGCCTGACCATCGCGCCAGCTATGGCGCTGGCGATCCACTTCGATAAAACAACGGTCGTCATTGGGCGTCACCAGGCCAAGGTGATAACGCACCGATCCCGCGTAGGGATCGCGGTGTTTACCTAAATGACTGCCTGCAGGCAGTTCTGCAAACATAGCCGCTTTGATGGACGGGATCTGACTCACCAGTGCCGTGGTCACAGGACACAGCTGCTGTGCTGAAGGGTGCACATCGCTATACCACTTAAGGTAAAAACGTTTCCAGCCACGTTTAAAGAAGGTGTTAAAACCTGCATCATTATGGCTTTGTGCCGCTTTGATGTGATCCTGAAGCCGTATCGCCTCCTCACGGATAACCTCCCAGTTATCGGTAAGCTGACGAAGTTCAGGAAAATCATCCGTCGGGAAATAAGGCTGTTTTGCCGGCAACCTGGAGAAGCCCGTCATAAACATATTGATGGGCGCCATAAAGGTCGAGTGATCAAATAACTGACGTGAAAACTTTTGCTTTTCTACACCGCGTGAGTGCGCATAGATAACGCTAATAATAAAAATACCAATGATAATGGCAGCCACCATACAACGTGTTCCTTGTGTTGCAAGAATGGAGTGTTTCTTGCGAAGAGTTATTGGGACTTTAATTTTTAGTATTGAAACGTAAAAATTTTTGTCATGCAGTGCGCTTTGCGTTATCACTCATGGCGAATAACGGCAGGTTGTTTAGTAAAGGTTTATAAAACGGAAGCGATCTGTCCGCACAGCGCGTCAGATCATCGCAATAACACTTCAACATCTGCCAGCATGTAAATAAACGTCGCGAGGCCGAAGCCTCGCGAATGTATATGCATGCTAATCGTAATACGCCACCTTCCGATCGACGCCGTTTATATTCATCAGCACAAATCCGGTCGGCGTTGTTTTATTTGTCGGCGAGCCTTCTGCGGTCGCCAGGGTTACCACCCCTTTTTCATTGGCGCCCAGCCCCGCTACACCATTGTGAAGACCAAAGCGCGCAGCGGGTTTTAGCGTCCCGACTTTTGTGACGTCATCAACCTGAGACATATCACTCTGGAAAAGTGAGCAGGATCCGGTGTCAAAGCGCGTCGGCCCGGTGGTTTTCAGGTTAAACATGGTCTCACCGCTGTTAGCCCGCAGCTTGACCCACACGCCAGCATAGGTGGTGCCCACCCGGTTGTAGCGAATATCCATAACAGCAGGTTGACCCATGTGGCAAGCATCCGCCCAGACGGTATCCAGCCGTTGTAGGTTGATCCACGTTTTCCCTGTACCCGGCATGTTAACGGGTGACGTAGCAGTCCCCGAAGGCGTGGTGTTATCCGCTTTGCCAATCAACTCAATAACCCATTGCTGATTGGGTGAGGGGAAAAACACCTGGCCCAGACGATACCAGTTATCCGTCGCAGTATTATTCACGACTTTATAGCCACTGAAGTACCCTGCCCGTAGCGATCCACTCATAAACGTGCCGTAGTTCTCGTCGCGGCGATAGCCATACTCGAAAGTAGAAAGCCATTTGCCCGTGACCAGATCCTGGCTGAGCTTTGCGCCCGCCTGCAGGTTAATATGGCGCATTACCACGCGCGCATTATTGAGGATTAAAGGTGCACTACAGTCTTCGACGTTGAGCGTATCAATTGTCCAGCCGCCATCAGACAGATCGCCGGGATTACGCGTATGTTCAATCCACACGTTGCGCATAATCGCCTGTGTCATGCGCGGCATATAAAGCGTGGCATCGCCATAGCCTGTCTGGAAATTCGCGTTGCACAATTCAACCGCCGTGGAGTGATCCCACACGCCATTGGGCGAATTTGACCAGCCAATATCAAACACCCGCGAGTAGGTGGTATTGGTGTAGATTTGCTCAAACTTACTGTCGAGCGTGTCCTGCAGTTTAAAAATCGTGCCGCCACTGCGCTGGCCGCGAAAACAGCTAATATTGACGATTTGCCCCTCCACACAGATATTTTCAAAGAAAGGCTGAGTGTTGCTGCACATCTCGGGGGTGATGGTGGCTTTATTGGCAACAATATCCGCGCTGGCTTGCCCATCCCAGGTGATACCACGGATCGTCGTCCTGCGGGCTTTAACCTTAAACAGCGTATTGGCGCTTTTGTCGGAGATAAGGGTTGTGCCAGGCAGAGAACCCAGCGCCAGGTCATCGCCGGCCAGACCAAAGAACGGCATTTCTGTATCACTCAGGTCCATTGGCATGATCAGGAAACGTCCGCCGGGAAAACGGACCGGTAAACCTTTCATATTTTGGCTGTAAGTTTGTGACCAGCCAAGAATACGTTTAAACGCATCGGTGTCATCGGTTACGCCATCGCCTTTCGCGCCAAAATGCAGGATGTTAACTTCACGTGGATCGTTAATCGAACGCTTCCAGTAAAAGTTATTACCAACAGCGACTGTACCGCCATCGTCTTTTAACGTGGTGGTGCCGGTGAATCCCACAAAATCACCGCCGCCCCGGAAACTGGAGTCTTTGTCGTAGTAGCGTTTTAACACGGCAATTTCACCTGCTTTTGACGGCACGGTAGTACGCAGCTCAGCAAATGAGTTGACTTCAATCATGATATCCTCCTCAGGATAAGGGTTTATAAATCATTTAGTTAACTATTTTGACGATGAGGGATGTCCACAGAGGGCATCCCAGAGATCGTTATGGGCATTGATGGCGCGCACAGTGCGAATGTCTGCCTTCTGCGCGTCATCGCCATGGGTGTAAATAGGGGAAAAGAGAATGCAGGCTGAATCGTTAGAGATGATGGGTTCAGGGCTGGTTATATTTGGACTGCTGCAACTTGTCGCGAGCAGCAGCATCATCAAGATTGAGGTTATCAGTCGCCACACGCTTCGCCTCCTCACTATTGTGTTGCTGTTGATGAGTAATCTTCGTCAGGCGGTCTGCCTCTTGCCTGGCCCCCTCGGCTTCTGACTGCGCCTGCTGTTGCACCTTGCCAATTTTTTTGCCACCGAAGTAACTGGCTCCCAAAGCCGCCATCAGCGCACCCAGCGCAGCCAACCAGTGCCAGCCGCCGTTGGTTAACAGAGAAAAAAACGTCATGACTCCATCTCCTTACTTTGCCGTTTTTCATTAAGCAGGGTTTTCTGGCGAACAAACTGCGCAATCACGCCCATCGCCACCATGAAGGCACCGATAAGACCCAGATAGTTGTGGGGAAGAATGCTTTTTACGTCCTCCGGCAGTGTTTGCCAGGCATTGAGCGCAGAAGACGGAAACGACTGAACCCAGGCACTGAGCATCGATCCCAGCGAGGCAAGCCATACAGACCAGGTTTTAAACAACAATTTGGCGTGAGAAACAAACTGAAGCGTGGTGAAGCGCTGCATTAACAGCAAAATGATAATGACGCTTAACACCGCGATAATGAAAAGTAACCATCTCATAGTAACCCCCGGTAGACGTCATAGTTTCCGCTGCGCATCACTTCGGCATGACGCCGGACACGGCCCGGTGTCTGCCGCGCCCACAGGCTGTTGAGCATGGCCTCACCGGCCTCAACAAAGTTTTCCTGGGCAATCGCGTTGAGCATGTTTTTAAACTGCAAAATGCCATCTACGCCAAGCTGATAGGCCATACTCATCAGAACATCGGTACGCGCCTCATTACATTTCTCCAGCGCCAGCTTAATGGGCGCACGGCTTTGCATATCTGTGATCTTGTTTTCCAGAATGCATTGCTTCCAGACATCCCCGACCCGCCGGGGAACCCGCATGACATAGTTACTTAGCGATGCGCCTTTCGGGCCAATACGGATGCCGCCTGCAACGGTAGGAAACCCCAGCGTATCGAGATACGGCATTTCTGCGTAACCCTCTTCAAAATTCAGAATTGCAATAATCTGGCTCATAAAAACTCCTCATAGACGATGCAGACATAACCGACCGGACTGACAAAACATAAAACAAACTGATTAGTGCAGGGATAAACGCAGCGGCGATGTCGGGTGAACATGCAGCAGCATTGAAGCATTTACAAAAGGTCAGAAAGGATGGAGATGTCTGCGACAGGCGTAAAATCAGTGACGAAAAATTCGTTCAACGGACCGCATAGAGATGAACATGGGGCAGGCAGCAATTATCAAATCCTGATATCTCCTGGCTTCTCAGGCGCGGTGCGGCAATCGCGCGATCAACAGCCGATATCACTTGCCGCTGACAGATTTGCTCTGCGCGGCGAAGCGTGCGGGTTTCGGGTGGACAGTTAAGTGCTTCGTCAATACTGTGTTTGAGACGGTTAAGAGGTTGACGCCGCTGATGACGGCGAGTTCGTGCATTGCCTGTAAAAACGCTTTTGCCATACTGGATTATCGCCATAACTCCTCCTGTGAATGAGTCTTTGGCGATAGGGTGGCAGGCAAGCATTTTCGCTCCGTTGAACACGCCTGAACGTCGCGGAATGCTGTTCACAGGCACTCCTCCCGGCTGAATAATCAGTCAGGTGGAAGGGTAAGCAAAGGGTTCGGGCGGCATCTGATGACACTGCACGGTACGCATCCACCCCATCCCAAAGCTCATTAGCGTTGGGGGGTTGATTCGCGCTTGTGCAGCGCCTCAATTGTTTAAGAGCGTTTCATCCTGGAGGTAACAACTTTTTTCGTCCCTGCTCAAATTATTAACAGGTTCTTATGCTTTATCAAACACCACTGGTTAATTTATTTTTTACCATAAGTTAACTTTTTGAATTTAGACCGATTATTTTTTTCACTTAAGGATCATCAGTCTGACTGAATTGCCTAACCCAGAATATGATACTGCCTGGCCTGGCTCATGATCACCTTTGCCAGAACGGTTAAACTGCCCGCATCATTCCGGTCCAGATACCAGGTCTCGTAACGTTTATTATCTGAGATAACAGCAATTCTTTTATGCTGCAGTTGCAGGCGTTTGAGGTAAAGTCTGTCGTCCAGCGTAAAGATGTAGATGCCATCTCCGTCGAATGTCTGCACGCTAATGTCCACAAACAGCTGATCCCGTGGGGCAAATGTATCTGACATGGCATCGCTGTTCATTGCGATTAACCGAATATGATCGGCCGGGCGGCCGCTGAACAAGATGCGGGCTTCCTCCTGCCCGTATTCGATAGCCTTAATCGTTTCAACGAAGTCATCCCCGACGGGAACCCCCATTGCTGACGTTTGCCCCAGGTCAAAACTGTTAACGCGGAACGTGCTTTTTTGGCACGGCATATCCTGCAGTAAATACGGTTCCTGGGTCTGCTCCATACCATATTGCAGCCATTCTACTCTGACACCCAGTAACTGGCTGAGCGCCAGAAGATTGCCATTATCGGGTACGGACTGCGCGTTAAACCATTTCCACACGCCGGGTGCGGAAATCTTACAACCCTGCTGTTGCAGCGCACAGGCGACCTGCTTATTTCGGCCATGACCGGTGATGCCCGCACTTTCACACGCGGCGATCAGCCTGGCAGTGAACGCTTGTTTGATACTCTCTTTTTTAACCATCAGTTAATAATCAACCATGAAAGAGGTGCTGAATGTTATTTTCGTTATTGCTACCAGTTCATTTTATATTACCGCCCGTTGACTACCTAACGGCATTGCCAGGCATTTTTGATTATTGTTAACCGTTATTATGCCAAGCGAAGCATAAAATCAGGCGCTAAGCCGCGTCTGACCTCACCTTTCAGTAATCTTGTGTAAAAAATTGCGCCCTACCTTCATCGTTTCTGATGAACAACCTCCCTCTTACTGACTAAAAAGCGGCCAACGGGCGAAAAACTCTACCATTGAGTGGTGCGAAAAAAGCCATCTAAAAAAAACGGGAGCCTGCACAGGCTCCCGTTTTATTCACTAAAATGCGGTTATGCACGCAGGCTGTCGTCTCCCCAGCCAATCCATTTATAGGTCGTCAGCGCCTCCAGGCCCATTGGACCACGGGCATGCAGTTTTTGCGTACTGACCGCGACTTCCGCGCCCAGACCAAACTGTGCCCCGTCGGTAAAGCGCGTGCTGGCGTTGACGTAAACAGCAGACGAGTCAACCTGCTTAACAAAGCGCGCGGCATTTTGTGTGCTGCGTGTCAGGATAGCGTCTGAGTGCTGCGTGCCGTGCTCGCGAATATGCGCGATAGCTTCATCCATATCGGCAACCCGTTTAACGTTGAGATCAAGCGACAGCCATTCATCGTCGTAATCGCCCTGTTGGATGGCGGTAACGCTGGCCGGTCCCTGCTGCAGTTCACTCAGGATACTGGCATCAGCATGCAGCGGAATGTTCTCCTCTGCCATGCGGGCCATAAAAGCGGGCAGAAAGCGCGCCGCCATGGCCGCGTCGATCAGCAGCGTTTCGAGGGAGTTACAGGCACTCGGACGCTGCTTCTTGGCATTCACGATGATATCCAGCGCGGCGTCGATATCCATCGTGTCGTCGATATACATATGGCAAACGCCAATGCCGCCAGTAATCACCGGAATAGTGGAATGTTCGCGGCAGAGTTTGTGCAGTCCGGCGCCCCCTCGCGGAATCAACATATCCACATAGCGGTCCAGTTTTAGCAGTTGGTTGACCAGTTCCCGATCCGGATTCTCAATCGCCTGAATGGCAGCTGATGGCAAGCCGTGCTGCTGCAAAGCGTTTTGTATTACCCGGACGGTAGCCGCGTTCGTCCGCCATGTCTCTTTCCCTCCACGCAGGATGGCCGCATTGCCGGTTTTCAGGCACAGGCTCGCCACATCCACCGTGACGTTCGGACGCGCTTCATAAATGACGCCGATCACCCCTAACGGCACCCGGCGGCGCTCAATGCGCAAGCCGCTGTCCAGTAGACCACCATCGATCACCTGCCCTACCGGATCGGCGAGCCGACAGACCTGGCGAACATCGTGGGCAATCGCACTGAGGCGCGCGGGCGTCAACGTCAGGCGATCGAGCAATGCGGCGCTCATGCCGTTCTGCCGCGCCTCAGCCAGATCCTGCTCGTTTGCCGCCAGGATCCCCTCGCTTTCTGCCTCAAGCCGATCGGCGATAGTCAGCAAAACCTGATTTTTTTCTGCCGCAGACAGATCCGCCAGTTTCCAGGCCGCGGCGCGCGCCGCCTTTCCCATTTCTTCAAGCATGTGTACTCCTTAACTGACGATCATGTCGTCGCGATGCACGGCAACCGGCCCATATTCGTAGCCCAGAATCTCGCTTATCTGTTGACTATGGTGACCCGCAATCATGCGCATCGCATCACTGTTATAGCGCGAGACGCCGTGCGCAATATCGCGCCCCTGCAAACTGCGGATACGGATCACTTCACCACGGGAAAAATTCCCCTGAATCTCGCGGATCCCTTTTGGCAGCAGTGAACTGCCGCGCGCGATAATCGCAGCAAGCGCACCGTCATCCACGGTGATCTCTCCGGCGGGCGGCGCACCGAAAATCCAGCGTTTACGGTTTTCCAGCGGCGTCTGCTGAGCATGAAACAGTGTACCGACGGGCTTGCCCTCAATCACATCGTTGATCACGCCATGACGACTTCCGGCCGCAATAATGACATCAATACCGGCCCGGCAGGCGACATCGGCAGCCTGCAGCTTCGTCGACATGCCGCCCGTGCCCAACCCGGATACGCTTCCGCCCGCCAGTGCGCGCAGTGCGTCGTCAATGATATGCACATCGCTGATTAACTGGGCATCCGGATTACTGCGCGGATCGGCGGTAAACAATCCCTGCTGATCGGTCAGTAACAACAGTTTGTCTGCCCCGCCCAGCATTGCCGCCAGCGCAGAGAGGTTGTCATTATCGCCCACTTTAATTTCCGCCGTGGCAACGGCGTCATTTTCATTGATGACCGGCACAATGTGGTTGTCCAGCAAGGCCCGTAAGGTATCGCGGGCATTGAGGAAGCGTTCGCGATCTTCCATATCAGCACGGGTCAGTAACATCTGCCCGATATGAATACCGTAAATAGAAAACAGCTGTTCCCACAACTGGATCAGACGACTTTGCCCCACCGCAGCTAACAGCTGCTTTGAGGCGATGGTAGGCGGCAGTTCGGGGTAACCCAGATGTTCACGACCGGCCGCCATCGCGCCGGAGGTCACAATCACAATACGATGGCCGGCGGCGTGCTGCTGCGCGCACTGACGCACTAATTCCACCATATGTGCCCGGTTTAACCGACGCGAACCGCCGGTAAGCACGCTGGTACCCAATTTGACCACAAGGGTCTGACTGCCACTCATGTTGTCCTGCCGTAAAAAATTTCTGTGAACCGACTTTTTAACAGGTGCGGTGAGGGAAGCCAACAGCCAGTAAGGGAAAAGCTGCAAATTTTGCAGAGTGCGGAGTAGACCAAAAGTTCCCCTTTAACAACAAAACATAAAAGTTGTCATAAAAACTTCATCATTCATCGGTAAAAAGTCGGTGTTTTACAAATATTTTCACTAATGCCTCAAAAGTTTTCTTGATGTAACAAGGCGGCAAATGAATGCCCCCTGGTGCGTTCACTGAGCGACCGGAGAATAAGGCAGCCCTGCCTGCAGCAAGAAAATAGTGAGGATATAAGCATTTTACTCATTGGGATTGATAGCAAATGAAGAAAAGTACACTGGCAATCGTTGTCTCTGCTCTGGCGCTGACCTCTGCCGCTCAGGCCGCTGAAGTTTATAACAAAGACGGTAACAAGCTGGATTTCTACGGTAAGGTAAAAGCCGAGCATTACATGAGCGATAATGCTGGTCAAAATGGCGACAAATCATATGTGCGTATCGGTTTCAAAGGCCAGACGCAGATTAACGATATGATGACCGGTTATGGCCAGTGGGAATATCAGTACAATGCTAACAACTCTGAAGGCAGCGATGCTAATACAGGCAACAAAACCCGTCTGGGCTTTGCCGGTCTGAAATTCTCTCAGTACGGTTCATTCGACTATGGCCGTAACTACGGCGTACTGTATGACGTTGAATCGCTGACTGACGTCTTCCCGGAATTTGGTGGTGACGGTACAGCCCGTACGGATAACTTTATGGCGCAGCGCGCTTCTGGCGTCGCCACTTACCGTAACACCAACTTTTTTGGTCTGGTCGATGGTCTGAAGTTTGCCCTGCAGTATCAGGGTAAAAATGACTCGACTTCCGCAAACAGCCGTACCGATATTACACGCCAGAATGGTGATGGCTATGGTGCCTCACTGGGTTATGCGATTGCTGACTCTGGTGTGAGCGTACTGGGTGCAATCACTTCTTCTGACCGTACCAATTCACAACAGGCGGGTGCCTATGGTCATGGCGATAAAGCGACATCATGGGGCACGGGCCTGAAATATGATGCCAACAGTATTTATCTGGCCGCGATTTATACCGAAACCCGCAACATGACGCCTGTCAGTGGAACAAACCGTGTCGCTGGCGGCTCCGTTTCGGGCTCAGCCAACAAAGCAGAAAACCTGGAGCTGGTTGCACAGTATCAGTTTGACTTCGGCCTGCGTCCTTCTATTGGCTACGTGCAGACCAAGGGCAAAGATATCGAAAACGGTATCGGCAACGAAGACCTGGTTAAATATATCGACGTGGGCGCCACCTACTACTTCAACAAAAACATGTCGACGTTTGTGGATTACAAAATTAACCAACTGGATAAAGACAACAAGCTGGCGCTTAACAACGATGACATCGTTGCTGTCGGCCTGACCTACCAGTTCTGATGAATCTGAGCTTCGCCTGACGAGAGAGGCTGTCGAAGGAATGACGGCCCGCGTGATGGAGAGGTTTAGTGCTTTACCCTCAATGTGAATGTGTCTGTTAAAAGGGCGAGTGATGATCACTCGCCCTTTCCTGTAGGGCAATCTGAGCGGGATCGATCCTGACAACAAAGCCCCCGCAGGGGCTTCAGTTTCAGGCGCTGAGTTTTATCGGTTTTTCATCGAAGTCACTGGCGGGCACCAGATCCAGTTCAAACTCTTTCAACGTCTCTTTTAAACGGCCATGGAAATTACGCAGCGTTTCTTCCACGCGGGCTGAATTATCTTTGCCCTTGATCGTGGCGACAGACCAGTCGCCCTCTTTATCAAACAGGCCAATATGATACACATAGGTAACGTGATCGGCTTGCGCTTCCAGCTCCATCCACCAGCCCCAGAACTCTCGCAGCTCAGGCGCAGGTTTAACATTTACGCAGGCAGCCAGGCAGTCGAAGAAGAAGCGATTTTCACTACATTTTCCATCGCGTATGTAAGGTCCCAGTTCCGTGAAGCGTTTAAGCAGGCGACTGCGGGGATGACCACTCGGTAACGTCATGCTAATTCTCCATTAGGACAGGCTTTATATCTCGAACCGCAGCAGCCATGCTGCATTGTCTTGCAACGATCCGAATGATTCCAGCTAGTAGTTGTAGCAAACACTGTCAATTTTGCCAGCTATCTTTTTAAACGTTGTGCCAGCCAGTCGCAGATTTCATTCAGGGCGCTATCGAAACTGGCCGCTACCGGTTTTACCGGAATTAACAACGCTTTACCTTGTGGTGAAGAGCTGGCAATCAGTTTGCTTTCCTCCTCAGGGCTGAAGAGATCGTTGGACCAGTATGCGGACAGCATGGGCGTGGCAGTTCGACGTCCCAGTAGCCCCTGATTTTTCAGCGAGTAGCTGAGCAGTTCCGCCCGCAAAGCGCTGTCTGTACTGCCTGCCATGCCAAGCCGACTGGCCAGCATGTCCATATACATATCCGGTACTTTGTTCTGCAAGGTATTTTGTGTCAGCAGGCTGTGTACGATGGGCCCGAGACAGGCTACGGCTCGCAGACGCGGCGCTTCCAGATAGGCCAGACGAACGGCGACATTGGCACCGAAGCGAAAACCCAGCGCCGCTACGCGCGTGTGATCGATCCACGGAACAGAAGCCAGATCGCGCAGCACCTGCTGATGCAGAAAGCTGGTATCCTGGCTGAGCTTCCACTTGATGGCGTTCCCGACGGACGGCATATCCAGCGTCAGCATAGCGATGCCGCGCGGCGCAAGATAATCGTGGAAGAGACGATAGTGGTCAGTTTGCAGCGAGTCCAGCGCACCGCAAAACATCACGGTGGGATAAGGGGCTTCCACGCCAGGCGGCATATGCAAAAAACCGCTGACGGGGCTGCCTCCTTCAATGTGGAAGGTCAGCGTTTTGAGTTCCCCGGGTAAGCGGCGGGTCGCTTCTTCATAAGCGCGGCTGGCCAGGGCCTGCGCCTGATCCGCCAGTTCATCGCCTTTAATATAGGGGTACGCGGCCACACTGTAGAGATGAGACGCGTGCAGCCAGTCATGCCCGGCCTGGTCGTGGGCGTCCTCTTTCGCGTCCAGTGCACGTTGTTGCCAGCGACCTGCCTGTCTGCTCCACTCGTAGTTCCAGTTACCGTTGCGATAACCTATTACCGTATCCAGTAGCGCAGGGTTGGTGTGCTCAACATCGCTGATTGCAATACGCGCCAGTACCTCGCTGATCTCCTGCGCGGGCACGCCCCGCCATGTCCACATCAGCTTATTAAGCATCCGATACCAGCCGCGCCGGCTGTCGCCATCCAGGGCAGAATGCACTTCATGCGTGGCATGCCGACGCAGGCGTACCAGCGACGACGTTTCGGGATGTTTAAAGCGAGGTTTAAACAGCTCAACGCTCAGGTTTTTGCCAGACATATCACCTCTCTAACAACACAGACAGCAGCAGTTAAGTTTACTGTACTGCACGGCAAGTCGCGAGGCGCAGAAAGCACAACGCCCGGAAAACCGGGCGTTGTTTGTGTTGCGTCAATCAGCCTTTGACAATCGGTGGAATATAAACCACGCCCATGTCCCATGGCTGTTCGATCCAGGTGTTCTGCGGAATATCAACGATATAGTCGTCAACCAGCGCACGTCCGGCAGGCTTTGCAAAGATGGTGCAGAAGCGCGCTTTCGGATACATCTCACGGATGGCTTGTGCGGTACCGCCGGTATCCACCAGGTCGTCAATCACGATAAAGCCTTCACCATCGCCTTCGGCGCGTTTCAGGACTTTCATTTCACGCTGATGATCGTGGTCATAGCTGGAAATACACACGGTATCGACATAGCGAATACCCAGTTCACGTGCCAGCAGCGAAGCCGGTACCAGACCGCCGCGACTCACTGCAATAATGCCTTTCCACTGTTCAACAGGCAGCAGGCGTTGAGCCAGTTTACGGGCATGAATCTGCAGCATGTCCCAGGTAACGACGTATTTTTCGCTCATAAATAGGAATCCCAGCCAGTCAGTGTGGCTTAAAAAATGTGCAACGGGGAAAAGGTTGCGCGAGATTATAAGGACATGACGCGCTAAAAACCAGCACCTGGCGGCTGGTTGCGGTTTTTTAGCGCGGTGAATGACACACAGAACGAAAAACAGTGATATTCTCGCCCTATCTCGTCAGTTCACTGACGGCGATCTTTCACTGGAACTTCGCACTGTCCGGCAAAGCCGGCGCACTGACACAGGAGACTTGTCGTGTCTGAATTGTCTCAACTCTCTCCACAGCCGCTGTGGGATTTTTTCGCCAAAATCTGCTCGATTCCTCATCCCTCTTTTCATGAAGAAGCGCTGGCTAACTACATTGTTAACTGGGCCAAAGAACAAGGCTTCTGGTGTGAGCGCGATCAGGTCGGCAATATCCTGATTCGTAAACCTGCGACCGCCGGTATGGAAAAACGCACGCCCGTGGCCCTGCAGGCACACCTTGATATGGTGCCGCAGAAAAATAACGATACCGTTCACGACTTCACCAAAGATCCTATTCAGCCGTATGTCGATGGCGAATGGGTGAAAGCGCGCGGGACGACGCTGGGCGCCGACAACGGGATTGGTATGGCCTCGGCCCTTGCGGTACTGGCGGACAACAGCCTGACCCATGGCCCGCTGGAAGTCCTGCTCACCATGACCGAAGAAACCGGTATGGACGGTGCTTTTGGTTTACAGCCAGGCTGGCTGCAGGCTGACATTTTGATCAACACCGATTCGGAAGAAGAAGGTGAGATCTACATGGGTTGCGCAGGCGGCATCGATTTCATCACAACCCTGCCCCTGACGCGCGAAGCGGTTCCTGCCGGTTTTGAAACCCTGAAGTTCACCCTGAAAGGACTGCGTGGCGGTCACTCAGGTGCGGATATTCATATGGGCCTGGGGAATGCCAATAAGTTGCTGGCCCGTTTCCTGACCGCGCATGCGGCAGAGCTGGATCTTCGCCTGATTGCGTTCACCGGCGGTACACTGCGCAACGCGATTCCTCGCGAAGCCTTTGCAACCGTTTCTGTCGACAGCAGCAAAGTGGATAACCTCAAATCGGCCGCCGCCAGCTTCCTGGCTGCGGTACAAAATGAGCACGGCGTGAAAGAGAAGAATATTGCTTTCGTCAGCGAGCCGGTTGCCCATCAGGGCGAGGCGCTGAGCCGTGAAAGCCGCGATCGCTTCCTGAATTTGTTAAACAGCACCCCGAACGGCGTGATCCGCAACTCTGATGTCGCCAAAGGCGTTGTGGAAACCTCACTTAATGTGGGCGTTGTGACGATGGATGCCGACAAAGCGGAAATTAACTGTCTGATTCGTTCGCTGATCGACACGGGACGTGATTATGTGGTGCAGATGCTGACCTCACTCGGCCAGCTGGCGGGCGCGCAGACCAAACCAAAAGGCGGCTATCCTGGCTGGCAGCCCGATGCCGACTCGCCCATCATGGCCCTGACGCGTGAAACCTATGTCGCCCTGTTTGGCAAAACACCCAATATTCAGGTGATCCACGCGGGTCTGGAATGTGGCTTGTTTAAAAAGCCCTATCCCAACATGGATATGGTTTCGATCGGCCCAACCATCACAGGTCCGCACTCCCCCGATGAGCAGGTCCATATCGAAAGCGTTGGCCTGTACTGGAAGCTGCTGACTACACTGCTGAATGTGGTGCCGGAGAAATAAAATCCGTACACCATAAGATTAAGGGCTTATGTTCTGCATAAGCCCTTTTTTTGCGCCTCGCTCGCCTTTCCGCCGTCACACTTACCCGAGCATTAGCTTTCGTCACCCGTCGCTAAAACAGTTTAAAGCGTTTCTCCGGGGTGCAGATTGGCATTTTCTGTTGCAACACCAGTGTAATAATGTCGGGAATCCCTCTTTTCCCGACCGCGTTTTAACACCATTGCGATAGTCGGGAATCGTTCGTCTGACACGACCCGAGGACGCATGAAGACCTTATTACTCACCAAAGAAGATGTCCGACAGCTCATCAGCATTGATGATGTCATTGAAGCCGTCGACGAAGCCTACAGGGCCTTTAACGGCGGCCTGGTGGAACAGCCTGACTATATCGGCCTGCACCTGCCCGCCCCCCGTGGCGAGATTGATTTTAAAACCTGCTATTACCGCACCAACGAACTGATTTCGATGAAAGCCTCCTCCGGCGGTTTTTCAGAAAACCCGTCCCGTCCTGGTCTGCCGGGCGGTATGGGCACGATCATCCTGTTTGATGCCCAAAGCGGCGCCCTGTGCTGTGTGATGGACGGTAGCCTGATTACCGGTCTGCGAACCGGTGCGTCGGGCGCTGTTTCCGTCAGAGCACTGGCACGTAAAAATGCCAAAAAAATCGCCGCGATTGGCACTGGCAATCAGGCGAGAATGCAAATCCAGACGATCGCCCGGGTAATGGATATTGAGGAAATCCATGCCTGGAGCCGAACGCCAGCCACCCGTCAGGCTTTCAAAGCGGACATTGAAAGCACCACAGGTATTCCGGTCATTATCGCGGACAGCTGTCAGGCGGCGGTCGGGCAAGCCGATATTCTTATCACCACCACCCGGGGCAAAGGACCGCTGATTGAGGCCGACTGGATTCCGCCCGGCACGCATATCATCGCCATTGGCACCGATCAGCGCGGTAAACAGGAGTTTGACCCGCAGATTTTTAGTCGGGCAAAAGTGATCGTGGATTCCCTGCCCCAGTGCACGCAGAAAGGAGAAACCTGGCATGCGCTGGACAGAAATATCATCAGTGAAAACGCGATTCATGCCGAAATCGGGGAAGTTTTGTCCGGGACGAAACCGGGCCGGGAAAACGATCGGGAAATTACCTTCTTTGACTCCACCGGGCTTGCCATTCAGGACAACACGACAGCCGGGCGCATTTACCGCAAGGCCCTTGAAAAAGGCTACGGAACCGGATTTGCATTTTTTGAATAACGTTTCGTTCAGACGAAGGTAATGTATATGACGCGTTCGTACCCCACCCTGCAGGACATTCATGACGCGCAGCAGCGCATCGCTGCCCATATTCGCCATACGCCGTTACTCCGCGCTGAAAAAATTGAAAAACGGGTCGGCTGTGAGCTTTACCTCAAGCCGGAGACGTTGCAGATTACCGGCGCGTTTAAAATACGGGGCGCACTGAATAAGGTCCTTTCTCTGCCCGTTGAGGCGTTTGCCAACGGCATGATTTCCAGTTCATCAGGCAATCATGCCCAGGGCCTGTCTTATGCAGGCAGAATGCTGGGCGTAAAGGTCATTCTGGTGCTGCCGGTCACAACGCCGCAAATCAAAATCGACAATACGCGCGCCCTGGGCGCAGAGGTGATTCTCTTCGATGGCGACAATGCGTCCCGCTGGAAGAAGGTGTATGAAATTGCCGAGCTCAACAATTATGCGGTGGTGCATGGCTTTGAAGATCCGATGGTCATGGCGGGCCAGGGAACGATCGGCTGCGAAATCCTGCATGATTTGCCAGATGTGGATACCGTGATTGTGCCGCTGGGCGGTGGCGGACTTCTCTCCGGTGTGGCCACCGCAATCAAAGAAACCCGCCCTGCCATCAGAGTGATTGGCGCGGAACCCGCTCTGACCCCGAAATATTACCAAAGTCGGATCAACAAACAGCCAACGTCACTGCCGCTGCTCAATACTATTGCGGATGGCTTAAGACTCAGCGTGCCGGGCCGCAATCCCTACCCGATTATTGAAAAGTACGTAGATGAGATTGTGCTGGTTGACGACGAGCATATTGCTCAGGGCATGCGGGTGCTGGCCAGTGAGGCAAAATTGATTGCCGAGCCCGCGGCCTCCATCGGCCTTGGCGCGTTGCTGGCGGGATCGGTCAGCCTGAAGCCCGCTGAGAAAGTCTGCGTACTGTTAACAGGCGGTAACTGGGATCTGGCCGACCTCGCCGAAATCTATGCCGTGAAGTAACCGCGACGGATGCGATGCGTTCTTCACGTGGTGAAGTCTGCGACAAAACCACGTCGCATTTTCCGATCCTGAGATAAAAGCGCATCCGTTTAAAAAAGACTGACGCCCAGGCGCGCAGCATAATCCGCTGGGTTAAGGCGACTTCTTACCGTTAAATCACCAACTTGCTGCGCTTAGTCAGCTTTAGCCGCCATTATGTCCAGATGTCTGGATGGCTAATAAATTTCTGTGCTAACTTATGCGCTTTCGTTAGTTGCCGCACCGGTAGCTTCGGGAAAAAATGCGATCAGTGACTTTAATGGAGAGCTCCGTGATGCGTGCAGTCAATCGCCTTGAGATGCGTAACATCTCTATCGATTTCGGCGGATTTGCCGCGTTAACCTCAGTGGATTTTCTGACGGAAGGTCACTCGGTTCATGCCCTGACCGGGGCCAATGGCGCGGGTAAATCCACCCTGATGGCGGTACTCTCCGGTGCCCACAGCCACTATCACGGTGAGATTCTGCTGGACGGCCAGCCCGTGTCGATTCGCAGCCCGCGTGACGCCAAAAAGCTCGGCATTCACCTGGTGCAGCAGGAAGTGGATGTTGCGCTGGTGCCCCAGTTAAGCGTGGCCGAGAACATTCTGCTGGATCAGTTGGCCGAACCGGGCCATGGCTTTCGCTGGGGCGATATGCGTCGTCAGGCGCGAGACCTGCTGGCGCAGCTGGATGCCACGATTGATGTCAGACGCCCGGTCGAACGTTGTTCGCTGGCGGAAAAGCAGCAAATCCTGCTGGCCAGAGCCCTGTCGCACCACTGCCGCTTTCTGATTCTCGATGAACCCACAGCCCCACTCGACCAACACGAAAGCGAGCGCCTGTTCGCCGTAGTTCGTCGCCTGCAGACCAGCGGTATTGGCGTGATATTTATCTCTCACCGTATTAACGAACTGAAAGCCATCTGCGATCGCCTGACGGTACTGCGCGATGGCCGCCTGGTGGAAAGCAGCCCAATGGCTTCCCTGAGCGGTGAGCAAATCGTTGAAAAAATGCTGGGTCATCCGCTGACCGATATCTATCCTCCGCGCCGGCCATTGCAGTCCTCATCCGTACTCATGGCGGTGGAAGGATTACATGATGAACACCTGCTTCAGGATATCTCACTGCGTTTACACAAGGGCGAGATTCTGGGCATTGCCGGACTGGCCGGGGCTGGCAAAACCGAACTCTGCAAAGCGTTATTTGGTGCCAGTAAAAGCCGGGTTGCCCGCGGTGAACTGCACGGTAAACGCTGGAAACCGCGATCGCCACACGATTCCGTGAGTCAGCGCATGGCACTGGTGCCGGAAGAGCGCCGCAAAGAGGGCATTTTCATTGATGAATCGGTGGCGATGAACCTCAGTATCAGCGCAGACGACAGTTTTTCCCGCTGGAGCCTGTTCGGCCATCGTCAGGCCTGGCGCTGGGCGGAAGCGGTGATCCGTCGTCTTAACGTGCGTACGACTGGCCCCGCCCAACCGTTACGTCGGCTTTCCGGCGGCAATCAACAAAAGGTGGCGATTGGCAAATGGTTACGCAATAACGCCGATGTCCTTATTTTCGACGAACCGACCAAAGGCGTGGACGTAAAAGCCAAAACGGAACTGTTCACGCTAATCAGCAACCTTGCCCATGAAGGCAAAGGGATTATTTACGCCTCTGGCGAATTTTCTGAACTGGTCGGCTTATGCGACCGTATTTGTGTGCTCTGGGACGGACGTATTGTGGCGGAATTAGACGGACAACGCGCCACGGAGGAGACACTTTTGCTCTATTCCACCGGAGGAACCCCTGCGTGAGCAGTAAAGAGTTAGCCCTGAATTCCGCATCGCCATCGCTGCGCCATCAGCTGTTCGATTTCCTCTATAAGTGGGGCATGTTGCTGACGGTGGTGATATTGATCGCTGCCTTTGGCCTGGCTTCCGACAGCTTTCTGGAACCGAACAATATCGTCAATATTTTGCGGTCTATCGCCATCGTAACCGTGATTGCCGTGGGCGTTTCTGTATCCCTCACCGTTGGCGGCTTCGACCTTTCGGTGGGCTCTACCGCGTCACTGGCAAACGCCCTGGTCATTTCGCTGTTTGTCTGGTACGGCTTCGATACCACGGCGGCGATCGCCATCACTCTGGCGCTGTGCACGCTTGTGGGACTGTTTAACGCCTTTCTGATCGTCGTGCTGCGCATTCCCGACATGCTGGCCACGCTGGCCACCCTGTTTGTGATTCAGGGCGTCGCCATGACCTACAGCTTTGGCGGCTCGATTACGGAAAACATGGTGCTGCCCAGCGGCGATATGGCGGAAGGCACCATTCCTGCTGCCTTTAACCTGTTGGGTCAGGTACCCACGATCGTGATTATCATGCTGGTGGTGACCGTGGTGGCGCAGCTGGCGCTGTCGCTGACCAAACATGGCCGCCGCATGTATGCGCTGGGCGGAAACCCCGAAGCCGCCCGGCTTTCCGGTATTCGCACCACGCGTTATCGCGTTCTGGCCTATGTGATTGCCTCACTACTGGCCGGACTGGGCGGTATTCTGCTGGCCTCACGCATTGGATCGTCCCAGGTTAACGCCGGTAGCGGTTATCTGATGGACGCCGTGGCTGCCGCCTGGATCGGCTTTTCACTGGCCGGCTCCGGTAAGCCAAATGCGCTGGGTACGCTGGTCGGGGCCGTCATTTTAGGGGTTCTGCAAAACGGCCTGGTAATGTTATCCGTGCCCTATTACGCCATGGACATTATCAAAGGATTAGTGCTGGCCTTAGCGCTGGCCATCACTTATGTACAGCGTCGTTAAGACGCGTTCTTCTACTGGAGTTAAGAATAATGAAAAAGATAACACTCTCGCTGCTGGCCCTGAGCCTGTTAAACGCCAGTGCCGCGTTTGCCGACACCATAACACCTGTCCCTGCCGCCATCGCCAATCATGAAGGGCCGATTCGTATTGCCGTCATCCGTAACCTCGGTTCCGACGACAACACGACCCAGTTTGTGGCAGGCGCGATTCAGCAGGGTCGCCAGTTGGGCTTCAAAGTCAGCACCTTCCTCAGCAACGGTGATGACGCGCGTTTTCAGGATTTTGTTAATCAGGCGATCAGCCAAAAATACGACGGTATTGTTCTGTCACACGGCAAAGCGCCCTATGCCAGCGCACTGGTAAAACGCATCGCTGACGCGGGCATTAAAGTGTCGGTATTTGACACACCGGTAGACAACCCGATTCCCGGCGTGACGGTGACCGCCCAGGATGACGCCTCGCTGGCGCAGCTCTCCCTGGGGCAGTTGATCAAAGACTTCAACGGCAAAGCGAACATCGTGAAGTTATGGGTCGCCGGTTTCCCGCCGATGGAACGTCGTCAGGTGGTGTATGAAAAATTATTAAAAGAAAACCCAGGCATTCATCAACTGGAGTCCATTGGTGCCGTATCAACGGATGTCCAGGGCGACACGGCCAACAAAGTGGGCGCGATTCTGGCGAAATACCCGAAAGGCAAGATTGACGCCATCTGGGGCGCATGGGATGCCTTCAGCCAGGGCGCGTATAAAGCGTTGCAGGAAAATGGCCGTACCGAGATCAAGCTGTACAGCATTGATGTTTCCAATCAGGATTTGCAGCTTATGCGCCAGAAAGGCAGCCCGTGGGTGCAGACCGTCGCGGTCGATCCGAAAACTATCGGTGCCGTGAATATGCGCCTGGTGGCGAACAAGATCGCCGGGGAAACCACGCCTGCGACGTATGAATTTAAAGCGTCGTCGATTTCACAACAGGCGCTCGACAGCCATCCTGGCGCTGTGAATGTCGCGTCGCTTAACAAGATCATTCCGGGCTGGGGCAGCAATAACGATTTTGTCCAGCCGTGGTTTGCGACGCTGGAAGCAAAATATAAGAAGTAATGGGGTGTTGGTGGCGCTTACGCGGGACGGTTAATTCGCTGCGCGAGGTGGCTGGTTTGCGTCGCTGACGGCTTGTGAAGCGCTGAGAGGGTTTGAGTCGCTGACGGCTTATGAAACGCTGAGAGGGTTTCGCTCGCCAGGCGGCCGGGAGTTTCAGTCTGCCCTGTGCGGGCGACTAACAAGGGCTCCCGTCCTGCCCAACTCCCCCGCTTTGAGATTTGCGTCTGTTCAGCCGTTTTTATTGCTTTGGATACAGATAATGAGTTGCAGTGATGCTTGCGCGAGCAGGCGTTGAGAAGGTTTGAGTCGCTGACAGCTTATGAAGCGCTGAGAGGGTTTCGCTCGCCAGGCGGCCTGGAGTTTCAGCCTGCCCGGTGCGGGCGACCGACAAGGGGCCGCCAGCCGCCGCGGCCCCTTGACCCCGGGCTCCCGTCCTGCCCGCCCGCCGCTTCGCGGTGCCTTCACTCCTTCAGGATTTCTGCGGACCGCCAGGACGCGCCATCCGTGGCGCGGCCCGGCTCTCGCCGACGTCCTGTCGGCTCATCCGGAAATCCCTCATCCGCTCAGCGGGTGGGAAGGCCGCCCCAAACTCCCGCTTCACTATCTCTGTGTTAAAGCCACTTCCGGTGTCGCTGTAGGTAACCGGAAAGTCCTACAGTCTGCTGATTTTGAGTCAATGCCTGTTTATAAAAACTTTTTTTGAATCCCACTGTACACATTCACTACAGACAACACCCGCTTTTAAAAGAAACCAGGACTGACAGGCGGGGGTTTTTCTGCCGGCATCCGGCGCGCTGAGGAGGGAACGGAGGCCAGGACGGAGCGGCAGGGATGCCGCGCAGAGGACGGCTGCGCCAGGGACGGCGCATCCGGACGGTCCGTCAGGCCACAGTGAGTGACGAAGGCACAGCGACGGCTGATGGCCGCCGGGATTGTTAAGGGGCTGGCGCGAGCCCCTTAACCCGGCCGCCTGCACGGACTGGCTGAAACTGCCATCGCCTGGCGGGCGGAAAACTCCCGGTGCACGACCGTAATCTCCCCCGCCCCGCGGGCAAAAAGAAAAATCCTCAGATAACACCAAACCACATCAGTAACACGATCACACAGGCAGGGGTTTCCTGGCGGCATCCGGCGCGCTAAAGAAAGAGCGGCCGCCGGGATTGTTAAGGGGCTGACGCGAGCCCCTTAACCCGGCCGCCTGCACGGACAGGCTGAAACTCCCTGTCGCCTGGCGGGCGGAAAACTCCCGGTGTACGACCGTAATCACCCCCGCCCCTTGGGCAAACAGACAAATCCTCAGACAACACCACATCAGTAACACGATCCCACAGGCAGAGGTTTCATGGAGCCGGAGCACAACCGTAATCCCCCCACTCAACGCGAAAGCGCCCCCTCTATAATCCCAGCAGCAACTGTCTCTCCAGCTGCGGATCCACCAGCGTCACATGCAGCCCCACCAGCCGGACGCCACGTCCGGCGCGGCGCTCGTCCCAGGTCTTACGGGCCACGGCAATCATGTCCTCTTTATTGAGCACGGGCCAGACATGTTCCTGAGTGGTCTGCTGAAAATCACTAAACTTCAGCTTCACGCCCTGGCGCGCAATGTGCTTATCAGGTCGAATCTGCGTCAGGCGACGATCAAGCTCGGCATAGAGGTAATCAATAATTTCCAGACAGCGCTCCCAACTGTCGATATCGTCAGCCAGCGTCCGCTCCACACCCAGCGATTTTCGTTCGCGTTCAACCACCACGCCCCGTTCATCAATGCCGTGACTGCGCTCCCATAACACTCTGCCGAACTTGCCAAAACGCTTAAGCAGCAGCGCCAAATCGGCTTTTTGCACATCCGCGCAGGTGTGCAGACCCAGCTCTTCGAGCTTTTTTGCTGAAACTTTTCCTACACCGGGAATTTTTGCCAGCGGTAAGGCCAGCAAGAAATCGGACATCTGGGCCGGTGTAATCACATACTGGCCATCAGGCTTGTTTAAATCGGAGGCGATCTTGGCAAGGAATTTTATGGGCGCGATGCCCGCAGAGGCAGTGAGCTGCGTTTCGCGAAAAATGGTGGCGCGGATGTCCTGCGCGATAAGCGTGGCCGATCCCTGACAGTGCTGGCTGTCGGTAACATCCAGATAGGCTTCGTCCAGTGAGAGTGGCTCAATGAGCGAGGTATAACGCGAAAAGATGGCACGGATCTGACTGGAGGCTTCTTTATAGACGTCATACCGTCCGGGCAGTAGACGCAGATGCGGACAAAGCTTTAAGGCCATACCGGTCGGCATCGCGCTGCGTACGCCATATTTGCGGGCCGGATAATTAGCGGTACTGATAACGCCACGTCGATCGCGGCTGCCGCCGATGGCCATGGGAATATCGCGTAATGAGGGATCGTCACGCATTTCCACCGCCGCAAAAAAGCAGTCCATATCAACATGAATGATCTTACGCATCGCCCCTCCAGTACTGGATAAGTATACAGTTCGGAAAGGCTTGTGCAATATTTCTTGCAATAACAAACAAAGTTTACAAATTTTTGGCGTCATTCCGCCAAAGAAATGGACATTTTGCGCGGTGCTGTATTGCTAAAAAAACAGACAATGTTTAATGTTGCGCTGCGGTAGCGGAAAGTTCCGATAATGCAAACAGAGGCGCACATAACGCGCCATTGTTCTTCTTCACTTCAAGGTATACACAGCATGGGCAAAATCGCACTTCTGTTTGCGATGCTTTTACTGCCAGCCCTCAGCATGGCAATGACTCCCGAGCCGGTTCAGCAACTGGCCCCTGTGAGTAAAGAGTTAAAGAAACAGCTAATCGGCACGCCGGTTTATATTCAGATCTTTAAGGAAGAGCGGACACTTGAGCTGTACGGCAAGATTGGTAACGAATACCGCTTGCTGGATACTTACCGCATCTGCAATTTTTCGGGCGGTCTGGGTCCAAAACGCCGTGAAGGCGATTTTAAAAGCCCGGAAGGTTTCTACAGCGTAAAACTGAATCAGCTTAAACCGGACAGCCGTTTCTATCGCGCGATTAATATTGGCTTTCCGAATCAATACGACCGTGACCAGGGCTACAGCGGCAACTACCTGATGATTCACGGCGACTGTAAGTCGATTGGCTGCTACGCCATGACCAATGCCTATATGGATCAGATTTTCACGTATGTGAACGCGGCATTGCGTAATGGTCAGCAGGAAGTGAACATTGCAATTTATCCGTTCCGCATGACGGACAGCAACATGCAGCGCCATCGTTATTCGACCTACGCGGATTTCTGGAAGCAGCTTCAGCCGGGTTATGTCTACTTTGCGAAGTATCATCAACCGCCGACAGTCAATGTCGCCAGCGGCAGATATGTGATGAACAGCAGCCCGGTCATCACCCAACCCGAAGCGGCATCACAGTCGTTCCTGGCGCTCTCCAAGGTAAAATAAGGCCCACTCGCCTGGCACGATCCGGTGCCAGGTTTCATTCCCCGTCAGCGGCTGTGTGGCAATGACCGTGACCACGTCGTTCGCCCCGGTATGTTTCTGGAAATCAATTTCCACATCCTGATCGAGCAACTGTGCCCGGCCAAAAGGGGCACGGCGGGTGATCCAGAACAGATTGGTCGAGCAGAAGGCCATCAGATAGCGCCCGTCCGACAGCAACATGTTGAACACGCCCTTTTGCCGCAGCTCGCTCGCCAGCTCGCCGATGTAGCGGAAAACCGCAGGCCAGTTTCCCGGCGTGCGCGGATAGCGCGTGGCCAGCTTATGCAGAATCCAGCAAAAGGCCTTTTCGCTGTCGGTTTCGCCCACTGGCCGAAACGTGCCGGTTTCCAGTTGCCGGTAACCTTTCAGTTGTCCGTTGTGGGCATAGGTCCAGTTGCGTCCCCATAACTCCCGGGTAAACGGGTGCGTATTTTCCAGCGAAACCGGGCCGCGATTCGCCTGGCGAATGTGCGCCACGACGGAATGGGATTTGATGGGATATTCCTGCACCAGGCGCGCAATGGGGGAATTAAAACTCGGCAAGGGATCTTTAAAGGTGCGGCACCCTTTATCTTCATAAAACGTAATGCCCCAGCCGTCTTTATGCGGCCCTGTTCCGCCGCCGCGCTGCACCAGTCCGGTGAAACTAAAACAAATATCGGTGGGGACGTTAGCGCTCATCCCGAGCAATTCGCACATAGCAACCGCCTTAGAGTAAAAGCCTCCTGTCGGTCAGGAGGCGACACACGCTGTTACCTGACCATCTCTTTTTCAATCAGCAGCATCAGGATATGAATCACTTTGATGTGGATCTCCTGAATACGGTCAGCATAACCGAAATGGGGCACACGAATTTCAATGTCCGCGCTGCCGGCCATTTTACCGCCATCTTTACCGGTCAGCGTGATCACTTTCATCCCCTGGGCGCGCGCCGCTTCAACGGCTTTGATGATATTAGCCGAGTTACCTGAGGTTGAAATCCCCAGCAACACGTCGCCCGGGCGCCCTACCGCTTCTACATAACGGGAAAAGACATGGTCATAACCAAAATCATTACTCACACAGGAAAGGTGGCTGACGTCTGAAATGGCAATCGCCGGGTAGCCCGGACGATTTTCACGGTAACGGCCCGTCAGTTCCTCCGCAAAATGCATCGCATCACAGTGTGATCCGCCGTTGCCACAGGAGAGCACTTTGCCGCCCGCTTTGAAGCTGTCCGCCAACATCACCGCAGCACGCTGGATGGTATGAATGTTCGCGTCGTCACTCAGAAAGTTATTCAACGTTTCTGCAGCTTCGTTGAGCTCTGAACGAATAATGTCCTGATACATAGACTTGTCCTTTGTAGGAGAGGGTAATCGCAGCAAGTTTAACGGAATGGCTGACGCACGCATAGCATCACGCCGCCGGATCCTTTTCGCGCCGCGCTTTTTCGCGACCACAGCCTGGGCGTTGCTCGCGCTTTCGCTGATTTTGTGAGTCAGGTTGTAATTGCGATGTAAACAAATTGATAAATGCCCTCATCTGAATTACACCTTCATCATAACAGGTCAGACCTCTTACTACTTACGGAGCACTTCATTATGATGGTTGTCTCGATTCTTGCGACAGTGCTGCTGACTGGCGCACTGTTCTATCACCGCATCTCGCTGCTGCTCAGCAGCGTCATCCTGTTGCTGTGGACCGCAGCAATGGCGGTGGTCCATCTCTGGACGCCGTGGCTGCTTGTGCCGCTGGCGATTATCCTGTTACCGCTGAATCTCACCAGCCTGCGCCGCAGCCTGTTTTCCAAACCAATGCTGCACCGCTTTCAGCAGGTGATGCCGCCAATGTCTCGTACGGAAAAAGAGGCGATCGATGCGGGCACTACCTGGTGGGAAGGCGACCTGTTTCAGGGCAAACCCGACTGGCAGAAACTGCATAACTACCCGCAACCGCGACTGACGCCGGAAGAACAGGCGTTTCTTGACGGGCCGGTAGAAGAAGCCTGTCGTCTGGCAAATGATTTCCAGATTACCCATGAACTGGCCGATATGCCGCCAGAACTGTGGGCGCATCTGAAAGCCCATCGCTTCTTTGCCATGATCATCAAGAAAGAGTACGGCGGCCTGGAGTTCTCTGCCTATGCACAGGCGCGCGTGTTGCAGAAACTGGCCGGCGTCTCAGGCATTCTGGCGATTACCGTGGGCGTGCCTAACTCACTGGGCCCTGGCGAACTGCTGCAACATTACGGAACGGAAAAACAGAAAGACCACTATCTGCCGCGTCTGGCACGTGGCGATGAAATCCCCTGTTTCGCCCTGACGAGCCCGGAAGCCGGTTCAGATGCGGGTGCGATTCCGGATACGGGCGTTGTGTGCATGGGCGAGTGGCAGGGCCAGCAGGTGCTGGGCATGCGCCTTACCTGGAACAAGCGCTATATTACGCTGGCCCCGATTGCCACTGTGCTGGGCCTGGCGTTTAAACTTTCCGATCCCGACCATCTGCTGGGCGACAAAGACGAACTGGGCATTACCTGCGCCCTGATCCCCACCAGCACACCGGGCGTGGAAATCGGCCATCGCCATTTCCCGCTTAACGTACCGTTCCAGAATGGCCCAACCCGCGGTAAAGATATTTTCGTGCCGATCGATTTCATTATCGGTGGCCCGGAAATGGCCGGACAGGGCTGGCGGATGCTGGTGGAATGTCTGTCGGTGGGCCGTGGAATCACCCTGCCGTCTAACTCAACCGGCAGCCTGAAAAGCGTAGCGCTGGCCACAGGCGCCTATGCGCATATCCGCCGTCAGTTCAAACTGTCTATCGGTAAAATGGAAGGGATTGAAGAACCTCTGGCGCGCATTGCCGGTAATGCCTACGTGATGGACGCTGCCGCGACGCTGATTACCACCGGCATTATGCAGGGCGAGAAACCTGCGGTGCTGTCTGCGATTGTGAAATATCACTGTACCCACCGCGCCCAACAGTCAATTATCGATGCAATGGATATTGCCGGGGGTAAAGGTATCATGCTGGGCGACAGCAACTTCCTGGCCCGGGCTTATCAGGGTGCCCCTATCGCCATTACCGTGGAAGGCGCGAATATCCTGACCCGCAGTATGATCATCTTTGGCCAGGGTGCTATCCGCTGCCATCCGTATGTGTTGCAGGAAATGGCGGCCGCCGCCAGCAATGATGTGGCGGGCTTTGATAAGGCGCTGTTTAGCCATATTGGCCACGTTGGCAGCAATGCGATGCGCAGCCTGTGGCTGGGCCTTCTGGGCGGACGCACCAGCGCCGCGCCAACGCGTGATGCCACCCGTCGCTATTATCAGCACCTGAACCGTATCAGTGCCAATCTGGCGTTACTGTCGGACGTGTCCATGGCGGTGTTAGGCGGCAGCCTGAAACGTCGCGAACGTATGTCAGCCCGCCTGGGCGATGTGCTGAGCCAGCTGTATCTGGCCTCGGCGACGCTGAAACGTTATGAGGATGAAGGCCGTCATGAAGCCGATCTGCCGCTGGTGCACTGGGGCGTGCAGGATGCCTTGCACAAAGCCGAGAAAGCTATGGACGATCTGCTGAGCAACTTCCCGAACCGTCTGGTCGCTGGCGTCATGCGCCTGGTGGTCTTTGCCGGCGGTCAGCACTGCCCGGCACCGTCCGATCGCCTGGATCACAAGCTGGCAAAAATGCTGCAGGTGCCGTCGGCGACGCGTACGCGCTTAGGTCGTGGTCAGTATCTGGCTCCCAGCCAGCATAATCCGGCGGGCCAGTTAGAGCAGGCGCTACAGGATGTGATGGCGGCTGAGGTGATTCACGATCGCCTGTGCAAACAGCAGAAAAAACACCTCTCGTTTACGCGCCTGGATGCGCTGGCTAAACAGGCGCTGGAACAGGGCTGGATCGATCAGAAAGAGGCAGAGGTGCTGAAGCGTGCCGAAGAGAGCCGTCTGCGTTCAATCAACGTGGACGAGTTTGAGGCCGATGCGCTGGCCGTGCCGGTCAGACAGGATGTGACTAAGCCCGCGCGCCCCAGCGAGGCGGCATAACCCATCAGGCCGACATCACGTCGGCCTTTTTTATCCCGCCTGGCGGATGCGGGCAATCAGTGCATCCACATCGTCCACGTGCCCGGCCGCCAGAATCAGGGTGCGGCCCAGGGTAATCGCATTGCGAATGCAGTCAGTCCGCATCTCCTCATCCCGAATCAGTTTCATGTCCGCCACATGCGACATGCCAACGGTTCTGCGAATCAGTTCGGTGCCACAATAGCCAATGGTATCTGCCCACACTTTACGCAGAAACGCCTGCGCATAGCCGGGATAAGCCATGGCCACATCCTGCGTCTTGCTCTCCGCTAGCGCCAGAAAACGCGTTTCAAAGGTCTGCCAGACATCATGTACGTCGCTCAGGCGCTGCTCGCGCGCATCCGCGGCTTCACGGGGCGGCAGCAGGCCTGGTAAGCCACAGTAGTTAATCAGCAGATTGCCCAGTGCCGTACCGACATCAAATCCCATCGGTCCAAAATAGCCAAACTCTGCGTCGATCGCTTTTAAGCTACCGTCAGCCACAAAAATGGAGCCGCTGTGGATATCGCCATGCAGTAAGGCTTCTGCATGACTGAAGAAACGGTGCTTCAGCCCGGCGACAGCAATGCGCAGCGCCTCATCGGTACGAAGCGATGCCACCAGGGGTTCCAGCGCCTCGGGGTAGCTGTTACGCACATGGTCGGTATAGGGATCGTTGAAAAAAAGATCTTCTGTGATTTCACACAGTTCGGGATTGATAAAGCGCGCCACTTCGGCTTTTTTCACATGCGGATGCAGAATGAAGTCTGAGGTATGGAACAACGTCTGGGCCAGATATTCGCCAAGCTGACGCGGCGCCTCCGGATAGTAAGCGCCCTTCACCAGCTCACTGCGCCAGATACGGTGACTGGACAGATCTTCCATGATCATCACCGCCAGGTCTGCATCGTAATGCGTGACGTTGACCGTGTGCTGCGGGCAATATTTGTAATGCTCGACCAGCGTCTGCGCTTCAATACGCGCACGATCAAGAGTTAACGGCCAGGATTCGCCCACACAGCGCACATAGGGCAACGCCTGCTTGACCACAATGCGGCTGTTGCCCTGGTCGTCGTAAATTTTGAACACCAGGTTGAGGTTACCATCACCAATCTCTTCCGCACTGCGTAAAACCGAGGGATCTTCCAGCCCACCAAACTGTTTGGCATATTCAACCGCATCAGCAGCGTTGAACGTACGGTATTGCGACATTGACCTTTCCTCATCAACAAACGCCGGTGTGCGCCGGAGCTGATTAATCTTTCGTAACAAGCCGTTCAGACGTCTATACATCCGTTACGCATGTTGGCACAATATCCGTCATTAACGCAACATGGATTTCACCGACAATGCAGACATTCCAAACCACAAGCTTACAGGTTCGCAACAACCAGCTCTGGATACTGGATCAGCAGGCCCTGCCTCAGCAAAAGAACTGGCTGCCCGCCCATACTGTGGCGCAGTTGGTTGACCATATTCATGCCCTGCGGGTGCGCGGCGCGCCGTTAATTGGTTTATCTGCATCACTGCTGCTGGCCCTGCTGGCAGAACAGGGGGAATCACGCGAGCAACTGGCGCAATCGCTGGACACCCTGCGGGCCGCCCGCCCTACTGCCGTAAACCTGATGAATAACCTTGATCGTATGAAACAGGCGCTGGCGCAGCCAGAAATGGCAACGAGCCTGGCGGAAGAAGCGTTGCGTCTGGTGCATGAGGATAAACAGCTGTGCGATCGCATCGCCGATGCCGGCAGTGCGCTGGTCAAACCCGGCAGTCAGTTGTTAACCCACTGCAACACCGGCGGTCTGGCGACTGCGGGTGTGGGTACGGCACTGGGCGTTATCGCGCGTGCGCATCAACAAGGCCACGTTCACAATGTCTGGGTTGATGAAACGCGCCCGCTGTTGCAGGGAGGACGCTTAACCGCCTGGGAACTGGGCGAGCTGGGTGTGCCTTACCAGTTGATCACGGATTCGATGGCCGCCAGCCTGATGGCGGCGGGCAAGGTTGATGCTGTCTGGGTCGGCGCGGATCGCATTGCCGCCAATGGTGACGTGGCGAATAAAATCGGCACCTACAGCCTGGCGGTACTGGCGCACTATCATGGTATTCCGTTTTATGTTGCCGCGCCGCATACCACGCTGGATCGTCAATGCCCGACGGGGGATGCCATCCCGATTGAGCAGCGTGCCGCCAGTGAAGTTACCGGTGTGTCGGGAAGCTTCGGCAGCGTGCAGTGGGCGCCCGCGGATGCGCAGGTTTCTAATCCGGCCTTTGATGTCACGCCTGCGGCGCTCATCAGTGGTTGGGTACTGGATACCGGCGTGATCACACCGGCGCAGGTGGCTGCTGGCGTTTTTCAGCCACAGTAAACAAAACGGGCGGCTGAGTCAGCCGCCCGCAGAACGCACCGTCATGACTACGCCAGGCGCGGGTAGGCATCGGCGATCCTGTCGCCTGTGAAGTTGGCGATCCAGCCTTCCTGATTATCAAAAATACGAATCGCCGTGAAATGCGGGGATGAGCCCATATCAAACCAGTGCGGCGTGCCTGCGGGCACCGAAATCAGATCGTTCTTTTCGCACAGGATCTGCAGGATTTCACCGTCCAGATGCAGGCAGAACAGCCCGGCGCCTTCGACAAAGAACCGCACTTCGTCTTCACCGTGCGTATGTTCTGAGAGGAATTTCTGGCGCAGCACGTCTTTTTGCGGATTGTCTGCCCGCATACTGATGACGTCCCAGCTCTGATAGCCTTTTTCGGCGACCAGGCGGTCAATGGCGTGCTGATAGGCGTTGATCACCGTTTCCGCATCGGGATTCTCGCCCAGATCGCGGTCTGCCTGCCAGCGCTCGAAGCGAACGTCTTTGGCGTTCAGACGCTCACGGATCGCCTCGGGATCGGTGCTGTGCCACAACGGCTGGCTCGGATCGCTATCGCTAAAAATGGTCAGTGCACTCATTTCAAATCGACTCCGGGTTAATCTGGGAAAAATCAGCGACCTGACGATGATGGCTGTCATCATCCGCCGCGTCACGAATCAGCTGCAACGTGTGCCAGCCAGCCTGTCTGGCGGCGTCCAGCTCCTGATGAATATCAGAGAGGAACAGCAATTGTCCGGCCGGCAAGCCCGTTTGCGCCGCGATGTTTTGATACGACGTTACCTCGCGCTTGGCGCCCACGTGGGTATCAAAGTAACCGCTAAACAAACCAGTAATATCACCTTCGTCGCTGTAGCCAAATAACAATTTCTGCGCGGCGACCGAGCCAGAGGAATATATATAAAGTTTAATGCCTTGCGCGTGCCAGGCCGTGAGCGCAGGCAGGACATCCGGATAAAGGTGCCCTGTAAAACGCCCGCTCAGATAGCCCTCGCGCCAAATCATCCCCTGCAGCGCTTTCAGGCCGGTCGATTTGCGGTCCTCATCCATATAAGAAAACAGGATGGCGATCACGCTGTCGACGTCGGCATCGGGCTGTCCGGCTTCCGTACGCACGGCATTGAGCGCGTCCTGAACGGCGGGCTGCGCCTGATGCTGGCGCACATAGTCGGCCAGATGGGCACGGGCATAGGGAAACAGGACGTTATGTACAAAACGGATATCGCTGGTGGTGCCTTCAATATCGGTAACAATGGCCTTAATCATGCCTTCTCCAGCAAGCGACGTTGACGTTCGCATTCAAATAAAAACTCCAGCCCTTCCAGATGGCGGCGCGCTTCTGCCACATCGTTGCCCCAGCAGGTCAGGCCATGGCCACGCAGCAGAAAGCCGTAACGCAGCGGAAAACGGGCTGCATAATCTTCAATTTCTGACGCCAGCGCGGCAACATCCTGGCGGTTATCAAACACCGGAATCGCCACGGTATCCTCATGCGTGGACTGACCGCTCAGCGACTTTTGCATCTCATAGCCGTACAGCAGTAGCGCCGCGCCCTGCTCTACGCGCGACAGCACGGTGGAATTGACCGTGTGCGTATGCAGTACTGCGCCCGCCTCCGGAAACAGGCGGTAGATCAGCGTGTGCAGTGCGGTCTCGGCAGAAGGCCTGCGACCCGAGGGTGCCTGGCTGGTGGCAATGTCGACCTGAATAAAGTCATCACGCGTCAGGCTGCCTTTATCTTTGCCCGACTCGCTGAGCAGGCAGAAATGCGCATCCTGGCGCACCGACATATTGCCGCCGGTGGCGGGCGCCCAGCCCTTCGCACCTATCCAGTGACAGGCGGCAACCAGCTGATCTAAAGCATGAGAATCGGACATTACTCTTCCTTTTAGCCGTCTAAGCGTCTTGATTGCCAAATACTAGCATCCTGTTTATAGTGGCAGCAACTCAGCGTTTCTCCGTAACCGTTTTTGCGCGTAAGGCAACCTAATCATGACGCAATCCATCCTCACGCCTGAGAGCAAGTTACCCGCCCTCGGCACCACGATATTCACGCAGATGAGCGCGCTGGCACAGCAGCATAACGCCATCAATCTTTCCCAGGGTTTTCCGGATTTTGATGGTCCGCGCTACCTGCAGGACAGGCTGGCTTATCATGTCAGTCAGGGTGCCAATCAGTATGCCCCCATGACCGGCGCACAACCGTTACGCGAAGCCATTGCCGAAAAGACCGCTGCGTTGTACGACTATCGTCCCGATGTGAACAGCGATATCACCGTGACCGCAGGCGCAACCGAAGCGCTGTATGCCGCGATCACTGCCCTGGTTCGCCCGGGTGACGAGGTGATCTGCTTCGATCCCAGTTACGACAGCTATGCGCCCGCGGTGCAACTGGCGGGCGGCGTACTGAAACGCCTCACCCTGCAGCCGCCCACGTTTGCAGTTGACTGGCCGGCGTTCTCCGCGCTGTTAAGCGATAAAACCCGACTGGTTATCTTAAATACGCCACATAATCCCTCGGCCAGCGTCTGGCATCAGGCGGACTATGCGGCCTTATGGCAGGCGATTGCTGACCGGGAAATTTATGTGCTGAGCGATGAGGTTTATGAGCACATCTGTTTTGCCCAGGACGGTCATGCCAGCGTGCTGGCGCACCCCGAACTGCGTCAACGTGCAGTGGCGGTTTCCTCGTTTGGCAAAACCTTTCACATGACCGGCTGGAAAGTGGGTTACTGCGTCGCCCCCGCGGCGATCAGCGCAGAAATCCGCAAAATCCATCAGTACCTCACTTTTTCCGTCAACACACCCGCTCAGCTGGCGATTGCCGATATGCTGCGCCAGCATCCTGAACATTATCGTGAGCTGCCCGACTTCTATCGCGCGCGCCGTGACCGGCTGATACAGGCACTGAGCCGTAGCCGTTTCCGCATTTTACCGTGCGAAGGCACCTACTTCCTGCTGGCGGACTACAGCGCTATATCGGCGCTGGATGACGTACAGTTTTGCCAGTGGCTGACGCGCGAAGTGGGCGTGGCCGCGATCCCGCTGTCGGTCTTCTGTGAAGCGCCTTTCCCACACAAACTGATCCGGCTGTGCTTTGCAAAACAGGAAGCGACGCTCGACGCCGCAGCGGAGCGTTTATGTCGTCTTTAGCCATTACGTTGTTGCAAGCGCCGCTGACGTGGATGGATGGCGAGGCTAACCTGCGCCATTTCGATAATCTGCTGGCTGACATGACAGACCGGGATGTGATTATTCTGCCGGAGATGTTCACCACCGGTTTTGCGATGGAGGCTGCACAGCAGGCCCTGCCGCAACAGCAGGTCGTGACATGGCTACACCGTCATGCGAAGCGCACGAATGCGCTGGTGGGCGGCAGTGCCGCGATACAAACGCCAGCGGGTGCCGTGAACCGTTTTTTGCTGGTTGAGCCGAATGGCACGCTGCATCACTATGACAAGCGACACCTGTTTCGCATGGCGGATGAGCAGCAGCATTACGTCGCGGGCACGGCGCGCACGGTGATTCAGTGGCGCGGCTGGCGCATTTTGCCGCAAATCTGTTACGACCTGCGCTTTCCGGTCTTTTCGCGCAACCAAAATGACTACGATCTGGCGTTGTATGTGGCCAACTGGCCTGCGGCGCGCGCGCTGCACTGGCAGGCGCTACTGCTGGCCCGGGCGATTGAGAATCAGGCGTTTGTCGCGGGCTGCAATCGCGTGGGCAGCGATGGCAACCAACATCAGTACAGTGGGGACAGCCGAATTATTTCACCGCAAGGCGAGGTGCTGGCTGCAGGTGAGCCCTTTACGGCAGGTAAGGTTGAGACGTCGCTGTCGCTTGCCGATCTGCAGGCTTATCGCGAGCGGTTTCCGGCGTGGCGGGATGCGGATGGCTTTACGCTGGCAGAATAAAAGCGCCCCGGCCAGGCCGGGGCGCTTCAGTCAGTTATTGCAGGTCGAAACGGTCCAGATTCATTACTTTTGTCCAGGCCGCCACGAAGTCAGTAACAAACTTCTGTTTCGCATCGCTGCTGGCATAGACTTCCGCCAGGGCGCGCAGGATGGCGTTGGAACCGAACACCAGATCGGCACGCGTGGCGCTGAACCTGACTTCGCCACTCTGACGGTCACGGCCTTCAAAGATCTCTTCACTGCTGTCGGTCGCACGCCAGGCGGTGCGCATATCCAGCAAGTTTACGAAGAAGTCGTTACTCAGGACGCCGACGCGGTCAGTAAAGACGCCATGATGGCTGCCGTCAAAGTTGGTCCCCAGCACACGCAGACCACCCAGTAACACCGTCAGTTCCGGCGCGCTCAGCGTCAGCTGCTGTGCTTTGTCCAGCAGCAGGGTTTCGGTTGACGAGCCGCCTTTCACGCGACGGTAGTTACGGAACCCGTCCGCCAGCGGCTGAAGCACGTTAAAGGATTCGACATCGGTTTGATCCTGACGAGCATCCACACGACCTGGCGTAAAGGGGACCTGCGCGGCCACGCCCGCAGCGGCGGCGGCCATTTCGATACCGACGCTGCCCGCAAGGACGATGACGTCAGCCAGCGAGGCCTTGCCGGATTCCTGCTGAATCTGCTGCAGTTTCGGTAACACGTCGTTAATCACGCTGGCGTTCACAGCCCAGCTATTCTGCGGTGCCAGGGCCAGACGGGCACCGTTCGCTCCGCCACGTTTGTCGCCACCCCGGAAGGTTGATGCCGACGCCCAGGCCGCTGAAACCAGCTGGCTCACGCTCAGACCTGACGCCGCGATTTTCGCCTTCAGCTCACTGATATCCGCTGGCGTGGGCTGATGAGTCGGCTGCGGTAACGGATCCTGCCACAGTAAATCTTCTTTCGGCACTTCTGGCCCGATGTAACGTGCTTTTGGCCCCATATCGCGGTGCGTCAGTTTAAACCAGGCGCGGGCGAAGGCTTCGTTAAAGGCCTGCGGATCGTTAAGGAAACGGCGAGAGATTTTCTCGAACTCCGGATCAAAACGCAGCGTCAGGTCCGTAACCAGCATGGTGGGTTTACGCTTTTTCTCAGGATCGAACGGGTCCGGAATAATGGCTTCTGCGTTAACGGCTTCATACTGAATGGCCCCTGCCGGGCTATGGGTTTTCACCCACTCATATTTAAACAGGTTCTCAAAGAAGTAGTTACTCCACTGAGTTGGCGTCTGCGTCCAGACGACTTCCAGACCCGACGTAATCGCATCGGCACCGACACCGCTGCCGTAGCTGTTGTTCCAGCCAAAGCCCTGAGCTTCGATGGGTGACGCTTCCGGATCGACGCCAACATGGCTGGCCGCCGCCGCACCGTGGGTTTTACCCAGCGTATGCCCGCCTGCGATCAACGCGACGATCTCTTCATCGTTCATGCCCATGTTGCCAAAGGTGGCGCGAATCGCTGGCGCGGCAGATGCCGGATCGCCGCTGGCTTCAGGCCCCTCTGGGTTCACGTAGATCAGCCCCATTTCGGTTGCGCCCAGCGGGGCGTTAGCCAGACTTTCGGGATGACGGTGGGCCAGCCACTCGGTTTCGTTACCCCAGTCCACGTCCATATCCGGTTCCCAGACGTCTTCACGACCGGCACCAAAACCAAAGGTACGGAAACCTGAGTTTTCCAGCGAAACGTTACCCGCGAGAATATAGAGGTCGGCCCAGGAAATTTTCTGGCCGTATTTCTGTTTGACCGGCCACAGCAGGCGACGGGCTTTGTCCAGGCTGACGTTGTCAGGCCAGGAGTTCAGCGGCGCGAAACGCTGCTGACCACGACCGGAGCCGCCACGGCCATCGATAGTGCGGTATGTGCCGGCACTGTGCCACGCCATGCGGATGAACAGACCAATGTAGCTGCCCCAGTCGGCAGGCCACCATGACTGGGAGTCGGTGAGCAACGCCCGGATATCGGCTTTCAGTGCGGAATAGTCCAGTTTGCTGAACTCTTCGCGGTAGTTGAAGTTCTCGCCGAGGGGATTAGAGCGGTTGGAGTGCTGGTTCAGCAGATCCACGCGCAGCATATTTGGCCACCAGTCGCGATTGCTGGTACCACTACCGGCTCCACGAGCCAGAACGCTTTCTTCTTCCGATTTACCGTGATGAAAGGGACATTTACCTGAAGCGGCTACATCATTATCTTTTGGCGTGCTCATTATCGGCTCCGTTGCCTTCACATTGTCATCGCTAAGATAACCCTGGCGTTAGCAGGAATATAGTCGGATGGGCCGAAGGTATTGATAGCCATTAGCTTTCAAGCGCAGCGAAAAAAAAGCTGCGCCCGATGGACCCGTCAGCTGCCGCGATAGGTGGACCAGCTCCAGGGGGATATCAAAAAGGGCAAGTGGTAATGGCTGCCGCTTTCCGTAAGGACAAAATCAATTTGTGCGCTGACGTATAAGGTTTCCCGTCCGTCCGCGCGAAAGTAGGCGCCAATATCTGCCGTGAGGCGGTACTGCCCCGGCGCAAGTGGCTCAGGCGTCAGATCCTTCAGACGACCATCGTTATCTGTGACGCCTTGTGCACAGGGAGTCCAGCCTTGTGCCGTGTGCTGTTCCAGCAACATGGCAACGCCCGGCGCGGGTTTTCCCAGCGCCGTATCCAGGATGTGAGTGCTGATGGTGCTCATGAAAAACTCTCCTTTAAGCGCAGCAGGGTGATTTCCCGCAACTGTGCCAGGGCTTCCTGTTGCTCGGTTTCCGGGCTGTTGTCCAGCCGCCGCGTGAGTTCATCAAGCAGCGTCTGTGCGCTGCGTCCTTTGGCCCGAATCAAAAATACCCGGTTAAAGCGCGCCTCATATGCCTGATTGCCCCGCACCATGGCCTGATGTAACGCGTCGTCTGCGTGTTGCATGGCCGCCTGTTCGCTACGCGACAACTGTTTTTCCTTCTCGTTGCCCTGCGCCTTTTCCCCGATACGTGGATGAGCGGAGAGCGCCTGATTCAGATCGTCCTCCTGCCAGTCCTGTGTCAGCCGTTGTGCTTCAGCCAGCAGGGCATCAAGGCTGTGAAACGGGCGGGCCGCCACCAGCGCCAGCTGCCAGTGCGGCAGCGCAACGCAGTGGGACAGGGCAAGCTGTGCAGCGGCTTCCGGTAACTGGTTAAAGGTATCCAGATCCATATTAATGCTGCTCCGCAAGGTGGCAAATCGTCTGCAAATAGGCCTGAACCGCTGGCGCGACATCGGCTTCATTCACCGATTCTGCCGGATGGTGGCTGATGCCGCGGTGGTTACGCACGAACAGCATCCCCACCGGCCAGCGCTCTGCAATGGCAATAGCATCATGACCCGCCCCGCTGGGCAGCGCCAGGCAGCGTCCCTGAACGGTTTCTACCGCGTGGCTCAGCGCCTGTTGCAATCCGGCATCGCAGGCCGTTGCCGCGATACGGTAATACTCCTGCGCGCTAAAGGTTAAACCGCGACGTAGTGCAATGGCTTCCGCCTGGGTCAGCAACGAGGACAGCAACGATTCAAGTGGCGCGTCCTCGGGTCCACGCACATCCAGCGACAGATGCACCTCCCCCGGAATGACGTTCACCGCGCCCGGCGCGCAGTTCAGCGTGCCCACCGTGGCGACCAGCGGTGAAGTCTGCTCGCGCGTGGTATGCTCGATGAATACCATCCACTCTGCGGCAGCGGCCAGCGCGTCTTTACGATGCGCCATGGGTACGGTTCCGGCATGACCGGCCTCACCGGTGAAACAGCAATTGAGGCGACGGGCACCGTTGATCGCGGTAACCACACCCAACGCGAGATCTTCCTGCTCCAGGCAAGGCCCCTGCTCTATGTGCAGTTCAAGATAGGCCACGATGTCGCTGACGTTACGCGCGGCACGTGAGATCTGGCTGGCGTCCAGGCCGACATCCTGCATCGCCTGTGCCACCGTAATGCCATTGCCGTCAGGATGGGTCGGCCAGCTGTCAGGCCAGGTGCCGGTAATGCCGCGACTGCCCAGCAGGGTAATGCCAAAACGCGTGCCTTCTTCATCACCAAAGCCGATGATTTCAATGGCCAGGGGCAGGCGACGCTGGCGATCGTGGAGCCACTGCACGGTTTCAATCGCGCTCAGCACGCCCAGCATGCCGTCATAGCGGCCCGCATTACGAACCGTGTCCAGATGCGAGCCCAGCAGCAGCGCAGGTGCGCCAGGCTGGGCGGCGTCGTAGCGGCCGCAGATATTGCCGACTTCATCCTGCCAGACCGTCATACCGGCGGCCTGCATCCACTCACCGACGCGCGCGTTGGCACGCAGGTGTTCCGGCGACAGATAAACCCGTGTCAGCCCTTGTTCGCTTTCACTGATCTCAGCCAGCGCATCACAGCGCGCCATCACGCGCCGGGCGGCAACCTGAGCCTCGCTGGCATTCATCATCATGCATGGCTCCCGTAGTGGTTCCATGCCGCCTGCGAGCCCGCGCCCTGTGGCGTACGGTAACCGACATGCGACAACACCATTTCCAGCGCGGCCAGGGTTTGCATCACGCAGTCTTTGCGCGCGTTGTAACCCATCGTGCCGATGCGCCAGACTTTGCCGTGCAGCGGACCAAACGACGTGCCGATTTCAATGCCGAAATCTTCCAGCATCAGCTTACGGACCTCATCGCCATTGACGCCCTGAGGGATCACTACGCCCAGCACGTTACTCATTTTGTTGCTGAGATCGCCAAAGGTTTCCAGCCCCATTCCCTGAATGCCTTTTAACATCGCTTCGCCGTGCAGCTTGTGGCGCGCAATCCCGTTATCCAGCCCTTCCTGCAGAATCAGACGCGCGCATTCACGCGCGCCGAACAGGGCGCTGGTCGCTTCAGTGTGATGATTGAGGCGTTCCGGGCCCCAGTAATCCATGATCATCCCGAGATCGAAATAGTTGGAGTAGATCATCTCGTCATCGCCATCCTGGTGCGCATCCGTGCGGATCCCCTGCTCTACGCATTTACGCTGGCGGATCACCGCTGCCATCTCATCGCTCAGCGTGATCGGCGAAGTTCCTGACGGACCACCCAGGCATTTCTGCATGCCGGCGGACACCGCGTCCAGGCCCCATGCATCGGTTTCCAGCGCATTGCCCGCCAGCGACGCCGTGGCATCGGTGTAAAACAGCACACCATATTTTTTGCAGATCGCCCCCAGCTCCGCCAGCGGCTGCAGCATAGTGGTTGAGGTATCGCCCTGTACGGTCAACAGCAAACGCGGTTTTACTTTTTTAATCGCATCTTCGATCTGATCGGGCGTAAACACCTCTCCCCACGGCACCGCAATGGTGTGCACATCGGCCCGGCAGCGACGGGCAATTTCACACAGCAGATGACCAAAACGGCCATAGACCGGCACCAGCACCTTATCGCCGGGGCGAATCGCCGACAGCAGGATCGCTTCAATACCGGCGCGTGAGGTACCGTCGATCAGCAGCGTCCAGCGGTTTTCGGTGCGGAACACGCCGCGATAGAGCGCCATCACTTCATTCATGTAATGGGTCATCGCCGGATCATATTGTCCGAGCAACTGGCTCGACATCGCGCGCAGCACACGCGGATCGGCGTTGATCGGACCGGGGCCCATTAACAGGCGCTGAGGCGGATTAATTTGCGAAAATTGAGAGATATCCATAGTGAATTCCTTGTTAAGCACTCACAGACGCACAGAGGAAATAAACTGCTTTAGCTCCGCCGTCTGCGGATGGGCAAACAGTGTTTTGCTGTCCCCCTGTTCCCAGACGCGCCCCTGATGCATAAAGACCACACGATCGCCCACATCGCGGGCGAAGTTCATTTCATGGGTGACGAGAATTAACGTCATGCCTTCGGCGGCAAGTTGCTCCAGCACTTTCAGCACTTCGCCGACCAGCTCCGGGTCCAGGGCTGAGGTGATCTCATCACACAATAATACCCGGGGTTCCATGGCCAGTGCGCGGGCAATGGCTACGCGCTGTTGCTGTCCGCCTGACAGGCTGGACGGGTAATAATCCAGCCGCTCGCCCAGCCCCACTTTTTCCAGCATACGGGCTGCCAGTTCGCGGCACTCGGCCTGACTTTTTTTCAGAACCCGACGCGGTGCCAGCATGACGTTTTCCAGCGCCGTCATATGTGGGAACAGGTTGAAGTTCTGAAATACCATCCCTACGGAGCGGCTGATTTCGCGCGCCTGTGAGTCGCGGTCGGTGATGGTCATGCCGCCGAGTTTAATGCTGCCATCCTGATAGCCTTCCAGCCCGTTCATGCAGCGCAGCAGTGTACTTTTGCCGGAACCGCTGCGACCGATAATCGAGATCACTTCTCCCATATCGATATCCAGATCCACGCCTTTCAAAACATGGTTGGTGCCGTAATACTTCTGGACCTGATTAATGGTGATGAGCGGCATTGAATTTTTTCTCCAGATACTGGCTGTAACGCGACAGCGGATAACACATCAGGAAGTAGCCCAGTGCCACCAGCCCAAAGACTTTAAACGGCTGGTAGGTCACGTTATTCAAAATGGTGCCGGCTTTGGTCAGCTCGACAAATCCGATAATGGAGGCCAGCGCGGTGCCTTTAATCACCTGCACAGCAAACCCCACTGTCGGGGCAATCGCAATGCGGATCGCCTGAGGCGCAATCACCCGCGTGAGCGTCTGACCAAAGTTCAGGCCGAGGCAGCGTGACGCTTCCCACTGCCCTTTTGGCAGCGCCTGAATACTGCCGTGCCAGATATCCAGCAAATAGGCACTGGTATAAAAGGTCAGCGCCAGCGACGCAGCGGTCCAGGGCGCAACGTCGATGCCAAACAGCCCGACGCCAAAGAAAGCCAGAAACAGCTGCATCAGCAGCGGTGTGCCCTGGAACAGCTCGGTGTACGCGCGAATGATTCGCGTCAGCCATTTACGCTTTAACAGACGTAAAAACAGCAGAGGTAACGTCACGAGCGTACCGCCTAAAAAGGCCACCAGCGACAGGGCAATCGTCCAGCGCGCGGCCAGCAGCAGGTTGCGCACGATGTCCCAGTCGGTAAAGGTTGTCATCATGCCTGCACCCCCAGCCACTTGCGGCCAATCGCCAGCAGCAGCTGACGCATTACTATCGACAACGCCAGGTAGATCAACGTGGTCACCGAGTAGACTTCGAAACTCAAAAACGTACGTGACTGAATCAGGTTGGCGGCAAAGGTCAGCTCCTCGTAGGAGACCTGCGAGACGACCGACGATCCCAGCATCACAATGATGCACTGACTCACCAGCGCCGGATAAATCCGTTGCAGCGACGGTGGCAACACCACGCGCAGAAAGGTCTGGCTGCGCGTTAATCCCAGCACCCGACCGGCTTCCCACTGCCCTTTTGGCGTGACCTGAATGCCCGCCCGGATAATTTCCGTGCTATAGGCACCCAGGTTAACCAGCATCGCCAGCAGTGCGGCTTCCCCTGCGGTGAGTTTCAGCCCCAGGTTGGGTAAACCGAACACAATAAAGAACAGCTGCACCACAAACGGCGTATTACGAATCAGTTCGACATAGATGCCCCACAGGCGGCTTAACCAACTGGGTTTACCGCTGCGCAGCGCCGCGCCGATAATGCCGATACTGACGCCGCCGACCGTCGCCAGCACCGTTAACTGGATCGTTACCCACAGGCCGGAGAGCAACTCCGGCCAGTACGGCAACAATGCAGGGAAATTAAGTTGCCCGGTCATTGCCCCGTCCTTATGCGCCCAGGTTGGCTGGCAGCGGCGCTTTCAGCCACTCTTCGGACATTTTGTTCAGCGTGCCGTCTTTAATGCCCTGGTCGATCAGCGCATTCACTTTCTCTTTCAGTGCCGGCTCGTCTTTTTTCAGTCCGATATAGCACGGCGAGTCTTTCAGCATGAACTGCGCAACAGGGGCTTTAGCCGGGTTCTGACGCGTAATGGCTGCGACGACCAGGTTGCCGGTAGCGACATACTGCACCTGTCCGGAGAGGTAGGCTGATAACGTGGTGTTGTTATCTTCATAACGTTTCACCTGCGCGTCTTTCGGCGCCACCTCGCTCAGCACCATATCTTCCACCGCACCACGGGTGACACCCACCGACTTGCCGCTCAGCGCCGCGGGATCTTTCAGATGATCGCCTTTAGGTCCAAAAACGCCCAGAAAGAACGGCGCGTAAGCCCGGCTGAAATCAATCACCTTTTCACGCTCAGGATTTTTCCCCATGCTGGAGATCACCAGATCCACCTTGTCCGTCTGCAGATAAGGCACACGGTTGGCACTGCTGACCGGCACCAGTTGCAACTTAAGTTTCATCTGTTTGGCCAGATACTTTGCCATGTCGATGTCATAGCCCTGCGGTTGCAGATCGGTCCCCACGGAGCCAAACGGTGGGAAATCCTGTGGCACTGCCACCCGCAGCACGCCGCGTTTCTGGATGTCCTGCAGTTGATCCGCCAGCACGCTGCCTGCCTGTGCCATCAGTACGGCTGCCGCGACAACGGCCATTAATACTTTTTTCATTATGCACCCCGGTGAGATTATGTGAAACAAAAGATTCTTATGATTGGCATTCTGCAACTAATGTGCCAACGCAACGGGTGGGGGATAAATGCGGATTAACGCTGAAATGGCGGCTTTTACTAAGCGTGATGCGATTCCTGAGTCACCCCGGGAGACGGTCCAAAAAGGGGCAAAGCACCAAAATGGTGCCTGCTAACGGTGCTCCAGCTCATCAAGGTGCTGATAAAGATCGGCAATCTGATGAATACGCGGCCGCCCCAGCGCCAGTAATTCATGCAGCAGGGCGTTGGCGAGCAGGTTCACCAGGCTCATGGCCGAGGCGTAGCTGTCGAAGGCGGAGACGCTGTCCAGCGGGGCGCAAAACTGCCAGCGCGCCAGTGAAATCACGCTCTGCGCCTGGGGCTCACACAGCGCCAGTACCGGAATCCTTGCGCTTTGCAGCTGCTGCATTAACGGCTGAATAATGCGGGTGCGGCGGCGAAACGCAATCACGACCACCATGTCCTCCGGCGTGATGTCCACCAAATCCTCTGCCAGCGTCTGGCCCGGCTGGGGCAGAATATGCACCTGAGCACGCGTCTGAATGAGCTGCTGACGCAGATGCAGCGCCACCGGATAGGCATTGCGCATGCCAACAATATAGATACGTTTTGCCTGCGCCAGCTGGGCGATGACATCGGCGAATTGCTGGGGATCAATGCTGTTAACCCATTGTGTCAGATTGGCCATTTCCTGCTTGTAATGCCGCGACAGCAGGGTATTTCCCTGTACCGCATCCCGGTTATCCGTTAACGGCATACCGCTCTGGCGCAGGGTACGGAGCTCATCGCGCATGTCTTTATATTTGTCATAGCCCAGGCGCTTAAACAGTCGGCTCACCGTGGCTTTTGAGACACCGCTCAGGCGTGCCAGCTCGGCACTGTTATAGCTAATCAGGTCATCAAAGTGGTCAAAAATAAAGTCGGCTATACGCTGCTCCTGCGGCGAAAGCTGGGGGTAATGCGTTCTGAGTCGCTCATCAAGCTGTTTCATTCAGGTCCTGTAACTTTTGTTTCAATCGCGGGATTGCCACAGAAGCTAGCATAATTTGGGCCAGATAAACCTGTCCAGAGACGTTGTCTTCTTAAAAACTGGAACGGCTCTTGCTTAACCTTTTGCTTTGTACCCTGAAAAACAGAATGAGAAGAGCATGATTCAGAGCAATTTGGCCCCGTTAGGCATGGCCGTGACGCCGCATCATCTGGCCAGTGAAAGTGCGCTGGCGGTACTGCGGGAAGGGGGGAACGCGATTGAGGCCATGGTGGCCGCCGCGGCGACGATTGCGGTAGTCTATCCGCACATGAATGGGCTGGGCGGTGACGGATTCTGGCTGATCATGCCAGGCAAAGGCGATCCGGTTGGCATTGATGGCAGTGGCAGAGCGGGTTCGCTGGCGAATTTTGACTTCTATAAGGGGGAAACCCATATCCCTCATCGTGGACCTAAAGCGGCCCTGACGGTGGCGGGCACGGTGAGCGGCTGGCAGGCGGCACTGGACCTGTCCGCAGAACTGGGGGGAACCACCCTGCCTTTACCGCGCTTACTCCGCGATGCTGTTCGCTATGCTGCCGATGGCATTCCCGTCACCGCCTCACAAGCCGCAGCGACGCGGACGAAGCGCGACGAGCTACAGCATCTGCCTGGCTTTGCCGCCACGTTTTTACCGGACGGCGATGTGCCAGCGGAAGGCAGCCGTTTCACCCAGCCTGATTTAGCACGTACATTGAGCCTGCTGAGCGAAGAAGGTCTGGACAGTTTTTATCGCGGCACGCTGGCACAGCACCTTGCGGAAGAAATGGTCAATCTGGGCATTCCCATCACCCTGGCGGATTTACAGCAGCAACGGGCTCGCCGCGTCACGCCGCTCCATATTCGCCACAGCGAAGGCGATATCTGGAATATCACGCCACCGACACAAGGTATGGTGTCGCTGGCCATACTGGGCATCACGGATCATCTGGACATGGCGAACGCAGATGAGGTGCAAACGATCCACCGTATCGTCGAAGCCACCAAAAAAGCGTTTGCCCTTCGGGATCAGCATATTACCGATCCCCGCCATGTGGTTGAGGATCTGCAGGCACTGCTTGACGGCGAAACCCTCGCCACCCTCGCCAGCCAGATTCAGGATGATCGCGCCGCGCCCTGGGGAACCGGTCGCGGGCCTGGCGATACCGTCTGGATGGGCGTGATGGACAGCAGCGGGCTTTCCGTTTCCTTTATCCAAAGTATTTATCATGAGTTTGGCAGCGGTGTAGTGGTGCCCGGCACCGGACTTGTCTGGCAAAACCGGGGCGCGGCTTTTAGCCTCGATCCCGACCATATGCTGGCGCTGGCGCCCGGTAAACAACCCTTCCATACGCTGAATCCTGCCGCCGCACGCCTGAAGGATGGTCGCACCATGGTATACGGCTCCATGGGCGGCGATGGCCAGCCGCAAACTCAGGCAGCCATTTTTACCCGCCATGTTATTCAGCGCCTGCCGCTGCAGCAGGCCGTTAGCGCACCTCGCTGGCTGCTGGGGCGGACCTGGGGCCAGCTGTCGGACTCGCTCAAACTGGAAAGTCGCTTCGCGCCCGACACCCTGGAGGCGCTACGTGCGTTAGGACATGACGTGGAGTCGCTGCCGGCCTACAGTGAGGCCGTCGGCCATGCAGGTGCCATTGTTCGTCACAACAACGGTATGTTTGAAGGCGCAAGCGATCCGCGCAGCAACGGCAGCGCCGCCGGTTTCTGACAGGAGTAAATCATGAATCAGAGTGACTGGGCAGCCTATATTGCCCAAATGGAGCAAATCCTGAACGTGGAACTGGACGAAGATCGCCGTGTCGCCCTGCTACAACAGATGACGCGCATTGCCGATATGGCGGCCCCGTTGATGGCTTATCCGCTGGACGACCGGCTCGAAGTCGCAGGAGTGTACAAAGCATGAGACCAGACGAGGTTTCCATTCAGGCACTTCAGCAGGCGATTCAGCACGGTGATATCAGCGCCCGTGAAGTGGCGGAGCAGACACTGACCGCGATTGAGAAACAGAATCCGCAGCTTAATGCCTGGACGGATATCACCGCAACGCGGATGGTGCAGGAAGCGGATGCGATAGACAAGCAACGCCTGCGCGGCGAGACCTTGCCGCCGCTGGCGGGCATTCCCTATGCGGTAAAAAACCTGTTTGACGTGCAGGGGTACACTACCCTGGCGGGGGCCAGACTGTTTCGTCAGCGTCCGGCCGCAACCCGGGATGCCTTTGCCATCACCCAACTTCAGCAGGCCGGTGCCCTGCTTTCCGGCATGGTCAACATGGATGCCTATGCCTACGGTTTTACCACCGAAAATACCCACTACGGGGCGACGCACAACCCGCATGATCTGGCGCGCATTGCTGGCGGCTCATCCGGCGGTTCGGCCGCCGCCGTGGCAGCGGGACTGGTGCCTTTCTCGCTGGGGACGGACACCAACGGCTCAATCCGCGTCCCGGCTTCCCTGTGTGGGATTTCTGGCCTGAAACCGACTTTTGGCCGCTTATCCCGCAGCGGCAGCCATCCGTTTGTCGCCAGTCTGGATCATATCGGTCCCTTTGCCCGTCGGGTGGACGATCTGGCTCTGGTTTACGATCTGCTGCAAGGGCACGACAGCACGGATGCCTTCCAGGCCGATCGCCCGCTGGCAGCCACCTTACCGCAGCTGAAAAACGGTGCACAGGATTTGCGCTGCGCCGTACTGGGCGGCTTCTTTTCGACCTGGTGTAATGATGATGCCCGCGCGGCGCAATTACAGGTGGCGCAGGCGTTACAGGCTCAGGACGACGTGGTAATCGCGGAGGCTGAGTTAGCGCGCTCGGCCGCCTTTATTATGACCGCCTCTGAAGGCGGCAATCATTACCTGCCTGCGCTGCGTCAGCAGCCCGACCTGTTTGAGCCCCATTCGCGTGAACGCCTGCTGGCTGGTGCGATGCTGCCCGCGGCATGGTATGTTCAGGCCCAGCGCTTCCGCCGCCACTTTCAGCAGCAGGTCGTCCCGCTGTTTGCGCAGTACGATGTGCTTATCGCCCCTGCCACGCCATGTAGCGCGCCGTTAATTGGTCAGGAAACGATTGCCATTAACGGGCAGAATCTGCCGACGAAGGCCAGCATGGGCATGCTGACGCAGCCGATCTCCTTCCTTGGACTTCCCGTCTGTACTGTGCCGATGACGACGGCGAGCGGTTTACCGATTGGCGTACAGTTAATTGGCGCCCCCTTTAACGAACAGGCTGTCTTACGCGCAGCCTGTGCCCTTGAACAACAAGGACTGACATTTTCGCCCACCCGCAGGGCAGGAGCACAATGAATACTGACGCGATTAATCTTCCCGAGGTGCTGAACGCCGTTACCGCCGCGTTCTACCGTTATGAAAAGGCGCTGACGGGCAACGACATTGCCGTCCTGGATGAGCTGTTCTGGCACGATCCGCGGACCGTGCGCTTAGGCGCTGGCGAGAACCTGTACGGCATTGATGAAATCCGCGCGTTTCGCGCGGCAAGACCGTCGGCGGGGCTGGACCGCACGCTGCGCAATACGGTGATCACCACGTTTGGTGACGCGTATGCGGTGTGCAGCACCGAATTTACCCGGGCGGGCACGGAGAAAATTGGCCGTCAGCAACAGACCTGGGTGAAGTTTCCGCAGGGCTGGCGCATCGTAGCAGCGCAGGTCAGTCTGATGAGCTAAGCCCGGCGGAGCAGTCATATGTTAAGGCCGGGAGGCCTGAGTCTAACGCTTCACGCCGCGAAAGCGCTCAACTGCAACCCCTACGCCGCCCTACAGGGCGGCGAGCTCGCCTAACCAGGCGATCATTGCCTCTGCGCCAGGCTGGTTCAGCGTGCGATTCGGCCAGGCCAGATAATAGGGCTTGCTGAGCGGCAACGCGAGCGCATCAACAATGACCAGTTCGCCCCGGCCCAGCGCCTGGGCGATCATCCGGCGCTGTCCCAGCAGCACACCAGCGCCGGCCACGGCGGCATCAATCGCCAGCGAGGTCAGGTTAAAGGTCATGGCTGGACGAGCTGCTGGCACAGCCATTCCTTTCGCCTCAAACCAGCCCGACCAGTCTGGCAAAAAGCGCCCTTCTTTGCCCCAGTCGAGATGAATCAGCGGCGCATGCCGTAACAGATCCTCGCGGGAAAAGGCGTCGATCAGCCGCGGGCTGGCGACCGGGAGCACCTCATCATGAAACAGATACGCTTTATTCAGTCTGGGATACGCCTCCTCGCCGAAACACATCACAAAGTCGGCCGGCGTTTGAGCAAAATCCACCTCCGCGTGCGTGCCATGTAAGGAAAGACTGACATCCGGACAGCGTTCACGCCAGCGGCACAGATGTGGCAACAGCCATTTCGACGCCAGCGCCGGCAGCGTGTAAAGCGTAAGCTGTGCGGCGGTCTCAGTGCGTCCTATGTTACGCTGACCAAGCTGGAGAACCGCAAAGGCTTCCGTGACATAGCGAAGATACTGCTTGCCCGTCTCCGTCAGCATCACGCCCTGTTGCGTACGTAAAAACAGGACGCAGCCAAGATGATCTTCAAGCTGGCGAATTTGCTGACTCACCGCCGCAGGGGTTAAGGCCAGCTGTGCCGCGGCCCTGGTCAGGCTGCCGGTTTCCGCAGCCACTTTAAATGACTGAATCACGTTGATTTTAGGCAGGCGCGATGGCGGGTTGGGCATTAAGCATTCCTTATCAGGGTATTAACGATTTATTGGTATTCAGCTGATGCCGGGCAGGCTAGTGTGACAATTCATCCCTTCATTATGAGACCGCGACGATGCCCAAAGCCCTGGTACGTACTGACTTACATCCTCTGACCGACCACGCCTGGCGTCAAGACTGTCGCAGGCAACTTAATCAACACGGCGCGCTGGTGTTGCGTCATTTTTTGCAGCCTGCCGCCCTGCAGGCCATCGTCGCAGAAGGCAATGCGCAGCGCGATCGGGCTTATTACACTGTCAGTCAGCACAACGTTTACCTGATGAAAACGGATGCCGGCTTCAGCGACAGCCATCCACGCAACCGCGAAGTGAACAGCACCAAAGGGTGCATTACGGACGATATGATTGCAGCGGATTCCCCGCTGCGTCAGTTGTATGACGATGCGCTGTTTCAGTCTTTCTTATGCGAAGTGCTGGACGAAGAGGCGCTGTATCCCTACGCCGACCCGTTGTCTTCGATTAACCTGCACTATGCGCCACAGGATAAAGAGCTGGGGTGGCATTTTGATAACTCCTCGTTTGCCATCACGTTGCTGGTGCAGAAACCGCTGGGCGGTGGACGGTTTCAGTATGTGAAAGACCTGCGGGATGCTGATGCGGGCGAAATGAATTACGCGGGCGTGGCCGCCGTGCTCGATGAACAGCACCCCGTCGATGAACTGGCTATGGATGCCGGTGACCTGGTACTGTTTCGTGGGCGAAATTCACTGCATCGCGTGACGCCCACAGAAGGCGACGTCACGCGCATGCTGGCGGTGCTGGCCTACAATACCGCGCCCGGCATCGCCCTGTCGGAAACGGCCCGCCTGACGTTTTACGGCCGGTTGTAAACCGCACCCGCAAACGTTTTTGCCGATCATCTGGCCGCGCGGCGCGCTCTACCCTGCGTGGCTTTATTGGTGGACGTTACCGCCATCCACTGACGCAGGTTTTGTAGCATTGCCATACAGCGTTCAAGCTGTTCAAGACTGACAAACTCATCTGCTTTGTGTCCCTGTTCCATGCTTCCCGGCCCGCAGACCAACGTGGCTACCCCAATCTCGTCAAATAATCCCCCTTCGGTGCCAAAGGCGACCGTAGCGAAGTCGTTATGTCCGCTCCACTGCGCCAGCCAGCGGGCAAAGTCGGTCTGCGGATCGGTCAATAAGCCGGGGTAATCGCTCAGTGGTTGAAAGGTAATGTTGCACAACGGTTCAGTGCGCTGCATTTCAGGCACCAGTTCTGCTTCGGCGAAGTGGCGTACGCTGTCATACAGCGCCTGAGCATCCGTACCAGGCAGCGTTCGCCACTCCATATCAAACTGGCAGGTCTCAGGAACAATATTCAGTGCTGTCCCGCCCTGAATCGTGCCAATCTGCAGCGTGCTGTAAGGCGGTTCAAACCGTTCGTCACGTTGCTGCTTTAACGCTTCTTCCTGCTGCAAAAGATGCGCAATTAACCGGGCGGCGTAGTGAACCGCATTCACGCCCTGATGCGTATAGGCAGAGTGGCAGGCGTGGCCCTGCACCCGACAGCGCACCGCCCGTTTTCCCTTATGTCCGTAAACCGGCTGCATGGCGGTCGGCTCACCCACAATACACATCGCCGGTTTTGCCGGTGAGGCATTGAGCATCGCCACCAGCGAGCGCACGCCCAGGCACCCCACCTCTTCGTCACAGGAAAACGCCAGATGCAAAGGCATGCGCAGGGGCTGCTGAAGAAACGCATCCAGCATGGCCAGCACGCAGGCAATAAAGCCTTTCATATCGGCGCTTCCCCGACCGTAATATCGTCCGTCACGTTCCGTCAGGGCGAAAGGCGGCACGGACCAGTTTTGCCCCTCAACCGGCACCACGTCCGTATGCCCTGACAGCATAACGCCGCCTTCGCCCTCCGGCCCCAGACGCGCATACAGATTGGCTTTTTTACCGCTGTCGTCATACAGCCACTGCGTCGTTATGCCTCTGTCAGTCAGGTAGTCGTCAATAAACTGGATCAGGGCCAGGTTTGACACCCGACTGGTTGTGTCAAAGGCCAGCAGAGAGGCCAGAAGCGCCCGTAACGTCTCATTCATCGCCGGGCACACCATAGGCCGGTGCCTCACGCGGATCCAGCGCGCGCGTGACATAGGCTTCCATCTGGGGTTCATAGGCAAGCCACAGTTGTGTCAACTGCCCGACAGGGTCGTGCCCGGTCCAGTCGATGCGCAGATCCACCAGCGGCCAGGGATAATCATCCACAAGTTTGAGCGCAGCTGAATGTAACGGCCCGGCTTCTCCGCCTGCCGCCACGCCGGCCTGAAGGGCGGCAAGCAGCCGACTGGCCAGTTCACCGGAGGCCGCTTCAAAGGCTGCGCACATGGATGCCGTTACGCCTTTGTTCGCCAGCATATTGCCTGCGGCGATACAGTTTTTTCCTTCGGCCATGCTCCAGATACCCAGCGTCTTGCTGCCACTGAAAAACGCCGTGTTACCCTGAATATCAATCGCGGCGACCTGGCGGTAATCACTGAATCTGTCGCCAGCCAGCGCCCGCTTTAGCGCCACGTTCAGATCGCTGCCCTGATCCAGATGCAACAGAATCTGCTGCCCCAGAGAGGGCAACGTAATATTCTGGCTGGATACGGCACCCACGCCGGCGTGGAGCCAGGGACAGCGCGCGCCTACCGCAATGCTGGATGAACTGATAGCGATGCCGAGCTGACCGGTTTCTTCACACCGTGCTGTCACTGATAAGGTCATTGGTCTGCTCCACATTTCCAGTCATCCGGAATCACCGCAATGACATCAATTTCCATCAGCCACTGCGGCTGTGCCAGAGCCGAAATCACCAGCCCTGTTGAGACGGGGAAAACACCTTTTAGCCACTTTCCGACTTCCCGGTAGACCGGTTCGCGATAACGCGGGTCGACTATATACGTGGTGGTTTTGACAATATGCGACAGATCGCTCCCCGCCTCTTCCAGCAGTTGCTTCACATTTTTCATCGCCTGCGCCGCCTGCGCGGCCGGATCGCCCAGGCCAATCAGATTACCGTCGAAGTCAGTGCCGACCTGGCCGCGCAGGTACACTGTGTTACCTGCACGTACGGCCTGGCAGAGATCGTTGTCCAGCGTTTGATTAGGGTACGTTTCTTTGGTGTTAAACATCCGAATACGAGTATGGGTTGGCATAACAGCAGTCTCCTGGTTCAGTTTTCTGACGCGGCACGGTAATCCTGATACTGGCGCTGGATAGCAATATGGTCGGCAACATACTTTGCGTCATGCCACACGCCCCAGATAAACGAGGAGCCGCGGCGCGACTGCCAGGGCAGCCCGAGGAAATAGAGTCCGGACTCCGGGGAGACGCCGCGTTGATGGAGAGGTCTGTTTTTCTCGTCAAAGGCGTTAACCTTCAGCCAGGTATAATCCGTGGCATAGCCTGTCGCCCAGATGAGCGTCGTGATCCCTGCGCGGACCAGATTGAGCGACTGCACAGGATGCGAGACGCTTTCCGGATCGGGCAGAAAGGTGCGTGCGGCCGGATCCTCAGGTAAATTCAGGCCATGGCGTTCAACCCAGGCATCGGCCGCATCCAGCAGGGATAAATAGTTTTCATCGCCTGCGGCAATGTTTTGCGCCAGATCGGGTTTAAAGGTCACGACCTCGCCGGAAAAGCGCTCCGTCAATCCGACCAGGTTGATGCCCTGCTCCGCCAGTTTGCGAAAGTCGACGGTATGCCCGCCGCGCGCGCCGCTGACCGCGATGGTGACGTGTTCTTTCCCCGGTTGGCTGGCTGCCGCATCCCACAGGCCAAGGACTCCTAACCACCAGCAAAAGTCCCGGTTGCGATAGCGGCGAGGCGGACGATCGTGGGGACCAACGGAGAGCCACACGTCTTTTCCTGCACGCTTAAGCTCATCGGCAATCTGCACCCCTGACGAGCCCGCGCCGATAACCAGCACACCACCTTCAGGCAGTTGTTGCGGGTTACGGTAGTCCGCCGAATGTAACTGGGTGAACCGTGTATCCGTGGGCGCAATGGCGGGAATCACAGGCTTCTGAAAAGGCCCTGTGGCGACGACTACGCGCCGGGCAACGATCGGACCAGCGGAGGTTGAGACGTCGAACCCGCTGCGCCCGACACGCGGTACCACGCTGATGACTTCGACGCCCGTTTTGACAGGCGCCTCGATCTGCTGCACATACGCTTCAAAATAGTCAGCAATCTGTTCTTTAGGCACAAAGCTGTCAGGATCCTGCCCCGGAAAAGTCATGCCGGGAAACCGATCGTGCCAGGCCGGGCCGTTGGCGACCAGCGAGTCCCAGCGCCGGGTCCGCCACGCTTCGGCAATACGATTTTTTTCCAGCACGCAATGCGGAATGCCGAGCCGCCCCAGATGCTCGCTCATGGCGATGCCGGCCTGCCCTGCCCCAATCACCAGGGTATCTGTTTCTTGCTCTGATATTGTCATTCCATCATCCTCAAGCCCGACGTTTTAATGACGTGTTCCTGACACGCGCCAGCGCCAAGACTATTTGAGGCAGATGAATGGGTAAAATATTATAAAGCTAATATCTGAATAAGAAATTAATAAGCAGAAGATACGTGCCCGGTTATTAAAGCCACTCAGCGAATAAAGCGCGAAATTAGCCGATGAGATTTACCGCAAATACATTTCTTTTTCTTACCAAACAGCACGGTAATTGCGCGGCACTTTTTACACGGTGGGCCCCAACGCACTATTCTGGCAATAGTCCATAAAAAGTTTTGTCGGTCGCGTCGGTTCATTATGACTTAACCAGGCCATGATTAACGTCGAGGCTTCCATATCATCTTCAATATCAATCTGCGCCAGCTTTTCACCGTCATAAGTCACATCAGTGCAGGGGCGTGTGACCAGAACTGAAAACCCCAGCCCCTGTCCTACCATGCAACGCACCATTTCAATGGAGGGCGAACTGTAGGCTACCTGCGGGTGGTACCCTTTGCTTTTGAAAATATTGATGAAGTAATTCCTGCTGGGTACCGCATCCAGCAAAATCATAGGTTCCTGACTCAGCTCACGCAGCGTGACCAGGGATTTTTGTGCCAGTGGATGGTTTACCGGCAGGAGTGCGTAAGGTTTATGCGGGGCGTTTAACGTGGTTTTTTGAATGGTGTTATCCAGCTCGAGATCGTAGAGAAAAGCCAGATCAAAACGTCCGCGATGGAGTCCATGCATCAGTTCATGCTGCTCGCCGTCGTACAGTTCAATGGTAATATCCGGATAGTGTTTTTTAAACCCGGCTATCAGTTTGGGCATATACAGCGGCGCCGCAGATTCAAAACATCCCACCGCAATGGTGCCTGAAATCAGGGTGTTATCTGCACGTGAGTTTTGCTCAAACTCGTGTGTCAGACGTAGCAGCTCCTGCGCCTTTTCGTAAAAACGGCGGCCGCCAGGCGTCAGCGAAACACCTTGTGCGTGATGGCGGATGAGCAGTTGCTGATCGAAGGCGTCCTCCAGGTTTTTGATGGAAACGGAAATGGAGGGCTGGGCGATATGCAACTGACGCGAGGCTTCCGCAATGCTTTCCGTCTCCACCACGGCGACGAAATATCTGAGCTGTTTAAGTGTAAAGCGACTCATGGCGTTACCTCTGTTTTTTATAGTCAGCAAGACACCTTGCTTCGTTCCGGCCTAAGCAGCACTGCAAATGCTGTGCCACTTACCTGCCCGTTCAACCTGAACGCCGTTTATGTATTAACGCCATTCCATCTGTTTTTTTACGTCTGGCAGAAACGTAATCATCAAAAAGAAATTGCACCAATAACTCTCACCCTGCGTCGCAATGATCAGCGTGCTGCCCTAAATAAGCGCAAACAGGGAAAGAATACGTTAATTATTGCCCTGCACTGTTAAAAAGACACCGTTTAAAAAGGGATATAACAGTTGGATAGTTTTTTTAAAATCAGAAGCCAGCAAATTACTAATTGCTATCGTTCCCGTCCTGCCGCCATAGTGAATTACAGAATTATTCACCCCTTCTGTTTAATGTGAGCAAGCCCATGACATTTAACTGGAACTATATGTTCAGTCTGTTTAGCGACGCTAATTTTTGGCTGGCGACATGGACTGTCATCAAACTGAGCCTGCTGACCTGGGGAACGAGCATTATTGCGGGATTTATCCTGGCGCTGGCCAAGCAGTCGCGCCATCCCTTATTGACGCTGCCGGCCCGGTTTTATATCTGGCTCTTTCGCAGCCTGCCTTTGCTGGTGCTGCTGATCTTTGTTTATAACCTGCCTCAGGCATTGCCCGCCACGTCGACGGTACTGAGCGATCCATTCTGGGCAGGATTTATTGCGCTGACCATGTGTGAAAGCGCCTATATCGCAGAGATTCACCGTGGCGGGCTGCTGGCGATTCCCAAAGGCCAGAGCGAGGCTGCCCGGGCACTGGGATTACGCTATGCAGGCATTCAGTGGCGCATCATTATCCCGCAGGCACTGCGTGTGGCCTTACCGGCACTGGCGAATGAATACATCGCGATCGTGAAGCTGACGTCACTGGTCTCTGTTATCTCGCTTACCGAAATTTTGATGGTCGGCCAGCGACTCTACTCGCAAAACTTTCTGGTCATGGAAACCATGGCGGCGGTCGCCTTCTATTACGTGCTGATCGTTACCGTCTTTGACTTCCTGCTGAAACAGCTGGAGCGCTATCTGGACGTGACACAACGCCAACCGTCCGGCAAACCTGATGCACATCTTTTCGAACTCGCACAACGCGCAGCGGTGAATCCTGTCCGTCAGGCGTTTCACGCCAGCGGACCAGCGTTGCAGGCCCTGCGTCTGCACAAGGCTTACAACAATGTTGAAGTGCTGGGCGCCGTTAACCTGCAGATCCATCCTGGCGAAGTGGTTTCCGTAATCGGGCCTTCAGGTTCAGGAAAAACTACGCTGATTCGCCTGCTTAATGGTCTGGAGCAGATCGATAACGGTGAAATTCGTATTAACGGAAAACCCTTTATTCATCTCAGTCAGCAGGGAGAGCAACGCAAGCCACGCTTCGTTGAGCATGCAGAGCATCGTCTTAATATCGGGATGGTCTTTCAGAGCTTTAATTTGTTCAGTCATCTCAGCGTTATGGACAACCTGTTGCTGGCGCCTCGCTATCACAAGCTCGCGCCTGCCGCGGTATTAAAACAGCAGGCTGCTGCGCTGCTTTTTAAAGTCGGCATGCTCGACCATGCGTGGAAGTACCCTCATCAGCTCTCCGGCGGTCAGCAGCAACGCGTGGCTATCGCACGTGCCTTGATGATGCGTCCGCAAATCATGCTGTTCGATGAGCCCACCTCTGCGCTGGATCCCGAAAAAGTGAATGAAGTGCTTCAGGTCATTGAAGCCCTGGCAAGCGAGGGCATCACCATGGTGATCGTGACCCATGAGATGAACTTTGCCTTCAAGGTGTCTGACCGGATTGTCTTTATGGAAAAAGGACGCGTGGTCTGTGACGACGCGCCGCAGGCTCTACGCGATGGCCAGCATCCGCGCGTGGAAGCTTTTCTGAAGGATGTCTCGCTGGCGTAACGATGTATTAATCACGAGGGCACGACCATGATTGAACAGTGGCAGGTAGATCAGTATCACCAGCAGGGATTTCTGGTAGTTGAAAATGTCCTGACAAGCGATGAAATCGCAGCGCTACAACACGACTTTGACCAGTGGGTTGAGGAAAGCCGCAGCCAGAATGCGCCCTGGGGCGATACGCAGGATGGGCGTCCGCGTTTCGATATTGAGAGCGATCACCGTGCCGATCATCCTTCTTTGCGCCGCGTCAGCTCACCGAACGATATCTCTGCCGCCTATCGCCATGCGGCACTGCAGTCACGTATGGCGCAGATTGCCGGACAGTTAATCGGGGGCAGCGGTGCACGCTATCATCACAGTAAGATCAACTCGAAACTGCCCCATACCGCAACGAAAGTGGAGTGGCACCAGGATTTCCTGTTCACCCCGCACAGCAACGACGATATCGTGACCGCGCTGCTGATGGTCAGTGAGGTCACACCGGAAAATGGTCCGCTGAACGTGGTGCCGGGCAGCCATCAGGGGCCGCTTTATTCACACTGGCAGGGTGGCCGCTTTACCGGTGCCGTTGATCCCGCAGTGGTGAAAGAACAGTGCCAGCAACCTACCGCCTGTTTTGGTCCCTCGGGTTCTGTGTGCTTTATGCATACCCGACTGCTGCACGCCTCCAGTCCCAATGAAACCGAATGGCCGCGCACACTGTTTATCGCCGTGTACGCCGCTGAAGATGCACTGCCGTTCGGTGAAAACCCGTTACCCAGCCCGGATGCGGGCACGCTGGTTTACGGTCAGGAGAGCGGCATGATCCGCAGCACCGCAAACGCCTTCCGCCTGCCGCAGAAACCGCGCGGTGCTTCGTTTTTTGTTCAACAGGCCGGTAAAGATCTTGCCAACGTCTGATGGCATTTTTCAGAGAGAGAATAATGATGAAAACCTACGTGTTAAGTCTGCTTGCCGCAGGCGCTGTACTGGCGTCCTTTAACGCCTCAGCCTTTTTACAACCCGGCAAAATTATCGCCGGATCGGATATGACCTTCTTTCCGTATGAGTACATGAAGGATAATAAACCCGCCGGCTTTGACATTGAATTTCTTGATGGTCTGGCCAAAGTGATGGGCCGTCAGGCCGTTAACATTGATACCCGTTTCCCTAACCTGATTACCGGCTTGCAGAGTAACCGGTTTGATATGACTAATTCGTCGATGTACATCACCGCCGATCGCATGAAAGTGATCGACATGATTCCCTATCTGAAAAGCGGCGAAGCTATCCTGTCGTTGAAGGGAAGCGATTACCAACCCAAAACGCCTGAAGATTTCTGCGGCCATAAAATCGGTTCGATGGGCGCCACGTCGTGGTTGCAGCAGTTACACAAACTGTCTGACGACTACTGTGTGAAAAACGGTAAACCCCCCATCGCGATTAGCGAATATTCGACCGATCCGCAGACAACGCAGGCGATGCTCTCCCATGCGGTCGAAGCACAGATTACCGATGCCGCCGTGGCGCGTGGCGTGGTGCAAAAGCTGGGCGACCGTATTCAGATTTCCTCCACGACACTTATCTATCCGGTGTTAAACGGTTTTGGCGTGAAGAAGGACAATACGGAGGTGAAAAAAGCCCTGGTCGCTGCGCTGGCTACCTTCAGTAAAACGCCTGAATATGCCGCGCTGCTCAAAAAATACCATTTTGAAGCGCCAACAGCCGACGATCTCAACACCCTGATGCCAAAACCTTAATCTCAAACGCGTGCCCGTCACGCGTTCATTTTCAGGAGCGAATATGGCGCTTTCTTTTGAAGAGCAGACCCGTATCGATCTGGCGGCGGCCTTTCGCATTATTGCCCACCTGGGCATGCATGAGGCGGTAGCGAACCATTTCAGTGCCGCCGTTTCACCGGATGGTAAGCAGTTTCTGATGAACCCAAAGTGGAAACACTTTTCACGGCTTCGCGCCAGCGACCTGCTGCTGCTTAATGCAGAAGATACCGCCTGTGGAGAGCGGGACGATGTAGACGCCACCGCCTGGTCGATCCATGGGCAAATTCATCAGCGGCTGCCAGAAACCCGGGTCGTGATGCATCTGCATCCGGTTTACACCACCAGCGTCGCCTGTCTGGCGCAGCCACACATTCCGCCTGTCGATCAAAACAGTGCGCGCTACTTCAACCGTATCGCGGTGGATACCCTGTACGGGGGCATGGCAGACACTCAGGAGGAAGGCGCCCGACTGGCCAGCCTGCTGACCGATAAGCGTCGTCTGTTGATGGGTAATCACGGCGTTATGGTTACCGCCCAGACGGTGGGCGAGGCCTATGATGATATCTGGACACTGGAGCGGGCCTGCCAGATTCTGGTCACCGTCTGGTCTACCGGGCAACCGTTGAAGGTGCTGAGCGACGAGGTCGCGGAAAAAACGGCCCGTGACTGGGAAGGCATCCCCGACTTCTCTCTGCGGCATTTCGAAGAGATGAAGCAGTTGATGATTGAGGCCGATCCCACGTTATGTGACTGAGCGGGGCCGTGCGGACGACAATGCCGGAAACCGGGGCAGCGCGTGGCGACATCCTTTTGCTGTCACGCGCTTGCCGCCGGGAGATTACGCCTCTGGCGCGGGGTAGGTTTTTATCCAGTGATCGGCAATCTGCTGCCGGGTGCAAATCCACACATCTTTATGCTGCTGAATGTGGTCGAGGAAATTTTGCAAGGCGCGGAATTTTCCCGGGCGACCTAACAGGCGGCAGTGCATCCCCACCGACATCATTTTGGGCGCGGTTTCGCCTTCTTCATACAGCACGTCGAACGTATCGCGCAGATAGGTAAAGAACTGCTCTGCGGTATTGAAACCCTGGGGCGAGGCAAAGCGCATATCGTTGCATTCCAGCGTGTAAGGAATGATCAGATGGGGTTTTACCGTACCGTCCTGACAGGTGACCTGAGTCCAGAATGGCAAATCATCCCCATAATAGTCGCTGTCATAACTGAAGCCGCCCTGTTCCACCACCAGCCGCCGCGTATTGGGGCTGTCGCGTCCGGTGTACCAGCCTGTGGGCGCTTTGCCAAACAGGTCCGTTAACACATCCACCGCCTGCTGCATGTGCTGACGTTCGGTTTTAGCATCAATGCCCTGATAGTGGATCCAGCGCCAGCCGTGGCTGACCACGTCATACTGCGCCTGTTTGATGGCGTCCACGATGTCCGGGTGGCGCGCCAACGCCATCGCGACGCCAAACACGGTCAGGGGCAGTCCGCGCTTCTGAAACTCATTGTGAATGCGCCAGAAACCGGCGCGGGATCCATACTCGTACAGGGATTCCATCGACATATGCCGATCCGGATAACTGGCCGCCCCAATGATGTCAGACAGGAACTGTTCTGAACCCGTGTCGCCGTGCAAAACGTTGTTTTCTGCCCCTTCCTCATAGTTGAGTACAAACTGCACCGCGACGCGCGCTTTCTTTGGCCAGCGCGCATGTGGAGGCTTTCCACCGTAACCGATCAGGTCACGCGGGTAATTCTTATTGAAGCTGTAGGTTTTTTTATCCTGGCTTTCAGTCATCACTTGCATCCTGTCGTTGAACGGGAACATCTGCTTAGTTTAGGTGCTGAAAGACACCTGAGAGCGGTTTATGTAGCGGATAAGCTAAATCGCCTTGTTTACTGGTGCCAAAACCCAGCGCCACCAGCGATTCCACCATCTTAACGGCGGCGCTGACGCCATCAATCACCGGCATCTCCAGCTCTTTTGTCAGCGACGCGGCCAGCGTTGCCATGCCCCCACAGCCTAAAACAATGGCGCCACAGCCATCTTCCCGCTTTGCCTGGATACAGCGCTGGCGCACTTTCTCCTGCGCCACGCCGCTGCCGTCTTCCAGCGCCAGCACGGGTAAATCAATAGCATGTAAAGCGGCACAATGGTGCGTAAAACCGTACTGCTGAAGTAAATGGCGTGCGATGACCAGCGTGCGGGGCAACGTCGTGACAATTGAAAAACGCGTTGCCACCAATGTGGCGGTATGCATGGCCGCCTCCGCGATACCGATGACCGGCCCGCTGGCCAGTTCGCGTGCCGCCAGCAAGCCAGGATCGCCAAAACAGGCAATCACATGGCCACTGACGCCCTGCGCTTTGCCGAGCTTCACCTGTTCCAGCACGCCGATCGCCGCTATCGCCTCATCAAAATGCCCTTCAATCGACGGCACGCCCTGCGAAGGGCAAACGGCAATAATGTCCGTTCCAGGTGCGGCCACCGCGCGGGCCGCCTGACCGATGGTTTCGGTCATCGCCTGACTGGTATTGGGATTGATAACCTGAATCAGGCTCATGATACGGCTCCTTTATGCCCGGCAAACAGTCGGGAAAAATCCGGTAGTGTTTCGCCTCCGCGCTCAAAATGGAGGCTGGCAACGATGTGTTCAAAATGGTGCTGCAGCGAGGCGGTCAGTGACACCAGGTCTTTTTCCCGGAGTCGCTGGAGTAACTGGCCGTGATCGTCACAGCGACAACCGCGCTGCCAGGGCGCGCCCCAGGTGGCAATCACCAGCGACGATCGCTGGGCCAGTTGCGTCACCAAATCCGTTAATACCTGATTGCCCGAAATCGCCTGCAACTGGATATGAAAGGCCGCGGACAGACGAATCGCCGCCGGCCCGTCATGCCGGGCAATCGCCTCTTTTTCCTGCTCAACCAGGGCCGTGAGCCCGGCCAGGTGCGGTGCCTGCAGATGTTCCAGCACCGCAGAAAGATTGCCGCACTCAAGCAGGCTTCGGGTGCGGAAAATATCCCGCGCTTCCTCCACGCCCGGTGTGGCGACATGTGCACCACGTTTGGGCGTGAGCGTGATCATTTGCACCGCAGCAAGGCGCTGCAAGACCTTACGGATGCCCGTGCGGCTCACGCCAAAGACCTCTGAAAGCGCTTCTTCCGGCAATTTGCTGCCGGGCGGCAGTTGATGTTCGACAATGGCGTTCATTAACGCCTGATAGATAGGTTCATCTTTATCATGCAGCTCGGCCGCCGTTCTCTGGCCTGTTTCACTCTTCATCACCCGCTCCGGTAAACATCATTGCATCACTTATCGTATACGTGAAAAATAAATTTTGTATACAAAAAACAAATCTGGCCTGGATCCTGCAATGTGATTTCACAAGGTTATTTTATTCATGTCTTTGAGAGGAGCAGGTTTCATGCCAAATCATTCAACGGTGGGTAACACATCGGCCTCTGAAGCCGGAAAAGCATACAGTCCGAAGCTATGTAATGCTGACCTGGCGCCTACCCGCCATCAAAACTGGTCGTGGTACAACATCTTTTCCTTCTGGATGTCGGATGTGCACAGCATGGGCGGCTACGTGGTCGCGGCAAGCTTCTTCACATTAGGGCTGGCCAGCTGGCAGGTGCTGCTGTGTTTGCTGGCAGGGATCTGTATTGTTCAGCTCTGCGCCAACCTGGTCGCTAAACCCAGCCAGATGGCCGGCGTGCCTTATGCGGTCATTTGCCGCCAGGCATTCGGTGTCTTTGGCGCCAATATTCCGGCGGTGATCCGCGGCCTGATTGCGTTTGCCTGGTACGGTATTCAGACCTGGCTGGCGGCGAATGCGCTGATGCTGGTGCTGCTGAAGTTTTATCCGTCGCTGGAAAGCCTGACGCACAGCCACTGGCTTGGCTTATCGCAACTGGGCTGGTACTGCTTTGGCGTGATGTGGGTTCTGCAGGCGATGGTGTTCTGGCACGGCATGAGTGCGATTAAGCGCTTTATTGATATCGCTGGTCCCGCCGTTTACGTCGTCATGCTGGCACTGGCGGGCTGGATTGTATACAAAACCGGATTCGACGGTATTTCGTTTACGCTGGCCAGCAAATCGCTGTCCGTCGGTGAACAAACCTGGCAGATGATTACGGCAACGGCACTGGTCGTGTCTTACTTCTCAGGCCCGCTGCTGAACTTTGGTGACTTTTCTCGCTACGGCAAAAGCATGAGTGAGGTTCGCCGGGGTAACCGCTGGGGACTGCCGTTCAATTTCCTGCTGTTCTCCATCGTGACCGTTGTGATTGTATCGGGTACGCAGTCCTTGTTTGGTAAAATGATCACCGATCCTATCGAAACCGTGAGCATGGTTGGCAGCGATTTAGCCGTGGCGATTGGCTTACTGACCATGATCACCGCGACGATTGGCATCAACATCGTGGCGAACTTCGTGTCTCCTGCTTTCGATTTTTCTAACTGCTCGCCTCAGAAAATCAGTTTTCGTACCGGGGGGATGATTGCAGCGGTGGGTTCGGTCCTGCTCACGCCATGGAATTTGTTCCAGTCGCCTGAACTGATTCACTATACGCTGGACGTACTGGGTTCGTTTATCGGGCCTTTGTTTGGCATTCTGTTAGCCGATTTTTACCTGATCAAAGGCGGCCGTATTTCTGTGGACGATCTGTTCGATGCCACACCGCAGGGGCGCTACTGGTATCGCGGTGGATTTAACCCGAAAGCCATTGTCGCCCTGCTGCCCTCGGTCGCTATTTGTCTGGTGATTAGCTTTATCCCTTCTCTGCATCAGGTCGCCAACTTTAGCTGGTTTATCGGCGTGGCGCTGGCGGCGAGCTGCTACTGGCTGGTGGCGCGGGAAAAACAGGTTGCAGAAAAACATACGACAATCCCGTCGGGTGCCGTCGCGATGCAGAAAGACTGATTCACGCTTACTGTCAGTCAGTCCGTTTCTGTGAGGACTGGCTGCGGGAACGTCGTTCTTACCCTGCCTTTATGGGGCATTTATTGGGTGCGACGGGCATCAGATCAAAATACGGGATAACACTGAACGTGACGGGCAAACCGGCTGTTGAGAGGAAGACGAGAAACGTCCAGAGCCAGAAAGCAAAAACGCCATGCTGATAACCAGCATGGCGTCAAAATTTGGCGGAACGGACGGGGCTCGAACCCGCGACCCCCTGCGTGACAGGCAGGTATTCTAACCAACTGAACTACCGCTCCGCGCTTTGTTCCCCGTCGGGAACGAGGCGCATATTAATCACATCATTACTCGCCGTCAACGGTTTTCCCCCTGCCCGCTTCCGTTTGCTGCTATTTTCGCCCCGGTGTTGATTTTACACACAAATCTTTGCGACTCAGGCGCGCCAGAGGCAACTGCCCCCCTTCTTCATGATCAGATCCAGCCGTGATTCGTGATGACTGATTTCCTCATCACTGGCGGTGACCACGCGCAATCCTGATGTGGGCCGAACGATGCGCTGAATGCCTTCGCTCTGCTGCTGACGCGAGCGATCCTCCTCCGACGAGAAAGACAAGGACGTTTGTCCGCCCGTCATGGTTAAAAAGACTTCGGCCAGGATCTCGGCATCGAGCAGTGCGCCGTGCAACGTACGCTTACTGTTGTCTATCTCATAACGTGAACACAGCGCGTCGAGGCTGTTGCGCTTACCGGGGAACATACGGCGCGCCATCGCCAGGCTGTCAGTAATCTTGCAGAAGGTTTCCGTTTTTTCGATGCCGCGCTCAAGCTTGCTGAACTCATAATCCATAAAGCCGATATCAAACGAGGCATTATGAATAACAAGTTCTGCACCACGGATGTAGTCAAGAAACTCATCGGCAATCTCACTGAAGGTCGGTTTATCCAGCAGAAACTCATCGGCAATACCGTGAACGCCAAACGCTTCCGGGTCGACCAGCCGATCGGGCTTGAGATACATGTGGAAGTTGTTCCCTGTCAGGCGACGGTTCACCACTTCAACGGCACCGATCTCAATGATGCGGTGACCTTCATAATGCACCCCGATCATATTCATACCGGTGGTTTCAGTATCGAGAACGATTTGGCGGTTATTTGCAGTGCTCATAGGGCTCGTTTTATGTCAGACTTGGCGTTTTGTCAGAAGGAAGTCTACCAGAGATGCGCAAACAGGTAGAAATTTATACCGATGGTTCCTGCCTCGGCAACCCGGGCCCGGGGGGCTATGGCGCAATTTTGCGTTATGGGCAACATGAAAAAACATTTAGCGCCGGTTACCGCCTGACGACCAATAATCGCATGGAACTGATGGCGGCTATCGTCTCGCTGGAAGCCCTGAAACAACCCTGTGACGTGGTATTGAGTACCGACAGTCAGTATGTGCGCCAGGGCATTACGCAATGGATTCATAACTGGAAAAAACGCGGCTGGAAAACAGCCGATAAGAAGCCGGTTAAGAACGTCGATCTGTGGCAACGGCTTGATACTGCGCTCAGCACCCATCAGATTCAATGGGAGTGGGTTAAAGGCCATGCGGGCCACCCGGAGAATGAACGCTGCGATGAACTGGCACGCCATGCCGCAAACCATCCGGCTTTTGATGATATCGGCTATCAACCAGAATCCTGATCGTTGACGTGTCTGAACTGCCGTGTCGCATTCACAGGCTGCGGCAGGGGCCTTTTGCTCAGACTCATCCTTGCCTTGGTCGGCGTGAGGGGGAAACTGCGCTTACGCGCAACGACGATATTCAGGCACCCCAAAGCAGGTAAGTGAGCGCTGATCATTCTGCCGCCCTGCCGGTGCCAGGGCAACACCTGAAAACGCGTACGAAATACCACTTCATAATTCAGCAATCCCAGCCAGTCCAGTAATCGCATCTGGCTGAACATGCGCCCGCTCCAGGGCGCTTTACGCTGTATTCCGGGTACTATTTTACTGATACCCAGCAGACTGAACGGATTGAAGCCGCTGATTATCATCCAGCCATCATCGATCAATACCCGGTCCACTTCCCGCAATACCCGGTGGGGATCCTGACTCCAGGATAACGTATGGGCCAGTAAACAGGCATCGACAGACTTGGCTTCGAACGGGAGCTGGGTGGGATGCGCCAGGACCTGTAAGCCTTCACCTTCGACACCTACGCTGACCTGATGGGAAATCGCGCACTGTTCCGTATTGATTTCTGCGCTGAGGTTGCCAAGCTTAAGCATATGAAAGCCATAAAGCTTTCCGAGGTAAGGCTGAAGTTGCTGAGTCAGGGCATCGCGAAAGTAAATGCCCCATGGCATATCGTGCCATGAGCGTGGGGCGTTCAGGATTTGGCGTGTCTTGGCGGGCTTCATGCTTTACCATTTTCCTTTTAACGACCAGCGAGAGGTATTTATGAATCTTACCAGCATTCCTGCACTGCAAGATAACTACATCTGGACGTTAACAGATGACGAAGGAAAATGCCTGATTGTTGACCCGGGTGAAGCCCAGCCGGTTCTGGAGAAAATTCAGGCCAATGGCTGGCAGCCTGTCGCCATTTTGCTGACGCATCATCACAACGATCATGTCGGTGGCGTGAAAACGCTCTGTGAACATTTTCCCGAGATTGCCGTTTACGGTCCGCAGGAAACGGCAGATAAAGGGGCAAAAACATGCGTGCGTGAAGGAGATAACGTTGAAGTTTTGGGCCTGTCATTCGCGGTCATCGCTACGCCGGGGCACACTTTAGGACATATCTCATATTACAGTGCACCTTATCTTTTTTGTGGAGATACGATGTTCTCAGGTGGTTGCGGACGGCTTTTCGAAGGCACCTCTGAGCAAATGTACCAATCCTTTCAAAAGCTTAATTCGCTCCCGGAAGACACATTAGTGTGCTGTGCGCATGAATATACTTTATCCAATTTGAAGTTTGCTGCGGCAATTTTACCCCACGATCCGCAAATAACGGCTGAATACCATAAAATTAAGGACTTACGGGCCGAAAACCGCATTACTTTACCTACAAAACTGGCCCATGAGCGTGTGATAAATTTATTTCTCCGAACGCAAGATGCTGATTTACAACGCGCTTTAAACGTTGATGCTGGGGTTGGGCCCGTATGGCAAACATTTGCTGTTCTACGCGAGAAGAAAGACGCTTTTTGATTTTTCGGGTTGTGTTGTGAAGGACCGTCACGTATAGTTGCTCGTCTTTTAAGCGAACTATTGACACACACATGAAGGCTAAAGCGATATTATTCGCCTCGGTCTTGCTGGTAGGATGTCAGGCATCACGGAATGACGCCAATATCCCCGAACAGCATGCCCAGAGTCTGTCTTCAGCTGGTCAAAGTGAAAATGGAAAATACGGTGATCGACTTTTATCGCCGCGATGGCAGGAAGATGGAACTGGCCTCGCAGAAGATAATGATCTCTGGCGTTTCATTAGTGACGAGTTGAAGATGGGGATTCCGGAAAACGCCCGGATCCGCGAACAGAAATTAAAGTTTTTAAAAAATAAGAGCTATCTCCACGATGTAACATTACGGGCAGAGCCGTACATGTACTGGATAGTCGAGCAGATTAAGAAACGTAATATGCCGATGGAACTGGTACTGCTACCCATAGTGGAGAGCGCTTTTGATCCTCACGCAACGTCATCTGCAAATGCCGCTGGCATCTGGCAGATCGTTGGGAGTACGGGTCGAAACTATGGTTTAAAACAGAACCGTTACTACGATGGTCGTCGCGATGTTGTCGCCTCAACGAAAGTAGCACTGGATATGATGCAGCGTCTTAATACGATGTTTGGTGGTGACTGGCTTTTGACAGTGGCGGCTTACAACAGCGGAGAAGGACGGGTACTCAAAGCGATTAAACAGAACAAGGCGCGCGGTAAGCCTACCGACTTCTGGCATCTTTCGCTTCCACGTGAAACCACGGTTTATGTACCAAAAATGTTGGCCTTGAGCGAGTTGCTTAAGCACAACAAGCGTTACGGTATCAAACTGCCGACGCCTGACGAAAACCGTGCTCTGGCACGCGTTGAAGTGGGTCAGCAGATAAAACTGACGCAGGCCGCAGAAATGGCGGGGATGTCGCTCACCAAGTTAAAGAGCTTCAATACCGGTTATAAAGGCGGCGCAACAGCACCTAATGGGCCACATTACATTCTGGTGCCGAAGTCTAACGTCGCAAAGCTGCGTGATTCACTGGCTTCCGGTGATATCTCTGCCGTGCAGCCCACACAACTGGCGAAAGCCAGCAATGAGGGGGGCTACAAAGTGCGAAGCGGCGATACCTTATCCGGTATTGCGAATAAGTTAGGCGTCAGCGTGGCCACACTGAAGCAGCAAAATAACCTGCGCAGTGCCAGTATTCGTCCCGGTCAGTTACTGACTGTGGGTTCGAATGGCACGAGCCTGGCGGATAATAGCAACAGCATCACCTATCGCGTTCGTAAGGGTGATTCTCTTGACAGTATCGCCCGTCGTCACGGCGTTAACATCAAAGACGTGATGCGCTGGAACAGTGTTGTGAGTAACGCAAAAGATATTCAGCCTGGTGACGAGCTCACGTTGTTCGTTAAGAATAACGCAACACCAGATACCTGATACGTTGAAAAGGCTGACATTTGTCAGCCTTTTTTCTTGTTTGATTCTACATCCTGCCCGTGACCACGTTCTCTCTGCCCTTTCCTGCCTGATGTCACCTTTATCGTATGGTACTGAACTCAACCAAAAGCGGGTTATGGTCGGATGCCTGCGTCACCAGAACCGAGGCTTCACTGACGTGTATATCGCGATAAAAAACGAAATCTAAAGGTCTGCCAAAGGCTTTACGTCGGTGGTCGGCGGTAAACATCACCTCTTCCAGTTTCATCTGATGCGCAAAGCGATAGAGGGCGTTAATGCGCTGGCGGCTCCAGGCGTTGAAGTCGCCCGCCATAATGACAGGCCCGCGATGATGGATAATCTGTTCGCCAATGGGGCCGAGCTGCTTGCTGTAAACATCCACGCCCAGGCTAAAATTTACCGCGTGGATGTTCACCACCATCAGCATCTCGCCCGTGGGAAGCGGATACGCCGTGACTAAGGCGGATTTTGAGAGCCTTAACAGGGGTTCTCGCTCGCGCAGGGGGCAACAATAAACAGGGTGAGCAGAAGCTAACGTCATGACGCCAGAGGGGTGCTGAGGCAGCACTAAAGCCGGGACCTGATCGGCCGCCAGATAGTTACTGGTCGCAAAGCGGATTAGCTCGGGCGTCGTCTGCGCTTCCTGAAGCAGAACCAGATGGGCATCCTTACCAAACCCTTCCAGCACGGACATCCAGTCAGCGCGCTGCTGCTTAAAGATATTCCATACTAATACTTTCAAAGTGGGATCGGCGGGGAGTGGCTCACCCGGTGGCAGTGCCTGGCCGAGATGAAACATGGCACCCGGAGGAAAGATCCTTTCCGCTGGCTGTCCGGCTACATATCTCATCGCATAGGTTTTTTTGCGCACTGTCCCGCCTGGCTAATCATTCAGAAATTCATGTCACTTATCTGTTATAGGGATTTTAGTACGCAGTTTCAATCGATGCCGACGATTGTTCGAGACCGCCCTCCCACTTTATTGTCGTCACGAATGGCGTAATCCGGCCTGTGCAGACCGTTTCTTCCACTAAAAAGATAACCGGCCTGACGGAAAGGCGCTTTCGTCTTCTTTAGCCCGCTTTACCAAAAAGCCATCCGCGCCAAGGGGGTAAACGGCAGGCTGTGCTTTAATTAGCGGTATATGGCCTCAGGCGCTATTTCACGTGAAGGAAACAATGAAGGCATCTTCTGAAGAACTCAAAGTATTTGTCAGCGTGGTTGAAAACGGGAGCTTCAGCCGCGCGGCGGACACCTTGCAGATGGCCAATTCCGCCGTCAGCCGCACGATCAAAAAACTGGAAAATAAACTCGGACTGGCTTTACTGACGCGCACCACACGCAATCTTGCGTTAACGCAGGAAGGAGAACGTTATTTCCAGCAGGTTCAGCATTTTCTTCAGGTGATGACGGCCGCAGAAGACGCGTTGATAGAGAGCCGTCATGCGCCCAAGGGATTGTTACGTATTGATGCCGCCACTCCTGTCATACTGCATCTCCTGATGCCCATGATAAAAGCTTTTCGGGAGCGCTATCCCGAGATTGCCCTTTCACTGATTTCATCTGAAAACTTTATTAATCTCATCGAGCGTAAAGTCGATGTGGCGATTCGGGCAGGCAGCCTTACCGATTCAGGCCTGCGGGCACGACTGCTGTTCACCAGCTATCGCCGCTTTATTGCCTCTCCCGGGTATCTGGAGAAATATGGTATTCCTGTGTGCGCAGCCGATCTGGATAATCATCAGTGTCTCGGTTTTATTGATGCGCCACGTCTTAACCGCTGGCCAATCGCCTGTGACGATGGGGAACTTTACATCATCCGTTCGGAACTGGATTCTAACAGCGGAGAAACCATCAAGCAGCTTTGTCTGGACGGTAATGGGATTGCCTGCCTTTCTGATTATATGGTGCATAAAGAGATCGCTGACGGAAGTCTGGTGGAGATCCTGGCCGATCAACGTTTACCGGTAGAGATGCCGTTCAATGCTGTCTATTACAGCGATCTTGGCGTAAGCCAGCGCGTGCGTGCCTTTATTGATTTTTTAAGCGAATGGGTAGTAGAGCAACCCTGGCATATACAGGCTCAGTTACAGCCGTACACCCACCCCTGAAAGCAGTAATTCCCCTCGCCAGACTGTTTAAACATCATCTTCTGATGACGTTTACAGCGCAAATCCAGCCTCGTTTGCAGCCGTTCTGCGTCCCTGAAAGCGCAGGAGGGCGTAAGCGAATACGGCGTTGTGAGAATGACCGCCTGATAGTGTAGTGCAAAGAGGGTGAGGTGAAGCCGGACCTTCAATACGCCTGTTTTGAGCGTTAGTCGAGGACAGACCGGAATGTCAGCAGGAAGATTATGCAGCCGGGAGAGTGCGCGGAGGTAAAGTCTTTTATATTAAGGAAAGGACTGAGTAGCACGCCAATGCGCGATCAATAAGCAGTGAAGTGATTGCCCTGGGCTGGTTGCCGTAGAAATGGAAAAAGCCCTGACCGTTAAGTCAGGGCTTTCCAATTAAGTGGCGGAACGGACGGGGCTCGAACCCGCGACCCCCTGCGTGACAGGCAGGTATTCTAACCAACTGAACTACCGCTCCACCGATTCTGTACTGATCGCAGAAAAACGTTCTGCTGTCAGGTGTTTCGCCCTTCCGCGTCACCGGTAAGGTCATGACCAGCGTGCTGGTCTTAATTTAATGCCTGGCAGTTTATGAATCACGCTGTGATTCACCCTTCGGGCCGCTGCGTTGCAGCGTTCAAAAGCATTCGCTTTTGTCCTACTCTCTGTCGAGTAGCGAACTGCCCGAAGTTACGTGCAGGTTTTTTAATTTAATGCCTGGCAGTTCCCTACTCTCGCATGGGGAGACCCCACACTACCATCGGCGCTACGGCGTTTCACTTCTGAGTTCGGCATGGGGTCAGGTGGGACCACCGCGCTACAGCCGCCAGGCAAATTCTTTCCGCCCTGTCCTGTGTCTTTTGGGCTGATGCCGCGTTGGCGCCCTCGCGCTGCTCAGTCACATACTTCAGTATGCTCCTTCACATCGTCTCGGTTGCCGCCTTGCCTCAGCGCAAAATCCTTCGGACTCACGTCCGCAGAACAGAACCATATTCTTATCCGGTAAACAAGGCTGAAAATTCTTCTGTCTCTCAACCCAAAACGCCTCTGGCGTTGTAAGGTTAAGCCTCACGGGTCATTAGTACCGGTA
>NZ_QICO01000005.1:0-302018 GCF_003201175.1 Pantoea sp. PNA 03-3 | reverse complement strand
CATTATCTGTGCCATTCGCGCCTCATTAAGCGGAATGTCGTAAGTAATACGTGCGCCCCAGGCATCAGGGGCCTGGGGATCGTGACGGACTTTGTCGAATACCAGTAGCCGGGTACCCAGGTTGAAGCCTTCGGCAAGATCGTGGGTGACCATAAACACCGTCATACGGGTTTCACTCCATAGTTGAAGCAACAGCGCATGCATATCTTTGCGAATGCCGGGATCCAGTGCGCCAAAAGGTTCATCAAGCAACAGCACGCGCGGTTGCATAATGAATGCCTGGGCAATCGCCAGCCTTTGCTGCATGCCGCCGGAGAGCTGCGCCGGATATTTATCCAGCGCATTTCCCAGCCCCACCTTCTCCAGCATCGCGCGCGCCTGCTGGCGGGCCTCGCGTTTCCGGGCACCAAACAGGCGGCCAAACAGCGGGGAAGCAGGTAACTCAAGTCCCGTCGCGACGTTATCCAGGACGTTGAGATGGGGAAACACGGAGTAGCGCTGAAACACGACGCCGCGGCTACGGTCTGGTTCTGTTGCCAGAGCCTGGCCATCCAGCGTGATCTCTCCCCGGGTAGGTTTCTCCTGACCCAGCAGCAGGCGTAAAAATGTCGACTTTCCGCAGCCCGATGCACCGACCAGGGAGCAGAATTCACCCTCTTTAACCTGCAAACTGATACGCTCCAGCACCACATGATCGCCGTACTCCTGCCAGATATTCCTGATGCTGATAAAACTCATTTCCGGCCTCCTTCCGCCCAGGGGAAACAGGCGTTGTGCAACCTGCGCAGGCCCAGATCCATCAGCCATGCCAGCAGCGTGATCCAGATGACATAAGGGATAATCACATCCATCGCCATGTAACGCCGCACCAGGAAAATGCGATAGCCGAGCCCGGCGGTCGCCGAAATCGCTTCAGAAGAGATTAAAAACAGCCAGGCCGATCCCAGCAGCAGACGTAGCGAGGTAATAAGCCGCGATAACAGCTGCGGCAGGACCACCCGCAGCACAACCGTCCAGCTATTCGCCCCCAGGGTTTGCGCTTTGATAAAGAGTTCTGCCGGGATTTCCCGCGCCCGGTGTTCAAGATCGCGCGCGAGCATCGGCGTAATGCCAATGACGATAAGCATCACTTTTGACAACTCATCCAGGCCGAAAACAATAAACAGCACGGGCAGAATCGCCAGCGGCGGAATCATGGAGACAACCGTCAGCAGGGGTGACAGGGCGGCGCGGGACAGCGGGAACACCCCTGCGGCGATACCCAGACACAGGCCGATCAACGAGGAGAGCGCCAGTCCCAGCAGCAGGCGGCTCAGGCTGGTAAACGTATCGGTCCACAGCAGGTATTCACCACTGCGCTTATCCGGCGTGAAGGCCATCCGGTCAATGGCATCAATCATCTGCGACAGGCCGGGCAGCAGTTTGTCCTGCGGATTGGCTTCGAGCCGCACCGCCGACCCGATAAACCAGGCGGCGATAATCAGCACGAAGGGCAACAGCATTAGCGTCAGGCGCATGCCCTGGCGGGGATAGCGGTTGATGAGGCGCATGGCACGAGCTCCCGTGGTCAGTGGTTACAACTTGCCCGCGGCGGCCAGCTTCAGATAGCTGTCGTCGAAGCGCAGCTTGCTGTTAGCCCTGTCGCCAATGGTGACGTTGCCCGGGAACGTCATGCCGATAAAGTCAGCGCTCTGTGCGCCCTGGCCCAGCAGCCCTTTATCAAAGGAGAATGTCGCCACGCGCTGCATGGTTTTTGGCAATTCCGGGGAAGAAATAAAGGCCAGGGTTTCGGCAGGTGTCCAGAACAGGTGGGTCGTTTTCAACTGGGCCTGATAGCCCGCAAGGTCGGTACCGGAATCAGCAGCCATCTCACTCAGCACTTTCGTATCGCCTGCGTGCATTTTTGCCATCATTTCAAACCAGGCTCCGGTCAGCGCTTTGCCGAGAGCCGGGTTATCTTTCAGCGTCTGGGTGTTCACCACCATCATGTCGATAAGTTCACCGGGGACCTGGGAGGAGCTGAACACTTCAGTGGTTTGTGGCGTCTTTTTAATGACGGACAGTTGCGGGTTCCAGGCGACCACCGCCCGCACGTTGCTGGTGCCAAAGGCCGAGACGATATCCGCATCCGAGGTATTGACGACCTTCACGTCCTTTTCCTGCAGTCCGGCTTTTTCCAGTCCGCGAACCAGAAGATAGTGCGATACCGACAGCTCAGGTAAATAGACCGACATGCCCTTCAGGTCGCTGAGTTTTTTATTCACCCCTTTCAGGACTATACCGTCGTTGCCATCGGAATAGCTGCCGGTGATCAGCGCAGTCGAATCCACGCCGCCTGCCGCCGGGATAGTCAGCGCATCCATATTAGTCATGGTGCAGCCGTCAAACTGTTCCGCTGTATACTGGTTAATGGATTCGATGTAGTCGTTGAGTTGAACGATATTGATTTTGATGCCGTATTTGCTGGCCCATTTATCAATAATTTTTTCATTACTGATGGTGCCCCAGGGCATCCAGCCCGCATAGATCGTCCAGCAGATGTTGAATTCTTTTTTGACCGCGGCGAAGGAAGGAAAGCTAATCAGCAAGATCAGTGACAGCAAAAGCGTGCGGATGAACGACGTTGTTTTCATGGTTAACCTCTGGTTGGCACAAAAAAGGAGCAGCGCGACACCTCACGGTGCTGCTGTCTCCCGGGCTTTTGTCCCGCCGTGTAACCTCGCAGAGGTCGCCAGCTCTCGGACCAGACATTCACCTGCGTGAACCGGAACCCTAGCCAGCTATTGCTATCAGATTATGTGTTGCGCTGCGTACTGTTCACAGTTTTGCAATTGACGTGCCAGAAATCATGTTGCCAGAAATCAGGCAATTACCCGATTTTCAGGCCGCGAAGCACCAGAATGATGAGTAATGAATGTGCGTTGCACACTCTCGGTGCCGGTACAGAACAGAAAGACGAAATGGGGTGACATCGCACGTAACCGCATCTGTTTGCCTGACTTAAGGTGTGGTGGCTGGGGCATTTGACTCAGAGCTGAATGTCATCATCATCCCATTCACAACGCAGGGTAAATCTCGTGCTTTTTTTACGGCAGGATAATCCGGAATACACTAGAGTTAACTGATTCAATTACCAGTAAAACCCATGACCATGCACTCTTCCTTTGGCTCAAATCTTTTCGCCCGGTTGCGCCTGCTCATCTCTGTCGTTGCGGGTATCGTCTGCTATTTTTTACTGCCCGAACAGTTGGGGCAAATGCAGCGACTGTTGATAAGCTGGAACGTGCTGGCGTGGCTCTATCTCTGGTTTATCTGGTTTCGTATGTTACGCACTGCGCCTGATCAGATTAAACGAATCGCCCAGATGCAGGATCAAAGTGCCGCACTGGTACTGGGACTGGTGATTGTAGCCTGTACGATCAGTATGGTGGCCATTATGAGCGAGCTTCCCACGCTGAAAAGCCTGACGGGCACACCGCGGGCCCTGCATTTGCTTCTGACCGCCATAACGCTCATCGCCTCCTGGGCTTTACTGCCCAGCGCGTTTGCCATGCATTATGCACACCAGCACTATTTGCATCGTAGCAGCAGCGTTACCCCGATGATCTTTCCAGAGAAACCTGCGCACCCGGCTTACTGGGATTTTCTCTATTTCTCTTTTACCATCGCGGTGGCTTCTCAGACCGCCGATGTGGCAACGGGCACAACAGAAATGCGAAAACTCGCCCTGCTGCAGTCGGTCATCTCTTTTATCTTTAATCTGACGATTCTGGGGTTATCTGTAAACGTGGCCGCCAGCCTGCTGAGCTAACGTGCGTCACGAAAGGGAGAGAAGAGATTACCTGCGGTGAAAGCCTGATCTGCCCTACACCTGTCCGCTGACGGACGGTGTAGGGAGGCGAGATTTACTGCTGCCCTTGCTGCTTAGCATCCGCCTCTTTTTGTTTTTTCTTCGCCATATGATGCCCAACCGCACAGCCAGCCGCCGCACCCGCTGCACCGTGGTTTTTCATATGCCCGGCAACGCCACCGACGGCTGCACCTTTCAGGCACCCTTTCGCTTCGACCTGAGTACTCATTGCCATGAGCAGACCTGCGGTAATAACAACAATCGAAAGTTTATGCATCAATTTGACTCCGTAACGATTATGAAAATGATTTACCTTTATTGAGCGTAGCGATGTTGTACGTTTTTGCCGTTCAGGTTCTGTTACGTTTATGCGACGTTTAACTTTCATTAAAAATCTTATTTCGCCGCAAGGCGAAAAAATCAACAGACGGATAAAGTCGGCGAGAACGGGCATGGTTAAGCCTGGCGGAAAAAGCGATTAACCGGGATCGAAACCCATCTCAACGCTACCTGTTGCGAAATAAGCCTGTCTGTTTTGCTTTAAAAAACAGTCAAAGCATGCTCAGAATAGGTGACTTAAATCAGGCTGCGATCCCACGGCGTCTGGCAGGTGAGATGACATCGTAACTGCCTGCATTCACAAGAAAAAACGCCGGATGCGCCGCCCGCTCTGGATAACCTGGCTTGCTGGTGTTTAATTCAGGAGAATGACATACCGCAAATAATAGCGCCTTAAGCTTTCGCCTCGTGCAATTACAGGTATGTTCGATACCGTTTTTTGGTAAATCCTTAATCATCGTGATTGCGTCAAATAGAGTGATATCCGCTAAAGGGCTGTCATAACTAAAAGGGTTAATTCATCACCAGTGCCTTCTTCAAATCCATCCCGCGATTTTGTTTATTGCAGAACAGATAAACGAACCCGTTAACTATCGCCGGATACCGTTAAACGTGATCCTTCTTTTTTGTTGATAGCCCTACGCCAGTTTCAGTCCGACGATGTCGTGTGGCATTAAGTCGCAAAGTGTCGGGAAAACCGCACACTGCGCCCTTAGCCTCTGTACCGAACGCGCCGTGACCTTGCCAGGCATATTCTGCTTTAAAGACGACGTTGAATGAGCAGAAGTTTCATACGCAGGAAATTAAAACGCGCTTTGTTTTTCTGGTTTTGTTTACGCTAAGGGCAACGTGCAATGCCTGCCATAACCGTGACAATCGCTCAGGAAGAAAAAATGAAAGTACAAAAACTTGAACAACCTGCTTCGATCAGCACTCTCGAATCCTGGGGTACCGTTGAGGGATTACCTGGTTCACCTGAAATCGTGATCGCCGGGCTGCAGAAAGTCATCCCGGGTCATGAGAGTATTGATATGGGCATTTTTGAATGTTCGCCGGGCAGCTATCGTCGCGGCGTAAAGCAAGCGGAGATGATGCACTTCCTTTCCGGAACGGGATCTTTTACTGCTGATGGCGAAACACCACAGCATTTCAAACCCGGCGATACGTTGTTTTTTGAAGCAAACACGGAAGGCACATGGGTTATGGACACGACCATGCGTAAGCTCTACGTGATATTTGAAACCCCTTAATGACGCCGACGAACAGACTTTTTGGTTGCCCGGATAACGGACAATCAGGACAACATAAAGTCTACGGCATCACGGGCATGAAGGCTGGTGGTATCAAAGACAGGCAGAGCGCTTTGCGCCTCGGGAACCAGCAGACCGATTTCCGTGCAGCCGAAAATCACCGCCTGCGCGCCCTGATCGCGCAGCTGCGTGATCACATCAAGATAATACTGGCGTGCGCTTTCGGTAAATTTTCCCATGCAGAGTTCATCAAAAATGATGTGATTGAGGGTGGCGCGCTGCTCCGCCTCCGGCACGATCGTGTTAATCGAAAACCGTTGCTGTAACCGCCCCAGATAAAAATCCTGCTCCATCGTATAGCGGGTGCCCAGCAAGGCGACTCGCGTCATCCCTCTGGCTGTTATCGCCCTGCCCGTGGCATCGGCAATGTGTAAAAAGGGAAGATTGCAGTGGGCTTCTATATCGTCGGCAACCTTGTGCATCGTATTGGTACACAGCACGATGGCTTCGGCCCCGGCAAGTGCCAGTCCCCGGGCGGCTTCACCCAACTGCTTGCCTGCCTGTGCCCAGTTGCCCTCACGCTGACAGACTTCAATATCGTGAAAATCGACGCTGTGTAACAGCAGTCGTGCCGAGTGTAATCCGCCCAGTCTTTCCCGAATACCTTCATTGATGAAGCGGTAATAAGGCAGCGTGGATTCCCAGCTCATCCCACCGATCAGTCCGATTGTTTTCATGTTCATCCTGTGTGCATACCGTGCAGGTTCAGGCCCGCCTTACGCGTGCGCAGGCCTGAATGCAGGTTTAATGGTCTGCCGCAGCAATAAGGCCATCAGGTTTTTTTACCTTTTTCGCTGGCCTGCTGCAGTGCCGTGATAACGATGCCCGGGGTTAACACCTGCGGCAGAACGACAGGTTTTCCGCCATCCGCAGGGTAAACGACATACAGCGGCAATCCGCCGCGACCAAAGTCGCTGAGCGCCTGTTCGACATCAGGATTGTACTTCGTGGAGTCCGCAATCATATAGATGGTGTCCGTGCGCGCCATGGCTTGCTTAACCGCCTGCGTCGACAGGGAGGTGCGCTCGTTAACCTGACAGGTAATGCACCATGAGGCCGTAAAATTGACCAGAACGGGTTTGCCCTGACCTTTTATCGCCTCAACATTTTGAGGTGTCCATGCCACCGCGGCCGCGGCAACGGTATCGGGCGAATCCGGCGTTGTCGTGGCGGTTTTCAATGTTAACAACGGCGGAATTAACAGAACGACCATGGCGGCTGTAGCGATGTGTAATGCCCAGTGCCGCCTTCCCATCATCTGTCGCTTTTGCGCCATACCATACAGCCAGGCGGCAAAACTCAGCACCAGGCAGCATGTCAGAATGGCTGCCAGGGCTGTCGAACCCGCCTGACGCTCCAGTACCCAAATCAACCACCCCGCCGCCCCCAGCATGGGAAAGGCGAGCCCGTGTTTGAGCGTGATCATCCAGGCACCCGGCGCAGGTAGCAGGCGGGCAAACACAGGGAAAAAGGAAATTAGTGTGAACGGTGCTGCAAACCCCAGCGCCAGTGAAAGGAAAATAACCACACTGATAACGGGAGGTTGCGTAAAGGCATAGCCGATGGCGCTGGCCATAAACGGCGCGCTACAGGGCGTGGCGACGACGATGGCCAGCGCTCCGGTGAGTGCCGATCCGGTTAGCCCTCCCCGCTCGCCTCCGACTTCACCCGCCCGCTGAAGGGATAAGCCAACCTCAAACAGGCCGAACAGGTTGAGGGCCGATGCCACCATGATTAGCACCAGTAAGGCTATCACCAGCGGCGATTGCAACTGAAAACCCCAGCCGACGGAAGCGCCCCCCATTCTTGCCAGTAACAGCACACTGACCAGCAGCACCATCGTGACAACCACACCCACCAGAAAAGCCAGCCCTTCGGCTCGCGCATGTGCGGGTTGGGCATTGTGGCGCAGCAGACTCAGGGCCTTCAGCGAGATCACCGGGAATACACAGGGCATGAGATTAAGAATAATGCCGCCCAGAAACGCGGCGGCGATAGCAGTCAACATGATGGCGCTGTCCAGATGTGAGATTAAGCCGGGTTAGCCTGACGGTATTTTTTCACGGCATCCAAGGTCTTCTGAATATGGGCCTCTGGATTTTTATCGGTGTAACTCAGCAAAATTTTGCCATCCGGCGCAATAACATACGATGTGCGATCAGACAGAGTTTTGCCTTTCATTTCCATCGTACTTTTGTATTCGGCCGCCACTTTGGCACCCGGATCGGCGGCGACGGTGAACTTATCGCGACACTCAAGCTGAGAGAATTTCGCAATCTGATCGGTATTACCTGCGGTCACGCCAATTACCGTTGCGCCCTGCTTTTTAAACTCATCGGTTGCTTCCGCAAAAGCATGCGCTTCCAGCGTGCAGCCGGCGCTGAACGCCGCCGGGAAGAAATAAAGTACAACCGGTCCTTTTTTCAGTGCCTGCTGTAAGGAGAAGGTCGTTTCTTTACCTGCCAGAGCCGCTTCCAGTTTAAAGTCCGGTGCGGTTTCTCCTGCGGCCAGCGCAGCAAACGCAGAAGTCACAGGCAGGCTTAACGCCAGCAGCGTCGCTGCCGTCAGCATTTTCAGGCGCTTCATTTGATGCATTCTTTTTCTCTCCATCGGCAAACAGGCAACAGTGCCTTATGCACATTAATACTAGATTCACTGGCAAAAAATGGAAATATTTAGCCGCATGGCCGGGCGGACAGAAAGGTCATCCACACGTACCCGGCAGATAAAATAAGATAGTCATATAACCGTTCTAATAGATATGCGGTTAGTAAGATAAATGTGTGACAGAGCGTAACGGTCCGCCGGTCACGCCCGTGCAATATATCCGACCTGATAAGCACGAGCCGGACAAGTGACGGCCTGCGGTGTTCGCCATAAGGTGAATGTCAGGCGCCGCCAGCCGCAGGCGTCCAGTGCGGACACTCGTGCCAGCGCGTTGTCCAGCGGCCGATGGTGAGTCAGTAGCGCGAGATCGCTGTAAGGTTGTACGGGGCTGATTTCACAGACGGCCCAACTCGCCTGGCTGATAGCCGTCGATATGTCGGCAGACAGCACCGGAAAGGTATCAATACGCGGCCAGCCAAAGGCTTGCGTCAACCTTTTGAACCCCTCGCTGGCTAAAAAGCGGTGCATACTGTCCGCATCCTGCCAGAGATAAAACGGGGCATAACTGTTTTCCTGGCCGTTCATATCGGCGCCCTTCTGCCAGGCGTAAAGATAAGCTTTAAACAGCAGGCCTGGAAAGCCATCCATTTTTTTGCCGTTGTCAGCAATCCTGCGCTGAATGATTGTCATATCGTAGTCAGCGGGAAGAACAAAACGGTACTGCATCGCCAGCATATTTTTTCTCCTCAGCGTGATGAGATATCGGCCAGACTAAACACCTTGCCGTTGCCAAATGACCAGTCCTCGGGGTCACTGAAATTCACGACAATCATGACGTCAGCCGGATTAATGCCAATCGCCTTTACCAGACGTGCATTCAAATCTGCATAAAAAGCCTGCTTTTGTGCGAGGCTACGCGCTTTCCCTGCCGTAATGTGAAACAGAAGGAAGTCATCACTTCGGCCCGTCTGCGCGCTGCACAAATAGTGCCGGTCAAAAATACGTGTATGCCGGTGATAACTGTCAAAGAACTGAAAACAATCCCCATGCGGCACAGAAAAAGAGGTCTCGAATGCGTCCTGTAACGCCGTGGAGATAGCCTCACGCCACTGTTCAATACGGTGTTCAGATATCGCAATACGACTGACGGGCATAGATATTCCTTACTCTGAGAGCGTGTTTTTAAAAACCGTGAGGGCGGAAACAGCCGCCGGCCAGCCGCAATAAAAGGCCAGGTGGGTCATCATTTCCGTGAGCTCAGCCTCAGAGAGGCCATTCTTGCGAGCCAGTTTCAGATGCCAGCTCAGTTGTTCGGGTCGGTTTAACGCAATAAGCGCACTGACAGTAATCAGACTTCTGTCTCGCGGTGAAAGCCCGTCGCGCTGCCAGATATCGCCAAATAAAATGTCTTCACTCAACGCTGCCAGCTTGGGCGCGATCTCAGCCAGATTTTCGCGCGTTAACGGTATGGGGTTCATTTCTCTTTCCTTCTGGGGGTGTGATAAAAAGATAAAAGGCGGCGATGATTTATAAAATCAGAAATATTGGGACAAACAGTCCCGTTTTATGGGATGAATAAGAATGGCGAAAAGGCCCGTGACGTTTGATGCAGAAAGCCTGCGTACGTTTGTGACCGGTATTGAACTGGGGAGCTTTGCGTCTGCCGCGCAGCGCCTGGGCCGATCAACCTCGGCGGTGAGCGCTCAGCTAAAGAAACTGGAATACCAGGCGGGAGCAGCGCTGGTGCAGAAGTCAGGACGGCATCTGACGCTTACCGCGCAGGGCGAGATTATGCTTGCCTATGCGCGCAGGCTGATGAGCCTGAATGACGAAGCCTGTGCCGCCATCAAGGCCAGCGGGATTGGCGGAGAAGTGCGGCTGGGTTTGCAGGAAGATTTTGGGGAAACATTACTGCCTGCCGTTCTGGGTCAGTTTTCGCGTGCGCATCCCGACGTGCAAATTTCAGCATCCGTGAGCCGCAATCAGCCCTTGCTTACCGCAATACGCCAGCACGAGATTGACGTCGCCCTCTGCTGGCAAGGCGAGGAGTCGACGGCGCACAGTCAGTCACTTGGCGCGTTGCCGCTCAACTGGATCAGCGTAAAGGGTTTTGATGTCCAGAGTCTGCTGGAGGCTAAACAACCACTACCCTTGCTGGTCTTTGACGCGCCCTGCCTTATGCGTAGCGCCGCCACTGCGGCGTTAGACAGGGCAAATATTCCCTGGCGCATTGCGTTCACCAGCCGCAGTCTGAGCGGAATATGGGCCGCCGCGGAGGCGGGGCTGGGTATTACCTTGCGGACACAGATGGGCTTACCGTCTTCGCTAACGTTGCTGACATCAGCTCTGCCGGAGATGGGCACGATTGGCGTCAGCCTGCACTGTGCTGAAAAACCGTTATCCCCTGCAGCCGCATCACTCTGCGAGTCGATCAAAGCGCACTTTGCTGGCCTGTGACGGACCGGAACGCTTTACTTCAGGCGCGGCATCACTGGTGTGAGTCGCTAATCAGTGCAAAGAATTCACCCCGCCAGATGAATGAACAAGGTGATAGTGGTGAAGAAACTGGGGGTTTTCCTTATTAGACTGCACGTTAATCTCTGCCCTGCTGCCGCTTCTCGTTACGCTGTCACGGATAGCACACACTTCTGGCGGGCCGATGAAAGCGGGTTTTCCGCGAAAAGGTATGTCCGCAGATTATCTGCTGCTAACGCTATTTTGCCGCGAAAGTTGATGCCGGCACCCTGGCAAAAAATCGTTAGAGTATGATGTAACTAAAATGCATAACACAGCGCTGTTCGCGTTTCCCCTGCATCAGACACCCTGAACCCGCACCCACAAAACGCTAGCCCCGGCTGATTTCTCCACCAAAACCGGACACCCTGAGTTGGTCACCCGTGATATCAACCCACGCAAAGGGCACCGCTGTGGGGCCATCCAGCATGCCTTTCAGGGTGAAAAATTCCGTCCCGTCGATACAGGCATAACCTCCACGATGATCGTGCCCGGCAAAACAGGCGCGTACGCGATAACGTGTGAATAACGCCACCAGCGCGGGGGCATTCATCAGGCGGTGCGTGGTTACGGGTGCCAGCGGATAGTGGCCAAAAACAATCACGCTTTCCCGTGACTGTTGGGCAGCCTGTAGCTGCTGTTCAATCCAGTTGAATTGTTGCCTGCCAACGGCACCGTTCCAGGGCTGCGCCTGAGGCTGTTGGTCATGTTGCAGTTGCGCTAACAAGGCTGCGGCCTCTTCACGATCGCGGCCGTTGAGGGTATTACAGTACAGGCTCATATCGTTGCCATCGTAAACAACAAAGCGCCAACCGTTAAAACGGAAAGCGTAATAGCCTTTGGGTAAGGGAGCCTGATTATCTAGTCGTTCAGCGATGGTCTGCGCATCATGGTTGCCCAGTACCACAGCATGCGGATGCTGTAACCGGGCAAACACCGGCAGTATGGCGGCATAGCTTTGCCAGTGGCGATCCACCAGATCGCCCAGCGTCACCACAAAATCCAGCGGCTCCGCGTTGAATGCCTTGATGGCCTGGCTGAGTTTATTAAGGCCATTGCGGTAGTAAAGATTGTTGCTGATATCCGGGTCCACATCAGCATACTGAGGATCGGCAAGCAGACCAAAACGGATGCCATTATCTCTGACGGGCAACGCACGTAACGATGGCGGCTGATACAGCGACGCAATATCCGCCAGCAAGGTACGTTGTGACGGGCTGAGAGTGTGCGGCGTTAACATGTTATTTTCCTTAGCGAATGCCTGCGCGCATAAATGACTGGATAAACTGGCGCTGGAACACCAGAAACAACAGCAACAGCGGCAGCGTTGTCATGATCGTTGCCGCCCCAATCAGTGCCCATTGCACGCCCTGCTCCGGTGCCGAAAATAACTGCAGTCCTACCGTCAACGGACGGACTTTTACAGAATCCGTAATAACCAGCGGCCACAGAAAATCATTCCAGTGGAAACTAATGGAGACCAGTGCAAAAGCGATATAGATTGGCCTGGCCAGCGGAATATAGATTTTGCGCAGGATATAAAACCGACTGGCGCCCTCTACAATGGCCGCTTCTTCCAGCACCACAGGGATGCTTTTAAAGGTCTGGCGCAGCAAGAAAATCGCAAATGCTGAAGCAAAATACGGCAAGGCAATGCCGGTCAACGTATCGCGCAAGCCCAGCGCACCAATGGTTTTGTAATTATTCAGGATCAGGACATCCGGGCTTATCATCAGCTGTAACAGGATAAGCGCGAACAGAAAACCCGAATATTTCAGGCGAAACCTGACCAGCGCGTACGCCGCCATCGTGGCCAGGATAAGCTGACACACCACAATCATGACCACCAGCAATATGGTATTCAGGAAATAGCGGCCAAAGGGCGCGGCGTGCCAGGCATCCGTGAAATTTTGTAGCGTCAGGGGTGCCCACAGCGAGAAGCTTCCCTGATCGGCCGCCGGGTGAACCGCTACCCACAACGCCACCAGTATCGGTAACAACCACAGCAGCGCCGCCAGCCAGATAACCATATTCAGGCACAGTCGGCCCGCAGAGAATTCAGGCTTCATTGATAGTGCGCTCGCTTATCCAGCAGGGAAAATTTCAGCACCGCAATCAGGGCTAAAATCAGCAGCAATACGACGGTCATCGCCGCTGCAGCAGGGAGATCCCAGTAGCTGAATGCCGTACGGTAGATATAAAACAGTAACAGGCTGCTGCTGTTGTCCGGGCCACCGTTGGTCATCGCAATCACCTGATCGACGATACGAAATGCATTCATCGAGGCATTAATCAGCACGAACAACGTTGTCGGCATCAGTAGCGGCCACTGGACGCGGCGAAAAAAATACCCCTTTGACGCCCCTTCGATTTGTGCAGCTTCGCTGAGGCGCGGATCGATCTGCTGTAACGCAGCCAGATAAAAAATCATAAAAAAACCAGCCTCGCGCCAGACAGAAACGGCCATCAGGCACCCGAGCGTCGTGCCGGGTTCGCCGAGCCAGTTAACCGGTGCGACAGAAAACAGCGCAAGCAGCTTATTCAGAAGTCCCAGTTGTGGTGTGTAGAAAAACAGCCACAGATTGGCGATGGCTATCATCGGCAGCAGAGAGGGAATAAAGAAGGCTGCACGCACAGCGGCGTTACCCGCCAGCCGTCGGTTAACGGCCAGGGCCATCAGTAACGCCAGGGAAACCGCAAGCGGTATAGTGATCAAGGCATACAACAGGTTATTCCACAGCGACCGGATAAACACATCATCATCCAGCAGCGCAGCGTAGTTATCCAGCCCGACAAAGTGGGCCGGATGACCTGCACGGGCAGCGCTGAACAGGCTTTCCCACACCGTTGCCAGCGCAGGATAATGGGTAAACAGCAGCAGAAAACCCAGCGCCGGTAAAATCAGCAAATAGCCACACAGCTGAAGTGAACCGCGCCGCACACGCGGTGCGGGCGTTGCTGTTGCCGCCATGTTCATCGCCATCCCCTTACTGATAGGCCTTCAGTAAACGATCGGCCTGCTTCTGTGCCGCTTCCAGTGCCTCAGCCGGGGTTTTAGACTGCGTCACCGCCGCCTCAATGGCATGGTTCAGGGCTTCCTGTATCTGCACACTGTTGTAGGTAGAGAGTTCAGGCTGGGCATATTTCAGTTGTTCACGAGCGACCAGCGCCTGAGGAACCTGCTTCACATAGTCTTGCATCGCTGGCGTTTCCCATGCTGCCGGGGAGGTAGCGACATAGCCTGTCGCAATACTCCAGCGCGCCGCCTGCTCTGGCGCGGTGACCCAACGGATAAATTCCATGGCGGCTTTTTGCTGTTCCGGTGAAGCACTTTTGAAAACATAGAGATTACCGCCGCCCGTTGGGCTGCCGCGCTGTGTTTTTTCAGGCAACATGGCAACACCAAACGGGAATTTGGCATTTTTGCGCACCACGCTCAGGTTGCCGGTGGTGGTAACCATCATGGCCGTTTTGCCACTGAGGAAATCCTGTGGCGTCGTGCCCCAGGCAATCGCGCCTTTCGGGGAAACGCCCGCCTTCTGGCCTAAATCGGTCAGCCATTGCAGCGTTTCGACATTGTTGGGCGTATTAAAATAGACCGCCGTGCCCTTGCCGTTATCCAGATGCGCGCCGTTCGTGGCCGCAAAGCCCTGGAAAACCCAGTAACCATTGGGCGTCGTCGGGATTTCGATGCCCCACTGACTGACGTTATCGCCGTCTTTCACGACCAGTTTTTTACCGAAATCCACCACCTGCTGCCAGTTCGCAGGCGCTGTATCAGCAGCCAGACCCGCTTTTTCAAACGCCTGTTTATTCCAGTACAGCACCACCGTCGAGCGCTGAAAAGGCACGCCCCAGACTTTGCCGTTGATGTGGCGCAAAAAAGCGGGGTAAAAGCTGTCGATCCATTTTTTACCGGCGTCATCCTGAGCCAGATCGCTGGCCGCAACAATAGCCCCTGCATCCATCAGAGAGTAGGCTTCGATATCACCAATGACCGCCATTTGCGGCGCATTCCCGCCACGAAAGGCGGTTAAGGCTTTCGTAACCGTTGTGGCGTAGTCACCGGTATAAACAGGCTGAATGCTGACCTCAGGATGAATTTTTTCGAAATCGGCCACCAGCGCTTCCACGGTATGGCTGATCGCCCCACCGACCGCGATAGGGTAATACATTTGCAGTTTGACCGGCTCGGCGGCAAAGACTGCCGTGCTCGTCGCGATAAGTAAGGCTGAAAGCAAACGTGACAGACGAATGGCTGGCATGATTTTCCCTTAGGTAAAAGTTAAACGGCGTATTGTTTGAAAGAAGCAGACATCTGCTGTTCAGCGTGTAAACAGCGTTTACCGCTCGCAGTGGAAAACAGGTATTGCTTATCGACAGGCCATTGCAGCCCGGTCAGATGACCTTCGTTAAAACGTTTCATGCCCGGCACGGTAACGGTTAAAACGGCCTGGCTGCCTGTTAGCTGACAGACCACTAACGTATCAGCGCCCATGTATTCGTAGTTCACGACGTTGGCAGTCAACCCCGCACTGTGAGGATCAATGAACTGGATATCTTCCGCCCTGATCCCCAGACTGAGCGCCGTCTCAGACGACTCGCTGACCACAGGCTGAGTGAGCTGGCTCAAAAAGTGCCTGCCGTTGACAGAGGTCAGCGGCAGAATATTCATGGGCGGCGCACCGATAAACTGCGCCGCAAAAATACTGGCCGGATTGTTATACAGGTTGTCTGGCGTATCATGCTGCTCAATCCGGCCGTCATTCAGCAGAATGATGCGGTCAGCCATGCTCATCGCTTCCGTCTGATCGTGGGTGACATAGAGCATCGTCAGGCCCAGCGCTCTCTGCAGCGCACGAATTTCGCGACGCATACTTTGGCGCAGTTTCGCGTCCAGGTTAGAAAGGGGTTCATCCATCAGGCATAAGGTGTTGTTGGCAATCACGGCACGTCCGAGTGCAACGCGCTGTTGTTGGCCGCCCGAAAGCTGTGCAGGTAACCGATCCAGCAACGTCTCCAGTTCCATTAATTTGCTGACGCGGCTCAGGCGGCCAGCAAATGTCTGCCTGTCCTCGCCGCGCGCTTTTAAACCAAACAGCAAATTTTCGCGAACGCTGAGATGCGGAAACAGCGCATACGACTGAAAAACCATCGAAAGTTTGCGATCTGATGGCGGCAGGTGCGTGATATCGCGATGACTGAAACTGACCGTTCCCTCATCCGCGGTTTCCAGTCCGGCGATCGTCCGAAGCAGCGTCGACTTACCGCAGCCTGACGGACCTAACAGCGCTACAAAGGTTCCTTCTTCCGCTTCGAAACAAATGTTATCCAGAGCAGTTTTTTCGCCCCAGCGTTTAGTGATGTTGTGAAGCGCCAAATGGCTCATAGCTTCGCCGCTCTGCCAATGAGAATGGCAGTAAGCTAGCGGAGCAAAATGAAAGATTTATGGCTGAAAAGTGTCAGCAGAATGACAGAACGTGATGTGATTATGGCGGCTAACGGTTCTGCAAGGTGCAGAGACGGTTAAGCGTTGTGCCGACAGGCTATCGACGCCCTTCGTGTCGTGCTGCTGACAGGACCTGATCTGATTCGTTTGAAGGCAGTTAACCTGTTTTGGCGGGTGAAAGCCAGTACGGTTAAAGAGCACAGCGCACTCTTTTGTTATCCTCACGACACGATTTTTAAAGGATGATGTCAGGAGAGATGATGAGCGAGATAATTAACCTGTTTACCCGTCACAAAAGCGAACGCAGCTTCACCGATCAGCCGGTCGATGATGCCATTCTGGATCGCATAATCAGCACTGCTTATCGCGCGCCTACCTCCGTAAACTCACAGCAGGTTTCTCTGGTGGTGACACGCGATCCGGCTAAACGCCAGGCTATCTCGCAAATCGCGGGCGGCCAACCGTGGATCGCTAAAGCCCCTGTCTTTATCACTGTGGTGCTGGATATGCATAAATCACGGATGGCGATGGCCGCCGTAGGCAAAGAGCAAATTGCCCAGCAAAGCATTGAAAGTATTGTTTCTGGCTCGACGGATGTGGGTATTGCCCTGGGAAGCATCATGGCTGCAGCCCGTTCAGAAGGGCTGGGCATTGTGCCGATTGGTGGTATCCGCCGCGATCCTGACGCCATGATCGAACTGCTTAACCTGCCAGAATATACCTTCCCGGTCGCAGGTGTGGTTATCGGCTATGTTGATCAACCCGCGTTTCAGAAGCCACGCCTGCCAATGCAGACTTTCCGTCATGAGGAAAGCTACCATACCGAAGGCCTGGAACAACAGATTGCCCACTATAACGCCGAGATGGTGCAGCACTGGAAAGATACAGGCCGCGCCGACGGCGAAAGCTGGAGTGACAGCGTGAGTGGCTATTACCAACACATCTATTTCCCCAAAGTCCTGCCCGCACTGCATAAGCAAGGCTTCGGTAGCGACAAGTAAGACACCACTGCCCGGTGCTGATCCGGGCAGCGGCACTGAATGGCGCGACGTTACAGACTAGCACCGTTTCGCCCTTCGTGTTTTGTCCGGTACAAGGCATCATCCGCACGCTTGATCAGTGATTCTGCATGCTCTGGCCCTTCGCCAGCCTCCGTAGCCGCCACCCCCGCACTGAGCGTAACGCAACCCGTTGTGAGCCCCGTTGAGACATGAGGTATAGCCTGTTGTCTGACGCTCTCGACCACACTTAAGGCAACGGTCAACGCATCCCGGGCCGACGTATCGGCCAATACAATCGCAAATTCTTCGCCGCCATAACGGGCCGCAATATCCGTGCGACGTTGGGCAAACGTTTTCAGTATCTGGGCGACCTGCTGTAAGCATTCGTCACCTGACACATGGCCATAAGTATCGTTGTAGCGTTTAAAATAGTCGATATCGAAAAGGATCAGCGACACCGGCCCGCCGCTGCTGCGCGCATGGAGCAGGCTTTTTTTCAGGAATTGATCGAAATAGCGACGATTTGCCAGCCCTGTAAGCCCGTCCGCGTTTGCCAGACTCTTCAGCGACTGATTCGCGGCGGTGAGCTCATCGCGAAGATGCGTCAGTTCAAGTTGATAACGCAGGCTGCGCCTGGCTTCATTCCGGATAAATATCCAGAGCAGAATAATGCCCACCAGCAATACAAGGCTCAGTAAAACCCCCTGCACGCGGCTTTGCATCCACTCTAAAAAAAGCCGTTTGGTATCAAATCCCGCAGTCACAACTACCGGATAACGGCTGGAGCTGACAAAACCAAATATTCGCTTTTCGCCATCCAGTTCGGCTTTCCACTGGCCGCTTCCGCGCTCGGCATTGGCTAATAACTGATGGAAAAGTGGACTGGAGGAGAGGTTTTTGCCGATATAGCTGTCTGGCAAAGGGCGCGCATACAGCACCGTACTGTCTGCCAGCATAAGCACCAGTAAATCCTGCGGGCCGATAACAAAGTAATCGTAATAATGGCGGAAATAATCAATGCTAATCGTGGCGAGCAGCACACCTTTGAAGCCGCCATAGTCGTCATTAATCCGTAAGGATACCGGGATGACATAGCGTCCCGAGCTGCGGCTGCGGAGCGCCGGACCGACATGCACGCTGCTACGAAGATTATGTTGATGGAAAATAAAATACTCCCGGTCAGCATTGTTATTTCCTTTGGGCATCTCAGTAAGCGAACTGGCTATCCATCGCCCTTGTGAGTCAAAGTAAAACATGTCCTCCAGTTGAGGAAGGCGACTTTGTAAGGTGCGCATGATGTTATTGACTTCCGCCACGTCAATATCCGTTCCGGGCTGGGACTGAATAACGCGCTGTACCTCGCGCAGAGAAAGTTCGATTTGCAAAAAGGTATCTTCTGCCTGACGGGCCTGTGCGACAGAGAGATCAATCGCACGCTCCTCGGTTGACCGGACGGTTCTCTGCCAGTCCATGTGCAGCGTCCAGGCATTAACCACAATCACGCCCAGCGTCAGTAAACTACAGGCCAGTGTTATGCTTCTGAGCAGCGGGGAAAGGCGCATCATTGCAGCATCTTTTTTACGACGTAATTCCATGCCGGTTTACCGTTTTTTCGCTATGGGATACCGCAACATATCAGAAATAACATGTTAACAATGACAACCACACAGGCCATTTCTGCCAACTGTGTTTAGTGTAGATGACGGTTACGCTTTCACGCGCATGCTGTGCATGTCAGCGAGAGGAAAGAGAATCTTCTCCGGCGGTGGAAGCATAATGCGGCAGGGCGAGTGAGCTGATTATCAGGTTTCCCCTCTGCCCTCAGAGACAGAGGGGAAGATGCCTTAACGTCGACGACGCCACCACCAAAACAGCCCCCCAATGACCACCAGCACGCCTGCGACCATCGCCCCCCGGACCAACGGCAGCAGCAGTGAAGGCTCACCGCCCTGACGCAATGCTTTCACGCGCGCCGGAGTGATGCGCACTGCACTGTTGCCGATGTCCTGCATCACGTAGTTCGTGACATCGGCAATTTGTGTGTCATTTAAGGTCTTGGCAAAACTGAGCATGCCCTGCCCTTTTGCAGGCCAGACACCGTCCAGTATGACCATCGCCACGTTATCCGCATTGGGTTTCTCCAGTACCGGATGTTTGGTTAAGGCAGGCAGGCCGTTAAGTCCCTGTCCTTCCAGGTTATGGCAGGATGCGCAGTTATTACGGTAAATCTGCTCGCCGTCCGTCATATCCGATAACATATCAGGTGTATCGTCCCCGGTGACGGGCGTCAGACCGACAGTGGGCTCCTCGCTGTCGGCATCGGCATCCGTGCTGTCGTCTTCGTGATCGACAGCAGGCAACAGGTAGGTCGCGATAGCGGCCCGATCGTCCGGCGTCATCCGCGAAAAACTTTTGTCGATGGCTTCCAGCATCGGACCGGCCGCCGTTGCACCATTATCGGCGTGACCGCTGGCGAGATAGGCTGCCAGCGACTCGCGTGACCACTGATCGTCACTTTGTAACGCAGCAGACGTAATCGCTGGCGCATACCAGGTCCCGAGAGAAGCGCCCTGTAACGATTTATCCGACTCCTCCGCCATCAGGAAATTACGTGGCGTATGGCAGGTGCTGCAGTGGGTTAACCCTTCCACCAGATACGCGCCGCGATTCCATTCAGCAGACTGGCTGGGATCGGGAGTAAAAGGCTTGCCGTCAAGGAACAGAAGATTCCACGCCGCCATGCTGAAGCGGAGATTAAACGGAAACGGCAACGCCGTTTTTTCTGGCTGTGTATCATCTGCTTTTACACCGTACATAAAATAGGCATAAAGCGCGGAGATATCGCTGTCGTTAATCCGGGCATAGGCGGTATACGGCATGGCCGGATAAAGATGGCTGCCATCCGCGCGAATGCCCTTGCGTAAGGCATCGGCAAACTGCTTCTCACTGTAGTGACCAATGCCTGCCGTTTTTGAAGGCGTAATGTTGGTACTGAAGATGATCCCTAACGGGCTGCCAATCGCATGACCACCGGTAAACGGTGCTTTGCCCTCTTCTGTATGGCAGGCCGCGCAGTCCCCGGCTACGGCAAGGTATTCTCCCCGCTTAATAAGATCGCGCTGGCTTTCGGCATGCACAGTGGTCTGCATGAGGCTGAGCATAAGGGCAATCGGCGGCACCAGGCGCCTCAGTAACTTATCCATGCTGCGTCTCCTGCAAAATTTTATCAGCCGTGCGCAACGCAAGCGCCATGGCGGTCAGTGTGACATTACAGGTTCCGACCGTGGGCATCACGCCAGTGCCCACCATAAACAGGTTTTCATGATCGTGCGCCCGTCCCCAGGCATCCGTGACGCTGGTAGCGGGATCCAGGCCCATCGACAACGTGCCAGTAATATGTTGGCGATTAGAAAATTTGCCGCTTTTACTGTGGCGAATATTGGTCGCGCCCAGCTTTGCGGCAATCGCGTCATAACATTCACGTGTTTTCGCCGTGCCCTTTTGCACATACTCGTCCACATTCCAGTACAGTGCCGGGGTAGGCAGCCCAAGAGCATCTTTGTTACTGCTTAACGTGACGCGGTTGGTGGGATCCGGGAGCTGTTCCAGGGCATTCTTTATGCTGAGACGACGTGCCGCACGGAAGCGAATCTGTTCCTGAAGTTTTTTGCCAAAATAGCCTTCCTCCAGCACTTCTTTCGTCACCGCGGCGACCTGCGAGGCATTGGAAATATCCAGACGGAATGGCGCGTGTTCACGACGGAACTCACCGTCCCTGAACTGCCCGATTGAGCACGGGCTGACGGGGCCGCGTCCGGGCCAGATCTCTTCATCCACATCAAACGTCACGCCAATCGCGGGGTGATCGCAGAGGTTACGGCCCACAGTGTCCCGGGCATTGCCGATGCCCTGTGGGAATCTCTCGCTGGTGGACATCAGCAGCAGCTTAGGCGTTTCAATCGCATTGGCCGCCAGAACAAATGTCTGCGCCGTCACGCGATGGCGTGTTTTATTCCAGTCATAATAGTTTGCGGCCACAATCCGCCCCTGCGCATCGTGCTCAAGTTGATAAACGACAGCTTCAGTGATTACCTGTACGCCGCTGTCTTCCGCCTGCTGAGCGGCCAGGCCACCGTGATACTGCGCGTCAATGGGGCACACGGGCATGCAGTTATTGTTTCCACAGCAGGCCGGTCGGCCATCGTAACTTCGGCTGTTGCGGCCGGTACTGTCATCCAGTACGGTGAAGTCTGGCGCGAGTCGGGCCGTGACACGTTGCTGCAACCAGGAGGCTGGCACCCGTTCCATCGGAAACGGCTTACTGCGAGGCGAGCCGTTGTCCGGCGATCCGCCGACGCCAGCGATGACTTCGGCTTCATAGTAATAAGGTTCCAGATCCTGATAGCTAATCGGCCAGTCTTTTCCCACGCCATACAGCGAATGTTGCTGAAAATCATTCGGGACAAAGCGCCACAACTGAGCCGCCCAGTGCCAGCTGGTGCCGCCAAAAATACGAATATATTGCGCATTAAATGCCTGAGGACCCAGTTGCTGCAGATAATCATTGGGTTCTGGGGTATAGCGCGGTTGGGGTGCCATCGGTGAAAAGGGGTACGGTGACATAAAGTCAGACTTAAAGGCAGAACTGCGGAAGCGCTCCACCAGTTCTCCACGGCTGACCTTAGGTCCGGATTCAAGCAGGATAACGGACTTTCCGGCTTTCGCCAGACGCGTCGCCAGCAACGCACCATTCACGCCTGCACCGATAACGACCACATCAGCCGAATTATTCTTCTTCATGGGTAACATTACTCTTGAAAAGGGTCACGGTTGGCTCGCCCAACTGCCACAAACGCCATAGGAGAAGCTCGGTGGAACCAGTTTGTCGTTAACGACCCGATTCGCAAGCGTGTTGATATAGGTGATATAGCGCGCATTTTTGCCTTTGCCGACAATGCCGGTATACCAGCTGCTCAGAATCGCCCCGGCCAGTCTGGCGCTCGCCGCCTCAGTTTCAGCAAACTGCAGGCGTGCCTGTTGTAGCAGGTCGGGCTGATGCGTTAACAGGTTGCTGAGATGAAAAAGTGCCGCGCTGAAGTTTTTCTGCGTCTGACTGAACGCATCAAACAGCGCACTGCCTACCGTGTCATTGAGCTCATTCTGTTGTGTCAGTTGCTGTGAAACCTGCATAAACACATCAAGGGCATCTGCCTGCATGTTCGGTTGTGCGGCGTTGAGAGGCGCCAAAGGGAACAGATGGCCGGTCGCACTGGCCACAGCGACAAGCCCAACCATCTTCAGCACGCGTCGGCGTGAATAGTGATTCATCATATTATCCAGTCAAAAAGCTGCCTTTCTCTGGCAGCAAATCCTTCTTTGGCATACGAATAGTGTGTTGCCAGAATGCATTGCGTCCTGGATGCTTTGCCTTACGTCATCGCTAAACTTGACGAAGTGATGACTGCGACGACCTGCTCTGATTAACTCTATCGACAAGCCAGCCACTGTCCTTTACGTTACGCATGCAAGAAATCTTTTTCCTGTTAGCGGCAAACCCAGCATGATGCTTTGTGATCCTTCAACAGCGCCTGGACAGCGTTATCCTGTTGGCAGTCGTTAAACCAGATGGTTATTTGGGTTATGAATATATTAAATGGATAGTAAACAAATTTGATACGAAGCGGTACTGACCGTTGAGACGGGTGAGGTGTGTGAACCTGTTACGTCAGGCTGTCCTGCGCGTTGTGCCGGCGGCAAGCTGATCTCTTTTTCCAGTCGGTTATTTAGCCAGCCAGACAAGGCTTTATTTTTGTGTGAGAATCCCGGCAGGAAACATGCCAGGCTCAGCAAAAGGATCGGGCAACCGACGCCCGTCCAGAACGCAATTGCCAGCAACACGATGGCGGCACCGCTGATGGGACGACGGATGTTATCAAGACAGGCAAATGCAGCTCAAAAAAGTCGACAAACTCACGTGACAGCGTCACACGGATAGCAATCGTTGAGGCATTACGCTTCGCGTTGCGCCACGACCACCGGCACCGCCAACTCTACATAGATCCGTGCAAAAATTCGGGTTTCCACGCTACGCCTTGCCGCACCGTTTCCCACATTGTAAAGGCCATTACCGCATGAAGCATGGCCTGGAGCGCATGTCCGGTGATAATGGCACTAATCGCGAACCCGGCTAACAGCGGGTAAAGCAAACAGGAGACATTTTCCGCCATGACCCGCAACAGGGTGAGAGTCAACTTTTTACTGTGACGTCGCCCCAGCGTTTTCAGGGTTGCAATGGCGGTATGTGGCGCGGTATTCGGTAGTGTCGCTCTGGAAGAACGCATGATTTTCTTTTCGTAAACTGTTAAAACTGAGCGTTCGCTCAAGTACCAGCGCATCATAATTGCGTGATTGCTTAAAGTTAATTCAGGAGTCAGGATGCAAGCATCAACCCAATCCGCCGGGGAAACACTGAAAGAAAAAATTCTGGCGGGCGCCGTCGCGCTTTTTCTTGAAAAGGGGCTCGAAAAGGCCACCACACGCGAGCTCACCGCGACGCTGGGCATTTCACGCAGTCATATCTATCACTATTTTCCTGACTGGCACACGCTGACCTTAACGGCGCTGGAGCGCTTTATGCAGGGCGAACTCGACGACTTCGCCCGTGAACTGGCCGCGCTGGATCCTGAGCAGCAACTATACTGTTTAATCGAAGGACATATTCCTGATGCGGCGGATTCCGGCTGGCAACTTTATGCTTCAGTGTGGCAGATGGCTGGCCATCACGATGATTATGCCGGACTGGCCGATAAAATTACGGCCGGCTGGGATGCCCTGCTCTGTCGCATTCTTGAGGCTGGCGTCGCACAGGGATACTTTCGGATTGAGGATGTTGCGCGCAGCGCGCGTCAGCTCAACGCCATGCTGAATGGCTATGCCGATCTGCTTAGTATTAAGTCTTCGCCTGAGAGAGTCGAGCAGGTGATGTCTGATATTCATCACTTTGTAAAACTGCTGCGTTAACCGCATCCGCAACAACAGCGTGGCGTTGACGCCCACCGACATTAAAGGAATGTTAAATAGAAGTTATAATTCTATTTACTCTTATCCTTATATTGTTTCATCTCTATGGCGCACGTTTTACATTTTGATGGTTGATTAATCTCAAATTTTATCGCTTATCCGCACCGAAACGGTTGCTAACACACTTTATTTTTACTTAGTAAAACGCATGCGTGATCCGATAAGCGCGTGTTTTTTGGCACTTTATTGATTATCTGTTTTAAGAAAAGTTGCTTGCTTAGTGACGAAATTAACGGTAAGCAACTGTTTTATATAACAAATGAATTAATAAAAAGACATAAAATTAATCATTGAGTCCTGTGTTAAAAAACAATATATTGGCCGCGTTTTTAACATGAGTTCTAAATTTTATTCACTTATCCAACTGCAGCGTGATGCCACGCCCGGTTGTAGGAGAGATATGATGACGGATAAAGTCCGTATTGATAGTTTGAATGCGAATACATTAAACGGTAACAATGAGTCTTATCTGGCCCGCCAGGCCGAGTTTGAATCAAATGTTCGAAGTTATCCGCGTAAATTGCCGTTAGCGATCGCAAAAGCTAATGGTGTCTGGATCACAGACGTTGAGAACAAACAGTATCTTGACTGTCTTGCCGGTGCCGGAACGCTTGCGTTGGGTCATAATCATCCTGACGTACTGCAAAGCATCCAAAATGTCATTACCAGCGGCTTGCCGTTACATACTCTCGATCTGACCACGCCATTAAAAGACGCGTTCTCAGAATATTTGCTCTCTCTGTTACCGGGTCAGGGCAAAGAGTACTGCCTGCAGTTCACTGGTCCTTCTGGTGCGGACGCAGTTGAAGCCGCGCTGAAACTGGCGAAAAAACACACGGGCCGTTCAGGCGTGATCAGCTTCTCCGGCGGTTATCATGGCATGACCCACGGTGCGCTTTCAGTAACAGGTAATCTGTCACCGAAAGAAGCCGTGGACGGCATGATGCCGGAAGTGCAGTTCATGCCTTATCCGCACCTTTACCGTTGCCCGCTGGGCATTGGCGGCGAAGCCGGTGTTAAAGCGCTGACCTACTACTTCGAAAACCTGATCAACGACGTTGAAAGTGGCGTACGTAAACCGGCTGCGGTCATCCTGGAAGCCGTTCAGGGTGAAGGCGGCGTCAATCCTGCGCCAGCAGAGTGGCTGCAACGTATCCGTAAAGTCACCCAGGAGCACGGCATTCTGCTGATCCTGGATGAGGTTCAGGCCGGATTTGCCCGTACCGGTAAATTCTTTGCCTTTGAACACGCCGGCATTGAACCCGACATTATCGTTATGTCAAAAGCCGTCGGTGGCGGTTTGCCATTAGCCGTACTGGGTATTAAAAAGCAATTTGATGCCTGGTCGCCTGGCCACCATACCGGTACATTCCGTGGCAACCAACTGGCCATGGCAACCGGTCTGACAACGTTGAAATTGCTGAAAGAAAACAACATCGCTGACAGCGTGGCAGAAAAAGGTGAGTGGCTGAAAGGCAAACTGGCCGAGCTGCAAAAACGTTATCCGGCGATTGGCAACGTCCGTGGTCTGGGTTTGATGATCGGTATCGAAATGGTCAAACCAAACGAAGCACAGGATCACATGGGCTGCTACCCGGCTGACGGCGATCTGTCTGCGCTGGTGCAGAAAAAATGCTTCGAAAATGGTCTGATTCTGGAGCGTGGCGGCCGCCACGGCAGCGTATTACGTCTGCTGCCTTCTCTGCTGATCAACCATGATGAGCTTCAGGTTTTCCTGGATAAGTTTGAAAACGCCCTGCTTGCCGCAGGCGTCGAAGCAGTTTAAGTGGAGTAAGTTCGATGTCACGGTCAAATCCTATTCTGGCGTCCTCGGTGCAAAGCACCGAGGCTTATCAGCAGGCTATCGCTCAAAGCAGCGCGGCCGTTGTTAAGTGGCTGGAACAGCCTGAAATGTATCAGGGCAAAACGGTTGCAGAACTCCGCGAACGCATCAAGCTGGACTTTAATCCAGAAGGCCTGGGTAACCAGGCCGCCATTGAGCGCGCGATTGAGTATTTCCTGAAAGACAGCCTGTCTGTTCATCATCCACAGTGTGTTGCGCATTTACATTGCCCAAGTCTGGTTATCAGCCAGGCCGCTGAAGTACTGATCAACGCCACGAACCAGAGTATGGACTCGTGGGATCAGGCACCTTCTGCCACGCTTATCGAAATGAAGCTGATCGAGTGGTTGCGCGAGCAGGTTGGTTATCAGGCGGGTGATGCAGGCGTCTTTACCAGTGGCGGCACGCAGAGCAATCTGATGGGGCTGATGCTGGCACGCGATGCCTTCTTTGCCCGTCAGGGTCATTCCGTGCAGCAGGACGGCCTGACTGGCGATCTGAAAAAAATCAAAGTTTTCTGTTCGGAAAACGCGCACTTCTCAGTGCAGAAAAATATGGCCCTGCTCGGCTTAGGCTACCAGTCGGTCACGTTGGTGAAATGCGACGAGTTTGCGCGCATGGATATGACGGACCTGGCTCAGAAACTGGCACAGGCCAAAGCCAACAACGAGCAGGTGCTGGCGATTGTCGCGACGGCGGGCACAACGGATGCGGGTGCTATCGATCCGTTACGTGAGATCGTCAGGCTGGCGGCTGAGCAGCACATCTGGGTTCACGTTGATGCGGCCTGGGGCGGCGCGCTGCTGCTGTCCGAGAAATATCGTCATTACCTGGATGGTCTGGATCTGGTGGATTCCGTTACGCTGGATTTCCATAAACAATTCTTCCAGACAATCAGCTGTGGCGCTTTCCTGTTAAAAGAAGCCCGTCACTATGAGCTGATGCGCTATCAGGCCGCTTACCTGAACTCTGAATTTGATGAGGCACAGGGCGTACCAAACCTGGTATCAAAATCTCTGCAAACCACGCGTCGTTTCGATGCGCTGAAGCTGTGGATGGGACTGGAAGCGCTGGGCCAGAAACAGTATGCCGAAATTATCGATCACGGCGTCACGCTGGCACAGCAGGTTGCGCAGTTTATTGAACAGCAGGATGCGCTGGAGCTGGTAATGAAACCTCAGCTGGCGAGCGTCCTGTTCCGTTATCGCCCACATCAGTCCGCGGGCTGGAGCGATGCTGACATTGCGCTGTTCAACCAGCGCATCGGCGATGCATTGCTGGAATCCGGCCGGGCCAATGTCGGCGTGACCGAGCATAACGGTATGACCTGCCTGAAAATGACGTTGTTGAACCCAACGGTGACCCTGGAGGACATTACTGTCCTGCTGGCACTCCTGGAGAAAACAGCACAGTCATTGCTGTAAGCCTTTCTTATTCTGCCTGACTCAGGCCGGTAATTTTTACCGGCCTTATTTATTTGTGCAGACTGTCCGCAAGGCTTAGCGTGCCGGTGGACAATATCGCCCCACAGCGCCCCTGACTGAACTGACTTGCGCCACGCAGCATCGTGCTGCAGGATAAGACTTTTACAGCATTTACCGGAAAGACTATGACCGCTCACGTCTCTAACGATCCCCTGCACGGTATTACACTTGAAATGCAGGTCAACAGCCTGGTGGCACGATATGGCTGGGCTGAACTGAGCAAGCGTATCAATATCAACTGTTTTAAAAACGATCCCAGTGTGAAGTCCAGCCTGAAGTTTCTTCGCCGGACGCCCTGGGCGCGCGCTGAAGTGGAAGCCCTGTACCTGGCTTCACGGGATGACGCGCAACTGGATTCCACACCGTCATCCGATGAAGATCCGTGGTCCAGTTGGCGCCGTGATAAAACCTGATGAAGATTGCGCGCACGCTTCAGACGTAAAAAAGCCCGCGTCATCACTGACGCGGGCTTTTTCATATTATGGCATTACAGCGCCATATCGTGCTTCGCTGGTTCAGGTGTTTTATCACTTTTCGCCGCGGGAGCTTCAGCAGGCTTAGTGCCCATGTTAATAACCGGTGGCTTCGTCAGCTGCAGCGTTGCAGCCGTTTCATCCCACACCTGCTGTGTCAGTGCAGGATTGTCGTTCAGTTTCTGACCGTAAGCAGGAACAATTTTACGGATTTTTTCCTGCCATTCCGCAGACTTGAATTGCTCCGGGAACAGTTTCTGCATAACGTTAATCGCAATAGGTGCAGCGGTTGATGCGCCTGGCGATGCGCCCAGCAGTGCAGCAACGGTTTTCTGCTGATCGGTCACGATTTCTGTACCGAGTTTCAGCACGCCACCTTTCTCTGCATCTTTCTTGATGATCTGTACACGTTGACCGGCCTGGATCAGCGTCCAGTCTTCTTTCTTCGCATCAGGATAGTATTCTCTCAGCGCAGCAAAGCGGTCATCATCGCTCAACATGACCTGACCAATCAGGTATTTCACCAGATCGAAGTTATCCAGGCCCACATGGGTCATTGGCATAAAGTTGTGAGTCGTCGTCGAGCTCAGCAAGTCAAACAGCGAACCGTTTTTCAGGAACTTGGTTGAGAACGTGGCGAAAGGTCCAAACAACACGACACGTTTGCCATCGAAGTAGCGTGTATCAAGATGTGGAACGGACATCGGTGGCGCACCCACAGAAGCCTGACCGTAAACTTTGGCTAAATGACGCTCAGCAATCTGCGGGTTTTTGGTGACCAGGAATGAGCCGCCAACCGGGAAACCTGCATAATTATCCGCTTCGGGAATGCCGGTTTTTTGCAGTAACTTCAGCGCACCGCCACCCGCGCCGATGAACACATATTTTGCGTCTACCGTGCGTTCGCCGCCATTTTTGGCATCTTTGATGGTCACGTGCCAGGAGTTATCGCTGTTACGTTTGAAGTCGGTGACTTCAGAAGACGTTTCCAGACGGAAATTATCATGTTTCTTCAGGCTACCAATCAACTGACGGGTAATTTCACCGTAGTTAACGTCGGTCCCGACAGGCGTCCAGGTTGCTGCCACTTTTTGTTGAGGGTCGCGACCTTCCATCACCAGAGGTGCCCACTGCGCAATCTGTTTGTGATCGGTGGAGAACTGCATACCCTGGAACAGGACGGTTTTCTGCAACGCCGCGTAGCGCTTAGTCAGATAATCCACATTATCGCCCCATACAAAACTCATATGCGGCGTAGAGTTGATAAATGAACGCGGGTTATTTAACACGCCGTCTTTCACCTGAGAACTCCAGAACTGGCGGGAGATCATGAAGGCTTCGTTAATTTCCAGCGCTTTGGTCACGTCAATAGAACCATCAGCACGCTCAGGCGTGTAGTTCAGTTCCATATTGGCGGAGTGGCCGGTACCGGCATTATTCCAGCCATTCGAGGATTCAAGTGCCACACCATCAAGCTTCTCAACCATGATCTGTTTCCAGCCCGGTTGTAGCTCTTCCAGCAGGGTGCCCAGAGAAGCACTCATGATACCGCCGCCGATCAGCAGAACGTCTGTTTTTTCTGGTGAATTTTCAGCATGGGTGACTGAAGAAACGAGTAACGCTGCAAGCGAAAGTGCAGGTACGAATTTAGTTGATTTAATCATTCGGAATCTACAATTAACGTGGAGAAGTAGTTAAAAAAAGTCCCGAAATTTTAAAATATTGTTATTGCGTAGTTAATGTGAAAATAGTTAAAAAATTAAAAGCTTCTTTATTTCGATTAATTTAGTTACAAAAGGTTAACTTCATTATCGATATATTTTAACCACACAATAAAGGGGCGTTTTGCAATATACAATGCCCTAAGGCAAATATTTTCAGCGCGCGGTGATGAGAAATGATGCGACAGCTTTTACTCGCAGGAAGGCTAAAACACAAAGAGGAAAGCGCGCCGTTCCAGATAAGATATTACGGATAGTGAGTCTCTCAACGGTGATAAAAGCGGCTCTTTATCACTGACCGGTCAAGGGGATCCTCAGTGACGGATCTGCGCCAGATCATCCGCATTAAGACCCGTCATTTTCATTACCGTCTCGTTATCCAGGCCGTTTTGCAGCATAGTACGGGCAATTTTCAGGGTAGCTTCACGTTCCCCTTCAGAACGACCCGCTTCACGTCCCAGCTGAATGCCCTTTTCGATGCCTTTTTGTTCGAGCTGCTGCGCGATGGTCATTAGTTCGTCTCCATGTTGCGGCACACGTTGTGCCAGTTCTCTGACCAGGGCTTCGGCATCCGAAGTTTCCCCTGTCTGCACAATGTAGTGTATCAATGATACGACTTGTGATGAAGAAAGATAGCCTGCCAGCAATACCGGGACAAGCGTATCCATCAGCTCCGCAAAATCACGCTGATGGATATGCTTCTGGAGCAGTGTCAGCGCGGCCATACTGCGATGACCCGCAATTTCTTCATCAGGAATCACGGTGACATCCACCAGCGGGAAGGGTTCGGCATAGAGTCGGGCTGCCAGTACGGGATCGCTGAATGCATCGAGCCAACGGGTCGAGTAGGGATAGGGGCTACGTTTCCCGGTATAGAAGAGGACAGGAATCACCAGCGGCAGGCTTTTGTGGCCGGCTTCAAGGTGACGTTGCATGGCCGCCACCGCGTATCGCAGTAATCTGAAAGCCATCAGTTTATCCGGGGAGGACTGATGTTCGATCAGTACATGGATATAGCCCTCCTCGTCTCGTGTCGTTTTCAGACTGTAGAGAACATCACTGAAATACTGGCGAAGGTCGTCTTCCACAAAAGAGCCGGATTCCAGTTTCAATGTATTCAGATGACAAATAGCACGTAATTCGGCGGGAAGATGCAATTCCATAAAGTCACGTGCAATCTCGGGCTGCGAGAGAAATTGTCGAAACGTTGCATCGTGAGGCATTGGTGTGCCGTTCTTCTTCTTCATCAACCCTGACTCCAGAATAACAAGCTGACATTTCATTGTGGCAATAAGAAGCCTCTGGGGGATAAGCACGGAAAACACGCGCAATGACGCACGATAGCTTTACTTTTGGGGAGCAGCATTGACCTGAATCAGTCCTGCCTGTGTGGTGAGTTTTTTTAAACTGATGATCGCTGGCCATGAAACTGTACTGGTGGTACGACTTCGCGTATGTTGCATCGCGAACCTTACTATTGCTGATACTCACTATGAATGACTCCCGGCCCCACCGTTCGTCTAAAAAACGCCCCATGAAACTCAGCACGCTCTCGTCTCTGATGATGGCTGCTGTGTTGATGACCGTCTTGTTAAGCGTACATCTGCTTTACTATGTGCAGATTGATAACTTCACACGTGCGCATGTGAAAGATAAGGCCCTGGCCGTGGCGCGAACGCTGGCTGACAGCCCGGAAATCCAGCAGGCGCTGACCCAGCCTGATGGCAGCAAAATCATTCAGCCTATCGCCCAGGCAACGCGTAAACGTAATGATTTGCTGTTTGTCGTGGTAACAGATATGCGCGGTATTCGGTTTTCGCATCCGAATCCTGATGTGGTTAACCAACATTTTGTCGGTGAGGATATTAACCCTGCTTTACAGGGTCATGAGAACGTTGCGGTTAATCATGGCGTTCTGGTCGAAGCACTCCGAGTGTTTACACCCGTGTTTAATGCCAGACACCAGCAAATCGGCGTTGTGGCTATTGGCATCTCAGTGAATGACGTTGCCGCACAAGTTACAAAAAGCCGCTGGAATATCTTCTGGACGGTATTATTAGGCGCGTTGGTCGGCATGCTGGGCATTTTCATTTTAGTAAAACGCCTGAAGCACATTTTGCTGGGGTTAGAGCCGTACGAAATCTCCAGTTTGTTTGAAGAGCGTCAGGCTATCCTGGATTCGATTAAGGAAGGCGTCATTGCCGTCGACGATCAGTCCCGCGTCAGCCTGATCAATCAGGCAGCGTCACAATTATTGAAAGAGACGACGCGTGAAGCCTTTCTGAGTGGCGATCGCGTACCGGAAAATGCGCAAATGCTGACCCATCTGCGTGATGCGTTGCATGATGGCAAAGCCGCATATGATGAAGAACTTAATGTGCGCGGCAAGATACTGATCAGCAACACCGTACCCGTGCGCAGTCGCAGCAGTATCATTGGCGCGGTGAGCACCTTCAGGGACAAGACAGAGATCAGTCAGCTAATGCAGCGTCTCGACGGCATGGTAAACTATGTGGATGCGCTGCGTGAACGTTCCCATGAATTCATGAACAAACTGCACGTGATTCTTGGGCTGCTGCACATGAAAAACTATGCGCAGATGGAAGAGTACATCCTTAAAACGGCCAATAACTACCAGACCGAAATCGGTTCGCTGTTGCAGAAGATTAAATCACCGGTCATTGCGGGTTTCCTGTTAAGCAAAATTAATCGTGTGACGGATGAAGGCCATCAGCTAATTCTGAGCGAAGCCAGCTACCTGCCAGACAGCGGCAGTGAACAGCAAATTGCCGCATTAATAACGGTGCTGGGTAACCTGATCGAAAACGCCCTTGAGGCGCTTGACCCGGATATGGACGGTGAAATTCACGTCATGCTGCACTACCAAAACGGCTGGTTGTCATGTGAGGTCAGCGACGATGGTCCCGGCATTCCTGCCGATCAGCTGACAACCATTTTCGAACGTGGCGTTTCCACCAAAGGTGAAGATCGTGGCGTTGGACTGTTTTTACTCAAGCAACAAACGGAAAGTCTGGGCGGTAACGTCAGCGTTGAATCCGAGCCAGGCGTGTACACGCAGTTTTTAGTACAGCTTCCGTGGGAAAGAGGAAATATTAACGAATGATCAATGTGTTAGTTGTAGACGATGATGCCATGGTGGCCGAGCTGAACCGATGCTACATCGGTCAGATAGACGGTTTTACCTGTTGTGGCACTGCGTCCACGTTACTGCAAGCCAAAGAACGCCTGTTGCAGACCGATCCGGCCGTTGATCTTATTTTGCTGGATATCTATATGCAGCAGGAAAACGGACTGGATTTGCTGCCGGAGCTGCGCAGCGCCGGTCGTCCGATTGACGTGATTATCATCTCGTCAGCAGCGGATGCGGCAACCATCAAAACCTCGCTGAATTATGGTGTTGTGGATTACCTGATTAAACCGTTTCAGTTTTCGCGCTTTGAAGAAGCATTGACCGGCTGGCGACAAAAAAAACGGCTCATGGATAATCATCAGTTTTATCAACAATCTGATGTCGACCAGTTGCTGCACGGAAACCCGGCGAACGCCAACGAGACAAAACGTCTGCCTAAAGGACTGACACCGCAAACACTGCGTACGCTTTGCCTGTGGATTGATGCGCATCCCGGAACGGAATTTTCCACCGATGAGCTGGCAACGGAGGTCAATATTTCTCGTGTATCTTGCCGCAAATACCTGATTTGGCTGGCGCAAAGCAATATTTTATTTACGAGCATTCATTACGGTGTGACAGGTCGTCCGGTTTATCGTTACCGTCTCCAGCCTGAGTATCACGCACTTTTACGTCAGTACTGCCAGTGATGTAGCGGAAGCTGTGATCCAGCAATGTAAAATCAAAGTGACGTTGTGACGAGCAGATGATGCGTTTGTCGCGCGTCACGAAGATAGCCTCTATGCCGGGATAGGCTTTCAGATAGTCGCTCCCCTTTTCAATGCCCATGCCATAGATCAGCGTGGTAAAAATATCCCCATCAATTGAGTGATCTGACACAATGGTTACGCTGAGTAGCGCGTTATCCAGCGGATAGCCGGTATGCCTGTCCAGGATATGGTGGTAGCAGACCCCTTCCTGTTCAAAGTAACGTTCGTAAATCCCGGAAGTCACTACGGATTTATTCGTTACGTTAATCACCCCAAGCAGCGCGTCCGAAGCGGCAAAGGGTTTTTTTAAACCAATTGCCCAGCCTTCCTGCGGTGCATCAGGCGGCGCGCCGAGCGTTTGCACATTGCCGCCAAGATTGATGAGCGCGCTGTCCACACCCTGCTCATGTAAAAATGCCTGCACCCGATCGGCAATATAGCCCTTGGCAATCGCACCCAGATCAATCTCCATGCCCGCTTGCTTCAGAAAGACCGAACGGTTCGCCGCATCAAGTTCAATGTTCTCAGGATGGGTTAAAGCGAGTTTTGCCTGTATCTCTGCCCGCGCCGGCACGCTTTTCCCCTGAAAGCCGATCTTCCAGCATTTGACCAGCGGTCCGATGGCCAGATTAAAACCACTTTCAGGCAGCAGGCTGACCGCAAGTGCACGCTCGATTAGCGTAAACACGGGCTGGCTGACGCTGACGGGACGCTGACCGGCCGCATGATTAATCGCCATCACTTCGGAGTGCTCGCGATTGACGGTAAGCACATTCTCATACTGTTTGATCAAGCGAAAAACCTGACCTGCCAGCGCCTCATTATGCTCATACAGCTTAAGCAGAATGGGCGAGCCCATCAGGACGGCGGAATAGGCGTACACGTGCGAATCAGTTTGCATAAGCGACAGGACTCGGGGAGAAAGAAGAACCGGCATCCGATGTTATACGGATGCCGGATATCACGGCTTAGCGTTTGGCAAAAGCCGCTGCGTTTGCGCCAGCAAGAATACCAAAGATGATGATATCGGCAACCGCGTTTCCACCGATACGGTTTGCACCGTGGATACCACCGACGACCTCACCACAAGCCCAGGCACCGTTAATAACCTGCTTATTGGTGTCCAGTACTGCAGTCGCCGTGTTGATAGTCACGCCGCCCATTGTGTGATGGACGCCGGGCGCGATGCGAATGGCATAGAAAGGCCCTTCGCTTAACGGATGACGCAGCGCGGTTTGACGGCCAAAATCCTCGTCTTTCTGTTTAATCACAAAACCGTTGTAGCGTTGCAGTGTCTCTTCCAGCGTACGGTGTTCCATATTCAGCTTAACCGCCAGCTCCGCTACGCTCGGGGCGCTGATCACAAAGCCTTTCGCAATATATTCATCAGCGGCCTTGTTGTTCATACGGACCTGCTCGTCAAAGATAATCCAGGCACTTTTTTCTGGCAGCGCAATAATCTGCGCCGAAACTTTATCGCGAGTTTCCATTTCGTTGTAGAAGCGCTGGCCTGCCTGGCTGACCAGGATCGCCCCGCCACCGCGAATTGATTCTGAGACCAGGTAAGATGTCGTCTGCTCGACGGTCGGGTGAATCTGAATCTCGCCCATATCGACTGTATCCGCCCCAATTTTTTGCAGCATTGCGATGCCTGCACCGGTAGCGCCTTTATGGTTGGTGGTGACAAAACCATCCAGTTCCGGGCGATATTTCACCACCATTTCCCGGTTAGCACTGAAACCGCCTGTCGCCACAATCACGCTTTTTGCGTTCAGAATACGGCTGTCATTGTATTCATCCACCACCTTCACGCCGCTGACCGCGCCATTTTCAAACAGGATCTCTTCAACTGCGGTTTCAAGCAGCACGTCGATATTACGGCTGTTGATATTTTTCACCAGACCACTAATCAGGAAGCCGCCGACAGCGGAGCGGTCTGCAGGGCGATGCGTACGGTCGATACTCATACCGCCTGTGATAGTGATATCGTTAAGCTCAATACCGTGATCTGCCAGCCAGTCGATGGCTTCCGGCGCTAAGTCAACAAACTCACGCAACAGCGCGGGATTATTTTTAAATTTACCGCCTTTGAGGGTTTCTTCATAAAACAGCTCCTTGCTGTCCTGAATCCCTTTCAGCTTCTGAAAACGCGTTTCTGCGGCGTTCATCCCGACAGAGGCTTTAATGGTGTTGCCGCCAATGGTCGGCATCTTCTCAATGACCACCACTTTAGCGCCTTCATCGTGGGCCTGAATGGCGGCGGCCAGCCCTGCACCACCACTGCCAACAACCACAACGTCATACTGCTGTGGCGCGTTGGGATTGCCGCCCTCTTCAATGACGTGTGCTTTGTTCGATGTGGTCATTGCGCGTGAGACCGCTTTTTTCAGCGCTTCACTCTGTGTCGTCGCACCGGTAATCGCGTCAACATGTGGGCTGTTTGCCACCAGAATACGATTACGCAGACTTTCAAACGTGGTGGTGAAGTCCACATCCAGCGTGTCATCAGGAACCAGAGAAATATCGGTAATACGGTCGGTATCCAGCGTAACGTTGATTTTCAGCTTCAGCGCTTCAGCCTCAACTTTCTCCTGATAAACGCCCGCTTTGTATTTACGACCGGTTTCGCTCATGTCACGAATCATGGCGTCAACCAGTGAGAAACGCCACAGAGGCTCGGGGATGAGTAAAGCTTCACGTTTGTTGCTGTCGATATAGAGTTCAAGGTGCTCGTTATTGATGATGCGGTCAGTCCAGTCTGGATAAGCGATGCAGGCTTTACCGACGGCGACCAGGTCATAGCCTTTTTCCAGTGCCTTTTCTGCATCCTCTTTGTTAACCACGCCGCCGACACCTATTACCGGGACCTTCGCCAGGGTTTCTGACCGCATGGCAATAAACTTCTCAATAAGCGGTGTAGGATCGGTGGTATCCACGATGGATGGGCGCATCAACTGCCCGACAGAGAAGTGCACATAATCCAGGCCCCGTGCTGCAAGTTTCTCCAGTAAGTACATTGTGTCGTCAAAGCGGATGCCGGGCACTTCGAGTTCTTCAGGCGAAAAACGATAACCGATGATGAACGAGTTATGCGCAAAGCGCTCGGCCATCTTATGCGTGATATCCAGCACTTCCAGCGGGAAGCGGGCGCGGTTATCACGACTGCCGCCCCATTTGTCTTCACGCTGATTTGAGTTAGGTGAGTAGAATTGCTGAATAAGATAGGTGTTAGCGCCATGGATTTCTACGCCATCGAAACCCGCTTTGATGGCGCGGTTAACGGCATCACCAAATTTGGTGATCATGGTATCCACTTCTTCTGCCGTTAAGGCGCGGGGCGTCGTTGCCCCTTCACGGGGTGCCGCAATTGCGCTGGGCGCGACAGGGGTTTTACCGCCAATCAGTTCAGGCTCAACCATGCGTCCGCCGTGATAGATTTGAAGAATCGCGGTGGATCCTTTTTCCTTGATGGCGTCAGCGATGCGTTTTAAGCCGGGTATTTTGTTGTCGCTGTCGATGGCGATCGCACCCGGAAAAGCCGGACCTTTTGGATCGATAAAGCAGCACTCAACAATCACTGTTCCGATACTGCCCGCACGTGCACGGTAATATTCAACCAACTCGCTGGTCACCGTACCATCATAAAATCCGGTACAGGTTGTCATTGGTGCCATGATCAGACGATTTTTTAAAACTGCACCACGCGGCAAGGTGAGGGGATTAAGAATTGGGGTGAGTGTATTCATTGCGATTAACTCCAAAATATCAAAAACCGGGAATTCTTTCTGGACGTTTTTAATTTAATTTAAGTGGTCCGATGTCATGCTTATAATATATCAGTTAATTTAGTTTCATAAGATATAATTTTAATTATTTAACTTTTAGATATCTTTAGACTTTTTGTTTGATTGGAGTGATTTCGTGATGTATGGTTATTGTTAATCAATAGTTACCAAAAAGCAATAGTGAAACAGCAGTAAAATAAACACAATAAAAACAATAATTTAAAATTAACGCTCTGTGTTTTTTCTTCCTAATGTGGTTGCAAAAAGTATTCAATGCTATCTTACTCACCTGTTCCTCATTGATTATCGTTTAATTTGTTAAAACATAAAAAATACAATTTAACTTGTTTGATCCAGATCAAAATTTTATTTTCCAGAAGTCGCATCATATTCACATGGTTTCTTAAATTTTCTGCATCGCACGAGTCGAAACGTTAAAAGAATATAAAACACCACGGGTTATTCTTATAATGTAGAATAAATAAAATGTCTTGAAGAATTCGCCGGGGCGTTAATCGTATTATCCTTAAATCGTAGAAAACACTATGAAAACACTCTCAAACATGAAAGAGCCCCCTAAAGCAGCCCCTGCAGCTGCGGGCAAAAAAAATAAAGCACTGATGCTAGCCCTGCCTGTCATCGTCGCAGTGCTTTTATTACTTGTCCCCGTACCGTCCGGTCTTGAACCCTATGCATGGCATTTCTTCGCCATCTTTGTTGGGGTGATTGTAGGCTTGATTTTTGAGCCGCTGCCCGGTGCCGTAATTGGTCTGACAGGCGTCGTCGTCATCGCCCTCTTCAGTCAGTTTTTGCTGTTTAGCCCGACAGAACTGGCCAATCCGACATTTAAACTGGCAACGGAGTCCTTTAAATGGGCCGTCAGCGGCTTTGGTAATTCAACCGTGTGGCTGATCTTTGGCGCATTCATGTTTGCTGCTGGCTACGATAAAACGCAGTTTGGTCGTCGTCTGGCCCTGATTCTGGTGAAATATCTGGGCCGCCGCAGCTTAACATTAGGTTATGCCATCACTTTTGCTGACCTGCTTTTAGCACCCTTTACTCCGTCTAACACCGCGCGCAGTGGCGGTACCATCTACCCGATTATCGCCAACCTGCCACCGCTGTATGGCTCTAAACCCAACGATCCCAGCGCGCGCAAAATCGGATCCTACTTAATGTGGGTTGCCATCACGGCGGCCTGTATTACCAGCTCCATGTTCCTGTCTGCACTGGCGCCGAATCTGTTAGCCCTTGCTTTAGTCAAAAGCGTCATTGGCTTCGATATTTCCTGGGGAATGTGGTTTCTTGCCTTTATTCCTTTAGGTCTGCTGCTGATTCTGACCATGCCGCTGCTGGCTTACTGGTTCTATCCACCTGAAGTCAAAGTGAATGATGAGGTGCCACGCTGGGCGATGGCAGAGCTTGAAAAACTGGGTAAACTGACCCGCAATGAAATCCTGTTACTGGTGTTTGTGGTCTGTGCGCTGTTGATGTGGATTTTTGCTACTGCCTGGATCGAACCGGCCATGGCGGCACTGTTAGTCATCATCCTGATGCTGTGGACTGGTGTGCTTAACTGGAATGATATCACCAGCAACAAAGCGGCCTGGAACACTTTTGCCTGGTTTGCCACGCTGGTAGCCCTGGCTGACGGTCTGGCCAGAGTGGGCTTTATCGCCTGGCTGGGTAAAGAAGGAGGAATATTACTTCAAGGCTATGATCCACAGATCTCGGCGGTCGTGTTGTTAATTGCCTTTTTCCTGCTGCATTACCTGTTCGCCAGTACCACCGCGCACACAACGGCGTTACTGCCTGCCATGTTGACGATTGCCGCCTCGATTCCTGGCATCAATATGCCCGTGTTCTGTCTGATGCTGTGTACCTCTCTGGGCGTGATGGGCATCATCACACCTTACGGTACAGGTCCGAGCCCTATTTATTACGGCAGCGGCTACTTACCTACTAAGGATTACTGGCGACTGGGAACTATCTTCGGCGCTATCTTCCTGATTGCAATGATGCTGATTGCTTATCCCTGGATGGTGTGGATGTTCTGACCGCGCCCTGTGCAATCCAGCGCGTCATACGATAACATGCCACTACTTGCCAGCCTGCGCTTACGGCTGGCAAGCATAATAAACAACGAATTCGCCTGTGATGTTGCTCCTGTCAGCCTGTCTCAAAAGGAGCCAGCACGTCATTAAGTGAGATACCATGTCGAACAAACCTTTTTATTATCAGAACCCCTTCCCTCTTACCCACGAGGATACCGAATACTACCTGCTCAGCCCTGACTATGTTTCCGTTGCTGAATTTGACGGGCAGGAGGTGCTGAAAGTAGAGCCTCAGGCGTTAACCCTACTGGCACAACAGGCTTTTCATGATGCTTCCTTTATGTTGCGCCCGGCCCACCAGCAGCAGGTGGCCTCTATTCTTGATGATCCTGAAGCCAGCGATAACGACAAATATGTGGCACTCCAGTTCCTGCGCAATTCAGAAATCGCGGCCAAAGGTGTACTGCCAACCTGCCAGGACACCGGTACAGCCATCATTATGGGGAAAAAAGGTCAGCGCGTGTGGACAGGTGGAGGTGATGAGGCCGCCCTGTCAAAGGGGATCTACAATACCTATATCGAAGACAATCTGCGTTACTCACAGAACGCGGCGCTGGACATGTATAAAGAGGTCAACACCGGGACTAACCTGCCCGCCCAGATCGATCTCTACAGCGTGGATGGTGACGAATACAAGTTTCTCTGCATCGCCAAAGGGGGCGGTTCAGCCAACAAAACCTATCTGTACCAGGAAACCAAAGCCCTGCTCAGCCCGGGTAAGCTGAAGAATTATCTTGTCGATAAAATGCGCACCCTGGGCACCGCAGCCTGTCCGCCTTACCATATCGCCTTTGTCATTGGCGGTACCTCCGCTGAAAGCACGCTGAAAACCGTGAAGCTGGCGTCAACGCACTACTACGATGGCTTGCCAACAGAAGGCAACGAGCATGGCCAGGCATTCCGCGATGTTCAGCTGGAACAGGAATTACTGGAAGCCGCACAGCAGTTAGGGCTGGGCGCACAGTTTGGCGGAAAATATTTCGCCCACGATATCCGCGTTATCCGTCTGCCACGCCACGGCGCATCCTGCCCCGTCGGTATGGGCGTCTCCTGCTCCGCTGACCGCAATATCAAAGCCAAAATCAACCGCGACGGTATCTGGATTGAGAAGCTGGAAGCCAATCCTGGACGCTATATTCCTGAAGCGCTGCGCAAACAGGGTGAGGGCGAGGTGGTGCATATTGACCTGAATCGCCCAATGAATGAGATTCTTGCACAGCTTTCTGAGTATCCGGTGTCCACCCGTCTGTCCCTGACCGGCACCATTATCGTGGCCCGCGATATTGCGCATGCGAAATTGAAAGAGCGTATTGATAACGGCGAAGGCCTGCCGCAGTACATCAAGGATCACCCGGTATACTATGCCGGACCGGCAAAAACGCCTGAAGGCTATGCATCGGGTTCACTGGGTCCGACAACAGCAGGACGTATGGATTCCTATGTTGACCTTCTGCAGGCAAATGGCGGCAGCAAAGTGATGCTGGCAAAAGGCAACCGCAGCCAGCAGGTTACTGATGCCTGTCATAAACACGGCGGGTTTTACCTGGGCAGTATTGGCGGACCCGCGGCAGTTCTGGCGCAACAGAGCATCAAGAGCCTGGAGTGTGTGGAATACGCTGAGTTAGGAATGGAAGCAATCTGGAAAATCGAAGTAGAAAATTTCCCGGCCTTCATTCTGGTCGATGACAAAGGAAATGACTTTTTCCAGCATATCGAACGTGAACACTGCTCGCGCTGTGTAAAATAAGCTGGCAGTAACAGAAAACGGCCCCCTGACAGGGGCCGTTTTTTTTAGCGCTGCAAACGTTGCAGAGCGTGACTGATGCTTTCATCACCTGCGGTCAGTTCAATGATTTTGTGATTCAGTTGCGGTGTTTCAACGAGCGCCACCAGCGTGGCGGCAACGTCTTCACGTGGAACCGCTCCGTAGGGGATGGCGTAACCGGCTCGTACGGTGCCACTGCCCGCCGTATCCGTTAACGTCCCGGGACGCAGGATTACCCAGTCAAGCTGACTTTCCACCAGGCGAAAATCCGCCAGCCGCTTCACATGCATGTAGTTCTCGAAGCCTTCAGACGTTTTTTCGCCCCGCGCCGCATCCGGAAAAACCGACACCAGCAAAAAACGGTTAACCCCCGCCTTCTCTGCTGCAGCAACCGCCAGCGCCAGACCCTGACCATCAATAGCATTGGTGAGTTCAATGCCAGCACCACCCGCCCCTGCGCTGAAAATCACCACCTCATGACCGGTCATTTTCTGCGCCAGCGTCTCAACGCTGAGTTTCTGAAGATCGCCCATGATCGGTGTCGCGCCCACAACGGTGATGGCTTCGGCCTGCTCCGGTTTACGGTGCAGCGCCGAGACCGCATGCTGTCTGGCGCAGAGCTGTTTCGTCAGGTGGGTACCTACTTTTCCCGCCGCGCCAATGATAAAACACGTTGCCATCGTCCTGGTCCTTATTTCACGTCAGTCAGACTACAAGTATAACCCTTAGCGCAGCGACGATGGCCTTCCGAATCCCGTTACTGCGGGATGATTTTTTCCTGCTTCAGCTTATCGAACAGCTGGATGAATGAATCCAGCGTGCTGCGGTAGCCGGTAAACCCCGCTTTACGGCTTTTACTCATATCGGTAAAGGCTTCCATTGGACGGCCCAGATCGGCGTCAGTGTGCCACCATGACGCCAGTCGGGTGACGTCGCTCTCGCGCAGGTTTTCGCGCCCGGCAATGGCCTGCCATACGCTGGCAGCGTCCTGCATACGGCCATCGAGCGGCATCATTTTTGCCGGATAAGCAGCGGCTTCAATACCAAAATATTCAGCCAGTTTCGGCCACATCCAGTTCCAGCGGAACACATCACCATTGACAGCGTTAAAATCCTGATTGGCCGCGTCTGGACTGGTTGCCGCCCACTCAAGTTGTTCAGCCAGGAGATCCGCATCGGTCATATCCACAACGCCGTTCCACTGTTCAGGTGAGCCCGGGAAGATAAACGGCCAGCCTTTTTCTTTACACAAGGTCGCGTAAACGGCCAGCGTCTGCCCCATGTTCATGGCATTGCCGAGCGCATAGCCAATGATGGTATGGGGACGATGGACACTCCAGCGGTAGCCGTACTTGTCAGCGCCTGCAAAAACCTCATCTTCCTGCGCGTAATAAAAGTTATCAACGGGCTGACGACCTTGTTCTTCACGGAAAGGCGTAACCGGCACCGCACCTTTACCGTAAGCCTCGAACGGCCCCAGATAGTGCTTCAGCCCGGTGACAAGGGCAACATGCGCCCCTTGTAAGCGCTCGCCGAGTGCCTCAATGACATTACGGATCATCCCGCCATTGACGCGGATATTCTCTTTTTCGCTGTCCTGACGTGCCCACACGCTGAAGAATACCGCATCGGGTTTCGTATCTTTCAGGGTAGCGCGCACCGCATCGGGATCGGTCAAATCGGCCGTCAGACTGTGGCAGCCTTGCGGAACAGCGCCGCGACCGCGGGATAATCCGCTGACCTGCCATCCGTCTTTCATTAACCTTTCAGCCAGCGCTCGTCCGATAACCCCGCTGATTCCGACAATCAAAGCCTGTTTTTGCATGTTAATTCTCCTCGTTTTGCGTAATGCTAAGCGTAATAGAGAATTTAATTCCTATTATTGGTAATTATTCACAGCATTCTCAACCTGAGTTCATCAATCATGCACGATCAACGTCTTAAGGATATTGTTCCCTTTGTTGCCAGTGTTGAAAGCGGCAGTTTTACTGCTGCGGCAGCACGTCTGCATGTCACCGGCTCCGCCGTCAGTAAAAGCGTCAGTCGGCTGGAAGCGCGGCTGGGCTCGCGCCTGCTGGAGCGCACAACACGCAGGCTGCAGCTCACCGATGCCGGTAACGCCTATTACCAAACCTGCATACGCATCATGGAGGAGCTTGCTGAAGCTGAGTCAGTTCTGGCAGCACAACGTATTATTCCGTCAGGACGCCTGCGACTCGCTGTGCCGCATACGTATGGTCGCCTGAATGTGATGCCGTTGCTGATTCCGTTTTGCCAGCAGCATCCCGAGCTTGAGCTCAGAGTGAGCTTTTCAGATCGTTTTATTGATCTCTTCGACGAAGGTATTGATGTCGCGGTCAGGATTGGCGGATCCGCCGATTTACCAGCCTCAATGGGCAGTCGCTACCTGGGACGAGAGAGAATGGTGTTTTGTGCATCGCCAGCCTGGCTGGATCGCGAAGGCCGGCCACAGGACGAACAGGCGCTGATGCAACATCGGGCCATTCTTTACGAACGCGCGGATAACACGCCCAAACCCTGGTTATTCCCCCGTGAAGAAGGACATGTCCAGTGGCGAGACATACCGTTTCGGATGGCATTGGGTGATGTAGATGCGCAACTCCAGGCGGTCATAGCCGGACTTGGCATAGCGCAAATGCCCTCCTGGCTGGTAAATAGTGCCGTAGCTAAAGGCGAACTGGAGATTATCCTGCCACAATTACAGCCTGATGGTCTGGCCCTGAGCGTCATCTGGCCACGCCGTAAGCAACTGCTGCCGAAGGTAGATGCCTTGTTATCCGCACTGACACAGCTGGTGATTCGCTAAGTGATCAAAGATCTCACCTCTGCGGCCGACGGGCGTTCGGCACGGCCAGCGCAGAAACACGCGCGGGATGATCTTCTGTCACACACGCTGTGGCCTTTATTGTGGCGTGTCGCTAATTTATTGTGTAGCCGGTGGAACGGATAAGCCTGTAAGGACAAATAAGGTATGGCATTTCAGAGCGCGAACACTTCGGATTATGCACATAGTACGGCGCCACGCGGCACGTTAACACCGGCGGCAGTCTGATGCCTCTCCTGCCCCTTCTGTGCCGCCTGAGTATTCTGGCAGGGATAGCTTTTGCGCTGTCAGGCTGTGCGCGCCAGGATGCGTTGTGGATGGTGACGAACGACGTTTGCAGGGTGAACTACGCGTACACTGGCTATGCTGCCCCCTGCCAGCAAGTCTATCTTGCAAAAGGGGAACAGCAGGGCTTCAGCGTTATTCAAAATCCACGTTATCCGTATCATTTTATTCTGGTGCCCACACTTTTGTTATCTGGTATCGAAAGCCCCTTATTGTCGTATACGACCCGCACAGACTATTTCGGTTATGCGTGGCTGATGCGTTATCGCGTAATGGCGGCGTATGGCGGAACGGTGCCGAAAGACAGGCTGGGCATGGCTGTCAATTCCGCCTGGGGGCGCAGCCAGAATCAACTGCATATTCATCTCACCTGCCTGCGGGAAGATGTCTATCGCCAGTTACAGGCTGAACGCCCTTATATTCAGGATGACTGGCATCCCCTGCCAGACAAATTGTTGACGCACACTTATTATGCGCGACGCGTCCTGCAGCCCAGTGTGATGGGCATTTATCCTGTTGCATCCGTTGCCCGCGATTTTCATCTGTCTCCGCCTCAGTTGGCGGAATATGGGATTGCCGTTGTTCCTGCCACGTTTTCAGGAAAAAACGGCTTTATCCTGCTGGTGACGCGACGAGGCTGGGATAAAGGGAACCGGGCATCCGTCGAATCGCTTCTGGATAAAAATTGTGAAATTCTGCACGACCCAACACTGCTCCCTCCGCAGGCCTCCCCAGTGGCAACGATGAAGACAGTGCCGCATCAATAAGGGGATGGCACGCTATGGCATAAAGCCTGACCGCTGGCAGCCTCAGTGCCCCTCACACAGTCAGCCAGTCATTAGACTAAATTACACAAAACGTGAATTTTTTCATTTTGTAACTTTAACGTTATGTTACTGAGTATTTTTACTGCCATGATGCATTGCGTTACGCATTGAAATGTGGTCGTTACCCACACCTTCTTATCAGCTACAGGGAAAAGCACATGTCACAACGGTCACTTCAGGCGCTGTGCCTGATGAGTTTTTTTCTGGCCGACGTCAGAGACGGCCTTGGGCCCTTTTTAGGCATTTTTTTGACAGAACGCCACTGGAGCCCGGATGAAATAGGCCTGGTGATGACCTCAGGCGGTATCGCCGGACTGCTCTCAACGTTACCGGCGGGTGTGGTTGCCGACGCCACACGTTACAAACGCTTTATTATCCTGGCGGGTTGTGTCGTGATTACGGTCGCTACCTTACTGCTCTGGTACAGCAATCAGTCATGGACGGCGATTATTTCGCAAATCGTCGCGGGCATCGCTGCCGCCTTCATCGGTCCGACGGTGGCAGGTATAACGCTGGGCCTGACCGGGCAAAAAGGGTTCAACCGTCAGATGGGACGCAACGAAGCCTATAACCATGCGGGTAATACGCTGGCGGCTGTCCTTGCAGGTTTTGCCGCCTGGAAATGGGGGCTGGGTGCGGTGTTCATCCTGATGATGGTCATGGCGGTATTTGCGGCTATCGCCACCCTGGCTATTCGTGCAGACGATATTGACCATGATGTGGCGCGCGGCCTGGACGATAAATCGTCGGATAAACCTACGCTCAGCCTGTGGATACTGGCGCGCAAACCGGCGTTGCTGGTGGCCGGATTGACGCTGCTGCTGTTCCATCTGGCTAACGCTGCGCTGTTGCCCATGCTGAGCATGCGTGTGGCCTCCTCAACCGGACCTGATACGGTGGATCCCGGCCTGTATGCTGCCGCAACGGTCGTAATTTCCCAGTTAGTGATGATCCCTGTCGCGATCTTTGTCTCTAAACGTGTCGATCATATTGGCTATCGCCGTTTAATCATGACCGCACTGTTAATGATGCCACTGCGCGCGGTTATTGCAGCAGAATTTCCGGAGACCTTTTTCGTGGTTCCCGTACAAATCCTGGACGGTATTGCGGCCGGGATACTGGGCGTCGCCGTGCCGGGCTATATCGTGTCGCTGTTGCGCGGCAGTGGGCACGTGAACGCTGGCCAGAGTGTGGTAATGCTGATGCAGGGCGTTGGGGCGTCCATGAGCCCGGCCATGACAGGCCTGATTGTGGCCCGTTACTCTTACAGTATTGCCTTTAGCGCATTAGGCTGCATTGCCCTGGTAGCCTTGATGTTGTGGTGGTTCTCGGGCCGGACGCCCGAGGCGAAGCCTGCCTGATGTGCCCTTCTCTGCCAGCCCTGGCTGGCAGAGAGTCTTCGCGCACCACTTTTAACGGGCTCCCGGGTCACTCTCGGTGCCTTTTCGAAAACATGGCAAAATGTAAATAAAAGTAAAAACTCATTTTCTGCTATCTCATTTATAAGACAGTCTTTTTTCCCAGAGACTTGCAAAAAATGACATTCATCGACTATGTTTCTACGCTGCGGTTAAGAACGCTCTATCATTAAAGTTACTGGCCTCTTATAGCTTTCACTTCCTTCTCTTCCGTTAACCTCGCTGACTGGCTGCGAAAGCTATAGGTCGTCCCATTTAAGTCGTATGAGGAAAATATGGATACTAACCATTCATCGTCAACCAGGCCAAAAAAGCATTTCTGGAATAAAAGGCCAAAAAAACTCACTGTTGATGATATTACCGTTATTGATAATGACATGCTGAAGCGGGCAGTAGGGGCCGCGGCATTAGGCAATGCCATGGAGTGGTTCGACTTCGGGGTTTACAGCTATCTGGCGGTGATCATCGGTAAGGTTTTCTTTCCCGATGCCAATAACGCGATTCAGCTTATCGCCACCTTTGGTACTTTTGCGGCCGCCTTTTTAGTGCGTCCACTGGGTGGGATGGTCTTTGGTCCACTTGGCGATCGGATTGGACGCCAGAAGGTGTTGGCGATAACGATGATCATGATGTCGATTGGCACGTTTTGTATCGGCATTATCCCTTCTTATGCCTCTATCGGGATCATGGCACCCATCCTCTTGTTGGTTGCCCGCCTGGTGCAGGGGTTCTCAACGGGCGGCGAATACGGCGGTGCAGCCACCTTCATCGCAGAATATTCAACAGACAAACGTCGCGGTTTCATGGGCAGCTTCCTGGAGTTTGGAACGCTTGGCGGTTACCTGCTGGGCGCGTGTCTGGTGACGGTCATGACTTCGGTAATCTCGTCCGAGGCGATGATGTCGTGGGGCTGGCGCGTGCCCTTTTTTATCGCCGCACCGTTGGGCTTGTTCGGCCTGTATGTGCGTCTGAAACTGGAAGAAACGCCGGCCTTCAAACAGCATATGCAAAAGCAGGAGGAACTGGAGCAAAGCAAACCGCGCCTGAGCCTGTTTAAGATGCTAAGTAAGCATCGTGTCCCGATGATGAAATGTATCGGCCTGGTCCTGTTATTTAACGTGTCGAACTATATGCTGACGTCGTATATGCCCAGCTATCTGACCGGCGTGCTGGGTTTACCTGAACTGAGCGGTCTGTTACTGGTCATGGTTGTCATGTTTGTGATGATGCCGCTCACGCTGATGTGGGGCCGCTGGACCGATCGCATTGGGCGCCGCCCGGTGATTGGTTTCGGTGCGGTAGGGCTGATTTTGCTCTCAATCCCCTGCTTTATGTTGATCGGGACACATAATATGTGGGCCGTCTTTGCGGGACTGTTGATTCTGGGCGTGCTCCATACCTGCTTCAGCGGCACAATGCCCTCGACATTACCGGCACTGTTTACCACGGATATTCGTTACAGTGCGCTCGCCATCGGCTTTAATCTGTCTGTATCCTTGTTTGGCGGGACAACCCCGTTACTGACAGCATGGCTGGTCGATACCACGCAGAATACCATGATGCCAGCGTACTATATGATGGTGGCGGGTGTGATTGGATTACTGACGATTCTGACGGTCAGGGAAACCGCCCGTAAGCCGTTAAGCGGTTCATCCCCCGCTGTGGCAACTGAAGCTGAAGCGCATAGCCTGATTAGAAAACTGGATAAAAGCGCAGAACCAGTGCCACCCTCACCAGCCGACGCGAAATAAAGCAAACTCACGAAAAACACCCTGCACATGCAGGGTGTTTTTTTGATCGCATAGCGCGTTAGTCATTGCCGAAACGGGCGACGGTGCTTGCAGCAGCCAGCGCATGCCCTTTAAGTTTACTCAGCAGTTGATCATGCGTTAAACCGGCTTCAAGCGCAGACGGCGGCAGGTCTGTGGCAATAAGCACAAAGTTGTAGTGATGAAGCCCAGATCCCACAGGGGGACAAGGACCATAATAGTGCGCCGTACCCGGTGAATTCTTACCGCCGGTATAGCCTTTCCCCTGCGTCAGTTCGCCCTGAGCAAATGCGCTGCGTTCAGCGGCAATGTTGTACGCCACCATATGCGTAACCCCGAGCCCTTTTGCGCCAACAGGATCGGTCATCAGCAAGGCAAAGCTTTTTGTGCCCGCCGGTGTTTCGGACCAGTTGAGTTCAGGAGAAACATTCTGCCCGGTACAGGCTGGCTTACTTTTATCTGCGCCCGCGAACTTCTTATCCAGCACGCCATTATCACTAAAATCTTTTGACTGCAGCGTCAAAGCCAATGCCGCAGGACTCAAACAAATTAATAGCAGAGAAATCAGTTTATTCACCGGGTACTCCTGTGCGAAACCGTATTAAGAGGAGGTAAGCGTGAGGCACGTTGCCGTAAACAGTATATGTCGCAAAGCCTGGCTGTGCAGACGCATGAGGGGCTATGAAAGCGAGGGCTGTCGTCAGCCTGAAGGCTTACGGTAAGCGCGAGCATGCCGTAACATAATCGCCTGAATTTTCGACGATTTCAGCATGAAATCGCCAGCTCACCTTGTCTGCTCTACGGTTTACCTTCTCAGAAAGGCATTGTTTTTTTATTTACACAAAAGGTCTGATACTTGATCTAAGTCACAAAAAACCGCATGATCGTAACAAATCATGAATCAGGGATAAGGGCTCAAATGACACTTTATCAACACATGTTGGTTTTCTACGGCGTGGTTGCTTTTGTTGCCGCGCTTATTACGTTTTTTATCGCCCGCGACAAACTCAGCATTAAATTACTGAGTGCCTTTCTGGTGGGTGCAACCTGGCCGATGAGTTTCCCCGTCGCCCTTATGTTCGCGTTGTTTTAAGGCCTTTCTCCTGCCCGTGCCGGCTGGCTTTTCCTGATCGCTTTTCTCCCGGCCAGACGTTTCCCTGCACAAGCCTGCGTGATATCGCACCTGTTCCGCGCAGTCTGCTTTACATACGGACGCCATCCTTTTACAGATGGCGCGCGCCCTGCCTGCCGTAATCGGGATGCTTTTACCGCGCCGTTGCCCCCTCCTCCTGAGGTTGTTGTTTTGCCAGCGTACGTGCCAGTATCGTTGAATACAGCGGTGTACCGCCGAAATACTGTGCAGAGAGTGTCGCACCGAGACAGGTAATAATCATCGGCAGGATCAACTGATAATTGTTGGTCATCTCCAGTACCAGAATAATTCCGGTGAGCGGTGCCCGAACAGAAGCGGCAAACAAGGCGCCCATGCCTGCTACGGCAAACGTCGCGGCTTCAAGATGATAGGCTGGGAACAGGTTAACGCACAGTTGCCCCACGCAGGTACCCAGTAAGGTGCCCAGCGTCAGCATGGGGGCGAAAATGCCCCCTGGGGCGCCAGAGGCAAAACACAGTAGCGTGACGACCGCCCGCAATAAAAATAAGGACAGTAAGGCAATCGATGTATAGTTTCCTGCGGTAAAGTCGGGGATGAGCGTAATCCCGCCGGTTACGCCCTGGGGCAATATCAGCCCCAGTAAGCCACATAAGCCGCCCAATAACGCCCCACCCAGGACCCAGCGTGATGTCCGTCCCTGATGCAGCCTTTGAAACAGATCCTGAAGGGTAAATATCAGGCGATTAAAAGCGACGCCACAACCGCCAAATAAAATCCCCAGCAGTAAATATAACCAGAGCGTCTGGATCGGAGCGTCTTTTAACTGACCAATATTGATAATGGGCTGATTACCGTTCAGCGCAAGAAAAACGATGCTTGACGTACTGACGCCCACAAACACGGCTTTAATGGAGATAAGGCTAAAGCGGAACTGCAGGCGCATTTCTTCAATGATAAACAGAATGCCCGCCAGCGGTGCATTAAAGGCTGCGGCCAGACCTGATGCGGCCCCGGTAGCCAAAATAGTGTGGCGGGATTCAGAGGAGCGCATGCGAAAGATATCGAGGCACATGCGCCCGATGTTACCACCAATCTGAACCGTCGGGCCTTCACGACCCAGCACCATGCCAGAACCAATTGCGCCAAGTCCGCCAAAGAATTTAACCGGCAACACGCGCCACCAGCGCACTGGCCTCAGTTCTTCCAGCGCACCTTCGATTTCAGGAATGCCCGAACCGCCTGCTTCCGGCGCAAAGCGCCTGACAAGAAAATAGCCTGTCGCGGCCAGCACGGCGGAAAAAATAAAAGCATAGCAGCCAAGAAGAAAGACATTATTTTCATGCTGGCTCAGCCAGTTGACCCGCGAATGAATCACCCAGCCAACGGCTTTATCAAACGCCACCGCGGTCAGGCCAGTCAGCACACCCACCAGCGCGGCCATCAGCAGCAACGCGGCCGGTGTTTTGTCTCGACGTATAATATATTGCAACAGACGAAGCCGACGAGGCCGAAAAATCCCGTGTCGGTTTGAAACAGAAGCGCGCATGCCTGACCTCAAATATCCTGCTGAAAACTGACGACCCAAATTAAATCGAGAGGTTAGCGCATTTGCAGCATTATTCCTCGCTTTTATTTATCTCTGGATTTTACTACGCCAGCAACGCCTGCTGTTCTGCCGCTCGCTACACGCGAAGAACATGATTTCAGGATGTGCACGGCAATTTTATCCATAAACCATTGATTTGCGCCTGAAGGGCGCTCATCATCCTGCGCCATCATCGCTTATTCTGGAGTGAAACGTGTGACCACGCTGAGTAATGCCTTGCTGGAAGAGGTTCTTGAACAGGTTCGTCCCTTAATTCATCGCGGTAAGGTAGCCGATTATATTCCGGCACTGGCCGACGTCGCTGCCGATCATTTAGGTATTGCCGTCTGTCTGCGTGACGGCACAGTCTTTCGGGCGGGTGATGCTGAAACGCGCTTTTCCATCCAGTCGATTTCTAAAGTCCTCTCCTTAACTGTTGCACTGACGCGCTATGAGGATGCGGAGATCTGGCAACGCGTGGGTAAAGAGCCCTCAGGTCAGCCGTTCAATTCACTGGTTCAGCTTGAACTTGAGCAGGGAAAACCGCGTAATCCTTTTATTAACGCCGGCGCGCTGGTGATCTGTGATTTGCTTGAAACGCGTCTTACAGCACCGCGCCAGCGTATGCTTGAGATTATCCGTCAACTGAGCCAGCAACCTGATATTCAGTACGATCGTCATGTCGCGCGTTCAGAGTTTGAACACTCAGCCCGCAACGCAGCTATCGCCTGGTTAATGAAGTCATTTGGCAATTTTGACAACGACGTGACCAACGTGATGCAGACCTACTTTCACTACTGCTCATTGTCCATGAACTGTATTGAACTGGCCCGCAGTTTTATTTACCTGGCAAACCAGGGAAAAACGCTTGACGGCTCGGCGCTCATCACCTCCCGTCAGGCCCGGCAAATCAATGCCTTGATGATCACCAGTGGCATGTACGATGGGGCGGGTGAATTTGCCTGGCGTGTCGGCATGCCCGCTAAATCGGGCGTTGGTGGTGGTATTATTGCCGTGGTCCCGGGCGAAATGAGTATAGCGGTATGGTCACCCGGGCTGGACAGTGCAGGCAACTCGCTGGCAGGCACTGCCGCGCTGGAGTGCCTGACTGACAGGCTGGGCCGCTCAATATTCTGACTCAGCTGACAACATTTACAGGTCGGTTTTGCTCAAAGCCAGCCAGATTGACCATGATGCCTTGCAACAAATTGTGCATACCACTTTTGCTTGCCCAGGCAATATGCGGCGTGACAAGCAGATTCGGCACATCGGCCTGAAGCAGAGGATGATCGGCTGGCGGCGGCTCACTGCTCAGCACATCCAGTGCCGCTCCGGCTATCGTGCCCTGTTGCAATGCCTCCGCCAAATCAGCTTCATGAATCAGACCGCCACGCGCTGTGTTGATCAACAGCGCATGGGGTTGCATCTTATTCAGGGTTTCACTGTTAATCAGATGCCGGGTTTGTTCGCTCAGGGGACAATGCAGCGAAATCACATCGCTTGCGGCCAGCATCTCGTCAAAACTTACATAGCCCTCACGCACCCTGGTGCTGCCCCTGCGTTCGGCAAAGCACACCTTCATGCCGAGCGCCTGTGCCAGCCTGCCCACGGCGATACCAATGTCTCCTTTTCCCACAATGCCTAATGTTGCCCCCGCAATATCCTGAATCGGTGAACGGTGAAAACAAAAATGAGAAGACGCAGGCCATACTTCACGCGTGAGCGTCGCGTATTCCACTATCTGGCGACGCAACGCAAAAATAAAGGCGATCACGCATTCTGAAACGCTTTGCGTTGAATAGCCGGGGATATTACTCACGACGATTCCACGTTTCCGACACGCCGGAATATCAATGCAATCAAAGCCCGTGGCGGTGACGCAGATATAGCGCAGGTCAGGAAGCTGCGCCAGCGTCGCCGCACGCAGCGGGACTTTATTGGTGATGGCAATGGTTGCACCCTTTAACGCCTCAATAATCTCATTGTCATGCGTTTCTTCACGAAAACACCAGTCGCTGCACCAGTCAGGTTGAGAAGGAGGGACGGGCAGCGTGCCGCCATCAAGCGTTACGATTTTCATGACGTATCCTTTATCACGTTTTGCGGATGAATAATGTTGCTCAAATGTATGGCAGCAGTAACAGATAAGTTATTCTTAATATCTAATTAAGTGAAGGTGTTCAAAAGGTGCTAATTTTTTGGGGCAAAAAGGCATTTCTTTTAACCCTAAACCCTCTGACGCGTTACACTGCCGCCTCTATCGTGTACCCGACTACCGCCGTTCAGATGATTAACGCCACCCATTATAATCGACAACGTTTTACCGCCTGTCTTGCGATACTGGCGGTGCTGCTGTTGTTCATTGCACCGATGGTATCCAAAAATCTGGCTGAAAATCGTGACGCGATGGCGATGTCCGACATGTCGATGCTGGATCAGCATAACGATATGATCATGGCCGACATGCCGATGGGGGATCACCATAGCGATATGGCCATGGGCGATCACAGCATGATGATGAGTGCCTGTGGTTACTGCGATCTGCTGGTCCATATCCCCTTTATGCTGTGGGTGTTTATTCCGTTCATCTGGTTAATGTGTTTAATTAGCCGGGCCCCACCGACTCCCGATACGTTTTGCCCTCTGTTACCGCGCCACAAGCGGGTTTACCGGCAGCGCGCCCCACCATTGCAAATGCGCGCCTCAGCTTAATGTGATCTTTTCTTCTTCGTCATCCACGAAGAAGAAAAGCCCGGTATTCTCGAAATATGGAATCGCTATGCGTGTTTCACAAGAAATAACATCGCCGCCGCGCGGCACGGTACTGAATGTTTTGCGCCGTTTGCATTTTTACATTGGCCTGTTTATTGCTCCGTTTATTTTTATTGCGGCATTAACCGGCACGCTTTATGTCCTGACGCCACAGATAGAAAACGTAATTTATAAAGATGCGTTAACCGCGGAGCCTGTGGGTGCCGCTCAGCCGCTGTCCGCTCAGATTGCTGCGGCGCGGCGATATGTTGGTGATGCGCGGATTTATGCGGTACGGCCTGCGCCCGGCGCTCATGACACCACTCGCGTGCAATTTACGGATGCACAGTCAGGCCCCTCAGAGTCACGCTCTGTTTTCATCGATCCTTATACGCTTCGCGTCAAAGGTGATATGACCGTATACGGCACCAGCGGCGTGTTACCTCTGCGGATGTGGCTTGACCAGATGCATCGTGGACTGCTGCTGGGGGATGTTGGCCGCAACTACAGTGAACTCGCGGCGTCGTGGTTGTGGGTAGCGGCGCTGGGCGGGATCGTGTTGTGGTCTGGTACCCGGCCCCGGCGTCAGGTAAAAACGCGCAAGACGGGTTTTGCACTGACACGATACTGGCATATTACGCTGGGCCTGGTGTTATCTCTGGGGTTGATCTTTTTCTCCGTTACGGGATTGACCTGGTCGCAGTGGGCCGGGAGCAATATTGATAAAATGCGTAGCGATCTTGGCTGGCTGACACCGCAGGTCAGAACGGCATTAAACGGGGCTGCACCCTCTGCGCCTGCCGGTCCCCACGCCGATCATCATCCCGACATGGACGGCATGGTGATGGAGACTTCAATACCGGGTCATCATGCCAGTATGCCCGCCGTATTCAATCAGCCGGACGCGGACTGGGACAGCGTTGAACACGCCGCGCGCCTGGCCGGTTTACACGCTGCCAAAATTGAGCTGCGCCAGCCCAAAAACCCTGACCAGGCCTGGACGGTCAGTGAGATAGATCGTCGCTGGCCGACGCAGGTCGACTCGGTATCCGTAAATCCGCATGACTTCAGCATTGTTGATCACGTTGAGTTTGCCCGTTTCCCGCTGGTCGCAAAACTTACGCGCTGGGGCGTGGATGCGCATATGGGCGTGCTGTTTGGCTTACCCAATCAGTTGCTTCTCGCGTTCTTTGGTTTTGGTTTGTGCGCCATGATCGTGCTCGGCTACCGCATGTGGTGGATTCGACGCCCGGCACTGCCGCAGGCCAATCCAGTGCAAACGCTGCTCGCGGCCTGGCTGGCGTTACCCCGCTATCTTCAGGGCTCAAGCCTGATTCTCGCCCTGGCTCTGGGTTATGCGTTGCCGCTGATGGGCGTCAGTTTAGTGGTCTTTGTGCTGCTGGATCTGCAACGCTGGCGTAAAGCGCAGCGTGCGGTACGCCAGGTGGTCGCTACGCCGGAAGATCAACAATCGCCGCTGGCGATTGTGCAGTCCCGTTTTGCAGTAAAGCGTAAAGAGATGCGCTATTTCCTGCGCAGTGTCGCCATTCTCGCCATTATTGTCGGAACGGTGATGGCTCGCGCCATGGTGAGTGGTGTAATTGAGCAATACAATATTCCGTTCAGCGACTGGACCGCGATGATGTATATCACGCAGGCCTTGATGATTTTGCTTTATACAACAGTGTTTACAGGCTTAATGTCCATTCCGCTCTGGTACTTCTTCCTGGGTGAAAGCGACGAGCAAGGTAAATAAACAATGTCGCCCGCTAAAAGCGGGCGACAGTGCTGTCAGGCATAATAACGTTTTGTCCGTTCAGTGATGATGGATAACATGGGCACGTTGTAGCGCATGTTTAAACTGCCGCACATTCTCGCGTAACCAGTGACGCTGCGTCAAAGGCAGATGCTCCAGCCCCTCAGGCAATGGTACCCCATATAACGCCCCACGATTGCAAAGCGCTCTGACCAGGCTTGTTTGCGAAATACCCAGATAGGTCGCCATTTCGGGTAATGTCATAAACTCTGCATGCATGTTCACCTCCCAACCTGTCGTTAATGCTGCATTTTTGTTCAATTCAGGGCGATTCTTATTGATCTGCGTCATATACACGCATTAAACAGACGAAAGAGGGAGAAAGTTGCTAAGCTGGAAGTTCTCCTGAAGACAACATGAGAAGACCACGTGCAACGTTATGGATTGATGGTGCTTTTTCTTGTTTCCTGTTGGTCTCATGCTCACACATTTACGATGGGCAAACCTGTTCCGGCCGTTTCTGTCGCAGATAAAGGTGAAATGCAGTTACGCAACGGTCAAATTCACTACCAAACCTGGAACAGTCAGTCACTTACAGGAAAAGCCCGTTTACTTATTCATGTGGCTGGCCGGTTATCGGCTAAAGAGCAGTCCGCAGGCCTCATCAGCGCCATTCAGCAGGCCAGTCTGCCGGAAAAGACCTTTCAGACAACCACCATCGTTAATACCGACGATGCGCTGCCGGGCAGCAGTATTTTTGTGGTTAACAGCATTCGCGCCAGTAAAAAAGCGTCGCCGTGGCAGCAGTTCATCATTGACAGCAGTGGCCTTGCCCGCCATCGCTGGCAGCTTAAACCGGGCGGGGCGGCGGCAATTGTTCTTGACGCACAAGGCAATGTGCAATTTGCCAAAGACACTCCCCTGAGCGCGGATGACATTTCGCAGATTATTTCGCTATTACGGGTGCTGACGCGCTGAAGAACGATCCAGGTGATTAAAGCCAGTCCGGCAGAGGGCAGTGACGGAGGTTGATGAATTTCCCCTCTTTTCTTAAAGCTCAACTAGTATTAATTATATGGGTTTAGCCCAATAAAAACTGAAAACCCGAACGGTAAAAAAACGGGTAGCCCTGCCAACGATGCTCTGGCAGTTAAAGTGTCTTTTAAAATGGCATCGCACGTTTTAGCGTTGTCGTAAATGTATCCGTTAATAAGGACAGCCCGAATGACGGTCTGCGCAAAAAAACACGTTCACCTTACTGGCATTTCGGCTGAGCAGTTGCTGGCTGATATTGATAGCCGCCTTGATCAGTTACTGCCGGTTCAGGGTGAGCGGGATTGTGTGGGTGCCGCGATGCGTGAAGGCACGCTGGCACCGGGCAAACGTATTCGTCCGATGCTGCTGTTATTAACAGCGCGCGATCTTGGCTGTGCGATCAGTCACGGGGGATTACTGGATTTAGCCTGCGCGGTTGAAATGGTGCATGCTGCCTCGCTGATTCTGGATGATATGCCCTGCATGGACGATGCGCAGATGCGTCGGGGGCGTCCCACCATTCACACGCAGTACGGTGAACATGTGGCGATTCTGGCGGCGGTCGCTTTACTCAGCAAAGCGTTTGGGGTGATTGCCGAGGCTGAAGGTCTGACGCCGATAGCCAAAACTCGCGCGGTGTCGGAGCTGTCCACTGCGATTGGCATGCAGGGTCTGGTTCAGGGCCAGTTTAAGGACCTCTCGGAAGGCGATAAACCCCGCAGCGCCGATGCCATACTGCTAACCAATCAGTTTAAAACCAGCACGCTGTTTTGCGCTTCAACGCAAATGGCGTCCATTGCGGCCAACGCGTCCTGCGAAGCGCGTGAGAACCTGCATCGTTTCTCGCTCGATCTCGGCCAGGCCTTTCAGTTGCTTGACGATCTTACCGATGGCATGACCGATACCGGCAAAGACATCAATCAGGATGCAGGTAAATCAACGCTGGTCAATTTATTAGGCTCAGGCGCGGTCGAAGAACGCCTGCGACAGCATTTGCGCCTGGCCAGTGAACACCTTTCCGCGGCATGCCAAAACGGCCATTCCACCACCCAACTTTTTATTCAGGCCTGGTTTGACAAAAAACTCGCTGCCGTCAGTTAAGGATGCTGCATGAGCCATTTTGCGGTGATCGCACCGCCCTTTTTCAGCCATGTTCGCGCTCTGCAAAACCTTGCTCAGGAATTAGTGGCCCGCGGTCATCGTGTTACGTTTTTTCAGCAACATGACTGCAAAGCGCTGGTAACGGGCAGCGATATCGGATTCCAGACCGTCGGACTGCAAACGCATCCTCCCGGTTCCTTATCGCACCTGCTGCACCTGGCCGCGCACCCGCTCGGACCCTCGATGTTACGACTGATCAATGAAATGGCACGTACCAGCGATATGCTTTGCCGGGAACTGCCCGCCGCTTTTCATGCGTTGCAGATAGAGGGCGTGATCGTTGATCAAATGGAGCCGGCAGGTGCAGTAATCGCAGAAGCGTCAGGCCTGCCGTTTGTTTCGGTGGCCTGCGCGCTGCCGCTCAACCGCGAACCGGGTTTGCCTCTGGCGGTGATGCCTTTCGAATACGGCACCAGCGATGCGGCTCGGGAACGCTATACCACCAGCGAAAAAATTTATGACTGGCTGATGCGACGTCACGATCGTGTGATCGCGCATCATGCCTGCAGAATGGGTTTAGCCCCGCGTGAAAAACTGCATCACTGCTTTTCTCCACTGGCACAAATCAGCCAGTTGATCCCCGAACTGGATTTTCCCCGCAAAGCGCTGCCCGACTGCTTTCATGCGGTTGGACCGTTACGGCAACCTCAGGGGAGGCCGGGGTCATCAACTTCTTATTTTCCGTCCCCGGACAAACCCCGTATTTTTGCCTCGCTGGGCACCCTGCAGGGGCATCGTTATGGCCTGTTCAGGACCATCGCCAAAGCCTGCGAAGAAGTGGATGCGCAGTTACTGTTGGCACACTGTGGCGGCCTCTCAGCCACGCAGGCAGGTGAACTGGCCCGGGGCGGGGACATTCAGGTTGTGGATTTTGCCGATCAATCCGCAGCACTTTCACAGGCACAGTTGGCAATCACACATGGTGGGATGAATACGGTACTGGATGCTATTGCTTCCCGCACACCGCTACTGGCGCTGCCGCTGGCATTTGATCAACCTGGCGTGGCATCACGAATTGTTTATCATGGCATCGGCAAGCGTGCGTCTCGATTTACCACCAGCCATGCGCTGGCGCGGCAGATTCGATCGCTGCTGACTAACACCGATTACCCGCAGCGTATGACAAAAATTCAGGCCGCATTGCGTCTGGCAGGCGGCACACCAGCCGCCGCCGATATTGTTGAACAGGCGATGCGGACCTGTCAGCCAGTACTCAGTGGGCAGGATTATGCAACCGCACTATGATCTCATTCTGGTCGGTGCCGGTCTGGCTAACGGCCTTATCGCGCTCCGGCTTCAGCAACAGCATCCGGATATGCGGATCTTGCTTATTGAGGCGGGTCCTGAGGCGGGAGGGAACCATACCTGGTCCTTTCACGAAGAGGATTTAACGCTGAACCAGCATCGCTGGATAGCGCCGCTTGTGGTCCATCACTGGCCCGACTACCAGGTTCGTTTCCCCCAACGCCGTCGCCATGTGAACAGTGGCTACTACTGCGTGACCTCCCGGCATTTCGCCGGGATACTCCGGCAACAGTTTGGACAACATTTATGGCTGCATACCGCGGTTTCAGCCGTTCATGCTGAATCGGTCCAGTTAGCGGATGGCCGGATTATTCATGCCAGTACAGTGATCGACGGACGGGGTTACACGCCTGATTCTGCACTACGCGTAGGATTCCAGGCATTTATCGGTCAGGAGTGGCAACTGAGCGCGCCGCATGGTTTATCGTCACCGATTATCATGGATGCGACGGTCGATCAGCAAAATGGCTACCGCTTTGTTTATACCCTGCCGCTTTCCGCAACCGCACTGCTGATCGAAGACACACACTACATTGACAAGGCTAATCTTCAGGCCGAACGGGCGCGTCAGAACATTCGCGATTATGCTGCGCGACAGGGTTGGCCGTTACAGACGTTGCTGCGGGAAGAACAGGGTGCATTGCCCATTACGTTAACGGGCGATAATCGTCAGTTTTGGCAACAGCAACCACAAGCCTGTAGCGGATTACGCGCCGGGCTGTTTCATCCGACAACCGGCTACTCCCTACCGCTCGCGGTGGCACTCGCCGATCGTCTCAGCGCGCTGGATGTGTTTACCTCTTCCTCTGTTCACCAGACGATTGCTCACTTCGCCCAGCAACGTTGGCAGCAACAGGGGTTTTTCCGCATGCTGAATCGCATGTTGTTTTTAGCCGGACCGGCCGAGTCACGCTGGCGTGTGATGCAGCGTTTCTATGGCTTACCCGAGGATTTGATTGCCCGCTTTTATGCGGGAAAACTCACCGTGACCGATCGGCTACGCATTCTGAGCGGCAAGCCGCCCGTTCCCGTTTTCGCGGCATTGCAGGCAATTATGACGACTCATCGTTGAAGAGCGACTACATGAAACCAACTACGGTAATTGGTGCGGGCTTTGGTGGCCTGGCACTGGCAATTCGTTTACAGGCCGCAGGTATTCCTGTTTTGCTGCTTGAGCAGCGCGACAAGCCGGGTGGCCGGGCTTATGTTTATCAGGAGCAGGGCTTTACTTTTGATGCAGGCCCTACCGTTATCACCGATCCCAGCGCGATTGAAGAACTGTTTGCTCTGGCCGGTAAACAGCTTAAGGATTACGTCGAGCTGTTGCCGGTCACGCCGTTTTATCGCCTGTGCTGGGAGTCCGGCAAGGTCTTCAATTACGATAACGACCAGGCCCAGTTAGAAGCGCAGATACAGCAGTTTAATCCGCGCGATGTTGCGGGTTATCGAGCATTCCTTGACTATTCGCGTGCCGTATTCAATGAGGGCTATCTGAAGCTCGGCACTGTGCCTTTTTTATCGTTCAAAGACATGCTTCGGGCCGCACCCCAGCTGGCAAAGCTGCAGGCCTGGCGCAGCGTTTACAGTAAAGTTGCCGGCTACATTGAGGATGAGCATCTTCGGCAGGCGTTTTCTTTTCACTCGCTCTTAGTGGGGGGGAATCCGTTTGCAACCTCGTCCATTTATACGCTGATTCACGCGTTAGAACGGGAATGGGGCGTCTGGTTTCCACGCGGTGGCACCGGTGCGCTGGTCAATGGCATGATCAAGCTGTTTCAGGATCTGGGCGGCGAAGTCGTGCTTAACGCCCGGGTCAGTCATATGGAAACCGTTGGGGACAAGATTCAGGCCGTGCAGTTGGAAGACGGCAGACGGTTTGAAACCTGCGCGGTGGCGTCGAACGCTGATGTTGTACATACCTATCGCGATCTGCTGTCTCAGCATCCCGCAGCCGCTAAGCAGGCGAAAAAACTGCAATCCAAGCGTATGAGTAACTCACTGTTTGTACTCTATTTTGGTCTCAACCATCATCACGATCAGCTCGCCCATCATACCGTCTGTTTTGGGCCACGCTACCGTGAACTGATTCACGAAATTTTTAACCATGATGGTCTGGCTGAGGATTTTTCGCTTTATTTACACGCACCTTGTGTCACGGATCCGTCACTGGCACCGGAAGGGTGCGGCAGCTATTATGTGCTGGCGCCTGTTCCACACTTAGGCACGGCGAACCTCGACTGGGCGGTAGAAGGACCCCGACTGCGCGATCGTATTTTTGACTACCTTGAGCAACATTACATGCCTGGCTTGCGAAGCCAGTTGGTGACGCACCGTATGTTTACGCCGTTCGATTTCCGCGACGAGCTCAATGCCTGGCAAGGTTCGGCCTTCTCGGTTGAACCTATTCTGACCCAGAGCGCCTGGTTCCGACCACATAACCGCGATAAGCACATTGATAATCTTTATCTGGTTGGCGCAGGCACCCATCCCGGCGCGGGCATTCCCGGCGTAATCGGCTCGGCGAAGGCGACGGCAGGCTTAATGCTGGAGGACCTGATTTGACGAATACGTCATTACTGAATCATGCCGTCGAAACCATGGCGGTTGGCTCGAAAAGCTTTGCGACTGCATCGACACTTTTCGACGCCAAAACCCGTCGCAGCGTGCTGATGCTTTACGCATGGTGCCGCCACTGCGACGACGTCATTGACGATCAAACACTGGGCTTTCATGCCGACCAGCCCTCTTCGCAGATGCCTGAGCAGCGCCTGCAGCAGCTTGAAATGAAAACGCGTCAGGCCTACGCCGGTTCGCAAATGCACGAGCCCGCTTTTGCCGCGTTTCAGGAAGTCGCGATGGCGCATGATATCGCTCCCGCCTACGCGTTCGACCATCTGGAAGGTTTTGCCATGGATGTGCGCGAAACGCGCTACCTGACACTGGACGATACGCTGCGTTATTGCTATCACGTCGCCGGTGTTGTGGGCCTGATGATGGCGCAAATTATGGGCGTTCGCGATAACGCCACGCTCGATCGCGCCTGCGATCTCGGGCTGGCTTTCCAGTTGACCAACATTGCGCGTGATATTGTCGACGATGCTCAGGTGGGCCGCTGTTATCTGCCTGAAAGCTGGCTGGAACAGGAAGGACTGACGAAAGCGAATTATGCTGCGCCAGAAAACCGGCAGGCCTTAAGCCGTATCGCCGGGCGACTGGTACGGGAAGCGGAACCCTATTACGTGTCATCGATGGCCGGTCTGGCACAATTACCCTTACGCTCGGCCTGGGCCATCGCGACAGCGAAGCAGGTGTACCGTAAAATTGGCGTGAAAGTTGAACAGGCCGGTAAGCAGGCCTGGGATCATCGCCAGTCCACGTCCACCGCCGAAAAATTAACGCTTTTGCTGACGGCATCCGGTCAGGCAGTTACTTCCCGGATGAAGACGTATCCACCCCGTCCTGCTCATCTCTGGCAGCGCCCGATCTAGCCGCATGCCTTTCTCTCAGCGTCGCCTGAAGTTTAGATAACGGTGGCGCGTACAGAAAACCAAAGGACACGCAGCCCTCTTTTCCCCTTACAGCATGATGCATGCGGTGGGCCATGTATAACCGTTTCAGGTAGCCTTTGCGCGGTATGTAGCGGAACGGCCAGCGCTGGTGTACCAGTCCGTCGTGGACCATAAAATACAGTAAGCCATAAGCGGTCATGCCTGCGCCAATCCACTGGAGCGGCCAGATTCCTGTACTGCCGAAGTAAATCAGGGCAATCGACACAATAGCGAATACCACGGCATAGAGATCGTTAACTTCAAATGCGCCTTTACGCGGTTCATGATGTGAAAGATGCCAGCCCCAACCCCAGCCGTGCATGATGTATTTATGTGCCAGTGCAGCAACCACTTCCATGCCGACCACGGTGATAAACACGATCAGGGCATTCCAAATCCACAACATAATCTCTCCAGTACAGACGTCCGGCATCAAGCGTGAGGAGTTAATTTTAACAGAGATTAGCCCGTCTACTTACGGGAAAGAGAAAAGGCGCGCCAGAAAGGCGCGCCTGGCATCAGAAATCCGCCTTCAGAACCACGCGGTAATTGGCTTTACCCGCGCGTACGTGCGCCAGCGCATCGTTAATTTTGGACATTGGGAAGTACTCTACCGTCGGGGCGATATCCGCACGACCAGCCAGCTTCAGCAGTGAACGTAACTGAGCCGGAGAGCCTGTTGACGAGCCAGTAACGGCACGGTCGCCCAGAATCAGACTAAAAGCCGGGACATCGAAAGGTTTCAGCACCGCGCCGACCGTATGGAACTTGCCGCGAGGAGCCAGTGCCGCAAAGTACGGCTGCCAGTCAAGATCGACCGCGACAGTGCTGATAATCAGATCGAACTGACCGGCCAGCGCTTTCAGCGCCTCGGGATCGCGACTGTTCACCACATGGTCTGCCCCCATGTCGAGGATAGCCTGCTTTTTGCTTTCAGATGAACTGAACGCCGTTACTTCCGCCCCCATGGCATGCAGGATTTTAATGGCGATATGACCCAGTCCACCAATTCCGATCACACCAACCCGGCTCATCGCCGTGATGTTGTGCATCAGCAGAGGCTTAAATACCGTGATACCGCCGCAGAGCAGTGGGCCTGCCGTGGCAGGATCCAGTTTTTCCGGCAGCGGAATGACCCATTGCCAGTTAGCACGCAGCTTCTCAGCGAAACCGCCGTGGTTGCCGATGGTCGTCGTCGTACCCTGTGCACAGTTAACGTGATCGCCACTAATGCAGGGATCGCAGTGCTGGCAGCTCTTGGCCGTCCAGCCAATGCCCACGCGCTGACCGACTTTCAGCCCTTTATTTTTTGCACTGTCGCCCAGTGCGGCTACGCGTCCGATGACCTCATGGCCAGCAACCACGGGATAAGCCGAGATTCCCCACTCGTTATCGATCATCGACAGGTCGGAGTGACAGACACCACAATACTCAACCTCGACTTCAACATCTTCAGCGTCCAACGGGCCGGGATCATAGTCGTAACGCTCCAGCGCTTGTCCCGCCTGCATGGCTGCGTAACTCTTAATTGTCATTCTGTACCTCTTTTAACGCGTTGATTTGGCAGTCAGCGTATTCGCAACGGTCACGAACTGACCACCGCCAAGATGATGTAATGTATGGAGCGCGGGATCCACGGCCTCGAAATGCCAGCGGCCGTCATAAAATACCCGGCTGTCAGCCGCCGCAGTGATCACCTCACCAAACAGCGTGTCATAGGCCTGTTGCGCTTCCGTTTCAGGCAGCAGACGGCACTCCATCCACGCGACACAGCTCTCTTCCAGCAACGGCACGCCATAGTGCGGACTTTCGTGTGCCTGAATAGCGAAGTCGGCAAACTTGTCCTGATCGCGCCCGGACGTGCTGCCCACCGCATAAGCCATATCCACAAAACCCGCCGCCGGTACACAAATGCCAAATGCCCCGCTGGCTTCAATGATCTCACGTGACAATGTGGATTTATCCACAACGATAGCCATTCTTGCTGGTGTGAACTCAACGGGTACCGACCAGGCTGCGGCCATGATGTTGCGGCGCTTTGACTGACTGTCGCGACTGGTAATTAACACCGTGGGACCGTGATTAAGCAGACGGCTTGCGTGTTCCAGCGCTACCGGACGAAAATGCGACATGCAGTGTTCCTCAGACCTGAACCAGGCATAAATAACGCGACTGAACCCCAATATCAGGGAATAAAGCGCGTTACCTTAGCGGCTTTTATTTCGCTTCAGTTTGCCGCTTTGTGCCTTAACGTTAAAAATAATGTTTAATATCATGATTTAACATTGATGAAATCTGATAGTGCTGGCCTTTAAAGCGAAACCGCCGGATAGCTAATTCTAGTTTGGTTTGGTTTGATGTGGGAGAAATGAGATTAATCCTTATCAGTTTAAAATAAGGTCTGCACTGGCAGAACCTGGCTAAGTTTGTCACAGTCATTGAAGCCAACTTTCATGCTTTACAACAGGAGCCGCTATGAACACTGAAACACTACGGGCAGAACCGCTTACCTGGGGTCATGGGCCTCATCTTTTTGAAGTTTTTATCGAGCCCACCTGCCCTTTCTCCGTTCGGGCTTTCAATAAGCTGGATGCGCTCCTGAGCCTGGTCGGAGAAGATAAGATGACGCTTAAAGTCCATCTTCAGTCCCAGCCCTGGCATATGTATTCCGGGGTTATTGTGCGCTATATTCTTGCCGCCTCAGTACAAGGTAAAGCGGCGGCTAAAGCCGTCCTCCAGGCGGTGGCCGATCACCGCGAAGCGTTTGAGTTCACTGACCACTGCCGTGGTCCTAACATGGACACCACGCCTAACCAACTCCTGGCACGGCTCAGGGATTACAGCGGCGTTGATGCTTATGCGGCTTTCGATCGCCCTGACTTACAAAATCTGGTGAAATGGCACTGTAAGTATGCCCGTCAGAACGGGATTCATGTCTCGCCAACCTTCATGATTAATGGTCTGGTCCAGCCCGATATCGGCAGCGGCGATTCGGTTGAACAGTGGGCAGAACGCCTTCTGGCCTGATATTCTCCTGCGATGCACACAAACTGAGTGGATAACCCATAAACGGACGTAATATTCCCATGACAATGAATGTGGAACAAATAAAGGCTAAATATCCTGGCGCACTGTCGTGGTCATTTGGCGATTCACCTGCGCTGGCGAATGAACTGGCGACCCTGGTCCTGACCGGGAAGAAAATTGCCACCTGCAGCTCACTGCAGGGCTGGTACGATGACGACGTCATGCCGCTGCCTGGCGGTTACAACATTATTTTAGATGGCGAGAAAAAACCGCTGTGCGTCGTCAGAACGACCGGGCTTTTTCTGACGCGCTTTGATCGCGTCACGCCGGAAATGGCCATGATGGAAGGAGAAGGCGACCTGAGTCTTGAATACTGGCAGCGTGAACATCAACGCTTCTTCCAGCGCAACGGCGGATTCAGTCCCGAAATGGAGCTGATCTTTGAAACCTTCCAGCTGGTGGAAGTCATCTGACTAACCGCCCGTTCGTATTACATCCGAACGGGCGGTTTCATTCCGGGGCAGCAGGCCGAATCAACGGTGCAGCGCCATTGACCATCACGGTCACGGCGAAACACATAGGTGGCGCGCCGGGTCGTTTCAACATGGTTTTCCTGCTGACAGGGATAACGCAGCACGGTTTCCATGATCACCAGCGCCGTTTCCCCCCTCAGTGACCGCCATTCTGCCCTGCTCAACCACACGCTTATCCTGAACAATGGCCTTAAAAGCACGACGCATGGCGGCTTTGCGCGTTACCGTCATTCCCGGCTTTATCATCAGGCAGGCATCCTATGCATAGTGCTGCATCAATGCGTCGTAATCACGGGAAGTCATCGCCCTGTCGCATCGTCTGATAACCTGTAAAACAGGTAGCTCATTCATCAGCTCTTCCGCACACATTGCGGGTATGTTAAGTATATGCTTACCGATGTTAAAAGGAGTTAATCATGTTTAGTCATATGGTTGTTGGTACAGACGATATTGAACAGGCTAAAAAATTCTATGACGCCATTTTTGCCGTAATAGCGTGTGAAGAGCAGGGAATTGATGCCATAGGCCGCCCTTTTTATTCGAAAAATAACCAGCGTTTTATTGTCACTAAGCCCATTAATGGTCAACCCGCCACCTTTGCCAATGGCGGAACCATTGGCTTTGCGATGCCCTCATCTGACGCCGTCTTCCGCTGGCATCAGCAGGGTCTCGAAAACGGCGGAACCTCGGCTGAATCCCCACCGCATATCAGAGAAACCGATGGTCGCTGTGTCGCTTATCTCAGAGATCCCACCGGTAACAAGCTGTGTGCTTTTTACAATCCGTCATAGTGTATGATCGGTTCTGTGCACGCAGCGAAAAAGCCTTGTAAACGGAGAGCCGTTGGATATTAATCTCGCTGGCTTTCTGCCTGCACTGTTGCCGATTGCGCTGTCACCTGGGGCGAGTTTCACTCTGGCGATGAACAGTGCACTTACATCAGGCTACAGAGGCTTGTTTAAAACACTGTTCGGCACTGCGCTGGGTATTTACACGCACGCGCTGCTGATTGGACTGGGGCTGTCGACGGCGCTGGTGGCGTCATCCACACTGTTCACCTGGCTAAAGATAGTGGGGGGCGTTTATTTACTGTGGCTTGGCGGACTGCTGTTTATCACCGGGATAAAGACAAAAACCTTTACGCTGAACGCCATGGACAGCGCGGTGACGATAAAAGGCGCCTGGCTGGCCAACGTCATTAACCCTAAAGCTATCCTGTTCTACCTGACGGTGGTTTCCCAGTTTACAGGCGACAGAACCGATTTGGCTGCCTTCCTGAGCCTGGCCACCGTACACATTGTAGTGATGTGTCTCTGGCTCACGCTTATCAGCCAGCTACTGGTTTTTTCAGCGCAAAGCGTGAATCCCGTTGTTCTGAAACGCTATGTAAACATGGCAGGGGGCCTTTTGCTGATAGTGATTGCCGTACACAACCTGGTATCCTGATCGTCAGCTCAACGCGGTCATCATAACTTTCATTCATATCGGAAGGCAGAGGGAAACAGATGGTAGCCGTTCAGCAATGGTATAAAGACGATTATCTGATCACGACAGATCGCGCAAGGATGGATATTGAGGCGATTCATCGCTATCTCACCCGCTCAACATGGGCAGCCGGTATTGATGGAGAAACCGTGGCCCTGTCGGTAGAGAACAGCTTAAATTTTGGCCTTTTTCATCATCAACAGCAGATCGGATTTGCCCGCTTTGTTACTGATTACGCCACCTTTGCCTATTTATGTGATGTCTACGTGCTGGAAGAGTATCAGGGCGCAGGTCTGGGAGGTTGGCTGATTACCTGCTGTCAGTCCCATCCCATCGTGGATAAACTTCGCAGGATGCTACTGTTCACCTCAACCGCGCCATGGCTATATAAAAAGTTCGGTTACGAGCCCGTCAACCGGCCCGATTACGCCTGGACGATTACCCGACCCGATATCTATCAGGCCCGTCGTTCAGACCGGGCCTGATAAGCCTGCTTTTCCGTCAGATTTAGCGGTCGGCGATGATGGCCAGCCGCTCACAGCCACGCGCCTCCAGTGCCTGCGCGGCCTGAGCGGCACGCATGCCGCTGGCGCAGACCAGAACAATGCGCTTATCCGCGGGCGGCTGCCAGCAGGCAATATCCTGTGGCAGTAGCCTCTCAGCATTCGTGCTGACGCTCACGGGGGCTTCATCCATCCCACGTAGCTCCACCACGCAGTCGTCTGGCGTCAACAAGGCAGGGTCAATAAACGGAATCCCGGGTTTTTCCGGTTCCGGTGCCGCGTCAAAGCGGAACTGACGCAGTTGCCATGACACAAAATCACAGTTAATCATGCACCCTAACGGTGACGGCGACAGCGTTAGCAGTATGCTGAGCGCCATCTGAGCCTGCATTGCGCCTAAGGTGGCGACCGCCGGGCCTAAAACCCCCGCAGTGTTGCAGTTGCCTGATGCTTTGGGTAAACGGGGAAACAGCGCGCGATAGCTGGGCGCTCCGCCGCAGAATCCGCCAACATAGCCTTGTCTTCCCAGCACTGAGGCACTCACCAGGGGAATTCGTCGGGCATAGCAGTTGTCGGAGAGCAGATAGGTCACTGCAAAATTGTCTGCGGCGTCAATGACCAAATCAATCCCTGCCATTGCCGTATCGATAATGCTGGCACGCAGGGCATCAACATGCGGCTCGATGAGTATGTCAGGATTGCGTTGCGCCAGCGCACGCTGCGCGCAGAAAACCTTGGGCTCGCCAATGTCGGCAACGGTAAACAACGTCTGGCGATGCAAATTATGCAGCGTCACGACATCATGATCATACAGCCGGATATAGCCCACGCCGGCACCTGCGAGCAGGGGCAACAGGGTTGACGCGAGTCCACCCGCGCCCACGACCAGAACGCGGGCTGCAGCCAGCGCCTGCTGCCCCTCATCCCCGACTTCGGGCAACATAGTCTGTCGTTGATATCGCGACATTTTCGCTCCTTAACTGAACTGCGCCAGACCAAAAACGGGCGTGGAGGCGACCGCCATATCCCGACGTTCCATCATGCCGGCCAACCGCGCCTGATGTCCTGACTGAATGGCACTGGCAAACGCTCCCGCCATGCGTACCGGATCGTGGGATTTCGCGACGGCGGTATTCAGCAACACGGCATCAAAGCCCAGCTCCATCGCCTGCGCCGCCTGGCTGGGAGCACCGATCCCTGCGTCAATGATCAGCGGAACGTCTTTAAACCAGGCACGCATGGTGCGTAAACCGTCAATATTGCGTAGCCCCTGCCCCGAGCCAATGGGCGCGCCCCAGGGCATCAGCACCTGACAGCCCGCTTCCAGCAGTTTTTCGCCCACAATCAGATCTTCTGTGGTGTAAGGAAAAACATGAAAACCTTCGGCACATAAAATACGGGCGGCCTCCACCAGGGCGAAAGGATCCGGTTGCAGGGTATCCGCGTGCCCGATCACTTCCAGTTTGATCCACGGCGTGGCAAACAGTTCGCGCGCCATATGCGCCGTCGTGACGGCTTCCCTGACGGTATGGCAACCCGCCGTATTGGGTAACACGCGCTTATTCAGCGTTTTCAGTAAATCGCGAAAGGCCCCACCCTGACTTCCTTCCCGACGCAGACTGACCGTGATGATATCCGCACCGGAGGCCACAACAGCCTGCTGAAGAATATCCGGTGAGGGATAACCGGCCGTGCCCAGTAAAAAACGGGAGTCGCCCGTGTAGTCGTAAAACATGATTAACCTCCCTGCATTGGCGACAGCACTTCCAGACGGCAGTTGGCCTCAAGCAACTGTGAGGCATAGCGCTCTCTGGGAACAAAGGTTCCATCGAGGGCACTGGCCACACAGCCAGCGTCAATGCCCTGCTCTTCTAACAACTCCGCAAGCGTCCCGGCTTTCGTCTCTATAGCACGACCATTTAGTTCGATTCGCATAGTAGTCTCTCTGTTGCAAGTTGATGCATGAGCTTTTCGGCCATAACCGGTGCCAGCAAAAAGCCATGGCGATACATGCCGTTAATGGAAAAGACACCGTTTTCATAACGCACGTCGGGCAGGTTGTCGTGATAAGCAGGACGTAACCCCGTCCCGCTTTCGATAATGCGCGCTTCGGCAAGCGCAGGATGAATGCTGTAAGCAGCGCTCAGCAGCTCCATCATGGCACGCGCGCTGATGGGGCTGGTATCCTGACTCTCAACCATGGTGGCCCCGAGCATAAAGTGCCCCTGCGCCCGGGGAACCAGATAGCAAGGAAAACGGGGATGCAGCAGGCGTAAAGGTCGGGAAAACGTGATCTCATCCGTTTGCAGTATTAGCATTTCGCCCCGCACCGCACGCAAGGCTGGCTGTGCCTCACGCGCATGAATACCGCGGCAATCAATAATGCGTCCGCTGGGCTTGCCAGCGTGAATACTGACGCCCGCGCTGACCAGACGTGCACGTAACTGTTGCATTGCCTGACGCGGATCGAGATGCGCTTCAGCCGGGAAAAATAATCCCCGGGCGAAGCGGTTTTCCAGCGCGGGTTCGATGTCACCTGGCGCAACCCACTGATGCGCTAGGGTCATGCTGGCAAACCGGGTAAGTTCGGCGCTGTCACGCGGTGGCGTGAGCACGAGTGTGCCCTGCTGTTCAACGCCACTTACGCGGGCTGCCCACCACGCTGCAGCGTGCTGTCCCCATTCAACGACCTGCTGAGGCGCACTTTCTGCCTCACACCAGGGGGCCAGCATGCCGCCAGCCCAGTAGGACGCCGCCTGACAATTCGGTCGTGTAATGACTTCAACCTTCTCGCCGTGTTCGGCCAGTAACGTCGCGATACAGAGTCCGGATACACCGCTGCCCAGCACTGACCAGCGGCTCATTGTCCGCCATCCTGATGGGGTAAAAACGGAATAAGGATAGTCACATTGGCCTCTCTGTTAGCTCTCAGAGACCCGCGATACAAGAAGGGAAAAAGCACAAGCCTGACAGAAACAGGCTCTGCGGCAAGCATCTACGCGATGCGCAGATGCCCGTCTTCCTACGCCAGTATCAACTGGGTCAGGTTCTAAGGGTCGCTAAGCCGCGCATGGCGCTATTAGCCTCTCAGTCTCTCTGGCGAGACTCCCCTGACGGGTTCTAGTTGTATTTTAAGCGACGCTGTTCGTCAAGGCTGACACGCAATTTATCGCCGGGTCCGGCAAGATAAATAGCGCATTCAGGGTACACCCATATAGCGCAACAACGCCGTCATGCAGGCCGCGCTCAGAATAATGAAAATCAGCGGAGCTCTACGCCAGGCAAGGAACAGGGCAAACCCGACGCCCAGCACTCTGGCCATCCCTGCAAAATGCTGGCCTTCAAACAGCGTGGTGGTTGCCGCAACCGCAAGCAGCAGTACAGTGGCAGCATCGGATAACATGTTTTGGGTTCGTTCACTGACGGGCAGACGATTGCCGAGTTTAACACCCGCGAAACGGATGGCGTAGGTGCCAGCAGCCAGCAACGCAATACCTGCAATAATCATGGCGTGATTCATTTGCGCGATCTCCATGTAAAGAGGCCCAGCAAGGAAAACAATACGGGCATACCGGCAGGTACGAAAGGCGTGACCACCAGCGACAAAAACGCACCAGTCATAGCAGGAATGCGGGTGCGCGCTTTGCGTAAGGCAGGAAAGATCAGCGCAATCAGGATCGCGGGAAAGACCGCATCCAGGCCGATAGCAGACACATTCGGAATAAACTGCCCTATCGCCGCGCCAGCCATTACGGTCACAGGCCAGATCACGCCAATACTGATGCCGCATATCCAGAATGCCTGGCGACGTTGCGCCAGCGTAGGCTGGGAAATGCCAAACACGACACTTTCGTCATTCATGATGTGGCATCCTAGCAGACCCCGTCTGCCCTGACCGACCAAATCCTTGACAGTGATGCCAAAGGGAAGATGACGCGCATTGACCAACAGCCCCGCCGCTGCCGCCGTGAGAGGACTGCCACCGCCCGCCACGATACCGATAAACAGGAACTCCGACGCCCCCGCCAGCACCAGCGTCGATAACGCCAGCGGCACCCAAAACGGAAAACCCTCTGCAAGAGCGAGCGAACCATATGACAGGCCAACAATGCCATCGGCAAGACAGACAAGGAAAATGGCTTTTATCACGCCCTTGTCCAGCGTCTCTTTTTTATCCAGCATCACGATTAGATCCCATAACGAACGATATACCCATTATAATGAACGGACCGCAGCAGCATTACAAGATGAACGATACGTTCGCTATAACGAACAGGATGCAGGATGAGTACACCCATTGATATTATCGCCAGCAGTTTAGTCAGAGAGCGCCAGCGGGCAGGACTGACTCTCGCAGAAGTCGCGCGTCGGGCTGGCATAGCAAAGTCGACCCTTTCTCAACTTGAGGCGGGGAACGGTAATCCTGGCATTGAGACGTTGTGGTCACTTTGCGTTGCCCTGAATATTCCGTTTGCCCGCCTGATGGAGCCGGAAGCGAACCGCCTGCAGGTTATTCGTCGCGGTGAAGGCCCTGCCGTTGCCGCCGAGCAGGCGGATTATAAAGCCGTCCTGCTGGCAACCTGTCCGCCCGGTGCGCGACGGGATATCTATCTGCTGCACATCCAGCCCGGCAGCGAGCGCCGCTCGCAACCGCATTCGCCGAACACCATTGAGCATCTCATCTTGACTCAGGGACGCGCGCTGGTCGGGCCCACAGACTCGCCCGTCGAACTGGCACCGGGCGACTACATCAGCTATCCCGGCGACACTGAACATATTTTTCGTGCGCTGGAGCCGGATACGCTGGCCGTGCTGGTCATGGAGCACATCTGAGGGTGCTCTGCCTCAGTCATCAGGCAGGCTAATCGCATCAAGGGAAATGACCCGGTGTGCACTCTTCTCAAGTAGCGTGAGATCATGACTGACCAGCAGAATGGCGCAGCGTTGCTGCATGGCCAGGTCAGTCAGTAAGGCCAGCGTCTGTTGCTGAACCACAGGATCGAGACGCGACGTGGGTTCATCGGCAAACAGGAACACGGGATTCAGCAACATCGCCCGAAGCAGAGAAAACCGTTGAAGCTCACCGCCTGACAATCCTGAAGCCGGACGGTGTAACAACGCCTGTCCGAGCCCCAATTGCCGCATCCGCTCATCACGTCGCCTCACCGGGATTGTGTGGCGCTGCAGCAGATCGTCGATGATCTGGGCCATAGTGATATCCGGTGGAAAAACCGCAGAAGGATCCTGGTACAGTTTTTGATAACGCAACGGATGAAACCTGCCCGGTCGGGTTATCGTTCCCTTATCGGGCTTAATCAAGCCCGATAGCGTATCTCCCAGGCTGCTTTTGCCACTGCCGCTCTCACCATAAAGCCCAACGATTTCACCGGCGCGAAAGCATAAATTTACATTGCGGAACAACGTTTTCCCGGCGCGTTTCAGAGTAAGCCCTTCGGCCCGTAATACGAGGGTGTCATCACAGGGCAACAACGTGGCTGGTGGCCAGGCATGGGGTTCGGCGGCCAGCAACTGTTTCGTATAAGCCTTCTGCGGCGCATTCAGGACTTGCGTGGCATTGCCCTGCTCAATCACCTTTCCCTTATGCATCACGACAATGTCACCGCCTAACTGCCTGGCCAGTGCGATATCATGGGTGATGGTCAGCAAGGCTTCGCCGCGGGCTACGGCCAGGTTGAGCATGTCACCAATTTCGTCCCGTCGCGCCACATCCAGTCCTTTCGTCGGTTCATCCGCGATAAGCAGAGTGGCACCGCCCGCCCGCGCAGCGGCAAAGCACACCCGTTGGGCCATTCCACCGGAAAGCTGCCAGGGGAAACGCTCTGCCGCGTGGGCCAGCCCCAGCGAGTCCAGCGCCAAACCTGCCGCCTGCTGTGCGCCCTGACGCGTGTACCCCTGTATGTACCGATAACCCTCTTCTGTCTGGCCTTTCACACGCATCGTCGGATCAAGCGCCAGCAAGGGCTCCTGAGGTAACGCGGCAATACGGTGTCCCCACAGCGCACGGAGTGCTGTCAGATCGGTTTGCAGATTATATTGCTGCCCGTCAATGACTACTGTTCCTTCAGCCCGCAGTCCGTCGGGTAAGGCGCCGAAAATCGCCTGCGCAAACAAACTTTTTCCCGATCCTGTCTCACCAATGAAGGTGACGGGCCTGCCGGGATGGATGCTCAGACTTACAGGCTCAACAATGCAGGTATCCGCGAAGACGGCGACCTGTTTGATTACGATACTTGCCATTTGCGCTCCTTGTTGACCAACAAATTCAGCCCCTCCAGCAGGATAAACAGCACAACCACAGGCTGCAGTAATAGCCAGGGCGCTTCCCAGGCATAGGGGAACAGCTCCGTCATCATCAGGCCCAGCTCAGGTGTGGGTGGACGAACGCCAACACTGATAAATCCCAGCGCCGATACGGCCATAATGGCATTGCTGAATGCATAGACGGTCAGTGTCAGCAATAACGGAGACAGGGCCGGCCAAAGATGTCGGCGAAAGAGATAAACAATGGAGAAGCCAAGCAGTGAAGATGACTGAACGGCTGGCGACATGACCACAGGCCGCAGCGTGGCGCGCGTCACACGGAAAAATTCCACCCACAGTACCAGTGAAAGTCCCAGCCATAACATGAGCGGCGCGTCAGGTGCGATTGCGGCGAGCAGCAGGACTAACAGCAGGCCCGGCAGCGCCAGACACATGTCGGCAAGCATACCGAAAAGTCGATCGACCCATCCGCCGTACCAGGCGCTGGCTATTCCCGCCAGCAGCCCCATAAGCATTGCTGTAATCACACACAGGGCCGCCAGCCCCAGCGACAATCGCAGCGCCGCACTCAGGCGCGCCAGCATCGAACGCCCTAAATGGTCATAACCCAGCCACGCGTTATCCGAGGGTGGCGTTAACATCTGCAACAGATCCTGCTGCAGGGGATCGTTCTGATTCAACAACGGCATCAGCCACGCAAAGGCCAGCAAGGTTAAAATTATCACCAGCCCCGTTTTTTGGCGGTACGTCATACGCGTTTACCTCGGGGATCCAGGACATAACACACGCCATCAACAAGCATATTTAAGGTGACAAAGGTCAATCCCAGTACCACCGCACTGGCCTGAATCACCGGAACATCCCGGGCAAAAATCGCATGTACCAGCGCGTGTCCGACACCTGGCCAGGCAAAAAGAGTTTCGATCACCACCACACCTTCCACTAACCAGACGAACTGCATGCCGATCCAGGTGACGACAGGGACACTGAGATTGCGCAAACCATGTCGCCAGAACAGGTGCGGCGCGGAAAGGCCCTTTTGCGCTCCCCAGCGATACCAGCCTGCTTTCACAGCCTGACAGGTTGCCTCACGGACAACACGCGCCCCTACCGCGCTCAACGTTAATGCCAGCGTCAGCGCCGGGAGGATGACATGTTGCCCTTCCCCATGCCCCGCACTGGGTAGCCAGTTCAGGCGCAGCGAAAACAACATAATCAGAAGTAAACCCAGGGCAAAATGTGGAATCGATTTAAACGTGGGTGCCAGCACGTTAATGAGCCGATCAACAACACCGCCCGGCCGACATCCTGCCCAGACCCCCGCAGGAATAATGAGAATCAACATCATCAGCAGTGCTACACCGGCCAGAGCAAGGGTTTGTGTTAACTGCCAGCCCAGCTCACTGCTGACCGGCTCCCCTGAGACGAGAGATCGCCCGAAATCGAAGCGCAGCAGATCCCACATCCAGTGCCATAGTGCATTTCCCTGAGCGGAAAAGTCCGTCAGCTGTTGCTGCACGCGGGTAACCGCCGCCAGGTCGACCCGGTCATAACCATATCGTCCCGACGCAATGCGCCACGCCATATCGCCCGGTAACGCCTGTACTAAAACGAACGTTAAAATACCGACGGCAAAAATCACAAAGGCAGCCTGACCCAGGCGCCAGACGAGTTGTTTAAGCATTATTCCGTCCATTTCATTTCACGCAGGCCAAAATGGCGTTCAAAGGGATCCAGTTTTATGGCGGCGAGCTTCGCGTTTACTGCTGCTGACTGCTGGTACCAGGCAACCGGAATAACCGGTAAATCACGCTGTAATGCGGCGGTGATGACCGCTCTTGCCTGCTGTCGTTGATCAGGATCGTTGCTACGTGAAAGCGTGCTGAGCGCCTTATCAAACGCGTTGTCGTGCCAGTTCATTGCGCCCCAGTCACCTCCCTGCGAACCGTAATCCTGAAGTAGCGTGCCGCCAGGATCCGGCGTCAGGGCGAAATTACGGGCATAGAGCGCCATTTGCAGGCTGCCATCATGATGACGCGCGGGTATCTCACTGGAATTGGTTGAATTGATGATGACCTCGATCCCGACCTCTCGCAGTTGTTGCTGAATGACCACGGCGATTAAGGGCAGCTCGGGGCGATCGGGATATGTCAGCAGCGTGAGGGTAAAGCGCTGGCCAGCGCGGGTTAACATGCCGTCCCGGCCGGACATCCATCCGGACTGTGCCAGTAAGGCGGCGGCAAGCTGAGGAGCATAATCCAGAGGCTGTAAAGACGCGTTGTGCCACCCGGCCATAGAGGGCGGGAACATCTGTGTTGCCGCACCGGGATAGCGTAATATGGCCGCAGACAGCGCATTCCGATTGATCGCCAGGCTGAGCGCTTCGCGCGTGGTTTGTTCCTTCAGGAACGGATGAGCGACGTTCAGCTTCAGCATCACCGTACGGGGTACGGAAACGGTAAGCACCTGTAGTGAACTTTTGTGTGACAAGCGCTGACGGCTGGCGGCGTCCAGATTAAAGACGTAATCCGCATCACCACTTTCTGCAAGTAATGCGCGCGTTTCGGCCCGACCCGCGGACAAATAACGGGCACGTTCAATGCTGGGTTTCTCTCCCCAGTATCCTTCAAACCGTTTTACACTCAGTGACTGAGGTGGCTGGAAACTGACGAGCTGGAAAGGGCCACTGCCGATGACGCGCGTAATGGTATTAGTATCGTCCCAGGAACTCAGCGCGAGGATTTGCGAACGGCTTTCAGCCAGCACTGCCAGCAGCGGCGTGAAAGGCTCGCTCAGCGTGACCGTCACACGCCGATCTTCTCCGCTGACCGACGTAATGGGTGCCTTGTCGAGTAAACCTGGCTTACTGCGGGCGGTATTCAGCGATTTTACGACGCTCTCAGCAGTAACAGGCGATCCATTATGAAAATGGGCGTTGCTCCGCAGCGTAAAATGCCATTGCAGCCCATCAGGCGAAATGTCCCAGCTTTCGGCTAACGCGGGTACCGCCTTGCCTTTCTCATCCGTTTCCACCAGCGTTTCCACCACATCCATACGAAGCAGAATGTCGCCTGAAAGGGCGGGATCGGGACCTTTAATCTCGAAAGGTGCGGCAATGCGAACGGGCTGATTGCGATCGGCGTAAGCACTTAATGACGCAAACAGCAGGCCAGTAAGCGTACCGAAAAACCAGTATTTGAATTGTGTCATGATATGTCTGTTTACCACATAATGTTTCCCAGAATTAATTATGTTATAACATAACAATTAAAATATGAACCCGTTTAACGCTCAGCCAGTCGCATCAGCCTGCTCGCTTTCAGTCTTAACAGCAAAGAAATGGAAACCCTGAATCCAACAAAGCATATTGAAAATGGCCGCTATTTTGTTATGTTATAACATAATATATTCGCCATTTGAGGATCACTTCATGTCAGGCCACTCTCTTTCATCGCCCACAGACAAACGTTTGCCCGTTTCCGTGCTGTCCGGCTTTCTCGGGGCAGGCAAAACCACCCTTCTCAACCATATCCTCAATAACCGTGAAGGCAGGCGCATCGCCGTGATTGTCAATGACATGTCGGAAGTCAACATCGATGCAGCCTTAGTACGTAATGGCGGTGCGGCACTGTCTCGTACGGATGAAAAGCTGGTGGAAATGAGTAACGGCTGCATCTGCTGCACGCTACGTGAGGATCTTTTGCTGGAGGTGAAACGGCTGGCGTCGGAAGGTCGTTTCGACCATCTGGTCATTGAATCAACCGGCATTTCCGAACCGCTGCCCGTTGCCGAAACGTTTACCTTTGCCGATGAAGAAGGTGAAAGCCTGTCGACGGTGGCAAGGCTGGATACCATGATCACTGTTGTGGATGGTTATAACTTTCTTCGTGACTACCGTTCACTGGACTCCTTACAGGCGCGTGGCGAATCACTGGGCGAAGAGGATGAGCGCTCGGTTGTGGATTTGCTGATCGATCAGATTGAATTTTGCGATGTTTTGATTGTGAACAAAACCGATCTTATCAGCCATGAGGATCAACGTACGCTCAAAGCGATGCTGCACAGGTTGAATCCACGGGCGCGCATTATCACCAGCCATTTTGGTAATGTTCCGCTCGATCAGGTACTGGATACCGGCCTGTTTGACTTTGACCAGGCCGCTCAGGCACCAGGCTGGCTAAAAGAACTTCGCGGCGAGCATCAGCCAGAAACAGAAGAGTACGGTATTCGTAGCTTTGTCTATCGCGCAAGACGTCCGTTTCATCCTGAACGATTCTGGCATGCGGTTAATCATCAGCTTGAGGGGGTGATCCGTTCGAAAGGTTATTTCTGGCTGGCCAGCCGTCCTGAATATGCAGCGTTGTGGTCTCAGGCGGGTGCGATAGCCCGGCATGGCTATGCAGGCAGCTGGTGGGCCAGTATCCCGCGTGATAAATGGCCACAGGACAGTGAATCCCTCGCGTTTATTGCCGACAACTGGATAGACGGGACGGGCGATGCACGACAGGAACTGGTTTTTATCGGCATCGATATGGATGAAACGGCAGTGCGTGCTGCGCTTGATCACGCCTTGTTAACCCCTCAGGAAATGGCGGCGGGGCCGGGATACTGGGTGACGCTTTCCGATCCCCTGCCCGGCTGGTTCGATGACGCAGAATCGTAACGGATCTTTTTCTGCAAAGGATCCTGTTTTGTGTCAGGCAGAAATCAATGTTGTTATCCGATGGGAAAAGACAGTAAGCCGGCGCACTGCTGCGCCGGTGTAGACTCAGGGGATAATAAAATACTGGTTAGCGCCGGTTTTTCCAGACTGTCTGAATATTACAGAACTCATGGACGCCAAAGTGCGATAACTCACGACCATAGCCGCTCTTCTTCACGCCACCGATAGTCACGCGTGGATCGGATGCACCATTGCCATTGATAAATACAGCACCCACTTCGAGGTTTGCCGTCATCTGCTCAGCACGATCGGTGTTGTTCGTCCATACCGTTGCACTGAGTCCGAATTCGCTGTTATTAGCGATTTCCAGCGCATGATCCGCATCACGGGCGACTGCGATAGCGGCGACAGGCCCAAAAAGCTCTTGCCTGAATGCTGTCATGTCACTTGTTACATCAGACAGGATCGTCGGTGCATAATAATTGCCCTGCCCTGCTATTTTTTCGCCACCTAACACCAGACGTGCACCTTCACGCAGACTCGCTTTGACCTGTTCATCCAGTTCATCGCGGAGATCGTAACGGGCCATTGGGCCAATGTACGTTTGTTCATCCAGCGGATCGCCGATTTTAAGCGCCTTAACGGCTTCAACAAAACGCATTTCAAACGCTTCCGCAATCGGCGCTTCAACGATAAAGCGTTTCGCTGCCATACAAACCTGCCCGGTGTTCTGGAAACGGCCTGTGACTGCGGATTTAACGGCTTCATCAAGATCAGCATCAGCCAGCACGATGAAAGGATCTGAACCACCTAACTCCAGCACGGTTTTTTTCAGCGCCGCACCCGCCTGGGCAGCTATAGCGGCACCCGCCCGGACGCTGCCTGTTACTGCAACCGCTGCGATGCGATCATCCCGGATTGCGGTTGAAACGCCTTCGTTATCGACGTTTATCAGGTTAAAACCGCCTTCAGGCAGATCTGTAGCATCGAACAGTTCTGCCATCAGCATTGCGCTTCCCATGACATTAGGGGCGTGTTTCAGCAGATAAGTGTTACCCGCCAGCAGCATCCCTACAGCACCGCGCAGAACCTGCCAGAAGGGGAAATTCCAGGGCATTACCGCCAGAATAGTCCCGATTGGCCGGAATGACTGCCACGCATCGGGAATCTGTGAGGGTTGGTCTTGCAGCATGGCAGGGCCAAATTCAGCGTACCAGTCACACAAACTGGCACATTTCAGGATCTCTGCTCTTGCCTGTGCAACAGGTTTACCCATTTCCAGGGTTATCATTCGCGTCAGTTCTGGCTCACGCTGGCGAAGTTGTTCGCTCAGTTGACGAAGTACGTTGACACGCATGTCCATGCTGCTTTGCCGCCACGCTTTACTGGCCTTGGCACTTGAGTCTAACGTCTGCTCCAGTTCAGAAGCGGTTTGCATTGGATATTTTGCAAGAATTTCACCCGTTGTGGGATTACGCGAAATGGCAAAGTCAGTCATGATCGTGATCCTTAGTAATGACGAAATTCTGTCACCATACGCCGTAGTAATACTGATGAAAAATGAATAATAGTGATGAACTTGTTTCTGAAAAATGAAGGTACAAGTGAGTGCGTTTGTCCGGGACGGGTGGCAGTTACCTTATCTTTTTTAAAAAAAAACGCTATTCAGAGAAACATCACTATGATCTGTTATCGCTGAGTTATCCACTTATACAGTGAATAGTTCCTATATAACGATCATAGAGAGATCCATAATAGATCCAAAGAGATCCCCGATCGCTGCAGGCCGCACCACACAAGGGCTGAGAGGGGGTTGGTGTTCACTGTAATCAGCAAACTATTCACTGTAATCAGTACTTTATTCACTACACACTGTAGAAAGTTCACTATAATCAGTGCTAATGTTCACTGTAATCAGAAAACGATCCTTTTCATCCACAGAATGAAGATCTTATCCCATGGCAGATAAAGATAGTGAAAACAAAGCGTTACTAGAGCCTTTTCTGTCTGTGACTAAAAACAGCGGTGAAGTTATTCAGCTTCATCCCAATAAAAATAACACTGTTCAGCCTGTTGCCTTGATGCGACTGGGACTGTTTGTACCAACCCTTAAATCCACCGCGCGGGGGATTTCAGGCGCGATGGCGTCCACGGATGCGACGAAAGAACTTAAAAACCTCTCGCTGGTGAAAGCGGAAGGGTATGAAAAGATTACCATCACCGGTGCCAGGCTGGATATGGATAATGATTTCAAGACATGGGCAGGCATCATCCAGTCTTTTTCGCGTTATCCTACTCAGGGCGATACGGTCACGCTGCCCTTCATCGATTTCGTTAAAATGTGTGGAATACCTTCAGCAAACTCTTCTGCTGCCTTACGTAAGCGGCTTGATGCATCCCTACGGCGAATTGCGACCAATACGCTGTCCTTTGAAGGAAACGGTAAGGCCTATCACACGCACCTTGTTCAGTCTGCCTACTATGATCGTGAAAAAGATATTGTTCGCATACAAGCTGATCCCAAGCTTTTTGAGCTCTATAACTTCGATCACAAGGTTTTACTTCAGCTACGCGCCATCTCCCGTCTGAAACGTAAAGAATCGGCTCAGGCGCTCTATACGTTCCTTGAGAGCCTTCCCACCAACCCTGCGCCTATATCACTGGCACGCCTGCGTATGCGCCTGAATTTAGGATCTAAAATTACGACGCAGAACCACGTTGTGCGACGCGCAATGGAGCAGCTTAAAGAGATTGGCTATCTCGACTATTCTGAAGTCAAACGCGGACGCTCTGTGTTTTTCATTATCCACAGCAGGACGCCTAAACTGGATGGTATCGGCAATCTTGAAGGCATTGATACCCTTGAAGACATTGAATTTGAAGAATAGCGCGCGCATTTACTGTAATCAGTAAGTTTTGCGTTGCAGTGTCACTTTTAACGAAAAAGTGACACTGCACGCCAGTTCATATACTTCTTTCACTCCTTACCTACAATCATTCACTGTAATCAGCGGCATTCACTATAGTCAGTAACGCCGCTGAAGTTATGCTGTTGGAACGTCTGCCATCTGATTTTATTTTAATAATATTTCAATGACTTATAAGTAAGTATGTGCTTACTATTATTTTATTGATTTTCTGCTTATCCTTTTTTGCCTCGTCTTACTGATTACAGTGAATACTGGCTGCGTTTATTCGCGCCCTGCCTTTTACTGGTTACAGTGAACGTTTGTGGAGAATGATATAACTGACTATAGTGAATTTTTTTATTAATTAATTGATTTTATTTGGTTTTTTTTGGGTTGGACAACGCAGGGTTGAACACGTTGGCATTAATGAACAATCACAGTAAAAAAGTGACAGGGTTAGTGGTAACGCTGATTACAGTGAATGTTATGACGGGTTAAGCCGACAAAATGCATTTACTGATTCCAGTGAATCTGTCCTCTGTTCGTCACGAGGTTCCTGCTGATTACAGTGAACGTTCCGAAGTTAGATCCAGATTACTGACGGTGGCAGCTACGTTTACTGATTACAGTGAACGCTATCAACGTGTCATGGATGGACCACAATGTCAGGCAGCGGCTGATTCAGATCAGGGCGTTTACTGATTACAGTGAATGTTATTGGAAAGCGTATCATTCTTATAGCCTTTCCAGCCTGATGCCATGAGCATTTTCTCCTTCTGAAGGCTGCAAGTGTTACTGATTACAGTGAATATTCAGGGGACCGGGCTGATGAAGCCTCTTCCGGACTTCTCTACCCGACAACAAAGACTGCCACGCTGGTATGGGTTTTCTGCTACTGATTACAGTGAATGTTTACGTCATTCCCCTTCCCTGTTTATTTTTCGCTAAAGGCTCGTCACGGTCTGTATCGCTACGTCTTTATCGCCAGGCCCGGCCTTGAAGCTGGCCCGGCATCGCTTACTGATTACAGTGAATGTTTTAGTCGATGCCTTTCCACATCTGTTGCGACAGAAGCAAGTCGTGTGGCAAATAGCGGCATCTCTGTGGTCAGGCTTTTCATCTGCAGGCAACTGGAAGGGATACTGATTATAGTGAACATTGCGGATGTATATGTTCGCTCTGTCAGATTTTTAGAGAGTTAGCATTGAGACACAGCTTGCTTCAGTGAACACAGGATGGGTCCAGAACGCCCCCGCTGAGTCTGAGTAATAGATATTGATGCTGAATCACCTGCTGTGCTGTTTTAGCTGTCTGTCATCCTGATTCTGGCCACACGCTCGGCGCTCATCCGCTACTGAATACAGTGAATCTTTTACTGATTACAGTGAACGAATACAGGTTAAAAGGCACCTGCTGGTCAGATGCCCGTTAAATACATTCGCCAGCAGTGACGCCACAAGCGCGGTAGCTGCTGACCCTCTGCTACGCAGTTTTGCGCTCATGTGATCGGCGGGCTTTACTGATTACAGTGAATGTTCGCTTCTCGTTGTACGTACTGACGTTCTACTTTTCCTGTATAAACCGAGCGAAGATAGCCTCACGGTATTTTTGTCCAGCTGTATGGGCGAGACGGATTAAGTTCATCCTCCTGTATAGTCCACTCCTGAACGCATCGCAGATGCTTATTACAGTAAATTATGTGTATAGCGTCACATAAATCATAAGTTCAGCATTAAACACAGGATAGCGTTTATAAGATAAATTCTTGCCCGATGTGCAGGATTTAGGTATAAAGTCGTAAATCCTACATATCTGGAGTAAGTATGGCTAACGATGACAGTCAGGTCATGAAAGTTGCTCAGCGTTCTGAACGGATGCTATTGAGCCTTACTGAACAAATTCAGGCGCAAAAGCTTGAGTTACAGGAAAACAGTTATTACCAGATTTATGCGAAGGCTGCGCTGGCTAAACTGCCAAAATTAACCCGCGCCAGTGTGGATTATGCTGTCAATGAGATGGAAGAAAGTGGCTACCAGTTTGATAAGCGCGCTGCGGGAAGTTCGGTCAAATACGCCATGTCCATACAGAATATCATTGATATCTATCACCATCGCGGCGTACCGAAATACCGTGATCGCCATCCTGAAGCCTTTACGTTGTTTGTCGGAAATTTAAAAGGCGGCGTATCTAAAACCGTTTCGACAGTTTCTCTGGCGCATGCGCTTCGCGCTCACCCTCACCTGCTCTATGAAGACCTGCGCATTCTGGTTATCGATCTTGACCCACAATCCTCAGCGACCATGTTTTTAAATCATGAACGCTCAGTCGGTTTGGTTGAGGCTACGGCCGCGCAGGCCATGCTACAGAACGTGAGTCGTGACGAGCTGGTGAATGAGTTTATCGTATCGTCCATCATTCCGGGCGTAGATGTGCTGCCCGCCTCCATCGATGATGCGTTTATTGCATCTAGCTGGGATGAGCTCTGTGCCACGCATCTTCCAGGACAGAATGTTCATTCAGTGCTTTATGACAATGTTGTCTCAAAACTCAAAAAAGATTATGACTTTATCTTCATCGACAGTGGTCCCCATCTGGATGCCTTTTTAAAGAACGCGATTGCTGCTTCTGATCTTCTGATGACGCCGGTGCCGCCTGCACAGGTGGATTTTCATTCCACTCTCAAATATCTGACGCGTTTACCTGAGTTGATTGGCATCATTGAAGAATCGGGGGCAGAGTGTCGCCTTCAGGGAAATATCGGCTTTATGTCGAAACTCTCGAATAAAGCTGACCATAAGCTGTGTCACAGTCTCGCTAAAGAAATTTTTGGCGGCGATATGTTAGATGCAACGCTTCCGCGACTGGATGGTTTTGAACGCTGTGGAGAGTCATTTGACACCGTTATATCTGCTAATCCATCCACCTATGTGGGCAGCAGCGAAGCGCTAAAAAATGCGCGTTCTGCCGCTGAAGATTTTGCAAAAGCGGTTTTTGACCGCATCGAATTTATTCGCCTGAACTGAGGTTTTTATGAGTGCAAAAAGAATAACGATTGGTCGAACCTTCAGCCAGACGCCGTTAACTACCGAAAAATCCTCTGAACTCCCCTCACAAACCTTTGTGCTTTCGACGGGGAAACGCGCCGTGTTCAGGTTTAATCATATACCTGCCAGCGAAGTGGCTGCTAAAACCTTCGTAAATATGGAAACCAATGGTCGCGACCAGTCTGGTCTTACACCTGATTCATTACGCGACATTATTCGTACCATCAAACTCCAGCAGTTTTTTCCTGCCATTGGCATCATGCAGGACGAACGTATCGAGATACTGGATGGTTCAAGGCGACGGGCCGCAGCGTTGCACTGTAAAACCGGTCTTGATGTGTTGGTTACCGATGCTGCAATCACGTCCGATGAGGCACGCAAGCTTGCTCAGGATATACAGACGGCGCGCGAACATAATTTACGTGAAGTCGGCATGCGTTTGCTTGCGCTTAAAGAAGGCGGACTTTCACAAAAAGAAATAGCTGAAAATCAGGGGCTGTCTCAGGCTAAAGTGACCCGTGCATTACAGGCGGCGAGTGTGCCTGCCGATCTGATTTCGCTTTTCCCCAATCAATCTGAACTGACTTATCCTGATTATAAAGCTCTGCTCCAGGCTTCAGACAAGCTCAGTGAAACAGGGCAATCAGTTGACGCATTGATTAATGCGATTTCTGCTGAAATCGATGTGGTCAGAGCGCGTGAAAATTTAGCTGAAGATGAGCTAAAGAATAATATTCTTCGCTTAATCCGTCAGGGCAGCCAGACGTTGATTAAAGAGCCCGAAAAAGACAAAACCACTGCCATTGCGCTGTGGTCTTTCGCAGATAAAGATCGTTTTGCGCGTAAAAAAACGCGAGGAAGGATGTTCAGTTATGAATTTAATCGCCAGTCTAAAGAGCTGCAGGATGAGCTGGATAAAGTGATCTCAGAAACCCTGAAAAAGTTCATGACACGATGAGCGTCTAACCCTGACCAGGCAAATAGCCTTTGCCTGGTTTCTTTCCTCCCTTCCTGCTTTGTTTATGCTGCTATTTACACTCGCAATTTCAGGCTGAAATCGCCATCTAATAATCTTCCTTGTCGATATTAATATATTGAAAAATAGGTTCTTTTTTATCTCAGTGCCGTAAAATTTCGCCCGAAATTCTGTTTCGGGTCTTGGCTGTGCTGGTCGAAATTGTGCATGATCTGTAAGACTGTAATGAAAGCCTGACGTTCAGAAATCCGGTCTTATAATCATCTTATGGATGATATTTGTTCAACCGCTTACGCTTTTATCAGCTCTTCGTGCTGTCTCTCGACTGTTCGTACTAAAAGGAAAGTTTGAAGGAGTGATGGAATGCTTTGATGTTACGCTATAACGGCGATAAATTTGCGATTTTCTCTTATATATGCTTGTATTATATAGCTTTTATTTTGGCGATTTCACCCTGAAATTTTTCTAAAACTGCCAGCAATGTAAACCTCATCGATATGAGCTGACACCGTATCCTCACTAAACTTATTTGCCGCGAGAAAATCTGATAAACAATAAAATTATCAATAATGACGATATACAGAAAATATCCCTTAGTTATCCACAGAAAAAGTGGATAACTAAGGCTGTGATGGATAAATCACTCTGTATGATGATGTGCTAACGGGAAAGTATTTGGTAATGAATAAGCCAAAGTTGTCAATGCATGGCACCATCACGATTTTGCCCGAATCTCTGCCACACGCTGATTAGCGCCCTCATCCCTCCTTTCTTTAAAAGTGAAGCCTGTAGTCGCCCGCACACTGCAGGACTGGGGCCAGCGAGTGAGGAAAGGTGAGACAAATGATATCACCCCTTTTTCTGTAAGGCGCTGTGAATGATGATGCAAATTCTCGTTGTATTAATAAAACCGCTTAAGCCTGCGGGTTGCGTCAGTATCATTGCTGTTGAATCGGCCGCAAAACGTTTCAGGCACCAGAATGCAGGTGACACAATCATTGGCTTTAATCTCACTTTTAGAAAACAAAGAAAGGCTTATTACATCTGCTCCGGCTAATCATGTTCAAAAGGACAAAGCGATGGGAGCTCAGGTTTTAATATTGAATTCACTGTAATCAGTATTCTGGTGCCCTGAGCATGTTGCTCAGGCTTTGACGCTTGCCGATGCTTCACACTACAGATTACAGTGAATCACTTGCCACGCATTGATACCGCTGTTAGTCAGGAATATGCCGTTTACTGACGGCGCGATGCGCAGCCTGGGATGAGTATGGCAATGACATGAGATCTCTCGCTTAGCCTGAAGGGGCTATATGTAAAAATGCAGTTGATTACTGATTACAGTGGACGTCTGCTACATGTTCACTGTAATCAGTGAGCCAAATGAGTTTGGCGATTTCAGGCTGAAATTTGGTCATCAACCTTTCCGGGCGGACGCTAAAAGCTAAGCCGTGAATGCGGTTACGCGCCTGAGTCAATGTTTACAACTCATCACGCTGAAACTGACTCGCATCGTTATTGAAGAAATACAGAATTAATATAATCCGGAAGGCCGCAAAGCGAAATCGGGTAAAAGTTAAACTTAATAAATCACGGCACTATAAAATGCGCGTCCAACTAAGATGACCGTGACATTTTAGCGGCTTGCTGCATATCGCAAGCCTGCGGTACCCGTATTGCTGTCCGTGATTCATGTTCAGCGCGCTTGTCTTTCAGGCCGGCTCAATGACCTTAATATCAAGCGGTCTAGAGCTGCCACTAGCTTCGATCTTAACATCGCCGCAGCATCGCTGTTAGCCGTCCTTTTTATCTGTTTCTAGAATAAGCGTGCCAATAACGCAGTCATCTGTTCACGCGAACTGACTACAGTGAATACTCAAACATTCACTGTAATCAGTGCTTCTCTTTGGCGATTTCAGGCTGAAATTCACATGTCATGGGTTTCTGAATGAATCCCTTTTACGAAGGCCCACGCGAAATACGACTTCACTAATCAGGTGCCTTTTGACAGATACAGCCAGTTTGTCTGAATGAGAAAGCCTTATGCAGATAAACCGCAATTCTGGTTATGACAGGTATGCGACAGGCTGATAAGTGAGCTGCGAAACGTCAGCCACTCGGTTTGTTATTCGTATCGCAACGACAATGTGGCATATCTGTATGGCATGTCAAAAAGCTTTCATAAGTATGAATACAAGCGCGATCGCTGCAATATTAATAGCCAGCCAGCATCTTTCGCGTTGAGCATGCCTGAAAACCAGATAGCCAAGAGGGGAAAGTATAAAAGCCGGCGTCATAAGAGGAATACCACGTCAACGTGCAGAGCAAACGTGTACCGTACTTATCTGAAACGATGTGAAGTCAGAAAAGGATAGGAGATGGAAAATACATTAAGAACATGCTGTACGAAAAGCATGTTCTTACCCGTTGGTGACATTACACATATGAAAAGGGCAGGGCGAACTTTTCTTAAAGTGCGATGATCGCCTCAATCTCAATTAACAATTCAGGTGCAAAGAGGGCGCTAACCTGAACCAGTGAACTGGCTGGGAGAGCGGTGCCATAGCGTTTAAACAATACCTTACGAAGTGCATCAATATCAGTGAATGAAGTAATGAACAGGGTCACCTTTATCAAATTCTCTAACGACGTTTGCTCAGCGCTGGCGATAACCTCAAGCTGATCGAATATCGCTTCTGCCTGAGCTGCTATGTCACGCTGGCTTGCTGTCGTGCCGTGGGCGGTATGGCCTGAAACATACAGTGTTCCATTATGGCTGACGGCGTGAACATATGGCGCTGTTATCTGACCTAGCGCAGCGTAATTTTTACGTTGCAGCATGATTAAGTGACCTTTTGCGCAGTTATTTATTGTGGGTGAGCAAGTGCTGGCACTTCGTATTATTACTGGCGGCGAGTTGCTGCTGGTCGGGCGTCAGATTTTTCCAGACAGTGATGACACGTTTAGCCAGTCCTGGGATAAAATGGATTTTTTGCAATGCATAATCAGAGTTACTGCCTTCGATAACATTATTCATTGCATTGTATATCTGATGTTCATTTTGCTGAGGCACTGCACAGAGCACTGATACATAATAAGCTTCCTCTTCCGCATCATAATGCGGAACGAGCCACCAGGCCAGGCAAGCCAGCACAATAATTACAGGAACAATAAATTTAGGACCAACCTTTGCCATGATACAACCTTAAAAATATGACTGACAGTCTGCACAGTTACGAGTTTGGTTGCGTATCCTGCCATAAACATGAAGTGTTGTTAAAGCACATGGCTGGGGAAACAAGCGAAACAGTCTTTCGTTGTTTTATTAAATCAACTGCGAACACCCATTTTTAACATTTTTACGCGCCTTTTCGTTTCCTGTAAATAACTGTAAATATCAATATAATTAGGGTGTTAACTGTCCAGACTAGTCTGTATTTACCGTTACGGTTCTTAAAACCGACTATGCTAAAAAATCTACAACAGGCGAAATCATAAATGGTGCGGAAAAACAGTAACAGGGGAATCATATGCTGATAAAAAAGAAGAAATTGCGTTCACATACCGAAGACCGTTATCTTGCTCTGGCATTAGCGACAACGGCAGGTATTCTTAATGCCATGGCGCTTGGCGCGTTTGGTTTTTTTCCGTCACATATGAGTGGAAATACCTCTCAAATTTCAACTGAAGTTTTTACATCCGATTTTGACAGCCTCATCTTTCTTGCTGGATTAATTATGGCGTTTGTTGTTGGATGCACGTCGGCAAGATTATTTATCATTGCCGGAGAAAGGCGAAAAATAAGGACGGTTTTTTGTCAGATTATCCTGGCTGAAGGAATTGCTCTGACGTCTGCTTCGCTGTTCGAGAAAATGTTTTATTCTCCTGAGTATAATGGTGAAGTGTTATTGATGCTGGCTTTCCTGATGGGATTGCATAATGCGACGTCTACCCAACTCTCAAATGGTCGTGTTCGATCTACACATATCACAGGTACGCTTACTGATGCCGGAATTGCACTTGGCACGTACGTCTCTTCGTTCGTTTCTCGTGCCGAACCCTGCGACAGACGTTTTGCACAGAAACAGTTGCATACCCATCTGACCACCGTCTTTTCATTTTTGTCCGGGTGTATCGCCGGTTTAATGCTTTTTAAAGGTTATGGATTTAATGCGATGATTGCATTAGGTATTTTCCTTATCACCCTCGCGACAAGCGCCATAATAATCACCCTGAATAATGCAAAAAAGGTAAGCGTACAGCGCAAACCGTCTGCTCATAATCTGAAGCATCCGACAAAGTGATGTTCACCAAATAAGTAGTGGGAACCGAAGTGTCAGATATGCAGAAAAATATGACTCCCGGCAGGCGTAAAGACTGCCCTGATTATTCTCCTGAATTTAAACAGCAGCGCGTTGCTGTCCCCTGCGAACCCGGGAAATTCATTTAAAAGCTGGCGCTTGAAATGGCATTTACGCCAATCTGTTGTTTAAATGGCACCAACAATAGCGTGAGGGAAAGCTGCTATTACCCTCTTCAGAGAGTCCTCAGCTACTTCCTGTGACTCTCGATGCAGCTGCCGTACAGTCAGAGCCACTCGCAGAGGATCCGGGAACCCTTAATATTGGCTGTGAGGTAACGTTCCGGCACGGAACGCTCCGCCTCAAGGGTAGGGTCAGCAAAAATCTGCTGACCCTGCTGATACAGGCGTTCAAACGGTAATCCCGTTACCAACAGGCACCAAAATCTGGCTGGTTGCCGGTATCACCGACATGCGTAACGGTTTCAATGGCCTCGCCACAAAAGTGCAGACGACGCTGAAAGACGATCCGATGTCCGGCCACGTCTTCATCTTCCCGGGCCGCAGCGGCAGTCAGATCATACGGCTGTGGTCTGCCAGTGACGGGCTGTGCCTGCTGACCAAACGGCTGGAGCGCGGCCGCTTCGCCTGGCCGTCAGTCCGCGATGGCGCTGATGTGCAGCCTGATAGGGACGTGCAAACTGAACGATGTGGAACCTGAAAGCGATTTCCGGCATGTCCAGGACGTTATTGCTGACTGGCCGATAAACCGGGCGCATCGTCCTGCCAACCGAGTCGTCCTTGTTCGTCATTACGGTTCTCTCTGTACGCCTACATTTCTGTAAATTTCTCGCCCTTAAACCTTCTTCACTTTCACCTCTCCATTATCATAGATTCTGACGGGGTGGCTTTGGGGGCTTATTTCATATTGTCCAGTTACATACTTATTAATTGCAACTGGAGTAACTAATACGGCGCTAATAATCTCAGGGTTTTAAGTTTTAAAAGGAAATTTATTGGGATGTAAACTCAGTTTATCTTTCAAATGAAAATAATGTGGCTCCAATTGCTGTCTTCCTGGAAGGAGTGTGTATTTTCCATTATCAAAATGAAAAGGATTAATTTGGTGCCGCAACGTAAATATTGTCATATATCAAATAAAAGTTTTTTTTGCGGAACCATTTTTCCCTGAGAATTTCACATACATTCAAACGCTATGCTCATAAATGCAGCAGGTGCGTGCTAAATATCATCTTTATTTTCAATATGATATGTGTTTATTTGCATAATCCACTAGCTGTGGAAAACGATCGATACTTGTTTTTTTGATAGTTGATAACTATCAGATGCCTTTTTATGATCGGGTTTGACGTCGGTGTGTCGTTGTGCATAATGCGCTTGATTTTATTTTTTCGGAAAGTTCTTACCCCCGCGGGGTATTGCCGTATCTGTTAAAAAATATTTATCCATCTGATAAGGGCGGCAGGATGCTTATTTATGCTAAAGGAATGAAGGGAATAAATCCGGTATGACAAGTTGGCTTCAGTCATCACTGATGCGCAGTATTCTTAAAGACAGGATTAGGATTTACGGGTTTATTCAGTGGGGACAAAATATATCTTTTTTGACTATGTATGCGATACATACCCCAGGGAGGCAGAACTGAAATAGGTTCAGGGAAAGTTAGTTGAGTGTCTTGTCGGGCATGATGATGGGAGTATGTTTTTTCCGGGATGAATACTCTGTGACAGGAAGTTAACTCCGCTCTGGTCTGTTGTTCCGCAGGAAATGATCTCTGACTTTTAAGTTGATGCATGAAATAACGTTTTTATCCAGAGCGACTGATGCAGTCACAGGTTTCTGTTTCCCGTGCAGGTCTCGTTGCGCCGTCAATATGGTTATATGCCATCATCAACGGCCGGGGCCATTTATTTCCGCTCTCAGTCATGTTGGGTCTGAAATTATTTTAATCTGAATGTTGACGGTTCAGATAAATGAACATTAATGCCAGTGAGGTTTGTCATGCAGCTTCGTTCACTTATTTTCGGTGTGACTGCGATTTATTGTTTTTTTATAACCGCAGATGCTGCCGCGGCCATGTACGTCTACCCGATGGAAGTCTCTCTGAATGACAAAGGCACCAGGCAACTCAGGCTTTTATCAAAAGATGATGATGTACAATTTGTTAAAGTGACGCTGAAACGGATAGAAAATCCCGGCACGCCGCAGGAGCGTGAGGTTGTGTCTGATATTGGTGGTGATACCGGTATTGCTGTTGTGCCCTCAAAAATTGCGTTGGCAGCCGGTAGCGAAAGGATTGTCCGCATTGTATCAATGCTGCCACCAGAGAAAGAAACAACCTGGCGTATTTACTTTGAATCTGTGGGTAACAATACCTTCAATTCAGAAATTACCGGGGAAAAATCAAATAAAGATATTTCCACCCGGGTGGGTGTCAATATTATCTGGGGTGTTTTATTGCATGTTCCACCTGAGAATGTAGTTGTCAGCATGAAATACCGTCCTGGCTCATCTGAAATCGTAAATGATGGCACGGTCAGGTTGCCTTTAAAGGAAATCGGCATTTGTGATAAGCAGGGGCGCTGTAAATGGCAAAGCAAAGTGAAAACAATTTATCCAGACATGCATGTCATCCTTAAAGATTTTACGTTCAGACCAGGCGAACATTACAAGTTTAAATATACAGACGTTACAACCGGCAATATTAAGGAGATTGCGCCTGAGGTATTGCCATAACACTTTTAATAACAGTTGATTTAAGGGTATCTGATGAAAAAAATTCTTTCCTGTTCACTGCTTTCTGCAGCCATGCTGACGTTCGCATCCGCGCATGCTGTGACAAAAAACATCACCGTCACGGCATCGATTGATCCGACTGTGGACATCACGCTGGCCGATGGCACTGTTTTACCTGACACCATTGCCATGCAGTATGTTGTGGGTTCTGGACTCGGTACAGTCTCAAAAGATGTTAAGCTCTGGTCCAACTCAACCACTGCCGACCTGAACGTTGCCCTGGCCAGTTCACCGGAACTGAGCGCATCCACGACTACCACCACCATTCCGCTGACGGTGACGCTGAACGGTACCGCGCTTAGCACAACTAAGTCGACGCTGTCATATGCCACCTATTTCCCGAACGGAATTACTAACGGTTCAATCACAATTCCCCTGGCGATATCCCAGACAACCAAGGGGGTTGTCAGTACTGCCGGTGAGTACAGCGGGACCGTCTCCCTGATTCTGTCCCAGGCTACAAGTTCCTGATTCATTAATTCATACCTGACGGTAACCCCGTCAGGTATCTTCTGTGCGGGTGTTACGTGAACCGATTTCCCTCTTGGGCTATTTTCTTTCCTTTTGCAGTCATCATTCCTGTGATGTCTCAGGCCGCTATGCGTGTTCCGGCTGGGTTTGAAGAATTGATTCAGGGCCAGGAATTTCAGTCAGAGGTTCAGATATACGGTCAGTCTCTGGGAATGGCCCGTGTGCGGGTGGACCTTGAAAATATAACCTTTCTTGAGCCTGATAAATTATCGCAGGCCATCGCGAAACTTTATGGTAATCCCTCCGGACTTGATTCCCTGCTGACAAAAAATCTTCATCTGCCATTGAGCAGGAATGGCCAGCTGTCATGCAGTGCCCACCGGGGGCGTGTCGGCTGTGATTATCTCAAAACAGACAGCCTCAGTGTCATTTATGATGAAAACAATAATGTAGTCAGACTGTTTCTCAGCGACCTTTACACTCTTCACCTGCCTGAAGACAGTGGTTATTACCAGGCCAACCCGGCAGGCAGAAACGCCTTTATTCACCAGCAGGCTTTGAATCTGGCCACGACGGGTCAGTATCAGTCACTGACCTTAAGAGGTAACGGCACGCTCGGGCTTGGAGAAACCAGCTATGCCAGTGTGGACTGGAGCTGGCTGAGTCAGCGCTCTGGACATTCCGGCACCCAGGAGGCAGAAGCCTCTAATGCGTATTTCAGGCAAGATTTTCTGAAGCGCATCTATATCCAGGCCGGACTGATGAATTCTCAGGATATTTTTACGAATGCAGGGGGGAATATAGTCCTGAATCAGCTGCCGATAGAGCGTATTCGCGGCGTTCGCATGGGGTCGACTCTGGCGTGGGCAAATAAAAGTAAAATGTCAGCAGGCACGCCCGTAAACCTGTTTTTACCCCGGGATGCGCGAGTGGATGCCTACCGGGATAATCAGTTGCTCAATACGTTTTACCTCAAAGCCGGCATGCAACTGCTCGATACCAGTATGTTACCGGCCGGCAGTTACACGCTGACCTTGCGTATTTATGAGAATAACCAGCTCGTGCGAACCGAATCACAACTCTACACCCGCCAGGAGATGGGGTGGGGGAATGGATTTCAGTGGTTCCTGCAGGCGGGCTCACCGGACAGTGAACGGTCCTCCATGACTACTGATGCTTCACATGAGCATTTTGTCATGCATGCCGGCGGCCGCCTCCCTCTGACAGACACGCTGGCGCTGACGGCCGGAACAGCTGTGCTCAGTGACTCTGAATATGCCGAAGCGGCAGCCGACTGGCTTCACGGATTTGACTCAGGAGTACTGGACGGGCAGCTAAGCACACGGGTCAGCTGGCTGCAGGGCAGCGATGGCTCTCGGGGGAATACCCAGCAGGTGAGTTACAACGATGGTTTCGCTCTCAGCTTTTACCGCACATCCCGGACAGCGGATGACTGTAATGTTCAGCGATCGCATATTTACGGCTTCACGGGCTGCTACAAAAATACCAACGTGATGCTGTCTGTTCCCGTAATGAGCTGGCAGGCCTCTGTGGGTTATACCCTTAGCGATAATCAGGGGCGTTATGTTTACCGTCAGGACCTGGATGAAAGCAGTGCTGAATATAATGCCGGTGCCCCCTGGGAGCAGATTTATCAGTCCAGTTCCCGTAGCGAGAGCTGGCAGCTGGGTCTGAATCGTAACTTTTCCGTCAATAGCCTCAATATAAACATGCGGCTGAGCGCTTATGTCAGAAATGTCAGTACCTACAGCAGCCCCGACAAAGGCGGGTACATCGGGGTGTCAATATCCCGCAGTACGAAACTTTCAGACGGCGCCCGACGGACAACCAGTGCGGGCATGAACTGGCAGTCTGAACGGTCGGGTGGGGCGCTTGGGTACAGTACCTCAATGACTCACTATGGCGAAGATAACGGAAATAATCGTGCAGGTGTGGCGTTGTCAGGCATCAATACGGATACGGTGAATGGCTCTGTCACCGGAAGTGCCGGCGGTCAGTACGGTGACGGGACGCTGACGATAAGTGATGCATGGGACCGGTCAGGAAGCCGCCGGCACACGTTTGGCAGCAGCGGAGCCTACAACTCCTCCCTGGTGGTGGACCGGTCAGGCGTGGCGTTGGGACGCTGGAGCAATGACGGCGCGGCCTCAGCCTTTGGTGTCTCCGTCGGGCGGAGTGATGGTGAGACCGGCTCCCAGGTCAGTATCTCCGGTCTTGGGGGTCGGACGGATATCACCAGCGGGCGGCGGGCTGTGTTCACGACGCAGGGGTATCAGGAAAGCACGTTCAGAATCCACGAGTCGGGCGTCTCCTCTGACGGAGTGGCGGCTGAAATCACCCGGGGCGCAGGCACGACCACAGCCTTTATGGCTCCCGGCAAAATACTTAACAAAGAGGTTACCGTCAGTCCGCGCTATATCTGGCTTGGCCGGTTGCTTGATGGTTCACGTCAGCCTCTTGAGAACGTCATTCCTCTCAATGTGACGTCATGGACGTCAGTCGGTGACGGCGGTTTTTCCATGGAGACGGAGTCTCGTATGGACCAGCTGTACGTCATGCGGGCAGACCAGTTCTGGGTGTGTGCACTCAGGGTGCAGAAAGTGCGCGAGGTCGTTCGCTATCTGGGTGCGACCACGTGCCAGAATACCGATATGGCACGCCTGCCGTCAGCAGAGCGTCGTCAGGTTACCCTGATGACAGCCGGGTCAGAGCGTGCAGACAGCCCGGTAGCGATGACAGATTAATACGTTTATACCAATAATTCAGACCGTGAGAGACCATGAAAACAAACATCTATTGCTGGCTGACCGCCCTGTGCTGGCTGGTATCGCTGCCTGTCCTGGCCGACCTGCCGACAAGTAGCACGACGACCGTGACGGAGACGATAGACACCAGTTCGCTGCCCGCTCCGCTGTACATCTGGAATAACGTTACCGTTGGCAGTATTAGTGGAACATCCTCCTTCAGGGTAGGCATGGTCTGTAAAAGTAGCACGGACTCCACAAATGGGGCCTGTGATACTGCTCTTTCCTGGAAGCCTGAAGCCCCGGGAAGAATTACGCTGACCTTCACTCAGGACCGCACCGGGCAGACAAAGCCTCTGACTGTGCTAGGAAGGCGCTCTTATAATGGCCCCAGTGACTGGGCACCCTGGAGCAGTATAAATATGGATACACCAACTGCTCCTGTCTTTACTTATTCTATCGCGCAGAGTGAGTTAAGCAGTCTGACTGACGGAGTCTGGCGTGCCACACTGGTGATGGATTACCACAGCTGGGAATATACGTATGTGGCTACCTGGACTGCCGACATCACCCTGACTGTCACCACTGCCAGTGCCCAGCAGGTGTATTTTCCTGCCTTTACGTCCTCGGATGCAACAGTCGACCTGGGCGTTTCCGGTTTCTGGCCAACCACAAGCGGTTCGGCCTCGCTGGATATGTGCCTGTATGACGGTGCAAATGCGGCGGGGAAAAAGATAATCCTGTCACTGAGCGATGCAGGGGGGAGTCCCTCTGACCGGACATCAGGTCTTTTCTCTGTTTACCGGATCGGAGGGAGTGAGACTAATCCGGCTGACCGCGTTGACTTCGCCATCAGTGTGAGGAATCCGGTTACCAGCGCTGCGCAGACGGTGAAGAATGGAGAGGCCATCACCTGGGTAGCACCCGATAGAGGGTTCACCGGCCGCCTGGTCACCCTGCCGGGTTACACAACCTCCACGTATTGCGTTCCGGCGCCGCTGACATTTACCACCCCGACTTTTAAGCCATCAGCTAAAAACAGCGGCGAGTATATCGGGACGGTAACGGTCACCTATACCCCCAGCACCAGTTGAGAAGTCGCGCTTACTATGACCGCAGGAATTTTTTACGTTTCCGACGGGCGCTCAAAGGAGATGATATACAGGTTACCTGGTGGAAAATATTGAGAAGGTGCATTTGCCTTTACTTTAAATATGACGGGTGATGCTGCCCAGGTCGTATCAGGTCGTGCTGCTATTTAAAATGATGCTAATGCGACATTCTTCCATTCTGCAACAGCCAGTTCTGCTGTTATTTAAAGCATGAGGATGCAGACTGGTAAGGTAGGTGATTTTCAATAAAAGCACCAGAGCTAGCAGCGTGTGACGTTAATAAAAATAATTCACCAATTGGTAATATAGTGTCAGGTACTACATCAAAAAATCCGAGCTTCGCTTTAACCCTCTCTGATACTGCCGCTCTGTATTATCATTCATTCCATAATCGAATATTCAGACAGGTTGCAAGTCTGACCCTGGTGTAGGCTCGAACAGGTCAGGAAAGGTGTTGAATTGATTATATCAGGTGGTCGATAAAGTGATGCTGCTGGCGTCCCGGATATGAGTAGTGATATTCATAATTTAAATCGTGTTGATTACTGAATATTAAGTTATTCGTGTGGGTCAAATCTCTCATTTTCGGTTGGTTTAATCCTTAATGGGGTTTCTTTTATACTCCTTTTCGTACAGGTGAGTGGACATGAATGAAATTGTAAAAATACAGAGCTCACATCCCTCTGGAAGAAGACTTTGCATAATAGATGACTGTAACTTCTTTTCGTTGGCAGTTAAAGAATTGTCAGGCGCGAAATATGACGATATAGCGCATATCCGTTTGCCTGTCGCCGGTAAGTGCGGTTTATTTCCTGAAATGCATTATGATGCTGTCATAATAAATCTTCACTACAGTATCAGCATACAATTCAGTATCCTTCGTTCACTTCTTCGGAGCTGTGTCAGAGGAAAGTTTAAGGGACCGGTTATCATACTTACTGATATGTCTGCTAACTGTATTCAGGTGCTCCTGCGTTTAGCCGGCCTGCCTTATGTCTCAGGTGATAATTTTTACGCAATACCCTCCAGACTTTCACCTCAGCAGATGAAATGCGCATTACAGGACATCATCACGGGTTCCACTGAGTTAAAACCCGTAACTGCACAAGCATTCAATCTCACCCCTCTGCGTCGGGCTTCTCTCATGGCAATGATTGAAGGCGTTCCGGAAAAGCAGCAGGCGCGCAATCAGAACTGTCAGATTAAATCCGTCTACAACCTTCGCCATGTTGTTATCCAGAACCTGGCAGGCGTATCCCAGCATGCGTTCCTCTGTGGGGCCTTTACGCATCGTTTTTCTCATTACCAGGAAAATATGGCTGCATGCTGAAAGTTAACAAGAAACAAAAAGGTAAAGTCATCCAGCCGCCGGGTATGAGGGATGCATCCCGGGTTTTACCCGCGGAGGTGTGCTGGCAGTAGCCTGGTGGGCCAGGTTTTCAGGGCGACCCGTATCCGTCACAGAAAACTCCTGCGCATTCAGGATAAGTACTCAAAGGGCAGGCGATGCGGTAAGTTACATGCTTACTGGTTGTAAAAAACAATGTGATAGCCGAAGGTTTTATTCAGGTTGCACCGGGTGGTGGAGGTACGCGTTTCATTCAGATTCATGACGATGACATCAGGTTTTCAGCCTCGGGACAGTGTTTTCTCACTGCATGGCTGGGTCGATACACGTGCCAGACTTAAGGAAGATCATGCGTTTTTGTCAGCGCTGGGCCGTTTTTTCCTGCTCGGGGGCAAAAAGACAGAGAATGAATTTTCCGGTTTCTGAAATTTTTCTGAGTGGCTACCTGACAGCTTCCAGCGTTGTTTTTCTGTGTTTGCCATATCAGGTAAAACAACTGATATTCGCTCTATGATTGGCCGATTTATTTCATCGGGTAGTCGGCGTCTGCCAGGTAAATATCATCGCCAGTCGTTAGTAATCGCAACAGGCGGCAATCGCTTGACGCAGACTAAAAAAGAGTTGAAGTCGTATTTTATCGGGTGGCGTTATCTGAAAAGCCGCTCTGATTTTTATGATACATCCGCAATATCGGTCAACATATAAAGTAAGGATTGTTAAATTTTCTTCACGTTTTGCTCTTTCAGGAAATATAAATTTACTTTTTATCGTATTTCGTCAATTTATCCTGTACCACGAATCTCGCTATTTACGCACGCTTAGTAATAAATAATTCAGAATAAAATCAAGAGCATAACTTAATGTCACCGCTCCGCTTACGATAAATTTCCATTATCTTCTTTGTTTTTAAGATGATAAAGATGTTAGTCTGTATATACATACACCAGTTGGAGGTTATGTGAATAACCATGAAGACAACGATATTCGTGCGTTGATTGGAGAGGTGGTGAGTGAGCTTTTGAAGATGGGGGAGCCCGTTCAGTTTCATCAGATCACGGATGCACTGTTTCGAATGGGCGAGGATAGCCGGGACAAAAGAGTCAAACATCTGTGCAAGCGCGCCATTCATTTTTTTATGCGTAAAATGCATTAGCCTTATCCTGCAATACAAAGGTGTTGCAGGATAAAGAGGGCGGCCAGGAAATATCGTTGTTTTATTTCCTGGTGATAATATCAAATGCCCGCGTCGTCCGGGGTACGGCCTACTACGATTTCCAGCGTATTGCGTAACAGTTCAATCTGAGATGCATCGTCAGTGCACTCCAGTTCAGCAATTAAGTACAGAATAATGGCTTTATTCGTCACCCGCTTCTTATCGCTGACAATGTTTCTGATCACCCGACCAAGCAATTCAGTTTCTTTGGCGAGGTGATCGCCCTCACTGCGGAAAAATTCGATGATGGCTAAATCTGATGTGCTCTGTTGCATAGTCTCAATTCTCTAAGAAAATTGTCAGTTGAATAGCAGGAAGTCAGCCGACAGTATTATTATTTATCAGGGTTAATCAGGTAACTTACCTGTCTGCAATCACACCGCATCATCGCCGAATGACCAGCCACAAACATTAAGCTCAGTGCTTTTTAGAACCTTCAGGCGGACCATCATTGTTTAAACGGTGCTTATCACGTTCGGAAAGATCCACTCTTCGACGACTGTTTGCAGAAGCCATTCCTTTTTGCACTTCAACGATGGCAACTTTAATCGCACGCAGTCGTGTTGCATCTTCCGTTTCGCCCGCCATCACCTCAAGCTGGGCAATTAATGCATTGCTGGAAATCGGACTTTCGGACTTGAGTAAGGTCAGCACGGCCTCACCTATCATCACATCCGTTATTTTTTCTTCTTCACTTCTGTACATACTGGCTTCTCTGATTACGAATGTGTGGCCATAGTCCGGTCACGATGACGGGGACAGCTAACCTTCCCGCGTCAGCTGTGGACAGTACACTCCCTGTGACTAAACGCAGTACTGTCCGATCAGAATTTACTTTAAAAACGAATTAACGATTAATGCAAAATTTATCAGCCTTCACGGCTAAACAGCAAACCAATCAGGGCCTGATAATGCTGCTGTTGTTCTGATGAAGCGCACCCATCAAGACGATGGAGAAGTTTACTGCAGATAGCTTTACGAGAGAGCGTTTGACCAGCGCGCAGGAGTTCCACAACAATTTCGCCCAATGTTTCCTGCTGAGAGGGCTGGCTGGCCTGGTTAAAATAACGGGCAATGTCGCTGGTATTATCCGGTGCATGTCCGTTCTGACGCATGCTCATATCCTCAAGTGGTTAAAATATACTTCGCCGCTAAGCGAAAGTTATACATGTTTTAAAAACTTGTACAGAATTTTGATGATCTTGAAGGAATATTTTTGTGCAAAAAGTGCTAATTGAGATAAAACAGAGGGTTATAGAGGTTGGCGTTTAAACTTTTTTAACAATTATGGCGTACGGTTCAGCTTGTTTCCCACCAACAGGGATGAAAAACAAGCTTATTACTATTTAAAGAAAATATCATCATAGTCATTGTCAGAAGACGCTGAAAAAGGGTGCTTGCGTGCAGACCAGCCTGTGCCGGGAGACGAGCGTGCACCGATTTTTCTGAATCCCATGAGCCACTTTGTTGCATCGGCCAGTTGCAGAAGTCGTTTTTCATCAACTTCAGATTCTTTCATTACCCTGAGCTCATCCACCAGGGACTCAACACTTACGTCCTGATTAATTGCTATCAGGTTCAGAGCGGCCTCGCCAATGATAGTGTTAGTCAGATACTGTTGTGAAAGTAGCAAAATAACCTCCTTTGGCATGTGTTCCACATTCGTAATTTTAGCAAAGAATACAATCCGCCTTACCGTACAGCGCTGTTTGTACGCTTACACGAACTCACTGCACCTGTTTAGACAGAAAATCTGCATTAGCTGGAGAGGGGTGGATCTATTTTTTACTCTTTAAAATAACGAATTACATACCTCCTGTCAGAAAAAATGAAACTTCCATTCATTTCATTAAAAAACTTCACAAAGTGTTTCTGTCCCTGATTTATAGCTTGTGCTATACAAGTTAGCACAAGCTATATTTGCGCATTAAGCTGAGGACAGCACGATGAACAGGTTTAAAAGGTATTGGATAACCGCGCTGAGTGTCATGCTCGGTGTTGCAATGACAACAAACAGCCATGCCGCTGAAAAATTTAAAGTTGTAACGACATTTACCGTTATTGCCGATATGGCAAAAAATGTCGCGGGGGAGGCGGCTGAAGTAACATCCATCACTAAGCCCGGAGCCGAAATTCATGATTATCAGCCGACGCCCGGAGACATAAAGCGGGCTCAGGGGGCGCAACTGGTGATGGCTAACGGCCTGAATCTTGAGCTATGGTTCCAGCGCTTTTATCAGCACCTGAAAGGCGTACCTGACGTTGTCGTTTCTGCCGGAATCGAGCCCATGGGGATAGGGGAGGGGCCTTACAATGGCAAACCCAATCCTCATGCGTGGATGTCGCCCGATAATGCACTTATCTATGTCGACAATATTCGTGACGCGCTGAGTAAATATGATCCGACCAATGCCCAGATCTATGCACAGAACGCCGCTGCCTATAAGCAGAAAATCATCGCATCGCTTGAGCCTTTCCGAAAACAAATCGCCGACATCCCTGAGAACAAACGCTGGCTCGTGACCAGCGAGGGGGCATTTTCCTACCTTGCGCGCGATTTGGGGCTTAAAGAACGTTATCTCTGGCCTGTCAATGCCGATCAGCAGGGGACGCCTCAACAGGTACGCCAGGTTATTGACCAGATGAAGAAACATGCCATTCCCGTTATTTTCAGTGAAAGCACCGTATCGGATAAACCGGCTCGTCAGGTAGCACGTGAAACACAGGCGCACTATGGCGGCGTTCTGTATGTCGATTCTCTCAGTACCGCCAGTGGACCCGTACCAACGTATCTGGACTTACTTAAGGTCACCACTCAGACATTGGTGAAAGGCATTAATGATGGGATGAAAAAACAATGACGCCGACAATTGATGTTTCTGACCTCTCGGTAATCTACCGCAATGGCCATATTGCCCTCGACAAGGCCAGTTTTTGCGTGCCAGCCGGTTCCATTGCCGCATTGCTTGGCGTCAATGGCTCGGGGAAATCAACGCTTTTTAAAGCGCTGATGGGGTTTGTTCCTGTCCGTGCAGGTACGGTCAGTATCCTCGGTATGACAACGCGACAGGCCTTACGCCGTAGTCTGGTGGCTTATGTGCCGCAGGCAGAAGAGGTCGACTGGTCTTTTCCTGTCCGGGTTGAGGATGTTGTCATGATGGGGCGTTATGGTCATATGGGTCTGATGCGCAGGCCCAGACAACAGGATCGTGACAAAGTCATGGCCGCGCTCGGACGGGTAGATATGCTCGAATACCGGGAGCGGCAAATCGGCGAGCTCTCAGGTGGTCAGAAAAAACGTGTCTTTCTCGCCCGGGCCATTGCTCAGCAGGGAGAGGTAATTTTACTGGACGAACCTTTTACAGGCGTCGATGTAAAAACCGAAGCCAAAATCATTAGTCTGTTGCGTGAACTGCGCGATGAAGGGAAAACCCTGCTGGTCTCAACGCACAACCTCAGTTCGGTGATGGCGTTTTGCGATTACACCGTGATGGTCAAAGGTACCGTTCTGGCCAGCGGGCCGACGCGCACCACCTTTACACAGGCAAATCTCGAACGGGCATTTAGCGGTGTACTTCGCCATGTGATGGTTGAGGGTGAACTACGTGAGGTCATGGATGATAAGCCTCTTTTACCCGCATCGCCTGACAGGCGTTCAGTACGAGGTCAGCCATGACGCTATTATTTGAACCCTTCAGTTATCGATATATGTTGAACGCCATGTGGATTGCCGCAATGGTGGGTGGATTGTGTGCCTTTCTTTCATGCTACCTGATGCTAAAAGGCTGGTCGCTTATCGGCGATGCGCTGTCGCACGCTATCGTGCCGGGCGTGGCAGGCGCGTACATGCTGGGGCTTCCGTTTGCCTTTGGTGCATTCCTGTCGGGGGGATTAGCGGCGGGGAGCATGCTAGTCCTGAATCAGCGTACACGTTTAAAAGAAGATGCCATTATTGGTCTGGTATTTTCTTCGTTTTTTGGGTTAGGGCTGTTTATGGTTTCACTGAATCCCCTGTCGGTGAATATTCAAACCATCATACTGGGCAATATTCTGGCTATCGCCCCCGCGGATATTGTTCAGTTGGCCGTTATCGGGATCACGTCTGCCACGATTTTATTTTTCAAGTGGAAAGATTTAATGGTGACTTTCTTCGATGAGAACCATGCTCGCGCCGTGGGGTTACAGCCGGGACGGCTCAAGATACTGTTTTTCACCTTACTTGCAGTTTCAACCGTAGCGGCATTACAAACGGTTGGGGCTTTTTTAGTCATCAGTCTGGTGGTAACACCGGGCGCAACCGCATGGCTGCTGACCGATCGCTTTCCACGTTTACTGGCTATTGCTGTCGCCATCGGCAGCCTGACCAGCTTTGCGGGTGCCTGGGCAAGTTATTATCTCGATGGTGCGACAGGAGGAATCATTGTGGTGGCCCAGACGTTGCTGTTTCTGCTGGCTTTTGTGTTTGCACCTAAGCACGGTTTACTCGCGAACCATCGGCGTCGCCGGATGCAGGAGATATGATGATGTGGCTGGAACCTTTTCAGTTTGGTTTTATGAACCACGCCCTGTTAATTGCCTGTATCGTTGCTATTCCCTGTGCGCTGTTGTCTGTCTTTCTGGTTCTGAAAGGGTGGGCGCTGATGGGGGATGCCATGAGCCATGCCGTGTTTCCCGGTGTTGTGCTGGCATGGATGCTGTCATTACCGCTTGCCACAGGCGCTTTCAGCGCGGGTTTTTTCTGCGCGATTGCCAGCGGCTATCTTAAAGATAACAGCAGAATCAAACAGGATACGGTACTGGGGATTGTTTTTTCGGGCATGTTTGCCACCGGCCTGATTATGTTTGTTGCGTTAAAACCCGCGATTCATCTCGACCATATTCTCTTTGGCGATATGCTGGGAATCAGCCGTGATGACATTATTCAGACAGGGGCGATGGCTGCGACAGTGGTAATACTTGTTATCCTGAAATGGCGTGACCTGATGGTATTCAGTTTCGATGTCCAGCAGGCGCGGGCTTGTGGCCTGGCGGTGCGCTGGCTGCATTATGGCTTGTTAGCCATGGTTTCTCTGACGATTGTGGCGACGTTAAAAGCGGTGGGCATCATTCTTTCCATTTCTTTGTTGATTGCGCCCGGCGCGATTGCTGTCTTACTGACACGTCGTTTTTCACATGCGTTGATTCTGGCCGCTCTCATTTCCGTAATGGTATCGCTCAGCGGTGTATATTTGTCATTTTTTATCGACAGTGCCCCAGCACCGACCATCGTTGTCTTATTCGCTTTCGTTTTTATGATCAGTTTGTTGATCGCGCACGTTAAAGGCCCACGTTTACCTGCCCATTAATCTTCGCTGTTTCGCTGACCGTTACCCTTGTCTGGACGGTCAGCGTCAAGCACAGCAGACATTCTTCTTGTTTTTATCTCCGACCCGAAAAATAAGTGCTAAACCTAATGACGGACATACGCATGTAAACATCAGGGTTATCCGCGCTTCACGTTTTTAATTTCGCCCGTTAGCGATAAGCCTCACATCACGTAACCGGCCCTGCAACCATGGGAAACAGATAATGTCAGAAAAAATACCACTCACGATGCAGGTCAATGGTGAGACCCGGCAGTTAACGGTCGATCCTCGCGTCACATTATTAGATGCACTTCGCGATCATCTTGATCTGACCGGCACTAAAAAAGGATGCGATCAGGGCCAGTGCGGCGCCTGTACAGTGCTGGTGAACGGTCAGCGTGTCCTGAGTTGCCTGACGCTGGCTGTTCAGACGCAAGAAAAAGCCGTCACCACGATTGAAGGTCTGGAACAGGCATCGGGTGAGCTGCACCCGGTACAGCGCTGTTTTATTGAACATGACGGTTTTCAGTGCGGCTACTGCACGCCCGGGCAGATTATGTCTGCGGTCGCCTGTATTAAAGAAGGTCATACAGGCTCAGACGACGAGATTCGCGAATACATGAGCGGTAATCTCTGCCGCTGTGGCGCGTATCCTTTTATCATTGATGCGATAAAGCAGGCTGCAGCTGAAATGGCGGAGGACGTACGATGAACGAATTTCGCTGGCAGGTTGCCCGGTCAGTAACGGATGCAGCAGGCGCTAAACAGCACGCTGACAATCAGCTTATCGCGGGCGGAACGACGCAACTTGATTTGATGAAATGTGGCGTACTGACTCCCTCACTTCTTACCGATATTGCCGGCTTGTCGGATCTGTCAACGCTCGAATTCGGCGACGATAAAATCACCATTGGGACGCTGGTCACCATGAGTGAACTGGCCAGTCATCCTGATTGTGAGGCCCTGGCCCCCGCGCTGTATGGCAGTCTGTGGCAGGCGGCGTCGCCTCAAATCCGCAATATGGCAACCATCGGCGGCAATCTCTGCCAGCGTACCCGTTGCGCCTATTACCGCGATCCTGCCACCTTTTCCGCCTGCAATAAACGCACGCCAGGCTCCGGATGTGCAGCGCTGCACGGCATCAATGCGAGTCACGCTATTCTGGGCGGCAGTGAACAATGTGTGGCGGTCTATCCTGGTGATCTGGCCGTCGCGCTGACGGCCTTTGACGCGACGATTATTGTCCAAAACAGCCATCAGGATACGCGGCGCATTCCGGTTGACGACTTTTTTCTGTTACCCGGCGAGACGCCGCAGCATGAGCACGCCTTACAACCCGATGAAATTATCGTCGCCATCGAGATTCCCCGTTCCTTAGCATTAAAACAGTCCCATTACCTGAAAGTACGCGATCGGACTTCTTACGAATTCGCCAGCGCGAGTGCGGCCGTGGGATTAACACTTGCGCAGGGACGGATAGAGACCGTTCATATCGCGTTAGGTGGTGTCGCAACCAAGCCCTGGCGTGCCCATCATGTGGAGCATGCGTTAACCGGACAACGGTTTGAGGAACAAAGCCTGTATAAGGCCGCAGAATTAATCACTCAGGAAACGCGCGCGCTGGCGCACAACGCTTACAAAATAACGTTAACGCCGCGCGTGATTGCCCGCGCGCTGCTGGCTGCGGGAGAACTGGCATGACAAAAGACAATAATGATCCGACGCTGTCCGATAATGCCGTGCTGTCCGCGGATGAGCAAAGCGTCAATCCTCACCGTCGCGCCGCTGCCAGCCCTTCCGGTCTTGGCACACCGCGAACCCGCGGTGAGGGCAAGGTCAAAGTCACAGGAAAAGCCCGTTATGCTGTAGAGCATAAGCCCGACCGCGTGCTGCATGGCGTCGTCCTGCAATCGACAATTGCCAGTGGCCGCATCTCACATATCGATACGGCCAAAGCGGAACGTGCGACAGGTGTGATTGCCGTTTATACGCATCTTAATTCACTCAGAATCAATAAGCCGACGGCTATCGCTGATGGCGGTGCGGCGCAGACAACCTATACGCCCATTCAGGACGATGTGATTATTCACAATGGTCAGAACATTGGCCTGGTCGTAGCAGAGACATTTGAACAGGCAACTTATGCCGCTTCCCTGGTCGATATCCACTATGAGACGACGCCTGCTCTGATCTCGGCGACGGATGAAGGGGTGGAGCCTAAGCCGACTACAAAGCAGGACATCGATTTAGGTGAGGCTCAGGCCGCCATGGAACATGCAGACGTGCGGATTAATCAGCGTTATACCACGCCACGCGAATATAACATGCCGATGGAGCCCCATGCCTGTATTGCACACTGGGAGCAGGGCCGCATAACCGTCTGGGAACCCAGCCAGTGGGTGGCAGGGGCGCAGGTTGAAATCGCCGAATGGATGGGGATCTCGCCAAAAGATGTTCACGTCATCTCGCCCTATGTAGGTGGAGGTTTTGGCTCTAAGCCGGTGCCTTATACGCACGTAGCGCTGGCCTGCGTGGCCTCGCGCGCGCTTAATCGTCCGGTTCGCGTGTCACTGACGCGGCCACAAACCTTCACGGGTTTAGGGGGGCGTCCTGCCACCTCACAGCAGCTGGAGATGGGAGCGACACGCGACGGGAAAATTCAGTCGGTGATTTTGCGCAGCTTCAGTGAAACGTCACTGATTGATGTCTTCGCTGAAAACTGCAGTAAGGTGACGGGGCGCATGTACGCCATTGAAAATCTCTCGGCGCAGCACCAGGTCAGGCCCATCAATACCGTCACGCCAGGCTGGATGCGCGCACCGGGTGAGAATCCCAGTGCATTCGGGCTTGAGGTGGCGATGGATGAAATGGCTTATGCGCTAAATCTCGATCCGCTGGCCTTTCGCTTACGCAACTGGGCAGATCACGATTATCAGTTGGGGTTGCCCTGGAGTTCACGTCGTCTGAAAGAAGCCTATGAAAAAGGGGCGGAAGCCTTCGGTTGGGATAAACGCATTATGGCGCCTCGTTCGATGCGCGAAGGGCGTGAATTAATTGGCTGGGGCATGGCATCGGGCACGTATCCGGTTAATACCATGCCGGCTGAGGCAAAAATCCTGCTTTCCTCTCAGGGGCAGATTGTTGTGCAGTGCGCGGGAGCTGACATCGGCACCGGGACGTACACGATTCTGGCGCAAACCGCCGCTGATATCTTAGGGGTGGATTCACACTGCATTGAAGTTGAACTGGGCGATACGCAACTGCCACGAGCCGGCGTTGCGGGGGGCTCTCAGCTGGCAGGAAACCTGACGGCTGCGGTTGATGACACCGCCAAAAAAATGCGCGCGCGCTTAGTCACGCTCGCAAGCGAATTAACGGGCTCGCCTCTGAAAGGCATCCCTCCGCATGAACTCAGCCTGGCGAACGGGGCGATTTGTGTTACCGCTAACCCTTCTCAGACTGTTTCTTTTGGTGCACTGGTCAGCCTGACGAACGCATCCGTGCTGTGCGTCGAAGGCGGCACGTTCTCAGCGGATATGTCTGCCGAGGAACGGGACAGTGTGACCGGTAGCCTGGGTGAAATGAGCCGCCCGGAAGACGTCTCCGCACACAGCTGGAGTGCACAGTTTGTCGAAGTGAGAGTGGACGAGGACTTTGGCACCATCCGGATTAAACGTATGGTCGCGGCGTTTGACAGCGGCCGGCTTTATAACCCCAAACTGGCCCGCAGTCAGTGGGTTGGCGGCATGATTATGGGCGTGGGACAGGCCTTGCTTGAGGAAGGCATTATCGATCCGCGCAACGGCAGAGTGCTGAACAACAATCTTGCCGATTATCTGATTCCCGTGAACGCGGATATACCGGCGATTACCACGATTGATGTTGGCCTGCCGGATTATAAAGCGACCCGGATGGGCGGCAAAACGGTGGGTGAACTGGGCATCGTGGGCGTGGCGGCCGCGATCAGTAACGCGGTTTACCATGCTACGGGCAAGCGGGTTCGCGATCTGCCCATCACGCTGGATAAGATTCTGTAAGCATGCGAAGGAACGCGCTGAGATGAAAACGGCCATTGTATTAACGGCGGCAGGGATGGGCCGCCGGTTTCGGCATGCCAGTGGCGAACATAAGCTACTGACGGCGTGGAATGGCAAAGCCGTGCTGAAACATACGCTTGACCAGGCGAGGGCGAGCGGAATGGAGGTGGTCGTGGTATCGCGTCCCGAAGACGTGGCCATTCATTCTCTGCTAGGTGATGCGGTGCGGGTGTTGTGTGCCAGCGCAGGGCTGGGCGAGTCGATAGCGGCGGGCGTCAGCGCGTGCACGGATTATGATGGCGTGATCGTGGCGCTGGGCGATATGCCGTGGCTTACCGCTGCAAGCTACAGGGCGGTAAACAGGGCGTTAACCACGTATCCGCTGGTGCGTCCCTGGGTTGACGACCGTGCTGGTCATCCTGTGGGTTTTTCGGCCGCTTTTTTCCCCGCGCTGCGCCAGCTGACCGGTGATACTGGTGCGCAGCAACTGTTACAACATCATCCTGTACATTACGTGCCACTTCGGGATCGCGGTTGCCTGGAGGATGTTGATTATCCGGATGATTTACGGCGAATGAGGTGCAGCCCATGATGACGTTAGATCAACGAGTGATTGAAACGGCATTAGGCTGGCATCATGCGGGACGGGCCGTCTGGCTGTGCACTGTGTTGCAGACCTGGGGCTCTTCACCGCGCGCACCTGGCACGATGATGGTGATCAGTGACCGTGGGGAAGGATGCGGCTCGCTTTCCGGCGGCTGTATAGAAGAAGACTTTCTGGCACGGCTGGCTGAGGGGCATTACCGCATCCACAGTCAGGTTGTCCGTTATGGTGAAGGTGGAAGGCAAACGCAGGTGCAGTTGCCCTGTGGCGGTAGCCTCGACGTGCTGGTGGAATATTTGGTTGCCGATAACGACAGCGGCCAGATGTTACAAGCGATGCATCAGGCGTTGCGTGGCAAAACACGACTGCTCAAAACGGTCACTGTGAGCAAACGTGCCACCTGGCAAACTATGACGATGACGGCGGCGCTGCCGGTGCTTCGTTATCAGCATCCAGAGGTCGTGTTACCGGTTGGTGCCGTCCCGGAATTGCTGGTGGCAGGTTACTCTACCGTGGCCTTTGAGTGCATCCGGCTGGCACAAATCCTGGGCTTTCATGTTCGGGTATGTGAGCATCGCTCAGAGATGTTAAGTGAGCTGGAAGGTCATTTTACGGGCCAGGATACGATTACGATCGTCCCTCAGCATCCCGCGCGCTGGCTGGAGCTCAACGGTGCACATGCTGCGGTAGCCATCGTCTCATTAACCCACGATCCGCGCATAGATGAGCTAACCATGATGGAAGCGGTCAACACTCATGCGTTTTACATTGGCATTATGGGGTCCGCTAAAAATACGGCCAGGCGCAAGTCGCGTTTACAGACCATTGCAGGGTTGGATAACGATGAGCTCGCACGGATCATTGCGCCTGTTGGTCTGGCTATCGGAAGTAAAACCCCCGCGGAAATCGCGCTGTCTGTCATGGCCGACATCGTACGGGTAAAAAATCACTGTTAAGACGTTGCGTTGTCCGGCGTCACCATTACGCCGCCGGACAATCCGTGATCAGGTATTGGGTGTCAACTGACAGAAATAGGTGCCGGAATACGGAACCGGCAGAAAATCAGTAAACAGCTGGCGCAGCGTTTTTTCAGGATCAATATCGTTAAAGAGCGCGGGATGAAGCGTTTTGGCAAAAAATTCTGCCGCGACAACGTGCCAGGGGCTGAGGTAAAAATTATGCCACAGGGCCGCCGCGTGGCCGTCCTGCAACGCACGCAACGACTTCAGGCCCGTTTGTTGCGCGGTCAGTTGCCGCAGCGAGGCGCGCGTTTCAGCCTGCGTGATGGCAGGGCCAATACGCAAATCGGACGTATCATTACGATCGCCGCTGCCCGTTGCAAAATAGAAGTCCGGATGTGACGCAATCACCGTTTCTTCATTCAACCGGCCGAAAACGCCGGAAACCGTTTTGCTGGCAATGTTTTCGCCGCCGGCAAACGCCAGTATCTCACCAAGGCTGCCGTTTACCGACGTCACACAGCATTCATTTCGACGTCCCAGATGCAACTGCAGAAGTACGGTGGGCTTCTTCCCGCGAAACTGAGCGAGGCGCTGCGCAAGGGTCTGCATATGTTGCTGATAAAACGCATTAAAAGCCGAGGCTCGCTCACCCTGATCGAGCACCTCTCCCAGAATGGCTACGCTGCGGGTCGTATTTTCAAGAAGATGCACCCGCAGGTCGATTTTCACGACCGGGATATGCGCGGATTTCAGGACGCGCTCCAGCCGTTGTCCGGCCTCACTGCTGCGCGCCAGTGCCGGCAAAATTACCACATCGGGTTGTAATGCGATCACCTTTTCAGGGTTGATGTCATTTGATCCCTCCTGACCTAATGACGCGATATGCTGCATTTCAGGAAACTGACGCGCGAAAATATCCCATGTCTGACGATCGTACTTTTTCAGATCCTCGGGCCAGCCGACCAGCCTTTTGAAAGGGTTGCCGGGTTCCAGCAGTGCGTAGGTGTAAAGCATCCGGCTTTCGCCCAGCACAATACGCACAGGATGATCGGGAACGGTGACCTTATCGCCGTTGATATCGGTGATGGTTTTGCCCCAGCCCAGGCTACTGAAGGTCAAAGCCAAAAGCAGGAGCGTTCGTAGCAGGCTGCGTTTACAGGAATCAGAATTCAACACGGGCTTGTACCATCAGGTTGCGGGTTTCACCTTCACGTACGCGCAGGTTTCCGCCGCTCGACGTGTAATAGTGTTTATTAAACAGGTTATTCAGATTCAGTCGTATCTGTGTTTTCTTGCCCAGCAACGCGTTGTTCCAGGCAATAAAGCTGTCCGCTACGACATAATCCGGTAAGGTAAAACTGTTGTCAGGATCGCCAGCACGACTGCCAACATAGCGGGCGCCGCCGCCGACACGAAAATCACCAGGCACGTTGCTGACGATCAGATTATGGCTCAGGTACAGCGCACCGGACTGCTCTGGTGCGTTCTGTAAGCGATTGCCATTATTCGCCGGGTTAATCCGGTCATCGACAATTTCAGCGTTGTCATAGCTGTAACTGGCACTGACATCCCAGTCCTGGACCACTTCACCATTAAGCTCAACCTCAACGCCCTGCGAGCGCGCCTTGTTGATCGGACGGTTAGTACCGTTGATGTTCAGTGTCATCCGCTTTTCATCGATTCTGTACAGCGCCAGCGAGGCGAAGAGGCGCGGAGAAAGTTGCCATTTGCTGCCAACCTCCCAGGTGGTGCCCTGCTCAGGCTTACTGACGTTTCCTTCATCGTCGACATCCGTCGATGGGGTGAACGATTTACTCATGCTGGCATAGAGCGAAACATCCGGTGTAATTTTGTAAATCAGTCCGGTTTGTGGCAGGAAGGTATTTCCCTCATCATTCAGCGTTTCAACGACCGGATTAAATCCTTTTGACGCGCGTTGCTCATAATGTTGATAACGTCCGCCAATGACCGCAATCCAGTCTGGAGTAAGCGAAATACTGTCTTTCAAATAAACCGAACGGCTGTGGATACGGTTAAGGTTGTTAGCATTTGCCGTATTTTCGGTTGTGCTGTCGGTTACCGGTGACAGCAGGTCATAAGTGGGGTTGAGGTAGTTAAAGCGGCGGTCATTTTTGCCCTGATACTGGTGCGCCCGGTACGTCTGGTTCATTTCATAATCCGTACCGAAGACCAGCGCATGCGCCATGCCGAATATCTCCGGATTCCCCAGGACGTCCCATGACAGATATTTGGTTTGCTGATTAAATCCGCGATTGGCATCGGCGCGCCGGGTAACCACGCCGGTAGCAGGATTAATCGCCGTGACCCGAACTTCGTTATTGTCATAACGGCGCTGATTCCAGCCAAGCGTCAGGCGCGTGCTCCAGCTGTCGTTGAACTGCCAGTCGTAATGCGCGTTCAGTGCCTGATTACGTCCCCAGGCATGATTCGCTTTGTCATCCAGTCGCTGTTTGTAACCGACATCGAGTGGTGCGCCATTAATAAAAGCGGTACCGCGATCGTAAGGAATGTCATAACGATAGTCGCTGTAGCTGACCAACAGGCTGGCTTTCTCACCGTACCATTGCAATGACGGTGCGAGCAGAGAATGCGCATCACTGCCAAAATTGCGCCAGTAATCCTGACGCTGCTTCTCTGCGATGAGCCTGAAAGCAAAACCATTACCCAGCGGGCCGGTGACATCGAGCGTACCGGCTCCACCACCTTCACTTGCGTAGCGCCCACTGACGGAAGACTGCCATGAATAGCGTGGTTTTTTGCTGATGACATTGATGATACCGCCCGGATTTTGAATGCCATAGAGCAGAGATGCCGATCCCTTGAGTACCTCAACCCGCTCCGTGGTCGCATCCAGATTTAACCCCTGGCTGCTTCGTATACCATCGCGATATATCGAGCCATCAGAATTGCTACCGAAGCCACGGCGAACGAAACCGTCCTCTGTTCCTGCCAACGTGTTGGCTTCCGCAACACCACTGACGAAGCGCATCGCATCGCTCAGATTGCTGACCTGATAATCATCAAGCTGCTGTTGTGTCACGGTACTGACAGACTGGGCCTCGTCGAGACGCGCCATCGGCATTTTACTGCCAACGCTGCTGGTGGTGGCTGCATAGCCCTCTTCACGGTCAGCATCGCTGGTGACGGTGACGGTATCATCCCCGGTGGCGGCAAGGCTGTTACCGGCCGGAAGCCAGGCGCTGGAACAGATCGCCACTATTAAAGCCTGCTGAAATCTGAGGTTCTTACTCTCGCCTGGACGTGTTTTCATTATATTTTTTCGCTGATCATCAAAAACAAAATAAACGTAAAGGCCACGTTAAACGTGGGGGTTTTTCGCCTTCAGGCGGAGGTTTTTGCGTCCGTCCTGGTAGGCTGTTTTGTAATTGAGAATCATTCAATCATTGAGTAATGTAGTAGTAAATATAAAAACATTTATTTTTACTACATTTCCAGGAGAGTGTATTAACGATGATTTAACTGTTTTTATATTGTTAAGTCATTAATTTTCATGAATTAAAAAACTTATTCTGGCGAAGTGTATCCAGGTGAAGAAGCATAACCTTGCTGTTCGTGAGGGAGAAAAGGCTTGCTGACTACAGCCGGGCGAGACATGCTTAGCGCAGGCGAAGCAAGAACAGTATCGTCGAAGGGGATTACCCTGTCAGGTTCACACATTATCGTTCAGGATTTAACGGGGGCGTGAGAGTGTTTCATCTCATCGGTGTTTTTAACAGTAATCAGCGGGACAGGCTTCCTTGATGCAGGCCAGAAGTCGTACAGATATATTGGGCGAGCGTTTGCGTTCGCGGGAACAGCAACTCTCACCCCGCCTGCTGGCTGTTGCACATTATCTTCACACCAACCGGGAAACGGTTCTGGACAGCACTGCCATGGATATCGCCCGCGCGAACAACACATCGGATGCGACCGTGATTCGCGCCATTCAGGCGCTGGGTTTTTCAGGACTGCGCGATTTGAAAAACGTCCTTCAGGCCTGGTTTGGTCCCGGCCTCTCTTCAGAAGAGAAAATGCTGAGCACCGTCAATGCTATGACGCGGGATGTTTCGTCGTCGATAGACTTCGTATTGCAGGGGCATCTCCATGCGTGTCAGGTACTGGCCTCTGAGCAAAACCGTCAGGCGCTGGCCGAAGCGACGGGGTTACTGAGTGAAGCCCGCCAGGTGGCCGTTTTCGGGATTAACGCCTCGGGTATTCTGGCTGACTACACCGCCCGCCTGTTAAATCGCATCGGTTTGCCGGCCTTCTCACTTAACCGTTCAGGTATTGCGCTGGCGGAACAGATGCTGGCGCTGCAACGGGGCGATGTGCTGATCATGATGGCGCAAAAGTCGGCACATCGCGAAGGAACAACAGTGGTGCGTGAGGCCAAAAGGCTGGGCATTCCGATAATTCTTCTCACCCATGCGACCGACGCCTTCTTTGCCCGGGAAGCGGATGTGGTTATTGACGTGCCACGCGGCGGGGAAAAAGGGCGCATCCCGTTACACGGCACAGTGATGGTTTGCCTTGAAATGTTGATTCTCTCGGTGGCCGCTTCCCTGCCAGATCGTACGACTAAGACCATGAAACGGCTACAGGATTTCTACCGTGGTCTTAAGCCTGCCATAAAAAAATAAATCCTTCGTTCAGATGTCACACGACAAGAGGAGAGTTGAGCCAGTACATGGCTGGCGCAGCTTAACGCTTTCGCTCACCCTGCATCGCCTGGATGTGTTTCCTCAATACCCGGCGTGATCGGGTTTGCAAAAGGGGCTGACACTTTTCGGAATGGCTTAAAAATTTTTCGTTTTTGCGAACTCACGTCAGCTTTCGTCTGGAGCGTTCTTCAATCTGCGGCTATTACTCAGCCGTGATGTTTATTTGCTGTTCTTTTGATTTATCCATCCTTGTTATTTCCTGAACGGAGCTGGTCATGAAGAAAAATCGTGCATGGTTTCCTGTGTCGTTCGTCGCGCTTGCCATCCTGGTAAGCCCACCAGCGGTGATGGCCTGGGACAGTCTTACCGTATTTGGCGACAGCCTGAGTGATACAGGCAACGTCGGCCGTTTTACCTACGATTCTGCCAGTCATCCACTCTATGATGAAATCATCGCCCGTGATGCGGGACTGATGCTGCAGCCGTCCTCTCAGGGCGGGAGTAATTACGCGGCAGGCGGTGCTGTGGCGGTGCCTGCTCTCAATCCGCAGTTTAATACCCAGGATCAGGTTGCCCGCTATCTGTCGTCAACGAATGGCAGGGCCGATTCCAACGGGCTCTATATTCACTGGATCGGCGGGAATGACCTGGCCGCTGCCACGCTCATTCCCAGCCCCTCGCTGGCGCTTTCTCTGGTTGACAACAGCGCCGGTGCGGCCGCCAGCCAGGTCAGCGCGTTACTGAATGCGGGCGCTGGTACGGTGATAGTGCCAACCGTGCCGAATGTCGGTGCGACGCCTGCCCTGATAGAGGGAATACTTCAGGGGGCCGGTTCCGCAGCGGTGGCGGCGGCGTTTCAGTCACTGAACGCGGCGACCACGTTCACTACGGCGGAACGGCAGCAGGCTATCCAGACGGCTTTCGGTCAGGCCGCTGCGCAGCTCTCTGCCATACCGGCGGTTCGTGACCTGATCGCACAACAGCTGTTCGCCACCTGGCAGCAGTTAAGCGATCAGGCGGCTTCTCTGACGGCCCGTTACAATCAGCAGGAAGAAAACGCGCTGGCGGCTGCACAGGGGAATATTGTTCGGGTCGATATTAATGGGCTTTTTAATGAAGTGATCGCCAGTCCGGCGCTTTATGGTCTTACTAACACCGCAGGCATGGCCTGTCCACCGGGCACCTCTTCCGCCGTCTGTACTTCGTCGACAGCGGGTTTCTCATCGCAACAGACTTTTTTGTTTGCCGATCGTCTTCATCCCAGCCCTGCGGTGCATGCCCTGATTGCTGACTACATTCAGTCAATCCTGGATGCACCAGCCCAGGTCGCGGTACTGACGCAGGCACCGCTGACGATGCTGCAGGATGTGCATAACACGCTGGACAGTCATCTCCAGCAGCAGCGCAGGCAACCCGCTGAAGCCGGAGAATTCACCGTGTTTGGCGGTTACGCCGGTCAGCACGCGCGCAACAAAAGTGATGTTTTTAATGATGGCGACACAGATACTGCAAACCTGTCAGCCGGCATGGGTTATCAGCTGACCGACAACCTGCAGGCAGGGGCGTTGCTGTCAACGGCCAGCCAACGACAGCATCCCTCTGAACGTTATGATTACCGGTTGCACGGCAACATGGTGGCACTCTGGAGCCAGCTACAACTGATGGACAGACTGTGGGTCAACGCCGATATCCATTATGCGGATCTGGATTACGACAGCATTGAACGTCAGATAAAACTTGGCCCTGCGGTCCGCACTGAACAGGGCAGCAGTAGTGGAAAGCTGATGGGCACGCGGGTTCAAACCGGTTGGGATTTTCCCTTAAACGAGACGATTACCACGGGGCCTGTTGTCAGCTATTCGCTGGATTATGTGCGGGCCGACGGTTATCAGGAACGCGGCGACAGCAGCAGTGCGATGCGTTTCTCCGATCAAACACGGCATTCACAAACTGGCGCAGTGGGGTGGCGCATTGATACCCAGGGATTAGGAATCAATCCCTGGGCACAGGTCAGTTATAACCATCAGTTTGGCGACACGGATACATCGGTGAGTGCAGGTCTGAAATCGACACGAACGGCTTTCCGACAAAGCCGTTCGAATCAGGATAAAGACTGGGCGGATATAGCTGTAGGAGCCAATGTCCCCATCGGCGACGCGGTTAGCGCTTTTGCCGCTGTGTCGACGGTGGCGGGCGCGCGTGATTATCATGAGGTCACCTGGAACCTTGGCATGAGCGCGCGGTTTTAGTACCTGCCCGGTGCAGAGCTATGGGCGTCGCATCGATCAGGCCCGGGTCAGCGCCATCGAAAAAGGCGCGGGACGAGACTGATGTGTCACGTCGTCTGCCTGCACTTTCAGGTTCAAAACGCAGAGGATATGGCCTGATTTTACTTGCCGATGAAGGGGCCAAAAGTTTAATGCCTTCTGCTTCGCAAGCGAGAGCGGGTAAGGTATAGTGCGCGTTTTTGGAGGAACCATGCTGACGCATTCATCAACACGACTCAATAAATACATCAGTGAGAGCGGAATCTGCTCCCGCCGCGATGCCGATCGCTTTATCGAACAGGGCAACGTTTTTATCAATGGTAAACGCGCAGCCGTTGGTGCCCAGGTTTTTGCTGGCGATGTCGTAAAAGTGAATGGTCAGCTGATTGAGCCTCGTGATGAAGATGATTTGGTGCTGATCGCGCTGAATAAACCCACAGGCATTATCACCACAATGGAAGAGGGCGAACGCGATAACATCAGTGATTTTGTTAATCACAGTAAACGCGTTTTTCCCATCGGTCGTCTCGATAAAGATTCGCAGGGACTTATTTTCCTGACCAATCATGGCGATCTGGTCAATAAAATTTTGCGTGCAGGCAATAACCACGAAAAAGAATATGTCGTCACTGTTGATAAGCCCGTTACCGATGAATTTATTGCCGGTATGGCAGCCGGCGTTCCCATGTTGGGCACGGTAACCAAAAAGTGCAAAGTGAAGAAAGAAGCACCCTACGTGTTTCGTATTACGCTGGTACAGGGGCTTAATCGGCAGATCCGTCGTATGTGCAAACACTTTGGGTATGAAGTCACCAAACTGGAACGCACGCGCATTATGAATGTAAATCTCAAAGGTATTCCTTTGGGTGAATGGCGCGATCTGACGGATGATGAATTAATCGAACTGTTTAAGCTGCTCGAAAATTCCACTTCTGATGACAAATCGGCAAAAAAGACGCCGCAGAAAAAATCTCCTGCAAAAAAACCAGGGAATAGCCAACCTAAATCGGGCGTAAAAGCTGATGATAAGCCCGCTTCACGCAAGCGATTTACGCAGCCGGGTCGCAAGAAAAAAGGGCGCTAAAAAGCGAAATGATAAACGGGCGTCAGATAATCGTGAGTGAGTATTGCCCTGAATGGGCGAATCATTTCTCTGCTGAGGCGGCTGTGTTAGCGGCGAGATTGGGTAAACACCTTGTCGCTATTCATCATATTGGTAGCACTGCGGTGCCAGGATTAGCGGCCAAACCGATCATCGATATTTTGCTGGAAGTGATTACTCATGATTCGTCTGACATTACGTCAGCGTTGTGCGCCTCTGGCTATCAGGCGCGTGGCGAAAACGGTATGCCAGGAAGACGCTATTATACCAAGGGCCTTCAGGGCCGCCGTACGCATCACGTCCATGCTTTTATCCAGGGCAGTCCAGATATCATCCGGCATCTGGCGTTTCGGGATTATTTGCGAAAATATCCAGACATCCGCGACAGCTATGCGGCAGTGAAATACGCCGCGCAACGTGACTGCCGGGGGGAGAGTAACGTTTACTGTGAATTAAAAAATGCGTTTGTTCAGACCCATCAGCAACGCGCACTAGCCCTCTATCCCTTCTGAATTATCTCTCTGAACGCGTCTTTTTTTCCTTTTGCAAAATTTAGCCTTGCCTTGTCTGCACATTCAATGATGCAGCCTGATGCTTATGGCTACAGATGGCATCACAGAACGATAAGTAAGACGGTGCCCAAAAGGAAAGCGCAACGTCGCATAATCAGATGACGGCACCTTTTCAGTAGTAAAATGGCATGGCAGGATACGCTAAATTACAAAGGAGTGGGCCTGATGTTACTGAAAGGTATGAATGATCCGTTGTTCAAAGCGTATCAGCATCCCAAAGCAAGGCTAATGATAAGTCGTTTCAGAGGATTAGCCGGTGACCGGCGGCTTAGCGACTGGCAGGTATTTTGTATTCTGGTCAACGGTTTTACTAACTACTGGTATGTGCATTCAGGCAATTTCACCATCAATGTCACCTTAACCAAGACGCGTCAGTTCGATTTTATGCAGGATTTTTTGCATTTCACGGTGACGCTGGATGGTCTGTTAAGCGACGAGAATTTCCGCTGTCCCGACTTTATTTTGCCCCATTATGATGTGCCTTATGAATTTTGCCGTTGGCGGAGTAAACGTGGCTACGATTCGCAAACCACCTATGTGGGCAAACATGGTGTGAAGTCCCACAAAGGCCTGTTTATTGCAACTCATGATCCGATCAGGGATGAATATCAGATGAAATGGGAAGGCATTATTACGGTTTTTGATAAAGCCTTTTTTAAAATGGGAAACTTCAACACCACCTGCGATTTTTTAATCAACGATATTACCAAGACCATTCATGAGGGCGTGGTGAAACATCTGAGCCTGTATCGCGATCTGTACCATTATCTGTTTCCCTCACCCACAGAAGCGCGTATCCAGGCCCGTGATACGAAACGCCATCTGGCCAGAAAATAAATACCAGCAGGATGGTCCACGAGTACAGAACGGGGAGAAAACGCTTACCCCGGTAACTTCCATTTCAGCCAGGGATCGAGTTCCGTTTCTGTCATGGGTTTAATGTTGAAATATTCATAGGTAGCCTCACTGTTATCTGAGGTGACCACAGAGGCGGGACGATCGCTGTAGGCTAAAACAAGGAGATTGAGCTCTTTAAGCGTCGTAAAAATACTGTGTGCGATAAGTCGGGAAGTAATATTTGCATGGATTTCATTGGCCAGTGTTTTATCCAGTTTTATAACATCAGGCGGCGTCCCGCGCAGATAGCGTATTTTGCGATAGCCTTTCGCGATATATTCCCATGTCATTGTGAATCCCATACGTCTTAGCATTTCCAGGCCCAGCATGGCTGAGGGGCTGTCAATGATATGCTCTTTTTGAACGATTTTGATGACCAGCATTGACACAGGTAAGGTTGCCTTAAGCATTTTTTCCGCCAGCTTTTCTGCAAACGCCCGATCTGTCACATCCCGTTCATGAATACTGATCGTGACAGGTAACTGAATAGGATGATTACGTAGACGTTTAAGCCGGGCAATGGTGCTGTCAATCAGCCAGGTCGTGAGTGTTGTGCCCAGCTCAGTCCCAACGGCCAGTGAAGTAAAGTTATCGGCTGCCAGCTCTCCACGTTGGGGATGATGCCAACGGATCTGCGCTTCGAGGCCAACCGGTTTACCACTGAGCAAGCAAACGTTGGGCTGGAAAACCAGATACAGTCCCTGGTTGCGCCGCAGCGCGTCTGCAAGATCACGCATTAAGGTGAAATCAGCGGGGGAACTCGCGTCTTTAATTCCATCACCAACAGCATCACACAGACGAACGGACGGACCGCTCACGCGTTCCAGCGCATTGACTGCCCGTCTGAGAACGTCCTGGGGGAAGGTCTGGCCGGCGATAAAGTCGATCTGCGCGGTACAGGTCGCCAACGCCATAGTGAGGCCGTCGCCCATATCGGCATGAATTCCGTTTAACCGTTCCTCAACCCATTTTGCGCTAACGTGGCTTTCTGCACGGGTCAAAATCGCAAAGCGGCCAGTCGCGATCGTGTAAATCGACTCACCACTGGCAGGCCGAAGACGTAACCTTAACAGGGTGGCGACATCCTTAAGCAAGGACTCCAGCGACGCCATGCCCAGTGACCGGGACAGGTCGTAGGCGCGTGACATATCAATACAGTCGATAAGCACCAGACGGCGCAGTGCCGTGTCATTCAGCGTGGCAAGATGCAGAATGTCGCGAAAGAGACGTTCCCGATTGGCCATGCCGGTAACAGGTTCGATAAAGGCCGCCGAATGCCAGGCTTCAAGAAAGGCAACAACCAATCCAGCCAGTGACTCTATGATCTGTTTCTGCTGGTGGCTAAAAGTCCGTGGCACCGTATCCGTCAGGCATAGCGTTCCCAGTATCTGTCCATGAGCGTTTTTCAGCGGCGTACCGACATAAAAGCGAATATAAGGGGCATGGACAATCAAAGGGTGATGGGCATAACGCGGATCAAGTCGGGTATCAGGTGCAATGACCGTCGCATCACTTTCGACAACATGCCGGCATAAGGCCTGTTCGCGCGTCGTGTCACTCAGCTCAATATTGTAATTGGCACGCACACTATGCTTATCGTCATTTAAGACAGCGATATAACTTCCATTAATACCAACTAACTGACAGGCCAGACGTAAAAACTTTTTCAGCACCTCATCCCGGCCTCTGTCTGAGAAGCGCAGTGACTGTGTTGTTCTGGTGCGGTGATATTCCTTGTCGCCAGGTTCCTGAGCCATTGCCGCTCCTGCCCATATGCTGAATGATATTGCAAAAAATAATTGTACGTTGATTTTAAAAAATAAAAGCCAATCACTATAAAAGGCGAAAGCAATTAATGCGTTGCGATATTAAACCGTCATGGAATAACCGTTTACGTCCCGGATGAAGGCCGTTTATTTTTTGAGTTAATGCGTATTGATTAATACGGCAGGTGAGGAAAGAACAGAAACCCTGGAGCCTCGGACGAAGATTTTATTTTCGCTTACGCTTTTTTATAAGGCAAATTTCTGGCTGCGATACATTTCCCGACGTGCTCCGTGCGGCATGTCGGGCCGGCTTCAGGTGGATAAATCTGCAAACCCAGAAGCGCGAGTCATCGGCAGGTGGGTTAAAACCTTTTAAAACATAGAGTTAAAAATAAATAAAAGCGCACTCATTCGCAGTTAAGAAAATATCTCTTTTAAAAGAGGTCAGGGCAGCAATCGTTCCCCGCTGAAAAAGTAACGATAATTAATGAGAAGTTGTTCCGGGTTTACCTTGTGTTATTTTGTCTCGCGCGCCATCACCGTTCATCCCTGATGCAATTTAATGTAAATTATTGCGTCAGTCCGCCACCGAGACCTGCATGTTAAAGGAATAACTGATAAGCTGACGACTACAATCACGTTGATGTTGGAGATGCCCTTTGCTGACCACAATAATTTATCGCAGCCATATCTCGGATGACGTTCCTGTTAAGACGCTACCCGGAATGGTGGATGATGCCAGCATACTGAATGCGTCTCATGATGTGACCGGTATTCTGTTGTTCAATGGCACGCACTTTTTCCAGTTACTGGAAGGCCCGGAAGAGGGCGTGCTTGCCATTTATCAGCGCATTTGTGCTGATCGACGTCACCATAACCTGGTCGAGTTGATGCGTGATTATGCGCCCTCGCGTCGGTTCGGTAATGCCGGCATGGAATTGTTTGATTTACGTGAGCATGATCGTTCCACTGTGCTTCAGGCGGTGCTGGATAAAGGCACGTCGAAGTACCAGTTAACTTATGCTGACCGCGCGTTGCAGTTCCTGCGTACCTTTGTAGAGGCGCGTGAGAAAGAGAATTACTTCGAGGTATTGCCCTCCGAATACTGGGAATTCATTCCGGAAAGCACCACTGCCAGCAAGGTGACGCCTTCGGTATCGGGTATTACTTTCCGTCCCGTCGTCGATCCGCTTGCCCGTCAAGTGACGGCGATTGAGGCGATAGCGGACGCACGGCTTCGTCGTACTGAACAGCGCGATTCGTCAAAGCAGTTACATGATGCCGATCTTGACGCGGTGATTACAGCGTTCAGGATGGCCGGGCGGGCCTGCCCGGACGAGATGACGCTGTATGTCAGTCTGCTGCCTATGACGCTGGTTGTCGTACCTGATGCGGTTCAGACCATTGTTGCGGCCATAAATGCTGCAGGACTGGTCCCTGAGCAGGTGGTCATTGGTGTCAGCGAAACGGAAGTTATTTCACGCGTGGAAGCTTTTTCGGTTGCCGTCAGGGAGCTTAAGGCTGCGGGCATCAGTCTGTCCGTCGATAATTTTGGTGCCGGTTCCGCCGGGCTCTCGTTATTGACACATATTCAGCCCGACCGGATTCGCATTGACTCAAGTATCACTTCCGATGTTCACCGCAGTGGTCCGAAACAAGCCGTGGTTCAGGCCATTATAAAATGTTGCTCTGCCTTAGAGATTACGGTCATTGCTGCCGGCATCGTGAAAGCGGAGGAGTGGATGTGGCTGGAAGCAGCGGGCGTGATTAATTTCCAGGGCAGTTTATTTGCTCCTTCAGGTGCGCTTCATTCAGACGCGGTGGCCTGGCCGGAATATCGAAGCGCGATGTAAGGTCCGGTTAATATTATATGTCACGATAAAGACATCGTATCACTCGCAGCAGGGACCGCTGCCGTTTTGATTGCGTCAGCAGTGCTCCAGATACCGCATTCAACCTGTCCCGACTTCACGCCTGAATCAGTCATCTCGCCTTTCACATCAAATTTTTACCGTCCTCGTTTCAGACGAAGTGGGACGAAACCTTATATTCATCTAAGAGCATTAATACGCCGTCGCTCGCTGAGAAGTCATGCTGAACAGAATGCTTTCGCGATGAGAGTATGCATGGCGCAGGAAAGCGGATCACCATCATTTCAGTCGTGCAGTGAGGAATCCAAAGGTATTTACTCACCCGTGAGCTGAGTTAATCACCTTCTCAGTATTACCTGGACAGAAAAATCGCACTTTGCGATCATATCTGCATGATCCAAAAAAAGAAAACGCCCTGGTCAATGTGAAGATGAAAGAAAACAGTCGCTTAGAATCGATAATGAATTACCTGAAAGGAAATAATCTGGTAACGGTTGAACAGCTTGTTTCGGTCACAGGCGCTTCTCCTGCCACTATCAGGCGTGATCTGATTAAACTCGATCAGGAAGGAGTGGTCAGCCGCACGCACGGGGGCGTAACGCTTAACCGCTTTATTCCATCGCAGCCCACCACGCTGGAAAAATCGTCACGGAATCAGCCTGAAAAACATGCTATTGCGCGCGTTGCAGCCACCTTCATCAAAGCAGGCGATGCAGTAATCCTTGATGCAGGGACGACGATGTTTGAGCTGGCCCGGCAAATTACCCATATGCCGCTACGTGTGATCACCAATGACTTACATATTGCACTGTTCCTCTCCGAGTTTAAGCAGATTGAAGTAACCATCATTGGTGGGCGAATCGATGAAAGCAGCCAGTCCTGCATTGGCGATCACGGTCGGAAGATGCTGAACAATATCAATCCTGACATTGCTTTCCTGAGTGGTAATGGATGGGATATGACGAAAGGCGTGACATCGCCCACGGAAGAAAAAGCGGCTCTGAAACACGATTTGATCATCAATGCGAGGCGACGTGTTTTGCTGGCAGACAGTTCAAAATACGGTGCCTGGTCTCTTTTCAATGTGGTTCATCTGGATGCGCTGACGGATATTGTCACTGACGCTAATCTGGACGCAGATGTCAGGAAAGCGCTCCTGTCCAGCAGCAAGCCTGCGTTGACTATCGCTCATCCTGCCTGAGTTGCCTGCATTATTTTGCCAGTAACAACTTACAAAAACTGATGGGCGCAGAAGCCGCAACGATGGGGCCCAAAGAAATGCGGTCAACCCGCGTTTTCTGACTCGCCCGGTGGCGGCTGAGAACGGTGATCGCGTGTTGTGATGATATGGGGTCTCGCTTAAATCACGCGCTTGTCGCATCACATCAGTGATTCAGTAAGTGCAGAGCCGGGACAGATGCCAACAACCACAATGGACGGCATCGGTATGCGTTGACGATGAAAAGTGACCGAATCGCTTATCTTTCTGCAGAGCGGGTGGTCACGCCACACGCATCATGGCAGCGCCAGGCAGTGTCTCAAATCAAACTAAACATGGATAGATGAAGTGTTGATGCTACGGGGTGAAGAGCAGGGCTGACTAAGGGAGTATCAGTGTGTAACATGAGTCTCGAAGCGTTGACATGAATGAAGGTGAACGGGGGCGTGCCAGGACGGGGATTTACAGATGTGTAAGTATGAATATGTCACAACGGTTATTCTTCCATTGATGGTCTGAGGTAGAGCGGCGTATCGCCTTCTTCGTAGTGTTTCGGATGCCACACCATCGCGCCATTTTCATCGCCAATAAACGTCATACCTAATGGTTCAATGATCGCATAGGGCTGTGCGAACGCAGCACGGTAAACCCGTATCTCTTTCGCCATTGCCACAACCTGATCTGAAAATTCGTCGGGGTGGCTGAGAATGTAATTCAGTTGATCGTCAGTCAGCATACTTCATTTCCTGAGCAACCCAGACCTGCTGGCGCCAACTGGCAGGGTTGTTTAACCTGTTAATCGAGTTCAGCATTGGCATTGTTCCGCCAAGGCAATAAGTGTACCAATTATCAGCGTGTCAGCCCATCATTACCGTCAGGGCGTCGTTTAATAAGCGAAAAGAAAAGCTGTTCAGCATACTGTAGCCGGCGATAGCGGGCTAACGTCCATTTCCTTACGCTTTCAGCCAGAAGTCTGCTGACATTTATCGTGTCTGCAGACACTAAGATGCCTGAACTGTTCTGTATTCCTCGCGCCATCACGAAGCCCCGACCGTGTTTGTTAATCTTTGCTTCCATAACTTTACATTTTGCATTTAATTAACGCCTGTGCCGTCAGGATGTTTTGCCATTATTAAGTTCTTATCTCTGACAGAAAAGCTTAAGTAATATTTCATAACGGCAGTCTTACAGGCTCGCAACAGGTAATAACATAACTGAATGCGCATTCATTACTGAGAGAGGCAGCCTGTGGCAAGATAAAGCGTCGGGAGAAAAAACCGCCTAACGTGGACCAATACCCTTAATGGGGTAAGCGGATCGATTATTGTGCCTGAACATTGACAGCGATGTCGTCTCCTCACCAAAAGTGCCGCCTGTGTGTCGGGCATAATGCAGAACGTTGTGACATTTACGGTTAAAAATGACTTAAAACCTTTTCTTGCATGTTATACAGTCTCGCATGGCCTCTTGTTTGCTATAAATTGTCGGTCAATGTGGCGCTAAATATTTAAAATTAGGCTAAATTGTTTTCTGCGTTTTGCACCCGCACATGGGGAGGCTGTTGTGCACGATAATCAAAGTGGCAATGAAGAAAATCGTCTTAAAGCGGTTAAAGCACTTTTGTCACCTGATGTAACCAGGGATGAGGTGCTGGAAAAATTTGTACAGCTTGCCGCGCAGGCACTCGGCATTTCGGGCAGTTTTATCTCAATTATTGACGACAAAAATCAATACATTAAAGTTTCCCGCAACTTTAATCTTAAGGCGTCGTCACGTGATGTTTCCTTATGTCGACATGTTATTGATGGCGACGGCCAACTGGTCATTCAGGATACACTGCAAGACAATCGGTTCTCTTTCCATCCGTTAGTGGAAGGCGAGCCGCATATCCGCTTCTATGCGGGCGTGTCATTATGTAATGTTGAAGGGTTGGTTCTGGGCACGTTATGCGTCACAGATACGCAACCCCATACCTTTAACGATGCGCAACTCGAAACCTTAAAGTCGTTAGCGAGGCTGGTCACCTCATTTCTGGATGCCTGGAATCTGGCCAGTTTTACTGACCTGATTACGCATCTTCCTAATCGCCCGCGGTTGTTGCGTGATATGCAGCAGCTGGCCGTGAGCAATCCTGATCGACGCTTCCGCCTTATTCTTATCGACTGCATTGATATTCCGCATGCTTATGAACTCTCGCGCACCTTTGGTATCGCGCCGGTAGAAAACCTGCTCCGGCAAATCGCCGGCCTGGTCAGTGCGCGCCTCGAACTTGAGTCCGATGATATGCTTTATTCATTCGCACCGGGTCGGTTTGCCCTCATCCAGCCCTATCTTGAAGGGTACACGGCACAAAGCACGATTGATGTTCTCAAGAATTTGAAGGCGGATTTAGCGGACAATATCACGATCGATATCGACGTTTATGTAGGTGAAACAGAATTTGTCTCCCGAGAGATAGATGCCAATGAAATCGTTCGTCAGGCGGTAAGCGCACTGCATGAATGCATTTATCAGAATTGCGGTGCCATGACCTTCGATCATGCTTATGATTCGCGCCGCACGGATGATTTTCTCATCATGAATGATTTGGCACAGGCGCTGAAAAAAGACGAAGGTCTTTATCTGGCTTATCAGCCCAAAGTGTGTTTAAAAACCGGCAAAACCGTGGGGCTGGAAGCGTTGATCCGGTGGCATCACCCGGAACGAGGCGAGCTGTTCCCTGCCGATTTCGTTCCCCTGGCTGTAAAAACAAACCTGATCTCGGTGCTGACGGACTGGGTCATCGATCGTGTCATCGTTCAACTCAAAACGTGGAAACAGGAATATCAGTTAATTCCTGTCTCAGTTAACGTCAGTGAACGTGACTTTTCACGCCCCGGCTTTGCGGCAGATTTGGCCAGTAAAATGCAGGCTGCTGATTTGCCTACGTCCTTTATGGGCGTGGAGTGCCTTGAAAATGAACTCATTACAGAAAGCCATGTTGCTATAAACGGCCTGGAAGCGCTGAGAACCGAGGGGTTTGTTATCTCTCTGGATGATTTTGGCACAGGCTACAGCAACATCAGCTATTTACAGGAAATTCCCTTAGACGTTATCAAAGTTGATATGTCTCTGATTAACCGCATGGACAACGATCAGGCGTCCAGAGTGATTGTCAGAAGCATTATTCAGATGTTGAAGGAGCTGAATTATACGGTTCTGGCGGAAGGGGTCGAAACCGAAGCGACGCTGAGTCTGCTGAAGCAATATGGTTGCGACCAGATTCAGGGCTACTTTTTTTCTAAACCGCTGCCAGCCAGCGAGATTGAACACTGGCTGCTGCAAAAATAACCGGACCAGAAGGCGACAGTATTATCTGTCGCCTTATCCTCTTAAATGCTTCACCGCCGTCGCGGCTGGTCACGTCTCGTGGCTGCACACCGACTCAATCCAGATCGCGGCCATTGCTGGCGATGACTTTCTTGTACCACCAGAACGATTTTTTCCGGCGTCTTTCCAGCGTCCCGTTACCGTGGTCGTCCCGATCAACATAGACAAAACCATAGCGCTTGCTCATTTCACCGGTTGAAGCCGCCACCAAATCAATGCAGCCCCATGTGGTATAACCCAGTACGGGAATACCGTCGCCAATCGCGTCAGCCATGGCGCGAATATGCTCACGCAGGTAGCTGATACGATAATCGTCTATGATTTCGCCTTCTGGTGTTAACTCGTCACGTGCACCCAGACCGTTCTCGACTAAAAACAGCGGTTTCTGATAGCGGTCGTACATCATATTCATGGTGATGCGAAGTCCAAGCGGATCAATGCCCCAACCCCATTCACTGCGTGCGATGTGCGGATTAGTCAGCGATTTGACGACATTGGCTGCGCTGCTGTTCTGGTCATGCATATCAGCAGATGCGCAGCGAGAGGCGTAATAACTGAATGAAACAAAATCGACAGTGTTTTTAAGGATCTCCGCATCGTCTTCCGCCATAACGATCTCAATGCCTTTCTCTCGAAACAGACGCGCGGAATACGCGGGGTAGGCGCCCCGTGCCTGCACATCGATAAAAAACAGATTTTCACGATCCTTTTGCAGTGCCGCCCAGACATCGTCGGGTTTACTTGACCAGGGATAAAAATTGCCGCCGGCCAGCATGCAGCCTACCTGGTTGGCCGGGTTGACCTCATGAGCAATTTTCGTTACCAGCGCACTGGCAACCAGTTCATGATGGGCGGCCTGATATTTAACCTGCTCGGTATTTTCACCCGGTTCAAACACCAGTCCAGCGCCTGAAAACGGACTATGCAGCATGATGTTAATTTCATTGAAGGTAAGCCAGTATTTCACAAGGCCGTCGAATGCCTCAAAACAGCTTCGTGCATAGCGTGCGAAAAACGCGATCATTTTACGATGACGCCACGATCCATATTCCGTTACCAGATGCATCGGCACGTCAAAATGGCACAGCGTCACCAGTGGCTCAATGCCATAGCGACGACATTCGGTAAACAGATCACGGTAAAACGCCAGCCCCTGCTCGTTGGGCGTTAATTCATCCCCTCGAGGGAAAAGTCGGCTCCAGGCGATAGAGGTGCGAAAGACGGTGAATCCCATTTCTGCCATCAGCGCAATATCTTCGCGATAGCGATGATAAAAGTCGATAGCGGTATGGCTGGGATAAAATTCATCATCGCGCAGTGTGACGCGTTTTTCCTGCCCCAGTTTCACCGGCATGCGTGCCGGGCCAAGCGGTAACATGTCAACGGTCGTTAATCCTTTCCCGCCTTCAAGAAAGGCGCCCTCTGACTGGTTTGCGGACAGGGCACCGCCCCATAAAAATCCTTCCGGGAATACTGACTCAGACATGACATCCTCTTTGATACTGTAATCATTAATTAACTGGCGTTAACCGCGTTCGCTTTTTCTGCGGTGACGACGGACGAGGGCGCAGACGGCTGGGTCGTTTCAGGGATATCTTCAAACCCCAGAATGAGAGTAAGAATGAACGACAGCACGACAGAAAGCACCATTACCGCCACGACCCAGACAATCGACAAGGGGTTGGACGGATCAAAAAACTGCACGCTGGTAAATAATCCTGGCGAAGCCATTGAATGGCTGGCAAGCCCGCCGATTCCGGCAACGGCACCGCAGATAAAGCCACTCATCAGGCTGGCGATTAATGGGCGTTTCAGGCGCACGGCGACACCGTAAAGAGCAGGCTCAGAAATACCGGCCACAATAGCGGAGGCCGCGGCTGCAAGCGCCGTTTGGCGTAATTCGCGGTTTTTCGTTTTGAAGGCGACGGCCAGCGACGAACCGCCAAGTGATAAGTTGGCCCCAATTTCTGAAGGCATCACCATGCCTTCTTTACCTGTTTCTGCAATCGTCTGGATGATGGTAGGGGTAAAAACCCGGTGCATGCCGGTCATTACCAGTAGCGGCCACAGCCCGCCCATGATGGCCACGGAAAGCCAGCCCAGATAGCCGTGAATGGTGTAGACCAGCGCAGAGATACCGCTGCCGATCCAGATGCCAATGGGACCTATTAATACAATCGCAATCGGTGCCGCAATCAGCACAATCAGCATGGGCTTGAGGAAGTTTTTGGTGACGGCAGGCGTAATTCGATCCACGCCACGTTCGATATGGGACAGAATCCACGTCATCACGAGGGCGGGGATCACTGTATAGGTATATTTCACCGCCGTCACCGGAACAGAAGCAAACTCGACATGCTGGCCTTGAGCTGCTTTGGCCATTAAATCGATGAAAGTGGGGTGCACCAGGACGCCGGCAATAGCAATCGCCAGTGACATATTGGTTTTAAATTTCAGTGCGGCAGAAGCCGCTACCATGACCGGTAAAAAGAAGAATGCCCCATCCCCGATAACGTTCAGGATGGTCAGCGTGGACGAGCCTTTGTCAAAAACGCCCGCCATATCCAGAATCATGGCCAGCAGTTTGACCATCGATCCGCCAATGATCGCCGGAATCAGTGGTGACATGGTACCGACAAGCGCATCGAGAATACCGGCACCAATGCTTTTCAGCGTGATACGACGTTTAACTGGCGAAGCGCTTTCAGCCTGCGGTTGACCGAGGGCCAGAACGGCCTGATAGGCTTTGGCAACATTATTCCCGATGATCACCTGATATTGTGTATCGGTATGCACGACGCCCATGATGCCGTTGACGGCCTTCAGGGCCGCCAGATCGACACTGTCGTCGTCTTTCACGACAAAACGCAGGCGCGTCATACAATGCGTAATGGCGCTAATGTTGTTCAGGCCACCTAAGGCGGTAACGATGGCCTGTGAAATCCCGGCATAATTTCCTGACATGATGTTTCTCTCGTAGGGTAGAGGGAAGTGCGTTCTGGTTTCCGCTCATGACGGCTGCCTTATTGTTTTACGTCTTTCGCCAGGGGAACGTTGCGTGACCACTGACGATCGGCACGGCAAAATAGGAAACCGGTTTCACAAAATCATGAAGCTGTTTTGGGGCTGACACAAGCGCCAATAATCACCCTGTGTTATTTCTGTGATTAAGGTCACTGTCAATGATCTGGCGCGCCCTGTGGGCTGGCGTGTAAATATTTCAAATAATGAAAGACTTAGGTAGACTGCTTTCAGGCTGAGAATTCTGGCGATCCTCATATGACAACGATTTCAGAAGTGGCAAAACGCGCCGGTGTCTCAAAAGCAACGGTTTCCCGGGTGTTGTCGGGCAACGGTTACGTCGGCAAAGAGAAACGTGAACACGTTTTGCAGGCTATCGCTGAAACAGGCTATCGGCCCAATTTACTGGCCCGTAATCTGGCAAATAAAAGTACACAAACCATAGGGCTGGTGGTGACTAACACACTGTACAGCGGCAATATTTTCAGCGAGTTAATGTCGCATTCCGCCAGGATTATGGAGCAGCAGAATCGTCAGTTAATTCTGGCTGACGGGAAGCACACTGCCGCTGAGGAGCGCGCGGCGATTCAGTTTTTGCTCGATCTACGCTGCGATGGCATCATCATCTATCCGCGCTTTCTGAGTATTGATGAACTGGATGCTATTATTTCCGACCACAAACAACCCATTCTGGTAATCAATCGCCGCCTGCGCATTCATGAAAGTTTTTGTGTATTCAGCGACCAGCAGGCAGCAGGGCGGCTGGCTGTCAATCATCTGCTTGAACAGGGGCATCGTGATATCGCGTTTATCACCGGCTCGCTGGATTCTCCTACCAGTCAGGAACGACTTTCCGGTTATCAGGCTGCATTAAGCGCGGCGGGCATTGCGCCTAATCCCCAGTTGATTGTGCAGGGTAAGTGGACCGCACAAAGCGGCATGCTGGCGGTCAAATCCCTGCTCGCCAGCGGCGAGTCTTTCAGCGCTATCGTAGCCAGCAACGATGAAATGGCAATTGGTGCCATTAAACAACTCACGGAAAACAACATTGCCGTACCGGCCAGAGTTTCGGTGATAGGTTTTGATGACATCCCGCTGGCTCCGTATGTGATTCCCTCGCTCTCCAGCATGAAGTTTCCGGTTACCGACATGATCAATGAAACTATCAACCGGCTGGTCGCCATGCTCGATGGCGGCGAGTTAATGCAGCGTAAGCCTTTTATCGCCAGTCTGGTGTCGCGCGATTCTGTCAGCGTCGCACCCTGAAACCGATAGCCACCTTTAAGCGATCGTCACCGGTATCACCTCGGTGCCTTGCTCTGTAAGCCGGTTCACGGTATCCGCGGGCAACCCGTGTTCCGTGATGACATGACGCGGCGCATAACCGGGCGATAAAGGATAGGGATAAAGCTGTCCGAATTTACTGCTGTCTGTCAGGACATAGCTCTCAGCGTTTTTTGCCAGTACAGCGTCCACCACGTCACACCGTAGCATGTCGCGACCGGTAAAACCGGTTTCCGGGTGCCAGCCATCAGCACCAATAAACGCTTTATGAAAGTGGGTCTGCTGAATGCAGTAACGCGTCAGTGGCCCGGTCATCGATTCACTGCTCTTTTGTAACCGGCCTCCCAGCACAATGACCTCACAATCGGCTTCTTTCAGCAGATGAGCGATATAGTGACTGACGGTGATAAGCGTCAGATTTTTTCGACCGGCAAGCGCAAGTGCCAGTAAGGCATTCGTACTGCCGCCCTCGATAAAAACTGATTCGCCCTCATTGACGCGTCCGGCGGCATAACGGGCCAGAGCCTGTTTGATGCTGAAACGTGTGTTCATCCGTGTGCTCACATTATCACTGTCCAGGGCGATGGCTGCACCGTGAACGCGACGTAACACGCGCTGCTGTTCAAGTTGTGTTAAATCCTGCCGTATCGTCACCTCAGACACACTGACAACGCGAGCCAGTTCACTGACGGTGATGCTGCCACGCGCATTGACCAGTTCGATAATTTTTTCCTGGCGCGTATTCATACCGGCTCCCTTTATCCTACTGAACCAAAGCGGGCATTAACCCGCTTACTCTTCTTTATCAGGACTGGCACAGGCTGCGTTTCCCGAGTGAGTTAAGATCGGCCAAGGTAAAGCGATTCTTCCAGTCAGCTTCGTAATGCTCCGGTGGGAAATCCGCAGGGGAATGACCTTGCTTCAGCGCATGCGCCACATGATGCGCATACGCACGGTTTTTATCGCACATCGGCGCAGCAGGAATATACATCACATTTCCCCAGCCTTGTTGGTTTTCGACCGGCGCGACCGCGTGAATAAGGTCACAATGCCACCAAACGGAATCGCCGGCGGTAATAGCCGGTACCGGGCATAAGCCCTTCATCAAATGGGGATGCCATTTTTCATTAACAGGCAGGACGCGGCCGGGTGCGACACCGCACAGTTCATCTTCCGGCACATCGGAGAGCAGTGGACGTAACAGAAGATAGGCCATTGCCATGGGGACGGGCACAACGTGAAGTAAACCCTGACCCGGGATCATATCGGACAGCGCGGTCCAGCCCTGGAAAGTGCGAAAGACAGAACATTTTGTGGTGTCCGGTACATCGTATTCATCGACGTCGCTGCGGTGAGCGGCATTCCAGGGATCGTAGCGATCAATATCCCCGTTAAAAACGGCGTGAAAGACGCGTTGATAAGCAGGCAACAGCCACCGTTCCAGCGCGCCTGAATCGGTATGCGCACCCAGTCCCTTTGACGTGGTGCCCGGTAGCCGTCGACGAATACGGTCTGGATAGAGGATATTCACGTCAGGATCAAACCATCGCTGCCCCTCCGATTCATAGGTCCATAACCGGTTCAGAAACGACTGTACCTGATGCATTTCCGGGCGTTGACGGGCCTGCATTTGAGCCTGAGACCAGTAAATGGGGTAAATTTCTGGACGGGATGCCTCAAGACTGCCGAAAAAATTGTCTCCTGGCCCGCGGTACTGTGCATCAAACTGGTTTTCATCCAGATAACGCAACATGTCGGCGTCCCAGGCCAGTGCCTGCTCACGGGGGAAATGCTGCCGGACGACGACACAGCCGCGCCGCTTGATACGCGCCCGCGTTTCCGGGGAAACCGTGCCTGAGGCTATCGCCTCGCCCGTGACGATGGGCCAGGCGCTCCCGGTTTGAGCCTCTTCCTGCCTCGCTTCGGCAATGGCCTCTTCTGTTTTCTGACAGACTTGCCGAAATACGCGCTCAACGTCGCCGATCTGCTTACGTGCGCGCTGCTTAAAGTTACGGATAGAGGCAGAGATGTCCTCAGGAAGTGGGGTGTAGTGAAGTCCTTCGCGCATAGGTTAACCTCTTAACAGATGATGTTATTTCGAATGAAATTTATGTAACCTTCATTCGAAGGTGATGGTCATTATTAACAGAGCTTTAACTTTCAATCTGGGCGCGACGGCACAATTTGCCATAACAGGCGGAAATTCAGCGTTTGTAACTTTCAATAATCCTTACAGCGAGTAAGCTTAACCACACAGTTAGCCTGTTAAGGCCGGGAGCAAAGGGGGAGTAAAATGGCAGTAAGGATGATTGCAGTGGATATGGACGGTACCTTTCTTGATGAAAACAAGCAGTACAATGTCCAGCGCTTTTCACGCCAGTATGCTCTGCTCAAAGAAAAAGGTATTCATTTTGTGGTCGCCAGCGGCAATCAGTATTACCAGTTACAGCGATATTTTCCTGACATCAAAAATGAAATTGCCTTCGTGGCAGAAAACGGTGCGTGGGTGTCGCATGGCGATGAAGTGATATTTTGTGGCGAGCTGGCAAAAGAAAGGGTACACAGCGTACTCGATATTCTGGCCAGAGAACCGGATATCAGCGTCGTTGTTTGTGGCCGCAAAAGCGCTTATGTTCACGCGTCCATGCCGGATAGCGTGATCGGCATGCTAAAAAATCATTATTACCGACTCGAGAAGCGCGACAACCTTTACGATATTGATGACACTGTCTTTAAGTTCTCGCTCAATCTGGCGCACGAAGGGATTGAAAGCCTGATGACGCGTTTGCATACCCAATTGGGCGAAATCGATCACATCATGCATCCCGTTTCCAGCGGTTATGGCTTTATTGACCTGATTATTCCGGGTTGCCATAAAGCGCACGGTATCGCTTTGCTTCAGCAAAAATGGGGCATTAGCGATTGTGAAGTGGTGGCTGTCGGCGACAGCGCGAATGATATCGAGATGTTACGTCAGGCCTGCTTTAGTTTTGCAATGGCCAATGCGGGTGAGGCTGTCTCGGCTGTCGCGCGTTTTAAAACCGAGAGTAATACGGACGAGGGCGCGCTGAATGTGATTGCCCGCGTTCTGGCTCGTGAATTTCCATTCGACTGATTTCACTAATCAGATATCAACCAACCCAAATCACGTCTTACGGAAACCAAAGGTGACGTTGTCACTTGTAGCGATGTTTTCAGGGGCTGCTCACTCATCGTGAGCAGCCTCCCTGACGAGCCTGAACGTAAGCTGAGCATCAACGAGGCATAATATAGTTACAACATACTTTAAGCGTTTTAAGTTATCCCTGGCATTAACCTATGTGCCTGTTTCGCCTGCCAGATGCAAAGGCTGGCCCGATGCATATCGGGCCATGGAAGGTTAGCGATCGGCTTTATTTTCATCAACACCGGAGGGATCGTTTTCAGCCTCTGACTGCCACGGTTTCAGGAGCTGAATATCCAAAATGACATAAACCATCGTACTGATAAACAGTGAAATGACGCTACCAAACACACCGCTGGTGGTGAAGGTAAGGTAGTTATAGATGATTAACCATGTGAGGCAAATGAACATCGCGAGCGCCAGCATGATGGATGAAAGCGAGTAGTTGCTGGTACCCGCGCCTTGCTGATGCGTCAGTTTAAATACATGACCTGTGGTATACCTTTCCAGAATCAAAAGTGTTCGTTGCCAGTTACGGCGTTGACGTGAACCCGCGCGCACAAGAAACAGGTAAAGCACAGAAATAAAAAAGCCGGAAAAGGCGATAAGCACCGGCACGGCTTCTAACGCGTATTCAATACTTTTGTGACTCGCCCCGGCGGGACTCAGGTCCAGCGTCAGTGATGCACCCAGCGCCGCATAGAGAAAAACGAACAGGGCCAGAAACGTGATCGTCCGTTTCCAGTCTGCCTCAGCCTCATGATTTTTTTGCTGTAGCGCGACAGTATAAGCGCGATCAATGTGTTCAGCGTGGGGAGAGTGCATCTCAATGACGTCAACGGGTTCGTCCAGAAGTGCGGTGATAAATGCTTTATGATCGTCAGGCAGGGGGATTTTCATTATCCAGATTCTCGTTGTTAATTTTCGCTTATTTTAGCTGTCCTGAGACGAAATGATACTCACGTTCCCGGTTAAAATGCGTTAAGAGGCAAGCAAATGCCTTTTATTCATCCGGCTTGTTGTACACTGCCGATGATCCCACGACGAGGAAAGCGACGATGAATGACAAGAAAATGATTTCCATCGATCAGTTCAGCGATGAAGAGCGACTTGCCGTCAATGAAGTGCTTCATCATTTGATTGAAAAATACCGCCAGCGTACGGGTAAAGAACCGGACGTCAAAAAAGAGAAAGCGCTTAACCTTGAAGCGCGTCAGCAGGTGATGGCGGATAAATTGCTTAAAGAAAAAGTAAAAGCAGAAAAGGAAAACAAAAAACCTGTCCGAAAAAAGAAACCGTCCTCACTGACTGCCAGTGAAGTCAGCGATTTTAACTGGTCTGCGTCGGTCGCGAAGGGCCGCAGGAGATAGCGGCAATGTATTGCTAAATTGACAGCCTGATGCATGACAATGAGGTGATGTTGCGCGTTGGGCTTAAACGTATTTTTTAAATGCGGGCAGCTAACATTTTTTCTCGTCAGAAAAGATAATAAATAAAGCGGAAAGAATCTTAAAAAGTCATGCTGCCTGCTCTTTTTGTAGATAAACTGCATTATATAGACTGCTAATTACGCCTTCGAATGACCTATTACTCACCCGATGATAATCATCTCAAAATGCGATCGACGCGATTTGTTCGTCGCATGTTCGCAATGCGCCAATTAGGGACGATTTTATGTGCCATGCCAATCGCTTCTGTATTAGTCGAACAGGGTCACGGCATCTCTATTTTTGCGTTACTGATCGGTAATGTCATCGTCTGGCCGTCTCTGGCCTATCGCCTTGCGGCTTCCGCGCGTGATTCAACCGCGAGGGAAAGAATAAATCTGACACTTGATGCGGCGTTTGGCGGTATCTGGGTCGCGTTGCTGGCGCTGAGTCCCATGCCGTGTTTTGTGATCATGGCAGTATTAATTTCCGACCGTTACGCAGCAGGCGGCTGGTCACAGCTCTCGTCCGCATTTCAGTCATTTCTTTTTGCCTTTCTTCTGGTCTGGACGCTTGAAGGTGCGCCGGTATCAATGACGTTCAGCCTCCGTACAGCCTGGCTGACATTACCGCTGGCGACCTTTTATATGCTGGCGTTAAGCGTTGTATCCCATAATCTGACGTATATGCTGCGTCAAAAAAATCGCGAACTTGAACGCATTGCATTAATGGATCCGGGTTTGCAAATTCCTAATCGACGTCTTTTTGAACGTCGACTCGAAAGCGAATTTCTTCGTACCCGCCGTGGAGACAGTAAAGCCTATCTGATTCTGATCGATGTTGACCATTTCAAACATGTTAACGATACCTATGGTCACGAAGCAGGGGATTTTCTTCTGGCGGAAATTTCAGGTTTATTACGTGACAGTGTGGGAATGAAAGACACACCGGCGCGGTTCGGTGGCGATGAGCTGGGCGTCATTGTCCGTGATGCTGATGACGCTGGCATCGTCAAACTCGCTGAGCATATTCAGTGGCGCATTACGCAGTTACGGTTGCCTGCTTCGCCCGATTTTACCTGTTCAGTCAGTATTGGTATTGCCTGTGCAGAAAAAGCCAGTTCGATACACGAATGGTTGCGCCGTGCCGATGAAGCGTTATATGACGTTAAGCGCTCAGGACGTAATGGTTTAAAGTTATGGCAAGGTCTTTAAGCACAGGGCGCGATATCTTATACCGCAAAAATAAAGCCGCCTGTTAAGGGCGGCTTTATTGACTCAGATAGCGGGATAATCGCCCGTTCCCTCGGGCCAGGGCGTGAGCAGGTCAAAACCCGTGTCGGTAACGGCAACGGTATGCTCCCACTGTGCGGAGAGTGATCGATCCTTCGTGACTACCGTCCAGCCATCGGAAAGCACGCTGGTGCCCGCTTTTCCGGCATTGATCATCGGCTCGATAGTAAAAATCATACCAGCTTTCAAGGGCATCCCTTCACCGGGCGTACCGTAATGCAAAATTTGTGGGTCGGTATGATAAATCTCGCCGACGCCATGACCGCAATATTCTCTGACAACCGAAAAGCCGGCATTTTCAGCAATGCGCTGAATGGCTGCCCCTATATCGCCTAAGGTCGCGCCAGGACGGACAGTTTTTATACCGGCAACCAGCGACTGATAAGTGATATCGACCAGGCGTTTGGCGCGCACGGACGGTGTGCCAACAAAATACATGCGGCTTGTGTCGCCATACCAGCCATCTTTGATAATGGCGACATCGATATTCACGATATCACCGTCTTTCAGTTTTTTTGCCGCAGGGATGCCGTGACAGACAACGTGGTTTACAGAGGTGCAGGTGGTTCGCGTATAACCGTGATAACCGATATTAGCCGGCGTCACGTTGAGTTCATTGACAATAAAATCGTGGCAAATATCGTCCAGCTCTTCCGTCGTAATGCCTGGACGAACGTGCGGTGTGATCATGGCCAGCACCTGTGCTGCAGCATGACCTGCCGCGCGAGCTTTTTCGATTTCTTCGGCGGAATGTATTTTCACTGTTCCCATTACACTTCTCCCTGTGGGGCCAGGTCACTCTTATGCAGCACCTGGCGAATATCAGCACCGCCGTTCATTTCTATACGAATGAGCGTTTGCGCCAGTTCATTTTGCGTTAACTGCGGATAGAGCTCGGCCAGCATGCCCAGTTTTAACCAGTGCTCAGCCTGCGAGTTGATCGAGCGGCTCATTGCCTGACTGGCAATACGAAGATTCTCATGCATCACGTCGGATATTTTTACGATGCCCATACTCATCCTGTATATAAAATGTATGCGTTTTATATACAGGGTAATGCCTGCAGTGGAAATTGCAATGAAAATTCATGGGCATCTGAAAATGTGTGAAATTTACGCGACGTTCTTCTGTATTTTTTACACCAACGCCTATTTATATTTTAGTGTGAAACCTCAGAATTTTAGCTATTGGACGATTCAATACATTGCCAGGCAACCTGCAATCGGCGTGATACTCAGTTGGGCACCTGTAATTTTTGCGCCCCTGCCAGCAGTTGCTCCAGCACTTCAATACGATGCCGGTGTGGTGTTGTGATGGCAAAGAAGCGCTCCTGCAGTTCATCTGACTGACCCACGGAGACAAGAATGCCGGCGCGTAGCTCATCCTGAACCACAACCTCGGGCAACACGGTGAGCCAGCCGCTGTCGCGGGCGATCAGACGCAGCATCGCCATGTCGTCCACCTCGGCTCGCAGTCTTGGCGTCACGCCGGCCTTAGAACATAAAGCATCAAATTGCGCACGCAGGGCATGGCGCGGGCCGGGCAGGGCAATCTCCACGCCATCCAGGTCTTCCGGGATGCGCAGGCTTTGTGACGCCCATTTGCTCGCGGGGCCGACGACGGAGATAGACTGGCTGCCCAGGAACACGCAGCGCAACGGACGATCGGGATCGGCAGGTACCGTCTCATTAGCCAGCACCACATCCAGTTTATGCTGCGTCAGCCTGACCAGCAGGCCCTCCAGTAATCCGGACTCCAGTGTCAGTACTATGGCAGGGTCGGTAAGCGCGGGCCGAATCCAGTTTTCCTGATAATTGCGCGACAGCGTTGCCACGCTGCCCACGCGTAACCGTGTAACACCGGCTGACGTGCCTTTTAACCGTCCCAACATCTCCTGGCTCAGACCAAAGATGTTGTCGGCATAGGCCATAACCAACTGACCTGTGTCTGTCAGCATCAGACGGCGACCTTTACGGATTAACAAACTTTCTCCAAGTCGATCCTCTAGTTGCCGAATTTGCACCGAAACGGCCGATTGCGAGGTGGCCAACTCTTCGGCAGCCCGCGTCAGATGCCCAAGCCTGGCCACGCGCCAGAAATAATAAAGGTGATGAAAATTCAACTGGTTGAGGTTCATTATTCGTTTTTTAATATTGAAATGTGCAAATAAATATATTTTACAGAATAGTTCAGGTCAATGATCATACAGCTAATTAAGCGTATGAGGGAAATACAATGAATATCCTTGATGTTCTGCATCTGGTCTGTTTTTTGGCGCCTGCATTTTTAATGGCCGCATTAGCGGGGCTGACGCGGTTTAGTTGGATTACCACGCCGATGCTTTGGCGTGTATTACAGGGAGTTTCGTTGAGTACCATTGCCTTAACCGGACTGTGTCTTGCCGCGGGCATCAGTGGTACGCAATGGACGGGCGTAATAATGGCAACCTCTTTTGGCCTGGTTTTGGCTTTACTGGTACAAGTGCTGGGTAAGGTTATCGCTTCATTTTCTGCGCGTTACCTTGAAGGGGAAGCCAATCAGCGAGGCTATATTGGCGCACTGGCCGTTGTGCTGTGCAGCGTGCATCTGCTCGTGATCGCCGATAACTGGCTGCTGCTCATCGCGGCCTGGGCCGCAGTCGGTGTGGCACTTCAGCACTTGCTTTGCTTTTATCCCGATCGGCCTTTTGCGCGGCTTGCGGCACACAAAAAGCACATTGCGGATCGCATGGCTGACGTGATGTTGCTTGGCGCTGCCGCGCTCGCCTGGTGGGATGTAGGTAGTTTCTCGCTGTCAGCTCTGGGGATGCATATCGCTCAGCATGGCATGTCCCTGTCCTTACAGGCGAGTGCCGTTCTGCTCGTAATGGCGGTCATCTTTCGTACGGCCTTGCTACCCGTGCATGGCTGGCTGATACAGGTGATGGAGGCGCCAACACCGGTATCGGCGCTCTTGCATGCTGGCGTCGTCAATCTGGGTGGCTTTGTGCTTATGCGCTTCGCTCCCATGTTAGATCAGGCAAACGCTGCGCGCATCCTGTTGCTGATTTTCGCGCTGGCGACCGCTGTGCTGGCAGGCATTGTCATGTTGACTCGCATCAGTATCAAAGTGCGGTTGGCCTGGTCGACCGTTGCGCAGATGGGCTTCATGCTGCTCGAATGCGCGCTTGGCCTTTATACGCTGGCGGCACTGCATCTGATTGGCCATTCACTCTATAAAGCCCATGCTTTCCTGTCGGCCTCGGAAGGTGTAAGGGACACTCGCCTGCAGGCTTTGCACCGGGCCGCTTTGCCCAGCACCCTTAGCGTGTTTTTTGCCCCCGTGCTGACAATTACCGCCGTGTTTCTGGTGCTGATGCTCTCAGGTCTTGCCGCCTGGCCCTGGTGGTGGAGTGTGGTGCTTGGTATGGCCTGGGCACCGTTACTGTGGTTACCCGAGGCTTCAGAGGGCGGGTCTGGAAAGTCGGCGCAGCTTCTTTTCGGGTGCGTCACGGTGATCGGTCTGACGACAGTTGCGCTGTCAGCACATGCGCTGCCGCTTGGCCTGCAGGATATGCCGGATGACAGTCTGGGTCTGATCGCGCTGGCAGGGATGGCGGCCCTGTACCTCTGTCAGGTGTTATTGCAAAAGCAGCCGCAACACCTGTCGCGCTTGCGTCAATGGAGTTATGCGGGTTTTTACCTTGACGAAGCCTTCACACGTCTGGCGCTGCGCTTATGGCCAGCTAACCTCACATCCCGGGTTTCCATACACGTTGAACCTGAAGTGCCAACCGCGCCTGTTGCTGACAGGCTGAGCTGAACTGAACCATACGAATAAACTGGAGAGCCTACTGATGGATACCTTAGTCAATAACGAAAAAACCGGTTCGGCGAGCCTGACGCAATCGACACAAAACGCCTGTTCCCGGCATGCTGCAATTGAGCAGGCTTGCAGCCAGGCCTGCCAGGCGATTGCACCAACATGGCCGCTGGATCGCGCCATTGCTGTCAACCCTCACTGGTCGCGTATTGGCATGCCGGTACGCAGGGTGGCCGCCCGGATGGAGGTACTCGGCGGTATCCGGGTATTCCCATCGCGCGATCAGCAGTTCCTGGCCTGGCGCGAGGGCCGTATCAGCCTTGCCGATCTCAATCTGGCGCTACATCAGCTGCCCGAAGCACAAGCGACCGGTCTGACGGCTGAACAGTGCCTGGATGCGTTACAGGCAAGAACCTCACCAGTGCAATTGCCGCTGCTAATCGATGTGCTCGACAACGATCCTGATCGGCACCAGAGATTATCCTGGCGGCAGGCTATCACGCACCAGGTTGGTCAAACCTGCGCCGCCTACTTCGATGAAGATCAGGCGAACTGGCAGCCTCAGCGACAGGGCTTATATGCCTTCTGGCGGGATACGCTGGGGCACGATCAGGGTATCGGTTTGTTAATGGGGTTGCCCCATATCACAAACGCTATCAATGCCTTACCCGATAATGCTACCGATGCGGAGCGTTGGCTTATCGCACGTCTGGGCCTGCCTGAAGCTGTATGGGCGGATTATCTGGAATCGGTACTGCTTACCGTGAATGGGTGGGCTTCCTGGTGTGCCTTTCTGAGCTGGCAGGCGGGACTGGCGGGGGGTAAGGACCCACACCTGCGCGAGTTGCTGACGATTCGCTTAGCCTGGGGCGTAATCCTGTTGGAATGCAAAGATGATGCAGCAACCCGGCACGCGCTTGCTTCGCTTCAGCACGCCTGGAAACAGGCTCACCAGGTGCTGGAGGCGGCGGAACAGGCGATGCTGGTTGACGAAGTATGGCAACTGGCGCTGGAGATTGGCTATCAGCGTGAGTTGGCGCATCGGCTGGCCTCGGCAAACGGTCATGGTACGGAACATCAGGCAATCGAAGCCCAGGCTGCTTTCTGCATTGATGTGCGCAGTGAACCGTTGCGACGTGCGCTTGAGACCGTGAGTGCTGGTATACAGACCATCGGTTGTGCAGGATTCTTTGGCCTTCCCGTGGCCTACACACCGCTGGGCACGCAAGCCCGCCGTCCCCAGTTACCCGGCTTACTTGCCCCTTCCCTGGAGGCCGCTGACCGTATCGTGGAGGCGGGTTCGCAATATAAAGCCGATGCGGCACTGCAAAGCCAGGCCAGTCGTTCGCGTCACGCCCGATTTGCCATGGCCGATCAATGGAATGCGATTAGCCGCTGGCCGGGGGCTGCCTTCTCGTTTGTGGAAGCGGTTGGACTGGGCTACTCGGTCAAGCTGGTAAACTGGTTACGCCCGGGCAATAAAGCACGTGCCAGAGATGATCTTGCTGGCTTACCTGCGCGGTTTCGGGAGACGTGCCGCCCACAACTGGTTGGGCTGGATACTGAGGCTAAAGTTAAGCTCGCTGCCGGGGTTCTTCATGCCATGGGCCTGGAACAGCATCTGGCACCTATAGTGCTCCTCGTTGGACATGGCAGCCAGTCAGCTAACAATGCCCACGCAGCGGCACTGGACTGTGGTGCCTGTTGTGGCCAGACCGGTGAAGTGAATGCACGCAGCCTGGCGCAATTGCTTAACGAACCACAGGTTCGCCAGGGGCTGCAAGCGCAAGGAACAGTGATTCCGGACTCTACGGCGTTTGTGGCCGCCCTGCATAACACCACTACCGACGAAATCGAGTGGTTTGATCTCGATTTGTTGCCGCAAAGTGCCCGCGCCTGCTGTGAGCGATTGCAACCGATTTTTAATCAAGCCAGTGATCAGGTCCGCCGCGAGCGGGCACCCGCCCTTAAACTGGACCCGCGTGCGCCCGAAGATGTGTTGCTCGGACAACTACGTCGTCGCGCTAATGACGGGGCGCAAACCCGTCCCGAATGGGGACTTTCGGGCAACGCAGCCTTTCTCATTGCCCCTCGTCACAGAAGTCGTGGCGTAGTCCTGGGCGGGCGCAGCTTTCTGCATGACTACGATGCGAGTCAGGATAGTGATGGTACTTTACTGGAAGGCCTGATGACCGCACCCATGCTGGTCACACACTGGATCAACTGGCAGTACCACGCGTCCACATGCGATCCGCAAAGGTTGGGGAGCGGTAATAAGGTGCTGCACAACGTAGTGGGGGGCCGTATCGGTGTCTTTGAGGGCAATGGCGGCGATCTGCGGATCGGTTTATCACGTCAGTCGCTCCATGACGGCGAGCACTGGATGCACGAGCCGTTGCGCCTGACCGTTGTTATCGACGCGCCGCAAAGCGCCATTGACACAGTGATTGGTAAGCATGAGGTTATCCGGAAACTGCTCGATAACGGCTGGCTCCATCTCTGGCGCTTTGAGGAGGCCGGTCTGGCACGCTATGCACAGGGTAACTGGCTCCCACTGAGTCTGGAGAGTCTATAAGAACGCCTGTGTGCTAAGGCCTTCGCTGAAAAAATGAAGCGACTGTCTGCCAGACCAAAAAAAGTGACAGTGTAACTAGTAAATGATTTTTTTATTCTGTACAAAGGGGCAGTTGTCCCCCTTTTTACAGACATAAAAATCGTTCCAACCATTTTCAGGATAACGCGAGCAGGCCAGTTAACGGCCTGCATTTTTTTGCCGGTAAGCTGGCGTTCAACATGACGTGGCGATCAATCCTGTATGGCACACGAAATTGAATGGGTGTTTTAGAAAGTGATGTCTGTCTAACCACCTGAAAAATAGGGATTTATCGATGTCATCCAGGCGGCAGAATTAACGACTGTCGTCAGGGTGAACAGGCGAGTCGTCCACATGCAGCACGGCCATAGCCGTCACCTTCAGCCTTTGTCTCGCGGTGGCGAAACCGGAAATCGTATTGACAGAGAGCAGCGATAATTCATCACGCAACGTTTTTAATAATGTCTACATGCCAGTACGGAATTTTAGTACGCCATCGGGCGGTCTGTAGGCCATAATACGCATTCGGACATTTATTGCAGTGAATGCTTATTTTGCCGATATCATAAGAAGATAGTACAACCCTTGTAACACAGCGCGATGCAACGCATGTCAAACTCATCTCCGGGAACAACGTAATGCGATCACTAATTATCATGGGCCTGGTGTGGGTTCTTGCTGCATGTTCTAACTCTGTGGGACACAATTTCGATACGGCGACTATTCAGAAGATTAAACCCGGTCAGACGACACGCGCGGAGCTCATTCGTATGTTTGGACCGCCTGATACAGAATCACCTTATCCCAACGGGCAGCAGGTCATGATGTGGAAATACAGTCAGGCCAGGGCCCTGGATACATCGGCGGGAAAGACGCTTACTGTGCAAACTCAAAACGGACGAGTTTTTAACTATACGTTTAGCAAGAGCTGAAGCGGCTGGTGTTACGCGCAATTGTTTCATTTTCAATGTTAGAGTGCGGTGCCGCTGTATCAAATGCATTCTGACCACATGGTCAACCCGAGAGTGCCTTGTTATCGATAATCTCTCCCGTAGCCCGAGCCAGGTATTGCAGAGATCTTACTGGCGGTGCGCCTCATAATTTATGGCAGGGGGCGTACTCATGAAGCGGTAGCACGACGATCAGAACCCCGTAATTTATCTGCGCCTCCTGGTATTAGTGAAGCTATCTCACTTGCTATTACTGCGCCTGTTCATCTGAACGTGCGCAGAGGTTTCCTGCCCGGATCTCCGTACAGCGAATAGCTGTCAAATGCACAAAACGCATCGCGGAATTTTTGACCGCATACTTTTCAGTTAGCTGACGTATCCCATTCATCGTCTTTATCTCCTGAGAAAGCGCCGTTGTGGAAATAATCCATCATTTATCGCGTTGTTCTCTGCGGGTTTATTAACCAGTCCATTTAAAAATAATGAGAGTCTTTTCCTTAATGACTTTCTTAAAAAGCGCACAGCGCTACCATTGTGACTCCAGACTTAACAGGTCTGGAGTCACAGGCTGTTGGAAGGTAGAATCTGGCCGACAGTTTTACGATCAGGAGAGGCAGTGGCAGAAATTTTGACAGAAATGACATCGCCGCATGTGGGCCGTCACGTCATGTGTTGGCTCAATCAGATCAGACATGCTTCCTTGTCTGATCTGGATAATTTTGGCGACGAAGGAACAGTGGAGCAGGTTATCCGCGTGTGGGTAAAACTGTCGTTGCTTGTCACCCGACGTCGTCCCGAAATTGCCATATCATCACTACTCAGGCATGTGTTGCCGAATATTGGCACTTTACCGCTAAAAAACCTGACGCGTTTACGATTAAACAGGCTCTATAACGTCCTGATTTCTGAAGGTAAAAAAGAGGAAGCCCGGCGCGTTTTTGCTCTGACTAAACAGTTTTTGTCCTGGGCCGAAATGCAGGGTTACCTGGCGCATTCGCCCGTGGCTTCACTGAGGAAACGTGATATTGCGGGCCGTGCGTCACCTCCACGAAGCCGGCAACTGTCAGACGCGGAGATTTGGGTTTTCTGGCATGGTCTGGATAACTGGTCGTTGTCAGAACAGGTACGCTGGGCCTTACGTCTGTGTCTGGTCAGTGCCCGTCGGCCTGACGAAGTTGTTCAGGCGCGGAAATCAGAATTTAATCTGCAATCCGGATTATGGAAGCAGGGAACACGTAACAAGTCCCAGCGCGAACATACTTTACCCATTTCAGCGTTAATGCGCCGTTGTATTGAGGCCTTAATTGCCGCCAGCGATCCGGCTTCTCCCTGGCTCGTACCTGCGCCGCGTGATGTCATGCAGCCGCTTTCGAAAGGTGCGCTGAATCAGGCACTACGCCGGATGTTGCGTGCGCCTCGGGGATTAGGGCTGGAACCTTTCACGCCGCGTGATTTACGTCGAACGGCACGTTCGAAACTCGCCGCGCTGGACACGCCAAACGATGTGGCAAGAAAAATTATGAATCATGCATTAGAGGGAATCGATCGGGTTTACGATACGCATGATTATGTTGTGCAAATGCGGACTGCGCTGGAGCGGTATTCAGAAACGGTTGAGCGTATTACTGAAAGCGACAGCTACCATCATCTCCCTCATCGGTATGAGAATGAGACGCTACAATTAGCCAGTTCATCAATAATGATGATGAGCAGATAATCTCTTAAAACAATGTTTCCAATAAAATGCGCGGTATCGAAATCAATACCGCGCATTTTGTCAGATCAGGAAATCGTCAAGCGAACCGCCAGCGTCCAGCGCCTTTTTAATTGGCGATGGTGTACGGCCCTGGCCTGTCCACGATTTAGTTTCACCGTTTTCATCGGTATAGCGATATTTAGCAGGGCGAGGTGCGCGCTTAGCTTTTGTTTTTGTCTCTGTGGGCAAATCAACCAGTTCAGAAATATCAATGCCGTCATTCATCAGCATTTCTTTATACTTAGCTAACTTATCTGCTTTCTCGCGCAGCATAGCTTGCTCAGCTTCTTCTTCTTCACGGCGTTCAGCGACAACGACAGAAAGCTTTTCGAGCATTTCATTTAACACATCAAGCTCAATTTCCCGGGCTTGTGCGCGTAGAATACGAAGGTTATTTAATGCTTTGAGCGCATCCATTGGTTAATCCTTAAATTACAGCGAATATTTAAACAGGGTCATTCTACGAAAAATAATCAAGGAAAGAAATATCTCTTCTGTCTGAAATGTACAAATTTGTTACCGCTTAGGATTATTACGGCATTTTAAACGCATTAAACATACATAAAATTTAAATGCCAGACGCATTGTCAGCGCCTTTTTCGTTGAGGTCCAGGTGATAAACGGTAGCATATTACGGTGACGTATTGAAAATAACGCCCATTTATTTACTTAAAAAAGCAATAAAAATCAGTGTGTAATGCATTGCCTCCTTACCAGTTACAGGGATATTACGGCATAATAAAGTCGCTTCATTCCAGCGCAGGTAAATGATAACGTCAGGTTAATAATCCCCCATGATAAATTGTCCTTATCTTCATTCTGCTCCAAAATGGTTGTGTCTTAATCGCCGGATAATGCGTTAACCGTCTTGTTCATTCCTGTTCACGGGATTAGTTTTTGTGAAGCCAGACGATTACTGAAGTCTGCAACTTTTCTTACAGGACAAATCCTTCTTTTAACACGGTTAGTCAGCGCAATATAGATCGCTATGATGGATAACATTGTGGGTACGCGCGCCTGTCTGTCTTAAGGTTTAATCACACATTTCGTGCTGTAAAGCAGAGCTATAAGCGGAGCGTTGACAAGTGACGGCAAGAATAAAAACGGGTAGCTAATATCATCCTGATGGCCTCTCTCCGTCACTGTACTTAAAGCCAGTCGGGAGGTTATCGTCGCTATAAGAATTTATCAGATCAACAACATTTATATGGCTGCGGACGTGATGCCGTTTGCTTATGAAAACACAACGTATTGCTGCCATTAGATTCTTGCACTTTTCGCTAAGGCGGATATTGTCATCTTTTCCGCTATGGGATGCTTTTCATTCCACGTCTGAAAAGTGAGTCGCTCTGTCTGACAGAATAACGTGCAGGGGGTTTCTGGAACCATTCAAAACCGCTTTTCACAAAAACATGCGTAGTGCGGCGTCTTTATCATTTTCCTCAGGATGAATTTTGAAATGCCGGAAGGGTGAACAGTCGGTGTGAAGGGCGGCACTGGTCTGCACATGCCGTACATCAGCAATAAAAGATATAAACGTTCATCGCTGCCGTTTGCAAAACAGCTTTGCCACCGATAAATACACAGGTCCTTGTCAGGGCGTCACGTCCGACTTTCTTCCCGATTCTTTTATACAGCCTCGCCAGAGCACTCTCTGCCAGTGAAAGACAGGTTCAGCCCCTGACGAGTGATGCGGCTTTGACGAACGGAACAGAGAGCGCAGGATAAACGGCTTATGCTATGCGTAATATTTTCGATTCATCTGTCAGGCACTGGATGGAAAATAAAACGTCAGTGACTTGATACTGTCAGTACTATGATGACGCCTGCATCAGTCTGGCTGGCGAACAGAGCCCCTGAAAGAACTTCGCGGCCGGTTTCTCTGTGGCTTACGGTATTTCCGCGCTTTGGAAAGGTGCAAAAACGCAGACGATGCGCAAAAGATGGTGTGTCTTTAAATAGCCAATGCAGCGGGTGCTTATTAAACGGAGCGGTGTTTTACATCATGCCTTATTCGGACTTATTCACGTCCTGCGTTGTTCTGTTTTATCCGCTCTACTCTGTAACCCCGCGTTTTGCGCAAATGTTCACGCCAGAAAGGCGCGAATTTGCGCTACACTCACCAGCGATAACCTCTTGTTCTGTCTCAATGATAAATTTGACTGAGGCAGCGTAATCAACGTGGAAGAAGCATGAAAATCAGATTCCTTTCGGCCAATGAGCAAAAACTGGCGGAGGTCCGCGGAATACTGGAACCTGTGGGCGTGGACGTCGTACCCATCGCGCGTCGCATTGAAGAAATTCAAACGGAAAATGAACTGGATTTAGTGCGAGATAAACTGACGAAGGCCTTCTCTATTATCGGACGTCCGCTTTTTGTTGAGCACACCGGGCTGTATCTGGATGGCCTGAATGGTTTGCCTGCGGGGCTGACGCGTATTTTCTGGAATCGCCTCGGTGCCGATCGCTTTGCATCGCTGGTACAGGGCCTCGACAGTCAGGGTGTAACCGCCAAAACCGTACTGGGTTATTGCGACGGACGCAAAATGTACCAGTTTTTCGGCGAATTGCGCGGCACTATTGCACCTGAACCTGCCGGTCCCCATGGATTCCAGTGGGACTGTATCTTTATTCCCGAAGGATACGATCAAACCTTCGCTGAGATGGGCGAGAAGAAAAACGAAATTTCCAACCGTCGCATTGCGCTGGATCGTTTTGCTGCCTTTTTAAAAACTGCACGAGGCGTGGCATGAAACCTGAGCTCAAACGCGCATACGATTCCGGCAAGCTCATTCTGTTTGCCGGAGCCGGTCTTTCCCGTAATCTCGGCCTGCCTGAATGGCATGAGCTTATCGCTCATCTGGCTAATGAACTGGGGTACGATCCGAAAATTTTTAATACTTACGGTACGCACCTCTCTCTGGCTGAGTACTACAAGCAGAAAAAAGGTTCGTTAGGACCGTTACGAAGCTGGATGGATCGCGAATGGCACCGGCCTGATATTGATGTCCGCAGCTCTGAAATTCATACCATGATCACTCAGGGCAACTTTTCACGCATCTATACCACGAATTACGATCGGTGGCTGGAAGCCGCGCATGAGGCCCATGGCGTGCCTTATTCAAAAGTGGCGAATGCAGCCGATCTGGTTTCACTCACCGAAGATAAACGTCATATCATCAAACTTCATGGCGACTTTGATGACGATACTTCTATCGTACTGGATGAAAGCAGCTACTTTGAACGCCTCTATTTTGATTCGCCGTTAGATATCAAGCTGACCCATGATGTCATGGGCAATTCGGTTTTGTTTGTTGGCTACAGCATCAGTGATTTTAATATTCGTCTGCTCTTCTATCGGCTGACAAAAATGTGGGGGCGCACAGGCCTGGCAACCGCCCGACCCAAATCTTACCTTTTTACCAATCGCAATAACCCGGTGGCAAAAGAAGTATTGGGGCAATGGGGAATCGAAATGATCGTGTCGGAAGAGGACGATCCCCGTAAAGCGCTGGCTGAGTTTATGGAAGAATTACTGGCCTGATGCACACCGAATGGCGTAAGCAGGGCAGGTTTAACCGTTGTGTCTTCTCTTCACTGGAAAACGTCGCCGACTGTGTTATACTGTATAAATAAACAGTATGTGAGGGCAATAAAATGGCTGTCGAAACCAAATTTGTAGTAGTCAGAAAGGGTGAAGAGAAGATGACATTTGCCAATAAGAAAGAGGCCGATGCCTACGACAAAATGCTGGATATGGCAGAGGCGTTCACCGACTGGTTACTGGCACACCAGGCCGATATGGACGAATCGCAGGCTGAAACCTTAGGGTTGTTGCTGGCAGAGCAAAAAGACGCGGTACAGCATATTCTTCGCACCAGCAAATTACCTGGCACGGCGCAAAATGTGTCAGAAACAGCTGACGCGACTGCGCAAAGTGAGAAAAAAGTCCGCGCCGTTAAAGCGGCCTGATGGTTCATTCCTGGCAGTTCATTACCTGTGAACTGCCTGCCTGTTATCCCGCACCACGCTCTCTCCATAACGCTTCGCGCGCACTGACTGGTTTACGCCGTGCTTGCCTGCATTACGATCAGCAAGTCAAATGTGTGATGGCAAAAGCGTAGTGATGGAGATATCTGGCAAGCCAGCCAAAACAAAGCGCAGAGCTGTGAAGCCAGCCAGTATGATTCCACATGAATAAGTCCGGTTTTAATCCCGCCAAAAAAGAGGGCACAAACTGACATATTTTTTCCGCCCGTTTATTGTTTCAGGTCAAAATCATCGCGATAAGTTACCAAAATTTCACTTTCCCGCCCGGTGTTCAGACGACATCGTGACGATCGCCACGCGTTGTGGGATGAGAAATGACTAAAAAAGTGACGCTGTTATCGCTGATATTGCGAGCCTGATGTTTTGCGCCGGGGGGAATTTCAATTCCCTGTTGCGTCTGCAGATGATGCACCACACCTTCCACCTCAAGGCTGAGCTGGCCTTCCAGCACAAAAAAGAACTGCCGCGATCGCACATGATAATGCCGTATTTCATGTGTTGCAGGCGGCATCTGCTCATAAATAATGCTCAGATCGTGTCTTTTAAGCAGATGCCAACCCTCACACTGCTCACCCCAGAAATAATGTTCTGCGTTCTCTTTCGAAATCATGCGCTTTCCCCCTGATGATGAACGTTGTGATTAAGGTCTGACTTGAGTCATGAGAATTAAAGTTCGTTTATTGAGCGCCGATAGATCCTTAAGGAACATAAAAGCGTCTGTCTGGCAGGGAAGTCAATTAAGCCGATCGATTTCAGGGGAATCCGCATGACTTCTCAACCCGCAAAAAAAACACTGACCACCCGCACCCAGATGCTGCTTGCCGGTGGCCTGACTATTACGCTTGGTTTTACCGTCACCATTGGCGTCCTGAGCTGGCAATCGGCAAAAGAGCAAAAAAACTTAGCGGAAAATTATCTTCAACAGATTGCACAAAGTCGCGGCCTGCAGATTCAGCAAGAGCTGAATTACGCGCGCGATATGGCACACAGCCTTGGCCAAAGCCTGATTGCCTTACCAAAAGCGGGCGTTAATGACCGGAAAATTGCCGACAAAATTATGGAGTATTCCCTCAGGGCCAACCCTGACTATCTCTCTATGTCCGTGATTTTTGAACCTGACGCGTTTGACGGTCGCGATGCGGAGTTTGTTGGTCAGAAAGGACAGCCACCTCAGGGCCGCTATGCCTGGTTTGTTGACCGCGATCAGTCCGGCAACTATGCCATGCATCCGCTGCTCTCCTATTTGACGCCTGGCCAGGGGGATTATTATCTGGTCCCTCAACAGTCGCGTAAAGATACCCTGATAGAGCCTTACAGCTACCCGTACAACGGCGTGCCAACCTTACTGACCTCGGTTGCCTCACCCATTATCGATCAAGGCAAGCTCATGGCGGTGGTCACATCGGATATTTCGCTTGCGTCATTACAGCAAAAAGTGAACCAGATAAAACCCTGGCAGGATACGGGTTATGCGCTGTTGCTTTCGAACAGTGGCAAAGTGGTATCTTCACCTGTCAAAAATGACGCTGGTAAGGAATGGAAAGGCGACAAAGACAATTTTACCCGTCAGATCGTCGAACATGATGATCCGGTGTTGGGTGAAAGAGCCATGTACACCTGGTATCCGGTGGTGACAGGCAACAGCGATAAGCCCTGGTATGTGGGAATTGTCGCCCCTGTCAGCCAGGTCATGGCCGCCGCAAACCGCCAGCTCTATTGGGCTATCGGTTTAATGCTTGTGAGCATCCTGCTGGTAGGTGCCGTACTGGGGTTATTGTTTAATCGCAAAGTAATGCGCCCGCTTGGTGGCGAACCCGCAGAAGCAGCCCGCATTGCGCTGGCCGTTGCGGAAGGCAAACTCAGCAATGACATTCAGGTCGCGCACGGTGACAACGCCAGCCTGTTTTACGCCCTGCACACCATGCAAAGCCAGTTGCAATCCATTGTGGGCCAGATTAAAGATGCCAGCGCGTCTGTCAGAGAGGGGGCCAGTGAGATAGCCAGCGGCAACCTGGATTTAGCCTCGCGCACCGAACAACAAGCGGCAGCACTGGAAGAGACAGCAGCCAGCATGGAACAAATCAGCGCCACGGTTCGCCTGAACGCGGATAACGCCCAGCAGGCTACGCACCTGACCGGAAATGCGACAACCATTGCCAGCCGGGGCGAAAACCTGGTGGGCCAGGTGGTACAGACCATGTCGCAAATTGATGATAGCTCAAAGAAAATTGGCGATATCACGACCATGATCAACAGCATTGCCTTCCAGACCAATATCCTGGCGCTCAACGCAGCCGTTGAGGCGGCCAGGGCGGGCGAGCAAGGGCGCGGATTTGCGGTAGTGGCCTCTGAGGTCAGAAACCTGGCGCAACGCAGTGCCGGTGCGGTCAAAGACATTGCCGCGCTTATTGAGGAGTCCAGTGCCCGGGTACAAAGTGGCGTCACGCTGGTCAATGAGGCAGGCAAAACGATGCATGAAATGACCCAGGCTGTCTCCTCTGTACAAAGTATCATCAACGAAATCGTTGCCGCGTCAGATGAACAGGCGCGAGGAATTAGTCAGGTGACGATTGCGTTAAATGAAATGGACGGAACAACGCAGCAAAACGCGGCTTTGGTGCAACAAATGTCGGCGGCAGCCAGTTCGCTTGAAGATCAGGCGCAACAGCTGGCCCAGACGGTACAGCAATTCCGTTAAGCGAAAGCCGCTGAATAAAAACAACCCGCGCACATCGCGGGTTGTTTTTTACTGGCTTAGCCCGGATAGATACCGCGATCTTTACGGGCCATCAGAATACGCTCACAGGCAACGATATAGGCTGCGGTGCGCAGAGAGCAGTCTTTCTCTTTGGCTTTTTCCCAAACATGAATCATGGCTTCAGTCATGATTTTATCAGACCGTTTATTAATCTCGTCTTCACTCCAGAAGAAACTGGCCATATCCTGCACCCATTCGAAGTAACTGACCGTCACACCGCCGGCGTTACAGATAACGTCTGGGACCACAATCACGCCACGGTTTGCCAGCACATCGTCAGCATCCGGATAGGTAGGACCGTTGGCACCTTCAAGTACCAGTTTACAGCTCAGGGTCTCAGCGCGTTCACGCGTAATCTGACCTTCAAGGGCTGCCGGAATGAGAATATCCATTTCCGTGTGCCAGAAGGCCTCTTTATCAATGCTTTGTGCGCCTTTGAAGCCAGCAATCTGTTTGTTTTCGGCCTGCCATTGCGTCAGTGCATCCATATCAATACCGTCGGCATTGAACAGGGTAGCGGTATGATCCTGAATCACCACGACGCGTGCGCCAGCCTGGCTGAACAGACGTGCCGCTTCACTGCCAACGTTACCGAAGCCCTGAACGGCGACGCGCGCACCTTCAATCTCAATACCGGCACGGCGCGCCACTTCGCGACCTGTAACAAATACGCCGCGACCGGTGGCTTTTTCGCGACCCAGCGATCCACCCAGGTGAATAGGTTTACCTGTCACGACGCCCGTCACGGTGGTGCCCAGATTCATGGAGTAGGTATCCATCATCCAGGCCATCACTTTACCGTTGGTACCGACATCGGGTGCCGGAATGTCTTTTTGTGGACCGATGATGATACCAATTTCGCTGGTATAGCGGCGGGTTAAACGCTCAAGCTCACCTTCAGACAATTTGAAGGGATCTACACGAATCCCGCCTTTAGCACCACCATAAGGCAGGTTCACAGCGGCACATTTGATGGTCATCCAGGCGGAGAGTGCCATGACTTCATTCAGGTCAACATCCGGATGATAGCGGATTCCGCCTTTGCCGGGGCCGCGTGACAGATTATGTTGAACACGGTAACCCTCGAAATGACGAATTGTACCGTCATCCATTTGCAAAGGAATATCAACAATTAAGGCACGTTTAGGATGACGTAACGTATCGATCCAGCGAGAGAGATCGCCCAAATAAGGTGCAACGCGATCGATTTGTTGAAGGTAGGTAGACCAGGCGGATGTACTACTGTCAGACGCGTAAGATAACTTATCCATACAAAACCTTCTTATCGACGTTATTTATTGTGTTGAGCCGTGGAAACAACACGCTTTTCAGCGCATGTATAATTTATCACTGCCAGAAAAAATATGATGTCGGCCCGGCACGCATTATCGCTATGCTATTTCGATTAACGCTGAATAAGAGTGAATAATAGTGCAGATAAACCGGGTAAAATCCCCGCGCTGGTTGCATAAGAAATGCATAAAAGATGCATAAAATAAAAAATCAGCCATTTATCAGTTCTTTGAGAAGGTTCAAAAAGTTAATTAAATGTTAGAAATGGCATTGACTTTTTTGCACCAATGTGGTGCATTAATTCAGCTAATGCGAATGAAAATTTCATTTATGTGAAAACACAAAGGCAACATGAAATAGCCCCAATGACGCATCAGGGGGATATATTCGCAGCGCTTATTTCCCCTTTTCATACTGCATCTTTTATTTTTCCCGCTTCGTTTCTGCCACCGAAAGGAGTGATCGCTGAGTGTTTAACGCGCAGGAATGAGTGCTAATAAATGGTTCACGGCCTTGGACGCATTATTACGCCGCCAGGCAAAAGCGACATCCGTAAAGAGCGTATTCTCTGCAATGTCACGAAAGCAAATGTGGGGATTCTGTACGCAAATCATGGATTCAGGGATCAGCGCAATCCCGCAGCCCGCGCCGACCATCCCCAGCGAAGAGCTGATTTGCGGGGCCTGCTGGAAAGAGGAAGATGAAAAACCTGCCCGTAAGCAGGCACTGACAATGAGTTCATACAAACTGGGCGAAACTTCACGTGGAAAAATAATCAACGTTTCGTCTGCCAACTCACTTAGCGCAATGGCCGTTTTATGTTTCAGATGATGGTCGGCAGGCAGTGCCAACACCATCCGCTCGGTCGAAATAACCCGCAAATTAAATGACCGACTGCTTTCACAGGGTAAACGAATAAACGCCGCGTCCAGTAGTCCTTCCTGAAGATCCTGTATCAGTAAAGACATGTTTTCTTCGCGGGTCATTAATTCCAGTGCAGGATAGCGGGCTTTAAAGTGCCGAATGATTTCGAATACACGAGGATTAAACGCCACCGAACTCGCAAAACCTAATGACATTTTTCCGCTCATCCCACGGGCAACGCCTCTGGCTTTCTCCAGGGCATAATCGGCCAACTGAACAATTTCAATCGCGTCTGTCAGAAAAGTCTTTCCAGCCTCTGTCAGTTCCACACCACGTGTCAGCCGCTTCAACAGCGGGGTACCAATTTCATGCTCCAGGCGCTGAATTTGTTGACTCAGCGGCGGCTGCGAAATGCCCAGTAGTTCAGCCGCTCGGGTGAAGTGTTGAGTCTGTGCGACCGCAACAAAATAACGTAGATGGCGCAGTTCCATATTAAAAACGTCTCAAAGTTAACAGGTTTTGCTATTGGATTCTGTCGGCAAACGGGACCACCATAATGTTAACACGGCTTAACAGTTAACCCATGAGGCATCCAATGAGCAATTTTGTAACTGATTGTTCCTGCGAGGATCAACTTAAAGATACGGTGAACAAACTGCAAAAAAATATGCCAGAAAGTGTTATGTATCAAACCTCTTTGATGAGTGCACTTCTGAGCGGTGTTTACGAAGGTGAAACCCGAATTGCAGATTTACTGCGTAAAGGCGACTTTGGCCTGGGCACGTTCAACCAGCTCGACGGAGAATTGATTGCATTCGACAGCAATGTTTATCAGTTACGGGCGGATGGCAGCGCCCGTCCTGCCCATCCTGAGCAGAAAACGCCCTTTGCGGTTATGACCTTCTTCCAGCCTCAGCATAAACACACTTTCGAACGTGCTGTTCCACGTCATGAGCTGCACCAGTTAATTGACAGTGAAATCACCTCAGACAATCAGTTCTGTGCCTTACGTGTCAGCGGCCACTTTTCATCGGTACAAACCCGTACCGTTCCGTGTCAGTGCCGCCCATACCGCTCGATGCCAGAAGTGCTCGGCAATCAGCCCATCTTTGAATTTTCTCATCGCAGCGGTGAGCTTATCGGGTTCCGTACGCCACAGTACATGCAGGGCATTAACGTCGCCGGGTACCACGAACATTTTATCACCGACGACAGAACCGGAGGCGGTCACATTCTCGACTACGTGCTTGAAGAGGGCACGCTGACCTTTGGCGCCATCAGCAAGCTGGTCATTGACCTGCCGGAAAACAGTGATTTCCTGCACGCCAATTTGACGCCCGAAAACCTGGATGACGCTATCCGTTCTGTCGAAAGCTAATAACGAGGCCTGAATATGAAAACCCTCTCAGATACAACCCTCTGGACCTGCGGCGCCGACCTGGTTGTCGCGCAACTGGAAGCACAGGGCGTCAGCCATGTGTTTGGTATTCCGGGTGCAAAAATCGATAAAGTCTTTGATTCATTGCTGGATTCGTCTGTTCAGACCATTCCCGTGCGGCATGAAGCCAATGCTGCGTTTATGGCCGCTGCGGTGGGCAGACTGACCGGAAAAGCAGGGGTGGCGCTGGTCACCTCCGGTCCTGGTTGCTCCAATCTGGTGACCGGTATGGCGACCGCGACCAGCGAAGGCGATCCGGTTGTGGCGCTGGGGGGCGCCGTCAAACGCTCTGACAGCGCCAAGCAGGTTCACCAAAGCCTGGATACCGTCTCTATGTTCCGCCCGGTCACAAAATATGCGGTAGAGGTGACCGATCCCTCCGCCCTGGCTGAATGCGTGTCAAATGCCTTTCGCCATGCGGAGCATGGTCGCGGAGGCGGTGCGTTTGTCAGCCTGCCACAGGATATTGTCGACCAGCCGGTGACGGGCAAAGTCCTGGCCAGCAAAGGCGGTATCACCCTGGGGGCGGCACCCGACGTCATGCTTGATGCGGTCAGTCGTGAAATAGCCAAAGCAAAAAATCCGGTGATTCTGCTTGGCCTGATGGCAAGCCAGCCTGAGAACAGCGAGGCCATTCACGATCTGTTAAACCGCAGCCATATCCCTGTTACCAGCACCTATCAGGCAGCAGGCGCGATACGTCAGGAGCACTTTTCCCGTTTTGCTGGCCGCGTGGGTCTTTTCAATAACCAGGCCGGTGACAAACTACTCCAGCAGGCGGATCTGATTATCACGATTGGCTACAGCCCGGTTGAGTACGAACCGGCGATGTGGAATACCGGTAATGCGACGTTAATTCATATTGATGTCGTCCCGGCGGAAACCGACAACCGCTATTTACCTGATGCTGAGTTAGTGGGGAATATCGCGGCAACGGTGGGCAAGCTGGCGACGCGGATAACCTCACCCTTACAACTTAGTCAGCAGGCTGCCAGCATACTGGACGATCGCCAACAACAGCGACAGTTACTGGCGCTTCAGGGGGCCAGTCTGAATCAGTTTGCACTTCATCCCCTGCGTATTGTCCGGGCGATGCAGGACATCATCAACAGTGACGTCAGTCTTACCGTGGACATGGGCAGTTTTCATATCTGGATTGCCCGCTACCTCTACAGCTTCCGTGCGCGTCAAATCATGATTTCTAACGGACAACAAACCATGGGCGTTGCGCTGCCCTGGGCTATCGGTGCCTGGCTTGTCGATCCATCACGTAAAGTGGTGTCGGTATCAGGGGATGGCGGTTTTCTCCAGTCCAGTATGGAGCTGGAAACGGCGGTCAGGCTCAACGCCAATATCCTGCACATTATCTGGGTCGACAATGCCTACAACATGGTGGCGATGCAGGAAGAGAAAAAATATCAACGTGTGTCCGGTGTCAATTTTGGGCCCATTGATTTTAAAGCCTATGCCGAGGCGTTTGGCGCTGCGGGGTTTGCGGTGACCAGCGCAGCTGAACTTGAGCCGACACTGCGCAAAGCAATGGATGTGCAGGGGCCGGCGGTTGTGGCTGTACCGGTGGATTATGCGGACAACCCCCTTTTGATGGGACAACTCCATCTGAGTCAGCTTCTTTAATCACGAAGGAACGGAGGACATGATGATGAAAAATCGAGTGGCGCTGGTAACAGGTGCGGGCCAGGGCATTGGTGAGGCGATTGCGTTACGCCTGGCGAAAGATGGCTTTGCCGTTGCGGTAGCGGATTTTAATTTTGATACCGCTTCTCAGGTCGCGGAAAAAATTAAAAAAGCGCAGGGCAGTGCATTAGCCATCAAGGTTGATGTATCGAAGCGTGATCAGGTTTTTCACGCGGTTGAGCAGGCACGTGAAGTGCTGGGCGACTTTAATGTCATTGTCAATAATGCCGGGATTGCGCCGTCCACGCCTGTTCAGGACATTACGGAAGACATCATTGATAAAGTCTACAACGTCAACGTGAAAGGCGTGATTTGGGGGATGCAGGCCGCGGTTGAAGCCTTTGCAGCGGAGGGGCACGGCGGAAAGATCATTAATGCCTGCTCCCAGGCTGGCCACGTCGGAAATCCTGAACTGGCGATATACAGTTCGAGTAAGTTTGCCGTGCGCGGTCTGACCCAAACGGCAGCCCGGGATCTTGCACCGGCGGGCATTACCGTAAACGGTTTTTGTCCGGGCATTGTCAAAACCCCCATGTGGGCAGAAATTGATCGGCAAATTTCCGAAGCCGCAGGTCAGCCTGCAGGTTATGGTACCGAGGCCTTCGCCAAAAGAATCACACTGGGCCGTTTATCCGAGCCCGACGATGTGGCCGCCTGTGTAGCCTTCCTCGCAGGACCGGACTCGGATTATATTACCGGCCAGTCTATCCTGGTTGATGGCGGAATGGTCTTTAGCTGATCGCGATCAGGCCTGGCACGCTTGTGCCAGGCGACCTCTGTTCAGCCAGGCTGTTTCTCGTTACCCTTCGCATTGCTTACTGACAAAATTCAGAGCATGCCGAGCGCCTGCGGGCTTCCATCATGCTCTGAAATCGCTAAAATAACGTGCTCATTTGTCAGGGAGTCACACAGCCACAATGCGTTATCGTTATCTGTTTGCCGCACTCGCGGTCGCCACTGCCTTGTCAGGCTGCGCCAAAAAGCAGCCTGCCGCCAATCCTGCTGACGCCTTTGCCGAAGGACAAACGCAGATTGATGTCTCTCATGTGATTACGCGTGCTGACGACGGTTCCCATATTTACCTGACCGTGGATGGTAAAGATGCTGGCGAATTGCCGAATGGCGAAAGTAAAGTCCTGCATGTCCCGGCGGGTAAACATGAAGTCGGCGGTTACGTCCGTACCTTATTTGGTCTGGGACGCGTAACCATTGATCCCCTTGAGGTGACAACGTCACCTAACGACGTGAAAAAAGTGGCCTACACGGTGACGCGCAATAAAGCGACCTTTGTTGAGCAGCCTAAATCAAACGACGCTGCGCAGGAACAAGGTTAAGGCATCAGGCGGGAGGGTCAGTCCGATGTGACTGACCTGAATTGTCGGCGTGAACAGCCTTGCCGGAACTAAAATGCCCAGGTAGTGGAAAAGTCAGGGCTGCTGTTTACGGCCTGAAGGTGAACGGTTCAGACAATATGGTGCTGTTCTTTTCTGTCTCACCCGACGCGAGAAGGTGCGTCAGGTGGATCTCAGACATGTTTCACGGAAATTGCCTACAGGCCAAGATCACTGAGTGAAGGATGGTCGTCCGGTCGGCGGCCCTGAGGCCAGTGAAACAAACGCTGACTCTCGGCAATCGCCACGTCGTTTATGCTGGCGTGGCGCCTGACCATGAAACCATTCTCGTCAAATTCCCAGTTTTCATTGCCATAAGAACGAAACCAGTTTGCCGCGCTGTCATGCCATTCATAGGCAAACCGAACCGCAATGCGGTTTGAGTGAAAACTCCACAGCTCTTTTATCAGCCGATACTCGGCTTCTCGCTGCCATTTCTCGCGCAAAAACGCCACGATTTCGCTACGTCCGCTCAGAAAGATATCGCGATTTCGCCAGACGCTGTCAGGTGAGTAAGCCAGTGAAACGCGTTCGGGGTCGCGGCTGTTCCAGGCATCTTCGGCCAGACGCACTTTCGTTATGGCCTGTTGTACATCGGTAAACGGTGGTAAAGGCTGGCGTGGGGCTTCCATACTGTCTCCTGAAATAGCGGCACTCTGGATAAGCGCGCCGCCTGGCTGTGATAAACAGACTGTTAAACAGACAAAACCACGTGCGTTTACAGTGAAATGGCGTGAATTTGACGGACTGCGCGTGCCGCTTCTTTGCCTTTTTTCACAAAATGCTCGGTGTAGAAGCGAATGAATTCATCGGCAGGCTGAAAATTATGTGGTGTCAGTGAGACGGAAAACACGGGCACGTTGGTCGCCAGTTGTGCCTGCATGAGTCCGTTCACGACGGCCTGAGCGACAAAATCGTGGCGGTAAATGCCACCATCCACGACCAGAGCCGCACAGACGATTGCATCGAACTTACCAGTTTGTGCCAGGCGTTGTGCCAGTAACGGCATTTCGAAGGCGCCAGGCACATCCCAGGTTTTGATTTCACAGGGCGTGCTGCTGTTGTCCATTTCCTGCTGAAATCCAGCCAGGGTTTGAGAAACAATCTCGCTGTGCCAGTTTGCCTTGATAAAGGCGACTCTTAACGGTTGCATAACTTACTCCAGTCAACGTGACATCCGGTTCCTGAGAGATCGGCAGACGCGCTCATCTTCCCGAATGACTATAAATTCTCTGATGCGTACCATTGCCAGTCACACATCATAAAGACATCGATCACGCTGCCGGACAGCAGTATCCGGCTGAATTCAGTGATGAATAGCGGACAGTATAAACCGATGTAAACCCCGTGCGCTTACCTTTCACTCGCTTTTGCGGTCTTCCGCGTGTGCCCTGGGTTCCCTGGCAAGGTGAAAAGCACAGGGCCATGCTTTGCGTGCCTCCGGTATCGCGATCGCTGTTCGATTGTGTAACGCATTCCATTTATGATGTTGCTTAAAAATAATACTGGATATTTAAACAGGTAATTGTATAATTATTCCACTGCCCGCTGGGTGTTGTCTGGAATGATTAGGGGGTAAAGCCCATGATGATGTCGACAGAAACTTTCAACGCAACGGATCATGCCATCACAATGAGTAGCCGGGAAATTGCTCAAATGACCGGAAATACACATGGTGAAGTTAAACGGTTAATCAAAAGCCTTGAAACGGCACAGCGCCTGTCCCAGCCACTTTTGGTCAATCTCTATGAACACCAGGGCGAAATGCGCCAGGAATATCACCTGAATAAACGCGATTCCCTTCTGGCGGTGGCCCGGCTTTCGCCTGGCTTTACCGCGGAAGCGCTTGATCGCTGGCAGGCGCGTGAAGAACGCATTCATCTCCCTGATTTCACGAATCCCGCCGAGGCGGCCCGCGCCTGGGCGGAGCAGTTTGAACAGCGCCGTGCTGCAGAAAAGCAACTGGCCGAATCTGCGCCAAAAGCCGCCTTTTTCGACGATTTCGTGAATGTGGACACCGCGCTCGGTTTTCGTCAGCTGTGTAAAATGCTGAAAGTGAAAGAAACGGATTTTCGTCAGTTTCTGCTTGACCGCAATATCATGTACCGTGAAAAGGGCGCACTGACACCACAGCATTACCATCTGCAGGCGGGTTACTTTACCCTGCACGCAGGAACGGCAGAAAATCAGCATACCTTCTCACAGGCGCGGTTTACCACGAAAGGGGTCCGGTGGATTGCCAGCTTATGGGCCGGGCATCTGTCCGCACAAACCAAAGGCGCTGCCGCCTGACGGCACGTTATGCCTGGAACAGGCCGCCTGCTGCGCGACTTGCCCCAGGCTAGCGGATTTACCAACCTTTAATGGCATCGCCTTTATAAACGTCTTCTGCTTTTGCTGCGACCTCAGGAGACTGAAATGCAGCTTTCAGCTTTTGAATCTTATCGCTGTCTTTATTGTCCTGACGTGAAACCAGGGCGTTAACGTACGGCGAAGAGGCGCTTTCCATAAACAAACCATCGCGATGAGCAGATAACCCCGCCTGCGCAGAGAAGTTGGTATTAATAATGGAAAGGGTGACGTTTGGGTCGTCCAGCGTGCGGGTAAGCTGTGGTGTATCCACTTCGACCAGCTTCAGATGTTTGGGATTATCGGTAATATCCAGCGATGTTGGTAAATAACCCACACCGTCTTTTAGCTTAATCAGCCCCTGAGCCTGTAATAGCAGCAGGCTGCGTCCAAGCGTGGTGGCTTCATTTGATATCGTAATGGTATCGCCATCCTTCAGCTCACTGATATTTTTAATTTTGTGCGAATAGGCAGCGATAGGGAAAACAAACGTTTTGCCCACAACGGCAAATTTATAGCCGCGCTCCTTTGACTGCTCTTCAAGGTAAGGCAGGCTTTGAAAGGCGTTCGCATCCACTTCTTTATTATTCAGTGCTTCATTGGGCAAAACATAATCATTGAAGTTCAGCACTTCAACATCCAGCTGATACTTATCTTTGGCTACTTTCTGTACTTCTTTCCAGATAGCTTCATCAGGACCCGTATTAATAGCCACTTTCACTTTATGATCGTTATCAGGCGAGCAGGCGGACAATAATAATACGGAACTGGCGATTAGCGCCGTCAATAAACCTTTCATGTGTAGGGATTCCCGTCAGTATTTGATGCCGAAAGCCTAATACAAATTCACGGTATTGCGTACTTACGCGTCGCTATAAGATATAACCATCATGCTCTGATTGGGATAAAAAAACATCAGCGCTGTTATCGCTGTCTCTGCCGCCTTTCAATTGCTGATATTAAGTGTGCTGGCGAATTATCAGCTATTTTTAAACAAGTCACTCAGCCCGGCCCGGGGCGTCATTAACAGGAGAAACGATGTCAGGTGAAAACAGCGATAACGCATCAGCATCAGAAATTAAGGCGGTAACGCTGCTCAAAAGTTGCCAGGCATGGAATGGCCAACATATTGACGCTTATCCGCAGGGCCAACCCGAACTGACAGTCATACGCTTAACCCTTCCGGCGCAAACCGCCTTGCCCTGGCATACTCATCCGATGCCCAATGCAGCATTTGTCCTTTCAGGGACGTTAGTGGTGGAGGATAAAGAAACGGGTGAGCAGCAAACTTTTCAGGCTGGTGAAGCGTTGAATGAAACCATCAACAGTGCGCATCGTGGTTTTACGCTGGAAAGTCCTGCTGAGCTGATTATCACGTACGCGGGTGTGAAAGGGCAGGAACTGACCGAACCGCTACCCGGCGAGCCGGAAGAGTTTTAGATCGCTATGCGGGCAAAGCCCGTGACGTAATGTGAATAAAAAAGGGGAAGGGCTCACGTCATTTCACCGGAATAAGCGCGACAGCCGTGGTTAAACCAGCCGGTAAACGCGGGTTTAACCACGCGGCGAATCAGGCTTTAAGTGAAGCGCCTCCACATATCACCAGCTCCTGACCTGTGATGGGAGCAGCGCGTTCACTGAGTAAATAACTCACCAGTGAAGCCACTTCTTCTGGCTGAATCAGGCGTCCCATTGGCGGCAGGATGGGGGCGGATGAGGCCCGTTCAGGTTTGGTCAGCATCGGCGTTTCGGTTGCGCCGGGAGCGACAACATTCACCGTAATCTGCCGAGGAGCCAGTTCCATTCCCCATGAGCGGACCATGCCAACCAGCGCCGCTTTGGTTGCCGCATACTGCGAGCGATTGGCGGCACCGCGCGAGGTACGACTGCCGATAACGACGATCCTGCTGCCTGGCTTAAGCGTTGGCGCAAAGTGATTGATCAGCACTTCGGCTGCGTGAACGTGCAACGACCACAAGCGTTTGCTGGCCGCTCCGTCCAGTTCGCCCAGCGGGGCGGCGACGATCATTCCTGCGGCGTGAATCAGCGCATCCGGCGTATCAAGCCCGCTGATTGCCGACCTGAGTTGATCGGCATCAGTGAGATCAACGGCGATGCCGTTGAGGTTGGGTAAGGCTGCCTCGCCCTGCGTCCGGCTCAGCCCCGTAACTTTCCAGCCCTTTTGCAATAAATCCTGAGTAATCGCTTTGCCGATGCCAGAACTGTAGCCTGTAACGATAGCGTGACGCATCTCAACCTCCTGACATCGATTTCGGTACCTTAAAGACGGCTTTACGAACGGCTACTGGCGCGCCTGCGGCACACAGGGCCTGATGGGGTTCACCGGGCAAAAAGACCGCAAAGTCTCCCTTACGCAAAGTGATGTTAACCGGTAATGGTTCTGGCTGCGCGACATACAAATCGGGTTTGCGCTCTTCATCTCCGGCCCTGGCAATGGACTGGGTGCCAGCATAAATGACCTCTTCACCCTCCAGCATCACCTGAATGTCAGTCCAAAGATGGTGGTATTCCGTATGACGCAGCGTGGCGTCCTGGGTGGTGGCCTGTTGGATCGTGCAAAACCACGCTGCATTTTCCGGCTGCCATCTACCGATATCCCTTGCGGCCAGTGCTTCAAGAGAACAGTCGGGTAACCGGAGCAGAGCCAGTAAGGATTCGGGTAACCCTGCCAGCGGCAGGGCGTTCAGATTGCCGATAATCATCTGCTTACTCCTTCACCCAGTCGGGTGTGACGCGCGCATATTTAATCGCCTGGCGGAAATAGGTATACGCGATATGTAAGGTACCCTGTGCATCCTGTTTAATGCTCGGGTAGGAAAACTCACGGTTCAGTTTTTCCTGAGAATTGTTTGTCATACAGTAACCGTCACCTTCATCCAGGTTTTTCTGCCACGGCCAGGTTTTGCCGCCATCGGCGGAAATTGCGACAGTCATTGGGGCGCGTGGCGCCCCCCAGAAAGCGCTTCGTCCGGTTGCTTCTGGCTCCTTTCTGCCGTCACCGTCATCGATCTCATCATAGAGTGACGCGCGACGTTCCGTTGCCCCGGCTGCACTCATGCTATTAAACACCAGCGCCAGTTCGCCACTTTGCAGCGTCGTCACCTGAATTGACGAATTGTTGTTAGGTAACACCGTGGCTTCAGGCGCTGACCAGCTCTCACCACCATCGGTGGAGCGGCTGAGATAGATATTGTCTGCCCAACGGCTGCGGTAAAGGGCAACCAGCGAACCATCCTGCAGGGCAGTGATATTCATATGCACGCACCCCAGGCTTTCCGGCACAACCACATCCCGCCAGCTTTGACCCTGGTCGGATGAAATCTTCACCGCACTGATATCGTCGTTACCCACCCACTTTTCACCCGGCTGTGTGCGGCAGTAAAACACCGGGAGTAACCAGTTGCCGTTTTCCAGCACGGTGATGGGCTGACGAATAAAGGTGCCAGGTTTATCCAGTAACGTGTCAATGGGCCCCCAGGTTTTACCCAGATCGCCAGACTGGCGGTAGCGGACAATCGCCGTATCCTGATTACCGGACAGCTGTGCGGTCCACAACAGCCACAGCACGTTGTCGGGCGCGAGGAACAGAACGGGATTCTGCTCAGAACGGGTTGGATCGTCAGACAGTTTTACCGCCTCACTCCAGATATGGCTGCCTGCAGGTAAGCGCGAGCACCAGACAGAGATATCGGCTATGCCTTCCTGTGTGCCGCCAAACCAGACGCAGAGCAGGGAACCATCGTGCAGCGGTAAAATATTGGCGGCGTGGTTCTGTGGGCATGACGAAGGCAGCATTGCGGTCAGTACGCGGTCATCTTTTTCCCATGGCGTCAGGATGCCATCGCGCGTTACGGTTACAGTCATTTTATTCTCCTTTTCCTGCGGCAGCTCTGGCGTGTTCAGCCGCTGCGGTTCTGGCTTTGCTGGGGATCATATGGTCAATCGCCATGATCAATGCGGGCGTCAGTAGCGCGATATACATGTTATTAATACCGAACGGATCGCCTGCCAGATACCAGACTGAGGTCACGACACACGCACCAATCAGGCCGGCATTGGCACCGCGAGTACTTCTGTAGAACGGGGCATAGAAGGCAATGACCGCGACAACGGTAATAGACAGGCGAATCGCTCGGGTAAAAAAGGACAGTTTCAGAACTTCAGGGACAAACAGGACAAAGATCAGCGGCAGAAAGCCAATCAGCAGCGACAACCAGCGCGTGGTTTTAAATTCCTGCTCTGTCGTGGGTTTGAAATAAGGCACATAGAAATCCTTCACCACCAGCGACGCGATAGCCAGGGCAACGGTACTGACGCTGACAAATATAGAGGCAACCAGTGAGGTCGTTACCAGACCAGCCAGCCAGGGATTCATATCCTGCAGAAACACCGGCAATGCATACAGGCTGTCAATATTGGGGTGGAGATATTTGGCTGCCACACCGATAACGGCAATCGCCAACGCAATCGGCATACAGAACAGAAAGGCAATCCAGGTCGAGCGCTGCGCCGACTTCACACTTCTGGTCGACGAGATAGCCTGAATGACAAACTGGGTGCAGAAGATCGAGCCAATCGTCCCGATAAGCCAGGCGACAATGGTTGACGCGCCGATATTACCGTCCCAGGTCCAGTAATAAGCGGGCATTTCATTGATCATAGGCTTGAGGCCACCCGTTTGTGACAATGCAAACCAAAGAATAGCCAGGATACCAAAATATTTCAGCGCGCTGTGTAGCATGGTGACCCAGGCGATTCCTTTTAAACCGCCGAAGGCAAAATAGAACGTACTGACTACAGCCGTAATAAAAGCGGCAACCGGCAATGTCACGTGTAATACAGTGGCGATTGCCGCCGCACCACTGACATAATTTCCCACATTGACCAAAAGCAGGGCATAAATCATGATCAGTGAAATAATATTTTTGGTGCTGTTACCGTACTTTTCAGCAATCGCACCCGAGATGGTAATTTTACCCGTATTATAAATGCGTTTTACCAGAATCATGCCAAAAAGGGGAAAGCCAATAGCGGCGCCAATGACTGACCAGGACGCGGCAATCCCACCTTCAAAGGCGGCCTGAGCCGTGCCGATAGTCGATTTTGCACCGATATATTCTGACATCAGCAGAATACCTACAATAAAGGCTGGCATGGCTCTTGAGCCTTCCATAAAATCGCCCGAGTTTTTACTACGTAACCGGAATGTCAGCCAGGTGGTAAAAAGAATATATGCCAATACAATGCCGATAATTATCAGGGTGTCCTGAGCGTTGAATGTTTTCATTATAGCCTCAGATAGAGCAAGATAAATTCGGGGAGCGCTTTATGCTCCCGGTATTTAAAATTTATAAATTCTTATTATCATTTCAGGTACAGGTTAATGATTCTGCGAATTTCCTCTTTCTGCGCAGCGTCAAAATGAATGGCATAACGGCTCTCGCCCACGTTATGGCCTAAAATTTGTAGCGCTTTTTTTACTGCTGCAGGTGAAAAGGCGACCTTATAAAGATCGGTGCGTAACCCTGTGACCTGTTCCTGCGCCTGACGTGATCCGTCAATATCGCCGGCATGAAAGCGTGACCAGATCGCATTTATCTGGTGCGGTGCAACGTTAGCCAGACCTGATATACAGGCAGAGCACCCTTCAACAAAGCCTTGATGGATAAGTGAATCGGGGCCGTTAAGCACGTCAAAGTTATCGCATTCTTTTACCGCGTCCAGATAGTCGCGCAGGCTTTCATAACTTCCGGCACTGTCTTTTACACCAATGATATTGGGATGGGCAGCAAGGGTGCGGGCGGTTTCTGGTTCAATCGTATTGCCTGTTCTGGCCGGAATGTTGTACAGAAAAACCGGTACGGAAAGGCCATCCGCAACTGCCGTGTAATGGTTAATCAGTTCGCGTTGATTTAACGGCACAAAATAGGGCGTGATTACTGAAACCGCATCCACGCCCAGCTTTTCAATTTGTTTACCCAGGCGAAGGGTGTCCCGGGTCGAGATCTCACCAATATGGGCAACAACCTTTGCCCGCCCCGACACTTCGTTAACACAGGTTTCTGTAACAGTAAGCTTTTCTTTTTCGTTGAGAACAAAGAACTCACCATTTGTGCCGCCGCAAAAAATACCGTTACCGGCATTGAGTTGTCGGGTAACCTGGCGTTTCAGTTCATCAAGATAAAGATCACCTTCCTGAGTAAAAGGCGTCACAATCGCTGTAAGTACACCTTCTATTTTTTTCATCTTTACCCACTCCTTTCGGCGGTTAAATTTTAGGGAACAGGGTCCGGTAAATATCAGCCACATCCTGATGACTTACAGCGCAGGGTGAATTGTTCATTAAACGCTTCACATTGAGTGCAGATTCGCTCAGCGCATCAATATCACCTGACGGCACACCTAATGTTTCCAGGTTATCCGGCAGATTGAGCCGTTTAACTAATTTGGCGAGATAGTCGACCAGCGCGTGCGATTTTTCTTCCGGGGTCAATGTGATATCGGCGCCCGGAATCAGGTCCCAGACAGTGGCAAATTTGTCGATGGCAAACGGGCGCACCACTTTCATACAGGGTGCCAGCAGAATGGCATTGGCGACGCCGTGAGGCAGGTGATAAGTGCCTCCCAGAGGATACGAAAGCGCATGAACAAGATGGGTGCCGGCGTGCGCGATTGCCGCGCCGCCATAATAAGAAGCCCATAGCATTTCCAGCTTCGCGTTCAGGTTATGCGGTTCAGTGACGGATGTTTCCAGATTCCGGAACAGCTTATGCAGGCCCATCAGCGCAACGTTGTCACCCATAGGGTTCGAAATGGTGGCGGTATAACATTCCAGTAAATGGCACAGTGCATCAATGCCCGTTGATGAGGCGATATGCGCAGGCATGCTGGTGGTCAGTTCTGGAATTAACGCGACATAGTCCGGCAGCATCACAGGGGAAATGATGCCTGATTTGGTGTTTTTTTCAGGGATAGCCAGAATAGCATTGGGCGTTGCTTCCGAACCCGTTCCCGCCGTCGAGGGAATAAGCAGTGAGGGTAAACGGGCTGTAATTTTCCCGCCATCAAGCAGCGCCTTAAGGGAGGGTGACGCAACGTGACATAACACAGAAAGCAGCTTCGCCACATCCAGTACGCTTCCACCGCCAATGCCCACCACTAAATCAAACGTTTTACCTGCTGTACGCGACAGCACTGCTTCAACATCGGTATGCGTGGGTTCTGCCGGAACATCATCGATCAGTTTAACGTGACGGCCATCCTGACTGAGCAATGTCATGATTTGCGTGGTCGCGGGCAAATTTACAATGTTCTTGTCTGTTAAAACCAGCAGGTGTTGTTTGTCCGCGACGACCGGCGTCAGTGCCTTTATCGCGTCGGAACCGCTCAATATTGTGCTGTTAATTAATGCCACGTCTGTCTCCCCATAAATGACTGAAATTCTTCATTCCGCTTAACTTCGCTCACTCACTGGCTAAATTTATAAATAAAATGGCGCTTTATTAAATTGATCTTGCTCACATATAATCTAATGTGATTGAATATAATCATTAAGGTGAGGGGTAAAACTGATGAGGTGCGTTGTGGCTCTGATCTTCAGGCGCTTTTGACGACATGGGGCGACAAAACAAGAGGGCCATATCTCTGACCGTTGACCGGATGAGTGAAATCGCTCAACGACGGCAATGCGGGTTTGCACGCTGGGCTGATTTTAGCGACAAGGCGTCAGGGATGGCTAAATGGGCTGCTGCAACCGTCTCGGCCCGGACGCAACGCGGCACAGAAGGGCGGCGGAATATGTTCCTGGTGGGCATGCATCCGGTTGTGACTGACGTCAGGCGGTATTAACGAAAGCCGGTGTTTGGGTAATGAATCTCCCCCTTTAAAAATTTTGAGCGTCGTTGAGGAGAAAATAAGTGACGAATGTTGTGGCGATTACGATGGGCGACCCGGCTGGGATCGGTCCTGAAATTATTATTAAGGCCTTAACCGAGGGCGCGTTAGCGGGTTCGCCCGTTGTGGTTATCGGTTGTGTACAAACGTTCCGCCGCATACTGGCAATGAACATAACGCCGCAGGCGGAATTAAACGTCATTAATAACGTGTCCGAAGCCACCTTTATGCCCGGCGTTATTCATATTATCGATGAGAAAGTGGCACATCCGGAGGCACTACAGTGTGGGGTTGTGCAGCCTGAAGCGGGCGATGTGGCTTATCGATGCATCAAACGTGCAACAGAAATGGCGATGCGCGGTGACGTGAAAGCGATTGCGACGGCTCCGCTGAATAAAGAAGCGCTGCATATGGCCGGCCATCATTATCCAGGCCATACGGAATTACTGGCAAAATTAACTGACACCAAAGATTATTCGATGGTGCTCTACACTGATAAACTCAAAGTGATCCACGTCAGCACGCATATTTCTCTGCGGACATTCCTGGATACGCTCAGCCAGGCGCGCGTTGAAACGGTAATCAGAATTGCCGATACGTTTTTGCGCCGGGTCGGTTATAGCCAGCCGCGTATTGCGGTTGCGGGCGTTAACCCACACGCGGGTGAAAATGGGTTGTTCGGAGATGAGGAAATTCGCGTGCTGACACCGGCGATTGACGCGATGAAGGCGCAGGGCATAAACGTCTATGGCCCGTGCCCGCCGGACACCGTATTTATGCAATGCAATGAGGGCATGTATGACATTGTTGTGGCTATGTATCATGATCAAGGCCATATTCCGCTCAAGTTGTTGGGCTTCTACGACGGCGTAAACATTACCGCAGGCTTACCGTTCCTGCGCACCTCAGCCGATCATGGCACGGCCTTTAACATTGCCTGGACCGGTAAAGCGAATCCCGAAAGTATGGCTATCTCGATTGATATGGCGCTGCAAATTACGCAAGCATAGCGTTGTGCGGGAAGGGAGGCTCAGGGTGACATGATTGCGTTGCCCTGCATACGGCTTCTGGGCGGCTGTGCAAACCTTCGCGATAAAACAGGCACCTGAACCGATATAACCTTAATACAGCGACGCGTCGGGAAACGGGTGTCTGTCATCGTATGCGGGTGCAATATCAATACAGCACCGTATCGGGCTGGTTTCCAAAATGCTCCGGCTCCACAGAGGCATAACTGACAGCCTTACCACGTACACGTCGAATGACGCCAGATGGGGGAATAAAAAGCGTTCAGCGTTAATGTCCCGCCAGTCAAATACGGCGTTGAGTTTCTGCCTGATTTCCGTTTTGTCCGTAGCGAAATAGCTCATCCTCAAACCCGAGTGCTCTTAAACCCATTGGTGCGATTAAGTCTTTTTATACATGACGCCTGATGAGGTTGGCCCTTTTTAAAAGCAATCTTTCGGATTTTTTTAAATTTTGGTTATTCACCCGAACCGCAAAACAGCGTGCTAATACGTATCAGCCTGTTTGAAGGTTAATTCTTCTGTAGTGCCAGCAATATTTATAGTTATAAAGAAGTTGTGATTTTTATTTTCTTTGTTAATTAATGCAATTTTACCCAAAGACATAATTGCCATTCATCACATTTTTTAATTATAACTGGTATGGTAGTGGAACAATTCTGCCGCTGACGATAGGCTTCCCGCACCAATTCTGTTTTAAAAACTTTCCTTTTGCCGTGGTGTTCTCAGGCGCTTGATCCAAACGGCGCCGCACAGGAAAACATCAAGGCGATCTCCTGGTGCTGCCGTTATTTAACGTCAGTGTCCACGCAGCTAATAAAAAATAAGGTGAGAAAGAAATGCAAACTACCCTACTGAATGCGAAGGCGACGGTTCCAAAATGGAACAGGAATAAGCTCGTCCCGCGTATTGTCCATCTTGGATTCGGTGCTTTTCATCGGGCTCATCAGGCGGTCTATGCCGATGTTCTTGCAGCAGAACATAACAGCGACTGGGGCTACGTCGAAGTTAATCTCATCGGCGGGGAACGACAGATTGCCGATCTGAAACGTCAGGGATTACTGTACAGCGTGGCAGAAATGTCGGCTCATGGCTGGGAAGGGCGCGTGATTGGTGTGGTGAAGCAGGCGCTTCACGCTCAGGTCGATGGAACCGAAGCCGTACTTCACGCCCTGTGTCAGCCCGAAATTGCCATCGTTTCCTTAACGATTACTGAGAAAGGCTATTGTCATTCACCGGCAACGGGCGAGCTGATGCGCGACCATCCTCAGATTGTCGCTGATCTGGCTCAGCCTCACCAGCCGCTTTCTGCGCCAGGGATCATCGTTGAAGCACTGGCGCGTCGCAAGGCTGCTGGTCTGCCTGCGTTTACTGTGTTGTCCTGCGACAATATTCCAGAAAACGGAAAAGTGATCGGTCAGGTCGTGCGTGCTTTTGCCCGACAACGTGACAACGTCCTGGCAGACTGGATTGAACAGCAGGTGACGTTCCCTTCAACCATGGTGGACCGTATCGTACCGGCGATGAATCCGCAGAGTCTTGACGCGATCGCGGCGCTTATTCAGGTGGCCGATCCCGTCGCGGTAGCCTGTGAGCCCTTTCGCCAGTGGGTTATTGAGGATAATTTCGTCGCAGGGCGGCCGGCATGGGAAAAAGCCGGTGCAGAGTTAGTCAAAGACGTGCTGCCTTACGAAGAGATGAAACTGCGTATGTTGAACGGCAGCCATTCATTTCTGGCTTACCTGGGCAACCTTGCGGGTTATGAGCATATTTATGACTGTATGCAGGACCCGAACTTTCGCCTTGCGGCACGACGCTTAATGTTGACAGAACAGGCACCGACGCTAACCGTTAAGAACGTTGATTTGATCGATTATGCCGATCGGCTGATTGCACGCTATGAAAATCACGCGCTACAGCATCGTACCTGGCAAATTGCGATGGATGGCAGCCAGAAGTTACCGCAACGTTGGTTACATTCCGTTTGCTGGCACCTCAAGCGTGGCAGCCGTTTTGATCTGCTTGCATTAGGTATTGCCGCATGGATGCGCTATGTCAGCGGTAAGGATGACCAGGGAAAAGAGATTGAGATCTGCGATCCTTTATTGGCGTCTATACGAACCGCCGTTGACGGCAGCGTAGAAGGGGAGGCGAGGGTAAAAGCGCTGTTAGGACTGGAAGCTATATTCGGCCACACGCTGCCCGATAATCCCTGTTTTGTGCAGCAGGTGGTTAAGTCCTATCTCCATCTACTGGACAAAGGGGCAAAACAGACTGTCGCTGACCTGATGGCTGACGTGTCAGCAGACTGATGACCAGGCAAACCACATAAAGTGGTTTGCCTGGTGCATTACAAATTGTCGTTTAAATTGGCTGTGCTCTTGCTGCCTGTTCGTGTATCAGGGTGCAGCACCTCTGAAAACCAGTTCACAACCAGGCGGATGACGTCAGGTTGATACCAGACCTCATCACCATGTTCTGCACCTTTCACCACGACGTACTCAACCTGATCACCTGCCTTTTTAAGCGCATCAAAGAGTTGCGCACTTTGATGCGGTGAAACGAGTGAATCTTTGTCACCGTGCATAATCAGGAAAGGCGGTTTGGGGTTCGCAAGATGGCCCATGGGACTTGCCTGACGGGCTTTATCAGGATCATCCATGACAGACGCGCCTGCAAAATCGTGGAAGGCCGGTCCATGAATCAAAAGGGCTTCAGTGACGGCCGGTGAGGCATGCACCTGTTGATTCTCTTCAGAGAAGCCTTCGCCAATATTGCGTAAATCTGAAATACCGTAAATCGTGGCGGCGGCCTGGACGTCAGATGATGTTTCTGTAAAATCACCCTGATCGAAAGCGGTCTGACCATTTGTCATGCCCAGCATTTGTGCCAGCCAGCCTCTTGCCGAATCGCCTAAAACACCAATACGATGAGGATCGATACCGTACGTTTCTGCATGCTGTCTCAGATAGCGTACGGCCGCTTTCCCGTCAACAACCGGCGCAGGGAAGGTATCCGGTACAACACGATATTCAGCTGCGGCCACAACAAAGTCCGCTTCTGCCAGCGCCATGCGCATCTGAATAAATTTCTCGTGGTCGGCACTGGTAAACCCCCCGCCCGGAAAGTAAACAATTGCGGGTTTGACTGCATCGGTGCGGGGCACCAGTAATGACATGTGAAGCGGTCTGACCGATCGTAGCGTTGTAATCTGCGAATAAACCACGCCAGTGATCGCATCAATCTGGTTGCGCACAGGTTGGACTTCAATCACCTTTGCGCCTTCACGGTATCCGGTCAGTTCAGTATTTTTCGTTGCCATCGCGTTACTCATCGTCATGATTACGGCCAGTCCCCCAATAAAAAAAGTGTGGCATACATTCATAATTATTCCCTGAGACGTTGAAAGAAAGTATGAATTGTTAAGGGTTTTTAAAAGGTTGCAGGGGCGTTCAGCCTTTGCCAGCAGACGGTAGCGCATAAGGCATAGCGCGGTGTTGAGCAAGATTATGAAAGCGAAGGTTTTAAGGGGGGTGGTTACGTGTGTTCCGCGAAAGTGGATGTTTGACCAGAAAATTTAATGGGTTCTCAGGCACCGTCGTGGGCATTACGCTGCGCCCACCGGGTCCGGTATCTGACGGACCAGACGCAGGTAATGTCTGGTCCTGAGTGGTTAACGAATCACGATCGTCAGCAGGATGAGGATGGCCGCTATGGCAACAACCTGAATAAAAATCTGGTTAAGCGTGAACTTGCGCATTGCCTTCCCTCACTGCGTCAGTATTTGCCAAATACCTGCCGACATCACGATAAAGCCGACAAAAAGAAAGATCAGGGTTATCGCGGTTTCGGATGAACGATTCATAGTATTCCTCCCTGGTTAATGATGAGCGCCTGACCCTACTGTGCAGAAAGCAACAAATCGGGGCAGGACAGGTCTGTTTCATGGCTTCAGGCAGAGCAGGGGCTCACCGGTTTCCGGTAAAGGCGTAAAGCCGCCTCACTCAAAAAGGGGTTAGCGCGTCACAGGAACAGCGTGAGGTCTGCCAGTACGTCAGTGGTGTGGTTCCGTTGTGCAAGGCAGGATCGCCGCATTGCCGTTCCGCGTTTAAAAACGCTTTACGGATGCCTTACAGCAAGGATGCCGTCCATCCGGGAGGCGGGAATAGCGCATTTTTGAACATAAACATGACGGTGGTCCTTATGGTCTGATTCATGATTAACCGGACAAAAGGCCAGTCATCGCGACGGGAAGCCTGCTGTCGCCCCAGGGCGAGCAAAACCATCACGAAAGCGTTTTACTCATCGGAAGGGTAAAAAGAAGGTTATCCCGTCACAGGGCGTCCGAATGAATCTGCACGTAGTGTAATCAGGTTACACAATGCGTCAAAGCACGAACCGCCAATGTGTGAGGATTGGTTTAGGTTAACTCGCGGGATGCTTCGTCCATGACTGAGACGATTCACAACAATTCAGGGCCGCTGGCCATGCGTAACTGCGACGGTGTCGATCCGGTCACCTGCTTAAACCGGTTACTGAAATGGCTCAGTGAGTTAAAACCATTCTCCAGTGCAATCTCGGTTAACGACAATGATGTCGATACGATCATCTGACGCGCGTTTTCCATCCGGCGCTTCATCACGTACTGGTGAGGTGCAACGCCGAGTGACTGACGAAACATCCGGGCAAAATGATATTCACTCAGACTGGCCTGGCTGGCGAGAACGTTCAGAGTAAGGGGCAGAGCCAGGTGCGCATCAATAAACGCCAGGGTATTGCGCAACACATAGGGAGCAAGTCCGCCCGTGACAGAGGGAAGCCGCCACTGGACACACGAATAGAGTTGAATCAGATGGGTTAACAACAACGTGCTGGCGGTGCTCAGCATCAGCTGATTGGCTGGCTGCTGCCAGTCGCAGCTAAGTAAAAACTGGCGATACAACGCCGTAATCGTGTCATCACTGGCAAAAATCTTTTCATCAAGGGATAACGAGGCCGGGCTGCGATCCCAAATCTTTTCACCGACCTCTCGCAGGTGCTCATCTGTGCAGTAGAGATGCACGAAGGAGAGATCGCTGCGTACATCCCAGGTCGATTCACTGTGCTGCGGCATCAGGCAAAATTTATTCGGTCCGCCGCCGTTGCGCCATCCGTTTGCCGTTTTGTGGTAACTCTCATAACCATCAGCAATATACAGGCTGAGCGTATGATGATTGCTGTTAACGGTAACGCGGTCTTGTTTGTTGTGCCAGGCGGCCAGTCGGATGCCCGAATTAAGCATCACCGATTCCCGCAGCACGGCCTTTTTTTGACGCAGTGTTTCAAAGGTGTCGTAAACGCGAGACATGGCATGCTTCCGCTTGATAAACAGAGGTCCAGTCTAGGATGACAGACGTCAGGTAGCCAGATGTATCACGCTAAAATGCGCAAGATTTTGCAACCCGACCGCAACATGATGAAAGCCGACCCCTCGCGATTACGTCACAGTGAAGAGAGTCTGAGGCAGAGGGATAACGATGAACGCAATACTTTACGCCATTGTGGTCGTGATTTGGGGAACAACCTGGATCGCTATTTTTTTACAGCAGGGGCCTGTAGATGTCACGGTTTCGGTATTCTGGCGGTTTGCCATCGCCAGCGTCATTATGCTGATCCTGTTAACGCTGCTGGGACGCCTGCGCCGCCTGGCATGGCAGGACCATCTGTTTTGTCTGATCCAGGGATGCTGTGTGTTTTGCTTTAATTTTTGGTGTTTTTACACGGCTGCGGCTTACATTAATACAGGCCTGGAGTCGGTGATTTTTTCGATGGCCGTGCTCTATAACGCGGTAAACAGTTATATTTTCTTTGGCCAGCGCCCACTCCCCCGTTTCTGGTTTGCCGCCGCACTGGGATTAACCGGCATGGTCGTCCTGTTCTGGCACGATCTGCATATCAGCGACTGGAACAGTACCGCGCTCATGGGAATGGGGCTGTCAGCACTGGGTACCTTTGGTTTTTCATTAGGCAATATGATCAGCCTGCGCCATCAGCGTCGGCATCTTGAGACAATGACCACCAACGCCTGGGCCATGTTTTATGGTGCCCTCGTTATGGGCCTTATCGCTATTATTCGTGGTGCCAGCTTCTCACCGCAATGGACCTTCACTTATCTCGGTGCCTTACTTTACCTGGCGGTGTTTGGTTCCGTCATTGCTTTCTGGGCTTATTTCACCCTGATCAAACGCACAAGTGCGGGCAAAGCCGCCTACACCACACTTATGTTCCCTCTGGTCGCGTTATCGTTCTCCACACTTTTTGAAGGCTATACCTGGCAAAGTCATAGTGTGGCCGGCTTGCTACTGATTTTAAGCGGTAACCTGGTAATGTTTGCCCGCCCCATGCAGTGGTTCAGGCGTAAAGCGCTGACAAACGCGCATTAGCTGTTTATGCGCGCGGCGGTGTGCATTGCGGTTGCAGTTGATAGACATAAGCGGTGACAGTGTCACCGTTTTCAAGGGTCACTTCCGTCCTGAGGCGATCGTACCCGTCTTCAAATTCGTCCAGCATGGGCCAGTATGATAAGAGATTATCAGAACTAAAAACGTAACCCTCAACGCGCGGACCTCGGCTATCCAGCACCAGACCAGGAAAGCCTGCGGCTGCCCCGCACCCCTGAGGATAGAAAATGCCGCTTACAAAACCTGCCTGCCAGTTGCCTCCGACCCTGTCGAGAATGTGGGCATTACTGTGGCCCGGGCGCAAAGTGCCATAAACGAATAACCTTTCCATCATTATCTCTGTGTAAAAACCGCTACCTTAGCTGCACGAACTGCGGTTGTCATTATGGAGAACGTTCTATTTTAACGCACAGGCGGTGCGTAGCAATATGCGCTTATTATCATGGATTTATATTTTAATGAAACAACCTGTTCACATTTAACCCTATAGTTTCTGTTAGTGACAAAATATCCCGTCATAGTCGCTGTTTTCTTTTTTTCAAGGTTCTGGAAATAAAATTACGTTGTAAAGCCGGTTAGTTATTTGCCGATAAAGGCCTGTGAAAATAATTGTAGTTTTTACCTATCCGGGGGAGTTTTTTCTATGACAATCACGCAGCGTTTAGTGCTGGCATTTTCTTTGCTTGCTTTATCACTTTGTGCGCTTGTTGCTGTTTCTTTATCTGTGATTTCGGGCTTTCAGTCGCGCTTTGAATATGTTCAGGTTAATGCTATTCCCAGCATTAAAGATCTGAATAAGTCAATTAGCGCAACTAACCAACTGGGGCTGGCCCTGTATCGCCATCAGACGGCGACAGACAGCGCTAAGCAGGCTGAAGCAGAACAAAAAATTAATACCATTATTAATAACATCAAGTCATTAAATGATTATTATATGGCGAATGATATTTCCAGTGATGAAGATAAAGAAATGACCGTTGGGGCCAATCGTAACCTCGATGCGGTCCGCAGCGCGTTACCTGCTTTTCTTGCTGCGTCACGTAGCCATAATAATGAACTGTCACTTTCTCTCCTGCAAAGTGACAATGGCATTGGCGCTGCCGCACGTAAAATGGAGTCTGATTTCACTAAACAAATTGAGCTGAACATTCAGATTGGTGATGCACTCAGAGCACAGAATAATCAGATTTATTCTAAGACCGTCTGGATGATGACCTGTGCATCACTGTTGGTTATTTTGCTGCTCGGTGCGTTCTCAATAAATATTATTGTTGGCATTAAACGTAGCCTTACCAGCATCAAAGATACCATGGCTGAAGTGAGCAGCAATTTGGATCTGACACGCTTAGCGCCGGTGTTGAGAAAGGATGAGATTGGTCAAACGGCTATGGCGTTTAATGATCTGCTTAAGCGTGTATCGACTACGCTGCTGTCAGTCAATCATGCGGCGCAATCCGTCAGCACAGGATCGACGCAGATTGCGGCTGGCAACGAAGATTTGTCATCTCGCACTGAGCAACAGGCCGCCTCGCTGGAAGAGACATCGGTTAGTATGGCTACGCTCAGCGATACCGTACGGCAAAATGCCGAGGGCGCAGTCCAGGCCAGCAACCTGGCCAATAACGCCAATAAACTGTCCAGGCAGAACGGCGAAGCCGTGAGTCAGATGCTGACCACGATGGATGAAATTCGCGGTAGCTCAGCCAAAATATCTGATATCACAGGGCTGATCGAAGGTATTGCATTTCAGACGAATATTCTGGCCCTTAACGCCGCCGTTGAAGCTGCCCGTGCGGGTGAGCATGGCCGTGGTTTTGCGGTCGTGGCATCAGAAGTTCGCAATCTGGCACAACGTTCGTCATCCGCGGCTCGTGAAATTAAAGAGTTAATCACCACATCTGTTTCGCAGGTTGAACAGGGGCTGACGCAGGCAACAAGCGTAGGCAGTAACTCCGATAACGTGGGCCATGCTATTCAGCAGGTTGCCGATCTGGTTAATGAAATTGCCGCTGCTACAGCCGAGCAAAGCAAAGGCATTGAGCAGGTGCACCAGGCTATCGGCCAGATGGATGAGGTCACGCAGCAGAACGCCTCCCTGGTTGAGGAAGCTTCATCTGCATCCAAATCTTTACAGGAGCAGGCGGAAACGTTGTCGAGACTGGTGTCAACGTTCAAAGTTAACGAGAGCGTCACGCAGGTGGCAGTATCGTCCCCTGTAGCCGTGAGCTATGCATCGCCTGTGTTAAAAAGACCGCAACTGAATGCCACCGGTGCAGACAAGGTTAACTGGGAAAGTTTCTGATGCGCTGTCACTGGGCCTGATCACTTCAGGCCCAGAACACGAGCGCTGCGATATCGCAGCGCTTTCTTATTGATATGCGTTTTGCGTGGCGAAAAGCCTTCTTTTTGGCGCATAAGACGCGTTTCTCTCTTTCGATGCACGCTAGTGATACTGTGCAGGCCTTGTGCGCCATTCATGCCCTCCATACCAAGACCGTATGCCTCATTCCGTTGCGCACTGCGATCAGTAACCCAGTGACAATATTCGCCGCCCTCATGTGCGCGATCGGGGCGCGCCGCGGTTTTCCCATGCCATTATCAGGCTGAGTGAGGCAGGCAGCAGGGTCAGCGTGACCAATGTGCCGGTGATCAGCCCACCGATGATCGCGAATGCCATTGGCCCCCAGAAAACCTGATGTGAAATAGGTAACATGCCGAAGATTGCCGCGCAGGCAGTGAGCAGGATGGGACGCGCCCGGTGCAGTGCGGCATGGCGGATGGCGTCACCCTGTGCCATGCCAGCCTGCGCATGGCTGTCTACCTCGCTGATCATGATTACGGCGTTACGGATAATCATGCCCGCCAGCGCAATGATGCCCAGCAGTGCGACAAACCCCATCGGCGTGCCACCCGGTAACATTGCCAGGACAATCCCCGGCAGGCCGAAAGGTGCCATCAGCAGCGCAAGCAGCATTCTGAAGAACCGCTTCAACTGCAGCATCAATAACACAAGCATGCAGCACAGGGTGACCGGCAAAACGGCAAACACCGAACTGTTACCTTTATTCGACTCGGCGACGGTTCCACCTTCTTCAATGGCGTAACCTGCGGGCAAGGTTGCCCGCAGAGTATCCAGGCCAGGTCTCAGTTGATCAGACACCGTTTCGGCCCGTTGCTCAGGTGCAATATCGGTTTGCACGGTGATATAGGGCAAACGCTGTCGTCGCCAAATCACCGGATCGTCGAGCTGCCATTTCAGTGTGGCGACCTGCCCAAGCGGAATTTTTTGCCCGGAAGCTGTGTTGAGCATCAGGCTGTCTAAGATGGCTGTGTCCTGTCGTTCCCGATCGTTGCCGCGCAGAACCACATCTATCAGCCGGTTATGATCGCGAACCGTGGTCACGGTACTGCCGGACATGACAGTATTCAGTGTGGAAGCAATGCTTTCTGAGGAGACGCCGACGGCGCGTGCAGCAGTCTGGTTTACCTCAACATTGATTTCCCGCTCGGGCTCGCCAGCCGTCATATTTACCTCACGCGTATTCGGCGAACGCGAAAGTTGAGCAGCCAGTTTTTCCGCGATGTCCCGTACTTTGCTGTAGTCAGGGCCGGTGACGCGGTATTTCAATGGCCAGCCGACGGGTGGGCCCAGTTCGAGAGGGGCCACACGGGCAGTCAGATCGCTGAAATCCCGCGCCAGTGTCGCCTCCAGGCGGCGTCGAACGCGATCGCGCGCTTCCAGGTTCTTAGTCACCACAACCAGTTGCGCCACATTTTCATTGTCCAGCAAGACTTCCATGGGCAAATAAAACCGCACGGCACCTGCGCCGACATAGCTGGAGAAGTGATCGACATCGTGATCGGCGCGCAACAGGGTTTCCAGCTGTGCGGTACGCCGTGTCGTTTCACTTTGAGAGGCATTTGCCGCCAGCGAAAGATTCACTAACAGCTCGGGACGATCGGACGCGGGGAAGAATTCGCCCTGCATCAATGTAGTTCCTGCAATCCCCATTCCCAGCAATAACAAGGCGCTTATCACGGTTGTCCAGCGGTAGTGTAAAACCCGATCAAGCAGACGACGATAGCAGCGGGCCATCAGCCCGGGAGGTGGTGATGGGGCTGTCACCTGCTCAGTTAACAGCCAGGTGCCGATAACCGGGGAAAACAGAATCGCCACGACCCAGGAGCACAGCAGCGAGATCAGCACGACTGCAAAAAGGGAGTAACAATATTCACCGGCGCTGGAGGCCGCAAAACCGACCGGAATAAAACCGGCGATCATCACCAGCGTTCCCGTCAGCATAGGAAAAGCGGTGGTTTTAAACGCAAAGGTTGCGGCCTGCGCTTTGCTGTCTCCCGCCTCAAGGCGGGAAACCATGGTTTCAACCGTGATCATGGCATCATCGACCAGTAAACCCAGCGCAATAATGAGAGCCCCCAGCGAAATGCGTTGCAGGCCAATACCGGCCACTGTCATGCCGACGAATGTCATGGCCAGAACGAGGGGAATCGCAGCGGCGACCACCAGCCCGGCACGGAAACCCAGCGAGAAAAACGAGATTGCCAGAACGATCAGTACCGCTTCCGCCAGCACCCGCACAAAGCCACTGACGGCGGTTTTAACAACGGTGGATTGATCAGCGATCTTCACCATCGTGATGCCGTGCGGGAGCTGGGCGGCAATCGTCTCCATGCGCGCATGAATGGCCTGACCAAATTTCAGCATATTACCCGTCGGGGCCATGGAGATGGCCAGGCCAATGCCAGGCTCGCCGTTGACCCGGAAGGTTGACGCCGGCGGTTCAGCAGGCTGAAGCGTTATCGTGGCAATACTGGTCAGCGGGATAAAGCGCTGGCCGATATGTAAGGTAATGGCCTTAAGGTTATCAGCCGAGGTCAATGCACCACTGACATGAAGTGCAATATTTTCTTTATCAGTGCGTATTACACCTGCGGGCGCAACGGCATTTTGCGCGGCCAGAGCATCACTTACCTCCCGAAGCGTAAGGTCCATGCCCGCTAACTGCCGTGGCGAAAACGCGATAACAATGTGTTCTTCCTGTTCGCCGGGCAGGGTAATTTTACCCATGTCTGGCACATCCATCAGGCTTCGACGGATCTCATCGACTTTATCCCGCAGTTCTCGCGGACTGAAGCCATCGGCCGTAAAGCCATAAATCGTGCCATAGGTGTCGCCAAATTCGTCATTAACAGCGGGACCCTGAACGCCTTGTGGAAGCGATGAGGCGATATCCTGCATTTTTTTCCGAATCTGGTACCAGATAGTCGGGACCTGATCCGGCGGCGTATCATCACGCAGGTTAACAAAGATGACGGCCTTTCCCGCCCGGGTTTCACTCTCGATAAAATCCAGGAACGGTGTTTCCTGCAGTTTTTTTTCCAGCGTATCCGTCACTAACTGCATCGTGTCTTCCACAGTGGCACCGGGCCATTGTGCGGACACGACCGCCGTTTTGATGGTAAACGCCGGATCTTCATTACGGGGCAGATCGATGTAACTCAGTACACCCGTCGTCATCACCAACAGCATGAAAAACACCACCAGTTGCTGATGTGCTAACGCCCAGGCAGAGAGATTAAAGCGGGCTCTTTCAGCCGATCTTCTCATTTTTCATCCTCCCCAGGCTGTACCCGCTCTCCCGGCAAGAGCGTTTTCACGCCTGCGGTGACTACGCGCTCACCCGGTATCACGCCGGCACTGAGATAGATATGTTGGGCATCGAAGCGCGCCAGCGTGACCGGCCTGAGTGAAAGCTGATGGGACTGGGTGTTCACCACAAAAACGGCGGGACGATCACCGGCACGCGTGAGAGCGCTGGCGGGCAGGGTGACAACCTGTTCGGTTTTACCGGGAAAGGCCCCCACGACGGTCGACCCCAACGCCATAGCGACCGGCGGTTGAGGCAGCATGACACGCAGCCGCCAGGTGCGGGTCTGCGGATCGGCCTGCGGACTGATATCGCGAAAATGCCCTTGTGTCTTTATCGCAGGGTTCGATAACAGCGTAATGCTGAAGGGCGTGGAGGAGGCGTACTCCGCCAGCGAGGGTTCAGCAAGGTCAAAGACAGCATCGCGATCGCCATCAGCAGCAAGCGTCATTACGGACTGCGCGGCGCTTACCACCTGACCCGGCTGGACATTGACGGCGGTAATGACACCGGCGCGCGGTGCGGTAAGCTGCGTCCAGTTGAGATTATCCTGGGCATTTTTAAGCGCGGCTTCACTGCTCTGACGCCGTGAAACGGCCGCCTGCCAGTCACCTTTTGCACTGTCTAACTGCGAACGGGAAATGGCCCCACCGGGCATCAGCTGCTGCATACGACGCAGCGTAAGTGCGGCAACATGTTCTGAGGCGCGCGCACTCGCCAGATCGGCAGTGGCACTGCTGAGCTGGTTTTGAGCGGCATTACTGTCTAAGGTCGCCAGAACCTGACCGGCATTCACATGCTGTCCAATGTCCGTGGTGCGGGTAATGACGCGGCCATCCAGTCTGAAAGCCAGCGAAATTTCTTCATGGGCACGAATTTCACCCGTCTGCGTCATCAGTCCACCGCTGGAGAAGGGCGGAACCAGTACTGTCCGCACGGGACGAGGCGCTTCACGTGCAGGCGGCGCTTCCTCCCGGCAGCCTGACAGGATAAGCATGCCTGCCACGACAAACAGTGACGGTAACACATAACCCGGAAAGCTCAGATGACGCAGCGCCTGACGGGCAAAAGCGGGAATAAAATCTGTCATAACCGTATTCCTGAAATGAGACAGGCTCATTTAAAGCGGGTTATGTCCAGAAACCTTCGATGAATTATCAAGAAATGGTCAAGGCAGACAAAAAAGCCTGTCCAGGCCAGCACGCACTCAGATTGAGCGCGCGTCGTCAGATAAAGGCAAAGCGATCGTAATCTGCAGTCCGCCGTCCGCAGGCAAACGTGCAAATATCTCCCCACCGTGCGCCTCCACGATAGCCTTCGCAATAGACATGCCGAGACCGCTTCCGCCGGAATGCCGTGCGCGTGACGATTCTGCCCGGGTGAAACGGTCGAAAATGACAGGCAGAAACTGAGGATCCACGCCCGGTCCATAGTCACGAAACTGCAGTGTGACAGCGGCGGGCGAGGTATGAGCGGTCACAGAAAACCGTTTCCCCTCTGCGGCATAGCGCAGTGCATTTTCCGTCAAGATGGTTACCACCTGGCCCAGCCGGGAGGCATCGCCAGTGAAAGAGAGTTGGCCGGGCGACTGCACCTCAATCACCATCTGTTCGGCTTCAGCCTGAGGCGCCAGCCACGCTGTACGTTCGCGTAACAGCTCGGTAAGGTTAAACCGGCTCAGGCTGAGCGTAAGCTGGCCAGCTTCCGCTAACGATAATAAGTGCAGTTCATCCGTCAGGCGGCTGAGCTGCGTCAGCTGCTTCATGATCATGGAGAACTGCTGAGGTTCCGGCGCAAATACGCCGTCGACAATGCCTTGTAAGCGGCCAATGGCTGCGGTGAGTGGCGATCGTAGTTCATGAGCAATGGCAACCTGCGAAGCTTTAAGTTCGCGTTCGTAACGGGCTAACTGCTGGGTCATCAGATTAAAGTCTTCCGTAAACCGCACTAATTCCTGTGGCGCGCCGTCGACCTGACCGACCGATGTGCCGAATTTCCCCTGTGCCACATCGCGTGCCGCATTCGCCAGCTGACTAAACTGTTTCGCCAGCGGTCGGGCGAAGCGCAGCCCCATTACAATAAAGAACGGAATCACCACGGCGACCAGCACGGCGACCGTCAGCCAGTCAGCCGAGGCGATTGACGGGTCGGAAAAGCCGACGCCCCACCACTGATCGACAATCTGATGAAAGCGAGCCGGTGCCTGCTCCGGGTGTAACCGTATGCGGGAAAACTCCGCCCAGACGTCCGCAGGCATGCGAGAGTAAACCCAGAGCATTTGCAGCGCGAAACGCAGCCACATGCAAAACGCGATAAGGATGACGCTTCCCAGACCGATTATCAAAATACGGATGCAGATCCAGCGCCACATTGAGTCGTGCGTTTTTAGTTTCATGGTTGTCTGAACCTGTAACCCACACTGCGAACCGCAGGTAAAATATCTGACATGCCTGCGGCTTCCAGTTTGCGTCGCAGGTTATAAACATGGGTATCAACCACGCGCTCAAGCGCATCACTTTCAGGCAGGCAGTGTTCAAGCAAGAATAAGCGACTAAACGGGCGGGTTGGGGCGCGCATCAACGTCACCAGAATCGAAAACTCCGTTGGGGTCAGATCGAGCCGCTGAATGCCCTGTTCATTTTTTACTACCGCTGTCAGCGATTCAGTGTCGACTTCCAGGCCCGCCCAACACAATGTGCTGTCGGGGACGGTACTTTGTTGGGTGCGACGTAAAACGGCCTGAACACGTGCGACGACCTCGCCAGGATGGTAGGGTTTCACCACATAATCATCTGCACCATAGCGTAATGCGCCGATCCTGTCGGGGGCATCTCCCATCGCTGTCACCATAATCACTGGTGTATTTCCCCTGCGTCGAAGGGCCGCCAGAACTTCCGTGCCGTTCATGACGGGCAGCATCACATCAAGCAGAATGAGATCGGGCTGCCAGCGTTGCGCGTGGTCAAGTCCTGTCATTCCATCGCCAGCAATCATCACCGTGTAGCCTTCACGTTTAAGATAGGCTTCAAGTACGCCGGCTGCATCGGCATCATCTTCGATAATCAGTACACGTTTAGACTTCATTGGGGCCACTTTGACTTTTTCTCCCTCATTTCCCGTATGTGCCCGCACCGCTTTATTGGCATGTCAGCCGTGTCGTCTGCATTTAATGTGATTAAGCAAAACGATAATAACCTGAAAAAATCTGCAAGACATGGTCAGTTTAATGTCGGCTGGAGGAAGAGAAGGGAATGCGCAGGATGCCAGAGAGAGGAACAATACGCCTAATGAAAAAACGTGATGAAAAAGGGCTCAATCAGAAATAATGAACGGACATCAGACGCTTTTTCAGGTTGTTACCAAACGGCTGACCAAGCGGAGCCAGACGTTTACGTTTAAGGCATTACGGGGGTTACTCAATGTGGGGAATGTCTGCGATGCCGATGCGTTAGCGCTGGGCAGAAAACATGACACTGTCACTTTTAGGGTGAGCGTTTTGCTCAGGCAAGACTGGCATGGTGCCGGGCAGGAAGTGGTTATGGGCAGGCCAGGTGACGTTCATACAAGGCTGTCCAACTGATACGATGAAAAACCGTCCGGTTTAATAACGCCGCCGCGTAATGTCTGGCGCAAACCTGATCGGTCGCGTGATTTATCGCTTCTGTGCAAGGCCGCCCCACAGCAGCCTTCATCTTCTACGGGGCGGCCAGCATGAATCCGTATTTACCCTTTATGGCACGCGACGCGATCGTAACCGGTAAGTGCGGATTTCGCCGTCGCTTTACGCTTTCTGCTGTTAACTTTGGGCAGCCAGATTTTAAATTGCTCCGCCAGTTGCTTCGCCTGTTGTTCATCCGTGGTACGACAGATAAACAGTTTACTCTTGGTTTGATTGGTCACATCGGTGGCATAAATTTCGTAACTTCCGCCACGGTGATCGTATTCAATATCCGTGAAATGCATGTGTGGCCACAGGCCCGTTCTGACCTCAAACTTGCTCAATTCCATAATTTTTACCGTTTTTGTTTTTTGCTGTGATGAATGTCGTTCCCCTGGTCGGGCCACTAAATGTAGAACAAATTCGGATTTGTGCCAGCCGACAACATTATTTTTCACTGCCAGTCTTAATTTTTTATAAAAACAGCGTGTTACCATGACATTACGTCATTAAAAGGAGAAAACGATGATTGTCAGAACCTGGCATGGTTGTGTCCCTCAGCAGCACGCAGAGGCATTTTTTACGCATCTACAGAAGACGGGCGTGCAGCATGCAGAATCGGTACCCGGTAACACAGGCGCTTTTATTCATCAGGTTGCACAGGGAGAGTGGCAGCATTTCTTTCTGGCCACATATTGGCGGGATCTGGCGGCAGTGAAAGCGTTTGCTGGCGAGGATTACCCGGTGGCAGTTACCTATGCGGATGACGAACAGTTTGGGTTGATCTCCGATCCCTATGTCTTTCACCATCAGGTCAGCGAGGTGGTCGCGCTGTAATGTTTTTTCAGTCTAAGACCTGACAAAAACGCAGCAGGTAGCCATCTGGATCCTGAACCAGTAACGCCTGCTGGCGTTCATATTTCTCACCCGTATAGTAGGCGTTTTCGCTAAGTGGTCGGAACAAGGGCGTGCCCGTTTTCACCAGGCGCGTGTGAAGCTGCTGAATATTGGAGACTTCTATCTGGAAGTTAATACCGCGTCCCAAAGGATACTGCATCTCTGCGGTGTGCCAGCCCGCGTCATGCTGCTGTTCAATCATTAATTGCGCTTCACCATAACAGAGATAAGCGAAGTCTGGGTGAATGCGTCTTATTCTCACAGTAAACCCCAGTTCATCGACATAAAACGCAAAGGATCTGGCAAAATCAGTGACAGTCAGTTCCGGCACCATCGAATTCCAGAAGCGAGAATCAGCAGGTTCAACTGACGATGTAGTGACGCGTAATTCCTTGTTCATAAGAAAAAAATCTAAAAGTTAGAAAAGTGATCACCGTCACTTTATGAGTGCAACGCGTGTATCAAAACTCCGACTTTCCCTTAGAAAATGCTATCTGTCAACAATGTAGATACCGCCTGGCAGCATTTGCAGAATGTGCGGTAATCTCTTCATGAAACTGTCAAACATATCTGTTTATTTAATGTGATTAATCTGGTAAACCTAATAAAGATCGTGTCAATTTGTGAATTGAATGAAGCGTTTAATGTTTGGTTAAGGTTACGAGCGTATCATTTGGCATCGTTATGAAGTGAATATTTTTCTAATATTTGACTTCACGATCAGAGGTCAGTGTACTTTGCCTCTTTTCGCGGATTTTAACGGAAAAAAATGAGCATAAGATTACATTTTGGCTGTTTTCATATTTCAAACTTATCCTCTTTCTTCTGGAAAAAAGGCAAAACAGTTTAAGGACATTACTTAATGGCGTTTCTTCCGTTTTCTCGTCCTTCTTTAGGCGAGACTGAATTGTCTGCAGTGCGTGAGGTCTTTGCGTCTGGCTGGATTACGACCGGGCCGAAGTGTGCTGAACTTGAGCGTGCATTTTGCCAGTTAACCGGCAATCAACACGCTATTGCCGTCACGTCTGCTACTGCCGGTATGCACGTCATGTTAATGGCGTTGGGCATCAAAGCCGGTGATGAAGTCATCACACCTTCCCTGACCTGGGTTTCTACGTTAAATATCATCACGTTACTTGGCGCGACGCCGGTGATGATCGATGTGGATATCGATAATCTGATGGTGGCCCCTGAAGCTATCGAAGCGGCGATTACGCCGAAAACCAGGGCGATTATCCCTGTCCATTATGCGGGTGCGCCTGCGGATATGGACGCGATCTATGCTATCGGCCAACGCCATGGCATTCCGGTCATTGAAGATGCCGCGCATGCGGCCGGTACCCACTACAAAGGTAAACACGTGGGTGGCCAGGGGAATGCTATTTTTTCCTTCCATGCCATCAAAAACATGACCTGCGCAGAAGGTGGCCTGGTCGTCACCGACGACGCGGCTCTGGCCGATCGCATTCGCAGCCTGAAGTTTCATGGTCTGGGCGTCGACGCGTTTGATCGTCAAACACACGGTCGTCAGCCGCAGGCAGAAGTGATTATGCCGGGCTTTAAATACAATCTGCCGGATATCAGCGCGGCCATTGCGCTGGTTCAGCTGGAGAAGCTCCCCGAAATCAATCAGCGTCGCGCGGCGATAGCGCAACGTTACCTCGATGCCCTTAAAGATACGCCGTTTAAGCCTCTTGTTCCGCCCGCCTGGCAGCATCAGCACGCCTGGCATCTCTTCATTATTCGCGTTGATGAGCAGGCGTGCGGTATGACCCGTGATGCACTGATGCAGGCGCTGAAAGAGCAGGACATCGGCACGGGGCTGCATTTCCGTGCAGCGCATACGCACAAATATTACCGTGAGCATTATCCGCATTTATCGCTGCCTGCCACTGAGTGGAACAGCGAGCGTATTTGTTCCATTCCGTTGTTTCCCGACATGACTGACGATGACGTTGAACGCGTTATCAGCGCACTACGTGGACTGGCTGGGGTTTAAATGTTCGACGATAAAAAGATTGAAAAAGTATCGGTAGTCATCCCGGTTTACAATGAGCAGGAAAGCTTACCGGCATTGATTCAGCGTACCGATGATGCCTGTAAGAGCCTGAACCTGGACTATGAAATTCTGCTGGTCGACGACGGCAGCCAGGATGCGTCCGCGACGATGATCGCCGATGCAGCCTCACTGCCCGGCAGTCATATTGTCGCCGTTTTGCTCAACCGTAACTATGGTCAGCACTCCGCGATTATGGCGGGATTCAGCAATGTCAGCGGCGATCTCATCATCACGCTGGATGCCGATTTGCAAAACCCACCCGAAGAAATTCCCCGTCTGGTGGCCGCCGCTCAGGAAGGCTATGACGTTGTCGGTACGGTACGCCAGAATCGTCAGGACAGCTGGTTCCGTCGTCAGGCATCACGCACCATCAACCAGATGATCCAACGCGTGACCGGTAAATCGATGGGAGATTACGGTTGTATGCTGCGGGCTTATCGCCGTCACATTATCGATGCCATGCTTAACTGCCATGAGCGCAGCACGTTTATCCCGATCCTGGCTAACACCTTTGCGCGTCGTACGATTGAACTTCCGGTTACTCACGCAGAACGTGAACACGGCAGTTCGAAGTACAGCTTTATGCGCCTGATTAACCTGATGTACGACCTTGTCACCTGTCTCACAACCACACCACTACGCATGCTGAGTGTACTGGGCAGTCTGATTGCGATTGCAGGTTTTGCGTTCTCCGTGATCCTGATTCTGCTGCGGCTGTTTCTGGGCGCAGCCTGGGCTGGCGATGGTGTTTTTATGTTGTTTGCCGTCCTGTTTATCTTTATCGGCGCGCAATTTATCGGCATGGGACTGCTGGGTGAATACATTGGTCGTATCTACAACGATGTACGTGCCCGTCCACGCTATTTTATTCAACGTGTTATCAATCCTCAGAAAGACCGTTCTGTACAGGAAACCGAGTAATGAAAACTATCGTCTTCGCTTATCACGACATGGGTTGTGCGGGCATCAATGCGCTGTTGAAAGCAGGCTTCACTATCAGCGCCATCTACACCCATGCCGACACGGCGTCAGAAAATCACTTTTTTGGCTCAGTGGCGCGAATTGCGGCTGAAAATTCAATCCCGGTTTATGCTCCGGATGAGGTTAACCATCCGCTGTGGATCGATCGCATTAAATCAGCAGAACCTGATGTTATTTTCTCCTTCTACTACCGCAACCTGTTGTGTGACGACATTCTGAACTGCGCGAAGCAGGGCGCTTTTAACCTGCACGGTTCACTGCTGCCAAAATACCGCGGTCGTGCGCCATTAAACTGGGCGCTGGTGAATGGCGAAACGGAAACCGGTGTGACCTTACACCGCATGGTGAAAAAAGCCGATGCGGGTGAAATCATCGCGCAACAGCGCATCGCCATTGCTGAAGAAGACAACGCGTTAACGCTGCACCGCAAACTGGTTGACTGCGCCAGTAAGCTGCTGGAAAGCACCTTGCCCGCGATGAAACAGGGCAATATCGTCGGCAAGCCGCAAAACGAAGCGGAAGCCACGGTTGTGGGTCGCAGAACACCAGAAGATGGTCGCATCAACTGGAGCCTGCCTGCTAAGCAAATCAATAATCTGGTCCGTGCCGTTACCGATCCATGGCCGGGCGCGTTTGCGTTTGCCGGCACCACAAAGTTTGTGGTCTGGAAAGCCAAAGTTTTAACGACCGCGCACAACGCTCGTCCGGGAACCGTGCTGTCAGCCGATCCGTTTGTCGTGGCTTGTGGTGAAGGCGCGCTGGAAATCCAGACGGGGCAAACCCCGAACAGCGTTTACATGAACGGTGTTCAGCTGGCGCAACATCTGGGCATGGTAAATGGCGCACTGCTGTATTCTCAGGCTGTGGCCGCCGTGAAGCGTCGCACCCGCGTGTTGATCCTGGGTGTTAACGGCTTTATTGGTAACCATCTGACCGAGCGCCTGCTGCAGGACGACAACTTCGAAGTGTTTGGCCTGGATATTGGTTCCGACGCGATCAGCCGCTTTGTTGGTCATCCGCGCTTCCAGTTTGTTGAAGGCGATATCAGCATCCACTCAGAGTGGATCGAATACCACATTAAAAAATGTGACGTCATTCTGCCGTTGGTCGCTATCGCCACGCCGATTGAGTATACCCGCAACCCGCTGCGTGTCTTTGAGCTGGATTTTGAAGAAAACCTCAAAATTGTTCGCGACTGTGTGAAGTACGGCAAACGTATCATTTTCCCGTCAACGTCCGAAGTGTATGGGATGTGTACCGACAGCAACTTTGATGAAGACCACTCGAACCTGGTCGTCGGTCCGATTAACAAACAGCGCTGGATCTACTCGGTTTCCAAGCAGCTGTTAGACCGGGTTATCTGGGCTTACGGTGAAAAAGAAGGGCTGCGCTTCACCCTGTTCCGTCCGTTTAACTGGATGGGTCCGCGCCTGGACAACCTCAATGCCGCGCGCATCGGAAGTTCGCGTGCCATTACCCAGTTGATTTTAAACCTGGTGGAAGGTTCGCCTATCAAGCTGTTTGATGGTGGCCGTCAGAAGCGCTGCTTTACAGATATCAGTGATGGTGTTGAAGCCCTGTTCAGAATTATTGAAAACAAAAACAATAACTGCGACGGGCAGATCATTAACATCGGTAATCCAGACAACGAAGCGAGTATCAAAGAGCTGGCAGAACGTCTGCTGGAGAGCTTTGAGCGTCACCCGCTGCGTGCCAGCTTCCCGCCGTTTGCCGGTTTCCGTGAAGTGGAAAGCAGCAGCTATTATGGCAAGGGCTATCAGGATGTTGAGCACCGTAAGCCTTCGATCCGTAATGCAAAACGCCTGCTGGGCTGGACACCTGAAGTGCAAATGAATACGACCATCGATAACACTCTCGACTTCTTCCTGCGCACCGTTGAGCTTCAGGACGATAAGGCATGAGGAAAGTCGGTCTACGTGTCGATGTCGATACCTGGCGCGGGACAAAACTTGGCGTGCCCGCGCTGATTGAGGTCTTCAAAAAACACGATGTCCAGTCATCCTTTTTCTTCAGTGTCGGGCCTGACAACATGGGACGCCATTTATGGCGTCTGATGAAGCCGCGCTTTCTGTGGAAAATGCTGCGCTCACGCGCAGCATCGCTTTATGGCTGGGATATCCTGTTGGCCGGGACCGCCTGGCCAGGAAAACAGATTGGGGCAGGGATGCGCGATATTATCCGCATGACGGCCGATTACCATGAAGTTGGCCTGCACGCCTGGGATCACTTTGCCTGGCAAACGTGGGCAGGCGTCTGGAATGAAGAACAGCTTATTCAGCAGATTGCGAAAGGACGGGATGCGCTGGAGGCCATTATCGGCAAACCTGTCACCTGTTCCGCCGTGGCGGGCTGGCGCGCGGATGGTCGTGTTATTCAGGCCAAGCAAACATTTGGTTTTGCGTACAACAGCGATTGCCGCGGTACCGCGCCTTTTCGCCCACTGTTGAGAAATGGCGAGCCGGGTACGGTACAGATCCCCGTGACGTTACCCACCTGGGACGAAGTGGTCGGTCCCACGCTGAGTGCTGAACGGTTCAACGATTACATCCTGGAACAGATCCACGCCGATCAGGGCACCCCGGTGTATACCATCCATGCTGAAGTCGAAGGTATCAGTCAACTCAATGCGTTCGATACGTTGTTACAGCGTGCCCGCGAGCAGGGAATACAATTTTGCCCGCTGAGCGACCTCTTGCCTGACGACCTCGATACATTGCCTGTCGGCAAGGTTGTTCGTGGGCACATTGCTGGCCGGGAAGGCTGGTTGGGTTGTGAGAATTTAACAAGGTAAGCACCATGACTGCCACCAAAAAGACGGTACTACTGGTTTCACTTTTCGTTCTTTATTATTTACTTCCTCTGGAGTTCCGCAATCTCTGGCAGCCTGATGAAACGCGTTATGCCGAAATCAGCCGTGAAATGCTGCAAAACGGCAACTGGATTACGCCGCACTTCTTCGGTCTGCGTTATTTCGAAAAACCCATCGCCGGCTACTGGTTCAATACTGTTGGACAGGCCATTTTTGGTCACAATAACTTCGCCGTCAGGATTGGTTCGGTCTTTTCAACCCTGATGAGCGCCATCCTGATTTACTGGCTGGGTTGTCGCTTGTTTGCTCGCCGTAACGTTGCTCTCACGGCCAGCGTTATCTTTATGACCTCACTTCTGGTCTACGGTATTGGTACTTATGCCGTGCTGGATCCGATGCTGACGTTATGGATGGTTGCGGCGATGTGCAGCTACTGGTTCGCCAGCGAAGCGCAAAATGTGCGGCAACGTATCCTCCGTTATCTGATTTTGGGCTTAGCCTGCGGCATGGGCTTTATGACCAAAGGTTTCCTTGCCCTGGCGGTTCCTGTACTGGCGATCCTTCCATGGGCGATCTGGAACCAGCGTTTTCGGGAACTGGTTATTTATGGCCCACTGGCGATTGTCAGTGCGGCAGCCATCAGTGCACCCTGGGCGATTGCCATTCAGCAGCAACAACCTGATTTCTGGCATTACTTTTTCTGGGTTGAGCATATCCAACGTTTTGCCGAAGACAACGCACAGCATAAGGCACCTTTCTGGTACTACCTGCCAGTGCTGATTGCCGGCGCGCTGCCCTGGCTGGCGTTGTTACCGGGCGCACTGCGTTCAGGCTGGACCCAACGCCAGCAGTCCTCAGGTGGTGTTTATCTGTTGAGCTGGGTCGTGATCCCCTTGGTGTTTTTCAGCATTGCGAAAGGGAAACTGCCGACGTATATCCTGCCTTGCTTTGCGCCGCTGGCGCTGCTGATGGCTGACTATGCCTGGCGTAAAGTGGGTGAGAACACGCGCGTCTTTAAAGTCAACGCCTGGATCAATATCCTGTTTGGCGCGATCTGTGTGGTTACGTTGCTGGTCGTGCTGGCACCCTGGGGATTAAGCCATCGTCCGCTCTATGGCGCACATCAGCTGGTTGCACTCATTATGGCCGTGATCGCGTTTGCGGGCTGGGCTGTCGCGGGGGCTTTCAGCCTGAAATCGCCACAACGCAACTGGCTGGCCGCCGCGCTTTGCCCTTTGGCGCTGGCGCTCTGTGTCGGTTCGGCAATTCCGGAAAGCGTTGAGAATACCAAGCAACCCCAGGTCTTCATCCGCAGTATTGAAAACAGCCTGGCGAACAGCCGCTATATCTTAAGTGATAATTCCGGCGTGTCGTCAGCCATCGCCTGGACGCTGAAACGCAGCGATATCATTGCCTACAGTCAAAAGGGCGAGCTGCAGTATGGTCTTAGCTATCCCGATGCCCAGTCTGCCTATGTCAGCAGCGAGGATTTCCCGCAATGGCTTCAGGCGCACCGTAAGCAGGGCAATGTCTCGTTGCTCATGATGCTGGAACGCGGTGAAGCGACACCCACGGATTTACCGCCAGCGGATGCGGTCTATCGCAACGGTCGGATGCTGTTACTGCAATACAATGCGGCTAACTGATCGTGAGTTTATTATTGGTGCTGCTGACCAGTTTACTCACCTGCGCAGGTCAGCTCTGTCAGAAACAGGCGGCACGGCAAACAAACAGGGCTAACCTGGCCGGCTGGCTGCTGGCCAGTCTTATCATGTTAGCGCTGGGGATGGTGGCCTGGTTGCTGGTGCTGCAGCGTTTGCCGGTAAGCCTGGCCTACCCGATGCTGAGTATTAACTTTATTCTGGTTGCCCTGGCCGCACGGTTTATCTGGCGTGAAAAAATGTCGCCTCTGCAATGGGCTGGCACGGTACTGATTGTCGCAGGCGTCGCCCTGATAGGGAGCTACGCATGAAGGGTTATTTGCTGGCCTTATGCAGCGTTTTGCTGGTGACACTCGCTCAGTTAATGCTGCGCTGGGCGATGCTTCAGTTGCCCAGTTTACAGGCCGTGTTGATCCAGCATCCCGTGAACTGGCTGCCGCTGCTGATTCTGTGTGGCGGACTGACTGCTTACGCCTGTTCGATGGTGAGCTGGTTTCTGGCACTGCGCCATCTGCCGCTCAGCCGGGCCTATCCGTTGCTGAGTATCAGCTATGTACTGGTCTGGTTGATGGCAATCAGTCTGCCGCTGTTCGCTGAGCCTTTTCATACAGGCGCGATGGTCGGCGTCATGTTGGTGCTGGCAGGATTACTCTGTATGTGTATTAAGCCGCACAAAACCGACTGAAATGACCAGACCGGAACCGGCGTCGTTATAAGCAGGGCAACAAAATCAGTTCAGGATACGTGTTGCACCGCTCTTTTCAGCCAACCACAGTGACGCCGGCAACTTGCCGGCGTCACTGTTTCCGGTATCAGAACGTTTCCCAGTTGGCTTCAGTTACGCTGGACTGGCGTGCAGACACCACGACTTTAGGTGCCGCGGACGATATAGCCTGACTGGCCACCACACTTTTCTTGTTACTGGGTACCCGGAATACAGCAACCGTTTTTTCCAGCGCTTCTGCCTGCGATTCCAGTGAGCTGGCAGCGGCTGAGGACTCTTCAACCAGCGCGGCGTTTTGTTGCGTCGTGGTGTCCATCTCTGTCATCGCCTGGGCGATCTGCGATATGCCACGATTCTGCTCATCCGAGGCTGCCGCGATTTCGCTCATAATATCTTTAACCTGGGTCACCGACAGCACGATCTCGTCCATTGTCGTTCCCGCCTGATCCACCAGGGTCGAACCTTCATTGACGCGATTCAGTGAATCGCGGATCAGCGTCTCAATTTCCTTAGCCGCAACAGCGCTGCGCTGCGCCAGGTTTCTGACTTCGCCAGCGACAACGGCAAAACCACGCCCTTGTTCGCCGGCACGGGCCGCCTCCACGGCAGCGTTCAGTGCCAGAATATTCGTCTGGAAGGAAATACCGTTAATGACACTGATAATTTCGCCAATCTTACCTGAACTGGTCGTAATGCCTTGCATGGTGGTGACAACGCTTCGGATGATCTCACCGCCGCGTCCGGCATTGGCAGAAGCTTCTGTAGCGAGTTGGCTGGCGTGATGCGCGTTTTCCGCATTCTGTTTCACGGTGGAGGTTAACTCTTCCATGCTGGCCGCAGTTTGCACCACGGCGGCAGACTGTTGCTCGGTCCGGGAAGACAGATCCATATTGCCGGCAGCGATCTCTGAAGAAGCGCGAGCCACGCTGTTCACGCCGTCGCGTACATGGGTAATGATGTTTTGCAGGCTGTCGTTCATCACGCTGACGGCCTGCATCAATTGCCCCAGTTCATCACGACGAGCCGTGGACAGCGAGGCGGTCAAATCGCCTTCCGCTATGCGTTTGGCTACGCTGAGCGTTTCTTTCAACGGAACCGTAATGGAAAGCGTTATTCGCCAGGCGATCAGCAGACTAAGCAGCACACAAATCGCGGCGACAATCGCAATCTGCGTTTCCGCTTTGTGTAATGCATTTGCGGATTCGGACGCCTGGTAGTTAAAAAGCTCCGCAACGGACGTATTCAGTTTTCCGGCGGTGATGTTCAGTTGTTTCGACGCGGTTGTTTCTACCGCCACGGCTGACAGATAGTCAGTAAAGGCCTGCCTGAGCTGCGCCAAATCCGTTTTCTGCGTCGCCAGCACCGCCTGGATATCCGGGACAGACAGCGCGAGCAACTGTGCGCGCAACTGAGTAACGGTGGAAATGTTGTCGCTGATTTCACTTTTACTGGATTCGGTCGGTTTGTCGACAAAACGCTCTACATCACCGGCGATCTCTTTCAGTATCGATGCTAAGCGCAACACCTGAAGCATGGCCTCAGGCTGAGCGGGAATCGTGATACCATCAAGCCGCTGACCGACAGCCAGCAGATCATTGTTTTGAATGAGGGAGGCGGCAGCAAACGTTTTTTGCGAGGCATTATAAAAAACCTCGCGGTGCGTCTTGTAGTTTTCCAGTTCGTTTGCGGCAGTAGTAAGTGTGTTTTCGCCCTGACTGTCCCAGCTAAACGTCTTAAGTCTGTTTACCTGTGCTGTTAAATCGTTCAGCGCTTTTGCGTTAACCTGCGCATAGTGTTCGTCTTTCGTGTACTGATAAAGCAGCCGGCTGGTTCGTGCTTCACCGAGTGTGTTGACAAAATCGACAGTAATGTCCTGTTTTTGCGCATTCTCCTTAATGGTTTCAAAGCCTTTAAACGCTAACAGTGCGATGGTCAGGGTTGCAACTATCAGCACAACAAAACTGAGCCCCAGCTTTTTCCCCATTTTCATATCGGAAAACGTACGCGTAATAAACATAATTCCACCCTGATAGCCGGTAAGGGAAATAATTTGCAGCGAGAAACAGGCTTCTACTGCTTAATAAAACTTATCGACTGTCACGTTGAAAACTTTAAAGACGTTTTGAAATAAATCCTCACAAATAAGGAGATGATGCATTTTCATTGTTTTAAACGGAAAATTTAAACTTTAAGCGTCATTGATAAAGCGCATGATAATTAGCTTGCGAATAATCAGAGGCGAGTTCTGTCTGACGTTTTTTATCTTTAATGGCGATATGAGAATAAAAAGTTTACTGTTTCAAACTTCCATAAATTTATAATTTTATAATTATATTCAATGCTTTAATTAGTGAGTTGATTGATTTTCCACTGATTATCCGCTCAACTTGTTGACTAAATATTAACATTGAAGCGGCGCGGTTAGGGTGGCCATAATGATAGTGTATGTATTCTAATGATTTATGACCTTCAACCCTGAGTATGTTTATAATTTGTATTAGTTAATTACAGAGATTAACTAATGTTTCACAGACACTTCATTATTGAGAGGTGCGTTTAATATGATTAATCTTTTTCAACTATTTGGAAACAGGCTAACCAAACATGCAATATATGACCTTTCTGCTGGCCGCCCTTATTTTTAGCGGCTCCGCTGCTGCTGCGCCTGCAGCATCTCAACCTGTCTCTCTGCTCTCACGCGCACTGCATGAAAGAATGCTGCTGATGAAAGACGTCGCAGCGTTCAAAAAAGTGCATAACAAGCCGGTTGAAGACCTGACCAGGGAAAAGGATGTGCTGGCAGAAGCGCAGGAAAAATCGGCTCAGGCCGGGCTGGATCCCCAATCTGTTACCGTCTTCTTTCAGGCGTTAATGGATGCCAGCAAAGCGATTCAGTATCGCTACATGGCGGACTGGCTGGCCAAACCTCAGTCGGTCCCACCGGCTAAAGATCTGGCTGAGTTGAGAAAGCAAATCAATCAGTTAGATGAACAAATTCTGCAAGCGATTCATCAGCAACTGTCGCAGGGCAGTTTTACGAAAAGCGATTTAACCTCTCTTCATCACCAACTGGATGTGCAACATCTGAGTGGGGATGATATTAATAACGTTTTACAGGGACTTGAGCAAATTAAACTAAAGCGGTAACGTGCCGCAAGCGCACACGCGTTAAATAACGAACGACTTCTCATTATATCTGCATTGCAACATCACGCCCGTCCTGTCAGGCGGGCGATGCTGTTTTCACTTCCTGACTGTTCTGCCGGAAATCCCCTTTTGATACGCGCAGGTAATGCACTCATTCTGCTCGGCGTACGACTGTTTCTTCCGACAAAACTGCTACCTGAATCACATACGTAGCCAATACATGCTTCCTGAAAACCTTACAGATGATAAGGTTTTTGGCGACTTAATTCAGGATTGTTACTGGTCGACAGGCAAAACCTGAACGCGATATGGGATAACCCATTAAGCGTTCAGGTTTTTTTTGGCCTGAGGAACAGGCAACACCCTAACAAACTGAACATTCCCCATTTTCACATATGTATGTTTATCAGGATGTAAAGAAAGATGATAAATGCTCGCTACAAACAGTATGTACTCGCGCTTTTGCTGGTTTCACCGCTATCAGTCGGCCAGGAATGGAATGGCACGGTATTAGGTTTTGACGCTTCTCCCGCTCCCATGCTGGGCGATATGTTGGGTATTCGTAACATCCTTAATGATAACGGTTTTACCTACAATCTGGGTTATCTGAACGAAATCGGCTGGAATGCTGGCGGGGGCTACCATCAAGACCCGCATGTGGCTTATATCGATCAGTTTGCGTTGACCTTCACTCAGGATTTGGCGCGCTGGACAGGTATTCCCGATGCACGAATTGAGGGGAATATCGTCAATCGTAACCACAATGATGACCTCACCACCAGACGCGTACAGGATCCGCGAGTGAATATCAACGACCTGACGCAGGAAAGCTGGGGCGGCCAGTCCATTACCCGTTTGGGCTGGCTGACCTTTGCGCGCAGTTTTGACGATCGCCGCATCACCTGGCGAATCGGGATGATGAATAAAGTCCAGACCTTCGATCAGATCATTCCCTGTGACTTCCAGCTACTTTCCCAGTGCGGCGGCAAGTCGGCTAACGCGCTCACCTGGCATAACTGGAACGTCCACACCTGGGGCACAACGCTGTCGTATAACGTGACGCCGGCCCTCACATTAAAGGGGGGAGTGATGGAGCAGAACCCGGATGCCTCCAGCCGTCATCATGCCTGGAGCGGGTCGACGAAGGGCAGCAAAGGCATATTACTTCCGGTTGAAATTGAAGCGCGCCCGATGATCAATCATCTTCCCGGAGCGTATAACCTGGGCGTGGTATTCACCAATGCGCCACAAACGGATCTTTATCACGGAAGATCGGGTGGGGCAGGGGCAACAGACCCAGAAGGTTATACACAACGCAATCGTACCTGGTTTGTGTACGCCGGAATGAATCAGCAACTCACGCAGCATAAGGACGATTCGAATCGTGGGTTAAGTGCCTCCGCCAGCATGAGCCTTGCCGACCAGCGTACCAATTATATTCATCAGGTTTATGCCGCCTCAGTGCGCTATCGGGGACTGTTTGACGCACGACCGGAAGACTGGATGGGTCTTGGTCTCAGCTGGATTGATATGAGCACTGGCTATGCCCGAAATCAGCGCTATATGAATACACTTAGCGGGCTGAGTGATCATAACAATCCGATGTATCATCCGGTACCGGGCCATTCCCTGAACGGGGAGTTTTACTATCGCTTCCGTCCTCTGTCGTGGCTGGAGCTACAGCCGGGCATACAGTACTGGCACCAACCGGGCGGCGTATCGCGCACGCAGGATGCCTGGGTCACCACGCTGAAAACCGCGGTAACTTTCTGACCCCACAGCAAAAGTACGATATGTGTCACGTTTTTTAAGCATGATACGGATAGGTTGTAATTGAAACTGATAGAGTTCCCTCACTGGATTGTGACTGCTAAAAGCAGGCAAAACCTGATTTTCTGGCTTCTGCCGGATGTCAGGTTTTTTTGTTTCTGGGGTTCCGATGAAAATCGCCAAAATTCTTAATAACAATGTGGTGGTTGCTCTGGATGAGCGTGGGTCCGAACAGGTTGTCATGGGGCGTGGGCTGGCCTTTCAGAAGCGCGCAGGCGACACGCTGGAAACCGCACTGATTGAAAAGGTGTTTGCGCTGCAGAATGACGTGCTGGTGCGTCGGCTAGGGGAACTGCTGAGTCAGATCCCACTTGAGGTGATGACGACCTGTGACCAGATCATCAGGCTGGCAGGACAGCGGCTGGGAAAGCTGCAGGATAGTTTGTATATCACCTTAACCGACCACTGTTACTTTGCGATTGAACGGCAAAAGAAAGGGCTGGCAATTAAAAATGTGTTGCTGTGGGAAATTAAACGTCTCTATCCCAGAGAATTTGGGCTGGGTCAGGAGGCGAGGGCCATTATTGCCCGACGTCTGCATGTCGATTTGGCCGAGGATGAGGCGGGATTTATTGCTCTGCATCTGGTTACGGCCCAGTTGGACAGTGAAATGCCTGAAGTGATGCATGTCACCAGGATCATGCAGGAGATCCTGCAACTGGTGAAGTATCAACTGCACCTGGAGTACGACGAAGAGTCGCTCAGCTATCAGCGTTTCGTTACTCATCTGAAGTTTTTTGCCCAGCGAATGCTGACCCGCACGGTGGTGCAGGATGACGATGTGTCTTTGCATGCGGCGGTGAAAGACAATTACGGCATGGCCTGGAAATGCGCCGGAAAAATCGCTCAGCACCTGAATAAAAACTATCAGCGCGAGCTGACAACCGAAGAAATCATGTTTCTCACCCTCCATATTGAGCGGGTGAGAAAAGAGGGGCGTTAAGCCTCAACACGGGATTGTTACTGCATTACGCAGGCAAAACCTGAGTGCGGCCTTCTGACGAAGGACGCCCTCAGGTTTTTTTTTAATTCAACCAACAGGTGGCTACAGGCACCGGATGTAAGGAAAACGAGATGGAATACCAGGCTTTAGCGAAGGATATTCTCAGCCACGCTGGCGGAAAAGAGAACATCATCAGCCTTGTGCATTGCGCAACCCGGCTTCGTTTTAAACTGAGAGACAAGCAGAAAGCAGATGCCGAGGGGCTGAAGAACAACCCGGATGTGATTATGGTGGTAGAAAGCGGCGGCCAATTTCAGATCGTCATTGGGAACCATGTCCATGACGTCTGGCAGGCGGTGCGCAACGAGGCCGGGCTGACTGATGACGCGCCTGTCGTGGAGGAAAAGGGCGACAAGGGCACCTTATCTGGCCGCCTGATCGACATTGTCTCCGGAATTTTTACGCCATTTATCGGCGTCCTGGCGGCCTCTGGTATCCTCAAAGGGTTACTGGCGCTGGCAGTGGTCTGCGGTTGGCTCACCACGGAAAGCGGCACCTATAAAATATGGTTCGCCGCCAGCGACGCGCTGTTCTTCTTTTTTCCATTAGTGCTGGGCTACACCGCTGGGAAAAAGTTCGGCGGTAATCCTTTTATCACCATGGTCATTGGCGGCGCGCTGACCCATCCGATCATGATCGCTGCGTTCAACGCCAGCCAGCAGCCGGATGCGGTGACCGAGGCGTTTCTCGGCATTCCGGTGACCTGGTTTAACTACAGCTCGTCCGTAATCCCGATTATTCTTGCCGCGTGGGTAAGCTGCTGGCTGGAAAGACAGAGTACGAAGCTGCTGCCATCCTCGATGAAAAATTTCTTCGCGCCGCTCATTTGCCTGGGCGTGACGGTCCCCCTGACTTTCCTGGTGATTGGCCCACTGGCAACCTGGCTCAGCCAGATGCTGGCAAACGGTTATCAATGGATCTATGCACTGGCACCGTGGCTGGCGGGCGCGGCAATGGGCGCGCTCTGGCAGGTCTGCGTCATCTTTGGTCTGCACTGGGGGCTGGTACCGTTGATGATCAACAACGTGGCGGTGCTGGGCCACGACTCTATGTTGCCGATGCTGCTGCCTGCGGTCTTCGGTCAGGTGGGTGCGGCGTTAGGGGTCTTCCTGCGCACCCGCGATGCGCGTCAAAAAATGCTGGCCGGATCGTCCGTGACGGCAGGGATCTTCGGCATTACCGAACCCGCGGTCTATGGTGTCAATCTGCCGCTGCGCCGACCCTTTATCTTTGGCTGCGTGGCGGGAGCTGTCGGTGGAGCTATTGTTGGCTTCAGCGATACCCACGTTTATTCGTTTGGCTTTGCCAATATTTTTACCCTCGCCCAGATGATACCGCCGGGCGGCGTGGATGCCACGTTGTGGGGCGGCCTTTTCGGCACAATGGTGGCACTGGTCCTGAGTTGCGGTCTGACGTTGGTCGCCGGGATGCCAGCGCGCGCAACGCCTAACGGGCACGCATCAGCAGGCAAAAACACGGTGTTATCGCCGATGACCGGCACCGTTCTGGCACTTGACCAGGTGCCGGATACCACCTTCGCCAGCGGCCTGCTGGGCAGCGGTGCCGCTATCATTCCGTCTGATAACAACGTCGTTGCCCCTTTCACCGGCGTTGTTGCCTCGCTTTTTCAGACCAAACATGCCATTGGCCTGCTCAGCGACAGCGGCATTGAAGTATTGATTCACGTGGGCATCGACACCGTGAAGCTCAATGGCATCCCCTTTACCGCTCACGTGAAGGTAGGTGACAGCGTGCAGCCGGGCGATCTGCTGCTGGAGTTTGATCGTCAGGCAATTATCGATGCCGGTTACGACCTGACGACCCCGATTATTATCAGCAACAGCGACAAATATCGCGAGGTAGCGACCGTGGCGGCAACATTCGCCAATGCCGGTGTACCGCTAATCTGCGTAAGCCATCAATAACAGGAGAACATAATGAAGACTTTCCCGGATGATTTTTTATGGGGTGGGGCGTTAGCCGCCAACCAAACAGAGGGTGCTTATCTGGACGATGGAAAAGGGCTGTCAACTTCTGACGTTCAGCCACAGGGGGTTTTTGGTCCGGTGGTAGAGCGCGTCGCGGGAGACAGCAGTATCAAGGATGTGGCTATCGACTTCTATCACCGCTATCCGGAAGACATCAAACTTTTTGCTGAAATGGGTTTTAAATGCCTGCGCGTCTCGATTGCCTGGACGCGTATTTTCCCGAACGGTGATGATCAGCAGCCAAACGAGGCAGGGCTGGCTTTTTACGACAGGCTGTTTGACGAGCTGGCCGCGCACGGTATCAAGCCGCTTGTCACGCTGTCGCATTATGAAATGCCATGGGCGCTGGTAAAGCAGTACGGCGGCTGGGGAAGTCGTCAGACTATCGGTTTTTTTGAACGCTACGCCCGCACTGTGTTTGCGCGCTACAAAGAGAAGGTGAAGCTGTGGCTGACTTTCAACGAGATCAACATGTCCTTGCACGCGCCGCTGACTGGCGTTGGTCTGCCGGAAACCAGCAATAAAGGCGAAGTGTACCAGGCAATCCATCATCAACTGGTCGCCAGCGCGCTGGCGGTAAAAGCCTGTCATGACATTATTCCTGATGCCAGAATCGGCAATATGCTGTTGGGCGGCCTGGTATACCCGCTGACCTGCAAGCCAGAAGACGTGCTGGAAGCGCTACAGGAGAACCGCAGCTGGCAGTTCTTCGGTGACGTGCAGTGCCGCGGTGCCTACCCGGGCTATATGCTGCGCTTCTTCCGTGACAACGGTATTCAGATTGACATCACCGATGCCGACCGCGAGGCGCTGACATCAACGGTCGACTTTATCTCGTTCAGCTACTATATGACCGGCTGTGTCACCACCGATGAGGCGTTAAATCAGCAGGCACGGAGCAACATCCTGAGCATGGTGCCAAACCCGCATCTGGCAAGCTCCGAATGGGGCTGGCAGATAGATCCTGTCGGTCTGCGTACGCTGCTCAACGTGCTCTGGGATCGCTATCAGAAACCCCTGTTTATCGTGGAAAACGGCCTGGGTGCGAAGGATAAACCTGACGCGGACGGCGTAGTGCAGGATGACTACCGCATCAGCTACCTTAATGACCATTTAGTACAGGTGCGCGAGGCGATTGACGACGGTGTAGAGGTGATGGGCTATACCAGCTGGGGGCCCATCGATCTGGTCAGCGCCTCCAGAGCCGAGCTGTCCAAGCGCTATGGTTTTATTTATGTTGACCGCGATGACAATGGGAACGGCACGCTGGCGCGCAGCCGCAAGAAAAGCTTCTGGTGGTATAAAGAAGTTATCGCCACCAGTGGTGCATCGCTGGCACCCTGATCCCGCGCGAAAGGGTGAGTCAACTGAACTCGCCCTGACGTTCCTGTGCCGCTTCAGACCGGAACGACGATACTTATGCGGCCCGCGCGCAGGCGTTGATGACGGTGTCGTTTTTGCTGAATGCGGCCAACAGATGAATCCGTTGATAGCGCCACTGACAGAGATCGTAGCGTAGGTGATGAGGCTGTATCATCGCCGTAAGGGTGAGTCATAAAGCCTGTCTGAGGTATATCGACGAATGTAAAACGTGGGTTAAGCGGGTGATGGCGTTGGCCGCTTAACCGTCCGTCACTGCTCTGTCTTACTGCAGGCAGTCTATATATTTTTGTGCTGAGCGGTTCACCACCTGCTTCGCGTCAGACGCAATATCGCGCCCTTCAAACGCACTATAAAGTCGATCAAAGGCAAAGGGGGTCAGACGCTCGGTTATTGTCCTGATGTTGTCCGCCGGTAAAGGCAGCATGTTGGGATAACTCCACATGAAGGACACAGCATTTGCCCCCGGCGCAACCTGAATAATATCGCCAGACAACAGGATGCCTTCATTTTTTGCCCAGTGCAGTACCGTGCCGCCCGCGAAGTGGCCACCCAGCCGCAACAAACTTATGTCAGGGAGCATAGTCAGGACATCGCCATCCCATAACTGCAGATGTGGGCTGTCACGCACAATCCATTCGCTGTCGCTGGCGTGGATATACAATGGCGCATCAAATATTGCTGCCCAGTCTTGCATGTTGCTGTAATAGTGGGGATGTGAAATCGCAATTGCGTCGATACCGCCCAGCGCACGAATGATATCGACGGTGGCGGCATCAAGGTTAGGTATGCAGTCCCACAGCACGTTGCCCTGTTGTCCTTTAATCAAAAACGCGCGCTGGCCGATGGCAAAATCAGGCACAGACTGCAGGCTAAACAATCCCGTTTCAGGTTGCTGCCATTTATTGCTGTGCGCGGCATGGAGCGCTTCACTGGATGTCCATTGTTGCCCTGAAGCCGGCACGTACTGACGTTCATCTTCGCAAATTATGCAGTGGGTTGTTTCCATCTGCGAGTAGGCGGTTCCGCATGTGACACAGATCTTTGTCATCCTGTTCTCCCCCGTTAATGTCTTAGATTCATTGTAGAATCTGCATCGGAAGCAGGTTTCCTTTTGTGCTGTGCGCGGCGGTTTTGAGGTTGCTAACCCTGATGGCTATAGACAAAAAAATCTTCATCTTGCATAGCAAACTGTGCCACCGGGTACATGCCAAGGCGTTGATGGGCCTGAATTGAACGGCTGTTTTGCGCCTGAATAAATAACACAGGTGCGCCCTGATGATACTGGCACATGTGGTGATAAAGGCGTTTTAGTAATCCCTTTCCCCGTTCAGCCTCACTGATACAAACCGGGCCGTAGAGCCAACAGTGCCGCCCCGGTGGCCACGCATGAAGCATCGCGTTAATCATCTCGGGTTCGTGCTGAGTGGGAATGGCGCTAAATAATACGCCGGTAATCGCCTCATCGCGCTGGGCAACCACTGTCCTGGCACCGGCACGACGCAGCATCCCTTCAACTTTATCGGCAGGAAAATCCCCATTCAGTGTGCCGCCGCGTCCGGCCGAGTTTGCCTGAAGCAGGGCTGTAATTCCGGCCAGATCGTGCAGGGTCGCCAGTCTGATAACCGAGCGGTCAGAATTCACCACAGCTTACCCCTTCGATTCGTCACGGCGGTACAAGGTCCATTCCTCGATATGTTCACCCGAAGGCAGGATACAGTAGCCCACTTCACCCGTTGGCGTTTTTACAATATCGCTTTTTCCGCCAACGGCCAGACAATGCTGTGAGGCAGGATTGGCGAGGCCTGATGTGCGGGAGCGATGATCCGGCGCACAGCCCACGACCAAAATTGATGTTAAAACCAACAAAAATTGCCGCATAACCACTCACTTTTAATCCGTCAGAAACGCCATAGTATATTCCAGACGTGGCGTGAAAACGCACTTAGCCATCGAAAAGAGGAACGATAATGTCAGACAAGCCGTTAAAAATGGTTACCTTACTGGGCAGCCTGAGAAAAGGATCGTATAACGCGATGATTGCGCATGCGCTACCGCAACTGGCACCGCAGGGCGTGGTGGTAGAAGCGCTGCCGTCAATCCGGGATATTCCACTTTATGATGCGGATATCCAGCAGGAAGCAGGCTTTCCAGATACCGTCACGGCGCTGGCTGAACAGATCCGCCAGGCTGATGGCGTCATTATCGTGACCCCTGAATACAACTACTCCGTTCCTGGTGGATTGAAAAATGCCATCGACTGGTTGTCTCGCGTGCCCAATCAGCCTTTAGCCGGTAAGCCCGTGGCGATTCAAACGAGTTCAATGGGTGCTATCGGTGGCGCGCGCTGTCAGTATCATCTGCGGCAGATTTTGGTTTTTCTGGATGCGATGGTGTTAAACAAACCGGAATTCATGGGGGGCGTTATCCAGAATAAAGTGGATGAGCAGGCCGGAGAGGTGATTGAACAGGGTACAAGAGAGCATCTGGCTAAGCAGTTAGCGGCATTTAGCGACTTCATTCGAAAGGTGAGCTGACAAACCGCCGCTGAGTGATAAGAACCACGCCTGTAACAGGCGTGGTTCCTGAATTGGCTCTTAACGCAGTAATGACAGCATCGTCTGTGGCACCTGGTTGGCCTGCGCCAGTACCGAGGAACCTGCCTGCTGGAGGATCTGAGCACGTGACATATTCGACACTTCCGTCGCGTAGTCCGCATCCTGAATACGGCTGCGGGCAGCAGTCAGGTTGGTGACGGTGTTGTTCAGGTTGCTGATGGTGGACTCAAAACGGTTCTGAGACGCACCCAACAGGCTACGCTGACTGTCAACGGCTTTAATCGCTTTATCAATATCTGCCAGCGGTGTGCTGCCAGATGCTGTACCGCCCGATCCACCGGTAACGGCACCTTTCAGTACGTCAAAGCCGATAGCCGCGGTGCTGCGGGCTGTACCATTCACTGTCTGACCGGTTGTTGAACTGGTGTTTTGCACGTTACCAGAAGAGGCGTTACCTGCTGCGGCCAGGTCAAAACTGTCACTTGAACTGATGGTAATTCCGATCGTTTGGCCATCCTGCGCACCAACCTGGAAGTTGTAGGTGGTGCTGCCTGAACCGGTGTTCAGTACTTTGAGTCCGTTAAAGTCGGTCTGCTTGGTATCGCGGTCGATTTCCTGCATGCGCTGGTTAACTTCAGCCTGAATCGAATCGATATCCGAAGCAGAGTTGGAGCTGTTCTGCGCCTGAACGGTCAGATCGCGGACGCGCTGCAGGTTGTTGTTTATCTCATCCAGCGCACCTTCCGCTGTCTGAGACAATGAAATACCGTCGTTTGCGTTACGCGCAGCAACGGTCAGACCGTTGATGTTTGACGTAAAACGGTTAGCAATCGCTTCACCCGCGGCATCATCTTTTGCGCTGTTAATACGCAGGCCCGATGACAGACGTTCAATAGCGGTACCCAGAGAAGACTGAGACTTATCCAGGTTATTCTGAGTGATGAGCGACAGAACGTTAGTGTTAATCACTGACATGATAAATTCCTTTCTAAGGAGAACGTATGATTTACGCATTATTATTATCGAAACGAAACCACAGAACTTTAATTAAAAATCGCCAGATAAGATTAATTCGTGAATAGCAGAAGTGCCGTTTTAAGCGAAAGGAAACGCCTGCTGCATCCTTGTAAAAAAGAATTATTGCCACACATCAAATACAACCAAATTACTTAATTCCTTAACCTTAAAAACTTTTTGTTACAGCATTTAATATTAAATAGCACGGATAATTAAATATCAGAAAAAGTCCCTGATGCCAGACGGTTGCCTTATTTTCTTCCTGCTTATGCATTGATAAGAAAACCTGTATTAAATCTGTCTAAAAAAGCCCGCCAAGATATATCATTACTTGCATGTAACACTTTGAAATAATGAAAGTTATGCGAAAATTTTTTTACGTCCTGGCGCAACGTGGTCAGAGAGGATGAGCGGTATTTCATTGCAAAGCAAGTGGGCAGGGTAGCACGGCCCAATCACTGCTGCTGGTTTCACAGAAACGGGAGAAATTAATCTAAACCTGTATTACGTATGAATCAGATCTGAAAGAGAGTGGTAAAGCGTTGCCGCTATCCAGAAACAGTAAAGCAGAAAGATGAAGGGAAGATAATGACCAGACAGATATCTTTTACAAGATATCTGTCTGCAGAGTAATAAGATAAGGCGGTTATTACATTTTTGCGAATTGTGCAGCCAGATAGTTACCGGTCTGCGTCATAGAAGAAACCAGCGTACTCAGATTGGTAAATTCCGTTTTATACTGCGCCATAATCGTTGTGATTTGGTCGTTAACAGTATTGTATTGATCTGAGAGCTGCTTCAACGACGTATTAATCCCTGTTGTGGCGTTCGAAACGGTACCATTACTCGCCAGCATTTGGTTGAGATTATTCGTCACCTCTGTCGCAAAGCCGGTTGTCTTTCCATCGCCGGTCAGAAACGCTAAAACATCGGCGGGCTGATTCGTCAGCGCATTATTCAGTTTCGTACTGTCCACGGTCAGGTCACCTTTATCATCCTGTGTAATGCCCAGTTGAGACAGCTCCTGAATATTACCCGACTGAGGATCAGAAAACTGACTGCGCAGGCTGGTCTGAATATTCATTAACGTGTTATCACCGAGCAGATCGCCATTGTCAGCACTCTGCGCCTGTCCGGCTTGTACAGGCGTATAGTTTGTTTGATCGGCAATGGTTTTTTGCAGCGAATTATACGCATCCACATATGTCTGGATTGCTGTCGACATCGGCGATGTATCTGACGCGATGGATAACGTTTCCGGCGAGCCGGTATTCACTTTATTTAAATTCAGGGTTACACCTTCCGGTGCATCCGTCACAATGTTGCTGCTGCGGGTAATTGATAAACCATTCACTTTTATCTGCGCATCCTGAGCGGCAACCTGTTCTGTCATACCATTATTACTGCCACCACTGCTGTAATTGACATACTGTGCCAACGTTGAGTCGTTGGTACTGACGGTCATTTCATTCGCCGTCCCGCTGTCACGTGCGGTCAGGGACAAATAATAGGTATTGTCGTTCGCCATAATAACGCTGGCGTTTACGCTGCCCTGTTGCTGGTTAATCGCGTCACGAATAGCAGTCAGGCTTGTCTGGTTCTGGTTTAACGTCACGGTCAGCGGGGATTTCTGTCCAGGCTGGCTAATCGTGATCGTGCGGGAAGCCATGCTGCTGTCGCCAAGCTGCGCTGTTTCACTACTGGCTGATTTAGAGAGCAGTGACTGTGACGCGGCCAACTGATCCACTTCAACGGAATAGTTTCCGGCAGCGGCATTGCTGGCAAGCGTGGCGGTAAACGCCGTATTCGTACTGGTGACCTTCGTGGTCGCTATGCTTGATGCGTTTTGCAAAGCCGCAGCGGCTGTCTGCAATTTTGACATTGAACTTTGTACCACGCCCCAGGCTGTCAGTTGCGCATTGTATGACGCCTGCTGTGTGGTAATAGGGGTCAACTGCGCTTCTTCAGCTGACTGTAAATTATCATATAACGTGTTGAGGTCGAGGTTAGTACCAGCGCCAAGTGAGCTTATGCTTGCCATTTTCTTGTCCTGATGAAGTGACACCAGACATGAAGATACAACGCATTAATCAGGCATTTTTCTGATTTTGCGCGTCGTTGCAAATCGGTTTATGGTCATTTCATGACCATCAATTTTTCGTTAAGCTGGTAAAAAAATGTTAACAGCAAAACAGATTGTCATTTTTTTTAGGTCTTTTTATTGAGTGTATTCGTAAACGGACAAATTAACCCTTTGCTAATCATGAAATTAAATTGCAGTCGTGTTGGCGGTGTCGCTAAACCTGTGCACTTTGACAAGACAAGTACGGTCGTGCAGCTGAAACCTGCTGTGAATAAAACCCCCTGGCGTGACCAGAAGGAAATAGGGCGCTAACTCAAATTATTTCTTATTAAAAAATCATTAAATCCTAATCGCTGCATTTGCCTTTTATCTTTCTTTTAGCCCTAAAGTTTTTATTTTTACGGTACTGCTCACTCAACAAAAAAGAATTTTAAAAATCGTTAACGCTTACGTTTGAAATATTTATTTACATCCCCCTGGTGAGGACAAATTGAGGGGACGGTTTCAGATAAGGTAGCACAACGATCTTGTCAGACGTCGTCAACGCCTGTCAGCCGTGGTTCTGATTGGTGAAAAATCACTGCCACATTGCTCGTGTATATTAGCAGGACCAGCCTTTACTGAAGACGGGCTTGATCCGGTAAAAGCCATGTCAGCGCGCGGTGTCATCAATAACTGTTATTTGTCAGCGCATTGAAGGTTGCTCAACAATGGGGAAGTCTGTGATACATTGCCGCTCTGCCAGCGCGGCAATGATGCAGGCCTGGGCTTAACCGATACGGACTATCTTTCATGAAACGACACGATATTAACTCTTCTTTATTTCGCAGCGCAGGATTCGATCCCACTTCGGGTGTGCTCGAGCTTGAATATCGCAACGGAAGTTGCCGGCGCTGGCTGGCCGTTCCTGCCCGGGTTTACCAGGGATTTTGTGCCGCGGTGGATCCCGATAGTTTTTTCCGCGAAAGCATTGATAACCGCTACTTTTCTATGCATCACAAGCGGGATTCACAGTAACGGACACGCAGAAAAGGCCGCGCTGAGTCTGGAGAGTTGTGCGAAATCCCGCGGCCATATTCAGGTGCGGGTTGAGTAGGGCCGGGCAGGGGGTTTCACGTCGGATAAATCAGGCGGCGCTACAGCGCTAAAAACATGCCTGAGCGGGCTGTTTGTCATTCGATAACGGCCATGCGCTGTTCGCATGGCCTGTCTGTTATCAGCGCGGTTACATCATTTGCGGTTGTCGAATCGCATTACCTTTCTCGAAGCGTGAGAGCCGGTAGGGCGTCAGGTCCGTATAAACGGGCTTATTCGTTAACATCTGTGCACACATCAGTCCCGCACCGGGTCCGATGGCAAAACCGTGGCCACTAAAGCCTGAGGCAATAAACATGCCGGGGAGCTGGCTCACCTGATCAATCACCGGCACCAAATCCGGTGTGGTATCAATCCAGCCGGCCCAGGCATAATCGACTTTGATGCCCTCCAGTTCGGGGAAGACGCGAATCAACTCGGCCAGGCCATCGTGAATGATGCGCTTGTCCGGCGTGGGATCAAGCACCCGGATCTTTTCAAACGGCGAGGGCCTGTCGGGCGACCAGCTTCCAGACGCTTCAGGACCAGAAAAGAATGAACCGTTCAGGCGGATTTTCAGTTTTTTAGCGACCTTGCTGCGGAACATGGGATAAAACTTCGCAGCATAACGGATGTTCTGCGGTGCTAAATCAATCTGGCCAAGGCCCGGAACGGCAACGGTGTAACTGCCGTCCAGACGGCGGCGAAGGCAGAGATTAGGCGTGCTCAGACAGCCTTTGACGACCTCAGGAGCGGCGGTTGTTTTAAATACCGTACCCAGAATATTGGCGGCAGGGAGTTCTACGCCATATTGTCTGCAGAAACGCGAACTCCACGCACCGCCGCAGCAAATTACCCGGCTGGCTTTAACCAGTCCGCGTTCTGTCCAGACGCCAGAAACACGACCCGCGCTGATATCCAGTGCGCGCACCGCGCAATGCTGAAAAATGCTGGCTCCCAGCTTTTGCGCGCCTTTCGCAATGGCCGGTACCGCCTGCGACGGTTCTGCACGACCATCTGTCGGTGACCATACACCGCCTCGCCATGGAGTTTTGTCCCCAATGCGCTCCTGTGCTTCACGCGCGGAGAGCAACTGGCTGGTAAAGCCAATCTGTTTTGCCTGCTGTCCCCATTTTTCCCAGCGCGCCAGGTCAGCTTCATTTAGCGTGCCATAGAGGATACCGCTGCGCCTGAAGCCCAAATCCATCCCGATTTCACCACTCAGCTCATCCCAGCGCTGCAGGCTTCGCATCGCCATTGGTAACTCATGCAAATCACGGTTCTGTTGACGAACCCAGCCCCAGTTTCGGCCTGACTGTTCACCGGCAATCACACCTTTCTCAAACAGCGCAACAGAAACCCCCTGTTTCGCCAGTTCATATGCCGTTGACGTCCCCACAATCCCACCGCCTATCACAACAACATCAACAGAGGTGGGGAAGACGGAACTGTCACTGACGCTATCGACCTTAATTCGCATGGGTTAACCTTGTTTCAAATATGATGTCGGGGCGGAATATGCATAATCCACAACACGCGGGCTTCAGTGTCGCTGTCGTTAAAAATGTTATGCGGAAGATGACTTTTAAACTGAAAACTGTCGCCCGCTTCGATGAAGGTCGCCTCACCATTCACCTCCAGCGTGAGACGGCCTTCCATAACTACACCTGCTTTTTCACCAATGCCTGTCAGCATTTCTTCCGAACGCGTGCGGGGAGGGATGCTGATATACATAAACTGAATATCATGTTCGCCAGAAGGCGATAACATCGCCTTGGTTATGCCCTGCCTGCCAACTTCAAAATGTGGCCGCTCACGCCAGCGCCGGACATAATGTTCAGCACCGGGTCGCATCTCTTCATTTTGTTCAAGAAAAGCGGTCAGTGGAACATTCAGGACCACGCGAAGTTGCTCAAGCACCCGTACCGTGGGGTTAGCCAGATTGCGCTCAATCTGGCTGATGGCTCCCGCCGACACATTAGCCTGTTCCGCCAGTGCCTTGATGGTCATATTGCGCGACTTGCGTATCTGCTTTAGCCGTAAGCCAATCGTCATCTCGACGGCACTCAGATCCTCTGAGTGCATTAACGCTGTTTTCATCACCATGTTCCTTAAGGTTGCGTGCCTCCGTGCATCAACACGCGATTAAGGCATTCCCCACTTCGCTTTGATTTTTTGCAATGTGCCGTCGGCCTTCATTGCCGTCAGGGCAGTATTAATATCGGCAAGTAGCTTATCGTTCCCTTTTTTCACGCCAAAGGCCATAGGTGCGATATGCTCAGGCTTGTAACCGTCCACCACATGCATACCTTTGTACGCGCCAGATTTTTCCTGGTATTTCATAATCGGGTAATCGTTCATCCCCGCAGCGATACGGCCCAGGGACAGATCGCGCATCATATCTGCCGGACTGTCATACACTTTCACCTCTTTCGCGATACCGCTCTTAATCAGCGCCTGCGTATAATCGGTGCCCGCCATGGTGCCGACGATGTCGCCTTTCAGATCCTGCTGCGAGCGATAGACTTTTTTATTGTCATCACGCACGACCAGCCCCGGTCCAAACGCAGTGACTGGCTGCGAGAACGCAATACGTTTTTCGCGCTCTGGCGTGGGTGTCATCCCGGCCACAATCATATCGATTTTGCCCGCAATTACAGACTGAATCAGCGTCGAGAAAGGCACCGCGGTAAAGTTGATGTCAAGCTTCTGACGTTTGGCCACTTCCGCGGCCACGTCCGGCATGAAGCCTTCAATTTTACCGGTTTTGGTATCCAGAAACGTGGTAGGCGCGCTGGAAGGCGGAGAACCTGCCGTCAGTGGCGCTGCCTGTGCACTGCAAGTGAGGCCAAGGGCAACAGAGAATAAAGCCATGGTAACGTGCGACCGAAGAGACATCACTTACTCCTGATTGACATGTGAACAATTAATTTCACTATAATGAAATTAAATTCCTGCCTGTCAATCTTTTCTTTTCTAAAAATGTTGCGCCTCACAAATTAACATAAAACCCTTTGATTTCCCCAGTCAGTGGGCTTTCAATGCACTTTATTACACTAATAAGTTAATGCTATGACGTCATCAGATGAAAAGTTTGACAGTATTTACTGATAAACATATTCATTTAAATGAATTTGAAGCATGACACTCAACACCGGCGGGAGCGCATAATGGACTGGAGCAGCATTCATGTTTACCTTCCCTTTCTTTTGCAAGGGGCTGAAATGACGATTTATATCACGCTACTGTCCTTGCTCATCAGTACGCCGCTGGGGTTGATCTTCGCTGCCGCAAAAATGTGTCCTTTTAAAATCATTTCCTGGCCCGTCAGCGTCATCATTAATATCACTCGCGCACTGCCGATGATTGTGGTGCTGTTCTACATCTATTTCGTTTTTCCCGATATCGGCATTACCCTGACATCCTTTCAGGCCAGCGTCATCGGTATCGCGTTTTGCTTTTCAACCTTCCTGGCCGAGATTTTTCGTTCCGGTATTGAATCGGTGGATCGTGGTCAGCTTGAGGCGGCGCGCTCTATGGGCATGAGCTTCTTTAAAGCGATGCGACGCGTCATTCTGCCTCAGGCTTTTCATGTCGCACTGCCGCCATACAGCAATACCCTGGTCATGATGCTGAAAGACTCAGCGCTGGCGTCAACGATCGCGGTTACCGAAATGACCCGCCAGGGCCAGCTTCTGGCGGCTTCAACCTTTGATAACACCACTGTGTATACGCTGGTGGCGTTGCTCTACCTGACGTTATGCATGCCGTTGCTGGCTTTTACCAGGCACCTTGAAAATCGCCAGAAAAAAGGAGCATGAGATGATTGAAATTCTTGATGTCCATAAGCGCTTTGGTGCAGTTGAAGTGCTGAAAGGGGTGAGTTTTCGTGTCGAAGAGGGCGAAGTGGTGTGCCTGGTCGGGCCTTCAGGCTCCGGGAAATCGACGGTGCTGCGCTGTATCAACGGGCTGGAAACCTATGAAAGCGGCACCATCCGCGTGCTTGATCAGCATGTTGACAGTAAAAGCAAACGTATCAATGCGCTGCGTCGCCAGATCGGTATGGTTTTTCAACGCTTTAATCTGTTTCCTCACCGTAGCGTGCTGGAAAACGTGATGGAAGGGCCGATTTACGTCAATGGCGAGACACGCAGTAAAGCCGAAAAGATGGCCAAAGAGCTGCTGGAAAGAGTAGGGCTGGGCGACAAAGTTTCCGCCTGGCCGTCGCAGCTTTCCGGTGGTCAGCAGCAGCGCGTAGCGATTGCCCGCACGCTGGCCCTGCAGCCGAAAGCCATTCTTTTTGATGAGCCGACATCCGCGCTGGACCCAGAACTGGTCGGCGAAGTGCTGCAGGTTATGCGCAACCTGGCCCAGCAGGGAATGACCATGATCGTGGTCACGCATGAGATGCAGTTTGCAAGAGAGGTCGCCGATCGCGTGTGTTTTCTGCACAGCGGACAGATTGTAGAGCAGGGGCATGCGGATGAGGTGCTGCTGCGGCCTCAGGAAGCGCGCACGCAGGATTTCCTGCGCCGCGTACTGGGCAACACAGGCGTACAGAGTCTGATGAATACCTAATTCAAACGACCCGTTTGATCGGGCTTCGCTAGCCATTCAGCTGAGATGAGCGGCCCTGCCTGTCACCCGACGCTGCGTCGAGCAATATTTCTGGCAACCTTTCGCCTGAGGCGTCGGTACAAACGCCCCCGCACAGGCGGATTAAGCCCGCATCTGAATGCCTTCAGTAATAATGTGCTGAAGGTTTTTTACCGTCTGGTCGAAAAAGGCCGGATCGCTGAGCGTTTTACCGGTGATTGCCTCAACCTGCACGCTAAAATCGGCGTAATGCTGCGTCGTTGCCCAGAGCATAAAAATCAACTGCATTGGATCGACGGGGGCAATGCGCTCATCTTTAATCCAGCCCCGAATGACATCGCATTTCTCTTCTACCAGGGTTTTCAGGCTGCCCCCCAGCTCCTGTTTCAGCAACGGCGCGCCCTGAACCATCTCCAGGCAAAAAAGTCGCGAAGCCTGCGGATGATCGCGGGACACACAGAGTTTCAGGCGAATATATTCTCTTATGGCTTCCAGTGGATGCTGATCGGGCTGTAAGGCCTTTAACGGTGCCAGCCAGATATCCAGCAGTCCTTTCAGCACATCAATATAGAGCGCTTCTTTTGTCGGGAAGTAATAAAAGAGGTTGGTTTTCGAGACGTCAGCCCGTTCTGCAACCTGCTCCAGCCGGGTGCCGTGAAAGCCATAGAGTGAAAAAAATTCCAGTGCGGCGGTCATGATAGCGCCACGTTTGGCAGCAACCGCCCGCGAGCGTCGCGTTGTGGTTTTGGAACCTGGGCTAACGGATTTTTGCTCTCCGGCGGCAGCGTGCGGGTGTTCGACCAATGGCTTCACAACATCTCCTGAGACAAACAGCAAGGCGTGAATCATAACAAATGGGGGCAGGGGCGACCATCGCAACGCTCATTATTCACGCGCTCTTAAATCAACAGTTGAGCGATTTGCACCCTTTTTGCTCAATCTTGCCTGTTATCTGTGCAGTTATTTTTGAACAATGGGTCCGAAACGGACCGTTTGCTCCAGTTATCTTCTATTCAAACTTTCAACCCTATGAAAAGGTTATTTATTTTAAAACTGGCACCCGCTTTGCAAAGACTCTTGCGTCTGGAGATTTCAGCACGGTGCAATTCGGAACCCGCAGGACGCACTCAAGCCGCGCAGAGATTTTCGTAAGCCCTTGTATTGGTACTTATTACTTTTAATCGAGGTGAGCGATGAAAATCGGTGTCTTTATTCCTATCGGCAACAACGGTTGGTTAATTTCAGAAACTGCACCGCAGTACAAACCGACCTTCGACCTGAACAAAACCATCGTGCAAAAAGCGGAGCACTACCATTTCGATTTTGCGCTTTCCATGATTAAACTGCGCGGCTTCGGTGGTAAAACCGAATTTTGGGAACACAATATGGAGTCGTTCACGCTGATGGCCGGACTGGCCGCCGTGACCTCTCGCATCCAACTTTACGCCACGGCCGCTACGCTGGTGATGCCGCCGGCGATCGTCGCGCGCATGGCCGCCACCATTGATTCCATCTCTAACGGCCGTTTCGGTGTCAACGTTGTCACCGGCTGGCAAAAACCCGAGTACGAGCAAATGGGCATGTGGCCGGGCGATGACTATTTTACCCGCCGCTATGATTACCTGACCGAATACGTGAGCGTGCTGCGCGATCTGTGGGGCACCGGCCACTGCACGCTCGACGGCGAATTCTTCAAAATGGACGACTGCCGCGTCAGTCCCCGCCCGCAAAGCGAGATGAAAGTGATCTGCGCCGGGCAAAGTGATGCAGGCATGGCGTTTTCTGCCAGACATGCCGACTTTAATTTCTGCTTCGGCAAGGGCGTCAATACACCAACGGCCTTCGCGCCAACCGCCGCCCGCATGAAAAAAGCGGCAGAGGCTGAAAACCGCGACGTATCTTCTTATGTGCTGTTCATGGTCATCGCCGATGAAACCGATGAGGCCGCGCGCGCCAAATGGGAGCTGTATAAAGCCGGGGCTGACGCCGAGGCGCTCGCGTGGCTGACCGATCAGAGCAGCAAGGACACCCAATCCGGCAGCGATACCAATGTCCGTCAGATGGCGGATCCCACCTCAGCGGTCAACATCAATATGGGCACACTGGTCGGCTCCTGGGCCAGCGTCGCCAGAATGCTCGATGAAATCGACACCGTGCCCGGCGCTGGCGGCGTCCTGCTGACCTTTGACGACTTCGTTGGGGGCATCGAAAACTTTGGCCGCTACATTCAGCCATTAATGAAAACCCGCCAGCACATCGGCATTGCGCAGAAAGAGGTCGCATAATGAACGTTGTTGAGAATCCGTCAGTGGTCCGCCGCGAACCCCACAATACCGGCGAGGAAACGGTCCTCACAGCCCGTCCTGAAGCCATCGCTTTTACCCCGCAGCAAACTGCGCTGATTGTCGTGGATATGCAAAATGCCTATGCGTCACAGGGCGGTTACCTGGATCTGGCGGGCTTTGATGTCTCTGCCACCGCGCCGGTGATCGCCAATATTAAAGTGGCGATTGCCGCCGCACGCGCGGCGGGCATCAAAGTGATTTTCTTCCAGAACGGCTGGGATAATCAGTATGTCGAAGCCGGCGGTGCGGGGTCGCCGAACTTCCATAAATCCAATGCGCTAAAAACCATGCGCAAACGCCCGGAGCTGATGGGCAAACTGCTGGCAAAAGGCGACTGGGATTACGATCTGGTCGATGAGCTTCAGCCGCAGCCGGGCGATATTGTGCTGCCCAAACCCCGTTACAGCGGTTTCTTTAATACCCAGCTCGACAGTCTGCTGCGCAGCTATGGCATTCATCATCTGGTGTTTACCGGCATCGCCACGAATGTCTGCGTGGAATCCACCCTGCGCGATGGCTTTTTCCTGGAATATTTTGGCGTCGTACTGGAAGACGCGACGCACCAGGCCGGCCCGGAATTCGCACAGAAAGCCGCGATTTATAACATTGAAACCTTTTTTGGCTGGGTCTCTAACGTGCGTCAGTTCTGTGACGCTGTAGGCTACAAAACTGAACAACACGCGGCCTGACCGCTTTTACAAAGGACAATCAACGATGCCTAAAAGCGCCATTATTCCCGCTGGCAGTGGAGTGCCACTGGCACCTTTTGTTCCGGGCACGCTCGCCGATGGCGTGGTGTACGTTTCCGGGACGCTGCCGTTTGATAAAGACAACAACGTGGTGCACGTTGGCGATGCCGCGGCACAAACCCGTCACGTTCTGGAGATCATCAAAAACGTGATTGAAACCGCAGGCGGCACAATGGAGGACGTCACCATGAATTCCATCTTTATCACCGACTGGGCCAATTACGGGGCAATCAATCAGGTCTACGCCGAGTATTTTCCCGGTGAAAAACCCGCGCGTTTCTGTATTCAGTGCGGGCTGGTGAAGCCGGATGCCCTGATTGAGATCGCAACGATTGCCCACATCGGTAAGTAATCTGTTTACCGGCATCTGTTCTGATAACCCTTAGGAAACAGCATGTATTACAAGGTATTAGGTAAAGATAATGCCGATGCAGACACGGTCGTGCTCTCTTCAGGGCTGGGCGGTTCCGGCAGTTTCTGGCAGCCGCAACTGCCTGTACTGACACAGTATTTTCGCGTCGTGATTTATGACCAGCACGGCACCGGCCTGAGTCAGGGCACCGTTCCGGCCGGTTACCGCATGGAGGATATGGCCGATGAGCTGGCGGGCATGCTCAACGGGCTGGATATCCGCCGCTGCCATCTGGTCGGTCACGCACTCGGCGGCATCGTTGGCCTGCATCTTGCACTGCGTTATCCGGCCTTACTGCAAAGTCTGGTGGTCATCAACGGATGGGCAACGCTCGACAGCCAGACGCGTCGCTGCTTTGAGGTCCGTCAGAACCTGCTGCTTAACAGCGGGGTGGATGCGTATGTTCAGGCGCAGCCCCTGTTTCTGTATCCGGGCGACTGGCTTTCTGAGCATGAGGCGTTATTACAGGAAGAGCGCCAGCATCAGGTGGCGCATTTTCAGGGAATGGAAAACCTGCTGCATCGCTTACAGGCGCTGATGACGTCTGACCTGGCCGCCTCGCTCGACGGGGTGATCGCACCGACGCTGGCGCTGAGCTGTAAAGACGATTTGCTGGTGCCCTGGCAGCGCTCGGCCGATCTCGCTGCCCGTCTTCCTCTGGGGGAGCACCAGCAAATGCAGTATGGCGGTCACGCCATGAGTGTGACCGACCCCGATACGTTTAACCCGATTTTACTGGACTGGCTGCGGCGGCATGCTTTTCATGCAGCTGACATCGTGTCCGAGCCCTTTTCAACGGAGATATCATGGTCGAAGCCTTAACCGCCAGCGCCCTGGCAACCCTGTTCACCGACGCCCGCACCCATAACGGCTGGCTGGATAAACCGGTGACCCATGAACAGCTGGAAACGATTTACGCGCTGGCGCGCATGGGGCCAACATCTGCAAACTGCAGCCCGGTGCGCATTGTGTTTATCCAGAGCCAGGCGGCCAAAGAGAAACTGGCACCGGCGCTGTCCAGCGGCAATCTGAAGAAAACCCTGACTGCACCGGTGACGGCGATCATTGCCTGGGATCCTGCATTTTATGAATTACTGCCCGAACTGTTTCCCTCCGGCGATGCGCGTTCGTGGTTCACCTCCAGCCCGCAGCTGGCGCACGATACGGCATTTCGCAACAGCAGTCTGCAGGCAGCCTATCTGATTATGGCCTGCCGCTCACTCGGACTGGACACCGGACCGATGTCTGGTTTCGACAATGCGAAAGTGGATGAAACCTTCCTGGCGCAGACGGGCTGGAAATCCAACTTTCTCATCAACATCGGTTACGGCGACAGCAGCAAACTGTATCCGCGCGCACCGCGTCTTGACTTTGACCGCGCCTGCCGCGTGCTGTAAGCACCCTGTTTCATTATGAGGACACGAGCATGCAATCCACTCTGAACGCCACACAGCCCGCAACCGCTGCTAAACAGGCTGCCGTTGAAAAGCAAGAGTTCCGCGATGCGATGGCGCACCTGGGTTCCGCCGTCAACATCATCACCACAGACGGGGCAGGTGGACGGGCCGGTTTTACCGCCTCTGCGGTATGCAGCGTGACCGATACGCCACCGACGTTGCTGGTATGTCTGAACCGCGCGGCCTCTGTCCATGCGGCGTTTACGCAAAACCAGGTGCTGTGCGTTAACACGCTCTCAGACGGACATGCGTCGCTGTCCAATCTGTTCGGCGGAAAGACACCGATGGATGCGCGTTTCGCGGCCGCTGACTGGGCCAGCCTTGCCACCGGATCGCCGATCCTCACCGATGCGCTGGTGTCGTTTGACTGCAACATTACGCAGATCACCAGCGTCGGCACCCACGATATTTTGTTTTGTGAAGTCGTTGCTATTCAGCGCAACGACAACGGCCATGGACTGGTGTATTTCGACCGGCGCTATCACCCACTGATGCGTCAGACAGCCTGTTAACTCACTCCTCTCAACTTAGTAAGGGTCGTGCATGGCAAATACCTGGTTTCCGCAATGGCGTAAAAGAGAAGGCAATCTGGAGGGCGTCGTCATCGCGCCGGATGAACGGCTGCCGTCAGGCACGACGATCATTATGGGATTGCAACATACGGTAGCGATGTTTGGCGCCACGGTCCTCATGCCCTTACTGATGGGCTTTGACGCTAATATGGCTATCCTGATGTCGGGGATCGGTACCTTACTGTTCTTCCTGGTGGTAGGCGGTCGCGTACCAAGTTACCTCGGGTCCAGTGCCGCCTTCGTCGGACTGGTTATCGCGATAACCGGCTACAGTGGTCAGGGTGCGAATCCCAATATCGGTGTGGCCCTTGGCGGGATTATTGCCTGCGGCCTGCTCTATATGGTGATCGGTTTTATCGTAATGGCGGTTGGCACGCGGTGGATTGAACGTCTGATGCCGCCCGTCGTGACCGGTGCCGTGGTCATGGCGATTGGGCTAAACCTCGCGCCGATTGCGATTCACAGCGTCTCCGCCTCCTCGTTTGACAGCTGGATGGCCGTCATGACCGTGCTTTGCATCGGTTCGGTAGCCGTATTCACCCGCGGTCTGGTGCAGCGCCTGTTGCTGTTACTGGGGCTGGTGGCCGCTTATCTGATTTATATGGTCATCACCAACGGCCTTGGACTGGGCACGCCAGTGGATTTTAGCGCGGTCGCTCAGGCACCCTGGTTTGGCGCACCAACCGTTACGACGCCGGTATTCAGCGCGCATGCCATGCTGATGATCGCGCCGGTCGCAGTAATCCTTGTCGCAGAAAACCTCGGCCATATTAAAGCGGTGGCCGGTATGACCGGTAAAAACCTTGATCCCTACATGGGCCGCGCGTTTGTCGGTGATGGCCTGGCGACGATGCTGTCCGCCTCCGCAGGCGGAACAGGCGTGACAACCTATGCAGAAAACATAGGTGTTATGGCTGTCACCAAAATTTACTCCACGCTGATTTTCGTCGCCGCGGCGGTCATTGCCATTGTGCTGGGCTTCTCACCTAAATTTGGCGCACTGATCCACACCATTCCCGGCCCGGTGCTCGGCGGCGCATCCATTGTAGTATTTGGGCTGATTGCCGTGGCAGGTGCCCGCATCTGGGTACAAAACCACGTCGACCTGGGGCTGAACGGCAACCTTATCATGGTCGCGGTCACGCTGGTTTTAGGCGCAGGCAATTTTACCCTGACGCTCGGCAGCTTCAGCATGGGCGGGATCGGCACTGCGACCTTCGGGGCGATTTTGCTGAATGCATTTTTGAGCCGAAGCAAAATGGCAAGCGCACAGCCAGGGGTGAAGACGGAGACGGTGGTGAAGGAATAAACCGGGATCTTTTCCTCAGCCGGAGAAGCAGGAAGGGCGGAGCGGGCCGGAACGACAACCGGGTGTTTTTTACGCACCCGTAAAGCATCATGCAGGAGATGCGCGGCTTACAGACAATGGGGTCGCCGCGGTAAAGCGCCTGCTTGCCATCGCGCAGGCAACAAAGAGGCTAAGCCAGTGAAACAGGGCTGTGCTCCGTACACGGTAGCATCAGCCCAACTCCATAAAAGGTTTTCGCAAAAAACCGTGGGTTTTCAGGTAACTTACCTTAGTCGTCACGTTGAATGCTTTCCTCATGGACATTACAGCCCACCGTTTTCCCGTTTTGATTCTCAATGCGATAACGGATCTCAACGTTATGAAAATTTTGAGGCGTAACCGTTATTTCCTTCACCATCTGACCTGAATCAGGCGGCAGCGTCAGCGTTTCGCTCCCTTTGGCAAGCACCTCTCCCTTTTGGGATACCTGCCACTTCAGTTGACATGCAGTACAGGCATTCCAGGTATCATTAATTGCCCAGAGCCGCACCATCGCCTCGCTTCCCTTACGCCATGTGGCGGTAACGGGTTCGATAGAGGGGAGAACAGGCTGATAGGCTGTTTGCAAGGCGTAATAACCCGCCTTTGGCTGGCGCAGATAATCCACCACGCCCCAGTTAATTGAAGGCCAGGTTTCAACAAACATGAAATGGAAGAGGGCCGTCACCGGTTGATAACGCTGTCGTCGATAGCTCTCTACAGCCAGGGAGACCAGTTTTGCCTGGTAGCGTTGCGTATTGGCTATCATCTCCTGAATATTCGAACCGCGCGAAATCCCGGCAAACTTAAATGTCTGTAAAGGCTGGAAATTATGATACTTCCAGAACGTCCATCCCGGATCGTCCGCAGCAGTCGTCTTTGGCCATAACAAGCTGGCAGGGATAATCGTTTTCAGCGTTGAGAGTTGAGGTAGCGCCTGCGCACCAAACTCTGTCACCACTGCGGTTTTAGCCGGGGCAAGCAGATCGCGCGGCGTACCAAAATACCATCCTGCCCAGTAGTGTTCTTCCACGGCGGAAAAACGGTGCACAATACGGGAGGTATCTTCAGCCAGCGTATCCGCGACCTTCTGCGTCAGCGTGCGGTTCAGTGTCTTATTCCAGTCGGGGAACCGCTTTTCCATCCAGGGCGAATTCCACGGCGGCTCGTTGTGCCCGCCCCAGACGATAATGGCCGGGGAGTTACCAAACTGCTCGACCATCTCACGGGTCTGACGTACTGCATTGTCCGTAAATGCCGCGCTGTCATTGTATCCCCATTGCAGCGGTACATCCTGCCAGATCATCAGCCCCATTTCATCGGCGACATCGTAAAGCGGACGGCCGGCTACGTGTCCGTGGACGCGAATGGCGTTGGCATTCATCGCCTGTACCAGCGCAAAATCCCGACGATACTTTTCCCGTGTCATGGTTCCTAACCACGGTGAACCGATATAATTGCTTCCCTTTATAAAGAGTCGCCTGTCATTAATCAGCCAGCCTTTGTTATCGGGTTGCTCTTCCAGTTTGCGTAACCCTGTTCGGGTGATCCTGGTATCCATCAGCCCCTGGCTGTCACGCAGTGAGGCGCGAACACGGTACAGATTTGGCTTGCCGGTGCCGACCGGCCACCATAACTTTGCTCCCTTCATGGGCAGAGTTATGCGCAAGGACTGTTGCTCACCCGTCGCGTGATTCAGCGTGATCGGAAAATCGTGCTGAAAAGTCTGGCCGTTAAAGTTATCGGGTACCGCTGTCAGGCGCACTGTAGCAGGTCCGGCAGTGGTGGCCCGGTAACGAATTTCCGCCGATAATGCCGGGTTTTCCAGTCCTTCACGCCAGTCCGGACGCAGGATCACTTCATCAATCGTTACACCACGGCTCATATGCAGCTTCACCGGTGCCCAGATACCGCCAGAGTTCGCATCCTGTCCCTGTAAAGACCATGCACCGCCAGGTCGGGTGTCATGCTGATTAAGCACCCCTTTTATAAGCGTTTTATGTAACGGCCACACTTTTTGGGGATCTTCATAGGGACTGTCGACCCGGATGGCGAGCTGGTTATGACGACGCAGGGTGCTGCTGACATCTACAGCAAAACGCTGGAAATAGCCTTCGTGGTGGGTCAATGGCTTTCCATTAAGCGTCACATCAGCAAAGTAATCGATACCGTCGAAAACGAGCGTGGCCATGGTACCGGGTTCGGATTCAGGAAGATCAAACTCATGTCGATACCACAATGCTCCCTGATGATCGTAACCCGCGCTATACCAGTTAGCCGGAACCTTTAACCTGCGCCAGTCACTGGCAGGCACGTCCGCGCCCCTGAAGGTGCGGTCGTTCGCATCATGGACTCGCCAGTTTCCCGCAAGTGACCAGGTGACCGGTAGATCCATTGCCTGCGCTTGTGGGAGGCAGATGAGCAAAAGAAGAAGGTTACGGATCATGGCTGTCCTCCTGTTTCCTGTGTTGTAGCCAGGACGTGATGCGACGGAATTCCTCGTTCAGGTCGTTTTGCAGGGACTTGAGCGCATGTTGTTCCAGCGATGAGGCCTGACTCTCAAGGTATTGCAGTAACTGCGCCAGGCGGGTGAAATCGAGTGTGACGGCTTCACCGCGAAGTTTATGTGCTGCCCGACGTAACGTCTCACGATCATTGTTTTCCATTGCCTTGCGCAGCGTCTCGGTGGTTTCTTCGATTGCTTCCCTGAACAGCGACAACAATTCCTCAACCAGAGCAGGGTCATCGGCGCACTGTTTAAGCAGTCGGGCCTCATCAGGTAAACCTTCCTGATCACGCGTATATATGCGGGTAATTTCGTCATGAAGCGCATCCTGACTGACAGGCTTGGCGAGATAGCCATCGAACCCCATTGCCAGACAGCGCTCTCTGTCGCCCTGCATAGCATGCGCGGTCATCACGATGGCTGGCTGACGGGGACGGCCAAGCAATACTTCCTCTTGTCGTAACAGCTGGATCGCCTTTTCTCCATCCATTTCCGGCATCTGCAGATCAATAAAGAGAATGTCCCAGCGTTCTGCTCGCCAGCGGTCAAGTGCAGCCTGTCCATCGCCAACCACTTCACAGTGATGTCCCAGGCGTTCAAGCAAACGTCTGGCGACTTTCTGATTCACCAGATTATCTTCAGCCAGCAACACACGCAGTCCCTGCGAGGTGTTCGGTGAAACGGTAGAAGGCTGCGCCGGCTCGACAATCGGCACAGGTTTAAGGGCGCTTGCAATTGCCTGATGCAACTCGTGCTGGGCGACGGGTTTGTGCAAATAGTGGGATATGCCGATTCGTTTGAGCATTTTGGGGTCAAAATGGCGGCTCATTGAGCTAAGCATAATAATCTTGCTCTGGGCCGTCTGTGGCAAAACCGATAACTCAAGGCCCAACGAAATGCCATCCATGTCCGGCATTTGCGCATCGATGAGGATCAGTGGCCAGAATACCTCTCCGGCGGCAAGCTGTAAGGCCTTACTGGCATTATCCACACACGTCGGGTTCAGTCCCATCTGACGGAGCATGGTATCCACTAACCGCAGGTTAGTGCTGTTATCATCCACGACCAGCACGCATTCGCCATTAAACCGAACGCCAGATGCGCGTTCTGTAAGCGGCGAGTGTTGCCCCTCCAGCGGTAGCGTAAACGTAAATTCGCTCCCAACGCCGGGCTTACTCTCCACCTCCAGATTTCCCCCCATCAGGGCGACCAGCCGGGCGGAAATGGTTAGCCCCAGCCCTGTTCCACCATAACGCCGCGTCGTAGAACTGTCTGCCTGGCTGAACGCTTCAAAGATGGCCTGTTGTTTCTCTGCAGGTATGCCAATACCACTGTCGCGAATACGAAAACGCCAGTGGCCTTCACTGGCCGCGGGCTCTATCGCCAGCAGGACTTCGCCGTGATGGGTAAATTTAAGCGCGTTGCCTAGCAGGTTTGTGAGGATTTGACGCAGTCGGGGGCCGTCCACCTTCAGAACGTCCGGGACTGCAGGCGCAATATCCACCAGAAGCTCTATCCCTTTTTCACTGGCGGCAGGCATATGTGGGCGAATCAACGACTGAATAAAGGGCCGGATTTCCAGCAACTCTTCGTCCATGATGACCTTGCCCGACTCAATGCGCGAGAAATCCAGAATGTCATTAATAATATGTAGCAACGACTGGGCCGAACTCATGACCAGCGAAAGGTACTCACGCTGCTCAGGGCTCAGTGGGGTGTCCAGACAGAGCTGTGTCATCCCGAGGATACCGTTCATCGGTGTCCGAATTTCATGACTCATATTAGCCAGAAACGCACTTTTGGCTTCATTGGCTTCGCGGGCGACGCGGGCGGCATCAATTGCAAGCAGTTCTGCTTCCTTCCGGCGGGTAATATCCTGCAACGTACCAATCACCCTTTCGGCTTCCTGCTGAATGGTTAAGGTCACCACCTGCCCGGAGAGCAGCATCCATCGCCAGCCTTCCGTCTGATGCAGGACGCGGATTTCACATTCAAATACAGGCCGGTGATCCTGTTTCGATGACATCATCGCCTGTCGCAGCGATGCGCGGTCCTCTTCATGCACCAGATTGAGCAAAAAACGCAGCGGATAACGCCATTGCGAGCGTGACTGCCCCACCATTGCCAGCAATGTATCATTTACCTGCAGGCTGTCATGAGAGACGTGCCAGTCCCAGATGCCGATCCGGATTGACTCGGCCGTCAGTAAAAAATCATTGTGCAGCAGATGACGTGAGCGCTGTGCTTCATCAAGCTCGGTGACATCCGTATGCAGACTGACAATGCCTCCTTCAGGAAGGCGTTGATGCTGAACATAAAGACGGCGTTTTCCGGATTGCCTGACTTCGCAATGGTTATCCTGACGACAATTACGGAGGGTGGCGTCCCGTAGCGTCTGACGACGACTGGAGTCGATGTAATAACCCGCTTCAATAAATTTTTCTACCAGCGTTTCGAGAGACGCGCCAGCCTCCAGCCACGGTGCAATCACCGGATAAAAGAGCGAAACTTTATCGTTCCACACCAGCAGGCGTTCGGCCCGATCGTAAATCATGATCGCACAAGGCAGCGCATCAGGCTCAAAACGGGATGAAGTTCCCATCGCTTATTCTCCCCCGGGCTGATAGTGCAGTTCGGCTTGCCGTCGCAGATATTCCAGGCCGGGCGCTATCGCCATCGCCCACGCCGTGAGGATCTCCTCATCGCAGAGAGGATCCCGTTCACGTACAGTGCGCAGCATGGCTTCCCGCCAGAAGGCGAAAAAGCGTGGCGGCAGGCGCAGACCATCCTGGGTTTGCCTGCGCGCCAGTTGCTCAAGAAAGTCCGGAACAAAAAGGGCACCATCGACGGTGAGCATGGCAAAGAAACTTTTATAGATCATCTGTCGACCTTCTTCGCTCGGGCGACGGGCGAAGTGTTGCTCCGTCTCTGGCGATCGGTGAATAAAAGCCTCGTAAAACGCCAGGAAAAAGTCTTTTTTGTTCGTCTCTGACAAGACACGGCTCACGCTGGCCTCAAAGAGATCACGATAAAATTTCATGGTGCTGACCTCCCTTTTCTTTCACCCGGCAGACACAGGCCGGGAGGATTGAATTCGTCTGCCAGACGGTGAATGAAGTAGCTGTTATCAGTATCAAAATGATTATCAAATAACGGCCCGCCGTTATGTTTGTAGAAGAGCGACTCAAGGACCATGGCATTAGTGGATAGCGTGATCATCGGGTTGATATCCCCCGTCGCTTCAACACGGCCCTCAAACCAGCCGCGTTGTGGACTGTTAAGGTGCTTCGTTACTGCCATAAGCACATCGGTATAGTCGTTTTTCCACAGCGTCCAGAGGATAAAAACCGCCTTCGTAGACACCTGTGACAGCTGGCGGTAATCGCGGCCATCATCGCCCAACGTGTTCCAGGCGTAACCATTTCCCCATACGGTGTCCTCAAGATGCCAGGGCGCATGTGACAGCGAAAAATCGGCTCGCGCAGTCAGGAGCTTGTCACGCTCCCAGCGCGACTTCTGACTGAGCCAGATGCCTTCCGCTCGCGTACGCATTAATTTTTGGACATCGGGTGGCACGCCAGGAGGCTGCCATCCGAACTCCAGCCCGGGCAACATGGCAGGTAACGTAGTGAGTAATGACGGTTGCCAGGTCGTACGCGGATCGCGCGCGTCAACGCTAAGGCTGCGCTGATAAACAATGACGTTTCTTGCGGGCGGCGTGAATGCTTTACCTGCCGGGAATCCCCATAGCCGAAAAGCACTGGCGGCATATTCGCTTTCACCCAGACGGAGTTCTTCACGCACGACAGGTTGGCCGTTCTGCACTGAGGCGGACCATAATTCCCCCTCGTTATTGATAACGGAGCAGAAATTCCAGCGCAGGATTATTTTGTCCAGATACTCACGATAGTGCGGTGCACGTTCGGCGGTAAGCCGTAAAGCGAGCATCAGCCTTGCCATATCTTTTGCCGACCAGCCGCTGCTGATGGATTTGCCTGTGTAATCTATGGGCATCGCCGTCTGGCTCGAATAGAGCCTGCCGGGTGTACGAGTAGTGGTCAACGCAAGGCGATTGAGCGTACCAAGCAGGCGGCTTATCCGGGCATCAAACTCATCTTCCGGCACCAGACCCAACTCCCTGGCGGACAGAAGCGCGATTAACGTATCCCCCATCTGCCAGAGCGTGACGCGCGGCTGTTTATCGCTGCCATTGACCAGGCCGGTTTGCGGCTGCGTATTATTCTGGAAATAGCGCCATGCAACGGCCGCCCACTCGCGTTCCTGCGGCGTCAGGCTATCAATGCGAGCGGAGGTATGCCAGCCGCCTTTCGTCAGCCAGCGCCATCCCGCGCCTTCGCGACTGAACAACGCCAGTGCGATCACCAGTACGATGATTCCCGCTGCGACCAGCCTGTATATCAGGGTTTTAAGCATTGCGCAGTCACCGGCGGCAATTTAATGGGCTCGTCCGTCTTGCAGGATGCACACTGACACGCCTGGCAGGCAGGTTTGGTGCGCTGCGCCGTCCCGGTCTGCTCGCACCAGCTTCTGTTGGCGGCCGTGTCGCTCAGGAAGGGGCGATTGCGTCGGGTATTATTTTCTTCAAATTGATCGAGAAGCTTCTGGTTCCAGAGCGAGGGGGCGAACTGACTATTTTTGGGATTGTCGCTATTAAACTGCAACAGTTTGCCTTCTTTTTTAAATAACAACGCTTCAAGCATGATGCCGTTATTGTTGGCGGTGAACTCCTTAATGGGGCCATCGCCGTTTTCATATAAACCCTCATAGTAGCCTTTGCCTTCCTCATTAGCGTTTTCAATGGCATTCAGCAATCTGTCGGTATAGGGCGAGCTCCAGAGCACCCACATACCGAGTGCGGCTTTAAGTGATACGGCCGCACTATTTGGTACAAACTGTCCTTTATCCGTAATCGTGTTCCAGTTATAGCCATCACTAAATATGGTGTCATAAACAAAGTAGGGAGCTTTATCGAGCTGGTGCTCAGAGCGCGCGGTCAGAATGCCGGTGATTGCATAGCGGTTTTCCTGCGCCTGATAAACCCGATCGGCAAAATTTTTCATCCACGGATGGGAATAATTGCGTGGGCTGTTATCTCTGTCGGTCGCTTTATCAAAACCAAACTCCAGACCATACAGAAGATAGGACTCAGTCACGACATAGTTATGCTGTGACGTATCTCGCGGGTCGCGCGAGTCATAAGGCACCAGCACACAGTAAATTTCTGCCAGCTCATAAGGCTGTGGCCGGCTGGCCTGGCAGGTATTGAATCCCCAGAGCTGGAAACCCGCAGCGCTGTATTCCTCATAGCCCAGTCGACCTTCCTGAACATATTTAGGCTGGCCATTTTCCAGATAAGCACCGTACAGGGTGCCACAGGGATCAACGGCATGGCTGAAGTCCCAGCCAAGCACGACATTATCGATACCGTTGCTGTATTCCGGATAACGCTCTTTAATCACTTTAAGCCATACCAGCATTCTGCCGATATCCAGCGCCGAAAAACCGATCTCTCCAGGTTGGTTTCGGTAGTCCACTTTTTGTCCGCTGATCGTGTTATAGGCTTTATTGGGCAATTCATTTCTGAACAGCACCAGCGTGTTCAGGGTCGCGAGAAATTTCAACATACGTCGATCAAACTCGGCTTTATCAATAATGCCTAACTCACGCGCCGCCGTCAGAGCAGCCAGATAAGACGCGCTGTCCCACATTGTCGTGGAAGGATATTTGTTGACTGCGTTCACCAGCCCAGTACTGGGCTGGTAGTTAGCGACAAAATATTGCCAGGCATTTTTGGCAATGGTCATTTCACGTGGTGTCAGCTCACCACTTCGGGGAGTAAATTCTGATGCCGGTAGTCCCGGCGCTGCCTGCGCTGTCGCCAGCGCGAGCCAGCATGCCATGAGCCCGGTTAATACGGGGAAAAAAAGGATACATTTCCGCTTCATGGCGTAGCTCCTGCTGAAGACGTAAGAGAAGGGGGCGCGCTAAGGCAGGCCAGACAAAGCATCTGTCCCTGAACGATATAGGCGAGGCTCTCCAGGACCACGGCATTGGTATCTGCATCAATAACCGTGTTGATGCTGCCGTCCAGATTTAGTCCGCGCTGCCAGCCTTTGCCGGGCACCTGTAAAGGTTGTACCTGCTGGCGCAGCGCCTCACTCCAGCGGTTTCGAAACAGGGCATACCATGCAAAGGCAGAACGTGTGGAAGTGATGGCCGTTTGTTCGGGTGCCTCATCACGCAGATCACGATTTTGGACAGGCTGCCGGTCTGGCAGATCGTTGGCATAATCTGGTGCGGGTTCGGCATAATCGGTACTGATGGGCGGTTTACTGACGCGTAGGCTGTGACGGCGCTGCTGAATTTGCATAATGCGCCAGGTGATCTCCGCGCTTTGCGCATCAAAACCCATTTCAAGTCCGGTCAACAGGTAAGGCAGGCTGATCAGTGAGGGCTGCCGTCCCCAGGGCGTGCGTAATCCTTCGTCAGGCACCATGATGCCATCGATATCAATCATTTGCTGACGCTCTGGTGGGTTCGTCACCGCCAGTCCGGCAACGCTGTCGATAAGGCGAAGCGTATGACTGGCATACAGGCGATAGCCAAAACTGTTTTTGGGTTCATCTGTTGCCAGCGCCCACTGGTGTAACGCTACCGCAGCCTGACTGGCCGAGTTCTTTACAATCAGCGCACCGACGTTCCACTGTTTAAACAGGTCGCGCACGGCGGTTGCATGTTGGGGATAACGCCACACTAACGTTTGCAGGGCGTTAAGCAGGCGTCCCATACCGATTGCGGAAGACTCCTGTTTTCCCAGCAGCTTCAGAGTATCTGCATGATAATAGGCCGCTGGCAGACCGTCAGGCGTGAGCGGGATTTGGCTAAGCGTCAGCAGTGCAGCAGCAATCCGCTCATCAAACTCGTCGGTTGTCAGGACATTAAGTTGCTTTGCGGCTGTGACAGCAAACAGATAACTACCAATGCTCCACAGGCTGAGCCAGGGTTCACCGTCGTTCGCGTTTGCCAGACCATTTGGCTGTGTATTATTGACATAATATTGCCAGGCCACCCGTGCCCAAATTGCCTCTTCAAAGGTCAACTCTCGTGGGGTCGGCAGGGGAGGGAAATCCTCACTTAACGCGACCCCCGTACTGCTTTCTACGCGTGTTGGCATTTGTTTTTCTACCCAGACGACAATAGCAAACCCAATCAGAAACCCGAGCAGGATGGTGAGATAACTTCGGGCAGAAAGTAGCGCATCTCTCGTCCTCATTGACTCGTCTCCTTCTCGTCGGCGGGCGTCCAGATTGCGGCTAAAATCAAGGGCAACATGGCGGCTATGTTGACGGCCCCCCAGAAGATGTTGATGACATAGCCTGAAGGATCATCGACCTGACCGCGTGCAACCTGAATCCCTCCCCATATAAGCCCGGCAAGGGTCAGTACCACAACGGCGATTTGCGGTTTGACGAGATACAGAAAACGGCCTGTCTGTCTTTCCTTTGGCGTAACGTGAAATTTTATCTGCTCACCACGAAGTACCGTGCCCAACGCGCGCAGGTTCATAGAGAAAAAAGAAAGATATGAGGCCCTGCCGTCCCAGGCAGAGATCCCCCATGTCCCGAACATAAATGCGAGTTCCGACACAATGAAAAAAGGCAAAAAATGCAGGTAAAAGGGCGTTGACCAGGCCGATACGGGCGGAATGCCGGTGAACAGGTAGATTATGGGTGAAAAGAGAAAAACGGTGTTCCAGATGCAGGCCAGATACGACCAGAAAGTGGTGCCATACATAAGCGTTTGCGGCAAAGAAAGCCTGAAGCGGCGGCGACTGAAAATATTGTCATGAAACAGGATGTCCAGCGAACCCGCAGCATATTTAAAACGCTGAATCATCCATGTCAGCATATCCTGGGGAGACAACATCTTGGATTCAACACGCGGGTGCATGACAGAGCGCCAGCGCCGGCCCGCATCGCCGTGAAGCAGGATGGACGTATAAATGTCTTCTGAGACGTGAAACTTATAGGGTGTGAGTTCTGTGTCAAACGCAACGTGAGGGCGCATGGCGTCACGCAATGCTTCACGCGTGGCAGCATCATGAATGTCGCGCGTGTGACGATCAATTTCTTCTTCCACCGTCCAGACATAGCTCCGCAAGGCTGCCTGCATCACCGCTTCTCGTCGATGTACAGAAGCCGCACCGCAGCAAAATGCCGCATTTGCCCAGTTACGCCGACGTAAAATCACGTCGTAAAACATGCGTGGATCGTTAAAAAACGGATCTCGCCCAATCGTGACCGGCCCGACAAATTTCTGTGTCAGCCAGCCAAGACCATATCCCACCTTGCCCGCTTTTCGTTGCAGCCAGTTTGACAGGTTTTCCCCTTCAGGGAGATCGTAAAACCATTGAGGTGTCTGGACCCACGCCACATCTGGATCGCGAAAATAGCCCAATGTGTGGCTGAGCAACGTGGGGAAGACTCTCGTATCAGCATCGCAAATAACCAGGAAATCACCCTCCGTGTTTTCCAGCCCGTTACGGAGGTTTCCGGCCTTGTAGCCAATATTGGTCTGACGGGTAATGTAGTTGACGCCTTCCTCATCGCATACCGCTTTCATTTCCGGACGCCGGCCATCGTCGAGCACGTGTATTTGATAGTGAAGCGGGAAGGGGTATTGCATTTTCAGAGCGTCACGAACAGACAGCCTGACGAGTTCAACGTCTTCAGAATAGGTCGCGATAAACAGATCGACTTTGAGCGGTCTTTTCTCAACCTGTTCCTCTGCAAGCAGGCAATCGTTAATTTGCTCTGGGGGACGGTTTGGCAGCGGGTCTTCTTCTTTCCAGAGATTGATCGTAAATAATATCGTTCCAATCCAGGCAAACGTTTCTGCCAATACCAACGGAATCGAATACCACAGCGCGTAAATATTAAGCGAGGCGGTCCAGCGCCAGTAAATATAATTTGCGCCGAGAATTAACGCGGCGACCGCTAAAACCTGCCAGGTCAGTATCACCCAGGTCGGTGTGCTGAGGGGCTCCGGTGGTTTGCGATTTTCAAAACGGGAAAAGTAAAAATCCATAGCAAAGGATATCCTGATTCCGCAACAGGGATGAAATAAAGCCATCCTGCAGGCAGCGCTCAGCCTGCCCGAGAAAATAACGTCTAATAAAACAAAAATTAAAACAAGTGTAGATAGCACAAAAAAAAGTGTCCAGAAAACTAAAAAATTATGAAGCGAGATCTGTTTTTTCGTTATTAGTCCCGGCTTATCCTCATTGCACCTAATTACTTGCCATAAAGCCCGCCTTAGGCTATCAAATATTTAACCAGATGTTTTTCAGTCAGGAATAAAACCTCATCATGAGCCAAGTCGTGCAAGCGGTGAAGCAGAAATCATTCTGCAAATCAGCCACATGGCGCTATAGCGCAGCGGGAAGCCGCGATTTAAGAATTGATTTCATGCGCGGCATTGCATTGGTGATGATGGTTGTAGCCCATACAGAAATAATGTCCCTGTTCAACATATTCACCTGGGAGAGATTCGGTTTAGTAACCGGAGCGGAAGGGTTTGTTATTTTATCCGGTTTTATGCTAGGTATGCTTAGTCGTGCCAGACTGCAAAAGGTGGTTTGGCTTACAGTGTCCTGGGGACTTTATCTTCGTGCATGGAAGATATACCGGGTAAATATCCTTATCATCCTGTCATTTTTGCTGTTAGGGTATTTGCCTTTTATCAATGTTTTTGAGATGACGCATTTTACCGATCGCTTTTCAGGCACCCACTGGTCACTCTATCCGGTCACACCACAAATAAAAGAGACCTGGTTTAACATTGTTTTCTATTTACAAATCGGCCCTCATCAGACGCAAATCCTTGGCCTCTATATCTGCCTCCTGCTGGTCAGTCCGTTTTATTTAGCCATGCTGCAAAAGGGAAAAGTTTACGGGTTATTGGGTCTTTCGTTACTGATCTACTGCTACTGGCAACGCTGGCCTGTACGCGTGACAACGGCGGAGTTCGAATTCGCTTTTCCGCTGTTAGCCTGGCAATTCATTTTTGTACTGGGGATGTGCAGTGGCTGGTATAAAGACGAACTGCTCTCTTTTGCACATACACCGCCGGGCAAATTGACCGTGGCGGCACTTGTCGTAGTGGCGTTAGTTATGGGGTTTGTTGCACAAAATCATACCAACCCTTTTATGCCGTCCGATCTGTTGATGCACATCATTCCTGCTGCAGATTTTGATACGTTCTACCATACGTGGGCGGCAAAAAATGGGCTGGGTCCCGTCAGGGTCGTCAACGATATCTGCCTGATGGTAACGGTCTATCTGCTTCTGACATGGTGCTGGCAGCCGGTATATCGCTTTGCAGGCTGGTTTCTTATTCCACTGGGCCAGCACTCGCTTTATACCTTTATTTTGCATGTCTATGTTGTGCTCGCAGTCAGCCAGTTTGTGTCGTTTGATTTATGGCGTCACGCATGGTTAGAAAACACGCTTATTCATGCGGCTGCGCTGGGCACGCTGTGGCTGATGGCAAAATATAACGTTGCTGCACGCTGGATACCTAACTAAGGAAGGGCAGATGAATAAGAAATATCTCTTGATCTGCGCGTTATTCAGTGCCGCGACGGAAAGTGGGGCGGCACAAACGGACGATACATTACCGTTGCGGGATAAGAACGATGAGCCGATACAGGCGGGCGTGTACACCAGTCGCTGGGGACGACTTTTTTCTGGTAATGAGAAAGCATTTTCTGGTGCCCTGAGTTTTAGTTCGGGTTTGAAAGAGCAGTGGATGACTATCCCTAACCGCAAAGACAGCGCGGAACAGAAGAAAAAAATCAATCAAACCGTAAATCTGAGCCTGCAGTATTCCCCTTATAGTTTCTGGTTTGCCAATATCACATCACGTTTGCCTGTCAGCGATACCAGCCGTTATACGGCAGACTATCGCTACAGTTTTGGTTACGATGACTGGCACGCGAATACGCTCAGTCTGGTTTACAGCAATTATGGTGATAACCACTTCTGGACCTCGGGTGGTCGTCGGCATACCTATTTTGAGCAGGGAGCCATTACGCTGGCCTATAAATTCTCCTTGCCGAAGCCGGTCGAAAATGCGCTGTTGATTAATAAAGGCGACGCTATCATTTGCCAGGCAGGCTACAGCTGGGTCCCCCGCTATTACGACTTAAGCAGCAACGATATTCGCCAAAATAAAAACGTCTTGTTAGGCGGATGCGGTTATACGTTTAAACAACATTTCTTCGTGCGTGTAACGGCATTTTGGTTTCCGGATAAGAGTCAGCAGCAACCGTGGAACGGTGATTACAGTTATAGCTTCGGCTACGCAGGCTACACACCAGGATCGTTTTCAATACAGTATGCGAACTATTCCGGAACGCGTTATCCCGGCCATCAGAGCGGTAGTGGAAAATTTCGTGAAGGCACGATCAGCCTGATCTGGTTCTTACCGATTTAGGGGGCATCATGTCGATACCGCACGTTCTGATCGTGGAGGATTCACTGGTTTATCGTCGCCTGTTATCACGCATGCTGACCCAGTGGGGCTATCGGGTTAGCGAGGCTGAAAATGGCATAGTCGCGCTGACCATCCTTGAAACTCAACCGGTGAGCATGGTGATTAGCGACTGGGAAATGCCGGAGATGGACGGTCTGACGCTTTGCCGGGAGATACGTGGTCGTCAGCTTGGCCACTATATCTATTTCATTCTGCTCACGGCACGCGAAAATCCTAACGATCTGACGCAGGGGTTTGATGCTGGTGTGGATGATTTTCTGAGCAAACCTGTCGAGCAATCCGAACTGCGGGCACGGTTGCATGCCGGCACGCGCATTCTGTCTCTGGAGGCGACGTTAGCCGCACGTAATACTCATCTCAGTGAGGCGCTGCGTCAAATTGAGCAGGACCTTGAAGTCGCCGCACGGATTCAACACTCCGTCCTCCCGGCACATCAGCAGTGTTACGGTGACTACTTTTCCGACTGGCTGTTTTTACCGTCCGCCTGGGTTTCAGGCGATATTTTTAACGTTTTTCCGCTTGATAATCATCTGGGTTTTTATTGCGTGGATGTATCAGGTCATGGCGTCGGTGCAGCGATGATGTCGCTCGCCGTCGCCCGGCAGTTTCTTCACGGCAGGACGGTAGAGCGTTTTCTTTTAGATGGCGACAAGGGTGTCGTTTCCCCGGCGGAGGTCGTGCGCATTCTGAATGAACGCTTTTGTAGTGATGAGGCGGAAATTGTCAGTTACTTCACCCTGATTTATGGCGTGATCAACCTGACTAGTGGCGAAGGACGGTTATGTCAGGCCGGGCATCCTACGCCTTTCATTGTAACGCCCCACGGGCAAATCAGAACGGTCGGCGAGGGTGGCGCACCGGTGGGCTTAATGCCCCATCTCTCCTGGACCGACGTCTCCTTTACCCTTGCGCCAGGTGAACGACTCTGTCTGTTCAGTGACGGCATTACTGAGTGCGAAAACCTGGCCGGAGAGCAGTTTGGTCAGGAACGTCTGCAGACATGCATACAGGACAGCATTGCACAGGCACCTGATGACCTTCTGCAACAACTCGGCCAACATCTCATCCGTTGGCGCAGTGGTGAAAACACAGAACAACATGCGATGGCCGATGATGTATCGCTTTTAATCATTGAGCATCAAGGAGAAAACTTATGAACATGGGTACAGAACGGCAGCCTGAAGTGAACATCCTTACACCCGCAGTGCGCAGGCTGGACGCATCGGTAGCCGCAGCCTTTAAAGAAGCGGTTTCGCGGGAAATTGGTGAGGATAAAAAGGCCCTCATTGTGGATTTTAGCAAAATTGACTTTATCGATAGCAGTGGACTGGGAACACTGGTTTCGTTGCTTAAGTTAATGAATGGAAAAGGGGAAATGACATTATGTGCATTGAATGCCAATATCCAGAAGATGTTCACACTCACCAGAATGGATCGCATTTTCCGGATCTGTCCGGACCGCTCCGCGGCACTTGCGCAGTTAAATAAGTGAGATGTCAGTGAACAGCGATATTACGCTTCCCGCTACGCTGACCTCGCTCGCTCGCCTGGCAGAATGGCTTGCGGAAAAGATGGAAGCGTTACCCGTCAATGATGAGTGGCGGTTCTCACTCGATCTCGCTGCGTGTGAGACAGCAACCAATATCATTCGTCATGCGCTAAATGAAGACAGTCACCGCCGGTTTACAGTGGAATTTATTGCGTCAGACATCAGCATTACGCTTCGCTTTATGGACGAGGGGAGTGTATTTCCCGCTGAACGCCTCCAGGCGGCACGTTGTGATGCTTTTTCTGACCAGACAATAACCCAGGAAAGCGGCAGAGGGCTGAAATTGATTTTGTGGTATGTGGATAAATTCCGGATCGAATACTCGGCGGGCAAAAATATTACTTTGTTGGAAAAGTCGTTGGTATGTTAGTGCCGCATGCCGGGTTATGAGCGAATGTACTGGACTGATAAGCTGTTGCGCCGGGCGAACGCGGTGTTACCCTACGTATGTCCATGCTGCTAACAACAGACTCAACGACACGTTCTGAGCGGCATACGCACTCAACCTATGGCATCGCAGTTCTGTGATATTTTTTTGGACAGGCACTTATGCACCTGTCACACGGCGCCCACTTAGTCGTCAGTATGCGGTGGAACCGGCAGACCTAGCGCGCTTACCAGTTCATCGATACTGAGAGGAACGTCAAACCATTTGTCGTTCGACAGAACGACGCGGCAACCTTTTGAAAATTCTTCTTCACGGACCCATGCAATAAGCTCTTTCTGGATCATCCATGTTTTATTATTTCTGTCTCTGAGGGTCACCAGGTTAGTGGGTGAGCAGGAAACGCCGGTGGTTGTTTCTGAGGTGTGATATATGCTGGTGTCTAACATGCGGTGCTCCAGTCAAATGGCTAGCTTGAAACTTTTTTATTGTGTATGAGTAACCACGGCAGACGGACCATCAGGACGAGCTTTTTGCCGTCCCTCCGCTCTTGCCGCACAACGAGAGTTAAACCTGCACTTACATTAATCCGCTTCCTGCATTCGCCTTCCTTCCTGTCGCTGAAAGGTTTCAACAGAAAGCTATCCGCATCAGAAACGCGGACAAATGGTCAGCTAGTATATCGTCACCGTTTCGTTTTTCTTCACGGCTATCTGCTTTGGCCCGTGCAAGACGGTAAACAAAGTGGCCACTCATTCAGAAAGAGCCTGTTATCTGAGCAGACATTTTTCTCTGGGCCAGTGTGATTGTACATTCTGGGTTATAGGCAGTCTGACAAGCTGAACAACGCTTTTCGGGCGGGTCAAACCAGGCGCATCGTGAAAGCAGAATGCACCTAAAAATCGTTCCTTGCTGGTGTGTATCAGCAGTGTATACTTGTAACTCACACTTCGGAGGTGTACATGAAATACAGAACTAACGTCACCATTGATAAAGAAGCCTACGAGATATTTTCATCTGCGGGCTTAAACCTTTCTAAAATGGTTAACGAGCTTGTCACTACTGAGGCTCGCAGAATCCGGGCTGAACGCTGGAAAGAAGAAAACCGTGAAAGCATGAAAGCCTTCTCTGACTTTGTGGGAGAAGAGGGATCGCTTTCTGATATGTACAGGAACTGGTAGGGATGCAATTTGACGTTTACTCACACAAGAATGGTAAAAAATATCCTTATCTTGTTGAAGTACAAAGCTACCTGATAGACACGCCAGGCCGTTTAATGGTTGCCCCCCTTGCTCTTCCGGGCGAGTTCGTGGGTTCAGGTGAACTTTATCCTGAGGTACTGGTTAACGGCAGCAAGTACCGCGTTGTGACAACCGACATTGCATCTGTCCCGGTGAAAGCGTTAGGGGATAAAGTGGGTGATGTCAGTCAGTATGAAGCAACAATAAAAAACGCCATTTTCAGGCTTTTTTGGGGTTTCTGACAGGTTTTCTTAACCCACCGATGCCGGTTACCGGCAATGACGGGTCGGCCAGCCATGAATGTCGCATTCGCTGGCGGTTTTCGTTAGTCTGCCGCGAATAAACGTTCACGGCAGTAAACCTAAAACACAGCAACGCTATTCTGGCCTTCTTAAATGGCAGGAATCACGTGATCAAGTTTGGGTCGTTCCAGAGACGAAACCCACCTTCGAATGCCAGCGTGTTGTCGCCTTTCCTGCAGTTGGGCGGAAGTGAATCGAGTTCACCTACGTTTCCGCCGCCTAAGACGACGTACTCAGGCTGTAACGCGGCGGTCAGCATCTCCACTACATCAAAAACACGCTCTTGCCATTTTTTGTTGCCCTTTTTTATCCGATAGGCTTCACCCACATAATGTTCATAGCTATTGCCCTTGCGATAAGGTAAGTGAGCAATCTCCATGGGCTGAGCGACATTCTCAACGATCATCGCAGCACCTAATCCCGTGCCAAGACCGAGAAAGAGCATGCGTCCGCCCTGATAGGAACCCAGCGCCTGCATCAGGGCGTCGTTGACGATACGAACAGGGCAACCGAATGCGCCCGCATAGTCAAATCCCACCCAGCCCTCACCGAGGTTGGCGGGTTCCCGAAGCGGTTTGTTGTGCGCGACCGGACCGGGATATCCCATTGCAATCACATCGTAGGTCATGCCTTCAGCCAGGCTCTTAACCACAGCAACCATTTCAGCCGCAGACATTGTCTTTCCACTGTCCGCCTTCTTTTTCACCCCGCCAGCGCTGGAGAGGATTTTTACATGGCTTCCGCCGATGTCGATGGCCAGAACGATTTGATCTTTTTTCTTTTTAGGTTGCCGCGTCATTGATAGTGCTCCATAACTCAATCGGGATCGACCCAGCCGCCGGGGGGCGCAAAGTCTGCCATCGTATCCGGCCCCCAGGTTCCGGGCTTGTAGGAAAGGGGGACGGTTTTCTTATCCAGTACTGGCTCAACGATCTTCCAGGCCAGTTCCGCCGCGTCTTGTCGGGTAAAAAGCTGACGATCGCCAGCCATCGCATCGCCTATCAGCCGCTCATAGGGCGCCATATCGCCAATGCCATCGTCAAGCGCCGTTAGCTCAACGGCTTCACCTCGCATCTTTTCGCCAGCCGCCTTGCGTCGCGCCCCAATGCCGATCGTAATATCCGGACCAAGGCGAAAGCGGATATAGTTAGCGGCCTCGTTGGCAATGTCATCGAAAAGTGTAACGGGTGGTCGCCGGAAGCGCACGATCACTTCCGTCGCATGCGCAGGCAGATTTTTGCCGGCACGGATAAAAAAGGGAACACCACTCCAGCGCCATGTCGCAATCCGGAAACGAACCGCAGCGAACGTCTCTGTAGAAGAGGAAGGGTTGACACCGGGTTCATCGGTATAGCCTGCAAACTGACCACGAACCACATCCTCGTCCGACAGGGGAGGAATGGCCTTCAGCACCTGGACTTTCTCATCAACCAGATCGTCGGACGCGCCGGAGGCGGGAGGTTCCATTGTCAGCAACAGAAGCACATTCACCAGGTGATTTTGGATCACATCGCGGAGGCAGCCAACTTCGTCATAAAATTTGCCGCGTCCTTTAATACCAAAGTCCTCGGCCATAGTAATCTGAACGCTTTCGATATGATCGCGATTCCATATTGGTTCGAGGAAGCTGTTGGCAAAGCGAAAGTAAAGGAGATTCTGGATGGCTTCCTTCCCTAAAAAGTGATCGATACGGAAAATCGCGTCCTCATCGAAAACGTTGTGAAGCACGTTGTTCAGCTGTTTTGCCGACGCGAGATCGCGGCCGAACGGCTTTTCCACCATCAGGCGGGCGCCTTTCGCGATACGCGCCTCTTGCAGACCTGTGACGACCGTTTCAAACAGCGACGGGGGTATAGCCAGGTAATAGAGCGGGTGATGATGGTCCCCCAGCGCATCGCGCAATCCATCGAATGTTGACTGAATGCGATAATCGCCGGAAACATAGGACAGCCTGTCCGCCAGCGCAGCAAAGACTGCCTCATCGAACTCATCGACGTGTTTTTCAACCGACTCTTTTGCACGCGCAATCAACTGGTCGCGCGTCCAGTCTTCAAACGCCACACCGATAATGGGCGTATTGAGCGTGTTACGCTTCACCATTGCATAGAGTGAAGGGAAGATCATTTTATAGGCAAGATCGCCCGTGACACCGAACACTACCAGTACCTCTGAACGTTGCTGTACCATCGCTGTGTCCCTCCGCTTTAGCGGTTTTTTTCCAGATGGCCACCGAAGGCGTGCCGCATGGCTGAAAGAACTTTTTCAGCAAACAGAGCTTCACCACGAGAAGAGAAACGCCCGAAGAGAGCAGACGCGAGAACCGGCGCGGGAACGCCCGTTTCCACCGCTGTCTGCAGTGTCCAGCGGCCTTCACCGGAATCTGACACACGACCATCATAGTTTTTAAGGTGCGGGTCCTGCTTCAACGCCTCGGCGGTCAAATCCAGCAGCCAGGAACCGATAACCGAGCCATGTCGCCATACCTCCGCAACGGCGGGAAGATTGATGTCAAAACGGTAATATTCAGGATGGGACAGAGGCGCGGTTTCCGCATCTGCCTCCCGTTCGCCGTTTCCGGCATTGGCGGCTTTCAGTATATTCAGGCCTTCGGCATAGGCGGCCATCACACCATATTCAATGCCATTATGTACCATCTTGACGAAGTGTCCGGCGCCCGCCGGCCCACAATGAAGATAGCCTCTCGGCGCTGTGCCTACGACCGCATCTTCCTCAATGTGCTGACCGGCACCAGGCGCGAGCGACGCAAAAATCGGATCCAGACGCTTCACAGCCGCCTGCGGGCCACCGATCATAAGGGAATAGCCACGTTCCAGGCCCCACACGCCACCCGATGTACCGACGTCGATATAGTCGATCCCAAGGGGGGAAAATTCTCCAGAGAGATCGATCGCTTCACGATAAAAGGAGTTGCCCCCGTCAATGATGGCGTCGCCTTTATTCAGCTTTGATGCGAAATCCCGCGCAATCTTCGGTGTGATCGCGGCAGGCAGCATGAGCCAGACCGCGCGCGGCGCCGCCAGTTTAGCAATAAGATCGGCTGGCGACGACGCGCCGGTTGCCCCCTCTTTAACCAGTGCGTCAACGTTATCGGCGTTCACGTCGAAGACCACGCAATCATGGCCCTGTTTAAGAAGACGACGAACCATGTTTGCGCCCATACGGCCGAGTCCTACCATTCCAATCTGCATATCATTCCTCTCTGTCAATGCGCATTTGATTTTCCGGTTCATTCACAACCTGAACGGTGAAGTCGGTGTGTTCCCAGTTTTCAACATCAGGCCAGTAGAAGGTGAAGACAACGCGGGTTCCTGCGTCCTCATGCTGTAAAGGCAGGTCCACATAGTATGTGCCAAGTCCGGAAGGGATCGCCGGACTGTCAGAGACGGTCGCCCAGTTATCTGTGCTCCAGTGCACCAGTGCGTTTGCTTCCGTTTCCAGCCTCAGTTGCTTCCCGACAGGAACAGAAGACAGGCGGTTGTTAAAGCGCCATATGCGCAAGTGCGATGCGGTTTTATTCCGGATATAGCGCTCGACGCCCTGCGGTGGCATATCGAAGACCGCGCCATCGCGGAGCGACCGCACGAGTTTAATATGCTCGGAATGCGCCCAGACAAGTGGCATGGCGCTCCCGGCTGGCTGGCCGAAGAACAGCTCCCTTTCAGGAATATCGGGCCCGTCCCAGGTCTGTTCCGGTAACAACCCGCCCGGACCTGCCGACTTCTCCAGCGTGGATAAGAGCGCCTCCGCGACCTCGCGCCTGCCCGCTGCCAGCTCGTAATGCGCGCGTTCGCCCGCCAGCAAGGGCCAGGGACGTCCCTGGCCAATACCATCGAACGGCGCGCCGTCTTCGTGCTCACCATAGCCATCGCCGGTATACCGATACCATAGTGGCCCCTGAGGGAGTTCGACACGCAGACTGTGGTCGATTGCTTTTACCGTATCCACGATGTGCGGGTCGTCGGCGGCGCGCAGACCAAAACGCACCAATGCCAGAGCATCCGGACTCAGCACATCGGTGGTTGACAGAATCGCCCGATCCGGCGTCTGGTTGCGGATCTCGGTTTCGCCGGATGCGCTTGCTTCATCCGTTGCGCCGGGGGGAGCGATGCGGACGTAGTGACCGGCAATACCAACCGATGCGCAAAAATCGGGCTCTCCGGCAAAGGTCCATTTTTCAATCTGCTCATTCCAGCAGTCGGCGGTTTCGCGCAGATGGTTTGCAGCCACCTCATCGCCGTCTAGCGAAAGCAGGTCCGCGGCGGCAAGAAGGGCGGAGACTTCGACCGCCAGGGTAAACGGGCTGTAGCCCGCGTCTTCTTCCCAACGATCCTCGCCGGTCGCCGGGCCGTTGGTCAAAATATAGCGGGCCGCACCGCGCAGCATGGGCATAATGTGTTTCAGCGCTTTTTTATCGAGATGACCAAGTCGGTGCAGCATATCGGCTAGCAGAACAGGGAAGGCACACTCATCCATCTGGATACCTGACCAGTATGGTTTTCCATCGAGCCACAGGTTCTGTGGCCAGCGCCCGGAGGGCTCCTGAACGCGTCGGAGATAATCCAGTATGGCGAGTGCTTCGTTGGCATCGCCAGCTGCCAGGAATCCCCCAGCCGTTTCGACCAGGTCACGCGGCCAGACCAGATGATAGCCTCCCAGATCGTCATCGCCCCTCGAAAACCCCCACGGAATCGTCAGGCTCGCGACAACGGCACCGGGGCAATCGGCTGCTTTATGCGAGGCCAGAACTGCGGTTGACACCCGGTATGTATTCACACCGTTCCGCTCGGGTTGATCGAGTGGAATGAGCGTGTTCTGCCATGCTTGCCAGTTACTGATGTAGTGCTTGCGGGCTTTGCCAAAGCCTGCTTTCAGACTGGCGGTTGCCGCCGCTGCGGCTTCGGATTCCGTCTGGCCGAACCCGATTGCCAGCGTGGCTTCACGGCAGGCACTTGTGAATGCCAGCTCACCGGCAAGGGCGACATTGCCATCGTCCGCGCGCTGATACGAGTTCGCGATGCGCCCGTATTTTTTCAGCTGTTGCCAGCCGTCTGACGTGCCGACAAAGCCCACGCTCATTGCCGTCCAGGGTATATCGCAGACGAGCGCTAAGTAACGAGAGCGACCCGTGGCGAAAAGCACGGGCCTGTCTTCAAATTCACTGATCCATGCGGTGTTCATTTGCCCGGCGTTCACCAGATGGGGAGCGAGCAGGGCGGTGATCTTGTAATCCGCAACATCCCCCTTTAGCGCGGTGAAACGGATGCGTTGCAGGACACAGTCACGGGCAGGATCGGTGATGATATCTTTTTCGAGCCGGTAGCGACCATCCCGGGCCGTGTTAACGATCGAAAAGGCCGGAATGCCTGGCGAGACCGTATGGGTTTCTGTCGAACAATCGCGCTTTTCTTCTGAAAAATAACCTTCAGGGGCGGTGATGATGAACCCGAAATCGCGGGTGCAGGCGCTGTCAACGCGCGGATAATAAATTTCGTTGAGAATGCCGTGGCTTAAGGTGAACCAGACGCGGGAATCAGGTGAAAGGGCGGTGCCAATTCCGCTCTTGGCACTCGATGTCCAGCGGGCTTCACTCCCTGGCTTTCCCGGCGCTACGTCAATGATGGCGCGTTGTTGTTGGGCGTCCTCGCTTGCGCACGTTTGCAACGGTAGGGCGTCGCTGTCAGAATTTGACATATTCAGAATACCTTGGCTGTGTGCAGAAAAAATCTTAACCACGAAGATGCGGATAACATCCTGACTTATCGCGGGCAAGAGTGAAAAATTTCTATACCAAAGCAACTTGGTTAAACTTAAAATCTTATGATTTTAGTATCGAACCTAATAGGGTTATAGCCGCTGTAACATTTCCGGTCAACTCTCTGAAAAGTTTCAATACACTTGAAAGTGTAAAAAATAAAATTTTTTTAGCGGTTAAGGATAACGGCTGAGTTAATTATTATCCGGGCATGACGCTCTGGGGCCAACTGCATGGCAAACAACCAGTTTTTTTATTTGACGGCTTTTGCCAGGATATGGCTCCGGGAGAACGTTATACGGACATGACAGAATCTTTACGGGAGGATGGCTTGCTGTGTGCCTGTACAACCCCGACCTCAGTTTGCGTGGTGTTTTTATTTCGCTGAAGTTTGAGAATAACTGCGTAATCGCTTCCACATCAAATCCAGAGGCTGGAAATGTATTTTCACGCTCAGCATTCAGAGCGATTAAGAATGCGCAGCTTCAACATTGCAGAGACAGAATTTCGTGCATGAGCGTTGATGCCAGCTGCTAAATGATGCATCCTGACGTCAATATCATTCAGATCCACTAAGCGGGAAAGCCTGAAGCAATAATCGGGGAGGCAATGCATTCGGAACAGGGGAATAACGAATCACAAGAGCAGGGGAAATGCTGACTTGTGGCATCGTTAATCGTATACCTTACTATTAACCTATTTTGTACCAGAATCAGATGCTCCTTTAAAACATCAGCGTTATTCACCAAATTAATATTTTGGAAGGTTCAACAATTTTAACCTTTAAAAATTTAGCACTCAATAATGTTAATGCATACGACGAATAATATTGGCCTCTTAATTTTCACACTTTTAACGTACTCGAATTTGGTGGAACGCATGATGCACTTGCCTGTATATCACGCGTACACGGCGTGGGAAATTTTTACGACCTCCGCATATTTAAATCCCGTCCATGCCAATGCAATACCTGGTGTGACGCCTTACTCTTTATCCGAGCGCTCCCGCTTTGGCTGCCCGCTTATAGCAGAGATATTGTTAGCGAGATCAATTACAAAAAAGTTGTAAATTAATGATTAATCAGAGTAAGTCAAAATTATCACGTCCGTCTCTGTCGATGCTTTCCTGCCTGCTGGGAATGACTCAGTATTTTTAACGAATCTGCGCTGTTAAGAATGAAAAAACCGCCTAAAGGCGATTTTTTTATTTTAGTCCGGAGTCTGCAGGCACAATTCACCGCCGGTTTTTAATCACTTACGATGCATCATCTGTGATGTCGTCATGTGGGCACGGGCCTAACTCGTCGCAGGCAGAGTTGACGCGCTGGCCACTCGCCAGGGTTGGCTCTTTGGCCAGAATCATGTTTTCGTTACCGTGCGCAGTATGCTTCAGCTGTGAAACCGCACCGTTGTGGACAGGCTGTGTAGATGCTGAAGGGGTTTCAGCCAGTGCTGCGCCCTGGTTTAACAAAAACGCAGTGAGAGCGAATGCTGTTGTCTTCAGTACCGATTTTGTTGAGAGCATGTTCATCATTTATCCTTAGTGATTACGTTCTGTTGTGGAAAGTATTATGTGAGTCGTTAGTCTCTGTGTCTGAGTTCCAGCAAACTGAAATTATATTTCCGGTATATCGGTTTTATGACGGACTCATAAAATCAGATTTTTCCTGTCCGGCCGGGCCATATCCTGAATCAGGCTGTTGTTAAAGTAAGATGGGAAAGAACGAATCAGTTAACGGGGATGCAGCGCTGAACGGTACGCTTTCACGGCGGCGGATGTCTGCTCTGTGCCAGCAGCGGACGTTGCTAAACTCATGATCTGCGTTGATCTGGTGGAGCCATGCGCATTCGCCCAGGCGGCGCACATCTGCGTCACGCTGAGCATCATATATGTTCAGAAAAGGCCTCACTGTCGCCGGAAGCGACGGCACCTTCTCTGTCCGGGCAGGCTGTTACGAGTTGTACAGTCCAGGGACAGCACTACGTGAATTCTGACAATAAAGCTCGGCAGTAAAAGAATTGATGACTGACAGGGGGAGAGGGGGCCCGCCGCTAAATGTGTAGACTCCACCTTATAGTGCAGGCCCCGTTAGCTCATATTACGCTGTAAAACCTGTTATTTATTTCTGATTGTTTAATTGCAAGGAAATAAAAACCCGCCAATAAATACCAGTAGGGCAGTTAAGCCGAAAAACCGTTAGTCCTGATCGTGAGAATAGAACACGATCCCTTTATTAATGGCACACTCGTATTGAGCGGGATTGCCGTAGGGCTTCCAGTCTGGCAAAGTAAACGTCCGCATGGAGAATCCTATGGTGTTTTCATCCTTTGAACGGTAGCGCAAAAACTGCACTTGCGGTTTATCTTTATTATTTACCGTTTGGTGCATATCTGAGAAAGCCAGAGAACCGTCAGGTCTGATCAGGTATGACGTAATCTTCATACCGCCTCTCATGGTACCTTTGATATTGTTTTCCCGATCGAAACACTGCGTTAAATCGATAGACAAATTAATGTCTTTTCCTTTCATTAACGCCTGGTTAATCTCAGAAACCGTATTGAGCGTACTGGCAAAAGCAGACTGGGAAAAGATGCATAAAAAAGTAGCCAATATGGCGAATTTACTGGCATACAGTCTGTACTTTCTGTCTGATGAAGCAGATTGCTTAGAGAGCAACATTTTCTTTCTCCATTATTAAAAACATTTTATAACATCACTGAGTAATAATTAAACCGCACATTCTAACTGTTTAATTAAAAAGTGCTGGCGATGATGATGGGGAATTTGCTCGATCGTCATTTGCAACAGGTAGCCTTGTTTCTCATAGAATTCACGCGCCTGAAAACTGAATGTATCAACGAAAACGCCTTTACAACCACGTGCTAATGCTTCCTGTTCTGCAGCGTGCAGCATCCTCGCGCCAAGCCCTGTTTTTCGACGTGATTCGTCGACCCACAGAAAGTGTATATGCATCCAGTTACCCCATGTAATAGCGACTAAGCCAGCCACTTTGTTGCCATCATCATCATTAATGAAAAGAGCAATGTCTTTTTTTTCATCAGGATCAACATACCGGGAATTAAACGCCATCAATTTCTTATGTATTTCAGCCACATCGTCAGGATGAGGAGTAGCTGTTATTATCATCTTCACGTACCCTGTTCCTTGTTAACAGCAATCTGCTCTACCTCAGCATTAAAACGTGTAAGTGGCGAGATGTGGCATTAAGTTCCATTATTCTGGCTCCAGTTCGATCACATCCTCGTCAGACGGGTCATCCAGTTCACGCAACACACGATAAACTCTCGCGACGGCCTGCAAAGTATGCCTGGGGATGAGTTGCCCCTCCTGGGATTGATAAAGCGTTCTGGCCAGCCAAATGAAGCGAATCACGGGAATTTTAGCCTGTTGTGCCCGGACAATCAGCGTTTTAGCATCACTGTCCTCGCCTTTGCATATGATACGTGGTAACGGCGTTAACTCAGGACGATAGTAGAGCGCAACAGCATAATGGGTAGGGTTGACCAGAAGCAGGTCAGCCTTTTCAAGCGGCTCTCGCTTCACAGCCTGTACAGGCGCGTTCAGCAACTCTTGTGCAACAGCATGACGATGTCCTTTCATATGAGGGTCACCTTCGGACTGCTTATGTTCATCACGTATGTCCTGATGACTCATACGCTGTTGCTTAAGGAAATAATACTTCTGCAGGCCAAAGTCCAGGAGGGTCATTATCAATAAGGTGAACAGTGTCTGGCGTGAAACGCGGGTGAGCAGAACCTCCACCGCAGGCCAAAAGCTGTTCAGGTCACCATAAGCAAGACGGGAAAGAGACTCAAGATCGGTACTCAGCACTAAAATAAAAATAGTGCATATTGCTGCAGCTTTTAGCACGCTACTAAGCATGTCGGTGAGTTTCTTCACAGAAAACATCTGCCTGAACTGATTCACAGGATTCAGGCGATTAAAATCAGGCTTGAGGGCTTCTGTTGCAAACAAAGGCCCATATTGTATCCAACCGCCGATAATACGAAGTAACGCAGCCACTGCCACAGTAATACCAAAAAATGTTGAAACAATAAGCAAAGCACTACCAGCAAGCTCGCTGAGAACCTGCTCAAAAGGCTGGTTCAGGCGCATAAGCGGCAACATCATAAGAGCCTGAAGCTTCTGCATGCCAACATCATCCAGCGCCATTACGGTTTCAACCACGCCTGCACAAATGAGAAGCTTCGGAACGTCCTGGCTTTGGGGAACCTGGCCTTTACGGCGCGCATCCTGAAGTTTTTTTGCCGTAGGTTTTTCCGTTTTTTCAGACATGTCACTGTCCCCCCAATAAGCCTTTTATCAGTTTGCTGAGATCGCGTAACAGGTACAGTCGTTCCTCTCCCAGCGTGCTTAACGTTGGGATATAAAGTACAAAAAACAGCAGACCGAGGAGGCATTTTGCGGGAACCGACAGAACAAAAGCCTGTAGCTGAGGGCTATACAGACTGAGAATCGCAATACTGAAATCCATCATGAGTAGTAGTGCCACCAGCGGACCAGCATAAATAATAATATGACTGAACGTGTCAGTCAGCAGAGCCAGATATTGCTCAAATCCATTATGATTCGGAAATGGCAACCACTGCATTACCGGCCACACAGAATAGCTGTCCCAAATAATCTGAGTGACGCCACTCAATCCAGTGGTAAGAATGAGAAACAGTATGAGTGTCTGTTGAAGCAGAAGACCCAGCGGTGTCACGTCACTACCGAGTGCCGGATTCAATTGTCCCCCAATGAGGGCGCCACGCTGGTTATCGAACAGAGCACCGACTGACTGAAATAACCAGAAGGGCATGCTGATCACCAATCCCAGCAGAATTCCAATCACCCCCTCTTTAAGGATAAGCGCAATAAGTTGCGGCCAGCCTGGCATTTGTAATGCCAGTTGTGCCTGTAAACCCAAAGTCGGGACGATTGCCAGCGCTAATACCACCCCGCTACGTACAATCCCTTTAAGGATATTGAAAGAAAATACCGGCACCAGGATCAGACAGGGATATAAACGTGCGGCACTCAGCGCCAGGGCGAAAAGATATTCATAGAGTACGTGGATGACAGTGTTCGCCATGATTAAGCGCCAGTTTGAGGAATCATGGCCATAGCCTGCTGGGCCAGCTCCAGCAACTCAACTCCAATCCAGCGACCACTCAATGCCAGTGCAATGCCTACCGCTACGAGTTTGATCGCGAACGGCAGGGTCTGGTCCTGAAGTTGCATGACGGCCTGAAGCAGAGAAACCAACACGCCAACAATGACGGCAACCAGCAATGGCGGAGCAGAAAGCAGAACCACAAGTAACATCGCCTGTTTAAAGAGATTCATTATTTCCATGCTTGCACCTCAAAGATAACTATAAAACAGGCCATCCAGCAGGCGTGTCCAGCCATTGATAAGCACAAAGAGCAACATTTTTAAGGGCAGGGAAAGTGTCATCGGGGCCACCATCTGCATCCCCAGCGCCAGTAAAACATTTGAAACAATGAGGTCGATAACAATAAACGGGATATAGATTAAGAAACCAATCTTGAATCCAGCTTGTAATTCCGACAAAACGAAAGCCGGTATGACAAGTAACAGGTTGTCTTTACTGATATTTTCTGACATGGACTTCGGCCACATCCTGACACTGTTTTCCTGCAAGTGAATCAAAATGTCGGGATCGGTGTTATGCGTCATAAATTTCTGTAACGGTGTTACGCCATTGGTGATGCTGGTTCTCAGGTTGTCCACATTCGAGAAATCTGCGGGCGCCTGACTGAACTGCTGCTGCATCTGATTAAAAACGGGAGCCATAACAAACAGCGTTGCCGCCAGTGCAATGCCGTAAAGGGCCATGTTGGGTGGAACCTGCTGGACCCCAATAGCATTACGTGTGATCAACAGCACCATAGAGATTTTTAAAAAGCAGGTACAGACGATCATCAGGATAGGTATGAGTGACAGCGCGCCCAGAAAAAGAGCAAAGGTCATGGGATCGAATTGTTCAGTACTCATACTCATACCTGCTGTAATGTCAGCAGGAGACGGGTGAGCTGTAATCCAAGTTGCCCTTCCACATCCACAAGTTCACCCTGAGCGATTAATGTCTCGCCGTAATATAAATCAGCTTCGCCAGGCGTCATGTTATCAAGCGTCAACACGCTGCCTGGCTGGAGGTGTTGCAGTTCTCCTAAAGTAAGGCGTGTCCGGCCACATCGGACTTCCAGCGACAATGGCAGCATGGCTAACGAGACATGATCATCCGATGCAAGATGTTCCCGTTTGGAAACAGCGTCAGAGCCTTCAGTTTCATAGGGGTTCAAAGCGGTTCTCTCCAGATGAGTAATCACAAAGTGATGAGGCAACTGCAGTGTCCCCACCAGCTCATATCCAGCAATGTTGACGTAGCCTTTTCCATCCGGGCTAAAATAGTTAACGGGGGGAACAAGCACATCGCCTTCCTGAAGCGCATGTAGCTGTGAGGTATGCAGAGTGATGCGGCCAAGCACTAACGGCCTGACGTAAGTCAGCGTGTCTGGCAGCGTATATCGTTGAGGTTGCCAACCGGGTTGCCTGAGCCAGTGTGCCAGGCTCGTATGGCTGAGATAAAGTCTGCCTTCCACACGACGCTCTCCGAGCCTGACAATAAGCCTCGTGCTTAACACATCCTTTTCAGCTCTGTCGCAGCGTTTTATTTCACCAAACAAGTTCGCCAGTTCTGGGCTGAGGTATTGATTAAATAATATCAATTCCCACTCACAGGCAGGCGACTGCACATCCTGATCGGTAAAAGGTGACAGCGACAACATATTAAGCAGCGGTATGCCGTCACCCAGGGAAAAGTTTCCCAGTGCACAAGACCAGTGAGTCAGGGCGATCGGAGAGGAGAGGTGCCCGGGCAAAAGAGACAGTGCTCCGACTTCATCACCTAACGTGAAAGGAAATGAATATTTGCACGCCAGTTGATTCTGTGACTGCATACTGGCCCGGCTCACCAGTGGGAAATGTCGTCGCGTTATCTTGCCCATCAGAGGCTACCCTGTTCAATTCTGAGACGGACAGGTGCACCAAAAGACTGACTCAACTGGCGGCGACACTGTCTTTCACGACGCTGCCAGTGATCCCAGACGCGAGGCGAAAAGCGCAGCGCAATATCCCATCCGGCCGGCTGGCAACGGGCGAGCCTGACGTCAACTTCGCCTGCTTCAGGCAGCATAAGGGTAAAAGCACAGTCTTCGTTAGCATGGTCAGCGATGTGTTCAAGTAACGCCTGATGAAGGCTGTCCCAGTCCGGCGAGGGCGATGCATCCGGCGGCTGATCCTTAACGGGCTCGTACGAAGTTGTGCTGGCCAAAAACAGTGAACCTAATGTGGCCAGCGATTCTTTGCTCTCGTGCTTGCGCAAGAAAGACGCGGATGTGGACTTACTTGCGCGCTCATCAAGCCGATGCTGAGGTTTATGGGACGGTAACCGGTCTGGATAACCCGATGGCTCTCTCATGCATCCTCCAGGTGTTCAGCTAAATATTCCAGTTTTTCGAGATCTTTTTGCCGTTCGCGCGTGTGTTGAGACGCTTGCGTCAGTTCATGAGCCACCTGTTGACAGCGTTGCTCTGACTGCTGACAGCTCTGCTGCTGCCGACACATGGTCTCCAGAGCCGTACGCTCTGCGTTAACCTGTGCCGTGAGCGTTTGCCGGCACGATTGCTTACGCAAGCCTTCACGCTGTCGTTGATAGTGCAACTGAGCTTGCTGAAGGTGCTGTTCTTCAACGTGTTGCTGTGACTCAGCCTCAGTCAGATTATTTTGCAGCTGTCGTTGTACGCGCTGGGCACGTATGAAACGCTGGCGGCGTAGGGGAATCAATGTCTCCAGGGCCATTTGTAGGCTTTCAAATGGGTTTTCCTGAGCAAGTTCATCGTCTTCATTCTGGCGCATGGGCACTGACCTCATTAAGTTGAGAGAGGATGTGTTCAAAAGGCTCAGGAGTGCGCATTGTCTGGCGCAGAAAATGGTTGATGGTGTCGTTCGCATTAACGGCAGCATCCGTCAGGATGTCGTGACCGGGTTGATATTCCCCTAACCGAATCAGCACTTCTACCTGCTTGTAGGCGGCTATGAGGCTACGGATATTCCCCGCCTGCTTGAGGTGAACCTGATCTACCACGTTACTCATGGTCCGGCTCAGGCTGGCCAGAATGTCGATAGCAGGGTAATGGTTACGCTCGGCCAGACGGCGACTGAGCACAATGTGTCCATCAATCAGTGAACGAACTTCATCGGCTACCGGATCGCCCATAGAGTCCTGTTCGATCAAGACCGAATACAGCGCGGTGATCGCTCCCTTCCGGGTCTGTCCGGCGCGTTCTACTAAGCGCGGCAGAAGCGTATATACAGAAGGCGGCAACCCGCCACGTCCCGGCGGTTCGCCTAAGGCGAGACCTATTTCACGTTGGGCACGGGCAAAGCGGGTTAAAGAGTCGATGATGAGCAGCACGCTTTTGCCCTCAGCACGAAACGCCTCGGCAATGGCAGTGGCTGTAAACGCGGCCCTGGCGCGCTCCATACTGCTTCGGTCTGAAGTGGCGCATAGCAAAATGGTACGTTTGCGTAGGGTATCGTCCAGCTCATGATCGAGAAATTCGCGCAACTCTCGACCACGTTCGCCAATCAAACCGAAGACGATAACATCACAGGGTGAATTTCTTGCCAGTTCTGCCAGCAGCGTCGTTTTACCACAACCCGCTCCGGCGAAAACGCCAACACGCTGGCCCTTGCCTATCGTCAAAAGACCATCAATCGCCCGCAGTCCGGTTGGCAAAACGGTATCAATTCGCGGTCGCTCTGTAGGAGGAGGTGCATCATTCAGGACGGGTACGGTAATGCACTGAAGGCCCGGCTCAGCGAAGGCGCTGTAGCCGCCAGGTTCCAGTGCGCGCCCAAAACCATCGAGTACACTCCCCATAAGCCGTTCACTCACGCAGATGCTGTGAGGGAGATAAAGGGGTGTGATAAGGGCACCCTGAGATATGCCGTCTAAAGCGCCGAGTGCAGAAAGCAAAATGTGTTCTGCACTAAAACCTACAATCTCGGACAACACAGCGTCACCCTCACTGCGCTGGATGAGGCACAAATCACCAATACGTGCGCCCGGCAGGCTGCATTCGATAAGAATCCCATTGATGCCGGTGACTCTTCCATAACGTCTGATGGGCTTATAACGGGCAAGCCGCTGTTGGTGATACAGCGACCACTGTTTCAAATCCTGGCTTAAGGTATCCATTACCATTTCACCCGGATATTTTCGCGCCCTGCAAACTCAATGCTGTCGCTGTTAATTGCCACCAGACGTAACTGGTCTACTTCATCGCCTATAAATATACGCTGACCACTGTCAGTGACGATGTTGGCGTGAGCACCGCTGGTAATTTGCACAATATTGAACGGCAGCTTAACGCTAGCGGCACCCACATGGTTATGAATCGGTAACCGTACGTCATAATGGCGATAAAGCGTTTTCAGCATGCGTTGTAATCGCTGATTTTCTTCATCGGTGACCCCGCCTGACAGGGTTACGCTTTGATTATCTGAAGTGAGAGAAACGTGTTTATTAAGCCCGCGGTCGAGCAACATGCTGGCAATAATCTGGCGCGTCCGGGGTACGCTCGTTAGCGAGGGTTTACCTGGAGCAGGTGGCGCGGAGGGCGAGGCAATGCTGGTATTCAGCATCCAGGTCCCTAACATCATAACCAGCAGCAACGTCAGGCCCATGTAAGACAGTTTCGCCCAAAATGGCAATGGGCTCTTCTTCGCCGAAAGGTGTTCTGAGACGGGTTGAACTGAGGCTGAAGCCTCAACCAAAGTTGGTTCACTATCGTGGGCTGACTCCGCGTCATGCAGCAGTTCAGCCTCATCCTCCGGCCAGGGCGTCGCTGCGTCAACGATGCTCAACCAGATATGCCCGACGGCAAAAGCTGTGCCAGGTTGCAGATTGCTCAGCGCTTCGCAGCGCTGCCCTTCGTTATCTTTCACTGGCCCGTCAGAGGCTTTGACTTCCCATCCCTGCGGGGTTTTTACCAGCTGACAGTGGCGATCCTTTATTCCCGGATCATAAAGGGCCAAATCGGCATGTTCATCAGCACCAATCCACCATTTATCGCCACTTAGCGGCAATGCAGCACCGCGGTGCAAGCCTGTCAGTACGCGTAATTCATGCATGATTCATCTTCCTGCAGCGTAGGCGGTGATAGCTGTAAATCGATCCGCCCCAACACATTGATTGCAACATTACTGGTCAATTCGGCGAAGGAGATAACCGGCACCGCATGGAACTCATCTTTCAGCAGCGCGCGAAGAGGGCTCCGTAAATCCTGGGCGACAAGAATTAACGCCTGTGGCGTGTCATAAGGAGGGAAGGCATTGCGCATTTGATGCAGTAAACTGATGCCGTAATCCTGCGCCAGCGAGAAAAAGGTTTCATTCTGTGCCTGACGTAAAGAATCACGGAGGAGCTCTTCGGTTTCCGGAGTCAGTAACCAGACATTTAGCCCATTCGGTTGCAGATACTGGTGGCAGATATGCTCTTTCAATGCAATACGGACAAGATCGGTGAGCGCCGCACTGTCTCGTTCATGTTGTCCATGTTCAACAAGTGTTTCCGCAATAGTGCGGACTGAGCGCAGCGGAATACGCTCGGAGGCCAGTCGCTGTAATACGGACGCAAAGCGGGAAAGCGGCATAATACGTTGCAATTCTTGAGCCAGCTCGGGTTGTTCGCTTTCCAGCCAGGTAAGAATGGATTTACTCTCCTGCAAACCAATAAACTGCGCGCAGCTCTGGTGAATAGCCTGCTCCATGCGCAGCATAATGAGCTGCCCGGCTGCCCAGTAGCGCATTTCGTCCTTTTGCAGGAGTGGGTGGTCAGGTGACAGCCAGCAATAGTGAGCTTCGTTCCGGTCTGCAATACCCGGCTTGAGTTGAATATCAGCTTCATCATGGTCCTCACCGTGCGAGGCATCCACATCACTTTTCCTGACAGCCACGAATGGAATGCCAAAGGTTGCAGTCACCAGAGGAATTTCATAAACACAGAAGCGAAACTCATCCTCAGCCAGCCTGGGCGAAAACTCGATATCGAAACCGGGAAGCGTGAAGCCAAAACGGTATACCAGGCGATTACGAAGACGACGTATTTCCCGTATCAGCGTTGTGGCAGCCTCACCACCCTGATGAACCTGGCTAAACTGCAGCAGAAAAGCGCGGGTTGGGTTGAAACGCCTGAGATCCTGGTAGCCATTTTCTTCTGGTGCCAGCTGCTGCAAATGGAGCTGGTCGGCCTCCTGTCGTATTCTGTTATGTTTACTGCGCCATAACTGAAAAAGACCGCTGCCCAGGGCGAGTAAGCTGATGATGATGAAGACGGCGGTGGGCATACCGGGCAACAGCGCAAAGCCGAGCATGCCTGCGGCAGACATAATCCAGGCCTTAGGCTGGCTTGTTAACTGTTCGGCGATTTCCCGGCCGATGTTGGCATCGACTTGCTGACCATCAGCGGAAACCCGGGTAATAATCATCCCGGCTGTCAGTGAAATGAGAAGCGCGGGGATCTGTGCGATCAAACCATCACCAATGGTCAATACAGAATAGATATGAATTGCTGCACTGGCGTCCATACCATTTTGCAGAACACCAATGGCGAACCCGCCAAGCATGTTGATAAAGACAATGACCAGGCCTGCTATGGCGTCACCTTTTACAAACTTCATTGCGCCGTCCATCGCGCCGAATAGCTGACTCTCTTTAGCCAGATTCTCTCGTCGCTGACGTGCCTGATGGGCTTCTATGAGTCCTGCGCGGAGGTCGCTGTCAATTGACATCTGCTTACCCGGCATCGCATCCAGAGTGAAGCGCGCAGCCACTTCTGCCACGCGCTCTGAACCCTTGGTTATCACCAGAAAATTCACTACGGTCAGAATCAAAAAGATCACCAGACCTACTGCCAGATTGCCGCCCACTACAAAATTTCCAAACGCTTCAACAATGTGTCCTGCATCCTGTTGCAACAGGATTTGACGCGTCGTTGAGATGGACAGCGCCAGACGAAACATCGTTGTTAAGAGCAGTACTGAAGGAAACGTTGAGAAAGCCAGTGGTTTTGGCAGATACATTGCCAAAACAATAAGTAGAGAAGATATGCATATATTGAGTGCGATCAGCACATCAATCAGACTGGTTGGCAGAGGAATTATCATCATGAACACGATCGACATGACGATCGTGGCACCTACGACTTCCGAGCGTTGCATCGCACTAATGGCGAGACGATTTAACCAGACAAACAACGAACTCATTTACCCTGCCGTCCTGGATTGTTTGAGCTCCGCACGCGGCTCAGCAGCTGCATATTCACCGATCATTGTGCGTAACAGATTTAACGCCAGGTGGCGGTTTTTATTTCTGTCCTCACGCCACACTCCCATAGGCAAATGGCTGAGTAGGGGAACCAATCCACTGAGAAACAAAACCTGATGTTGAGGATGCTGGCCGGCTACATCGCGCGTTAAGTTTTGTAAATCACGCAAATAGGCACCATTGCCACTCAGGTTAAGCAAACGACGGGTGAGATCCAGGGGAGTAATGCCGACACCGGGCAACTTACTGGTCAGTCGCGAAATTAAAGCTTTGCTTGCTGTAAGCGTCTGGCTGATATGACTGGCGTCCTGCAGGCTAACCATGATTTTTTGTAGCGCGCGTTTCGGTATGGAAGAGCTACGCGCTGCTATATCATCTGAAAGTGCTCGCTGTAGGGTACGCAGACCCTGGATGAAATTAACGCTGCCGAAACGGTTGAGCAGCGCATCCAGCATTGCATTACCCGATTGCAGGTGAACAATCGTCTCATAGTAAAGGTGACGCAACGCTTGCTTCTGCAGCGGATCGGTACTGAAGCTGGCAATGGCGTGCGCAGTATTTAAACCTGCGTTGACTTCAGCTCCCTTCTTTTCATGCAGTTGTTCGATGCTGTGCCGCGATCGCTCAACTATCAACGTATTCTGTGTCTGCTGCCCCTTTATCATCGTATGTCTTAACAAAACGTCACAAAGGGCTGGATCCTTTCCAGCGACATCCAGCAGAGCATCTAAGTCAGGCGCAGGCGATCGCTGGAGCAACGTCTGCATTTTTTGATTCTGCGTTTCCAGCTGAGCATGCTGTGGGTGCTCAAGCAACTTCATTAACTCGTAGAGTTTTTCAATACGTTCAATATGTTGAGTTGATTTGCTACCAGGTTGCGCGACGACTTTTCGCTGGTTAAGCGCTTTGTTTTTACGCTCTACATGTTCAGCAAACGTCATTGAGACCTCTTCCATAGCGTCTTCAAGCGGTGAGGCGGGCACTCTTGATGATGCGCCGCTTACCGAAGACGCTGCACTCACAACGGGTACCGATGCCTCTTCAACCACGGTATTGGGAGACAAATGCGCCGATTGAACGCCGGGCACAGCGGGAGCAATTTTCATCCTGGCGAACCTCATACAGGGAAGCTGATGCAGATATGTGGCGTGTTTTATGCTCCGGTTCCCAATAAATTTTCCCAGGCAACAGAGTTAATTACAGAAGATTGCAATGAGTTGCAGATTTAGCTGGAGCTTACGGCAAAAAGTTGCGAAAAAATGAAGGGAAATGAAATTTAAATCTTTAAATTTCAAATGCTTAACAAAATAAAATCGCTGGCACAGACTTTGCTATCGCCATTAAGCCAAACGGCAAAAATGGATTAAGATACGGAGCGTATTATGTCAGAAATGAACCTGCACCCTACTGAGTCATTACACGTTAACCCTCCATCCCCACATAATATTGATTGGGAGAAAATTTTTCGTGAACATGGACGCCGCGTTTATAACTTCATTCGAAAGCGTGTTGCGCATCGAGAAGATGCGGAAGATTTAGTTCAAATGACCTGGCTGGAAGTCATTCGTAACCGTGATAAGTTTGCGGGGGCCTCGCGACCCGAGACGTGGGTATTCGGTATTGCCCTGAACCTTATTCGTAATCATTTCCGTTCGCAGTCTTCCCGTCCCCACTATGATGAATTAGAAGAGGATGTTGTTCTGAATCAGGAGGATGATCCTAGCCACATCATAGAGCATCAACGCATTCTCGGCTCTACGCTCCAGTCTATTGCCCTGCTGCCCAAAGAAACACGTAAGCTGCTCAGTATGTTAGTAGAGGAAGACGGCAGTTATCAGAATATTGCTAAGAGTCTAAACATCCCTGTTGGCACAGTACGTTCGCGTTTGTCACGGACGCGTGTGTCACTAAAGCAGTCAGTCTTTTATTGAAGCTGAACGGGGTAAAACAAACCGGAAACAGTCTGTAATGAGATGTGTGTTTAATCCACTGTTAGGACACTTCTCAATATTACGACTTGAGCTTGTGAATCTGCGCCCAGACCGGTTAACAATGTTTACTTCAAGGAGGCGAGATGCAGTATTTGGACAGACGATTACATAGCAGTGATACGCCAATCAAACTTCTTGAGTTCGCCATGAACATGCTAAGGGACGCCGTATACCTGATTGACAGTGATACCTGTTTTTTTTATGTCAATGACGAAGCGTGCAGAATGCTTGGCTACAGCAATGCAGAATTGCTCAATATGCGCGTTTCAGATATTGATCCCGAATGGGATTTCGATGACGTCATGGATATGTGGAAACGCGTACGAGAGCAAAATGGCGGCAGGCCATTCACCTTTGAGACCTTTCACAAAAGCTCACAGGGCGAGATGATAGCGGTTGAGATTAGTGCGAATCCATTTGTTTACGAAGAGAAAAGCTACAGTATGTGCGTGGTAAAAGATATAAGAGAGCGTAAGCAACTAGAGCAGGTAGCTTATGCTCGGGAACAGGAGTTTCGGGTATTAGTTGAGAACTCACCGGATATGGTGGTTCGATTCTCGCCCGATTTAAAATGCCAATACGCCAATCCTGCTGCATTGCGTCACCTGCGGTTATCTTTTGAAGAGCTTCGCGGACGCACTTTGCGTGAGATTCAGGGGGATTTATCCTGTGTGAGGCACATTGAACGCCTTCTTAAAGAAGTGGTAAACAGGAAAATTGAAGCTGAAGGGGAACTTGTAGAGTCGGACAGTTCACTTACTAGCGGAACCATGATTATTCATACCCGCTGTGTGCCGGAGTTTAATCAAAATGGCAATCTGACCTCAGTTATGTTGGTCGGACGTGATATCACGGCCATTCATTACGCTGAAAAAAAGTTAGAAGATTCACATATGCGCTTGCGTTTGTTAACAAGGCAGCGAGAAATATCACGTGAAGAGGAGCGAAAACGTATAGCGCGTGAAATCCACGATGAGCTGGGGCAGCACCTTACGTCGCTGAGAATGGGTATTTCGATGCTTCGCATCCAGTTCAGCAAAGATAACCCTTTGCTACATGAGCGAATAGTTCATCTGATGGGGCTTACTGATAAAACGATTCAGGTAGTGCGTAATGTCGCTACCCGCCTCAGGCCAAATGTGCTGAACATGGGTCTGACGCCCGCGCTAGAGTGGCTTCGCGATGAGTTCATTAATCGCCATATTGGTTGTCAGTGCCAGCTGATCGCGCCAGAAAATGAGGTAAGACTGAATGATGAGCAAGTTACAGCCGCATTTCGTGTCGCGCAGGAGTCTTTAACCAATATCTCTCGTCACGCCCAGGCGAACGAGGTTCTCATAGAGGTTATCCGGAAGCCTCATCTGGTCGTGTTAACAGTGAGTGATAACGGCCGTGGCTTTGATTGCAATCAGAGCAAAGATAACGCGTTTGGTCTTATGGGGATGAAAGAACGTGGTCGCATGATCGGAGGCAAAGTAGAAGTCAAAAGTCAGCCTGCCAATGGAACCCGTGTGACTTTGACCATTCCTTTAATACCCTGACGAATAATAGTAAAGATTTGGATAACAATATGGATAACACGATTCGAATAATGATTGTGGATGACCACGTCATCATGCGCGAAGGACTAAAGCAAATTTTTTCGTTAGACGAACGTCTGGTGGTAGTGAGCGAAGCAGGAAACGGTACACAGGTCATGGAAGGTTTGCGTAATGAGCAGGTCGATCTTTTACTGTTAGATATGTGTATGCCTGGACTGTGCGGAGAAGAGCTGATCAGCCGCATTCACTCGCTATACCCTCAACTGCCAATCCTTATCCTGACGATGTACAGTGAGCCACAGATCGCACGACGGGTACTTAAATGTGGCGCGCTGGGTTACATCACGAAAGATAACGATCCTGAAACCCTGCTGGCTGCCATTCATCGCGTAGCGCGCGGACAGCGTTTTATTGACCAAATGCTCGCCGAGCAAATTGTCTTTAATGAAAATATGAGTGCGAATGAAGGACTTCATCAACAGCTTACTGCGCGAGAAATGCAAATTATGCTGAAGCTGGCCAGAGGAGAAGGAGTTAACAGTATCGCAGAAGCTCTGGCAATCAGTAACAAAACCGTCAGTACGCATAAAGCCCGCCTGATGGAAAAAATGATGTTTAAGACCAATGCTGACATTGTTAAATACGCGATAAGTCATCATTTAATCTCTTAGGATTGCTCTTAATTTACAAATTAATGCTACCCACCGTTATTACTTAATCATTTCAACAGGTTACAAAAAAAGCTTTTTAAACAGCACGTTATGCCTAAAAAATTTATGTAACCGTTTTCATTTCACGCAGGGTTAGTCAGGAAATCCTTACAATCCTCCATCAATTCCTTACCCGATATCAGCATATGACGATGGTTTATCTGTGCTGACATGGTATTTCTTATGCCCCTGTAAGCACTTCGTAAACATAAGAATAGTGATTGTAATTAAATGTAATTCAGCTATTGGCTTTAAGTATGTTGTTAACTGCGATGATGTCAGATGCAAGGGATAAGTGAGGGGCAACTTTTTATGAATATTGAAAATAATGAGCACTCATTCCGACCACATCCGGAATTGGGAGAGCATATCTCATTCACGAAAGAGCAACCTGTCGATATCCACGATTCATTAGCTTCACTCATTGAAACTGTAGCACCGCTGGAAATAGATCTTGTTCTGGAAGGTGAAACCGGAACGGGAAAAGATACTCTGGCACGTAAGATCCACCGACTTTCAGGATGCTCAGGCAGACTGGTAGCGGTTAACTGTGCAGCCATTCCGGAAACGCTGGCTGAGAGTGAACTTTTTGGCGTCAACAATGGAGCTTACACCGGTGCTGTGCAAGCCAGAGCGGGTTACATCGAAGAAGCAAATAACGGCATTCTGTTTCTCGACGAGATCGATAGCATGCCATTATCCCTGCAGGCCAAATTACTGCGAGTACTCGAAAACCGTGGCATAGAGCGCCTTGGCGGTACCCGGTTTATCCCGGTAAATATGCGCGTCATTGTAGCGACGCAGAAGCCGCTACTGACGCTGGTTGAGCAGGGCACTTTCCGCCGCGATCTTTATTTTCGGCTAAATACTGTCTCGATTCAGCTACAGCCTCTGCGATCACAGGTTGAAATTATTATCCCCCTGTTTCGTCACTTCATTGCTAAGGCGGCCACAACGATGCAATGCACGCCGCCGGAAATCACGCAGGAACTTTGTGAATATTTACTTAGTTACAGCTGGCCGGGAAATATTCGTGAACTTAAAACGGCGGCTAAACGCTTTACGCTGGGATTACCCCCCCTTAACGTTCCCCGGAACGCCGAACGGCAAGGGCCACAGTTGAAGGAGATACTGCGTCGCATTGAAAAAAGCCTGATTCACGACTGCCTGGTCCGCCATGGGCACAGCATTGATGAAGCCGCCATGGAGTTAGGTATGCCGCTACGCACGCTTTATCACCGTATCAAATTACTCAACGTGACAACGCAACGCATCATTGTCTGATAGTCAGCTTCTTGCCGATACGTTTTTCCAGCCCGGCAAGAAGCTTAATATCTGTTCTGCCTTTATACCTGCCTGACGGCGTAGCTGACTACCTGATTAATCCGGGCGTATTAAAAAAATCTCATTAAAGGGAACCGCAATAAAAGACTCACCACTAAAAGCATGAACATTATGTGATGTTCTGAGAATAAACCTAATTAACTGGAGAGAAAATTATGAGCGGTCTTCTTACCGGACTTATGGGACTTGGTGGTCCACTGTCGAGTGCCACCAGTTTTGCTTCAAAAACCCTGGAAGGTGCCATGAGCGATTCTATGACAGAGTCTGCGGTTGCCCAGGCAGCTAAAATGAAAATGGATACTCAGAACTCCATTCTGGATGGAAAAATGGACTCTGCGACCAAAGAAATCAACTCCGGTCATAATGCGGCAAAAGCCATTCAGTTCTGATTATTAAAACGGGCGTCAGCTTTAAAGCTGCGCCCGTTTCTTCCCAGAGATAAGGACGAACAATGAAAATTAATACCGGCACATCCTCTTCATTGGTCATGAATTCTGAAAATAATGACGTCAGTCTGGCGGACACCAGCATTGCAGATGCTTCATGGTTTAGAACAGCGTTGCAGGCGCCTGCGAAGAAAGCTGATGTTCCGGATAATCATTCATGGATAAACAAACTTACTGATCTGACGCAAGCGGCAAGCAAGGAATCTCAGCAGGCCGACAGGGCTCTCGCTAAAGCCTCACGCAGCATTGACTCAAAAAGCGTCATGGATGCTAACCGCACCTTATCATCTTACTATCTTGAAAGCCTCCTCAATGCAAAACTGATTGGTAAGAGTGTCCAGAGTCTAGAAAAACTGACGAATCTCCAATAATTCGCATGGTTAAATTTCCTCTCAAATCATTGATTTTAATGTCAGTGTTGCTGTTGTTCGGTTGCAATGATCAGGTAGAACTCAATCATGGTCTTACGGAAAACGATGCCAATGAAGTCGCAGCGGAACTGGGTCGTTACCACATCAAGGCTGAAAAACACACGAACAAAGATGGCATCACTGTAATGGTGGATACTGCAGACCTGAACCGTGCCGTGCATATTCTGGACGCTGCAGGTTTACCACGACCCACGCGCACCAATCTGGGCGAAGTTTTTCAGAAAAATGGCGTTATCTCTACGCCGCTTGAGGAACGTGCCCGCTACATTTACGCACTGTCGCAGGAAGTAGAATCGACACTGAGTCAAATTGACGGCGTGATTGTGGCCAGGGTGCATGTGGTGCTTCCGGAACGCGTTGCGCCGGGCGAACCGATCTTACCCGCCAGTGCGGCGGTATTTATTAAGTATCGCCCTGAACTCGATCCTGATGTCATTGAACCACGTATACGTCAAATGGTAGCCAGCAGCCTACCCGGGCTGGCTGGGCGGCCCGGAAAAGATCTGGCTATTGTTTTTGTCCCGGCGGGAACGTATCAGGATAAGCCATCGGAAGTCTCTTTCGGCCCTTTTACCGTAACGCCTCAGCGGGCGACACAGTTAACCTGGTTGAGTGGCACTATTGGTACATTGATTCTGTTGGCCGTGGCTGCATCTGTAGGCTTACCCTACTGGCGGCGCTATCACCAACGTAAAAAAACAGAGTCGGACGAAAAGGGTGAGTGATATGTCTTTTTCAGACGATGCGCGTTTGCGGTGGCTACGGTGGTGGTGCATCGACAGCTGGTTAACCGCCGATAAAAGTTGGCGCTATGCGGCATTTTATGACCTGGATGAGGCGCGTCTTAGTGCCCTGGCAAGGACCCACCACAAGCAAATCTGCCAGCAGTTGAAGCTAGGTAATAAAGTCGCACCGGTCGATGCTGAAATTTTGGCATGGCTGGAACTGACGATGTCGCAGCGGCAGCTGGCAATGTTACTTGCTGCAGAAGTATGTTGGCGGGATTGCGCGCTCGCATTGCTCGAACCAACACAACAACGTTGGTGTCGTCGCATTGCTCAGGGACTGCGCCCTGGACTCTGGCTTACTCAAGCCACAGACTTACCCGCCAGTTGCCCAGATCTTACGAGCTTATGGTTATTGCGTCTACGCGCTGGCCCGGAATGCTGGCAGCGCCTGCGCCTGGCCTTTAATGCTGAGCGTGTAAATCAGATGGAAAAACTGCACCACATTGAAACCTTTCCCGAACGCTTACGACCGCTCTGGCAGGCCGTTCTCTGGTATGCAAGGCAGGAATGCCCATGTTGATACGCAGACATATTGATTTGGTGAATGGCAAAGATGATCTCGCACCAGTGATCTCCCGGCATCAGCTCGCCGTGCAGGTGCAGGCCAGGACAATCATTCAGGAGGCCCATCAGCGAGCAGAAAAAATAATATCGGCCGCAGAACAGGAAGCGGAAGCTTCTTCACTGTTGGTTCGGCAGCGTGCAGAGGAAGCGTTCTGGGAGCGGGCAGACACGATGTTCATGCACTGGCAAAAGCAGCAACAGCAGTGGGAGTCAGACGTGCTCTCTGTGATGGACGTCGTACTGGAACAGGCCCTGGAACAGTTGCTGACGGAAGTCCCTGAATCACAGCGCCTCCAGGGACTGCTGCGACAATTGTTGCTTGAAAAAACGCAGACAGATAAGGCTACGCTGTGCTGCCATCCCTCTCAACAGGCGTCCATTGCGACAATGCTGGAAAATTATTCACACCTGAACTGGCAACTGCAGCCAGAAGAGTCCCTTCCGCCAGACAGCCTGAAACTTGTTACACCACAGGGTGAATTATACCTCGACTGGCAGCTGGCTTCGCAGCAATTAAAACCTTGTCCGGTAGAACAACAAGCGCCTTAAAAAGCTATTTTTCAAGGAACCGTTTTGCACTTTCTGCCACTCAATGACAGGAACATCCAAAATGAGAGGGTATGTATGTCATCACTGAGTTCGATTCAGCGGCGTTTAGACAATCAGTTTGAACGTGCGAAAAACCAGCTTGACGAAGCCACCATGAATGCCAGTGAGGGATATAGTCAAGCTGACAGTTTTGCCTTTTTTGAAGCCAGCATGGGCCTTTCCAGTGCCAGTTGGGCAGCCACGCAAGAATTGACCGTCAAACATGGTTTAATCAAAGCCCTCATCAACGAGATCAACTAAATTGCAGCACTGGGTGCGATCTTTTTTGACTAACCCCGCCGAAGACCATCAATGCAAGGTCGATGATGGTCTTCTCTGGTTACAGCAACGGGGAGGGAAGCTTTTTGCGCTTGCTGAGTTAACAAATAAAGTACCGCTGGATGAAATGTTTCTGGCGCAAGCATTGCGCCTCTCAGCCCCTGCACTGCGTCATTACGGACGGGATTCGGCCGCATTAGCCTTGCAAAATAACAGTCTGGTCTTAATTTTGCGTCTCCATGAGGCTCACTCAGAAAAAATAGCTAAACAACTGGAATCTCTGCTTAATCAACGAGATGTCTGGCAGAGTTTGCTACAAAAACTGCAAAAAAAAGCAATAACCCATTGTTCCGTGCCATTACACAGCATGGCTTTTTTATCAAGGGGAGATCATGGTTAACGAACCTCAATCGCGCTGGCGAGTTATATGCGCGGTCTTAGTGCTGTGCACCACGTTTCGGTTATGTGCTCAGACGCCGTCTGACTGGAAAGACCAGTCTTACGCCTATTCCGCCGATCACACTATGTTATCCACTTTACTTCAAGATTTTGCTGACGGGCATGGAGTTGATTTGCAGTTGGGGAATATCGAAGACACGGAAGTCAATGGCAAGATGCGCGCCGACAGCGCAAGCGCTTTCCTGGACCGGTTAGCCCTGGAGCACCGTTTTCAATGGTTCGTTTACAATAATACTCTCTACATTAGCCCACAAGATGAACAAAGCTCTGAGCGGCTCGAAATTTCCCCGGATGCCGCGCCTGATATTAAACAGGCCTTAAGTGGTATTGGCCTGCTCGATCCCCGATTCGGTTGGGGTGAGCTACCTGATGATGGGGTGGTACTGGTGACAGGTCCGCCACAATACCTGTCTTTGGTTAAACGTTTCAGCGAACAGCGACAGAAAAAAGAGGATCGGCGGAAGGTGATGACCTTTCCCCTTAAGTATGCTTCGGTTGCGGACAGGACTATTCATTACCGGGATCAAACGCTGGTCATTCCCGGTGTCGCCACAATGCTTAATGAGTTGATGAACGGTAAGCGTGCCGCGCCGGTAAGCGCCAGCGGGGCTGAGGGGACGATAGGGGGAGCGGATAACGCTGCAATGATGCAAAACACCCAGTCATTACTGGCTCGTCTCTCTAATCACGCGAACAACACTAACCGACCGGGTGACAGAGATAATAACAGCGTTGACGATCTCAGTGGCCGCATTTCTGCAGACGTAAGGAATAATGCATTACTTATCAGGGATGATGATAAGCGTCGTGAAGAATACGCGCAGCTTATTAACAAGATCGATATACCGCAAAATTTGGTAGAAATTGATGCAGTCATCATTGATATCGATCGTACCGCCCTTAATCGACTGGAAGCAAACTGGCAGGCAACGTTAGGTGGCGTAACTGGCGGTACATCACTAATGTCAGGCAGCGGTACGCTTTTCGTCAGTGATTTTAAACGTTTTTTTGCCGATATTAAGGCTCTGGAAGGAGAAGGTACCGCATCGATTGTCGCCAACCCGTCGGTGCTGACACTTGAAAATCAGCCAGCTGTCATTGATTTCAGCCAGACCGCTTACATTACTGCAACAGGTGAACGCGTTGCGGATATTCAGCCAGTCACGGCAGGCACCAGTCTTCAGGTCACGCCGCGTGCAGTAGGCCATCAGGACCATGCCAGTATTCAGTTAGTGATTGATATTGAAGATGGGCACGTTGAAACCAACAACGACGGCCAGGCAACCGGCGTTAAACGCGGTACGGTTAGCACCCAGGCATTAATAAGCGAAAATCGCGCCCTAGTGTTAGGTGGATTCCATGTCGAAGAAAGTGGTGAACGTGACCGCCGGATTCCTTTGCTGGGAGATATTCCGTGGTTAGGGAGGCTTTTCACGTCAACACGGCATGAAATTTCTCAGCGTGAGCGATTGTTTATTCTTACCCCGCGTCTGATCGGTGATCAAACAGATCCCACACGCTATGTCTCCGCAGATAACCGTCAGCAGTTAAGTGACGCCATGGCGCGAGTCGAACGTCGTCACAGTAACGTTAACCTGCAGGATATGGTGGAAAATGCCCTGCGCGATCTGGCTGAACGACAAACTCCCGCAGGTTTTAAAGCAGAAGCATCGGGGGAACGTTTAAACGATATTTGCCAGTCCACCCCGGGCTTACTTTTTGATAACGCGCGCGGGCAGTGGTACAGCAGCGACAGCGGGAGTTTACGACTGAGCGTTGGTGTGGTCCGCAATATCACGCATAACACACTGCGCTTTAACGAAGCCAGTTGCGCAGGCAAACGGACACTGGCGGTGGCTGTCTGGCCGCACAGTTCCCTGGCACCGGGTGAATCGGCAGAAGTTTACATGGCCCTACAACCACATCGTAATATTGCTGTGACACGAGAATCGCTGATAAATCATTAAGGCTAAATATATGCTTAAATCTTCTGCTTACCTTCTTCTGGTGGCCGCATTTTTACTTGCTGGCTGCGCTTCGCGGCAGGATAAAGGGTTGTCCTGTACATCCTCAGACTGTCGTCCACAGTCCAGCCCACATCAGTTGGTTATCTGGTGGCAACCCGATTTACGCAACAACGCTGCGGACTATACTCAGGTCTCGGTAAATGAATGAAACTTGCCCTCAGGTTAACTCACTTTCTGCTGTGCTAGACGTGCTCAAACTTCAACAAAACTGCCGCTGGACAGTGCTTCAGGGGGTAGAACTTGTTGTATTGTGCGGTACTCATGGACGTGAATTGATGCTTAACCTGTATCCCCCTTTTCAGGCTCCCGGAATTTTTCAGCGATTGCTGCGCCGCCGCGCGCAGCACCCGGATTACTATGATGGCTGTTATCTCTGTTTGAACAGTGAGAACATACTTTCTTGCTGGTATCAGTTAAGGGAAGAGGGCGCTGATGACAAGCATCAGATTGCACAACTTTTTCAGCTAGCCGGCATCGAAACTGAAGTCTGGATCTGAGTAAGTTTCATCTTTTATGATCTTCCACCTACCTCTGCTAACCCACTACGCTTTGTATTTACAGCTTTTTTCCACATCGCTGTGCCGCTTTTATTTGCAAATTTCGTTCTTCTGACCCAAACGAAAGTCACGCCCTGTAAACGTCAAATTCCCCCATCACGTGTGATTATTTTCATTTCAGACAGGAACCAGCACCGCGATAGCGGCACTTAATAAAAGCTTTGCCCGGACACTCACATAGCGCTCCGTATGCAAAGTAATCATCACTTATTCAAAGAGGAAGAGGACATGAGTATGAATACGAGTCCGCTGGGCACATCTGCGCTACAAGTTACTTTGGGTGGCAATAATGGTTTGATGGGAACGGATTTACGTACCGACGGATTGGGATTACTTTCCCAGCCAGGGCTGGGCGAGGGGAAAGGTCACAATGAAAGCATCGATCTGCTTGCAGCTGCCCTCACTGGCATGATGATGATGATGAGCATGATGGGCGGCGGCGGCCTTAGCAGCCTTTTTGGTTCAGGCACTGGGATGGGAAGCGGCCTGGGGAACTCACCTTTCGGTGGTTCAGGCTCGGCACCCGGGAACACGCTGAGTGGAACATCGGGTGGTTCACCTGGAGGTACTACGGGGGTTGGTTCGTCGCTGGGACTTGATCCGACCCAGACGGGTGATGATTCTCTGTCAGGCGCTGGCCAAACATCCGGTATGAGTCCGATGGAACAGTTGATGAAAATATTCGCCGATATTACGCAAAGCCTGTTTGGCGATCAGGATGGCGCATCGGGAGGCAACGCAGGGCGTCAACCTTCTCAGGATGAGCAAAATGCATATAAAAAAGGTGTTACGGATGCCCTGACTGCCTTTATGGGAGGAGGCCTGAGCCAGGTTGCTGAAAACGGATCCGAAGGTGGACTGGATGGAGGCATGGGGCTTGGTGGCGGTAATGGACTGGGCGGAAAAGGGTTACAGGATCTGAGTGGTCCTGCTGACTTTCAGCAGTTGGGTAATGCGATCGGTACCGGTGTCGGTATGAAAGCGGGCATTGAGGCCCTGAACAATATTGGTACACACAGCGATAGCAGTACTCGCTCTTTTATTAACAAAGAGGATCGCGCGCTGGCCAGGGAAGTGGGACAGTTTATGGATCAATATCCCGAAACTTTTGGCAAACCCCAGTACCAAAAAAACGCAGATTCGGCAGTAAAGACCGATACGAAATCCTGGGCTGAAGCACTGAGTCAACCAGACGATGACGGTATGACGCCTGCCAGCATGGAGCAATTTAATAAAGCCAAAGGCATCATCAAAAGCGCTATGGCTGGCGATAATGGCAACATCAACCTTCAGGCACGTGGCGCAGGCGGATCATCAATGGGTATTGATGCCACCCTGACGGGAGATGCCATAAACAATATGGCACTGACCAGACTGAGTGCGGCATAAAGCACCATAAGGCAGGCAGGGAGTTTCTGCCTGCCCATTTTACGGACCTGCAATAAATCCTGGCTCCGCGAAAGTCTTTCCGGGTAGATAAATCATGTTACTTCACGATTTGCCCGGTGCCCCTTGCCAGCAATGATTCCCCCCTCGGACCGCTAATCATCATTCTCACGCATTCCTTATTTCATCGTTATAAGAACACGCGCCATAAATATCATTTCACTATAGGGAAAAAATTTTGCGTACACGTTCTGAAATACTGTTCATCCTTCGCTTGAGGCTTTATTCAACAAAGTGGAACTGTCCACGCAAACTCACCACATAAAGATAATTAATGTTTTTTTGCGAAGACCTGATGGCGAGGGCGGATTATGAGACTGAATTTGCACGCAACAGAAAAGAAAACAACCGTTCAGAATGTCGAAAATCCTAATAATTCTACAATCCCGCCACTGCAACAGGGAAGCAGCAGCAGCGCCCCTCAGGCGTCAGGCGGAACGCTAGCCAGCGAGGGTAAAAACATTGCCAGTATGCCCGCTATTCGTCAGCATTTATCCGCTGATGGTGAAAATGGTGCTGCCCGGCAAAAAAATAAAAGCTTCAGTTTAAAAAATTTTCTCGGATTTAAAAAAACAACAAAGGCCCCTGCCCAACCCACAAACCCTGGCTCAAATGTTCCGGAAAGCAGTCGGATTCGGAGACCCACGCTGGGTGACTTTTTGGCACAACCAGAGCAGGACGGTGAGATTCAAGCCCCCCATCCTTCAGCCGCTTCCCCGCGCCTGACCCGTTCTCCCGGTGTAAGACGTCACAGCGTGGAAGACATGCGCGATAAGCCTGTCGCAAAGGCAGACCCACGTGAAACGTCTGCCATCGATATTAAGCATCAACTGAACAATTTCAATCAGATGCGTCAAAACATCTTGAACAAAACGAGACCATTTTCTCAGGGAGCTACCACATCATCAGTCATGGACGCGAGAGCGCCTTTACCTGCCATTCCATCCACAACATCAGAAATAACGGAAGAGGTTGATGCAACTCAGCCCGAACAACAGCTTCCGCAGCGGCATCTTGATGCTCGAGAAAATCCTTCACGAATACTAAAAACAGGCCGGGATGTGACAAGCCTTCACCGCTTCCGGCCTACATTACCCGCTATTGCAGAAAATACCGCGGAAGCTGAGGCAAACCGAAGAATACAGCCGCTTCAGACTCCACCACCTCTGGAAAATACACCGGTCAGCCCGCTTAGCCTGACGCTGGATAAAGGTAAATTACGGCTTGCTGACAGTAATCCCACTGCAATGAATACGCTTTTGGAACAAACCTTAGGCAAGGAGGGGCAACACTATGTTGCACACACAGCCAGCGCAGAGGGCAACCATCATATGCTGCTGGATGAACAAGGGCACTTGTTTGACCTCAAAAGTCATGAGGGTGGTTACAGCGTTTTTCATAACAGCCTGCCCTCAACGGTAAAAATGCAGTTGTCCAAAAACAGTGATGAACCGATTAAACTGGTAAATGATAATGGAAAATTAATCCTGGACAGGGGAGCTGAAGGTCAGAAAGTATTGCATCTCAATCCTCCCGGCGACATCCACCATGCTTACCTCAGCGGTATCTGGCGACATTCTGTAGCAGGGGAGATGAACCAGGAAAACCAATGGGTCCGCATTCATGATGACAAAATCCATTATTTAAATAATGAAGTCGGAGTGTGGCAAACGTCGGATAAAACGCCGTATAGCCAGCTTTCCGTTCAGGGGGATGGCAAACTCTACGCCGTACGGGATAGCCGGGCACTTCACAATCTTTCCGATAATCACGTATCAGAAAGGTTTGTCGACAAGATTAAGTCATTTGCTGTCAGTGAGCACGGGGAAGTCGCTGTTCTGACTGATACAGAAAGCCCCCACCATATTTGTCTGATGCCTTCGGCAAATGCGGTTTCCAGTGAGCGTATAGCGTTCAGTCTTCATCTGGCTGACACCATGCAAATGCTTCAGCGTGGTGAGCCACATCTTGAAACCCAGTCGATCGCGCTAAAGGACGGCAGGCTTTTTGCTGCCGACAGCGAAGGGAAATTATACTGCGGCGAGCTATCACAGATTAAAGATGGCGAGTTGCCCATGAATCCCATGTCGCAAAATGTTCTTAAGCAACATTTTGGCCACGATCACCGTATTGAAGGTTTTTTTACTGATGACAACGGACAGGTCAATGCGCTGGTAAAAGATAACTTCCGACAGATGCATGCTTGCCCACTGGCTGACGACAATCAGTTTCATGCAGGCTGGAATTTGAGTGATGCGCTGATCATAAACAATCAGCTCGGGCTGAATAATATTAATCCTGCACCTCATGAAATCGTTAATCTGGGGCATGAAGGCAGTCTGACGCTGCAGGATGGCAAAGTGCACTATTTTGATCAGCTTACCAGGGGCTGGACAGAAGCAGAGGCGGGCTGTCAGCAGTTAAAAAAAGGACTCGACGGTGGCGCATATATTCTGAAAGAGGGTGAAGTCAAGCGCCTGAATATTAATCAGTCAACCTCATCCATTAGCCAGGGCAGAGATAATTTCTTCGCATTGCCTCATGTTCGCAATAAACCGGAACCGGGAACGGCACTTCATGGGTTGGATAAAACGGATAAAGCGCAGGCTATCGCTGTTGTTGGCGTGAATAATTATCTTGCCTTATCTGAAAAAGGCGATATCCGGTCTTTTCAAATAAAACCAGGCGCTCAGCAATTAGCACGTCCCGCGCGAACCCTGAGTCAGGAAGGGCTGAACGGCACTCTTAAAGATATTCATCTCGATAAAAAGCAGAATTTGTATGCAGTGACCCGCGAAGGAGAGATATTTCGCCAGGCACGTGAACACTGGCAGCAGGGTGAGTCAGGGAGAGGTTGGCAAAAACTGACAATGCCACCAGGTGAGAGCGGAATAGATCGTATCGAAACTGACGCTCATTTTCATCCTGTTGCAGTACTTCTCGACGGCAGCCGTTACCAGTTAAGAGGTGAAACATGGCATTCTCAAAACGCATCTGAACCCACGCAATTAGAAACCGGTCTGCGCGATTCACAGCGTGTATTTGCAAGACTCAATCAGGATATGAAAGGTGGGCTAATTCCGGGGACCGGACTAACAATACAGGCTTCAGCGCAGCTTGCCGGCCAGACAGGGAGGGAAAACCGACAAATAAAGAGTAAATTCGCTGAAAGGGTGCGTGCTTATATATTTAATCCTACCATGGCTACACCGCGTCCTCTGAAAAATATTGCATACAATCTTCAACACAGATGGCAAGGACGGCGAGGCCTGAGTGCCGTCTATGAAATGCAAGGCGCGCTGATTAAGCAACTGGAATCTCAAAATGTACGAAACAAGGGTGCGCAAACGGATTTGCAAAGCAAACTGGACGCACTGGACTTTGGGGAGCAGGGTGCGACGTTACTTAAAAACATAAAGCAATTCCGTGAAGAACTTGAAAACAGCGCAACACAAGCAGCAATATTGCTAGGAAAGCATCAAGGCGTACTGACCAGCAACGGTCAAATCAATGAAAAATTCAAACCTCCGATCAGTAAAGCGGCAATACAAAGCTTTAACGTTAACCGCTCTGGCAGGGATTTAAGTAAAGGTCTGGAACAAGCCGTTCGTGCTGCCTCTCCGTCCCCTCAAAGTAAATTGCAAAAATTGCTAAGCCATTTTGTCACGTCAGGTCTCAATATGAGCCACCAGAAAGGTGATATACCGTTGGGACGCCACCGAGATCCTAATGATGAGAACGCACTGACAAAATCCCGGCTTATTCTGGATGTCGTTACCCTTGGTGAGTTGCACGAGTTTGTAGATAAGGCAGCACTGATATCGGGGCATAATCCCGACCCCAGCCAGATAGCCCAGCTACATCAACAGTTTGAGGCCCTGCGTGAAAACCAGTACGAAGCAAACCCGGTAAAACAGTTTACCGACATGGGCTTTACCCATAATGCCGCACTGGAGGCGAATTACGACGCGGTAAAAGCTTTTATCAACGCGTTTCGAAAAGAGCATCATGGCGTAAACCTGACCACTCGCACCGTACTGGAAACCCAAGGAAACGCCAGCCTGGAAAAGAAATTGAAGGATACGCTTCTGTCCCTGAACGCGGGTGAAAGTATGAGTTTCAGTCGTGCATACAGTGGTGGCCTCAGTACGGCCTTTGTTCCCACTATAAAAAAAATACCGGTACCGATTGTACCCGGCGCGGGCATCACTCTGGATCGGGCTTATAATCTCACGTTTGGTCGTACTGATGGCGGACTCGATGTCAGCTTTGCCCGCGACGGCGGAGTGACAGGAAGCCTCTCTGTTTCTACAGGACATGATTTATTACCTTATATGACCGGCACCCAAACCACCGCCGAAAACGCCAGTGACTGGCTGAGCAAAAAACATAAAATCAGCCCGGATTTTCGTATCGGTGCCACCCTGAGTAGCAACATGCAGCGCACGCTACAAAACAGCCTCAATTTTAAACTCACAGAAGATGAGCTTCCCTCATTTCTGAATGGGATGATTCAGGGCACATTGACCCCAGTAGATCTGATGAAAAAAGGGATTGAGCATCAGATGAAACAGGGGAGCAAACTGGTCTTTAACATAGATGTTTCGGCCGCGTCAGATCTCCGTGCCGGTATCAATATCACCGCCGACGGTAGCAAACCCGATACCGCCACCTTCCGTGCATCTACAGGATTGAGCGCCTCAGCCAATCTTGTTTCAGCCAGAAGCGAGCGCAGTACAACAGTCGGCCAGCTTGGGAATACGGTTTCGGCCAGTGACAACCGGCCTACATTTTTCAATTCTGCTAATATAGGTGCCAACCTTACGTTAAGTGCGGGCGTCGCTCATGATTTTATCCGCGGTGCCAGCGTCAGTCAGGATGGAACAACAAAACCAGAAAAAAAATCTGGAACCTTCCCTGCATTTATGTCAGTTAATGTTTCAGCAGCGCTGGCTTTGGATAATCGCACGACACAAAGCATCAGCGTTGAAATGAAACATGCTGATCCCGTCTCTCAAAACGATATCGACGAGTTAATTTCAACGTTAGGTAAGCATTTTAAAGACAGTATGAGTACTACATTACTTTCATCTCTTAAAAATCAAGAAAATCCCGATCCGGCTGAGCAACTGAAAAGCCTTGATCGACATTTCAGCTATAATAATGTCGTTGGCGATGACCGTTATGAAGCAGTGCGAAGTCTGAAACAATTAGTTCAGCGCCAACGGGCAGCAGAAAGTAATATGATGGAATTAGGTTCAGCCAAACATACCACGCAATACACCAACCTCTCTCGTTTAGATGAAAACGGCATTTTCGATATTTTACATCATCATTTCAATGCAGCATTACCGCCGACCAGCGCAACCCGTATTAGTAATATGATGGCTAACAACCCTTTACTTAAGGCGCTTATCCAAAAGTTGCAAAGTTCACCATTCACCAGCGCAAGCGTTTCGATGGAGCTCAAAGATGGCCTGCGTGACCAAACGGAAAAAGCCATTCTGGACGGTAAGGTGGGACGTGAAGAACTTGCGCTGCTCTTCCAGGATCGTAATAACTTACGCATCCGTTCAATCAGTGTCAGTCAGAGTGTTAGTAAAAGCGAGGGTTTTAATATGCCCGCATTGCTACTCGGGGCTAGCAACAGTGCAGGTCTAAGTATGGGACGTAATATTGGCACCATTAATTTCAAATATGGGCAAGATCAAGACACACCCAGGCGCTTTACCCTGGAAGGCGAAATTGCTAAAGCAAATCCAGACGTAGCCTCTGCTTTGTCTGAGCTTAAAAAAGAAGGGTTTGAAATGAAAAGCTGACATTATGATTAATTCATCAGTCACTACAGGTTATTACAATATTCAGGAGTAAATTAATGACACCTTCTCAAAAAAAAGTTGAAGCATTATTACAGCAATTTGCCACGAGCTGCAATACAACGTTGCACCTTAAAGAAGGTGTATGCGCATTGTATAACACGCAGGGACATGAAGCCGCAGTGCTGGAGGTTCCAGACCAAAGTGACTGCCTGCTTTTTCATTGCCAGTTAATCAACGCTGAACATCAGGCCGGACAGAACTTTTATGCGCTTTTACTGCAGTTGAATTTTGAAATGTCTGCTATGCGAGGCTGTTGGCTGGCGATAGATGAAAATCATATAGTGCGTTTATGTTTTCAGCAAACGATAAGTCAGATTGATGAGACCAGTTTTGGTAACCTTATAACAGGTTTTATTACACAAGCTGAAGAGGTGCGTGAGTTCATCACACACATTACTGAGCACGACGTGGCTTGAATTATAATACGTAACAACATCAAAGCCTCTTAGATACAACTTAGTTAGTCAAAAAAGTGTTATAAAATAAATCGCCCTCATAAATTACAAAATTTAACATTAAGCTAAGTCGCCATGAGGCCGTAACAATGCGCAGTTTGGCGATTTTTTATTAACGTGTAGAGGAGGGCGCTTATCTGCATCACGCGACAATGGTAAATTACTCAAGAAATAAATTTATGAGCAATGTATAGTCAACTTATTTTAGCGAAACTACAGATTATCCAAAAAGAGTCAAGCTGGCCCAGCCGGACCAGCGTAAAGGAAGGAAAAATTATTTTATAAAACGCCGGGTTTATTATGACTTATGACAGATTAGCAGGACTAAATAAATAAGTCATGAGAAGTATTTTCGATAAATATCATTATGGTTTTTCAAAAAAACTTTCATACTTTCTCATGAAATCTTTAAGCTGCATGGTCATTGCTTCCAGGTCCGGCACAATACCATGTTTCATAGGTCCTAAATCCATGCCTCTTGCCTGGGCAATAGAACGAACACATAATTCAGTTTTCGCTGCACTTCCACGCTTGTCTGGCATGGCATGCGCCATCCACCAATGCATTTCTGCCAGCGTGTTTAATGCTTTGGAATCAGGTTCTCTTGCATCGATAGCTTTTCTGTACAGATCTTCAACATGTTGCATGATTAGCGGTACATGTTCAGCACTTGTATGAAACATTTGATTCGGCTCTCCAATATCATCGAACCCTCGCTGGCGTATACTTAAATAAGGTTCTTGCATTCGATCTGCATTCTTATCTGTACTGACTGTAACCTGTGTAAGGGGAATTTTTTCACCATTTATTTTCCCTATAATTTGAAGGGATTTAGTTGGCGGAAGAGAATATTGAGAAGGGCTGGTTTCTAAATCATTTCGGTCAGCTAACTTCCGGGCTACATAAGCGTACTGTTCAGCTAAAGGCGTTCCATAAACTTTATAAGTATTGGGATCACGTTCCTCCCGAAAAACATGTGCGTTTTCGGAAGCCATGTTTGCTCTCCATTCACGGGCCTTACCCCAAAGCTCATGGAAGTTTGTCACTGAGCCCTCAGCAATTTCCGAACCCAATTCTCTGGTTTTATTGTAAAAAGATTGTCCATATGCCATTTGGTGAGGTGAATCATCTCTGTTAAACCTTTGATCCGGCCAACGTGCCACACCGACCAGAGACTGCTGATAAGGTACCAACCTGCTAGGTTGTGGTCCTTTTAGCTCGCCATATCTAGGGGAATGTCCCTGACGCCTGACCGCAGAAGATGATGATGCCCCAAAATTGTCTGGAGAATTTAATGTGTAAGAACGAAAACTATCAGACGTGATGGAGTTTTTGGAAGATACGCAACCCATATCAATGATACCTCTTATTTTCCCTGGGGATGGATGGTAAAAGCCACTTTAACTAACGTTAAACCTTTTGTGAGTGGGAGTTAGGGGTCCACCAGTTCCACTAAATATGTGGGTGCTTTAGTATCAATACAGCTTTCGCTACAGGCGCAGCGACCAGATATACGCTTCTGAAAAACGAGAAGCAGGAGGATTGTGAAGACAGGGCGACTTACAGGACTGGTAATAGGCAGATAATTACATAAAAGCTACATCATTTAACATAACTATGATTATGCGCACTTTACTGTAGTGGCTAAGTTTAGATGTCTGCCTCTGGCTGTATTGAGATGTCCGCATTGACGTCCTTTTACCAAGGCTTCCGGGCTGAGGATAAACCTGATGACGGCTTAGGGTTCGGCGTGCTTTACCATGAATGAAGTTAACCGCATCAAGATCGTGCATGACGTTATTGATGGCCGACTTACCACCTTGCTTGCATCACAACGACTCGGCCTGACGGTTCACCACTGCCGGCGTCTGCCTGTTCGTTATAGCGAGTCCGGGCCGCTGGCAATGGCGAATCGCCGCCGTGGCTTGCGCAATCGCCAGCTTGTGCAAGGCCTTGCTGTACTGGTTCCCGGCATCATTCGATGACAATAGTTGAGCCGTTTTATATTTTGAAGAGCTGGATTTATATGCTGATGAGCCTTACCGACCAGCTGACCTGCTCCCTGAAAATGAATACATGGCCTGTTTCGGCTACAACCACCTCACCGGCATGCAGGTCGGCAATCATGCGCTGGAGTTCAGCGCGGTCGCTGAGGCCTTTTCTTTATAAACGCCGTCAACATAACCATCCCTGCCCCGGGCATCTTCAAAAATGCTGTTCTGCAGCGTCAGCTCTTCCTCGTCAGTACTGACGCGTAATGATCACGGGGTAAAGAAAGCGGCCAGGAAGGCCGCTGAAGCGTGGCTGAATGTACCCGCCTTAAACAGCGCAGATTAGTCTGTGTCAGGGCATGTTTACGGCTGTCAGATTCCGGATATGCTTTCACTGTCCCGTGACGTCATTTGTCCTTTGATAAAATTCAGTACGAGGTACATCAGGCAGCCAGCAATGATTGAGTTCAGCGCCGGTACGCCGTAGGTGACGTAATAACCCGCTACCGCGCCCAACAGGCTGGCGATGATCGCATTCCAGCCGAAGTTTTTCGTCTGCGCTTCGTCGGGTAAGGCGTTCCTGCGCCGGCTTTCGTCCAGTACCTTCCTGTCACTTTTCAGAATGAAATAGTCAACCATCATGACTCCGATGACTGGCGGGAACAGGACACCCAGCAGGTTAAGAAAGTCGACGAAACGGTCAAGAATGCCCATTACCGACATCGTAGTGCCGGCAAGGCCGATGAAAAGCGTGATAACCACGTACGGGATTTTTTTCCCCGTAAAAGCTTCAATCGCGTTGGCCACGCCAAGCGAGGACGAATACAGGTTGATGTCGTTGATCCTCATCGTCGAAAACACCACGACGACCAGCCCAATGCCGCCGGTGACCTGACTCATAATGGTCACCACGTCTGCAGTATTTAATATCACGGAAATGATCACTGCCAGCCCGTTGATAATGTATTCTCCCGCAAAGATGGTCAGAACCGTCATGAGCATGACCTGCCGGCCGTTGCTGTAATAGCGTGTCAGATCTGGCGTTATCAGGCTGGCCACGATACTGCCTCCCACCACAAGCGTAATGGCATCACTGATGGAAAGACCTTTTCCTGCTTCAGACAGCGCCGAAAGCGCCCCCATGTCCTGACCTTTCAGCAGAACGGTAGAGATGTACAGAACGCTGATGGCGAACGCCGGGACCGCTATGCGGGCGGCAAAGCGTAGCGCTCTGAAACCGAAAGCCACGATAAGCGTCAGGGTAAGACCTGAAAGCGCAGCTGCCCAGTGGAATCCGAGTTTCTGGCCAAGGGCATGATCCAGCGAACTGGCAAAGACGGAATTCTGTATGCCAAACCAGCCCAGGAGACTGACGGCGATAAGCAGACTGACCAGCACGGAACCTCCCCGGCCAAAACCGCACCAGCGAGCCAGCAGGCTGCCGGAGATGCCTTCCCGCATACCGGCGTAACCCAGCCCAAACGTTGCGACAAAGAAAATCAGGCTGCCGGCGGTGATGGCGATGAAGGCGTGTGCATAGCTCATTGAGTGACCAAGGGTGGCCCCCAACATGAACTGGTCCAGCGCAGTCAGCATCCCCATGTGAACCAGTGCCACGCCCCAGAACGGCAGGCGGGCTGCGGCCGGAACCCTTTCAACAGAATAATTTTCATGCAAGCTCATAAGTGCTCCGGTCAGATAAATTTTATGCCTTTATTAATGGCAAATTCAGGCAGGTAATTCTGCAGGTTTTTATGTAAGCAGAATTCATAGAGCGCAGAAACTGAATTAACTCCTGTCTTTCTGTATATATTTTGCATTTTGTTATTAATGGTCTTTGTGGATAATCCGAGTTGGTTTGCGACCTCTTTCTGACTCAGGTTTTTCATCAGATAAAAAATCATATCCATTTCCGAACGAGTGAATACAGACTGGTCGGACGCTGTATGCAGGACGCCCGGTTTTTTATCACTGATACATACGTACGGGGAAAGGACCCTTATTTTTCTGGCATTCCACAGTGTCCCCATACAGACACCGTTCGCATCCCTGAAGGGTATTTTCTCACTGATATAAGGGTAGAGTTCTTTTCGGCCAAACCAGAAGTCGGTCTCTATCACGCTGACGCCTTTTCCTTCTGATTCCGCCTTTCTGTCATGTTCAATAAACCCTTCCGCCTGCTCCGCCCACGTTGTGGGAAATTCGCAGTCAAGTTTACCCTCAAGATCGAAAGCCGCCGGTGTGCAGGTGTACATGCGGGCGGCTTTGTTCATAAAAAGATGTCTGGACTGGCAGTCTTTAATTCCCCACGGTTCATCCAGTTTTTCGATCATTTTGATCATGATGGACAGTGTGTTCGCGCAGACTCTCTTATACTGCATACATACCTCTGCTTTCGCAGGTATGCTACGTAAATTCTTTTGCCAGGTAGTGACGTCTGAACTTATGTGCATAGCCTGAGAGTGATCCATACTCTTTGTAACCGAGCTTTTCATAGAACGACCTGGCCTGAAAATCGAACGTGTCCACTGTGGCCATGTGGCAGTTTCGGTTTCTGGCCTCTGCTTCAGCAGCTGACATCAATTCTTTTCCATATCCCTTACCTCTGATACGTTCAGCGATCCATAAATACTGAATTTCAAGAGTCCCCCACCATGTCTGAGCGATCAGACCTCCAGCTACGTTGCCATCATCGTCTGTGCAGTAAAGCAGAAACGGTTCGATTTCAACGGGATGGAATGTGGCGTTGTGGCTCCAGAGTCCATCAGTGATAACGTTTTTTTCCTGGTGGGAAGGATTGGTAATAAGTGTGATCTTCAAAGTACGTTCCTTGCGGCTTGCAGATGTATAAAGCAGATTACTCTCTGTGGAATAAGAATCCTTATACACAAGTCATTGCATCTGTCAATGGGGTGAATAACCCCATTTACTCCATTGCGGTGTGGTGTATCCTACGTAAATGAAACAACAGACCGGAAGATGCTTAATTCCCTTTTATTTTCTGCAAGGGTATATAAATAAAAAACAGACTGCAAGAAATTTAAAATGGCATTGTTTTTGTAGTATATTTCTGGCGCATGATGGGTCTGGATTAGGGCATTCAGCCATGTGATTTTTACATAATATAAACAACACCAGGGAACGCTATTTTTTCTCGTTTATATTCACTAAGATTTTTTATAAATTCAACGTTCTGAGCTGTCTTAACAAAATTACCAGGTTCCATAATAAAAACTCTATACCTGACAATCTGTTGAGTGACTTTTGAAACTCGCCGTATTTTTTATATCAGGACGAATTAATCAGTAACATGATTTACGAACTCAGGAAAACGTATCGCAGTTAAAGTGATCATGAAGTCACGATGACTGCTAACGAATACGTAAATTATGAATCGCTTACAACATTTTTCCTGAGCAGACTGTGCAGCAGGCCACTCATCTTTGCATGCTGGTCTTCTATCACATTACGAGAGAGAGAGTCTCGCTAAATAACTTAGGTTTTCTCAAGATAAGGTTAAAGAAGCCATCAATTCCGTGCAGAAAAAGCTGGGTGTAAACTCCCGGAAAATACTGAGAGCATCTGTCACCCGCCGCGCACTATTGAAGCTTTCCCTGAATGTGTCTGACGAAAAACCGCACACGTAATCCCACCGGCCGTTCTGGCCATTATATCACCCTCTCCTGCCGCCTTTGTCTGTACAGGCACCATACTGTATTCAGGAAGAGTTACTACGTCACATGATATTGCAGCGAAAGACAGGCTGGAGCGGTATAAATCAATATTGATCTCGCAGCCTCAGGCGTTGTGTTGTCTGTAAAGAGCAAATGAATAAACCCTTATCCCGATGGAAGCAGAACTGCAGCAGTCAGAGGTACTGCGGGTTTATTTTCATTAGCGCCTCGACCGTTAGCGCCAGATTTCCCTGACTCTGCCAAAGAGCGCCGATCCGGTTTACCTGAAAGAGGATAAGCCTGAAGGAAACTGATGACAGGTCAGCTGGTGGCCGGAGTGCGTTCCCGACCGTCAGGTTGCCCGCGTCACTATCAGCGGTATCTTCACAAAAGCGTCAGGATGATAATTCCGGCTGAACGTGAGGGCGCAGGCGTTGTACACAACTGAAGAACTCAATAACCCCTGTTTCTACGGAGGCAGCCCGAACCTGAACGCAGGTGAACTTTTCAGCCTCACCAGATAACTGGCTGTACTGGTGACGCGGCAGACCTCGGCGACATCGACGAGTAATTCGCTGCCTTCCAGCAATGCATATCTTCGGCTTTCGCCAGAGCACGGGCTGTGAGCCTCAGGCCAAAGGTTCGCAACTGCTGCGGCGTTGGGCCGATAAAAATCCGCCCTGCGGACTCACAGGCTTCCGCAAGCGCGGCATTTTCAGAGAGAAAACCGTAACCCGGGTGAATTGCCTGCGCGCGACTTTGCTGCGCTGCGGTGATAATTTTCAGATCGGTGTAAGCAATAATTATGTAAATGCAAAAAATGAATCAGTCTACCTAACTGGAATTTCTGATAGCGCACAGGCTCATAACCACCACCTCTTTCCTGTTTAATCAGCAATATCAAAAAAGTCGGCTATTCATGGACAGCACATTCACAAAGATCAATGCTATCTAATCTTTTGATAAAAGAATTCATCTTCTTTAACAGGTTACAGGTGGGCGCACAGACTTCTTTTGTAAAGAACAGCAAATATCCACATTAATTCCGGAGACCTTTTTTAAGTTAACAATTGATTTAAATCAAACAACGGAATTGTTTTTAGTAAAAAACAAAAGATTAATTAAAAAAATCATTTCAGCATAAAAAGAAAACTTCAGATTTATTCAGATCTCATATTTAACAAAATAAAAAAGAAAATGGTAGAGTTATCCTTCACATCATGACTTACCCAGGTCTAATAAACTAAGAGGCCGATATCAATTTATGAAGTCATGTAGTTGCCGCATCAGGGTTTTTTGAGGTTAAATTGTAGATCATGTCAAAAATACGAAGTGTTATAGCTGTATTTGCGTTTTTTTTAGTTTTCCTTAATCACGCCATTGCTGATGGTGGTATTACTATAGAAGGAACAAGACTTGTTTATCCAATGGATGATAAACAACTGACTTTCACTATATCTAACACATCATCCAAAGATTCTTTTTTGGTACAGTCCTGGGTTGAAAATCAGGCAGGTATGAAAGTCAAGGATTTGATTGTAGTCCCTCCCCTTTATCTGAGTGGTCCTGAGGATGAGAACATTCTCAGGCTCATTCTTATGAATCATAATCTGCCGGAAGACAGAGAGTCTCTTTACTACTTCATTGCGAAAGGTATTCCTTCAATCGGAAAAAAAACTGATGATGAGAATAATGTCCGTATCGCCATAGCAAGCCGCATTAAATTATTTGTGCGTCCGTCAGGGTTAAGCCCCTCTCCTGAGAAAGCACCGGCAAAGTTAAGTTTCATGAAAAGTAATAACAGCATAGTTGTAAAAAATCCAACACCTTATTACCTGACCATGGTCAATATTAAATACGGCTCACAAAATATCGAAAGCATGATGGTTAAACCTTTTTCAGAGCAATTATTAACATCAGGGGATACAAGCTCATCTCTGATTATTTACTCAACCATTAATGACTATGGTGCGAACACTCTCCCAATTCATGCCAAAGTGCTATAACAAAAAAAGCAATAAAAATGGAAAGAACATCTTTTTTTGTGAAAAGTATTTTTATATTGACCATAATTTTAAACCCTAAAATTAGTTTTGCCCGACTTAATTTTGATCCAGCTATGATTTCAGACAATGTCAATAATGTAGCTGATTTATCTGTGTTCTCTACCCCGGGCAGACAATTACCTGGAAATTATAATGTTGACGTGTATTTAAATGGTTCATTCATTGAAAAGAAGAACATTTATTTTACTTCCATACATTATATGAATATAAAAACAAAAAGCGTAAGAGATGATACCGGTTTAATGGCTTGTCTCAGGCCGGATTTTTTTCAAAGTATCGGCTTGAACTTTAACACGTTTACTAAGATAAATAATACGTCCCGAACGAAATGTTTTAATCCGGGAGAATATATAGACTCTGCGTATACACGATTCAGCTTCTCCAAAATGAGGCTGGACATTAATATCCCACAAGCATATTTAATTTTGAAAAACAATGAATCAACGAATGAAACTGAATGGGACAACGGCATAAACGCGGTTTTTTTGAGCTGGCAATATTCAGGAAATAAAAACAGTACCGTATACGGAAATGCCTTTAACGATTATATGAACTTAAATACTGGCATAAACACAGGCGCGTGGCGTTTACGCGATAACAGTATACTAACTCGATATAGGAGCAACGGTAAGCGAGAGCATAGTTGGGAACATCTGAATACTTATTTAATGCGGCCTATCGTTCCATGGAAGAGTAACCTCGTCATAGGTAATACACAGTCGAATGGAAACATATTTGAATCTTTTTCATTCAGTGGTTTTAAAATAGGGACTGATTTAGCAATGTATTCCGACACGATGCAGGGCTTCGCGCCGGTAATCAGAGGTGTCGCTGCCAGTAATGCCGAAGTGTATGTTCGTCAAAACGGTAATCTTATCTACAGCACGGCAGTGCCTGCAGGGGCATTCTCTATTACTGATCTGGCTTCCGTCAGCAACAGTGGTGACCTCAGGGTTACGATTGTAGAAACTAATGGTACAAAGACACATTTTGTTGTGCCTTATTCTTCTGTACCGGTTTTACAACGAGAAGGACGTGTTGTTTATACGCTGGCAGCCGGGAAAGTCAGAGATACTAACAACTTATATGATCCGCTTAACTTTGCGCATGGAACTTTTCAGTGGGGTGTAACGGATGATACAACCATTTATGGTGGCACGCAGCTAGCAAACCGTTATCAGGCGGCTGCAATCGGTGCAGGTTTAAATGCTGGCCTTCTCGGTGCCATATCAGCCGATGTTACCCGGGCAGAGAGTCTTTTAGCTGATGAATCGAAGCATAGTGGTGCTTCATGGAGATTGATGTATGCAAGATCTCTGTCATCGGTAGGGACAACATTCCAGTTAATGGCAAACCGATTTTCTACCAGGGGTTATTACACGCTATCTGAAGCGGCTTTGAAAAAAATGAACGGATGGGCCAGTGATGATCTTTCAAACCGCATTAATCCTAATAACGATAAAGTAAACTGGGGTGATTATTACAACCTCTATCAAGCTAAAAAAAATCTTATACAGGCTAATATAACACAACGACTCGGGGAAGTAGGCTCGCTGTATCTGACAGCAAGTCGGCAGACATATTGGAGTGGCATGACACCGACCACTTCTTTTCAAGTCGGATTCAACAGTTCATTCTGGAAGGTTAATTATCAAGTCTCCGCAGGGTATAGTAAATACAGCGATCAGCCTTATGCTGATAAGAGTATATACCTCTCTTTTTCACTTCCACTTGATAACTGGTTATCCAATAGAGGTATGCTGAGTAATAGTTACCTGGCATACAATATTAACAGCGGTAACGGCAGTACCTCTAATCAAATGCAGCTCAGCGGAAGTGCTCTGGAAAACAATAATTTAAACTGGGGTGTTAGTCAGGTTTATAACCAGCGGGAGGGTAACTCCGGCGACGCTGCCATTGATTATTTGGGTACCTATGGCGGTATTTCACTGGGTTACGGTCAGAGTAAGAATTACAGCCAGTTAAGATATGGAGCTACAGGAAGCGTGGTACTTTCGTCATATGGTCTGACGTTTGGTCAGCAGCTGAGTAAAACTAATATTCTCATTAAAGCACCTGAAGCATCGTATATACCTGTAACTGATAGTCCGGGAGTGAGAACTGACTGGCGTGGTTATACAATCAAAAATAATGCTTCAGATTATCGTCGAAATCGTGTCGCTCTTAATGTCGGCTCGCTTGATCAGTTTACTGAAATTAAAGAGCCCGTCAAATACGTTACTCCTACCGAAGGTGCGATAGTGCTTGCCGGTTTTAACGTTCGTAAAGGGCATCAAGCTCTTTTAAACCTGATTTATCAGGATAAACCTTTACCTTTTGGTGCCGGTGTTTCTGTCTCTGACGATGATAAAGCCGGAATTATTGATGAAAATGGAGAGGTATATCTTACCGGTTTAAAGGAGAAAGGATTGCTTAGGGCTAAATGGGGAAATCATACAGGCGAACAATGTACTGCCCGTTATGACTTTTCAAAAATAAAACAGGATAAAAGCATTATTCAAATGTCTCTGGTGTGTAAGTGAAATATGAACTATTGCAAACATTCTTATTTCAAATTTTAAATGAAAACTATTGAGGATCTAAAATGCCTTCAACCAAAAAGTTCAGTGCTGCTTTCTTGATGAATATCATAATTGCATGCGCAGCTACTGATGTTTATGCGGCAACTGATACTGCAAAAATTAATGTAACAGCAACGGTTGTTGACAATACCTGTACGCCCGGATGGAGTGCTTCTGGAATCAATGTATCTTTAGGCCGGGCATCTCTTAGAGATTTTACGGGCACAGATAAACCAGGTGCGACAAAACCATTTCATCTGGATTTAGAAGGCTGTGGCGCTGGTGCTAAATCAGTTACTGTGACTGCAGATGGAACCCCTGACGGAACCAATCAGACACTTTTTGCAAATAGTACCCGTTCAGGAGCTGCAGGGGTAGCACTCGGTCTGTACGGTGGTAGCACACAAACAACCCAGCTTTTGCCCAACGGTAGCAGCTCTGTTGATTATGCGATAGTGGATAGCAAAGTGAGAATGGATTTTACCGCAAAGTTAATCCAGACGTCTGCCACCGCACCCACGGCTGGTGACTTTAGCAGTATTGTCACGCTCAACGTTGCGTACAACTAATTAGCAAAGCTGCCCGTACCGGGTAGCTTTTATTTCACTTACTGAAAATGACTGGCGAATGTCGTTTATTCTTAACGGCATCGCCCTTCAATGAGTAAATACACAAAATGAATAATACGCTGACTTTTAGCTTTTTCCTTAAATTTTTTTTGGGGGCGAGATGCAAATTCATAGTTTTCTGTATCATACCTGTGCTTGTCTGTTCTCTACATCCCCGGTCTGTTTTTGCAGATTCCGTCAGCGGCAGTTTTACCTGCACGTCAGGTAAGGTATGCAGAATGCAGTTACAGTCTGTTTATAATGGCCATAGCATTGAGCCTGCATACGATTATGATATTACAGGATGGAAAAGTGACGATGCTCAGGTTGATAATGATTCTGTCATTGCCAATGTTACATATACTTATAGTGATGGTACGTCTTCATACGCAAATAATATAAAAATCCCTCTCAACCATGAAAAGAACCGTTATTTCCCCTCAAACCGCCCTGATTCAAATAAAAAGGTAGAGAAGTTAGTAGACACTGTATACGCCACATTCAAAAATGAATCCTCTGAGACTAAAACGATAAGCATAAATATTGATCACCGATATGGAGAAAACTCCGACAGGTTTACCTACACAGTCAATGTATTGCCCCCACCGCCTGTGTGCACGACATCTGTCAGTAACCCGAATCTGGATATGGGGACCTTTACCACTTCTCAACTCGCCGCTCTTTCTCCTGGTCAGTCGACTGGTGTCAGTAAAAGTGTGAAAGTTATTTCACAGTGCTCTTACAGTGCTGGTATTAATATTATCCTTAGCACCAATAAGGTAACATCTGGCGGGTATCTCGTTGCTGGCGGAGGTTTGAATTTCCTTACAGATATTGATGGAAAAAAAACAGTTTTCGGCTCTGATGGTAAAATATCATTTTCAGTTAATTCCGCCAGTCATGTTTTTGATTTGGGTTTCACAGGTGTCCGTTCCGACGATAAACCTACTGCGGGAAATTTTAATAACATTATTACCATCACCACAACACCTTTATAGCGTTAAGATCAAATTTTATATTAATTTCACTCTGCTCGCCTTATCGCGAGCAATTTTTAATATGTCTGCCTGAATGAATGCGGATATAAAAAGAGGACGAATTCGGCTTAGATTATTAATTAAAAGAGTTTAGCATATGAATGATATGATACCCGATGCGAGTCACTTATGCGGTAATTGACCAGACAGATTTTATCGCTTTTCCCGCCCCCTGTATTTGGGCAATTTTCGAGGTTTTCTCTGAGTCAGCCTGTTGTATGGCAACTTCCGCCGTTACCACAGCTCAAGGACAGAGTGTCAGGGCGATGCCCTCCTCCCCACTTTTCATTTTCTCTTTTACCGACAGAGAGTTAGCTTCATCTTGTTTACAGGAAACCGTCCAGAGCCCCACTTTTTATTTCCGGACGACCGGGTTATTCTTCGCACACAGGAGAAAAGCCTGAAAGCGGACCCGGTGAGGATCGATATATCCCCGCCGAAAAGCTTTTACAGATGCGCGAAAATACATTGCACCATTACAGAGAATGGCAATTAATTATTCGCCTCGAAGCACCGCAGGTTTCTTTTTAATTCACCATGATAAAATAACCACGCTATATCATGTTTCTGACATTGAATTCGGTTTTACTTAAGATAATAAAGTTTTCAGGCTGCACAGAAGTGATCTGCGGTGTTCGCATCTGTATCAAACACCAGACCTGAACCTGAATCGTTAATAATGATGAGTCAGGAAGAGTCTGCGTCAGCAAAAGCCTTTTTATTCAAGCCTTTATCCCCAAACAGCTTTCTGCCCATTCCCCTCCTGTGACATCCCCCATCCCCAGCCAAAACATTTCCGCTTACTACCGGAAAAACACTCTCTGTATCCCATCAGAGCTTGCTGATAATTTATCCAGACTCTGGCTTTACATTCCCAATACAAACGCTTAACGGACACCTTCAGAAAACCGCAGCCAGGCATGCGTGCCACGCAGAGGCGCTTCTGACAGGCCGAAAAGCGACACGACAAAGTGGATGGATACTCTCCGCCACACTTTTCTGGCAATCGTTTCGACGTGAAGGCAAAGCGCGCATCACTGAAACGCTGCGTTCTGCCCTTTTACTCACGGCGCAGTCACTGCATTGATGAACGGGCAACCGTTATATTCGCTTAATGACACTGGTAAATAGGGAAAAATTATGAATAAAACGATTCTGACAGCCGCCGCCGTTGCAAGCGTTACGGCCTTCGTGCCGTTTATGGCTCAGGCATCTTACGCGTATGTGGGAACCTATAATCCTGATGGCGAAGGGGTTTATCGATTCACGATCAATGCGCAGGGTGAACTGTCGGGAAAAACGTTGGTGAGTCAACTGCCCAATCAGGCGCAGATGGTCGCGTCAGCCGATGGTAAACATCTCTATGTGGCCAGTGAGACCGAAAAAGGCAGCGTTACCGCTTATCAGATTGACCCGGACGGCTCGCTCACGGCATTAAATCAGGTTGACACCCAAGGTAAGGGGCCGGTTTATCTGTCTATGACACCCGATCAGCGTTACCTGATGGTCGCCAATTATGTCAGCGGTAGTATCACAGTGTTTGCGGTGACGTCAGAGGGCAGGCTGAGTGAGGCTGTCGATCATCATCAGGACAGTGGCCCGGCAGGCGCAGGCAAACCCGCGGCGGCACCGGAGGGCAGTTTTGCTATTAGCGATCACAACGGTCCGCATGCACATATGGTCGCCAGCGATCCTACGGGCCAGTTTGTGTACTCGACGGATCTGGGACTGGATCGCATTTACCAGTATCACCTGAATAAAGACGGTACGCTCACGCCCGGTAAACCCGCATGGATAAATGCCTCGTCAGCAGGAGCAGGCCCGCGCCATTTCGTCTTTAGCGCCGACGGTCGTGCGCTCTGGTTAGTCAATGAAGAAGCCTCGACACTCACGCATTACCTTATTAATCCGCATACCGGTGCCTTGCAGGAAAAGGCCACGGTTTCTACGCTGCCTGCCGGTTATAAAGGCACCAGTTTTGCAGCCGGGTTAGTTATTGATAAGGCCGGGAAAAATCTTTACGTGGCCAACCGTCTGCATGACAGCATTGCGCACTTTGAGGTCAATGCTAACGGCACACTGACGTATAAGGATGATGTGTGGACGCGCGGTGATTACCCCAGAACGCTGACGTTATCCCCCGATGACAGCATGATTTACGTAATGAATCAGCGTAGCGATAACATCACCAGCTTCAGAGTGGACAAAGCGAGCGGTGCCATCACCTTTACCGGAAACTACGTTGCCGTAGGCGCGCCCTCTCAAATGGTTATTGTGCCCTGATGCATTATTCGGGTGCGGGTCATCAAAGCGACCTCACCTGCTGAAACGCGCCTACCCCACGATGATCTCTGGCGTCCCGCGCGGGCGGGATGCCAAACAGACGACTATATTCGCGGGTAAACTGCGTCAAACTGTCATAACCCACCGTCGACGCAACGGCAGCGACGTTACCGGGCTGACGAAAGAGCAGATTACGCGCAGCATAAAGCCGCAGATGCTTTTGATACTGCAACGGAGAAAATCCGGTGCTGGCTTTAAAACGACGATGAAATACCGAGATACTCATGTTGGTCATATGCGCCAGTTGTTCAATGCGCACCGGCGAAGCATAGTGCGTTTTCAACCAGCTCACCGCACTGCGGATGGATGAAAAATAACCGCTTGTGTCAGCAGCCTGACGCAACAGCGCCCCCTGGGGGCCACGCAACAGGCGGTAAACAATTTCACGCTCCGTTAAGGGCGCCATCACAGCAATATCTTCGGGATGATGAATCAGACGCACCAGTCGCAACCAGGCATCCAGTAATGTTGCATCTGCATCCTCAACAGCAAACCCCGGTCCGTCCGGTGGTTCACTCACTGCGGGTGACACATGCAGTAATGCTCTTATCACGGCAAGATCGAATGTCAGGCGCACTGCCAGATAAGGCGCTGTATCGCTGGCACCCACAATCTTACCGCTTGCTGGCAGATCGACAGACGAGATAAAGGCCTGACCGGCAGTATAGCGAAAGAGACGCGATCCAATCTGCAGCTGCTTCTCACCCTGCAGGATCAGGCTAATAAAGGGCGGATAAACCTCGGGCGGAAGAGTAAGAGGTTGCGTGACCCAGTAGATGTCCAGTCGTGGGATGGCCGAACGCGCGTTTGCATCCACAGGCCAGTCCTGCACGCTCTCGCGCAGGGCGTCTAATGCCGTTGTCATAAGCTCAGTCTTACGCAGAATTAAGCAGAAACAGGCAAATAATAAGCAGAATTCAGGCCGCGCGGCAATGATGTGCGCACTAAAATCAGTGCGGAGAGTGCCGCAACCGGAGCGAGAAAAGCGATGAATATTAAAGGGGCAGTAATCATGATAACCGGCGCATCGTCGGGCATTGGTGCAGCAACCGCCCGGGCGGCTGCACAATCTGGCGCGCAGGTGGTACTTATCGCGCGACGTAAAGAACGCATTAGCGCGCTGGCGCAAACGTTGGGAAACGCCATAGCGATAGCCTGTGATGTGACGCGTCATGATGAGATTGCCAACGCCGTTCAGACCACGCTTAGCCATTTTGGGCGCGTTGACGCGTTAATCAACAATGCGGGGCAAGGGCTGCATGGTGCCATTGACACGATCGGCAGTGAGGACTTCATGGCACTGCTGGACGTAAATCTGGTTGCGCCACTCAGGATGATGCAGGCGGTCCTACCCGCGATGCGTCAGCAAGGACGCGGCAGCATTGTTAATGTCAGCTCAGGTGCAACGCTGGCAACCTATCCAGGCTCTGCGGCCTATACCAGCGCGAAAGCCGGACTGAATATGCTTTCACGTGTTGCCCGTCTGGAGCTGGCTTCTGAGGAGATCACGGTATCGACTTTCTATCCCTTTGTGACCGCGACAGAATTTTACCAGTCCGTTAAATCAGGCCGTGAGCAGGCCAGCGCGCAGGAAAAAGAGATTGCCGCCTTCGCGCATTCACCTGAAAAAGTTGCTGAAAGTCTGTTAATGCTACTTGAGAGCGGGGATGCCGAGCAGGATCTGGTGCCGGAAGCTTATGGTGGCAGCGTCCGCGACGCGTAAAAGGCCGGGAATACGCATCACCTTTACAGCCGTTTTTGTTTAGCAAACAGCGCGCCGATAACATGCCAGAGCGCATGGCTTTCGGCGCGCAGGTGCACGAGCCATACCTGCTTCGCGCCCCTGCCAGACGGAGATCACCAACGAGCGTGATCAGCCCCGGCGGTAACCGCTATCCGGGGCCCGAAACCGCTCCCGCTTCAGACGTTCTCTTCCCTTATCACCGCAACCCGCTGTCCCGCGCGCACAGCACTGCCTGGCTGCATGTTTATCTGCTGAATGATGCCGTCGCACGGCGCCAGCAGCGGAATCTCCATTTTCATGGATTCCAGCACGACCAGCACATCCCCCGCACGCACGCGACTTCCCGCCGTGGTTTGCACCTGCCAGAGATTGCCGGAAACCGGGCTTTCGACGCCCTGTTCGCCCTGCTGTAATGACCTATCGCCGCCCTCTTCCACCACGCTTTCCTGGCTGTCGAAATGAGCCTGACCGCTGGCGATCCAGCGATCGCGTTCCGCATTAAACGCCTTTTGCTGATGGTCACGAAACGCCGCGATGCTCTGCGCCTCCTGAGCAAGAAACTGCTGATAATCGCTTAACCGCAGCGTGCTGTGCTCAATGCGCAGCGGATAGCGTCCCAGTGGAAAATCGCGGCGGATTTGCATCAGTTCCCCGGCGGATACGGGGTAAAAACGCAGTTGATCGAAGAAGCGCAGTAGCCAGGGTTTTCCGGCAAAATCGGTGACGTCGCGATAGCGGTTCCACATCTGAAGCGTGCGGCCCACAAACTGATAGCCACCGGGCCCTTCCATACCGTAAACGCACAGGTAAGCCCCACCGATACCGACCGAATTTTCTGCCGTCCAGGTGCGCGCCGGATTATATTTTGTGGTGACAAGACGATGGCGCGGATCCAGCGGTGTCGCTACCGGCGCGCCAAGATAGACATCGCCCAGCCCCATAACCAGGTAGCTGGCTTCAAATACCGTTTTCCAGACCGCCTGCTCGTCAGGCTGATCGTTAATCCGACGAATAAACTCCAGGTTGCTGGGGCACCACGGCGCATCAGGACGTACCGTGGTCATGTATTTTTCAATCGCCTGACGGCAGGCGGGATCGTCCCAGGAAAGCGGCAGATGCACCACGCGCGTCGGCACCTGCAGATCATCATGCATACAAACTGTGAGCCACTCGCCGCGCACCCATGCCAGCAGCGCGTCATGGGTGAGAATTTCAGGCTGAAAATGGATTTGCAGCGAACGGATCCCCGGCGTGATATCAATCACCCCGTCTTTTGCATGCGCTTCCAGCGCCTGCATCAGGGCATGAATGCGAAAACGCAGAACCAGGTCCAGTTCCGGCTCCCCGGCTTCGAGGAGCAGATGCGTATCGCCCGAAAGCCGCGCCACCAGGCGCTTATCGGCCTCGCCGCAGGTCATAACAATCGGCGAGGTCAGCGGCGCAGGTTGCCAGGCCGTCTCCTGCGCGCAGAGCGTTGCCAGCGCCTGGCGTTGCTCCCGGGCCAGCTGACGCGCGGTGGGCAAATCCACTGCGGTAAAGCGCACGTTATCACCGGCTTTCAGTTGCCCCAGCTGCCAGAGGTCGGCTTCTATGACCGTGACCGGACAAACGAAGCCCCCCAGACTGGGTCCATCCGGGCCCAAAATTACCGGCATATCGCCGGTAAAATCAACCGCGCCAATAGCGTAGGGGTTATCGTGAATATTCGACGGGTGCAGTCCGGCTTCGCCGCCGCTGTCGCGGCTCCAGTCAGGCTTAGGTCCAATCAGACGAACGCCCGTGCGGCTGGAGTTGAAATGCACTTCCCAGTCCGTGGCAAAAAAGGTGGCGATATAATCCGGCGTAAAGAACTCCGGCGCGCCATGGGGGCCATAAATCACCCGCAAGGTGCGGACCTGGGGAAGATTCGTACGCAAAGCCAGAGGAAGTTTCGTGCCCGCCTGGGCCGTCTGCGGTGCCAGGTGCAGGATATCACCGCTGCGCAGGGCGCGTCCGGCATGACCACCAAACTGGCCGAGCGTAAAGGTGCTTTTGCTGCCTAAATACGTTGGCACCTGAATACCGCCGCTCAGGCAAAGATAGCTTCGCACGCCCGCACCGTTTACGGCACCCAGCTTTAGCGTTGCCCCGGCGGATATCGTAAACACACAATCCATCGGCACGGGCTGGCCATCCAGGGTAGCGCTCAGCGATGCACCGCAAATCACCGCCTCAATGGCGGTGTTAAATTTCAGGGTGGGTCCGGTGAGGGTGATTTCCAGCGCGGCTTCGCCCTCCTCATTCCCCAGCAGCCGGTTGCCTGAACGCAGGGCGCGATCATCCATCGGCCCGGATGGCGGTACGCCGACTGCCCAGTACCCCAGACGGCCCGGGTAATCCTGAACGCTGGTTTGCGTACCGGCACTCAGCACCTCAACTGTCGCCGCCTGATAACACAGTTGCTCCAGACAACGGGTCCAGGGTTCTCCGTGGACAAAGGGCGCAAACGCCAGGATTTGCTGCAGATAGAGGCGATTGGTTTCAACACCGTACAAACGCGTCTCCCCTAGCGCCTGCGAAAGCGTGGCAATGGCCTCATCGCGGCTGGGCCGCCAGGCGATCATTTTTGCCAGTAGCGGATCAAAAAACGGCGGCACTTCACAGCCGGCTTCGACCCAGTGATCAATGCGCAGGCTGGCATTCTCGGTTTCGGGAAAGGCTACCTCCGTGAGCAGTCCGGGGGAAGGCTGAAACTGCCGTCCCGGATCTTCCGCATAAACCCGTGCCTGAACAGCATGGCCCTGTGGCTGAAGCCCCGCGGCCAGCTCGCGCAGCGGCGGCAAGGTGCCCGCCGCCAGTTCAATCATCCATTTCACCAGGTCAACACCCCAGACCTGTTCCGTTACGCCATGCTCTACCTGAAGGCGGGTATTGACCTCCAGGAAGTAAAACTGGCGGGCGACGCTGTCATAAACAAACTCCACTGTGCCCGCACTGCGATAGTTTACCGCTTTACCCAGCGCAACCGCCGCCTCGCACAGCGCCTGCGCCATTCCTTCGGGCAGATTGGGCGCGGGGGTTTCTTCGATGACCTTTTGATTACGCCGCTGCACCGAGCAGTCACGCACGCCCAGCGCGATAACCTCACCCAGTCCGTCGCCGAAAATCTGTACCTCAAGGTGGCTCGCCCGCTCGATATAGTTTTCGAGAAACACGCCGGCGTCGCTGAAGTTGTTTTGCCCCAGCCGCTGTACCGTATCGAATGCGTCGGCCAGCTCGTGCGCATCGCGGCAAACGCGCATGCCAATTCCGCCGCCGCCCGCGGTGCTTTTCAGCATCACCGGATAACCGACTGTCCCGGCGACACGGCAGGCTTCGGCGGCATCGGCCAGTAATTCGCTGCCTTCCAGTAAGGGCACACCTTCGGCTTTCGCCAGGGCCCGGGCCGTGTGCTTCAGGCCAAAGGTTCGCAACTGCTGCGGCGTTGGACCGACAAAAATCAGTCCTGCGGCCTCACAGGCTTCCGCGAACGCGGCATTTTCAGAGAGAAAACCGTAGCCCGGATGAATGGCCTGTGCGCCACTTTGCTGCGCTGCGGCGATAATTTTTTTGGCGACCAGATAGGTTTGCGCCGCCGGGCCGTCGCCAAGGCTTAACGCTTCATCCGCGTCGCGGATATGCAGGCTACCGAGATCGGCTTCGGCGTACACAGCCACGCCCTTCACCTGCATGGCACGCAGGGTGCGCAAAATGCGGCAGGCAATCGCGCCACGGTTGGCAATCAGTAAGGTATCAAACATAAGCGGAACTCTCAGGGAAGCGGGCCGTCCCGCACAAAGTCGATATGTCCCCTGGGGCCGTCCCCGGGGCTGATGTTGTTCAGGCGCGCGTAACGCTCAGCCGCGCCGGACTCAGTTCCACACCAGTACCTCGGCGGGTGTAGGGTTCCAGCCGTTGCAGGGGTTGTTTAACTGCGGACAGTTAGAGATTAAAACCACCGCATTACACTCAGCACGCAGTTCAACGTATTTACCGGCCGCAGAGATGCCGTCCTCAAAGGTCAGTCCCCCTTGCGGGGTAACAGGGACATTCATAAAAAAGTTGATGTTGGCACCGATATCGCGTTTATGCAGACGGCCATCGTGCAGGCAGGCACAGAGAAAATTATCCCGGCAGCTGTGCATATAGCGCTTGTCATGGGCATAGCGCACAGTGTTACTTTCCTGCGCACAAGCCCCGCCCAACGTATCGTGACGGCCGCAGGTATCGGCGATAATAGTCAGCAACGGATTGCCCAGATTGGAATAGAGTACGCTGCCGGTGGTCAGGTAAGCCTTACCCTGACGGCGTAGCGTACGTTGAGGATCGTAACGTTCACGCGGGTTATCCGCGTTGTAAAACAGCGTATCGATCGCCTGATTCCCTTCCAAATCGAGCAGACGCAGTGTTTGCCCTTTTTTAACCTCAAACAGCCAGGGTTCTCCCGCCGGGATCACGTGACGGTACACGGCATCTTCAGGACGGCGGTCGCTGGAAATCATGGTCATCACTGCCTCCTTACAGGGCAAAAAGTAGGGTATTGCGAATCGCGCGCTGGTTTTCATCGCGGATAAACAACGCTTCGGTAGCGGCCTGTTCGTCATCCGCCTGATACCAGCTCAGCTGAATGGGGCGCGGGGCATAGTCCGGGGCAGGATCCATCGGATGCGGCAGCGCGGTCAAAACGATCAGGACGTCCATAGGGGCAAACAACTCAACAAAATCCCCCGCGCGACTGTTCGCTGTGATGAAGTGGAAGCGGCCATCTTCATCTACAGTAACTTTGCTGAAGAAGTTAACGACCATGAGCAGATCTTCCAGACCCAAATCCCATTTGCCCATTTCGACCAACAGATTATCGACGCCGTTACGATGGAAGCCATTCCGCAGCTCCTGATAGCGCCCCGTGCCATATTTTTCGTGCGTTTCTGCCGCGTTCAGTACGCCACCAAACGGGTCGTGCCAGCCACAGCTGTCCGCCACGATTCCGGCGAGTACTCGGCCCATATCGGAGTAGAAACAGTGCCCGGTGGTGAGCCGGGCAGTATGCTGACCCTTTAGCGTATCCGGCAGATTCAGGCGTTCACTTTTTTCGTGAGGATTGAGCATCATCATGCTGACGTTAGCGCCGCCGTCGAGATCGGTCAGGCGCAGGATCTGTCCTTTACGCAGAATGAGTGAGGTATGCGCCCCGCCGGGAAGCCGCTCTTCGCGCAGGCTGGGAGCCGAGTGAAAACGTGCGGTCATTGCTGTCTCCTTAATGCATAAACGTTGTCTTTACTGTCTGCCATTATCTGTGCCATTCGCGCCTCATTAAGCGGAATGTCGTAAGTAATACGTGCGCCCCAGGCATCAGGGGCCTGGGGATCGTGACGGACTTTGT
>NZ_QICO01000004.1:0-368865 GCF_003201175.1 Pantoea sp. PNA 03-3 | reverse complement strand
AAAACCTCGGTTTAGGCGAAGGCTCTGCTTTGCCGGTTGGCGTGCCGGTTCCCTGGCCTTCGGAAAATCCGCCAACTGGGTGGCTAAAGTGTAATGGTGCCGCTTTCAGCGCTGCCACCTATCCGCTTCTGGCTAGAGTGTACCCGTCGCTTAAATTGCCGGATTTGCGTGGGGAATTTATACGTGGCTGGGACGATGGACGGGGGGTTGATAGCGGAAGAAGTCTCCTCTCTTATCAACAAGGATCAGTAGTTGTTGGAGACGATGGAATAAGCGCAAATACGCTTGTCACGATAAATAATTTAACTGAAAAATCTCGCTGGGGTTACGACGATACACCTTTACCAAGCATTGCTGGGATGTATATCTCAATGACACCAGCCACGAATGATTATTCATCTAACACGTGGGCCGTGGGTGTTTATGGTATAAGTCGACCAAGAAACATTGCATTTAATTATATTTTAAGGGCAATCTAATGAATAATAAACAAGAGTTTTCTTTTGACGAAAACGAACTATCCACAAAAGATGTTTTTTTGGAGGTATACAATTACGATGCCGTGACTGGAGAGTTTAAAAATATATCAAAGGAATATATTTTAAAAGGTGTTGGCATTCCTGCATTTTCAACCATCAAGCCAAATTTATCAGGAAAAGCAGGTACTACTTGCGTTTATGAAAACGATGAATGGAAATTAGTTGATGATCACCGCGGTGAGACTGTATATGACACTGAAACGGGTAATGAAAGAATAATAAAAACCATAGGTCCATACCCAAAGGATACTACAACTCTCAAACCAAAAACAAAGTATGATTCATGGGATGGGAGTACATGGATAACCGATAGCCGTGTGCAGCACGAGGCTGAAGTAGGCTTCGCAGAAAAAAAACAAAATGAACTATTGGTTAATGCGCAAAATATAATTAGTATCTGGCAGACAGAACTGCAATTAGGTATTATAACTGACAAGGATAAGGCCAGCTTAATCGATTGGCTGGCCTATATAAGAAAATTAAAAGAAATTAAAACTTATCAGGTGCCAGATATCACATGGCCTTTGCCACCGGAGGTGTCGGCCAAATGATGTCAGGAGCCGTCGATATATCGACGGCTTTGACCGAAGCTTTATACGCCATCCAAGCTGATAGTTTTGCTTTGTCACTATCACTAATATCACCAAGAAAAAGTTCAATCTTCCAATCTGATATTGTGTTATCAATACTGTTTAAAATATCATTTCGGTTTTTTTCTGCAATTTTTTTATCAGCTTCATGTTTAAGCGAAAAATCCTCAACCCAGTTTTCACCATCCCATTTACAGTACTCTGAAGCTGGAACTTTTGAAGTTGTATTGGTTGGGTAATCACCCAGTTCAGTTATAATAAATGATTCCCCTGTTTCAGTGTTGTAGACAGTTTCACCACGATGATCGCTAATATACTCCCATGCAGAAAGGTCTTTAGTTCTGCAAACCTTCATGCCCTCTTTTTTTTCTAAGGGAGCGTCGACACATGAATTAGCAGGAAGGCCTACTCCTTTAGCAAGAGCTTCAGTGATAGTTGAAAGATATTCACGTGAAATACCATCATAATTATAAACACTAACTTCCCCAGAGTTAATAGCTATGAGATTTTTATCCAACTGAGCTCTTAACATTATGCAGCCCTCAAAATATAGTTAAATGCAATGTTGCGTGGTCGTGTCTCTGATCCACCCGTGTTTTCCATAAATATATATGTATGACAACGATTGCCAGCTTGTCCCATTATTTCTATTGACTCGCTATTTTGATCAGTGAATGCAATAAAATTCGGGGTTGGGGTTCCGTATTCGTTAACAAATTTGTGGTTATGCGAACGAATTTCATCTCCTTGTGCAGAGAAGATAGTTCTTCCATTATCGACATTTCTTCCATCATCCCATCCACGAATAAACTCTCCACGTAGATCTGGCAATTTAAGCGACGGGTACACTCTAGCCAGAAGCGGATAGGTGGCAGCGCTGAAAGCGGCACCATTACACTTTAGCCACCCAGTTGGCGGATTTTCCGAAGGCCAGGGAACCGGCACGCCAACCGGCAAAGCAGAGCCTTCGCCTAAACCGAGGTTTTAAAGTTTTTCCGGGCTTTGTGCCAATAATAAAAAGAGGATACAAACCTCGGTTTAGACGAAAAGCTTTTTGGCCGATTATTGAAGGTAAATATTTTCAGTCAAAATACGACTTATGCAAAACCGACCGCGAGACTACTAAAAATAATCGTTACAGGAGGCGGCGGCGGTGGCGGTGGGACTTCTGCAGTTGGAGCAAATCAGGGAGCGGTTGGCTCAGGTGGAGGGGCGGGTGGTACCGCTATCTCCTGGCATTCAGTCGATGAGCTTGAGTTTCCCATATTGCTAACCGTCGGAAAGGGTGGTTCTGGTGGAGTCGGTGGTAACGAGCCGCAATCAGGGCAAAGCAGCAGTTTTGGTAGATACCTCTCTGCATCAAGCGGTGCTCGAGCGGCAAGTGGTACGGCATTTAACTACGGAGAGAATCGCTTACTTTCTAACGGCGGCAGTGGTATTGGCTATGGTGGTAATCACATGAATGTCAGAGGCTCTGCAGGAACCCCAGCAATTACCTTAAGCTCGGGCTATGAGAGTGGAGGTGGTGGCGCATCGTTTTTCTGTGGAGGGGGAAATCCTATTGCTGCAGGCTCATCTTTGTCTGGTGATCCTGGCGCGTTTGGATCAGGCGGCGGCGGTGCATTTTCTGTTAGTAATTCATCTGCTCAAAATGGAGGGGGCGGTGGCGATGGCATTATTATCATTGAGGAATATGCATGAAAAACTATGCGCGAATTGAAAAAAACACAGTAAGAGAACTATTTTCAACGGAAGATGATATAACGGAATTGTTCCACCCTTCTATTCAGTGGGTTGATATCACAGAATGTGAAGTTAAGCCTGAAGAAGGTTGGGAGTATGTAAAAGGTATGTTCGTGCCGCCCAGGAAATGAACACCACGTCGGAAAAAGACCCGCGGCAGCGGGTCTTACTTTAAATCTCATAAATATCAAAAAGATGCTTATAAAATGATTGGTAAATAATTCCAGGTTATGGCTTCAACTGTTATGGATTGCGTTAATAAACTTATGCTGAAGTATATTTTTAAAAATAACCCTCAAAAAAATATAAATTAAAAATTAACCATGGAAAGATTGAATATTTTTAATTATTTCTGGCCGGATTATTTCTTCAGGGTTATTAAATTTTGGTGAGAAAAAATTTTTTCCCAGTTACCATTCGACTATGACTAAACCTGGCTGCCCCACAGCCCCTTTACCATTTATTCCTGTTGAACCACCTGCACCGCCAGCACCATAACCATCACCAACGTAACCATTTTGGCCTCCAGCACTACCTGCGGAAGATGAGCGAACGGAGCCACCGCCTCCACCGAATGGACATGATGCGCCTGCGCCGCCGCAACCTGTTCCAATCGTCGAGCCCGTTGTTCCTGCTCCATCATTTCCAGTGCTTCCGCGAGGATAACCTCCTCCGCCAGCTCCGCCATACTGCGCTGAACCACCACCACCAGGGTCTCCACCCTGACCGGCGATGAGGGTCAAATAATTGCCAAAAACAGTATTGCCACCAACTCCTCCAGCTTTGCCATCGGAGTTTACTGACGTGGTTCCACCGGCACCACCAGCCCCGATGACTACATCGATCATTTCTCCCGGCTTAACTGTTATGGCGCGCTTAATAACTGACTGTCCAGCGCCACCGCCACCGCCGCCACCGCCAAATTCACTGGTGTTTGTACGGCAACCGCCACCGCCCCCGCCGCCTCCAGCAGCACATCCGGATAAGTAGACAGTGCTTACGCCATCCGGGACCTGGAACTTGCCGTTACTCGTGAATTGTTTAACGCCTCGGGAGCGCGAAATTTCATTTTGAACCGCTTCTACAAAACCGAGGTTTTCGCGAAACAAACCCCTGGCCCCTGTAACCAACGCAATGGCAAACTCCCCATCTTTTACCAGAGGAAAAATGATGCTGATTGGCTATGTCAGGGTGTCAACAAATGACCAAAACACCGATTTACAACGGAATGCCTTGCAGAGTGCAAATTGTGAACAGATTTTTGAGGATAAAATCAGCGGTAAGACCAGCGAACGACCAGGCCTAAAGCGGGCGCTCAGGACGTTAAAAGAGGGCGATACTCTGGTGGTGTGGAAGCTGGATCGGCTTGGCCGCAGCATGCGTCATCTGGTCATGCTCACTGAGGAGCTGCGTGAACGTGGAGTCAATTTCCGTAGCCTGACGGACAGCATCGACACCAGCACGCCGATGGGGCGTTTTTTCTTTCATGTGATGGGCGCCCTGGCGGAGATGGAGCGTGAATTGATCGTTGAACGCACGCGAGCGGGCCTCTCCGCTGCGCGAGAAAAAGGACGCATTGGTGGGCGGCGGCGCATTATGACGCCGGACGTCGTGGAGCGGGCAAAAAGAATGCTGACGAACGGCGCCACACGTTACCAGGTGGCACTGGTGCTGGATATTTCTGTCAAAACCCTGTATCGCTATCTTCCAGTCAACGCCGCTAAACCCACCGATCACAGTAGTAACTAACAGGAATAAGCGATGTTATTTGCCGTGCGTTTTTACGATCGTGCCGACCGGGCTGATATCCGTAAAATCTATATGGACGCTCATCTGCAGTGGCTGGAAAGCGTCAGGTCAGGCGTACTGATTGCGGGCTCCCTCAGAGAGCATGCCACGGCTCATCCCGATGGTGCGTTATGGATTGTGGAAGCCGAATCCAAAGAAGCCGTTGAAACCCTCCTGAAGCAGGACCCGTTCTGGCAAGTGGGACTGCGTCATAACGTGGATATCCGGCTCTGGAGCAAGGCTTTTGACAGCCCTGTTACCCTGTAAATTATCGCCGCTGTTTAGCCACGCGCCAGCAAACCGCAATCGCATGCATCCTTTCTGCTGACCTGACACTCTGAGCACACCCTCAACACGGAGTGCTACAGATGTCTGATTTTCATCACGGTGTCCGCGTCGTCGAAATTAATGACGGCACACGCACCATCTCGACTGTTTCAACCGCCATTGTTGGCATGATCTGCACCGCAGAAGATGCTGATGCAACGGCGTTCCCTCTTAACACACCTGTTCTGCTGACCAACGTGCAGGCGGCCATCGGCAAAGCCGGTACCCAGGGCACCCTGGCGGCCGCGCTGCAGGCGATTGCTGACCAGGCGAAGCCGGTAACCGTCGTGGTTCGCGTAGCAGAAGGCGCGAGTCAGGCGGAAACCACCTCTAACCTGATTGGCTCGACAGACGCGAACGGTAAATACACCGGCATGAAGGCGCTGCTCAGCGCGCAAACTCAGCTGGGCGTTAAGCCACGTATTCTGGGCGTGCCAGGGCTGGATTCGCTGGAAGTGGCGACCGCGCTGGCCAGCATTGCACAGCAGCTGCGTGGCTTTGCTTACGTGTCCGCCTGGAACAGCAAAACCATCTCTGATGCCATGAAGTACCGCGAAAACTTCAGCCAGCGTGAGCTGATGATCATCTGGCCAGACTTTATTGCCTGGAATACCGCGACCAGCAAATCTGAAATGGCTTATGCCACCGCACGTGCGCTGGGCCTGCGCGCCAAAATTGACAACGATACGGGCTGGCATAAAACCCTGTCCAACGTGGGCGTCAATGGCGTAACCGGCATCTCTGCAGACGTTTTCTGGGATCTGCAACAGACCGGCACCGATGCCGATTTGCTGAATGAGAAGTGCGTCACCACGCTAATCCGCAAAGACGGCTTCCGTTTCTGGGGCAACCGCACCTGTAGCGACGATCCGCTTTTCGCGTTTGAGAACTACACCCGTTCAGCGCAGGTGCTGGCCGATACCATGGCGGAAGCGCACATGTGGGCCAACGATAAACCGCTGACGCCAGTGCTGGTACGCGAAATCATCGCCGGCATCAACGCGAAGTTCCGTGAACTGGTCAGCGCTGGTTATCTGCTGGGTGCGAACTGCTGGTACGACGAAAGCGCGAACGATAAAGAGAGCCTGAAGGCGGGCAAACTGTTTATCGATTACGACTACACGCCGGTGCCCCCGCTGGAAGATCTGACGCTGCGTCAGCGCATCACTGATACCTATCTGGCGAACTTCGCCGCATCCGTAAACAGCTAAGGAGCCGGATAAATGGCACTGCCACGTAAACTCAAAGGGTTAAACCTCTTTAATGATTCAAACAGCTATCAGGGCATTGTAACCGCCGTTACGTTGCCGAAGCTGTCACGCAAGCTGGATACCTATCGCGCAGGCGGCATGAACGGTGCCGCGTTTATCGATAACGGCCTGGACGATGCGGCGCTCGATATGGAGTGGACGCTGGGCGGTATGGATGAGCTGGTACTCAGCCAGTGGGGCGCAACGGCCAACGTTCCGTTACGTTTTACCGGTTCTTATCAGCGCGATGACACCGGCGAAGAGATTGCCGTTGAAATTGAAGTGCGCGGTAAGCACCAGGCGTTTGACTTCGGTGAAGCCAAGCAGGGTGAAAACACCGAAACCAAAGTCACCAGCAAAAATACCTATTTCAAACTGACCTGGAATGGCAAAGAGCTGATTGAAATCGACACCGTCAACATGGTGGAGAAGGTCAACGGCGTCGATCGTCTGGAACAGCGCCGTAAAAATCTCGGCCTGGTGTAATAACAAAGGCCAGCGCGTTCTGCGCTGGCCCCTCTTGATTGAGATGGAGAAAAAATGGAACAGCTGGATAAGCCGGAACAGAAAGACAACCTGGTGGTGCTGGAAAGCCCGATCTCACGCGGAGATGTAGTGATCGCCCAGGTCGAGCTGGTCAAACCGAACGCCGGCGCGCTGCGCGGTGTACGACTGGCCGAGCTGGCCTCGTCCGATGTGGATGCGCTGTTGATGGTGCTGCCCCGTATCACGATGCCTTCGCTGACCAAAGCGGAATGCAATGCGCTGGACCCGGTTGACCTGATTGCCCTGGGCGGCAAGGTGATTGGTTTTTTGTCAGCGAAATCGGCCACGTAAGCTGGCCCCGCGATATGACGGTCAATGATCTGATGGCCGATATTGCCAGCGTTTTTCACTGGCCCCCCTCAGAAATGTATCCCATGTCGCTGGAAGAGTTACTCGACTGGCGGCATAGAGTGATGATCCGCAGTGGAGTAACCTCAGATGAGTAACACGCTCAAGCTGCAAGTGCTGCTGGAAGCGGTTGATCGGGCGACGCGCCCGTTCAGTGCCGTGCGTAAAGAAACAGAAAAACTGTCTGCGGATATCCAGGAAACGCAGGACCGCCTGGATGCGCTCAACGCTAAATCCGCGCAGATTGAAGGGTTCCGTGCGACGCGCAAAGAACTGACGCTGACCCAGCAAAATCTTAAAAATACCCGGGCAGAAGCGGCAGCACTCGCCATTCAACTTAAAAACACCCAAAACCCCACCGCGGAACAAACGCAGGCGCTGGATAAGCTGCGTCAGTCGGCTAACGCGCTGCAGCAAAAAAATATCCAGCTGCGTCAGTCGGTACAGGAGCAACGCCAGGCGCTGAATGACGCCGGGATTTCCACGCGCCGGTTGAGCAGTGAGCGCCGGAAGCTGAATCAACAAGCCGAGCAGACGACATCCACCCTCAATGCGCAGGGTCAGTCCATGGATCGGCTGAATCAACGTCAGGACAAGCTCAACCGCATACGCGATCGCTACCGTGCCGGCATGGCGCTGGCAGATAACGTGCAAAGTGCCAGTTCGAAGGCCAAAGACTTTGTTGAGAAGGGCCGAAAAGTCATTGATGACTTATCCCCTGGCGACGCGAATAACGGCAAGGAAAAATCGGGTGGGCAGGGCGCAGGCGATATCACTGAACTCAACAAGGCGATGGCGAGTATAGGCCCGGTGGCAAAACAGGCGGGGCTTAGCGTCGGCCAGACCGCGGCCATGATGGGCGTGCTGGCGGAAAACGGCATGACGGGCAGCCAGGCCGGTGCTGGCGTCAGCGCCATGTTGACGCATGTTCAGGCACCGGACGCCAGCGCAGACAGCGCACTGAAAGCGTTGAATGTGCAAACCGCTGACGACCAGGGCAACAACCAGCCCATTTTCGCGGTGCTCGGTCAGGTACAGGCGGCGTTTGAGAAAAACAAACTCGACGCAGCCCAACAAGCCGCTTATCTGCAGGCGATTTTTGGTGAACAGGGTGCCGCCCCTGCCGCAGTGCTGATGAAGGGCGCAGCCAGTGGCCGACTGGATCAGCTGTCTCAGGCGCCCGCTGCCCAGCCGCCAGCCGCAGACGCGTCGGTTGATACCAGCCTGCAGGCCATCAGCCAGGATGGCTTGTCCGTACAGTCCGTCCTGACCGGCGTCATGAATATCAATCCCCAGCTCTCGGACAGCCTGCTGACGCTGGCGGCCGGTGGGCTGACGTTGGTGGATTCACTGGCCAGCGTGGGAAACATTGCCTGGCCTGTCATTAGCGGGCTGAGCACTATCATGGCGGGTGTGGAGCTGCTGGGCAGCGCGTTTGCCATCATCGGTGGCGCGATTACGGCCACGCTGGGGGCGATTACGCTACCGGTGGTCTTGCTTGGCGCGGCTATCGCGGCGGGCGCCATGTTGGTTTACCAGTACTGGGAACCGATTAGCGCTTTTATCAGCGGCGTTGCTGAAGGTTTCAGCGCGGCGATGGGGCCGATAAGCGACGCGTTCGCGCCGCTGAAGCCGGTATTTGACTGGTTCAGTAACAAAGTGTCCGAGCTGGGCGCATGGTTCTCGAAGCTGCTGGAACCCGTGAAGTTTTCTCAGCAGGAACTGGCTTCAGCAGGGGAGATGGGACAGCGCTTCGGCAACATGCTGGCGACAGCGCTGAAATTGCCCGGTGAAGCCCTTAACCAACTGCGGGGCGGCATTGACTGGGTTCTGGGCAAACTTGGCATAATTGATGAGAAATCTGACAAGGTGAAAGACAAGCTGCCACCGCCCAAAATGCGCGATCAGGATGACGAGGATGAGGATAACGCGGATGCCCGTCCGGCCGCATCGCGCGCCAGCCTTAACAGCACGCTCAATCAGCCTTTGCCTTCGGTTAACAATTCAAACGTGGATAACCGTCAGCACACCGTAACCAACAACATCTATGCGACAGGCGACCCCCAGGCGATCGGACAGGCCGTTGCACAGTATTCCACGGCATCGCCGTGGTCCACGGCTGATAGCAGCTATAACTCCATGTTTAGCCAGGATTAATTCACCATGATGATGATATTAGGCATGATGCCGTTTGTACGGCAAACCCTTCCCTTCGACAATCTGAAGCATGACGTGGGCTATCGCTGGGCAAAAAACAGTCGCGTAGGGCGACGTGAGTCGACCCAGTTTTTGGGTGCCGGTGACGATAAAATCACCCTGTCTGGCGAGCTCCGGCCTGAAATCACCGGCGGCAATGTCACGCTGCTGGCACTGAAGGCGATGGCCGATGAAGGCCTGGCGTGGCCGCTGATTGGCGGCAATGGCATTATTTACGGCATGTTTGTCGTCACAGATTTCTCGGCCACGCATACCGAATTCTACAGCGACGGCAGCGCGCGCAAGATAGGCTTTACCCTCAACCTGTTGCGGGTAGACGATTCATTGACCAGCATGTTCGGCGACTTAAAAAGGCAGGCGGAAGAACTGCAAAACCGGGCCAGTGACGCAGCGCAACGGGTGGGTTCTGTCATCAACAGCGTTACCTCTGCGCTGAGCGGAGGGCGCTGAGATGAGCGATATCGCCCCGATTCCGGTGCCTCTGCGCGTTGCGCCGACGCCGGACTTCAATATCAAAATTGAGACGAAGGATAAAACGGAAGATATTCGCCCACGGCTGATTTCTCTGAAGTTAACGGATAACCGTGGCTTGCAGGCCGATCAACTGGAGCTGACGCTGGACGACAGCGACGGCCAGTTGGTCATGCCGCCTTTTGGCGCAAAAATCGCCCTGGAGATTGGCTGGAAAGGACAGCCGCTTGCAAATAAAGGCATCTACCTCATTGATGAGGTCACCTACCAGGGCGCGCCGGACACGATAACGGTGGTCGCCCGAAGCGCAGATTTTAGCGGTTCGCTCGATGTTAAAATCACTGATTCATATCCAGACATGACGGTTGGCGAGGCCGTGGAGAAAATCGCGAAACGTAACAACCTCAAGTGGAAAGTTTCGCAGGAGATAGCTAAGAAAAAGATTAAGCATCTCGATCAAACGCAGGAAACGGACGGCACATTTATTACTCGTCTGGCTATGCTGGTTGGCGCGGTGGCGACAATTAAAAAAGAAATGCTGCAGTTCTTTGCCCCCGGGCAGGGCGTGACCGTGAGCGGAAAGCCGATTTCACTCCTGAATCTGAACCGACAGGATGGCGATAAGTATGAGTACAAATTGTTTAAGCGCGACGATTACAGTGGCGTAGAAGCAAAATGGTACGATCAGAAAAAGGCGCAGCAGAAAGGGGTAACCGTCAACACGATACCGCCAGCAACACCGACGGTGAACCCTGTCCATCCCGCGGCCAAAAATATCCCCACTATCGGGCAACAAGACCCGGGAAAAACCTATGTTTTTGGCAGCAATAAGAAACTGTATGTACTGAATACGCACTTCAGTAGCCAGGAGGAAGCAGAGGAGGCGGCTAAGGCAAAGTGGCAGGAACTGCAACGCAACCGGGCTACGCTGAAGATCCTACTGGCGCTGGGTGCTGCGGAGTTGATTCCTGAAACGCCGGTCAAAGCTCAAGGTTTTAAATCGGTCATCGATAATCAAAAATGGCTGATTACCAATATCGTGCATACCCTCGATAAAAGTGGCTTTACCACCCAGTTGAACCTGGAGTTGATGACCGAAAACGTGGAATACATCTTAGTTGAAAAGCAAGGTGGTTAGATTTAGTCTAATTATTGTTGCTTTTTGTTTAGCTTTTGGCTAATGTTGCACTATGCCAGAGAGGAGAACAACTATGATGCATTGCCCAAAATGTCAGACCGCCGCCCATACGAAAAGCAGCCGTTACGTTTCGAAAGAGACGAAAGAACGTTATCACCAGTGCCAGAACATTAACTGCAGTTGTACCTTTAAAACCCTGGAGAGCGTATCCGGGATTATCGTCGAACCGGCACAGATTAATACCGTGCCGGTGATGGCGAAAGGCAGCAATAATCCGTCACCGCAGCTGCTGTAAGCCCAACCCGCGAAAGCGGGTTTTTTTATGGCTGCGGCCTGGATGGGATCGCTGGGAGATCAGGCTAAAGGCCAGCGAGCCGTTGACGTTTAAGGGCGCGACAGCGGCCTCTGGGAGTTCTGTTAATAACTGTACGGTGGTGAGGGCCGGGGCCCTTGGGGAACACTGGCAATTACTGTACGGAATAAAAAGATTTCACTGATGTGAGTCAGGCAAAACAGGCTTCCGGTGAAGAGAGAAAAAGCGTGGCGATTTTCGCCAGAAGAAAACGCAGGGGTGATAAAGTATTTTGGTATAAAGTTAAGTCCGCGCTGGGATTTGAGTTTGGTATGCGAATTCCCTTCTTCCAGAGGGAAGAAGGGAAAGGGCCGGAATTAATGAAGGCTATCTGTAAGTTTGCTATCGATCATCACCAGCCCCGACGCTGTTTGCACAAAACGCGGCGCGGTTAAGTCATCAGTCATGATGTTAATCATCTGGAATAACAAGCCGGTGATGTGTTTCTGCAAGTCTGTGGAAGCCGGCTGATTCAGCAATACTAACGTCAATGCGCTGCAATATTGCCGCATCTCTTCCGAATCTATCGAACAACCGCTGCGACAGGCTTTGTCATTACCTTTCTCCAGCGTGAGGCGTTTAATCAGGTGTTCTGGCAGTGGCTTGTCTAACAGAACTTTCAAGACTTCCAGTGCAGCGAGCAGACGGCCGCATAGTGCCATACGAGCGGTGATATCGTGACATTCCACCAGGGCATCGACATAGTGGCTACATGCCTCCAGCACCTGAAAGAGATCGTGCGTCGTGCCGAGCGGTGTTTTCAAAAGGGTTGATACTGCCGGTTCGATAACTGGCTGAATGTCCACGATTTCATAATGAGTGGTTGTGTTACTATTGGTATTAGCCATAGCGTTGTTTCCTTTAGAGTGAACGTTGTGGTCAGACGCTCCGGTATGTGTTGCATCACTGCCGGGGCGTTGCTCTCATAAAAGGCCTCATGTTAGTGTGGTCTTTTAAAGGATTAAAATGAGGGAATAGGTCAGTACATGTCAATTATAATGCGTGAAAAAAAACCAAAAGGTGGAGGCAAGTCCCCACAATTTCAAATGCGCATTGATCCCGCCTTGAAAAAACAGCTTGATGCGGTTGCAACTGAAGAAGGAATTAGTCTGGCAAGCTGGCTGAAGAATCTGGCGAGAGAGGCGTTAAAGGCAAGGGGGATTGAGCCGGAGGGGTAATTTGTGCGTGAAATATTGAGTTAATTATATGTGTGGTAAATGAAAAAAAGCTAAATTTCGCTATTGTGAAGTTTTTAATTTGGCCATTACAAGTTTGATAAAATAGCTGAGGCTTTGATGGAGTTGTGAGTAAATGAAGCTTTTTATTGTATGGTTACTGCAATCTTTTTTCTATCTTGTACCGATTATAGTCAGTGTTGTTGGTGCTTATTTTATTGTGCGATTCGTTCCATTTTACCCAATGGGGTTTGTGGTTGTCTGGGTCGGTATCGTTGCTTATCTTTATGTAAGATACAGTAAGTGGGTTTAACCTCAACCGTATAATCTTTTTCATGGCGATTTTCAAAACACCATGAAGTTTCAATATTTATCTGTAATATGATGTTCAGTGAATCGGGACTTACCCATATTGACTTGCTCAAAGTAAATAATCAGGATGTAAGGTCCTTATAAATGAATGAGCAATCTAAGTTGTACGCTTACAAGATTAGCTATGAGATAACATTCAAATAAAATAATATTGCCAGAAAGAAGAGCAGACTACGATAATGGACGAGACAGAAAAAGCAGTACTCGATCTTGTTGAGACTTACAATGGTCGAAGCATATTTACCTTTAAGCGGTATCCGCTCAAACATAATACCGATCTTAATGAAGATTTTCGAATGGACCCGTTAGATGCCTATGATTTACTAGAGGAATTCACAGAGAAATTTTCGATTAATTTAGATGAAATCAATTTCACTCGCTATTTTCCTGAAGATAATGGCAAAGCAGAAAAGGCGTTGACCATTCAATTACTGATTGACTCGGCCCGAGCAGGTCACTGGACGGATGAAGAAAAATCAAAAACAGAAAATACCTTACCCTCAAACTCAGACAGGAAAATAATGAAAAAGGGAAAAAATAAGACGATTTATATTTTAGCAGTCATTATATGTTTTCTGATTCTTCCGGAAATAATGGTTCGTACACTAACCCCAGAACAACTCGTCAGACTCAGCGATTTCACAAGCCTGGGCGGGATTTTTAGCCATCTCCTTTCGTTAATGTTTTTTCTCGGTATAACATCGATTTTGCTGGGCATTGTCGCTATCTGTCTGGCAAAAAAAATCTACCGATATTTTGTCAGGTTAAAAAAATAGCATACCTGCTGTACGCTCTGTATGCGTTACCAACGCACTGAGAGCAAAATTTTGCCAAAGCTGAAAACGTTGAGCGAAAGCAATCCAGGAAAGCGTATAGGATCTGCGGACCTGTTTTACAGTGGCTGGTCCGCGCAAACTCATGGGGGAAATGTGAGTAGGTCAAAGTGTGCCATTCTTAGCGTAATGTGAGGTGTAATACGTTATTCCGCCCTTGCAGGATGCGGACGAGTTGGGCATCGCCATGGAGAGCGAGAAAGCGCTACTGGAGCAATGGAGAACCTACCGCGTGGAGACCTTAACGGCACCGGATATTAGTTGGCCGGGAAAGCCTAAACAGAAACATCCCCGTTACAGCGGGGACTATCAGGAAAATTTTAGAGGCGTGAAGGCTTAATTTTGCCATTCAATCATCTCATCCAGCCGTTTTAAAATATCTGGGAAGTAGCTCTCATTGATGCCGAAATCACCTTTCACCTGAGCGCTGTCAGCATGCGCTTCAGGACGAAGGTCATATTCAATAATTACACCCTCTTCGCCGGTTACTTTCCTGATGATCATATTCAGTTGATGGCACTGGCTTTGAAACACGAAAGGCTTTATCTCTCTTTGAGCAATTAAAGCATTATGGTGCGCTGCAAATTGCTCACGTAGTTCCAGTAGCTCACCTACCGTAAATTCAGTTTGAAACTGTGCTTTCAGGCCAGGAACAGAAAATTCAACAAAAGATTTTATCCAGTCCCAGCGATGATGTTCAGGGTCAATGTCGTTATCGACCACTCTTTCAAAAGGAGAAACCGTAAACGTAAATTTCTCATCTTTAATATCAAACATTGATGCGTTCCTGTCGGTTATTAAAAATACATAAAGTGGGTGATTGTCCAGTCGGACTCTCTTACCACAACTTCGAGTGTGTATTTTTTATACTCAGTAGTGGCCTTCTTACGATAAAGCTTGTACATCTCAATTTCGTATCTGTACAGGCCTTTAACTTTCCGGGGATCGGCCGTTCGCTTACCAAAACGAATAGCTTTTTCCTGAATATGTAAAGGAACATACCGACCCGTTTCATACATGTGCTTAGCAGCCGTTTCGGTCATTTTCAGGTTGCGTACAGATAAGCCGAGTTTAAACCGGGCGCGCAAAAATGAAATCGTTCCCTGGCCAAGCTTTGCTGTAATCGCTGTTCGCGTACCCGCTTCAAATAAAGCACGGCCAGTGCGGAGAATGCGGAAAACACCAAAAGCAATCAGTGCAATATCAGTGGGATCGAACAACGGCGTTTCAAGCGGAGCCTCTTCAAGCCGGACAAAATGGCCCTGTGCATCATAAATTTGCCAGAGGCCGGGAGCCTGAGCCACGGTGTAGCCGATACACATACCGCTTGTTTCATCAAGCACCGGCTGAGCATTGCGTGGTAGATGTTGTGGCCGAAGCTCAAAAAATTCTCCGGGGGGCAATCTTGACTCAAAAGTGTAATACCGTCCAGGTTCCTGTCTGTCTGCTCTTCCTGAGATCATTCTCGTTCCCTCTTTTTGATGATGGCTGTTCATAGTGCCACAGGAAGACAAAGCGATCATTCCCCAGTAAATGCCCGATCATTCTTCAACAAACCCTACTCGTTCCCTCTTTTTGATGATGGCTGTTCATAGTGCCACAGGAAGACAAAGCGATCATTCCCCAGTAAATGCCCGATCATTCTTCAACAAACCCTAATTGTATAAACGGCATCGCCTGACCTGACACTCTGAGCACATCCATTTTACGGGGGCATCAGATGTCTGATTACTGTCATGGTATCTGCATCGTCGAAATCATGGATGGCACTCGCACCATTTCCATCATCTCTACCGCGATTATTGGGCTGGTCTGTACCGCCTGGGACGCCGACACTAGCGCTGAATACGCCGGTATTGTTTGCTAACGTGTAGGGTGGTATCGCCAAAGCCGGGGCAAAATGCACGTTAGCAGGCGATTTTCGACCAGGCCAAATCGGTTAATGTCTTGGTGCGCGTTGCCGTGGGTGCGACCGAAGCGGAAACCATCTCAAACATCATCGGTACCACTTACGAAAACGGCCAGTACACTGTAATGAAAGTCCGGTTAAGCGCAGAATCAGCTCGGCGTGCCGGGCCTTAACTCGCTGGAAATGGCGATCGCGCTCGCCAGGATCGCGTAGCAGGTGCACCTTCAAAACGTACGAAAGCATAGCGGGGATGATCGTCTCGCCGGGCCAGACTAATAAGGTGCCGATTTTTACGCATAACGACAGAAGGTAATCGTTACTTCACTGAAAGCTCGCGAAAGTATGCTTTTTGTATCTGCGTTCAAAAAGAACGAATAAAGTCATGTGATGCTTTTGTGACGCTGGCCTATAGAAACAAAAAAGCCACTCGGCTAAAAGTGGCTTAATGTCCTGATTCAACAGGTGAGATCTGGTGGCCACTGCTGGGTTTGAACCAGCGACCAAGCGATTATGAGTCCCAATTTGAAACAAGTAAAATCAGCAACTTACTGATTCTTATATTTTCTTTAGGCCGAATAGTGATGAGAAGTGGCGTATAGCGTGGATCTCTGCTGCTACTTTGCCGCCACTCCAATCTAAAATGTGGGGGGATCATCTGATTTTTTATAGAACTATTATATATATCTAAGTGATGGTGAAATCACAACTGATAGAGGCTATACAATATAACTGCCCCCTTTAACAAAGGAGGCTAGATAATTCTCAATAATAACTTAAATGAGATTGACCATTTCATCTATGGATTGTTTTAAATCTCCATAGGTGTATCTATTGGCTTGCATTGTCACGTTCTCCGGATGGTGAATATGGTTTCGTATAAACGACTGTAATGTTGTCGGCAATGGTTGAAGTGGCGATCCATTCCTTTCCTTAGTCCATTGTTTATTTGATGCAATTGATTGGGAGTTGAGCCATACATCAACATCAGAAATTGTTTTCAGGTTATGCTTTTCTTGCAAATAACCGTATAGTTCATTGTGTAAGTCAACAGTGGCTAAATTATATGCTCTATAACTAATCTCACCCCAAGATGGACTCCATGGAAACATGGGTGAAGTTGTTGCAGTACTAACGGAACTACTATTATTAGTTTTATTGAAGATGAATAGGCCTGTATTTTTCAGATGTGGAGAGGAAAGCATAAAAGGAGAGTGAGTAGAAATAAATACCTGTTTTGTTTTTGATAGTACCATCAAAGCGTCTAATAATTTTTTTTGTCCGGTAGGATGCAAGCATAACTCAGGCTCATCTATGAAGAAATAAAAGGGTTTTGAAACTGCAGCATTAGCCACATTAGATGTTATATTTGCATAAACTTGCAATAGTGCCAAAGCTACGGCTCTCTGCATTCCATGCCCCTTTTCGCTCATTGGTACAGACACACCATCATCAATAATTATACTTGCTGTCTTGAAAAAATTCTCAATTTGTAATTCTTCAAAAGAAAATGAAATATTTGCCATTCCAAATTGAGAAGAGAATATATTCTGTACTTGACTTTCTATTTGTGCAATTTTACTTCTTAACTGCGATGCAGGATTGTTGAAGAGTCCATGATAACTACTTTGGAAATTTTGATATTCAAGAGTGCTAGTGTGTCCTAATGCTATTTCTTTTAGTAGCGAACCGCAGATAGTCGATGCACCAAATTTAGATTCATCACTAGGATTAGTATCAGCCCATATAAAATTATTGTCGTAAAACTTCTTGAATGGCGCATCGATTCCCGATGGATTTGAATAACTACCATTGGCATGATCCCAGAAGTTGATTTTTTTGATGTCATCAGGGAAGTTCCTATCCCATGACCTTTTAACTTTAAAATGCTCCGATCCACCATGCTGGTATATACAGCTTAAGAAGGATCGATTTTTATTGCTTTGCACATGAGCTGTAATGGAGCCTGATACATTCCCAGTATATACGACCTCTACCATGAAATCGTTCAACGTCATAGCCGGGTTAGATTTGTTAAGCAAGGTCTCTGGATCTTTTTTTGTGGAATCTTTGATGAAATCGAGGCACTCAAAAATCGTAGACTTTCCAGAATTATTTTCTCCTACAAATATATTAAGTCCGCTACCCTCTGTATTTCCATTAGGTACATTGAAATTAAAATTATGACTGCCATGAAAGCCTTTAAAATTTTCGATAATCATTGATTTTATAAACATAATTAATCCCTTTTATGCTAACTTATGAGGTTCTATCCCATAATTAACCTACATAAGCTAGGCAATTAGAAGATATATCCCACCATTACGAATGATTTCGTTGAGTTACTTATTTATGATTTTCTGGTTATCTTTGAAGAAAGGCTGTTATGTTCTTACGCTTACTTAAATTTATCAGCCTATCATTATCAAATACCATTATATTTAAATGCGATCAAGAGGGTTTAGCAGCATCGCTTCAGATAAATGATCTGGAGCAAAGTGCGCATACCGCATCGTCACCTTGATATCGGTGTGCCCCAATATCCGCTGAAGCACAAGAATATTACCCCCGTTCATCATGAAATGGGAAGCAAAGGTGTGTCGCAAGACATGCGTCAACTGTCCAGCAGGTGTCTCGATACCGGCGCGTTGCATGGCCTTTCTAAAAGCTGAATAGCATGGTTTAAAGATCACCTGTGCTTTCCTGCTTGATGGCAGTTCGGCCTGCAATTTTTCAGTTATCGGCACCGCGCGGTTTTTCTTGCCTTTAGTTTTCACATAAATGATCTGACCGGCGCGGATTTGGTTTCCCTTCAAGCCTTCCGCCTCACTCCATCGCGCGCCAGTTGCCAAGCAGTTTTTCACAATGGTAGTCAGGTCTTTGGATCGGCTGTTCTCACATTCGGCGAGGAGGGTTCTGATTTCCTCAATGGTGAGATACGCCATCTCTGACTCACTGATGTTAAACTCGCGTACGTTCTCAAACGGATTAGGCGCTGTCCATTCATCTAATCGGCGTAGTTCTTTAAATATAGCCCTGAAATACTCGAACTCTAAATTTACCGTGCGATGTGTTATCGTCTTCACTCTACTGGGTTGAGTTACCTTCCTGTTTATGATTTTTAAATTTCTTTGCCAGGTAGATAATTACTGCTTTAAGGTCGATCTTATTTAAAATTTTACCTTCAGCTTAAAGCCAAAATTACAGTGGGTGATATTCTATATCGCTGGTTTTTAGATTCAACTTGCGGAATGCCCACGAGCACAGCATTAACCTGGCTGGCCCTTTTTATCATTTTCATTGATTTTCGTGGTGGCATACATTACCAACACATAAGCCCCGATTCCGCAGATAAATACAGCGAGAGGCCCTACAATCCGCATGCTGCCTTCATTTGTGAAACCTGTATAGAACATCCCAAATACAGTTGCTGTCAAAACCAAAGTTCCCAATATCTCGGAAATAAATTTGAATGACAGTTTAAAGATTCTCGATAGCACGTAATAACTCCTCAATCCTGTTGGGCTCTTTACGCAAAATTTTCCCCATTTCAATCAGGTGCTTAAGAGGCTCTTCAAAAAAGAAGTAGAGCATATCGTAATTATGGATACGCAGCTTCTGCCAAAGCGCCGGGTTTTCCATGCTTAATCGCCGAGAGGCATCACATGCGCGCGCTATTACACCCTGAGTTACAATACCGCCCAACATCACGCCTGACACACCTCTGAGTGCGAGGCGGGTTACCAGACCGGTTATCATTCCACCCATGACTTTTGTGCCAAGGAAGGTGGAAATACTCATCTGTAATGCAGTGCGTGATGCGAATTGAGTAGCACTGCCAATAACGGCTTCATGAACTTTTTTTAGTACAGGATCGGGCAAGCGGTTTAAAACATCATCAATGATGATTTTAGCGACTTTGGCGATTGTGTTTCGGTCTTTGATAAGTTGCTCTATTGCATGAAAAACCCGCTTGTCATCATTAAAGTTGCGCCGCTGTGTCCGGTAGCCACCATCCGACAGATTCAGGTCCTGGAATGTTCTTTCCAGTCCTAAATAGAAGTCTCTAGGGATTGATATAACACCATCACCTACGGCTTTTGCTATCTGAGCAACATCCATTCATTAGCCCTCCTACTGCTTTCGCAGAAGCATAACGCAATTGAACTCCTGTGTGTAGTAATAAGGTTCTTTTTGAGTCTCTTTGCACACAACTGCCATTATGGCCTATTCAGGATATTGAGTTGGTAACAGCTTTACTCGGTCTCCTTAATAGAAAAGTTTGACTGAGCTATATGCCTTACGATCAAATCATCACCTCTTAAACCTGTCATATGAGACGCTGTTAACTCAATGTTTTAAATAAATTAGCCAAAATTCGGACCAATTCCATCAAAAACAGAACGTTGCGAACAGTGCGCGTCTGTAGGTAGGTATGATCTGGTTGATACAAACAGGTCTTTTGAAGATTAATTTAACGGAAACAATGCACTGCACAATGTTATCAAATTAAGCGGTTTTTCTATGACCGTATACTGACGCCATTAAAATAAAACGCCAATTTATCGCCATTCAAAAAGCACAAACAAAAAAGCCACCCATGGGAGGTGGCTTAATCGCATGATTTTAATCACTAAATCTGGTGGCCCCTGCTGGGTTTGAACCAGCGACCAAGCGATTATGAGTCGCCTGCTCTAACCACTGAGCTAAGGGGCCAATGGAGCGGGGATTATAAAGTATCTATTCGGGGCAATCCAGCGTTGTTCGGCTGGTTGCTGAAATAAGCAGCAATGTTTTACTTGCTGATAACTATGATAAAACCGCCAAAAACGCTACGCTGATACGCAGCGTCGTCGCATGCGCGGTGAAGCGCGATTGTCTTATTGGGCTTAACAGTAGGAAAGACAGCCGCAATCACGACATTGCTCCGCAAATAAGCGTTAACCACTGGCAAGATTATGACGAATACGGATTCTTTGCGTGAGCGGCCAGGACGCAGCGCAAAGCCAGGAGGCCTCATGAGCGAACACAACATCACCGATATCATTGCACCGGACCTGAACGTCCTCTTCTGCGGCATTAATCCCGGTCAGTCGACCGCGCACACCGGCTATCATTTTGCCCATCCCGGCAATCGCTTCTGGAAGGTGATTCACCTGGCAGGGTTTACGGTGCAGCAACTGAAGCCGGAAGAGGAGCAGCGCTTACTGGAGACCGGCTGTGGTATTACGATGCTGGTCGAGCGCCCGACCATCCAGGCAAATGAACTGGCCAGTGATGAGCTACGTGATGGCGGTCAGCGGCTGATGGACAAGGTTCTATGCTATCAGCCTGCCGCGCTGGCTATCCTGGGCAAAGATGCCTTTAAACGCGCGTTTCGTCAGAGCAAAGTGCAATGGGGCGAGCAGCCGATCTACATGGGGAAAACCCAGGTGTGGGTGTTGCCGAATCCCAGTGGATTAAACCGGGCCTCACTGGAAGAGATGGTGGCGCTATATCGCCAGATGTACGAGGCGTTACAGCTGCGGCGTTAATGGTGGCGGTTTGCGGGAAAAGGGCAGGGCAGCAGACATAAAAAACCCCGGCGAACCGGGGTTTTAACGGACTTAGTCGTCGAGGAAGCTACGCAGCACTTCCGAGCGGCTCGGGTGGCGCAGTTTACGCAGGGCTTTCGCTTCAATCTGACGAATACGCTCACGGGTAACGTCAAACTGTTTGCCCACTTCTTCTAACGTGTGGTCGGTGTTCATATCGATACCGAAACGCATGCGCAGCACTTTGGCTTCACGCGCGGTCAGGCCAGCCAGCACGTCGTGGGTCGCAGAACGCAGGCTCTCAGAGGTCGCAGAGTCCAGCGGCAGCTCCAGCGTGGTGTCTTCGATAAAATCACCCAGATGTGAATCTTCATCATCACCAATCGGCGTCTCCATAGAGATAGGCTCTTTGGCAATCTTCAGCACCTTGCGGATCTTATCTTCTGGCATCAGCATGCGCTCAGCCAGTTCTTCTGGCGTCGGCTCACGGCCCATCTCCTGCAGCATCTGGCGCGAAATACGGTTGAGTTTGTTGATGGTCTCAATCATATGCACCGGAATACGGATGGTACGCGCCTGGTCAGCGATAGAACGGGTAATCGCCTGACGAATCCACCATGTGGCGTAGGTCGAGAACTTGTAGCCGCGACGGTATTCAAACTTATCAACCGCTTTCATCAGACCGATGTTACCTTCCTGAATCAGATCCAAGAACTGCAGACCACGGTTGGTGTATTTCTTGGCGATTGAAATCACCAGACGCAGGTTAGCTTCAACCATCTCTTTCTTCGCGCGGCGGGCTTTCGCTTCACCGATCGACATCCGACGGTTGATGTCTTTCACCTGCTCGATGGTCAGGCCGGTTTCTTCTTCAATCTGTGCCAGCTTCTGCAGAGAACGCATCACGTCATCCTGCACGTCCAGCAGTTTTTCAGACCATGGCTTGTTCATCGCCAGTGCGGCTTTGAACCAGCTCTCGTTGGTCTCGTTACCGGTGAACAGCGTAATGAAGTTTTTCTTCGGCATTTTGCACACTTCAATACACAGCTTCATGATCAAACGCTCCTGGGTACGGACACGTTCCATCATTTCGCGCATGTTGTTCACCAGGTAGTCGAACTGCTTCGGTACCAGGCGGAACTGTTTGAAGACGTCAGACAGGTTCTGGATCTCAGCGACAGAGGCCGCATGGCTGCGTCCTTTGCTCTTGATCACATCGCGCGTCGTTTCGTATTGCGTACGCAGGTCAGAGAACTTCTCGCGCGCCAGTTCCGGGTCGATAGAGTTATCGTCGTCAGAGCTGTCGTCGTCGCTCTCTTCGTCGTCATCGTCGTCGTCATTACGATCTTCTTCGGACAACTCAGAACCGACGTGGGTAGCGGTCGGTGCCAGGTCTTCTTCTGCGTTAGGATCGACAAAGCCAGTGATAAGGTCTGACAGACGCGACTCACCGGCTTCAACACGATCGTACTGATCCAGCAGGTAGGTAATGGCTTCCGGATATTCAGCAACGGAACACTGAACCTGGTTGATACCGTCTTCAATACGCTTCGCGATGTCGATTTCGCCTTCGCGGGTCAGCAGTTCAACGGTACCCATTTCACGCATGTACATGCGAACCGGGTCGGTGGTGCGGCCAATTTCAGATTCAACGCTGGATAATACCTGAGCGGCAGCTTCCGCGGCATCTTCGTCAGTATCGGAGCTGTTTTCATTCAGCATCAGATCGTCGGCGTCCGGGGCTTCTTCAACCACCTGGATGCCCATGTCGTTAATCATCTGGATGATGTCTTCGATCTGATCGGAGTCGACGATATCTTCCGGCAGATGGTCATTGACCTCAGCATAGGTCAGATAGCCTTGCTCCTTACCACGGGTGACAAGAAGCTTGAGCTGTGACTGCGGGTTTTGCTCCATAAGACGGTATCCACACTTCTGTTAATTAGATTGGTGTCGGTCGGCAGCGAGCCAACAATAACATTGAAGGCATTTCGTTCTCGCCGCTGCCTTCGTCGCGGCCTGGGCTTTGCCCATTAGTAATCGGCACTTAAGCCGCAAATTTTATGTCGGGCCTGGCTTACTCGTCATTTTTGCCTCTGACAGTGCTCGTCATCCTCACGTACATCAGTACGCTCCGGTGACTGCGCGCTTTCAGCGACAAAACCTGCTTCGCCCTGAATAACTAAACCTGCCGCTCCGGTTACGGGCAGCAGCAGGTAGGGTAACCTGTTACTTTTTCGCGAAGGCCTGGCTCAGTGTCCAGAGCTCGCGACGTTCATCGGTGCTGAGTCCATGGGTGCGTTCTCGCGCAATCAGGAACTCCAGTCGTTCTTCCAGAGCCGCGTCATAAATACTGGCCAGGGAATCCTGGAACACCGCTTCGCTCTCTTCATCCACTATCATGTGGTTCCACACGGCCAGTGTTTCAAGCGTTTGGCTAAAATTTGTTCCGCGATATAACTCTAGTAGCTGACCGGTGGTCAATCCAGGATTCTCGTTACAGCGCTTCACTAATTCAATAAATAGCGGTAAACCGGCTATTTTTGACTCGGCCAGCCCATCCAGTGCAGGGACCAGACTTGCCAGTTGTGGATTCTGAATCAGCAACGCCACCAGAACGCGCATTGTGGTGCGTTTCAGCGGCGGAGCAACCGGTGCGCTTGCGCCCTGTGCCTGTTTAGGCATCAGCTTTTCAAGCTGCGCATCATCCAGAATACCGAGTTTGTTTCCCAGCTCCTGACGCAGATAAATGCGTAACGTTTCACCGGGAATCTGCGTGATCAGTGGCAATGCCAGTGTACTTAAACGCGCTTTGCCGTCACGAGAGCTTAAATCGACCTGCGGCAACAGGCTGTCGAACAAAAACGAAGAGAGCGGCATAGCCTGCTCCATCCTCGCTTCGAATGCGGCTTTACCTTCTTTGCGAACCAACGTATCCGGGTCTTCGCCGTCAGGTAAAAACATAAAGCGTAGTTGACGACCGTCATTCATGTAAGGCAATGCGGTTTCAAGCGCTCGCCAGGCGGCTTCACGTCCGGCGCGATCGCCGTCGTAACAGCAAATCACGTTATCCGTACTGCGAAACAGCAACTGAATATGTTCAGCCGTGGTCGATGTACCCAGTGAGGCAACCGCGTAGTCCACGCCGTATTGCGCCAGGGCAACGACATCCATATAGCCTTCCACCACTAACAGGCGTTTCGGTTCAGGATGATTTTTTAAGGCTTCATACAGGCCATACAGCTGACGACCTTTATGAAAAACAGGCGTTTCGGGCGAGTTCAGATACTTCGGCGTATCATTACCCAGCACGCGGCCGCCAAAGCCGATAACGCGGCCTCGCTTATCGCGGATGGGAAACATCACGCGCTCGCGAAAGCGATCGTAAACCCGGCCTTTGTCATTACTGACCAGCATGCCCGCTTCCATTAATGACTCGCGATCTTCCGGCTGCTTACCAAAGCGTTTGAGAACATTGTCCCAACCGGCGGGGGCATAACCTATCGCGAAATGATTAATGATATCGGCGCTCAGGCCGCGATGTTGAAGATAATCGCGCGCTGACTGGGCACTGGATTGCTGCAAACTTTGCTGATAAAAACCGTTAAGGTTGTCCATCAGTTGGTACAGGCTCTGGCGCTGATGGCGTTCCATCGGGCTGGGCCCGTTACCCGCTTCGTAAGGGACATCTAACCCGTGAGAAGTGGCTAACTCTTCGATACTTTCAACAAACTCCAGACGATCGTAGTTCATCAGAAAGTCGATGGCATTACCGTGCGCACCACAACCAAAACAGTGATAAAACTGTTTTTCGCCATTTACGGTAAAAGAGGGGGTTTTCTCATTATGAAAAGGACAGCACGCATGATAATTCTTTCCCTGCTTTTTCAGCTTTACGCGAGCATCGATCAACTCCACGATGTCCGTGCGGGCAAGTAAGTCATTGATAAATACGCGTGGAATTCGTCCTGCCATAAGCCCCGTTTTTTCAGCTCATAAACGACAACAAGCCGCGCTTCCTTTCGGAAAGCACGGCCTTTTACTTGACTCGGTCTGCGTTTATCACGCTGTGGAGGCGAACCTCCGGGATATTAGTACAGACGAGTGCGGCGTGCGTTTTCGCGAGCCAGTTTTTTGGCATGACGCTTAACTGCAGATGCTTTAGCGCGCTTACGCTCGGTCGTTGGTTTTTCATAAAACTCACGACGACGAACTTCAGCCAGAACGCCTGCTTTCTCGCAAGAACGCTTAAAGCGACGCAGTGCTACGTCGAACGGCTCGTTTTCACGTACTTTAATTACCGGCATGTAACTCTCACCTCAATAAAATTCGGTTTTTCTGCTGACTGCGGCGCCAGCACATTTCAAAATGGTGCAGCATTTTACTCCAACTCGCGTCGGCTTGTAAAGCACCATGGATAATTAAGAACCAACAGGAGCGTGTGCCTGTGCGGCTGCCGGTTTTTTCCAGGGGCGGGAGTATAGCGCACTCTTTAGGCAGCAGAAAATGACTTTTTGCGTGGATTGAGTCCTCTTTTTGCACAGTGGCTATGCTAAACTGCGCGCCGCAAGAATGAGGTGAAGCAATGCGAATTCTGGGTATTGAAACATCGTGCGATGAAACCGGCATCGCAATCTATGATGACGAGGCTGGCTTAGTCGCGAACCAGCTCTACAGCCAGGTAAAACTGCATGCCGATTACGGCGGCGTGGTACCGGAACTGGCTTCGCGCGATCACGTACGTAAAACGGTGCCCCTGATTCAGGCGGCGCTGAAACAGGCGGGTTTAGCGCCGCAGCAGATTGATGCGGTGGCCTATACGGCGGGCCCGGGCCTGGTCGGCGCGCTGCTGGTGGGCGCGACGATTGGGCGCGCGCTGGCCTTTGCGTGGAAGGTGCCTGCGGTGCCCGTGCATCATATGGAAGGCCATCTGCTGGCGCCGATGCTGGAAGACAATCCACCCGCATTCCCGTTTGTGGCCTTGCTGGTTTCTGGCGGCCACACGCAGCTGATCAGCGTTACCGGCATTGGTGAATATGTACTGCTGGGCGAGTCAATTGACGATGCCGCAGGCGAAGCCTTCGATAAAACCGCCAAATTGCTGGGGCTGGATTATCCCGGCGGTCCCATGCTGTCGAAAATGGCGCAGCAGGGCACGGCTGGACGCTTCACGTTCCCGCGTCCGATGACCGATCGTCCGGGGCTGGATTTCAGTTTCTCGGGCCTGAAGACCTTTGCGGCGAATACCATTCGTGGCCATGACGATGATGCGCAAACCCGTGCCGACATCGCCCGTGCGTTTGAAGATGCGGTGGTGGATACGTTGGCCATCAAATGCAAACGCGCCCTGGATGAAACCGGTTTTAAGCGGCTGGTGATTGCGGGCGGCGTAAGTGCCAACCGTACGCTGCGCGAGCAAATGGCGGTCATGATGCAGAAGCGCGGTGGTGAGGTGTTTTATGCCCGTCCTGAATTTTGCACCGATAACGGCGCCATGATTGCCTACGCGGGCATGGTGCGTCTGAAAGGCGGTACGCGGGGAGAGCTGGGCGTAAGCGTCAGGCCGCGCTGGCCGCTGGCCGAACTGCCTGCCATCTGACAGAAAAAAGCCGGTCAACCGGCTTTTTTTACGCTTACTGTTTCTTTTTGCGCTTCCAGATTTTACTTTCCTGACGACGCCACAGACGTTGGATGTTGTCATGATGCCGCAGCAAAATCAGGCAGGAGAGCATGGAAACCGGGAACGTAAACTGCGGTTTAAACCACCAGACATAGAACGGCGCAATCAGGGCGCTGACAATCGCCCCAAGCGATGAGTAGCCACTGAGCAGCACGGTCAAGAGCCAGGTGCCGGTCATCAGCCCGGTCAGATCCCAGCCGATAGGCGCGATAGCACCAAACGCGGTCGCCACGCCTTTCCCACCCCTGAAGCGGAAAAACACCGGATAAATATGGCCCAGACAGGCGGCAATGGCGGTTAAGCCCAGATAGAGCGGGGGCACATGAAGCAGGTACGCCAGCCAGACAGGCACCATACCTTTCAGAATATCGAATACCAGCACCGTTGCTGCCGCCGCTTTGCCGCCAAGGCGCAGCACATTGGTGGCACCCGGGTTGCCTGAACCGTGGGTGCGGGGATCGGGTAGCCCGGCGAGTTTGCATACCAGAATCGCACTGGAGATGGACCCACACAGATACGCGAAAATAATCATACCAAGCGCGAAAGCACTCATAACACCGTCCCGTTTCCTTTGGGGTCGTTTTGATCACGTCAACTATGGATAATACGCACAATCTGCCGGAAGTGGTATCCGGCCTGGCCAAAAACAGAGAGCACCGTCATGGATATCGTCTTTATAGAACAACTCACCGTCTTCACTACAATTGGCGTTTACGACTGGGAGCAGGGGATTCAGCAGAAGCTGGTGATCGATATCGAAATGGCCTGGGATAACCGCCAGGCGGCCGCCAGTGACGATGTTAAGGATTGTCTGAGCTACGCCGACGTCTCTGAGGCGATCCTGACACATCTGACGGGCGGACGTTTTGCACTGGTCGAACGCGTTGCCGAAGAAATTGCGGATCTGTTGATGAACCGTTTCAATTCGCCCGGTGTGCGTATAAAGGTAGCAAAACCGGGCGCTGTAGCGCAGGCCGCGCAGGTTGGCGTGCGAATTGAGCGCGGGACTATTCCTAAATAGTAATGATGTGATTGCCATCACAATGAAACCAAACCAAATTATGGTCTGTCTCAGCAGGTGCCGTTTCGTTATAACAAACTCAATGGCAAGCGAGCTTAATGTTATATTCAGGCTGGACAGATAAGATTCAAGGCGATAGCGCGACTGCTAGCGCCTTTTTCATGGTTTTAAAACGGACAGAGGAAATACATTGATGGCAGATATTCATCAGCTGTGGGTAGCTGCAATCCTGGGCGTGGTAGAAGGGCTGACCGAGTTTTTACCGGTCTCTTCCACCGGGCACATGATTATAGTGGGGCATTTGCTTGGCTTTGAGGGTGACAAAGCCGAAACCTTTGAAGTCGTGATTCAGCTAGGCTCCATTCTGGCGGTAGTCGTGATGTTTTGGCGGCGTTTGTTTGGCCTGATCGGCATCCACTTTGGCGAAGTCAAACACGAAGGGACAGGAACCGGTCGCTTAACGCTGATTCATATCCTGCTGGGCATGATTCCTGCTGTCGTGATAGGGCTGGTCTTACACGATCAAATTAAAACGCTGTTTAATCCGATAAATGTTATGTATGCGCTGGTGGTCGGCGGTTTGCTGCTGTTAGCGGCGGAATTCCTGAAGCCAAAACAGCCAAAATCCGTTGGCGTGGATGACATTACCTATCGTCAGGCGTTTATGATCGGCTGCTTCCAGTGTCTGGCGCTGTGGCCGGGCTTCTCGCGTTCAGGTGCCACGATTTCAGGCGGGATGCTGATGGGCGTGAGTCGCTATGCGGCGTCCGAGTTCTCCTTTATCCTCGCCGTACCGATGATGATGGGGGCGACCGGGCTGGATCTGTATAAGAGCCTGGGCTTCCTGAGCATGGCCGACTTCCCGATGTTTGCGGTGGGTTTTATCACTGCCTTTGTCGTCGCGATGATTGCGATCAAAGTGTTCCTGGAGCTGATCAAACGCATCTCTTTCGTATCGTTTGCGGTCTACCGCTTTATCGTAGCGGCTGCGGTTTACATGCTGTTCACGTAAACCCAACGCGGCCAGGTCACTGGCCGCGTTAACCTCTGCCTTCGGCAACGGCGTCGATGCGGCGCCGCGTCAGCTCTTCCCGCACCGCACTCCCTTTAAAGCCCGCCTCAACCACCGCTTTCGATGACACGGCCTGCGCCCGCGCAAATGCGCGTCGCAGATAGTCACCCTGTGGATACGGCATGCTGGCGAGCCCACCGCGCCCACGGGCATCGGCTTCGCTACACAGCGCCAGTTGATGCACGCGTTCAGGCTTACGCCAGGCGTCGAGACGGTCAAATAACGCCACAATCGCCTCAGAAGGCAACTGCTCAATGGTGTGCATCGTGTCGTGGAATTCGGTTACCAGCAGGGCTAAATCGCGAATGGCATTCGGCACGCGCAAACGCTCACAGAGTGCGGCAACCAGCGGCACACCGGCGGGGCCATGACCGCGATGGCTGGGCCACTTTTCAACGGGCGTTAACGCTTTGCCTACATCGTGAAATAGCGTGGCAAAACGTACATCAATGGCCTCACTTAAGGCGGCGGACAGCGTCAATGCCATCAGCGTATGCACGCCCGTGTCAATTTCAGGATGCCATCTGGCGGGGGCGGGGATGCCATAAAGGTTATCGATTTCCGGGAACAGCACCTTCAGGGCACCGCAGTCACGCAGCACCTGAAAATAGACCTGAGGATTATGCGAGGACAGCGCTTTTTCGGTCTCTTTCCACACGCGCTCAGCGGTAAGATCGGCCAGCTCGCCGCTCTCCACCATTTGCTGCATCAGCGCCTGGGTTTCATCGGCAATGCGAAAGTTAAGGTGGGCAAAGCGCGCAGCAAACCGTGCCACGCGCAGCACGCGCAGCGGATCTTCACTAAAGGCTTCTGAAACGTGGCGCAGCAGTCGGTCAGCAATATCCTGTTGCCCCTGGTAGGGATCATAGAGCGTGCCGTTTTCATCGCGGGCGATGGCGTTGATCGTCAGATCGCGGCGTTGTAAATCCTGCTCCAGCGTGACGTCCGGGGCCGACCAGGTGGTAAAACCGGTATAGCCTTTGCCGTTTTTGCGTTCGGTGCGCGCCAGTGCATATTCTTCGCGGCTGTCAGGATGCAGAAACACCGGAAAATCGCGGCCCACCTGATGATAGCCCTGTTCCAGCATGCTTTCTGGCGTTGCGCCCACGACCACCCAGTCTTTGTCTTTAACCGGCAATTTCAACAACGCATCACGTACCGCACCGCCAACAAGAAACGTCTTCACGCACCACTCCAGAGATAAATAAGCGACCTGCGCGTCTGCGGGCGTCCTGCACCTGAATTCAGACGGGCACAACCCTTATTGTTACACAAATTCGACATATTGCAGACAGGCCAAAAGGGGCATCTTGCGATCCCCTTTTGCAGCGAGCGGTGGAAAAGGTTAGTTCATCCAGCGATCGTTTTTCTTGCGACGCGGCACCATATGCGGCAGCAACAGACCCAGCAGCAGGCCCACGCCGAGCACGCCGCCACCGTATATAAACCACTGCATGATGATCGTGCGCTGTTTGTCATCCAGCTGAACGTTAGCGGCATTGACCTTCTTCTGGGCCACGATCAGTTCGTTCTTCAGCTTCTGATTTTGCTCTTTCAGCCCATTGATGACGCTGTCGCTGCTGGCCACTTTATTCTGCATCTCGGCCGTGCGCTGGTTCCAGCTGTTGTCAATGTTCGCTAACTTAGCTGTCAGGTCTTTAACCTGTTGTTCTAACTGAGGCACCCGGGTGCGCAGGCTGGGATTTTCACTCAACTGCGACAGGGGAATCCAGACGGTGCGGCCTTCCGCATCGCGCACCTGGCCATATTTGGTGGCGTCATTGGTTTGTAGCAGTTCGACCTGTTCACCCGCGTTCAGCTTACCGAGCAGGCGAAACTGGTCGCCGGGGCCGCTGCGAACCCAGGTGGATAATTCGTCAGAAACATAGCGTTTTTGATCGGCATGAGCAGGTGTAAGGGCGCTGAGGGCCAGCAAAGTGATTCCAGCAAGTGTGATTTTTTTCATTCGATTTCGTTTTGTTTAAAAATAAAGATAATTTACCGGCACAGTCTGTAGAGGCTTCGCATAAATCTGAATGAGAACTATCCTGGTCTCATAACAGTGCGAAAAGGCGAGCGAAAGCAGAAAGAAACCAGAGACAGCAAGGCTTCTGTGCATTACTCTTCGCCTGAAAACCCGCATCTTCGGCTCAGTGGATGCAGCAGAAGATAACCTTAAACGGGCAGGGAATATATCCTCAAGTGCCAGCGACGTAGTGAATAAAAAAATATGACCATCGAGATTGAGCTTAAGTTCATTGCAAAACCCAACGCTGCCGGGAAACTGGCAGAGAAGCTGGCGGCTTTTCCGCATCAGCATCAGGCAGCGCGCCAGCTGACCAATATCTATTTTGAAACCGACGATAACCAGTTACGTCGGTGGAACATGGGCTTACGTATTCGCGGCGTGGACCAGCGTTACGAAATGACGCTGAAAACGGCCGGCAGTACGCTGGGCGGTTTACATCAGCGCGGCGAATACAACGTTGACCTGACGGAACCTACGCTGGATATCAGCCGCCTGCCCGCCGACATCTGGCCAGAGGGAACGGATATCGCGGCCTTACAGCAGCGCCTGAACCCGCTGTTCAGCACGCATTTTGACCGTGAAATCTGGCTGGTGACGGCAGGTAAGAGCGAAGTGGAAATCGCGTTCGATAAAGGCGAGGTCGCGGCCGGTGAGCATCAGGAAGCGCTGTCAGAAGTCGAACTGGAGTTAAAAAGCGGTGAGCGCAGCGATATGCTGGCGTTTGCGCAGCAACTGATTGCCGTGGGCGACCTGCGTATGGGCAGCCTGAGCAAAGCGGCACGCGGCTATCAGCTGGCGAAAGGTAACCTTCCACGTGAATTACGTGCTTTTCCGCTTTTGAAAGCCGGGCCGAAGGCGACGGTGGAAGCTGGCATGGTGGCGGCAATGGCCGCTGGCCTGGAGCACTGGCAATATCATGAAGAAGTGTGGTTACGGGGCAATAAGCGCGCGCGGGAATCAGTACGTGAAGCGCTGGACGTGCTGCGCCAGGCCTTTGCGCTCTTTGGTGCGTTAGTGCCGCGTAAGGCCAGTAGCGATCTGCGTCAGAAGCTGACGACGCTGGAAGAAACGCTGCTGAATGAAGACGTGGATGCAGACAGCTTCTGCTTCTCTACTCGCTCCGTAGAAACCCAGTTAGCACTTACTCACTGGCTGGCTGAGGCACAATGGACGCCGTGGATTGATCAGAAGGGGCAAGCCAAGCTGCAAGGTTCCTTCAAGCGCTTCGGCGATATCATGCTGGGCCGCATTAATGCCGATCTGAAAGAAACCTTTGCCACCATTCATCAGGCGAATGAATATCAGGACAAAGCCACGCGTCTCGATCGACAATTACTGGCCGTTCATTTGCTGGCGGGCGCTTACTCGCCGGACGCGGTAGAGCACTGGCTGGCCCCGTGGCAGCAGCTACAGCGCGCCATACACGAAAAGCAGCACGTCAGCTTAGACGGCTTAACCGCGCAGGCAATGAAACAACCGCCGTTCTGGTTAACCAGCGGCTCGCCGCGCTGAATCTAACAGCACGCTATCAGGGAGAGAACATGTTGCCAGCCTTACCTACCGTATTGCGTACTCAGGCCGAGCGGGCGGTCGAACAGTCAGGTCTTACCGGTTCTGCTCTTACGGAAGAGCAGCTTGCCGGTCTGGCCTTCAGCGATTTCGTGCTCGACAACCTGCAGCAGAACCCGGACTGGTGGCAGGCGATCGCTGACCGCTCGCCTCAGCCTGAAGAGTGGCGGCACTACGCGCAGTGGCTAAGTGGTGACATGGCGGCGGCAGACAGCGAAGCCAGTCTGATGCGCGTGCTGCGCCTGTTTCGGCGTCGGATGCTGGTGCGCATTGCCTGGATGCAGTGCCTGCATCACGCCAGCACAGAACAGACGTTGCAACAGCTGAGTGTACTGGCGGAGGTCCTGATCAGTGCGGCGCGTGACTGGGTTTATCAGGACTGCTGTCGTGAGTTTGGCACGCCCTGTAATGCCGCGGGTGAGCCTCAGCCGCTGCTGATCCTGGGCATGGGAAAACTGGGCGGCGGCGAGCTGAATTTCTCCTCTGATATCGATTTAATTTTTGTCTGGCCCGAGAACGGCAGTACCCGTGGCGGTCGGCGTGAACTCGACAATGCGCAATTTTTTACCCGTATGGGGCAGCGCCTGATCAAGGTGCTCGATCAGCCCACCGCGGACGGGTTTGTTTACCGGGTGGATATGCGTTTACGGCCCTTTGGCGACAGTGGGCCGCTGGTGATGAGCTTTGCCGCGCTGGAAGATTATTACCAGGAGCAGGGGCGCGACTGGGAACGCTATGCCATGGTGAAAGCCCGACTGATGGGCGATGATCAGGATCGCTGGAGCCAGGAGTTGCAGCAGATGCTGCGGCCGTTTGTCTATCGCCGCTATATTGATTTCAGCGTGATTCAGTCGTTACGTAACATGAAGGCGATGATCTCACGTGAAGTGCGCCGCCGTGGCCTGAAAAATAACATTAAGCTGGGGGCGGGCGGCATCCGCGAAACGGAGTTTATCGTCCAGGTCTTTCAACTGATTCGCGGTGGACGTGAGCGCTCGCTTCAGCTCAGAGCCTTGCTGCCCACGCTTTCCGCTATTGAATCCCTGGGCTTACTGCCACCGGAGCAGGTTGCTGCACTGCGTGAGGCCTACCTGTTTTTGCGGCGGCTGGAAAACCTGCTGCAAAGCCTGGCAGATGAACAAACGCAAACGCTGCCGGAAGATGCCCTGCACCGCGCCCGACTGGCCTGGGCGATGCAGTGTCAGGACTGGTCAGAACTTAGCGCAAAACTGGATACGCACATGGCCGCCGTGCGGGCAATCTTTGACGAGCTGATCGGTGAAGATTCGCCGGATGTTGGCGATCAACCGGAGCTGGCCGATTTTAATATGCTCTGGCAGGACAGTCTGGAAGACAGCGAGTTGGCCCCGCTGGTTCCTCAACTGGACGCGGAACACTGTCAGGCGCTCAATCAGTCACTGGAAGCGTTTCGTCAGGATATCAGCCGCCGTTCCATTGGTCCGCGCGGCCGTCAGGCACTGGATCAGCTGATGCCGCGCCTGCTGAGCGAAGTCTGTCTGCGCAGCGATGCGGCCGTCACCTTTAGCCGGCTGGCACCGCTGCTGCTCAGCGTGCTGACGCGCAGTACCTATCTGGAGCTGCTGACGGAATATCACGGAGCCCTGCGGCACCTGATCCGTCTGTGTGCAGCCTCGCCGATGGTGGCAAGCCAGCTGGCGCATTATCCGCTGCTGCTGGATGAGCTTCTCGATCCCGCCACGCTGTATCAGCCCACCGCGACGGATGCCTATCGTGATGAACTGCGCCAGTACCTGATGCGCATTCCCGCCGATGATGAAGAGCAACAGCTTGAAGCGTTACGCCAGTTTAAACAGGCGCAGATGTTACGCATCGCGGCAGCCGACATTGCAGGGACGTTGCCGGTGATGAAAGTGAGCGATCACTTAACCTGGCTGGCCGAAGCCATCATTGAATCGGTGGTGCAACAGGCCTGGAATATGATGGTGCAGCGTTACGGTCGGCCTTCGCATCTGGTGCAGGAGCACGAGCGGGGCTTTACCGTGCTGGGCTATGGCAAGCTGGGTGGATGGGAGCTGGGTTACAGCTCCGATCTTGATCTGGTTTTTCTGCACGACTGCCCGCTGGACGCGGTGACCCAGGGCGAACGCAGCATTGACGGCCGACAGTTTTATCTGCGGCTGGCCCAGCGCATCATGCACCTGTTTAGCACCCGCACCTCGTCCGGGATTTTGTACGAAGTGGATGCGCGCCTGCGTCCTTCCGGTGCGGCGGGCATGCTGGTCAGCACGTTCGATGCTTTTGATGACTATCAACGTAACGAAGCCTGGACATGGGAACATCAGGCGCTGGTGCGTGCCCGGGTTGTCTTCGGTGAGCCCGCCCTGAGCGAACGTTTCAACGCCATTCGCCGGGCGATTCTCTGCCTGCCCCGTGAACCGGCGGCGTTGCAAACCGAGGTCAGGGAGATGCGTGATAAAATGCGCGCGCATCTGAGCAATAAGCATAAAGGGCGCTGGGAGATCAAAACCGACGAAGGCGGCATTACCGATATCGAGTTTATTGCCCAATATCTGGTACTGCGCTATGCCGCAGCAGAGCCTGCCTTAACGCGCTGGTCGGACAATGTGCGGATCTTTGAACTGATGGCAAACCATCAAAAAATGGCAGACGACGAAGCGGCGGCGTTAACCCATGCCTATGTCACGCTGCGCGATGCCTTGCACCATCTGGCGCTGCAGGCGCTGCCGGGACACGTCGAACCGGATGCCTTTGCGCAGGAAAGAGCGTCGGTCAACGCCAGCTGGCAGCGGTGGTTGCAGTCAGCAGAATCTCTCACGGCGTGATGCTGATAGCAACTGTGCTATCATCCGCGCACTATTTTGAATGCAGTCTGGAGTGTCTGGAATGAAAGTTACTCTGCCCGCGTTCGGCCAGGCTTCGGTACTGGTCGTTGGCGATGTCATGTTGGATCGTTACTGGTATGGCCCTACCAGCCGTATTTCCCCTGAAGCCCCGGTGCCGGTGGTGAAAGTGGAGACCGTTGAAGAACGCCCTGGCGGCGCCGCTAACGTGGCGATGAATATTGCTGCGCTGGGTGCCGGTTCACGGTTGATCGGGCTGACCGGTGAGGACGATGCGGCTCAGGTCCTGAGTAAAACGCTGAAGGACGTTCGTGTTGACTGCGATTTTGTCACGTTAAAAAGCCATCCGACGATCACCAAACTGCGTGTGCTGTCCCGCAACCAGCAGCTTATCCGCCTGGATTTTGAAGAAGGTTTTGAGCAGGTTGATGCCGCACCGATGCACGAAAAAATGCGCCAGTCGCTGGCCAGCAGTGGCGCGGTGGTGCTGTCGGATTACGGCAAAGGGGCGCTCGACAGCGTTCAGCAGATGATCACTCTGGCGCGTGAAGCCAGTGTGCCCGTCCTGATCGATCCGAAAGGCACCGATTTTGCCCGCTATCGCGGCGCGACGCTGCTGACGCCCAACCTGTCGGAATTTGAAGCTGTTGTCGGTAAATGCAGGACGGAGCAGGAAATTGTTGAACGCGGCATGAAACTGATTGCCGATTGCGACCTTTCCGCGCTGCTGGTCACGCGTTCTGAGAATGGCATGTCGCTGCTACAGCCGGGGAAAGCGCCGCTGCACTTGCCCACGCAGGCACAGGAAGTGTTTGACGTTACCGGCGCCGGGGATACGGTGATTGGTGTGCTTGCTGCTGCTCTGGCGGCGGGGGATTCGCTGGAAGAAGCCTGTTTCCTGGCCAACGCGGCAGCCGGTGTGGTGGTGGGTAAACTGGGAACCTCAACCGTCAGCATCGTGGAGCTCGAAAACGCCATTCATGCCCGTCCGGAGCGCGGTTTTGGCATCATGACCGAAGCGGAACTGAAAGAGGCCGTCGCTATGGCCCGTCAGCGCGGCGAAAAAGTGGTCATGACCAATGGCGTCTTCGACATCCTGCATGCCGGTCATGTTTCCTACCTCGCAAACGCCCGTAAACTGGGCGATCGCCTGATTGTGGCGGTAAACAGCGATGCGTCGACGAAACGTCTTAAAGGCGACAGCCGTCCGGTGAATCCGCAGGAAAACCGGATGATCGTGCTGGGTGCACTGGAAGCCGTAGACTGGGTCGTGCTGTTTGAAGAAGATACGCCGCAGCGTTTGATCGCCAGCATATTACCGGATTTACTGGTGAAAGGCGGGGATTACAAGCCGGAAGACATTGCAGGCAGTAAGGAAGTCTGGGCGAATGGCGGTGATGTGCGGGTGCTGAACTTTGAAGATGGCATTTCAACCACCAATATCATTAAAACCATTCGCGGCAACTGAGTCGTGATGGCGGGAGCCTGCGCTCCCGCCAGCCAGCATCACTCGCCGGATTTATCCGCAGGGTTCGCCGCCGGGACAATCGCCGGTGCCGGGCCTGGCGTGGTGGGCACCGCGGGTGCAGACGATGCGGTCCCGGTTCCTTTGCTTTCCAGCTGGGCCAGACGTTGTTCCAGCGCCGCCAGTTTTTCCCGCGTACGCAGTAAAACCTGAGTCTGTACATCAAACTCTTCACGGTTGACCAGATCCATGCGGGTCAGCTGGGCCTGCAGAGTCTGCCGTATTTTCTTTTCAACATCATCGCCAAATTCACGAACTCCCTTCGGCAGCGCGTCATGAACCTGACGGGCAATTTGTTCAATTTTTTTCGTGTCGATCATGATGATTTCCTGGTTACGGGTTGCTGTGGCAGCATTTTACCAACGCTAGAGTCACTTAAGTGTAATGCCTGAATTGAAAAGGTTAAACCTGAAATCCATAGCGCAAAAAAAGCTAAAGCAATAATGGCTTTGTGGATTGCTGCCCTGACGGGGAAACGTTATAGTTAAAACGCTTATTCTCAGGGCGGGGCGAAATTCCCCACCGGCGGTAAATCAGCCCAGGCTGAAAGCCCGCGAGCGCTTCGCCGTAATGGTGAAGGTCAGCAGATCCGGTGTAATTCCGGGGCCGACGGTTAAAGTCCGGATGGGAGAGGGTAACGACATCTGTCAGGCATTATGTCTGTTTTGCGTCATTGCTACGTCTTTACGACGTCACTCCTAAGCTTGCCCTGATTCTGGTAACCCAACACATTTATAAGGTTTTATTACCATGAATCAGACTCTACTTTCTGAATTTGGCACGCCGAAACAGCGTGTAGAACGTGCTATCGCAGCCTTACGCGAAGGCCGTGGTGTTATGGTTCTCGACGATGAGAATCGCGAAAACGAAGGTGACATGATTTTCGCCGCGGAGACCATGACCGTGGAGCAGATGGCGTTAACCATTCGTCACGGCAGCGGTATCGTTTGTCTGTGCCTGACTGAAGAACGTCGCCAGCAACTGGCGCTGCCGATGATGGTGGAAAACAACACCAGCGCCTACGGCACCGGTTTCACCGTGACGATTGAAGCGGCAAAAGGCGTAACCACCGGCGTATCTGCTCAGGATCGTATCACCACTATCCGTGCCGCGATTGCCGATGACGCAAAACCTGAAGATTTAAACCGTCCGGGTCACGTCTTCCCGCTGCGTGCCCATGATGGCGGCGTTCTGACGCGCGGTGGCCACACCGAAGCCACTATCGATCTGGTGACGCTGGCAGGCTTCAAGCCCGCAGGCGTTCTGTGTGAACTGACCAACGACGACGGTTCCATGGCGCATGCGCCGGAAGTGATCGCGTTCGCGAAACAACACGCCATGCCCGTCGTCACCATCGAAGATTTGGTAGCCTACCGTCGCGAACACGAAACGCGTCAGGCCAGCTAGTTTTCGTCTTAATCAGGCCAGTTCTCTGGCCTGATCGTCTCGCCTTGTCCTGTGTGTGTGCTTCCTCAGTCCCTGCCATTTTTATTCAAAATTTCTGACAGAGAACATCATGCTTATCCGCGTGATCACGCCGGTAAAAAGCGTATCGTGGTGTTCACAGAATGAACACATCAAGGATCACTATGAGTCAGGTTCGCATGCCGGCGCTGTTTTTGGGACACGGCAGCCCAATGAATGCCTTAGAAGAAAACCGCTATACCGCTGCCTGGCGTAAAGCCGGTGAAATCCTGCCACGGCCACGTGCGATTCTGGCGGTTTCGGCTCACTGGTACACACAGGGAACTGCCGTAACGGCGATGGACAATCCACGCACTATTCACGATTTTGGCGGCTTTCCTCAGGCGCTTTTTGATACCCGTTATTCCGCGCCGGGCTCACCCGCACTGGCGGAAGAGATTGCGGAACGGTTATCCCCGGTGCCGGTTCATCTGGATCACGCATGGGGATTGGATCATGGCTCGTGGGGCGTGCTGATTAAGATGTATCCCGACGCAGATATCCCGGTCGTCCAGCTCAGTATCGACAGCGGCAAGCCCGCCGCCTGGCATTTCGGGATGGGAAGAAAGCTGTCTGCGCTCCGCGATCGCGGCGTGATGATCGTCGCCAGCGGTAACGTGGTGCACAACCTGCGTAAAGTTCTCTGGGGCGGTGGCGAAGCTTACAGTTGGGCCACGGGGTTCAATAACTTCGTGCGGGACAATCTGGCGGTGCAGGCCGAGGCGGATGCACATCCGTTGGTGAGTTTTATGCAGCATCCGGATGCGGCCTTATCCAACCCGACGCCGGAACATTTCCTGCCATTGCTGTATGTGCTGGGCTCCCGTCACGCAGATGAGCCTGTGACCGTTCCGGTGGAAGGTATGGAGATGGGCGCAATCAGTATGTTGTCGGTACAGGTCGGTTAACGCGTAAGACAGGCCAGCGAACTGGCCTGGAGCTAAAAGGCTATTCAATGAAGGCGTGCGGATAGAAACGCGACAGATCCTGCGTGATCAACTCCCGATCTTCCCGCAGGCCAATCCCGGCCGGTTGATCGTCGATGAGCCAACTGCCAATCAGCGTATAACTGTCACCAAATTTTGGCAGCGGATGGAACTGCTGCACAATCATGCCTTCTTCGCCGTATGGACCATCCACCCGGGCGATCTCTTTGCCGTTTTCCACGATACGAATGTTAGCGCCTTCGCGGGAGAACAGCGGTTTGACCACATACTTGTCCATAGGCGGCACGTCGTCTTCAGCAAACCAGGCAGGCAGCAGGTTGGGATGATTGGGAAACATCTGCCACAGCATCGGCAATAACGCTTTGTTTGACAGAATGCTTTTCCAGGCGGGTTCAAGCCACCGCACGCCCGCATCCGCCAGCTTGGTCGAAAACATTTCGCGCAGCATAAATTCCCACGGGTAAAGCTTAAACAGATTACTGATCACCTGATCGTGCGGGTCAGTAAACTGGCCTTTCTCACCCAGCCCTATCTCATCAATATAGAGAAATTCGCTGGGTAAGCCGGCTTCCGTGGCGCAGTCCTGCAGGTATTGCACCGTGCCGCGATCTTCCTCGGTATCCCGGCAGCAGGCAAAGTGCAGCCAGTTAAAGCCGTGCTGCTGATGCAGCACCGTGAAGCGATCGATAAGCTTTTCCTGCAGGCTGTTAAACTGGTCGCTGCCAGGCGGCAACTGGCCCGCATTCAGCTGGTCTTCCAGCCACAGCCACTGGAAAAACGCCGCTTCATACAGCGAGGTCGGTGTATCGGCGTTGTTTTCCAGCAGTTTGGCATCGCCTCGGCCATCCCACGCCAGATCGAGACGGGAATAAAGTGAAGGCTGACGCTGATTCCACGAGTCACGCACGAAGTCCCAGGTATGTTTTGGAATACGGAAGCGGGTAAGCAGGGCTTCACTGTTTACCACTTTTTCCACCACCTGCAGACACATCTGATGAAGTTCGGCGGTCACCTCCTCCAGATAGTCGATTTGCGCCAGGGTAAACTGATAGTAAGCATCTTCGCACCAGTAGGGCTCACCGTGCATGGTGTGAAAACGAAAACCAAACTCTGTGGCTTTTTCCCGCCAGCCCGGACGCTCAGAAATCGCGATACGTTGCATAAACGGTATTAGCCTCCCAGCGAACGGCTGGAGGTGCCGGAAGCACTGCTGCGTTGCATCGCGTTTTGTTTCGCGACCGTTTCGCCAAAACCACCACGTGTGATGGTGGAGGTGGTGGTCGGTTTCGGCGCCAGGGCAGTTTTGGGCACGTTCATGGTCTTACCTGGGGTGGCATTACCGTAGTTACGGCCAGAGGCATCCACGAACTGACCGTTTGCCGGGCTGTTGGGGGTTTTCGGTGAGAACAACGGTTGCTGGGCAAAGCCCGCGCCACCGCCCATCATGCGCCCCATCATGTAGCCTGCCATTAACGGCATCCAGAAGCTGCCACTTTGCTGCGCTTCGGCATTCGTACTGCCTGTGCCCGCCTGTGCCGGTGCCTGCTGACACTGGTTTTCACCAAATTCGGCGACACAGTCTTCACGTGTCGCGTATTTTGGCGCGGTGCGTTCAGCTTCCTTTTTAGCGTTGTTAAACGCGGTGGTGCACTGCGCACTTTGTCCCGGATTGGCTTTTGAACAGTCGTCCGCGTTTTGATAAAGGGTGACGGTTTCGTCGTTTTGCTCACAACCTGCCAGCATAAATACCGCTGAAACAGCGATAGCAACAGGCGTTAAGTGTCTTGCTTGCCAGCTCTTACGAAAGGCGGCATAGCGGATCGTTTTAGTCCGTTTCATTATAAATATCCTGTGCCCAAAGGTAGTGCATAGAATAGGGGATGAGTGGTGAGAAATGAAGCTAACGGCCAGGCAGGACGGGGATCTTTACGTAGTTATACGTTTTGCAGAGAGGCGGGCCGCAAAGCAGCCCGCAACAGGCTTAGTGACTGAACGGATTACGGCTGCTCTTATGTGCGGCCTTATGTACGGGGGCCGGTGCTGGTGCCGTTTCGGAAGTGGAGATGTGATCTTCACCCAGCACCTGCTGTACATTTTGTGGCTGAACCGTTTCGGGCGAGGTTGAGATTTCTTTACCTAACTGACTGTTAAGCACACCCAAACTCTGCTCGTTCAGCGTGCCCAGGGCATAGCTGATATTCAACTGGTTAATCAGATAGCTGTAACGCGCATCCGACAACTGCTGCTTAGCGTTATAAAGCGTTGATGTCGCATTCAGCACGTCAACGATGGTACGGGTTCCCACCTGGTAACCGGCTTCCATCGCGTCTAATGAACTTTGCGCGGACACCACGGCTTGTTTGTAAGCGGCAATGCTACTTGCTGACGCATTGACGTTGTTGTAAGACGAGCGCACGGTCTGCACGGCTGAACGGTGCGCGGCTTCCAGCTGCTCACTGGCGCTGACAAAGTTGTATTGCGCCTGTTTCACCTGCGAGGTCACGCTGCCACCGCTGTAAAGCGGCAGGGTAAAGCTCAGGCCCACTTTGTTGTTGCCGGTGATGGAATCTGTCGAGCTGGCATTTTGCTCAGCACGGCTTCCGCCGTATTTGCTGTTGGACAGGCCAGTCGAGGCGGTCAGATCCAGCGTCGGTAAATGGCCCGCCTCCGCTGAACGGATTTGCTCACGGGCTAAGTCCTGGTTCAGACGGGCAGAAAGCAGGTTCAGGTTGCGGCTTTCAGCCTGCTTAAGCAGCGAGTTAACCGCTTCAGGTTTAGTGGTTTTGAAGCGATCAATATCCAGCGACGCCAGCGCCAGGTAATCCATACCGGTAATCTGACGCAGAGACTCCACTGCGTTGTCCAGGTCATTACGCGCGGTCACTTCATTCGCCAGGACACTGTCGTACTGCGCGCGGGCGTTCTGCACGTCGGTGATGGCGACCAGGCCCACGTTGAAGCGCTGGGTCGTTTGATCCAGTTCGCGATAAATCGACATCTTCTGCGCTTCGACGTAAGAAAGCGTATCAATGGCTTTCAGCACATTGAAGTAGGCCGTCGCGGTGTTCAGAATCAGATCCTGCTGGGCGACCTGGTAGGTCACATCCTGAATACCGGCTGCTTTTTCCTGCAGCGTCAGCGCACGCCATTTTGACATATCGAAAATGGTTTGCGTCAATTGCAGCGAGCCACTGGTGGTATTGGAGTGAATACCGCTACTATCACGGTAGCCGTTTGCGTAGGTATAGTCTGCACCCAAACCCAGTTGGGGTAATAAAGGACTGCGCGCTTCGTTAATTTTCTCGAACGCCGCATCACGCGTCGCCGCAGAGCTACGCAGATCAGGGTTGCTTAAACGCGCTTGCTGGTAAACCTGAAGCAGGTTTTCCGCCTGGCTGGCGAAGCTGAAACCGCCCAGGCTCAGCCCAATAAAAAATGGGAGCAGTTTTTTCATTTGCATTCCTTTTGTTGCAGCAAATCGCAGTGACTGTGCCGCCTGTAAGCCAAAAATTATCGCAGATTCTAGCAGAGGGCAACTGTGAGATAAGGTGGCTGAACGTGCCATATTTGTGTGTTTCAGGTAAATAACTCAGTAATGACCCTTTGGATGGCATCTGGGCTTGTGTTTTATCTGTGTTATCCCAATCTGCATAAGGAACTTAATGATGAAGGACAATAAAACATCACCTGTGACTTTCACAAAAAATGATGTAGAAATTATTGCACGAGAAACCGCGTACGAGGGTTTTTTTTCCATTGTGCGTTATCGCTTTCGTCATCGGTTGTTTAATGGCCAAATGAGCCGGGAAGTGACGCGTGAAGTTTTTGAGCGCGGTCATGCCGCTGTGCTGCTACCTTATGATCCCGTCCGTGATGAAGTGGTGCTGATTGAACAGATCCGCATCCCGGCTTTCGATTGCAGTCCCACGCCCTGGCTGCTGGAAATGGTGGCAGGCATTATTGAACCGGGTGAAACCCCGGAGCAGGTGGTGCGCCGTGAAGCCGTCGAAGAAGCGGATCTGACGGTTGGCCGGGTCAAACCGGTGCTGAACTACCTGGCCAGCCCCGGCGGCACCAGCGAACGGTTATCGGTAATGGTCGGAGAAGTGGATGCCAGCCAGGCAAAAGGATGCCATGGTCTGGAGGAAGAGAATGAGGATATTCTTGTCCATGTGGTCAGTCGTGAACAGGCTTACCACTGGGTGGAACAGGGGATTATTGATAACGCGGCATCTGTCATCGCCTTGCAATGGCTGGCACTGCACCATAAAAAACTTCGAGAAGAGTGGACGCAAAAATGAAACAGCGCTATATCCCTGATTTCCCCGAGATGATGAGGCTGTGCGAAACCAATTTCGCCCAGTTACGTCGTCTGCTACCACGTGATGACGCAGCAGGCGCATCGGTGATCTATCAGGTGAGTGGCGCCCGCTACCAGGTAACCGTTGAGGAATCAACGCGTTATACTACCCTGGTCGATATCCGTCAGACGGCCCCAGCCGTAAGTTACTGGAGCCTGCCGTCAATGTCTGTCAGGCTGTATCATGACGCGATGGTGGCTGAAGTGTGTTCGACACAGCAGATCTATCGGTTCAAAGCACGTTATGATTATCCGAATAAAAAAATGAATCAGCGTGATGAGAAGCATCAAATCAATCAGTTTCTTGCTGACTGGTTACGTTATTGCCTGACGCACGGCGCGATGGCAGTACCGGTTTGCTGATGCGTATAATGCACTGAATGGCGTAGAGACGAAGGAAACGCTTTGGATAGCCTGCTAACTCTTCCTGCGACAACAGAATCTGAGGTTCGGATTCTGCAAGTAACGGACACGCATTTGTTCGCAGGAAAACACGAATCCCTGCTGGGGGTGAATACCTGGGCCAGTTATGACGCGGTACTGGATGCGATCATCGCGCAGCAGCGTGATTATGATCTTATCGTTGCCACCGGCGATCTCTCTCAGGATCACTCAGTCGAAGCCTATCAGCATTTTGTTGAGGGCATTTCGCGCCTGCCTAAACCTTGCGTCTGGCTGCCGGGGAATCATGATTTTCAACCTGCGATGGTCGATACGCTGGCAGAGGCCGGCATTAACGCACACAAGCATGTGCTGTTAGGCGATCACTGGCAGGTTGTTCTGCTGGACAGCCAGGTTTTCGGCGTGCCCCATGGCATGTTAAGTGACTACCAGCTTGAGTGGCTGAATACCACGCTTGCCCGTTATCCGCAGCGCCATACGCTGGTGCTGTTGCACCATCATCCTTTAGCGTCGGGCTGCACCTGGCTTGATCAACACAGCCTGCGCAATCCGCATCAGTTAGACGCCGTGTTGCAGCACTATCCGCTGGCAAAAACGCTGGTCTGCGGCCATATTCATCAGGAAATGGATGTACCGTGGCAGGGCCGCCGTGTGCTGGCAACGCCGTCGACCTGCGTGCAGTTCAAACCGCACTGTACCAGCTTTACCATCGATACCGTTGCGCCCGGCTGGCGCTGGTTTACGCTGCACAATGACGGTCAGCTTGAGACCGAAGTCAACCGACTCACCACACAGGCTTTTCGCCCCGATCTGGATGCTGAAGGATATTAACGGATGAAGGCGCTGCTTTATCTGCACGGCTTTAACAGCTCACCGCGTTCAGCAAAAGCGACGTTGTTTAAACAGTGGCTGAGCCAGCATCATCCCGATATCGAGATGATTGTGCCGCATTTGCCCACGTTTCCTGCGGATGCGGCAGCTATGCTGGAAGATATTGTGCTCAGCCACAGCGGACGACAGCTGGGCCTCGTCGGTTCTTCGCTGGGCGGCTACTACGCCACCTGGCTGTCACAATGTTTTATGCTGCCGGCGGTGGTGGTCAATCCCGCCGTTCGCCCGTTTGAGTTGCTGGTGGATTTTTTGGGTGAAAATCAGAATCCCTACACCGGTCAGCAATATGTGTTAGAGTCTCGCCACATTTACGATCTGAAAGTGATGCAGATTGATCCGCTGGAAGCGCCTGATTTATTGTGGTTGCTGCAACAAACCGGCGATGAAGTGCTCGACTACCGCCAGGCACTCGACTATTACAGCGCGTGCCGTCATACGGTTGAAGAGGGCGGAAATCATGCATTTACTGGATTCGAGCGCCATTTCCCGCAAATTCTGGACTTTCTGGGCCTGAATCACGCTTGAGCAACGTGGAAATCGCAACCATTTTCTTCATCTAATCAGACAGTTACCATGAGTCAATCAAGCTATAATGCGGGTGACATTGAGGTCCTGACTGGCCTTGAGCCGGTTCGCCGTCGCCCGGGAATGTATACCGATACGACGCGCCCTAACCACCTGGGTCAGGAAGTCATTGATAACAGCGTCGATGAGGCACTGGCGGGCCATGCCAAACGGGTAGAGGTGATTTTGCATGCCGATCAGTCGCTGGAAGTCATCGACGACGGGCGCGGCATGCCGGTGGACATCCACCCGGAAGAAGGCGTTCCGGCTGTTGAACTCATTTTGTGCCGGCTGCACGCGGGCGGTAAATTTTCCAATAAAAACTACCAGTTTTCCGGTGGCCTGCACGGCGTCGGGATTTCGGTGGTTAATGCCCTGTCCAAACGCGTTGAAGTGAATGTGCGCCGTAACGGCGAGATCTACACTATCGCCTTTGAAAATGGTGAAAAGGTGCAGGATCTGACCGTCACCGGCACGGTTGCCAAACGCAACACCGGCACCAGCGTCCATTTCTGGCCGGACGAACACTTCTTTGACAGCCCGCGTTTCTCGGTTTCCCGCTTATCTCACCTGCTGAAAGCGAAAGCCGTGTTGTGTCCGGGTGTCGAAATCGTCTTTAAAGACAAGCTCAACAATACCGAGCAGCGCTGGTGTTACGAAGATGGCCTGACAGATTATCTGTGTGAAGCCGTAAACGGCCTGCCGACGCTGCCGGAAAAACCGTTTGTGGGTGCCTTTGCAGGCGATATCGAAGCGGTGGACTGGGCGTTACTGTGGCTGCCGGAAGGCGGTGAGCTGTTGACCGAAAGCTATGTGAACCTGATCCCGACCATGCAGGGTGGGACACACGTTAATGGTCTGCGCCAGGGCCTGCTGGACGCCATGCGCGAGTTTTGCGAATACCGCAATATCCTGCCGCGTGGCGTGAAGCTGTCCGCCGAGGATATCTGGGATCGCTGTGCCTATGTGCTGTCGGTGAAAATGCAGGATCCACAGTTTGCCGGTCAAACCAAAGAGCGCTTATCTTCACGCCAGTGCGCCGCCTTCGTGTCAGCCGTGGTCAAAGATGCCTTCAGCCTGTGGCTGAACCAGAACGTGCAGGCGGCAGAACAGCTGGCAGAGCTGGCGATTTCCAGCGCCCAGCGCCGGATGCGCGCGGCGAAGAAGGTCGTGCGTAAAAAGCTGACCAGCGGCCCGGCGTTGCCCGGAAAACTGGCAGACTGTACAGCACAGGATCTGAATAAAACCGAACTGTTCCTGGTGGAAGGGGATTCGGCGGGCGGTTCAGCCAAGCAGGCACGCGACCGCGAATACCAGGCGATCATGCCGCTTAAAGGCAAGATCCTGAACACCTGGGAAGTCTCGTCGGATGAAGTGCTGGCCTCACAGGAGGTGCACGATATCTCTGTGGCGATCGGTATCGATCCCGACAGCGAAGATCTGACGCAGCTGCGCTACGGTAAGATCTGTATTCTCGCCGATGCCGACTCAGATGGGCTGCACATTGCCACGCTGCTCTGCGCGCTGTTCGTGAAGCACTTCCGTACGCTGGTAAAAAACGGCCACGTTTATGTAGCGATGCCGCCGCTTTATCGTATCGATCTGGGCAAAGAAGTGTATTACGCGCTGGATGAAGACGAGAAAGAGGGCGTACTGGAGCAGTTAAAGCGTAAGAAGGGCAAACCGAACGTTCAGCGCTTTAAAGGGCTGGGTGAAATGAACCCGCTTCAGTTACGTGAAACCACGCTCGATCCGAATACCCGCCGTCTGGTTCAGCTTACCGTCAGTGACGACGATATTGAGCAGACGCTGCGGACGATGGACATGCTGCTGGCGAAGAAGCGTTCTGAAGATCGCCGCAACTGGTTACAGGAAAAAGGCGACAAGGCCGATATCGAAGTCTGAGTCGGTTACCCGCTGCAAAAAGCCCCGGCCTGTACCGGGGCTTTTTCGTGTCAGCGTTGCAGAAATTACTGGCCGGGTTCCAGCACCAGAATTTTTACGTCTGTCACGTATTCTTTAATGGCAGCGCGATGGGCTTCCATATGCGGCATTTGCTGATGCTGGTCGAGATGACGCAGGGTTTCCCACTGCTCCAGCATGAAAATCGAATCGGGTGAGTTGTGTTTCCACGGCACCTGCGCCTGATGATCGACCAGCGCGCTGTACTGATGGCAGCCTTCTTCTTCCAGCACGGTCGGGATCACCTGATGAAACGCCTCCAGTACTTTCTGACGGTAGCCTGGCTTCACACAAATTTCAGCAACGACGGTTAACATTCACGTTTCCTCTTTCGGGGGGAAAGTCTATTTAAGCAAAAATTTCGCTGAGATGCGTCCGATAACGAGCAATATCCCGCGGCACATCAGGCTGCTTGATCACGTCGTTACAGATGAACGTCGGTAAGGCTTCCATTCCAAGGAACTGATTAGCCTTGTGAAAATGCAGGTACAGGCCATCCACGCCGACGCCTTCGAAGAATTGCTCAGGATCGGTAAAGGCTTCCAGCGGAGCGTTCCAGGTCAGGGAAAGCATATATTTTTTGCCCTGAAGCAGGCCGCCAGAACCGTATTTTTTCTCGCTGTCTGAACGTGTGCGACCATCACTGGCATACAGCTTGCCGTGGCCTTCCGTAAAGACTTCGTCAATATAACGTTTCACGGTCCAGGGTTCGCCCATCCACCAGCCTGGCATCTGATAAATCACGACATCGCTGTCGAGATATTTTTGGATCTCATCTGCCACAACATAGTCACTGTCGGCGACGGTAACGGTCACCTCATGGCCCAGATCGCGCAACTGGCTGGCGGCCACGTCGGTCAGCGTATGATTCAGTTCACCTTTAGAATGGGCGAAAGTTTTACCACCATCGATAATTAAAATGTTGCTCATTAAGCGTGTCTCCCGTATGCGTTTATGGGGAGTAGCTTAGGCCGCGACGCGCGGGAGAAAAATGCGAGAATGATCACAACACTTTTGCGATTAGCGCAATAACCCGTAAGGTTATGTCACCATAACGGCGCAAACTCACCTCCGAAAAAAAAGAATGATGAAGAAAACACTCATAATGACTTTACTGCTGGTGGCTGGCGTTGCCCAGGCCCAGTCGCGTCTGGACAGCGTGCTCAACACCAAAACCCTGAAAGTCTGTACGACCGGGGACTACAAGCCCTACAGCTTTCTGAAACCCGATGGCCACTATGAAGGGCTGGATATCAGCATGGCGGAGTCGCTGGCGGCGTCACTGGGAGCGAAAGTGCAATGGGTACCTACCACCTGGAAAACCCTGATGCAGGACTTTTTAGCGAAACAGTGTGATATCGCACTGGGTGGCGTATCGGTTACGCTGAAGCGCCAGCAAACCGCCTGGTTTGCTCAGCCGCTTGGCGTGGACGGCAAAATTCCGCTGGTGCGCTGCGCGGATAAAACGAAGTATCAGACGGTTGACCAGCTAAATAAACCCGGCGTCCGGTTAATCGAACCCGCGGGCGGGACGAACGAAGCCTTTGTGCACAGTTATCTTCCTCAGGCGGCGTTAACGCTGTTTCACGATAACGTCACCATTTTCCAGCAGTTGGTGGATAACAAAGCCGATGTGATGATTACCGATGCCTCAGAGGCGCTGTATCAGCAAAAACGCTTCCCTTCCCTGTGCGCACTCAATCCGGATAAACCGCTTCAGTATGGCGAGAAGGCCTATATGCTTCCGCGTGATGATATGAGCTGGAAACAGTATGTCGATCAGTGGCTACACCTGAGCACGGCCACGGGAGAATATGCGAAGATTGCGCAGCAGTGGATGGGCGTGATGAAGTAATCATGTTTTGTGCGCTCAGTTTTTTTGCAGCGCTGTACACGCCATCCGACAGGGTTTCTGAGCGGGCGTCCTCACGTCGCTGTCGCGTGCCTTCACGTCGCGCTTCAGCCTGACGGACTGACGGAGACGATACAGCCTGTACCGACTCCGTTTTTTGCCCGCGTCCTGCGGGCAAATCCTGGTTTTATCGCTCTGTTCAGCGCTGCGGATTGCCTGCTCCGACTTCCTGTCAGATGGCTTTGAAACGCCACGGTGCGGTTATCTGAATCAAAAGCGAAGATGCTTAATACAACGACGCTTTACCCAGCCCACCAAACAAATTCATCTTGTAGCGAATGACCGCTTTTGCCGCCTCAATCGCTTCGGGATAAATTACGTTCGGATCCCACCAGGTTTCACGGGTTAACACTTCACGCACCTTCTGGAAATAGGCATATTTCATGTCGCTGGAGATGTTGATTTTACCCACGCCCAGCGTCACCGCCTCGGCCACTTCGGCATCGGGATTCGCCGAGCCGCCATGCAGCACCAGTGGAATGGAAACGCGCTGTGAAATGTCGCGCAGGATATGCATTTGCAACTCCGGTTTCATATCTTTGGGATAGATACCATGCGCGGTGCCGATGGCGACCGCTAAGGTATCCACGCCGGTTCGCTGCACAAAGTCTTCGGCCTGAGCCGGGTCGGTATAGATCACTTTGCTCACGCCGCCTTCCACGGTCGTCCCGGTATCGCCAATCGTCCCCAGTTCGCCCTCAACCGACACGCCCACCGCATGGGCCAGCTTCACCACCTCTTTCGTCAGCGCCACGTTTTCTTCATAAGGCAGCAGGGAACCGTCAATCATCACCGACGTGAAACCGCACTGAATAGCGCGCAGCACATGGGCCACCGATGCACCGTGATCCAGGTGCAGCGTAAACGGCACGCTGCTTTTCAGTGTGCGCTCCCGCACATAGCCAAAAAATGCATCGGTGACGAATTCCAGTTCACTGGGATGAATCGAGATAATGGCCGGGGTTTGAGTGGCTTCGGCTTCTTCCACGACCGCGCGGATAAAACAGCTGTCAGCGACATTGAAGGCGCCAATCGCAAAGCGATGTTGACGGGTGGGTCTTAACATCTCTTTCATGGAAATCAACATGTTAAATCTTCCTCAGCTTGTTTTATGACAAAGGGTTGCCCTGCGCTGACGTTCAGAGACGCGCACCGGGTTACAGCAGAAAGCCATCAGGCCTGGCGGGCGGAGCCAGACCAGCTCAGATAGTCACTGACGACTTCACAACAGGCGGACTCCATCAGGGCGAGTAAGTCCGGCAGTTCGGTGGTGGGAGGGTGTTTAAGCGCCTGGTGCAGCGCCTGTTTACCGGCTTCAAATACCGCCGCGCCAACGTTAATCTTGGCGACGCCGTGCTGACTGACGCGCCGAATATCGTCCGCTGGCGTGCCACTGCCGCCGTGAAGCGCCAGCGGGCGCGATGAGGCCGCGTGCAGGTCTGCCAGACGCTGGAAATCGATTGTCGGCTGCACCCCAGCGGGATAAAGCCCATGCGCGGTGCCAACCGAAACCGCGAGCAGATCGATATGGGTCTGCTCAAGAAACGGCAGGACATCCGCCACCTGGGTCATTTTGACCGCCGCGTCGGCCAGCGCGTAGGTGGGCGCATCGGCGATATGGCCCAGTTCGCCTTCGACGCAAACCCCGGCGGTGTGGGCCATGTCGACCACGCGGGCCGTCTGACGAATGTTTTCGGCCAGCGGCTCCGCCGAAGCATCGATCATCAGCCCGGTAAAGCCTGCGCGAAAGGCCTGGCCAATCAGCGGAAAGGCCTTGCCATGATCGAGCGCCAGCGCGATTGGTACGCTGGCCTCCGCCGCCAGCGCCTGCACCAGCGGCACCGCGATGGCTGGCGGAAAATGACGGCTATGGCCTTGATACACATTCAGTATCAGGGGCGCACGCTGCTGCTCCGCCGCCTTAACCGCCGCCCGGGCACTTTCCAGGTTGAAGCAGTTGATGGCCAGAACGGCATATTTTTTCTGCGCAGCCTGGCTTATCAGGTCGTTCATTGCCGCGTACATACTCACTCCTTATTCCAGTGTGAATTTAATGTCGTCGTCGCGAACGGTGTGATCTTCCACGTCGTCAAACTCTTCGTCGGCTTCAGTGACGGGCTTTTTCAGCAGCGAAAGCATGACGCCACAGATCGTGGTGCCGATACCGAGCGCCAGGCAGAACAACCCGGGTTTGGTGAACAGCGGTACGACAAACATGCCGCCGTGAGGCACTGGCGCTTCCACGCCCCAGACCATGATCAGGCCACCAGCAACGGCTGAGGCAACCACACAACTCCCGACGACCCGGAACAGATCGCGTGCGGCAATGGGGATCACACCTTCGGTGATCATGCAGATCCCCATCGGGAAGGCCGCTTTCAGGGCTTCTTTTTCCGCGCGGGTGTACTTATGGCGCGTGAGCAGCCAGGAGAGCGTGATGCCAAAGGGCGGGATCATCGAACCGGCAAATTTGACCGCTTCCGGCCCGTAAATGCCGTCCACCAGCATGCCATCCGCAAACAGCGACATGGTTTTATTGACCGGCCCGCCGAAGTCAAAGGTCGCCATCGCCCCCAGAATCGCCCCCATGATGAACTTAGAGCCCCCCTGCATTGATTCCAGCAGGGCGATCAGCGCCTTTTGCAGCCAGACAATGGGCTGACCGATAAACGTCATCATGAGCAGCCCGGCAATGATGGTGCTCAGTACGGGCAAGACCATGATCGGCATCAGCCCCTGCATCGATTGTGGCAACCGGATACTGCGCCGCAGCAGAATCACCGTGTAACCCACCAGGAAGCCACCCAGGATGCCACCGATAAAGCCGGTGCCAATCTGTCCGCAGATAAACCCGACGATCAAACCCGGCGCGAAGCCCGGCCTGTCGGCAATCGAGTAAGCGATAGCCGCACTGATCAACGGGACGATTAAGCCCATGCCCCAGCCACCGATCTGGTTCAGCATCCAGGCGATCGTACCGGGATGTTTACCCACATCGGGCCCGCCAATCACCTGACCCAGCGCAATGCAGATCCCGGCGGCGACAATCAGCGGGATCATCCAGGAGATCCCGGTTAACAGATGGCCTTTGATCGCTTGCCCGTACTGGCTTTTGTTAGCGTTCATTGTGGATCTCCTCAGGCACGCGCCAGTGAATCCGCCACTTTTTCCAGAAACTTGATGGGCGACTTGATCACCACTTCGGTTTTCACCCGCACGATCGGTTTGCCACGAAAACGTTCCTCGCCGGTGATCTTCACGTCCACCGCCAGGATCACCACGTCGGCTGCCGCTATCGTTTCGGCATCCAGGGCGTTTTCTGTCCCGATGGTGCCCTGCGTTTCCACATGGATGGTGTGGCCAAGGGCGTGAGCGCCTTTGATCATTTTTTCACGCGCAATGTAGGTATGCGCGATGCCCGCCGTACAGGCGGCAACACAGACAATGTTCATGATTACCTCGGATTCCAGGGTTAACAGAGGTCGGTTTCGGCGTACTGACTAAACAGCCGAATGATTTCGCTGGGATCGTTTTCCACCAGCAGTTGCGCAATCACCTCATCATCGGCCAGCGCACTGGCCACCTGTGACAGCAGGCGAATATGGGTCGTGTTTTGATCTTCCAGCCGCACGGCAAACAGGATGATGCAGCGCACCTTGCTGCCATCCAGCGTCTCCCAGGGGATATCCTGCTGGCTGCGCCCGATGGCCAGCGTGGTTTGCTTAACGGCGGAGGACTTACCGTGAGGAATGGCGATATGATTCTCAAACCCGGTCGATCCCTCCGCCTCGCGTAGCCAGACATCGCGGATAAAGGCCTCTTTATCGCTAATGGCACCGTCACTGAACAGCAACTCCGTCAGTTCGATAATGGCCGCTTCTTTGCTGCTGGCCTGCAGATTGAGATTGACGCGGCGTGGCGTGAGAATGCGAGAAATATCCATTAATCAGACCTCATTCAGTTAATGTTCTGCCAGTGCGCGCGTTGCGGCCTGTGGCAGTTGGCGACCAATCATGGCGTCCGTCACCCGGCGAATATCGTCGTCGTTAAAAAACGCAGTAACATACACGGTGGGCAAGGTGCTGATATCGAGATGAATGGTGGAGATGACCAGATCCACCGGCTCCTGCTGACAAAAGTCGTCCAGCGTGCTGGCCGAAATAACGCCCACGATAATCCAGTCCGGAAAGGCGCGCAGGATGCGACTTTTCAGCAAATGCGACGTGCCGACGCCGCTGGAACACACCAGCAAAATACGTTTATGGGCGATTTGCCGTTCAAGCGCGGCCTGAAAATGCACGCACAGATAACCGATCTCATCGTCAGCGATTGGCCCATAATGAAACCGCTCGGCCGTTACCTGCATGGCGCGTTGGGTCAGCGTGAAAATATCCTGTAATTCCGCTTTTATGTCATCGAGTAAGGGATTGCGAATCGTAATATGATATTTAAGCCGGTTAAGTAGCGGCTTAATATGGAATAGCAAACCTTCAAATAATAAAGAATCGGTCGACAGATCCTTTTGGATGAATGCGGAAAAGCAATGAATTAATTCGAGCGTAATATTGCGCGATGCTGCATTTGAAAAAGGAGAGTGCGATAGCATGTGGCTGCCGCGTTCTTCGACTACAATGCCCGATGAAATAATATATTGATAAATAAATCCCACTTCATCCGCGGGCGCGGATTGCCCCAGCCGCTGTTCAATCTGTACTACCATCTGGCGGGCAATCTTCAGAATTCGGTTGTCCATTTCTGACGCGCTCAGAGCCAGCGGCAGGGACAAGGCTTTGCCCTGCGCCATACGGTGAATCATGATCAGAATATGGGTGGACAGATTGAGGTAATACGCATCGCTCAAAGGGTAGCCAAGCTGCTGCTCCATTTGCTGCAGTAAGCGCTGCACAAAGGCCACGTCCTCTTCGCCAAAATAGTGGATCAGCGCCTGATAACTGCCGGGGTCGAGCCGCGGCAGGGCCATATTGCTGCCCGTGTTATGCTGCATAACGTCGTTAATCAGCAAAACCATGGCCTGGCGCAGTGCTTGCTCGCTGCCTGCCACATGCGTGCCGCTCTGACTACGGACCAGCTCCAGCGCCAGCGGCTGCAACCACTCTTCAATCACCTTGAGGTCATTAACAATCGAAGCGTGACTGATGAAATAACGTTCAGATAACTTACTGATCGAGGTTTCACGTGGCGCGTCTCGTAGCAGCTGGGACAGGATTTTTACCCGCCGCGCATTGTTGCTTAAGCCCGCAGACCAGTTATCGTCGCTGGCAACATGCTGCTGCAAGCGCAGCCGCTGTTCATGATCGTGTGTTTCCAGCGCCACACAGCGGCCAGGCAGCTTCACCAGTTGCGCCTGCCAGCCATGCAGCCAGGGTTCCAGACTTTGTAAATCGCGATAAATACTTTTTTCAGAAACGGTTAACTGTTGGGCTAATTGCGCTAACGCCAGCGGCGTGCCCGCCTGTAACAGTAATTTCAGTAATCGGTGTTGTCGTGAAGTCAGATTTTGCATTCAGTCACCTGTCTATTATTTCGTTAGCGGTGCTTAAGTGGCAATTCGTTAAATCCAACCAGGGCATAAAATAAAACCGGTATATGTCGCTGAAATTGAATTTAGGTGGTGAAAGAAAAAGCAACAATACTAAATGTTGTCCCGGGAACGGGACAGGATTAATACGCTATAAATAAGCTGATAATTAATTGCGAGGAAGGTCACAAACTATTAAAAATAAGCGCACGGGGATTTTTACCGGTGTGGTTTTTTCGGCGACCGGAAAACAGGGAAAAAAGAGTGACCAGCCCGCTCCAGGACTGTGACTAATACCCACGAATAAGGTACTATCCTCGCCAAACAACCGCCGGGTGATCCGCCGTTGCGGGTCACGATGTGAGGATGAGGACTTAATGAGCGAATTGACGCAGGATGGTGCAGAGCGTCTTGCCCTGCATACGTTTACTGAGAATGCGTACTTAAACTACTCCATGTACGTCATCATGGACCGTGCGTTGCCTTACATTGGCGACGGCCTGAAACCCGTCCAGCGCCGCATTGTATATGCCATGTCGGAGCTGGGGCTTAACGCTACCGCCAAATTTAAAAAATCGGCCCGTACCGTGGGTGACGTGCTGGGTAAATACCATCCTCATGGTGACAGCGCCTGTTACGAAGCCATGGTGTTGATGGCACAGCCGTTCTCCTACCGTTATCCGCTGGTCGATGGCCAGGGAAACTGGGGGGCACCTGACGATCCTAAATCTTTCGCCGCCATGCGTTATACCGAGTCTCGCCTGTCGAAGTATGCCGAAGTGCTGCTGGGTGAGCTGGGGCAGGGCACGGCAGACTGGGTGCCAAACTTTGACGGCACGATGCAGGAGCCGAAGATGTTGCCGGCGCGCCTGCCAAACATTCTGCTGAACGGCACTACTGGGATCGCGGTGGGCATGGCAACCGATATTCCGCCGCATAACCTGCGCGAAGTGGCGCAGGCCGCTATCGCCCTGATTGACGATCCGAAAACCAGCCTGGATGCGCTGCTGGAGATTGTGCAAGGGCCGGATTTCCCGACCGAAGCCGAAATCATTACGCCACGCGACGAGATTCGCAAAATCTATCAGAACGGGCGCGGCTCGATTCGCCAGCGTGCGGTGTGGAAAAAAGAGGACGGCGAGGTGGTGATCACCGCGCTGCCGCACCAGGTGTCCGGTGCCCGGGTACTGGAGCAGATTGCCAGCCAGATGCGCAATAAAAAGCTGCCAATGGTCGAGGATTTACGTGATGAGTCCGATCACGAAAACCCGACTCGCCTGGTGATTGTGCCCCGGTCAAACCGTGTCGATCTGGATCAGGTTATGAACCACCTGTTCGCCACGACCGATCTGGAAAAAAGCTACCGTATCAACCTGAATATGATCGGACTGGATAACCGTCCGGCCGTGAAAAACCTGCTGGAAATCCTGTCTGAATGGCTGGTGTTCCGTCGCGATACTGTTCGTCGCCGTCTGAATCATCGTTTAGAACGCGTGCTGCGCCGTCTGCATATCCTGGACGGTTTGCTGGTGGCCTTCCTTAATATTGATGAAGTCATTCACATCATCCGTACCGAGGACGAACCAAAGCCAGTGCTGATGTCGCGCTTTGAGATCAGTGAAACCCAGGCCGAAGCGATTCTTGAACTCAAGCTGCGCCATTTGGCGAAGCTGGAAGAGATGAAGATTCGCGGTGAGCAAAGCGAACTGGAAAAAGAGCGCGATCAGCTGCAGGCGACGCTGGCCTCTGAACGCAAAATGAATACGCTGCTGAAAAAAGAGCTGCAGGCAGACAGCAACAGTTTTGGTGATGATCGCCGTTCGCCTCTGCGTGAACGTGAAGAAGCCAAAGCGCTCAGCGAAACCGAGCTGGTTCCGTCTGAGCCGGTTACGATTGTTCTGTCGCAGATGGGCTGGGTGCGCAGCGCCAAAGGACATGATATCGACCCGGCGGGCCTGAGCTATAAAGCCGGTGACAGCTTCCTGGCGGCGGCACGCGGCAAGAGTAATCAGCCTGTGGCCTTTATCGATTCCACTGGCCGCAGCTATACGCTGGATCCCACCTCGCTGCCGTCGGCACGCGGGCAGGGCGAGCCACTGACCGGTAAACTGACGCCACCACCGGGTGCGGTTGTTGAACAGGTATTGATGGAGCCGGAAGAGCAGCGCCTGCTAATGGCTTCGGATGCCGGATATGGCTTTATCTGCACCTTCAACGATCTGATTTCGCGCAACCGTGCGGGCAAAGCGCTGCTGACCCTGCCGGAGAATGCGCGCGTCATGACGCCGATGGCTGTGCATCATGAAGACGACATGCTGTTAGCGATCACCCAGGCGGGCAGGATGTTGATGTTCCCGGTCGGCGAGTTGCCGCAAATGTCGAAAGGCAAGGGCAACAAGATTATCTCGATTCCGTCGGCGGATGCCGCGGCGGGCACGGATAAACTGGCCTGGCTCATGATTCTGCCACCAGGCAGCGCGATTACGCTGCACGTCGGTAAACGCAAGCTGTTGCTGCGCAGTGAAGAGTTGCAGAAATTCCGTGCCGATCGGGGTCGCCGTGGCACGCTGTTACCGCGCGGTCTGCAAAAAATTGATCGGGTCGAACTGGATGCCCCGGCACGTCCTGACAGCGCTGACAGCGACGCGTAATTCATCCGGCTGGTTCATCGCCAGCCGTGTTACATTGAGGAAGCTATGTTACTGATATTACGCACGATTATTGTGGTAATTTATTCGATTCTGGTCTGTGTATTTGGCTGCATCTGGTGTCTGTTCTCGCCGCGCAATCCGCGTCACGTCGCCACCTTTGGTCATCTGTTTGGCAAATTATCGACGCTGTTCGGTCTGAAGGTTGAACTTCGTCGCCCAGAGGGCGCGGATAATTACGGTAATGCGATTTATATCGCTAATCACCAGAACAACTACGATATGGTGACGGCCGCTAAAATTGTGCAGCCCACCACCGTGACCGTGGGGAAAAAAAGCCTGCTGTGGATACCGTTCTTTGGTCAGCTTTACTGGCTGACCGGTAATCTGCTGATTGACCGTGACAACCGGGCCAAAGCACACGGCACCATTGGCGAGCTGGTCGAGCAGTTCAATAAAAAACGGATTTCGTTCTGGATGTTTCCTGAAGGTACGCGCAGTCGCGGGCGGGGATTATTACCATTTAAAACCGGTGCGTTTCACGCTGCGGTCGCGGCCGGCGTCCCGATCATTCCGATTGTGGTGTCCAATACGCACAATAAAATTAATCTCAACCGCCTGAAAAACGGTCTGGTGATTGTGGAAATGCTGCCGCCGGTAGACGTCAAACAATTTGAGTCGTCGTCTGTGCGCAAACTGGCTACCCACTGTCGTGAACTGATGGCCGCGAAGCTGGAAGAGCTTAACGCCGAAGTCGAAGAACGCGAAAAAAACGGTAAAATCTAACCGACAAATCCGTTGTCGGACTATTCTGCATGGATGCCCCACGGCGAGTGACGTCCTGCGTCGCTCGCCGTGAAAGCAGCACAGCAATGACAGCAATAAAAACAGGGTTGGCGTTTCAGCGCCACGCGTAAAAGGTCTGAAATTTCATGTCTTTCAGCAGACGTCAGTTTATCCAGCTTTCTGCCGGTGTGGCGCTCAGTGCCACGGTAATGCCGCATGCGGCACGTGCCGCTTCCTTGCGTGGTGACACGCCACTTCCCGTTCCGCCGTTGATCGAATCCCGCCGGGGTCAGCCGCTGTTTCTGACCTTACAGCGCAGCCACTGGTCGTTTAACGGTGACAATAACAAGGTGCCGGTCTGGGGCATCAATGGCATGTACCTTGGGCCAACTGTCCGTGTTTACAGCGGCGATGATGTCAAACTGATCTACAGCAACCGCCTCAATGAACCGGTTTCGATGACCGTCAGCGGCCTGCAGGTGCCAGGGGCACTGATGGGCGGCGCGCCGCGGATGATGTCAGCGGGCGTCGACTGGGCACCGGTGTTACCGATTCGTCAGAACGCCGCCACCTGCTGGTATCACGCCAACACGCCAAACCGCATGGCACCCCACGTCTATAACGGCCTGGCGGGCATGTGGCTGATCGAGGACGACCTCAGTAAGCAGCTTCCGTTGCCAAAACACTATGGCGTGGATGACTTTCCGCTGATCATTCAGGACAAGCGGCTGGATAACTTTGCGACACCGGTTTATGACCCACCCGCTGACGGCGGTTTCCTGGGCGATACGCTGCTGGTTAATGGCGTACGCAATCCGTTCATTGAGGTATCACGAGGCTGGGTGCGCCTGCGGTTGCTCAATGCCTCCAATGCCCGACGTTACGAACTCAGCATCAGTGATAACCGGCCGTTTACGGTCATCGCCAGCGATCAGGGTTTTTTACCGTCGCCGGTAGCGGTACAGCGGCTAACGCTGGCTCCCGGTGAGCGGCGCGAAGTTCTGGTGGATATGTCGCAAGGGGATGAGGTCTCCATTACAGCGGGCACCGCGGCTGGCATCATGGATCGCCTGCGCGGTTTCTTCGAGCCTTCGACGATTTTGACCTCAACGCTGGTGCTCACGCTTCGCCCCACTGGCCTGCTGCCGCTGGTGACGGATAACCTGCCAATGCGTTTACTGGCCGATCAGATTCTGGACGGCGCTTCGGTGCGTACCCGGGAGTTTCGTATTGGCGACAGTATGCCCGGCATCAACGGTGCCGTGTGGGATATGAACCGCATTGATACCACCGCGCAGCAGGGCACATTTGAGCGCTGGATTATCCGTGCCGATCGTCCGCAATCGTTGCATATTCAGGGTGTAATGTTCCTGATTAAGAGCGTGAACGGTGCGCAGTCGATGGGGGAAGACCGGGGCTGGAAAGACACCGTCTGGGTGGACGGCGAGGTCGAACTGCTGGTCAACTTTACCCAAAGCTCTTCAGACCATTTCCCGTTTGTCTATTACAGTCAGACGCTGGAGCTGGCGGATCGGGGAACGGCAGGTCAGCTGCTGGTGCAGCCTGCCACGGCATAACGGAGCAGACTGTGCCGGGCAGGGCTTTCAGCTTTTGCGTTTGGCTAGCGCAGAAGCTGCAACATCAGTTGGGGCATCTGATTTGCCTGGGCCAGCATGGCGGTACCGGCCTGCTGTAAAATCTGCGCCTGTGACATCGCCGATACCTCCGCAGCGTAGTCTACGTCCTCTATCCTGCTACGGGCAGAGGTAAGGTTTGTGACCATATTGTTCAGGTTGGCGATAACCGACTGAAAGCGGTTCTCATAGGCACCCAGCATACTACGCTGACTATCAACGGATTTAATCGCCCGATCGAGATCGGCCAAAGGCGTACCGTCTGTCGCGGTTCCACTTGTTCCGCCGGTAACATCCCCTTTTAAAACGTCAAAGCCTTCTGCCGCAACCGTACGGGCCACGCCATTTACGGTATCTCCTGAGGTCATTTGCCGGATATTAAGTGTTGAGCCGGTGGTACCCGCTTTCAGAAGGTTATAGCTGTCGCTGGCATCCAGATCGATCGTGATCGTTTCGCCGTCTTCCGCACCGACCTGAAAGCGATACGCAGCCGAGCCCGATCCGGTATTCAACATACTAATGCCGTTAAAATTCGTTTGTGCGGTAATACGGTTAATCTCCTCCATTCGCTGATTCACTTCTGTCTGAATAGAGTCGATATCCGCAGCGGAGTTGCTGCCATTTTGCGCCTGCACCGTCAGGTCACGTATGCGTTGCAGGTTGTCGTTAATCGTGGAGAGCGCCCCTTCAGCGGTTTGTGATAGCGAAATCGCATCATTGGCATTTCTGCCCGCTACCGTCATGCCGTCGATGTTTGAGGTCAAACGATTAGCAATCGCCATTCCCGCCGCATCATCTTTCGCACTGTTAATGCGCAAACCTGAAGACAGGCGCTCAATGGCGGTCGATAAAGCATTTTGAGAGTTATACAGATCGTTTTGAACGATCAACGACACGATATTGGTATTGATAACCGACATGATACGCTCCCTGGTTAAGTCGCTTAACGTTCTGAAAACCGTGAAATGACGTTCAATGGTGGTAGCCGGGATCACGCGACAGGTGTGACAGAAAACAGTATTACCTGCATAACGACGTTTTCACAAAAGCGGAGCGGCTTCGGTGTGTTGCAAAATTTTACCTGTTATAACAAGGTAAGGTGAGGTGATTAGAATTTTAAGTTTTTGATTTAAAAGACAAAATACAAGGCGGAATTAAGGTGTCAGCGTTCAGCGCAAAAAATTTGATTTAACAGAGCGGAAAGACAGGGGGATTTCGGTCAGGAAAGGGTTTTTTTGCCCGGCGCCGCGCCCTGCCCAGAAAGGCGTTGCGTAATTATTATGCGTTTTGTCATACATTTTAAGGACGTTTAACATTTTGCGTGGGCGCTAACCGTAAAAAAGCCCCTCCCGGAGGAGAGGCCTGCACGAGGCGTGCATCGGGTCCGATGCGCCCGTGTTAGCCGTTAAACGTATCCGGGTCAGGACCTAAACGCTTACCGGTATCAAGCTGGGCAATCTCACTCATTTCTGCCTTATCCAGGCGGAAATCGAACACATTGAAGTTTTCTTCGATGCGTGCCGGCGTGACGGATTTCGGGATAACCACCAGCCCGCTGTCCAGATGCCAGCGGATAACGATTTGCGCCGGCGTCTTACCGTATTTTTTGGCCAGAGACTTGATGATTTCCTGATCGAATACGCCTTCGCCGCCCTGAGCCAGGGGACTCCAGGACTCGGTCTGAATCTGGTGCATGGCGTTCCAGGCATGCAGCGTGCGCTGTTGCAGCATCGGATGCAGCTCGATCTGGTTGATCACCGGGGTTACACCGGTTTCTTCCAGCAGACGTTTCAGGTGCGGCTGGTTGAAGTTACAGACGCCGATGCTTTTGACCAGGCCTTGTTGCTGCATCGCAATCATGTTCTTCCAGGCGTCAACGTACTGATCTTTCTCCGGGCACGGCCAGTGCATCAGATACAGATCTACCTGCTCCAGCTTCAGTTTTTGCAGACTGGTTTCCAGTGCCTGCTGGACATTTTGCTGGTCAGCATTCCACAGTTTAGTGGTGATAAAAATATCCTCACGCGCGACATCGGTTTCCTGTAACGCCTGACCAATCGCTTCTTCGTTTTTGTACGCGGCGGCGGTATCAATTGAACGATAGCCAACGTCCAGCGCTTTCAGCACGGCGTTGCGCGCATCTTCCATGCTGGCTTGCCACACGCCAAGTCCGAGCTGTGGCATCATGTTACCGTCGTGCAGTTTGATAATAGGTTGGTCTGCCATATCCTGCTCCTTACATTTGCAGTAAACCAGGGAATCTTCGCTGTGCTTAAGTCTAGCTAACAATTTTCAGGCTGCCTGCGAACAGGCGAGGATAACCCTGCCTGATCCTGTAAACTTCTTGCCTGATTCTCCATTTTGCTGGCGATTTAACCAGGCGCGCGGCAAACTGCGCTTTTTATTTTCAGGAGTGATGATGCCCCACGACTTACTGTGTCAGCGGCTGGCTCAACAGGTGGTCACGCTGATGACGAACGGACGCGAACAGCTGTGTCCGGTGGAAAATGTCTCACTGATTTATGCGGGGCAGCACCGACCGCGTGAGCCCATCATGTATCAGCCCGGCATTGTCATTTTGTTTCAGGGCAGCAAAACCGGTTATCTGGGCAGTACGGTTTTTCAGTACGACGCCACAAAATACCTGATGCTCACCGTGCCGCTCCCGGTCGAATGTGAAACCTGGGCGTCACCCGAGCAGCCTCTGGCCGGGATGTGCCTGCGCGTGGATACGGCCAGCCTGCAGGATTTGCTGATGGACATCGGTGATGACGAAGGGTTTCAGCCTCAGCCGTTGACCTCGGGCATTCACTCTGCCTTTCTCACGGAGCCAATGCTGTGTGCGGCAGAACGCCTGCTGGATGTGATGACCCAGCCTCGTGATGCAAGGGTGCTGGGGCCACAGATTGTGCGGGAAATTCTTTACTATGTGCTGACCGGCCCGATTGGGGGTGCACTGCTGTCACTGGTGAGTCGTCAGACGCAGTTCAGCCAGATTGCCCGGGCACTGCGCCGTATAGAGAATCACTATGCCGACAACCTCAGCGTGGACACGCTGGCGGCAGAGGTGAACATGAGTGTCTCAGCGTTTCATCATAATTTCAAAGCGGTGACGCAGACGTCGCCGCTGCAGTATCTCAAGCGGTATCGCCTGCATCAGGCGCGTTTACTGATGCTGCAGGATGGCCTGAAAGCCAGCGTCGCGGCGGTGCGCGTCGGTTATGAGAGTCCGTCGCAGTTTTCGCGGGAGTTTAAGCGCTACTTTGGCGTGACGCCGGGTGAGGAAGTGAATCGGGTGCGTCAGACGGTGGCCGAACCGCCCGCCTGACGCACGCGTGGTCAGGCTCTTTGACGACGTTTTTTCCAGATAACCACGATGCTGCCAACCAGCCCGACGACCAGCAGCACCATCGGTAATACCATCAGGACAGCCATCACCTGATCTTCGTGCCGTTTGATAAACGGCACCTGGCTGATGCCGTAACCCAGCGTCACCACAATGCCCACCCACAGCAGACCGCTCAGCCAGTTAAACAGCTGAAAACGGCTGTTCTTCAGGCCGGAAATGCCCGCCATTGTTGGCAAAATGGTACGAATAAAGGCCAGAAAACGTCCCACCAGCAGCGCCATCAGGCCATGACGATTAAACATATTCCATGCGCGTTGGTGATATTGTGCCGGAAGCTGCATCAGCCAGCTCTTAACCAGTCGGGTATTACCCAGCCAGCGGCCTTGCAGGTAACTGAGCCAGCAGCCCAGACTGGCGGCGGTGGTCAGGATCAAAAGCGTGGGGAAAAAATCCATCACGCCTTTGGCTACCATCGCGCCAGCCAGCAGCAGCAGACTGTCGCCGGGCAGAAAAGAGGCGGGCAGTAAACCATTTTCCAGGAATAGCGTCATAAACATCACGCTGTAGACGATCCATACCACTTCCGGATTGGCCAGCGCGGCGAAGTCTTGATGCCAAAGCGCGTGCACAATCTCATGTAAAACACCCATTAGCTATCCCATTACGTCACAATCATGCTGAATTATAGTGTTCAGATCGGCCTGACCTCTTGGTTGTCGCCTGCCCCAGAGTGGGCGACAACCTTAACCAGCGGGGGTTCTTCTGCTCGCTGAACACTTTTATATTAAGAGAATTTTAACATCTATCTGGCTGTGGCCTGTCGATATATCACACGGGTCTGTATCTGGTTTATATCAGGTTTACTCTTTTAGCGCGTCAGGCGTGTAAAACCCGCGTCAAGATCAACCAGTAAATCATCCACATGTTCCAGACCGATGTGCAGCCGTACCAGCGTACCGCTGAAATCAACGCCGCCCGCCGGGCGAATAGCCGCCAGCTCTTCGGGTTGACTGGCTAAAATCAGCGACTCATAACCGCCCCATGAGTACGCCATGCTAAAGTGCTGAAAATGATCAAGATACATCGCTAACTGCTCGCGGCTCAGTTTTTCTTTCAGCACAAACGAAAATAATCCGCTGCTGCCGCTGAAGTCGCGTTGCCAGAAGGCGTGACCGGGGCATGAGGGCAGCGCCGGATGATTCACTCTGGCGACCTCCGGGCGGGCGGCCAGCCATTCCGCGACCTGAAGTGCACTTTCTTCATGCTGCCGCAGACGTACGCCCAGCGTACGTAACCCCCGGCTGGCCATGTAGGCGGTATCGGCATCCACCATCTGCCCCATCAGGTAGCTGTTCTCGCGCAGTTGATCCCAGCAGCGGGCATTGGCGACGGCGGTCCCAATCATGGCATCGCTGTGACCAATCAGGTATTTGGTGCCAGCCTGAATCGAAATATCCACGCCCAGCGCAAGAGGACGAAACAGCACGCCCGCCGCCCAGGTGTTGTCGATCATAATAATCGCGTCCGGTGCTTTTGCGCGCACCGCCGCCACAATGGCGGGGACGTCCTGCACCTCCATCGTGATGGAGGCGGGCGACTCCAGGAACACCACGCGCGTGTTGGGCTGAATCAGGGTGGCGATCGCATCGCCGATGCCGTGATCAAACCAGGTGGTGGAGACCTGAAGTTTAGCAAGGATTTTGGTGCAGAAATCCTGGGTTGGTTCATACACCGCGCCGCTCATCAGCACATGATCGCCTGCTTCAACAAACGCCAGAATAGCGTTAGAGACCGCTGCGGCGCCGCAAGGATACAGCACACAGCCCGCGCCGCCTTCCAGCTCTGTCATGGCGTCCTGCAAGGCAAAGTGGGTCAGCGTGCCACGACGACCATAAAACAGTTCGCCCTTTGCCCGCCCTGCGGTCGCGCGTTTTTTCTCCGCAACGGTATCGAAAACCAGCGACGAGGCTCGCTGAATGACCGCATTCACCGAACCCTGGGTATAACGTTTATCGCGTCCTGCGCTGACGAATGTGGTATCAATTTTTTTTGTGGTCATGAACTCCCTGCCTTGCCGCTTGCACCTGAGCCTTCACGTTAGCACGAATTCGGCGATGACGTTGAGGGGCAACACAGATTATTCGCGCAGCAACAGGGAGATTTCCCGTGCGGCCTCCTGCAGTAGCGGCAAATGGTGTTGACGCAGCGTATCCGCAGAAACCTGTCCGGCATGGACGCCGACGTTCAGAGCGGCCACGATGCGTCCGTCCGCGCCACAAAGCGGCACGGCAAGCGAACGCAGACCGATTTCCAGTTCCTGATCGTTAATGGCGTAACCCTGCTGCCGGACGCGGGTCAGTTCTTCACGCAGTGCGCTGCTGCTGACCAGCGTGTGGCTGGTATAACGCAGCTGGGTCAGCCGCGCCAGATAGTCGTTCAATGGCTCAGCGGCAAGCCCACTCAGCAGCACTCTGCCCATGGAGGTGGTACTGGCGGGCAGACGACTGCCGATATGCAGGTCGATCGTCATGATGCGCGACGCGGACGCGCGGGCGATATAGAGAATGTCATCCCCGTCCAGCACTGCCATCGAGCAGGACTCGTTCAGCGTCTGGCTCAGCTGGCGTAAAACCGGCTGTGAGGCGCTGGCGAGCGGCGTGGCACCCAGCCAGTTATGACCCAGAGTGAGCACGCGCGGACGCAGTTCAAAGTTTTTACCATCTTCGGCGTAGACAAAACCCAGCTTACTCAGGGTGTACAGACAGCGCCGCACGGCTGCGCGCGGAATACCGGTGCGCTGACTGATTTGCGACACGGACATCACGCGTCGCTGTGGGGTGAATGCCTGCAAGACCTCCAGCCCACGCGCCAGTGAGGCCATAAAGTTCGGATCCCCTTTCCAGGGATCGCTGCTGCCGCGCAGCGTCTGATCGTCATCCGTCATGCTTTTCTCCCGAGATTAACTGGATCGTCCTGCAACTGTGCGAACGATCACATTGTGCCATTTGGTTTTGCCAGTGACCGATAATCGCACACTATTTCGATAATCGGTATTGTTTGCGCTCACAGAGCGATCTACTTTTTGGCTATTCACTACCAACCGGCTGATGCCGGGCTAAAGGAACAGCTAATGATCAATAAAAGTGTGGCAACACTGGCAGAGGCCGTGGCGGTCATCCCGGACGGGGCCAGCATCATGATTGGCGGATTTGGACCTGCCGGTCAGCCGCTGGAACTGATAGATGCGTTGATCGAAAGCGGCGCTCGCGGGCTGACGGTGATCAGCAATAACGCTGGCAACGGTGACAGCGGCCTGGCCGCGCTGCTTAAGGCAGGCCGCGTTGATAAAATGATTTGTTCATTTCCGCGTCAGGTTGACTCCTGGGTGTTCGATGAGCGCTATCGTCGTGGAGAGATTGAACTGGAGCTGGTGCCGCAGGGCAACCTTGCCGCCAGGATGCAGGCCGCGGGCAGCGGTTTAGGCGGCATTTTCACCCCCACCGCCTTTGGCACGCCGCTGGCGGAAGGCAAGGAAACGCGGGAAATCGATGGCCGCCATTACGTGTTCGAAAAACCGCTCAAAGCCGATTTCGCGCTTATTAAAGCCCATCAGGGCGACCGCTGGGGCAACCTGGTGTACCGCAAAGCGGCGCGGAATTTTGGCCCCGTGATGGCGATGGCCGCCACCACGACCATTGCCCAGGTAGCAGAGCTGGTGCCGCTGGGCCAGCTCGATCCTGAAAACGTCGTCACGCCGGGCATTTTTGTCCAGCGCCTGGTGTGCGTTCCCCATCCCGTTACCCTGACCGTTTCAGCCTGAGGAGTCGGCAATGCAAAAACTCACCCGTGACCAACTGGCACAGCGCGTGGCGCGCGATATTCCGGAAGGGGCTTACGTTAACCTGGGGATTGGCCTGCCGACCCGCATTGCGAACTATCTGCCTGCGGACAAAGAAATCTTTCTGCACAGCGAAAACGGACTGCTCGGCATGGGGCCAGCGCCTGCGCCGGAAGACGCCGATCCGGAGCTGATCAATGCAGGAAAAGAGCTGGTAACCCTGCTGCCGGGGGGCTGCTTTTTCCATCATGGCGACTCCTTTGCCATGATGCGTGGCGGGCATCTGGATATCTGCGTCATGGGCGCGTACCAGGTATCCGTCAGCGGCGATCTGGCGAACTGGAGTACCGGTGCGCAGGATGCAATTCCTGCTGTCGGCGGCGCCATGGATCTCGCCATTGGCGCGCGCAAGGTTTACGTGATGATGGACTATCTGACGAAAAAAGGGGAATGCAAGCTGGTGAAGCAGTGCAGCTATCCGCTCACCGGCCTGGGGTGCGTCAGCCGGATCTATACGGATATGGCCGTGATTGATATTACGCCGGACGGTCCGCTGGTGGTCGAGTGCTGCCCCGGACTGAGTTTCGAGGCGCTCCAGGCGGTCACGCCGGTGCGTTTACTGCAACCTGAACTGGCGACCACCGCCTGAGGAACCGTGAATGCAACAGGCTTTTATTTGTGATGCGCTCCGCACGCCATTTGGCCGTTATGGCGGCGCGCTCGCGGGAATTCGGGCAGACGATTTGGCGGCCTTACCGCTGGCGGCGCTGCTTGCCCGTCAGCCTGCTTCTGTCGCGCAGGCGATCGATGATGTGATCTATGGCTGCGCCAATCAGGCAGGCGAAGACAATCGTAACGTGGCGCGTATGGCCCTGTTACTGGCCGGGCTGCCGTCCAGCGTGCCTGGCACGACGATCAATCGTCTTTGCGGTTCGGGGCTGGATGCCATCGGCATGGCGGCCAGGGCAATAAAATGCGGCGAAGCCGAGGTCATGATCGCAGGCGGCGTAGAGAGTATGTCGCGCGCGCCCTTCGTGACCGGAAAAGCAGAAAGCGCGTTTAGTCGAAGCCTGAAAATGGAAGACACCACCATGGGATGGCGTTTCATCAACCCGCAGATGCGCGCCCGCTTTGGCGTTGAAACCATGCCGGAAACGGCGGAAAACGTGGCACGCGATTTTGCCATCAGCCGCGCCGATCAGGATGCCTTTGCGCTACGCAGCCAGCTTCGTACCGCGCGTGCGCAGGAGATGGGCCTGTTCAGTGACGAGCTGATGACCGTCACTCTCCCACAGCGCAAAGGGGAAGCCATCACTGTTGCCTGCGATGAGCATCCGCGCAGTACCTCCCTGGCGGCGCTGGCGGGATTAAAAGGCGTCGTGACGCCGGACAGCAGCGTGACGGCAGGCAACGCCTCGGGCATCAATGACGGGGCCTGCGCCTTATTACTCGCCAGTGAAAACGCGGTTGCCGCCCACGGCCTCACGCCGCTGGTGCGTGTGGTCGCGATGGCTGCCTGCGGTGTTGAACCGCGTATCATGGGTTATGGTCCCGTACCTGCGGTACGCAAAGTGCTGGCCCAGAGTGGCCTGACGCTGGCACAAATGGACGTAATCGAATTAAATGAAGCGTTTGCTGCCCAGGCGCTGGCTGTGACGCGGGCGCTCGGGCTGGCCGACGATGCCGCGCAGGTGAACCCTAACGGCGGCGCAATAGCGCTGGGCCATCCGCTCGGCGCATCCGGTGGAAGGCTGGCCATGACCGCAGCCTATCACCTGCGGCGCACCGGAGGACGTTACGCACTCTGCACCATGTGCGTCGGTGTCGGGCAGGGAATCGCACTTATTCTGGAACGGGTATAATCAATGTCTCTTTACCGCGCCATGTTTATGGCTTCTCCTCTCAGTGAGGGCTTCAGCGATACGGCGCTGCTGCAGGGGATGCTGGATTTTGAAGCTGGCCTGGCACAGGCACTTGCCAGTGCGGGGCTGATGGACCGCGAATCTGCGCAGATCATTCAGGACTGCTGCCGTGCCGACGCGATCGATGCCGCTGCGCTGACCCAGGCCGCAGGGCTGGCCGGCAACCTGGCGATTCCCCTCGTCAAACAATTGACCGCTTTGGTGGCTGCCCGATCGCCCGAGGCGGCGCGCTATGTCCACTGGGGCGCAACCAGCCAGGACGCAATCGACAGCGGACTGATGCTGCAACTGCGCGCGGCGCTCAGCGGTACGGCTACGCTGTTGGATCGGCTGATTGCCGTGCTGAGCGCGCAGTGCGAACGGCACAGCAAAACGCTGATGGTCGGACGCACGTGGTTGCAACATGCCTTGCCCGTTACCCTTGGGCTGAAGCTGGCAGGCACGCTGGACGCCCTGGTACGCGATCGACAACGCCTCAGGGCGATGCAGACGCGGGTACTGGCGCTGCAGTTTGGCGGGGCGGCAGGCACGCTGGCCTCGCTGGGCGATAAAGGCGAGCAGGTCGAGCAGGCACTGTCCGATGCGCTGAATTTGCCGCGTAGCGCCACGCCCTGGCATGCTCAGCGCGACAGGCTTACCGAGCTGGCAGGCTGGTATGCCGGCCTGACCGGGACGCTGGGCAAGCTGGCGCGGGATATGTCGCTGCTGATGCAGAGCGAGGTAGGGGAGATCAGCGAACCTCAGGCGGCAGGGCGCGGCGGCTCCTCAACCATGCCGCATAAACGTAACCCGGTACTGTGCGCCGCCATTCTCAGCGCGGCCAATCGGGTACCGGCGCTGATGTCCGGTCTGTATGCCGGGATGGTGCAGGAACACGAGCGTGCGCTGGGTGGCTGGCAGGCCGAGTGGCAGAGCCTGCCGCAGCTGATCGTACTGAGCGGCGCGGCGCTGGCCCACAGCACGGAACTGATCGACGGGCTGGAGGTGCATGAAGATGCCATGCAACGTAACCTTGGCCTGACGCAGGGATTAATTATGGCGGAAGCGGTCACGCTGGCGCTGGCGAACGAGATGGGACGCCAGCAGGCGCACCATCATATTGAGCAGTGCTGCCGCCGGGCGCTGGACACACAGCAGAGTTTGTTGTCCGTACTGAGCGCGGATGAAACGGTCAGAACGCGCCTGAGTCATTCAACGCTGGAGGCACTGCTCGACCCGGCCAATGCCACGGGCAGTGCGGCGCGCTTTATTCAACAGGTTTTAGCGGCGGCGAGGGAATCATGACACTTCATTACATCCTTGAGGGGCCAGACGATGCTCCGGTGGTGTTATTCAGCAACTCCTTAGGAACGGCGGCAGACATGTGGCAGCCCCAGCGCGATGCGCTGATCGGTCATTATCGCATTCTGCGTTACGATGTCCCGGGGCACGGTGCCTCGGCACCGAACGGACAAACCCGTTCGCTGGAACAGCTGGGGAGGGCGGTGCTGTCGCTGCTGGATAAGCTGGCTATCGACAGGGTGCATTTTTGCGGCATTTCGATGGGCGGGCTGACCGGGCTCTGGCTGGCCCGTTTCCATCCTCATCGCCTGATCACGCTCACGGTCGCCAACAGCGCCGCGAAGATCGGTGAGTCTGCGGCCTGGCAGCAGCGCGCAGCGCAGGTGCGTCAGTACGGTATGGCGGCGATTGCTGACGGGGCCGCCGCACGCTGGTTTACGCCGGCGTTCAGCGAACGGGCACCCGCCACCGTGCAGGCGTTGCTCACGCAACTGCGTGCCTGTGATGCAGAAAGTTATGCGGACTGCTGCGATGCGCTGGCTGCCGCAGATTTACGTCACGAACTGGCGGCCATTCATCTTCCTGTGCTGGTCATTGCGGGGCGGGACGATGCCGTGACGACGGTGGCCGACGCAGAAGCCATGGTGGCGCACATCCACGGCGCGCAGCTGGTGGTGTTGCCTGCGTCGCATCTCTCCAGTGTGGAGGTGTGGCTGGCGTTTAATCGTGCCCTGCAGCCGTTTATTGACGCGCAACTGACGCAGCAGCAGCGTTATCAGCAGGGAATGACGGTGCGCCGCGCGGTACTCGGTGACGCGCATGTGGAGCGCACTTTGGAGAATCTGTCCCCTCTGAACGACGAATTTCAACACTTCATCAGTCGTTACGCCTGGGGGGAGATCTGGACCCGGCCCGGTTTGTCGCGCCACACGCGCAGCCTGATCACCATCGGTATGCTGATTGCGCTTAACCGTGAAGCCGAACTGAAAATGCATCTGCGGGCCGCATTTAACAACGGGGTCAGTCGGGATGAGATCAAAGAGGTACTGATGCATGCCGCGCTGTATTGTGGCCTGCCTGCGGCGAACGCGGCCTTCCAACTGGCGCAAAGCATTTTCGACGAGCGGGATAGTGCCCGTTAAATCGCGGCGTCAGACCGGGACATCCAGCACCCGCTGACGCAATGCCGCCACCAGATGTTGTTGTTCAGGGGGCGGTGTATGCTGCTGACGGGTCAGGATGCCCACCGCTTCGGCCATGCCCTGGTTCGGCAGCGGCAGAGCCCGAAGCTGATTACTCGTTAAGTCGTCGCGCACCGCGCCGTAAGGCACCAGCCAGACGTAACCGTGGTTTTGCGTCAGCCGCCGCGCCAGCGTCGTTGACAGGGTTTCTACCGCGCCTTCAGGCAGGGTCAGCCCATGGCTGGTCATCAGCGATTCCGCATTCTGACGCGGTACGGTGCCGCGTGGCGAAAGGATCAACGGCCAACTGAGCGCTTCTGCCAGGGTCACGCCCGCATGCAGCAAGGGATGGTGCGGGGCCACGACCAGGCGCAGTGTTTCCAGATACAACAGTTCAAAGTTCAGACCGTCCATCAGAACCGGTTCCGCCATCCGTCCGATTCCCAGCGTCATTTGCCCCGACTTTATCGCCATCAGCAGCGCGTCGTTCGAAAGCGTAGTGACCTGTATACGCCAGCCCGGATAGTGCTGCTGCAGGCTGGCCAGCACTGGCGCAACCACGCTGCCGATGGCGGTCGGCAAGGCACCGATATGCAGAGGCGCGAGATGTGGCGCGCTGTCCGAACGCATGACCTGATCGACCAGCGTAAGTGCATCCAGGATGCGAATGGCGTCATGCAGAAAGCGCGTCCCGCTGGCGGTCAGCGCTGTTCCCTGGCGGCTGCGCACCAGCAGTTGTTCACCGGTCAGGTATTCCAGTTCGCTGAGGGTTTTCGATAAGGCGGGCTGAGTAATACCCAGTTGGCGGGCGGCACGGCCCAGCGTCCCTTGCTGCGCGGTGGCAACAAAAGCGTGAAGATGACGCAGGCGCACGCGCTGACTGAACCGGGAAACACTATCCATGGCTCATGGTAAGAATTTGCCGCCGTAGCGGCAAGGACAATGTAGCGACTTTGTTAAGCGTCAGACATCAAAAAACACGGTTTCGTTTTCGCCCTGCAGAACGATATCGAAACGGTAAACCGTTTCGCTGCCGCGTTGTTCACGGTGTGCCAGCAGGGTGTTGCGCCGCTTCTCCCACTCAATCAGATTCAGCACCGGATCCCGGGCATTTGCCGCCTGCTCATCGGCAAAATAGAGACGGGTGTTCAGGCCGATATTGATACCTCGTGCCACAATCCATAAGTTGAGGTGCGGCGCCATGGGGCGTCCGTCGCGGCCGGTCACGCTGCCGGGCTTGATGGTTTCAAAACGCCAGATGCCGCTGTCAAAATCGGAGCAGGTGCGCCCCCAGCCGCGAAACGCCGGATCCAGCGGCTTGTCGTGCTGCTGGTCAGCGGGATGCTGGTAGCGCCCGGCGGCATTGGCCTGCCACACTTCAATCAGCACATCGCGCACCGGCGTGCCAGAACCATCGTAAACACAGCCTTCAACGGTAATGCGCTCACCGCGCGTTTCCGGCTGCGTGAGCACCTCGCTGAAATTATGTTCAAAGATATCAAAGCCCGCGGCATGCGGTGCCAGGCCAATGTGCACGTAAGGGCCGGCAGTTTGTGAGGCTGTTTCAGGCAGATAGTTTTTCATGATGCGGCTCCCTGAGTGCGGTTTTCGAACCAGGTTGCGCGGTGACCCCGCAATACCAGATCAAAGCGATAGGCCAGACAGTCCAGGGGAATCGCCGAATGCGTATCCAGCTCTGCAATCAGGGTGCGGACGGCTTCTTCGCTGCCTACCGACTGCAGGATAGGACAGCGTCCTACCAGCGGATCGCCCTCAAAATACATCTGCGTAATCAAGCGCTGAGCAAAGGCTTCGCCAGAAAGGGAAAAATGAATATGGGCTGGACGCCAGTCGCTGACCTGGTTACGCCAGGGATAGGGGCCGGGCTTAATGGTCCGAAAGCAGTAGTAGCCGTTGTCGTCAGTCAGCATGCGACCACAGCCGCCAAAATTCGGATCGATGGGGGCCAGATACTGATCTTTTTTATGACGATAGCGACCGCCAGCATTGGCCTGCCATACCTCAACCAGGGCATTCCGCACCGGCTGACCAAATGCATCGCGCACGTAGCCATGCACAATGATGCGCTCGCCAATCGGCAGGCCGTCCTTCGCATAATTAAGAATCAGATCGCTGTCCCGGGGGCCCAGCTCCTGACGGGTGAACACCGGTGCGGTGATTTCCGATAAGGAATTTTGCAGCGAAATCAGCGCATTGCGCGGCGAGCGCAGTATGCTGGTTTTGTACAACGGCGCAAGCGCCGGCGGGTGATGGCGGTAATCACGGTGTACCAGTTCACGGGCGGGCCAGTCATTTTTCATCCAGGCATCCTTATTGTTTTGTTTTTCGCGTACAGAGGAACGAGTGTAGGAAGCGTAACTTGTAAAAGAAAAGTGAAAAAACGTAGCTGTACTCATAACCAAAAATCATGACCTGTCACATTGACGAAATGTTCCATCTGGTTCATAACAATTGCCAATCTCCGTTAGCAGAACGCCTCGCTGCTGACTGGCTGCTTTAAGGTCACCCTGTGACCGTTTATCAGGAGGCAATAATGAAACGTTCTGTCGCAACGGTCTCGGTATCGGGCACGCTGCCGGAAAAGCTGCGCGCAATCGCGGCCGCCGGCTTTGATGGTGTCGAAATTTTCGATAACGATTTAGTCTATTATCCCGGCTCACCCGTGGAGATTCGCCAGTTGTGCGAAGAGCTGGGGCTGGAAATTTTGCTGTTCCAGCCCTTCCGTGACTTCGAAGGCGGCCCGCGTGACAGGCTGGCACAAAATCTGGCCCGTGCGGCGCGCAAGTTTGAGGTGATGACGCAACTGGGCTGCCAGCGGATGCTGGTATGCAGTAATGTGTCACCCGATTGCAGCGATGATTTCAACACCCAGGTCAGCGATCTGCGTGCGCTGGCGGAGCTGGCCGCGCAGTACGGTATTACCCTCGGTTATGAGGCGCTGGCCTGGGGCCGACATGTCAGCCTGTGGCGTGATGCCTGGGCCCGCGTGGAAGCGGTGGACCATCCCTCCTTTGGCATTGTGCTCGACAGTTTTCATGTTTTGTCTCGCGGCGACAGCCTTGACGGCCTGGACATCGTGCCGCCCGAAAAAATAGTGTTTGTGCAACTGGCAGATGCGCCGCTGCTGAAAATGGACGTGCTTTCCTGGAGCCGTCACTTCCGCTGCTTCCCCGGCCAGGGGGAACTGAATCTGACGCAGTTTATGACGCAGCTGTCAGCACATGGCTATCGCGATGCCTGGTCGCTGGAGATTTTTAACGACGGATTCCGCGCTTCACCGGTAGTGCCGACGGCGCAGGACGGCTACCGATCGCTGTTGTGGCTGGAGGAGCAAACCCGCGACTGGCTGGTCAGGCAACCGCTGCTGCCCAGCGCGCTGGCTTCACTGGCGGGAGAAGAATTATTTCACTCAGCGCCTCAGCCGCCGTTGCTGGCACTGGAGTTTATTGAATTCGCCGTCAGCCATAACGATGCGCTGGCGTTAGGGCAGTGGCTCACGCAGCTTGGCCTGGTGCACGCGGGCGAGCACCGTTCGAAACAGGTTTCGCTTTATCGCAACGGCAAGGTCAACGTCATTCTGAATGCGCAGCCCGACAGCCAGGCCAGCGGTTACTACCATCAGCATGGTATTTCCCTCTGTGCAGTGGCCTGGCGCGTACGCGGCGTGGAGAACCTGATTCAGCGGGCGCAGGATTATGGCTACGCTATCTGGCAGGGCGAAACCGGCCCGAATGAACGTCAGATACCGGCTTTATGCGCGCCGGATGGCAGCCTGATTTATCTGGTGGAAGACGAGCCCGCCGGTCAGGACGGTTACCACAGTGATTTCAATTTAACGCATCGCAGCGCGCCTCAGCCTGCGATGCAGACCCTGGATCATCTGGCGATCGCGTTGCCGGATGAAACGCGCGACAACTGGATTATGTTCCTGCGCAGCGTACCGGGCTTTGTTCAGGATACCGAATGGGAACTGCCTGATCCGCTTGGGCTGGTGCGCAGCCGCGTTTTACGCAGCCCGAATGATGCTATCCGTCTGCCGTTGAATATGTCGGTCAGCCGGGAAACGCAGATCGCCCGTGCGTTGACGACCTACCAGGGGGCGGGATTACAGCACGTGGCGTTTGGTTGCGACGATCTGTTCAGCGCAGTAAAAGCCGCCCGCGAACGCGGCCTGAAAACCTTGCGCATCCCCGCTAACTATTATCAGGATCTGCTGGCGCGCTTTGACCTCGACCCGGATTTTCTGGCGCAGTTACAGCGCTTTGACGTGATGTATGATCGCGATGAACAGGGCGGAGAGCTGCTTCACGTCTATACGGAACCCTATGAAAAAGGGCGCTTTTTCTTTGAACTACTGGAGCGGCGGCGTCGCTATCACGGCTTCGGTGCGGCAAACGCGCCGGTACGGCTGACCGCCATGCGGTAATTCACAGGGGCCAGGCTGACTGGCCCCGTTACCGCAATCCCGCGTTTTCTCTCTTTCCCCTTCCTGGCATCACGCCGATCACGCTCACAATCCTCACCGGACAGTCCAGACAGACTTTCCAGAAAATTCCTTATTTTTAACAAGCCATTAACGCATTTCAGCTGCCTGCACGGGCGCAGGTTGCGCGATAAACGCACAAAATTTCGATTATCGCCATTTCTTGCCCTGCAGCGCCTGCATATAGTAACTGCACATTACTTATTTCACCGGAGAGTCACCGTGGCGGAAAGCAAAGCAATTGATGTTCGGGCGTTAATCGACAGCCGCCCGCTGGGGATGTGGCAAAAGATGGTGGTGCTGTTCGGCTTCTGCATCATCGCGCTTGATGGGTTCGATATCGCCATCATGGGGTTTATTGCCCCTGAATTGAAAGCAGACTGGGGGATCACGAATCGCGAACTGGGGCTGATTATCAGCGCGGCGCTGGTGGGACTGGCGCTGGGGGCGATGCTCTCGGGTCCGCTGTCCGATAAGCTGGGCCGAAAAGTGGTCATCATTAACAGCGTGTTCTTTTTTGGCGCGTGGACGCTGATCACCGCCTTCTCGCAAAATATGGAACAGATGGTCCTGTTTCGCTTTCTCACCGGCCTGGGTTTAGGCGCGGCGATGCCGAATGTGGGGACGCTGGTGGCAGAGTTTGCCCCGGCCAGACGGCGCGCCTTTCTTATCACCGTCGTTTTTTGTGGCTTTACTTTTGGCGCGGCACTGGGCGGTTTCGCCGCCTCCTGGCTGATGCCGCACTTTGGCTGGCATGCTGTGCTGTTGCTGGGCGGTATCCTGCCGATCCTGTTTGTGCCGTTACTGCTGTGGGCGCTGCCGGAGTCGGTCTGCTTTCTGGTGGTCAGGCGCGCGGCCAGCCAAAAAATTCACCGTATCCTGGCGAAACTGGCCCCGGATCTGGATCTGCAACAGTGTACGCTGGCGTTGCCCCCGGTCAGTCGGGCTCACGCGCAACCTGTGAAAGTCGTCCTCAATGACACCTACCGCTTCGGCAGCCTGATGCTGTGGGGCGCCTATTTCACCGCACTGTTTCTGTTTTACACCCTGGGCAGCTGGCTGCCGATGCTGATTAAAGACAACGGCTTTAGCGTGGTTCAGGCGGCGGTTATTACGGCCCTGTTCCAGGCTGGCGGCACCTGCGGTTCTCTGTTTTCCGGCTGGCTGATGGATCGTATTGAATCGCATCGTGCCTTATCGCTGATTTACGGTGCGGGTGGACTGTTTACTGTTTGTATGGGGCTGTCGATGACGCATCCGGTGTTGCTCGGCGGCTGCGCACTGATGATAGGCTTTTGCATTGGTGGCGCGAACACGGGAATGAATGCCCTGTCGGCCAGCTTTTATCCCACCGAGGCGCGGGCAACCGGTTCCAGCTGGATGCACGGCGTCGGGCGCGTTGGCGCAATCCTGAGTGCGCTGGCGGGCGCGGAAATGCTGGCGCTGGGATGGGGCGTTACCACGATTTTCGCGGTATTAGCGATTCCGGCCTTGCTGACGGTGGCAATGATTGCGGCGAAAGGACGCTATCAGCAGCGTCAGCGCGCGGACAGCGGCACCGTCTCCCGCTGGGGCGTCAGCCCGGGGGATATCCATTAACCTGCCCAGCCGCGGTCAATGCAGACAGGGCAGTAAGCCCGCGTCCATGTCCCGTTGCGGCACAAACAGATTTTGCTGTGCCGCGTTGTCTGCCTGACTCAGGCAGGGCGGCTGCGGTTGCGCAGGGCGCTGACGCAGTAAGGTATCAGGCTGGAACAGGGGGGAGGTTGACGTACTTACCGGTGTTGGCGCTTCCCCGCTGTCTGCACGGAATGGCGGCCGGACGGACTTTTTACCGGCGTGATGCGCATAGTGAAAACGCTTCAGTTTGCCCGGCGGTGCCGCATTGCGTGAAGCATGAATAAAGCGAATGAGCGCGACCGTGCGGAGCTGACGACTGAAACACTTCACCATACCGGATGAGGGCTTGCCCGATTCATAGCAGCGCCTGAAGAAGTGTAACGTAATCAAGGTGTTCGTCGCGGCATAGCACGCCCCTGAACAGGGTGAAACCATGCCCGATCCCGGCAACAGCAGTGAGATAAGCAGGAAGACGCGCGACAGCCAGAGAGAGGCAGGGCGTCCCGGCATTTGTGGCGAGTCCTCAGCGCCTGGTACAGATACCAAAGAGGACCGGCGCGCGCCGGCACTCAGTGACGCATCTTCCGGATGGGCCCGGACGGATTGCCGATCAGCGTGGCGATTGCAGGCAGCGATCCTGTTATGTGAAGCACAGCGGCCCTGCTGCTTTATTCGACGAAAAAACGTCATCAGGCTGGCGATAAAGAGGTTACTCATCGGCTGTTTTCATTATGTTTGCGCAACGGCCACTTACAACAGGCAAACCCTGACTGGCGGCCTCAATGTTTTACGTGCTGGCTTATCTGACAATGAAAATTCAGATTGATGCTGGACCGGATAAAATTATTTTTCTCGCGCCATTATGACGCCCGATGGCTTATTAAACGCCACAAAACACTTTCCCTGCGTCTGCGGTTAGCGTGCTCAGCAGGGCGGGCTGCGGATCAACTCACTCTCCATGCGCATCAGCCATCGACCAGGCAGTTTCTGACCGCCCTCATCGCTGCGTTGCATACTGTCCGGATACAGGCAACACGGTGCAACAGATACGGCTAAGCGTTATCCCTTCTTCCAGCGATGTCCAGCTATTTGATTGTAAATACTAATGAGAACCACTATCAATTCGATTGATTTTTGCTATCATTTGCCCTTATTCCGCATCCTGTATATGAAGTTGGAGAAGCAGCGTGGTAGCCAGTGATTTAATGCAAGCGGACCTTTCCGTGTGGGGCATGTATCAGCATGCCGATATTGTGGTGAAGGTTGTCATGATCGGTCTGTTACTGGCCTCAGTCGTGACCTGGGCCATTTTCTTCGGGAAGTACGCTGAGCTGAGCGCCGCCAGACGTCGCCTGAAGCGTGAACAGCTGGCATTAGGCGAAGCCCGCAGTCTCAATGATGCCGCGCGCGCGGCCCAGAGCTTCCATGCGGCCAGCCACAGCGCGGTGCTGTTACATGATGCGCAAAACGAGCTGGACCTGTCCGCAGGCGTTGAAGAAACCGGCGGCATTAAAGAACGCACTGCGTTTCGTCTTGAGCGTCGGGTTGCGGCATTCTGCCGTCATGCGGGGCGCGGGAATGGCTTCCTGGCCACGATTGGCTCGGTAGCGCCCTTCGTCGGCCTGTTTGGTACCGTCTGGGGCATCATGAACAGCTTTATCGGTATTGCCAAAACCCAGACGACTAACCTGGCGGTCGTGGCACCGGGTATCGCCGAAGCGCTGCTGGCGACGGCCATTGGTTTAGTCGCGGCGATTCCGGCGGTTGTGATTTATAACGTGTTTGCCCGTATGATCGCTAATTACAAAGCCTCCTTAGGCGACGTTGCCGCGCAGGTCATGCTGCTGCAAAGCCGCGATATCGACCTGGGAAACCTGGCTCAGCCTGAGGTCAGCCGTCCTGCCGCCGCGCAAAAACTGCGTCTGGGGTAAGCGTTATGGCAATGCGATTTAACGACAGCTCAGAAACCGATGGTGAAATGCATGAAATCAACGTCACGCCGTTTATCGACGTGATGCTGGTACTGCTGATTATCTTTATGGTGGCTGCGCCCCTGGCAACGGTGGATGTGCGTGTGAATCTGCCCGCCTCCACCAGTGCGCCGCAACCGCGTCCGGAAAAACCGGTCTATCTCTCGATTAAAGCCGATAAGCAGCTTTACGTAGGTAACGATCAGGTGAACAAGGACGCGCTTATCAACGTGTTGATGCAGCAGACGCAAGGCAACAAAGATACCACCATTTTCTTCCAGGCCGACAAATCGGTCGATTATGAAACTCTGATGAGCGTGATGGATGAACTGCGCACGGCGGGTTATCTCAAGATCGGCCTGATGGGGATGGAAACGGTAAAAAAATAACGCGTCGTTGATGTGCGCAGGCTAAACCCGTCCTGCACAGCCTTGCATTGAGTGCGTTTCGCCTGTTTCTCCTTCATCCGTTTATCCCTTGTTTTGTAAGACAGCGCGTTCAGCCCGACGCGCTTTTTTTATGCCTGAATTTTTGCCACATCTTGTCTGGCAAATCCTGCGCCGAGCAGGCAGTTATGCTGCTGTAACCCTTCTGTTAATTTCTTGTTACTTAAACCAGAGAGTTTGTAAAGTGCAATGGTGATGGAGGTCACATTAATCTCACCTCTGGCAGGCTAAAAGGGATAAAAAACCAAGGAAGCAGTTATGAGCCAAAGTGAAACTTTACAAAAGCCGCCAAAAGGTGCGGCCAGAACCATTTTCAATGTTACCAGCGGTAACTTCCTTGAAATGTACGATTTTATGGTGTTTGGCTACTACGCCACGGCCATTTCCAAAACCTTTTTCCCCGGAGACGATCCGTTCTCCTCGTTAATGCTGACACTGATGACCTTCGGTGCCGGCTTTCTGATGCGTCCTCTGGGGGCGATTATTCTGGGAGCGTACATTGACCATCATGGCCGTCGTAAAGGACTGCTGTTAACGCTTGGGCTGATGGCGTTAGGCACGCTGACTATCGCACTGGTACCGGGTTATGCCACCCTGGGTGCTGCCGCACCGATACTCATTTTACTTGGTCGCTTATTGCAGGGTTTTTCTGCCGGGGTAGAACTGGGCGGCGTTTCGGTTTATCTGGCCGAAGTGGCACCGAAAGGGCGTAAAGGGTTCTTTGTCAGCTGGCAGTCCGGTAGCCAGCAAATCGCGGTGATCTTCGCGGCTCTGCTGGGGCTGGGGCTGAATCATCTGCTCTCACATGATGAGGTGACCGAATGGGGCTGGCGTATTCCGTTTGTCGTGGGTTGCCTGATCGTCCCTTTCCTGTTCTATATTCGTCGCATGCTGGAAGAGACCGAAGCCTTTAGTCAGCGTAAACACCATCCATCAATGACCGACATTATGCGTTCCGTCGCCAGCAACTGGGCACTGGTGCTGGCCGGTATGCTGATGGTGGTGACCACCACGGTGATGTTTTACATGATCACCGCGTTCACCCCAACCTTCGGCAAGACCGTATTAATGATGAGTGACAAACAGGCCTTTATGGTGACGCTGTTTGTGGGGATTTCCAACCTGTTCTGGCTCCCGGTGATGGGCGCGCTGTCTGACCGCGTAGGTCGTCGTCCGCTGCTGCTGACGTTTACGGTATTGATGATTGCCACCGCCTGGCCTGTGCTGCACTGGATGGTTGGCGCGCCGAGCTTCGGCCACCTGCTGGCGGCGGAGCTCTGGCTCTCCTTCCTGTACGCCAGCTACAACGGCGCGATGGTGGTTTATCTGGCAGAAATTATGCCCGCCGAGGTGCGTGCCGCCGGTTTCTCGCTGGCTTACAGCCTGGCCACGGCGCTGTTCGGTGGCTTCACGCCCGCCGTTTCCAGCTATCTGATCCACGCCAGCGGCGATAAGGCGATGCCCGGCGCGTGGCTGACCTTTGCGGCCATTTGTGGATTGATCGGGACATTACTGATTGGCCGCATGGTGAAACAGTATCGCGCCCGGCATAGCGGAACCCCCGTCAGCGCGCCGCTCTAAAACGCGATATCCACCACGACGCTGTCGGTATAATTCCCTGCAGGCGGCGTATTTTGGGTGGTGAGGACACGCGCAGTGTAGTTGTAGCTGCGCGTCAGCCCATCGGTACTGACGGTATCCGCCGCCGTGCTGCTTACCCGTTCCGTGCCACTCGGTCCCCAGCGATTACTGGTCGTTCCTTTATAAATCTCGTAACTCAGTCGGTTCGTCCCACTCGCCATATTACGTACGCTGCTTACCGCGTTATTGCCGTTGCTTAACCCCACTGTATAGGTGCTGCCTTTACTGCACAGGACATTGATGGTTTGTGACACGCTGCCAAAACTGGCGACCAGCGGTGCGCTGCCAAAGCTGATATTGGGCGCGGTGATGGCGGTACAGTCGTTGCTGAGCACCACGGTAACAGTAATGGGAATGACGCCGCTGCCGGTTTGCGGTGTGAGACACAGGCCAACAGCCGAAACGCTGGTACAGATGTTGTAGGTGACCGTCATATTCAGCGTCACCGTGTAGGTCCCGGCGGCCACGGTTTGCCCGGTGAGGGTGCGCAAATAGACCGGAATGGCAAAGTTGAGACTACCCAGCAATCCCGCCAGGTTGATTAAGGTGGCGGAGTTGTAGACAAACGCAGGTCCGCCAATGGTGAGCTCACTGGCACAGGCGCTGTCGGTACATAACCGCACCGGAATGTTGTCGCTGCCGGTATCGCCGCTCCGTTTGAGGATGCCGCGCGTCCCATTGGCGTTGCTGGCGCTGGTCAGCTGAAAGGTGATCTGGTTATTGCTCAGCAGCGACAGCGCGCTGCCGGCCCCGCAGTTGACGTCAGCATTGGTCGAGGTGCTGCTGACCGTGGTGTTAGCCACAAAGGTGGTCACACTGCCAAAGCTGGCGCTGGAGGCGGGCAGGGCACAGGCGGCGTAACTCAGCGAGGGTAACAGCAGCAGGCAAAGCAGCAACATTAGCGTTTTCATGGGGTGATTCCGGCAGTGGCGTTATCGGGATTAGGCACGGATGCGCCTCTGGGGAGCGGCGGCAACGGGCAGGTAAGCGGGCCATACGTTTTGAGTGCCTGCGGCTGACCGCCAGGCAACGTCAGGATCGTTTCGCAGGCGCGACCATCAGGGGCGATCACGCGGATGGGATTGGTGGCACCCAGTTCTTCCATCCAGACAATACCGTCCCAACCCACATAGCCCGTAGCCCGTCCCGGCCGAATCACCTGGCTGGACACGGGCAGCGGCTTATCCTGACCGTCATGCAGTATCACGCTGGCGGCGCGCAACCGCTCGACCGGGAAGTTCAGCAAAAACCCACTTTGCCGTTTAACGGCAAAGCGCTGCTCGACGTTGGGCACCGTCATATCGGCGGGCAGATCGAGCGTATCGATGTCGTATTTAGCGGGATAGTAGCTGCTGATCGACGGCACCAGCAGATAGCCCTGGCGGTCGGTGCGTCCCATCGACTGATTTTCATAGCGCACATTCACGTCAGGGTAATGGGTTTTCACCACCACAAACGCATCGTTAATGGTGTTAGCGGCAAACACCTGGCTGTCCATTAACACCACCGAGCCGGACACATCGGCCCACTGGGTGAGGTTGTCGTCATCGCCGTAGAAGCCGGCAGAGGTATCGATCTTGTTATTGCGGTAACGCAGACTGCCCTGACGATAGTCGCCACTGTTGCCGCCCTGGTTCGCCCAGGAGGCATCCCAGGCGAATCCGCCATCGCTGGGCATGGCGCGGGATAAATACGCCCGCTGGCTTTGTTGACCTTGTTGATCGCGTTCGACGCTCAGGGAAGCATTACTGTTTTCACCAAACGGAATCACCAGCGAGACTGCGCCGCTCCATTCTCCCTGCTCTCTGTCGCGGCTGGCGGAGACATACAGGCTGGCATTGCCCCACAAATTTTTACTCCAGGAGAGGTTCCACAGGCGGGTACGCTGGTTATCGCCGCTGGCAATGTCGATCCAGGCCGCGCCCAGACTGCCATAGCGATTGAGCGACACGCTGGCGGTGTACTGCGCCGTGCGCCGTGCCAGGCTGTAGCGGTTATCTGCATAGAGGGCATTGCTCTGGCTACTCACCAACGCCAGGTTGCCAAAGCCCGCGCTGCGCACCGTATGCTGAGTGCCCAGGCTGAAACGGCTGGTGTTGTATTGATAACCCCAGCTGTACTGATTGCCCGACTCGCTGTCCAGGTGGCTCTGTGCGGCGGCTCCGTTGATCACGCCCCAACTGCCGACTTTAAACAGGGCACCTGCGCCGCCCATGGCCAAATCGCGGCTCCCTTCACCATGGGTTTCCAGTGTGAGCCAGTCTGTCAGGCCATAGCGCCACGAGCCGCTCATCGCGGCCGCACCGTAATCGGCGTTTTTGATGCCGTAATTTTGCCGAAGCGCACCGGCTGAAAAGGCGTAGTCAGACAGGCCTGGCTTGAGCAAGTTACTGGACACATAGAACGGCAGCGTCGTGACGACCTGACGACCCACCGCATCCGTTGTTGTAATCACGGCGTCACCGGCACCGTTAACGAAAGGCACGTTAGTGAGCGACCAGGGGCCAGGCTGGACATTCGCCTGAGTAGAGCGGTAGCCATTGACAAACAGATCCACCGTTGACGGCACCGCCGCCTGGCCAAAAAAGGCAGGCAAGGGATAGGTGATCAGATCCGGCCGCACGCTAAAGTCGCGGGCAATCTGGATGCCGCCGAGCCGCACGCTGCTGCTCCATGACAGCGCATCGGTAGTCAGATCCCCCACCCGCCAGCTCAGGATGGCGTTTTCATCTTCATTGCTCCACCAGGTGTCGTAGCGAATGTAGCCGTCATTCTGGTAGCGATTCTGTCCTTCCAGCTGCTGCTGTAAAACGCCATTGCTGGAGAAGTGTCCGGCGGGACCAAACACGCGCAGCTCATTAAAGGCGGCCAGACGCGTGCCTGCCACATCGGTGCGCGTGGCATAGAGATCGTAATTGAACAGCGCCCCGGTACTCACGCGTCCGGGGAAGCGCGACCCGTTCCTTTCCTCACCAATGGTCTGTTCAGGCAGCCAGCCGGGCGGCACGGTCAGCAACAGGCGCTGACGGCGATCGTCGTACTCCACGTTGACCCCGGCGAGCTGATTCACATCGACCTGCTGTTGCCCCTGAATCTTCTCCGCCGGGATCCCCGCGCGCTGTAAGTCGCCTGCCCGCACCAGGAAGTGGCCGTTTTGTTGCTCCACGGGCACAATATCGCCACGTGACAGCTGATTCACCACCAACTCCAGCATATAGCGCTGGCCCGTGGCCCCGTTGTCAACGGGCGGCGGCGGGGGAAGCGACGTAAACGTTTCTGCCCACACAAACGTGGGCACCAGACAACACAGACTCGCAATGGCGAGCGCAACGGGATGCGGGGAATACGGCTTCATTGCGATTTACTGCGCTGCGGCGCTGCGCCACTGTCCGGTGTTGGTCTCTGCGCGCAGTTCACCGCTGACGGCGGACCTGAGCGGAAAGCGCTGTGTGCTGTTCGCCAGCACATAACCATAGAGGCCGTTGCCGAGCCGCTGGCCGCCAATGGTGACATTGCTGAGTCGGGCATGGCCGTTACCGCGATTCGTCAGTTCCAGGTAGCGCTTACCGCCCGCGTTCACCTGACGCCAGCTCAGGGCGGGTTTTGCATTGTCGCGCACCAGACCGTTGCCATAGACAAAGAGCGGCACCGAATAGCGCATCTGAAAATTGAGCCCGGCCTGATTATCGCCAACGGCACGTGGCGTGGGGATTTCATCCAGCACAACGCGATAGGCCATCTCCTGTCCTGCGGCAGGCGGGATCTGTTTAATCAGACGGACCAGTTGCTTTTGCCCCGGTTCAATGCGCACTAACGGGGGACTGGCAACAATCTGCTGCTGGGTCTGATACTGCTCCTGGTTGTTCGTTTGCTGCCAGGCAAAAATGCGCACCTGCATCAGCGTGGTAGTATTGCCTCGGTTTTCCAGCCACAGTTCACTGGCCTTATCTTCCGGATCGATGGCCGGATCGATGGGCCAAATCATTACGGAATTTGCACCCTGAGCCTGAGGCAACACCAGAAAAGCGAACAGAAAAAACAGGGCACGCAGGGATGGCATGGTAAAGCTCCTTTTTCATCACCAGGTCAGCGTGACGCTGAGGGTGTCAGAATAAACCCCGGCGCTTGTCGGACCGGGTAATTGCAGCAAGCCGTAAATAGGTAACGTAATGTTGTTCGCGTTGCTGTAACTCAATGGCACGGCTGTGTTCACCGGAATCGGCGTGGTGTGTGCAGCATTGCTGTAGAGGTAATAAGGAATCGTGTTGGTATTGTTCGCCAGCTTCAGGTTACGGGCCGTGGTGTAATTGCTGCCGCCGTTGATGGTCATACTCAGCGTCGTACCCGGCGTGCAGGCCAGGTTAATCGTGGAACTTTGTACATAGCTGGCGCTGACGCTGCTACTGGCCAGCCCCGACTGGGTGCCAAAATTGAGCGTGCCGAAGATCCCCGTATTGGTGCCGGAGATCACGCAACCTGCCACGATTGACGCTGAAACCTGGAATGTTGTGGAGCTGGTCGTAATGCTCCACCCATTCATACACACGATCAGCAGCAACCCGCCAGCGGTGAACGAAACAGGTGACCGTCTTACCGTCATCTGCATCTACGCCAACACAGGCACTTAATAGTTCACGGCAACGTTAATCGTGTCGGTATAAGTCCCGGCCGGGATCACCGGATTAAATCCGCCGCCTACCACACGTCCATAGATCGCGTAATTGGTGCCGAGGGTCGGATCGGTCGTCCCGCTGGGCGCAATATTCGTGTTGTTGGCGATGGCGGTCGTAAAGGACGCATCGCTGTAGAGGGTATAAGCGATGCCTTGAGTATTATCGGCGCCCAGCACCAGGTAGCGTGGCGCAGAAGAAACGGTACCGTAGACGGTTCCCGGTGCTGCGTTACTGCTGGTCACCTGAACGTTAAACGTTTGGCCGGTCGTACAGCGCACATAGATGCCGTTACCCGCCGCGCCGACCAGCGTAGCGTTCAACGTACCAAAGGTGGCTGCGCTGCTACCGAAGTTCAACGAACCGAAGTTGACGCCAGAGGTGGCCGACTGGCCGTTCACCAGACATCCCGTGGTTAATGTTAGCGTAGCGTTAATTGCACCCGTGGTAGTGGCAGCAAACGTCGCGGACGGCAGGGTGGTAGCAACACCGGCAGCTAACAGAAAAAGCTTGAATTTCATAACCATTCCTTACTGATTATTTAGGGTCAGTGCTTTTTCACCTGATGGTATAATGCAAAAACCTCGAAAAAATAACATTAAATCGCCAGATAACAGCAACCTGCCGTCACTCTCTCCAGCGCCCCAGAAAAAAGGGGGGCTGATTTATATTAGTTTTTTTTACTATACATCAGCGCAGGCAAAGTGGCGAAACTCATCGATAAATTTTTTATTATTTTGTTACATTGCCTGCCGCAACGGCGAATCGACAGGCGATCACGGGCTGAAGACGCAGAGCCGCAGAACTGTTTTGCCTGTCTGTGGTGTCGCTGTTATGTCTCCGTCAGTTTGGTATGAGAAAGAAGCGCATGCGGGATGTGAGGCTGAAAAGCGGCAGATGCGCTATCTTTGAATAGCTGCTGTCTGCCCGTGCGGTAAAGGTCGTCAGTGCAGGCATAACGTTGTGGTCAGGCAGCAAAACGGCGGCTCATATGCCAGCTAAAAGAATTGATTGAGCCGGACGCTTGCAGGTATCGGAAAGCGCTATTAAAAAAGCCTAATTTAGTCGTTTCCCGCGCCGATAAAAGGGTAACAAGGCGAAAATTCCTTTTCATCATCTCTTTAACAGCGGCGTGTTCGGCGCTATTCGGAAATCACTATGTTAGTGGCCTCATACAACTCATTCATTGTCGTCATTTCGGTCTTAGTGGCGATGCTGGCTTCATTCACCGCGCTGGATATGGCGGGACGGGTTGCGACCTCAACCGGTAAAGTGGCCCTGGCGTGGCTCTTTGGCGGTGGCTTTGCCATGGGGATAGGGATTTGGGCCATGCACTTCATTGGCATGCTGTCCATGGACCTGAACATGATGATGAGTTACGACGCCTCGCTGACGGCGCTGTCCGCCGGCATTGCGGTGTGCGCATCCATCTTCGCCTTGTGGCTGGTTTGCCAGGGCAACCTGCCGCTGTTCCGCTTGCTGGGCGGCGCGATTGTCCTGGGCTGCGGCATTGTCGCGATGCACTACACCGGCATGGCCGCGCTGATGCTTTCACCGGGTATTCGCTGGAAGTGGGGATGGGTCGCGGCTTCAGTCATTGTTGCCCTTGTGGCCTCGGTGGCCGCACTGTGGCTGGCTTTTAAACTGCGCGAAGGCCCACAGGGGCGAATTGCCGCCTTGCGGCTGTGTGCCTCTATCGTAATGGGGGCCGCGATTGCCGGCATGCATTATACCGGCATGATGGCGGCGGAATTCCCGATGGGTAGCCATACGATGTCATCCGGCGTCAACAGCAACTGGCTGGCGATTGTCGTCACGGTAGTAACCCTCGCCATACTGGGGATTACGCTGCTGGTTTCCATGCTGGATGCCCGTATGCAGGCGCGCACCTCGATCCTGGCCAGCTCGCTGGCTGAAGCCAACCGTGAGCTGGCACAACTGGCGCTGCACGACAACCTGACCCGGTTGCCAAACCGTATTCTGCTCGAAGATCGCCTTGAGCAGGCCATCAATAAAGCGAATCGTGAAAGCACGCAGTTTGCGCTGATGTTTATGGACCTTGATGGCTTCAAGGCCGTAAACGATGCCTTTGGTCACCACATCGGTGACAGCCTGTTGATCAGCGTCACCAAAAGAATGAGTGACCAGATGAAAGGCTACTACACGCTGGCACGTCTGGGCGGCGACGAGTTTGTACTGCTGATTGAAATTACCGAGCCGAATGATGCGGCGGCGGTCGCCGATCAGCTGGTTAAGGCCGTTGACCGCCCGTTCCCCATTTCGCGTTACGATCTGGTGGTGTCACTGAGCATTGGCATTGTTGTCTATCCCGGTGATGGCGAGGATGAGCGCGAGCTGATGTTTAATGCCGATGCCGCGATGTACCACACCAAAAACAATGGCCGAAACGGTTACACCTTTTTCCAGCCTTCTATGAATCTGCTGGCACAGAGCCAGTTACAGTTGAACAACGACCTCTGGCATGCGCTGGACAATGATGAACTGCGCCTGTTTTATCAACCCAAGTACTGCGCACCGCACGGCCCGATTCTGGGCTTCGAAGCGTTGCTGCGCTGGCAGCATCCCCAGCATGGCCTGCTGTCGCCGGATCGCTTTCTGCCGATAGCGGAAAAAACTGGCATGATTGTGAATATTGGGGGATGGGTCATTAACGAAGCCTGTCGCCAGCTGCATCAGTGGCACCTGCAGGGCCATCAGACGTGGTCAGTCGCGGTCAACCTGTCGGCGCTGCAGTTTGAGCAAAGCAATCTGATCGACACCGTTAAGCTGGCACTGGCGACACACCAGATTCCGGCGGAGCTGTTGACGCTGGAGGTGACCGAAACCACCGCCATGCGCAATCCCGATGAAAGCGTGCGGATTCTGACCGAACTGACGCAGTTGGGCGTGAAAGCCTCGATTGATGATTTTGGTACCGGCTATTCCAGCCTGTTGTACCTTAAACGCCTGCCTGCAAGTGAGCTGAAAATTGACCGCGCCTTCGTCAACGAACTGGAGCATCATTCTGAAGATGCCACCATTGTGTCGGCCATTGTGGCGCTGGCGCAGTCATTGCAGTTAAAGGTCGTGGCAGAGGGCGTGGAAACGTCGGAACAGCAAGCGTTTCTGACCCAGCTTGGCTGTAATACGCTGCAGGGCTATTTGCTTGGCAAACCGCTGCCACCCGATCGGATCGATGAGCTGAAGGAGTTTGTCGGCCCGCACGCTACTGAGCCTGCCGCACTGGAAGTGTAAGGCCCGCCAGGGATTTTTGTTAGCGCTGATCAACATGCTAAAGTGGCGCCTCTGCATCAGGAGCGACAGGCCGTGGCGAAATATCAGCGATTAATGGATGACATTCAGCAGCAAATAGAAGCCGGTATCTGGCCGCCGGGTACCCGGCTCCCGTCGCTGCGCCAGCAGGTCGCGCGTCAGGGGCTGAGCCTGATGACGGTGCTGCACGCCTACGAACTGCTGGAAAGTCAGGGCTGGATCGTTTCGCGTCCGCAGTCAGGCTATTACGTCGCGCCCCGTGCCCTTGCCGCCGCGCCGCTCAGCGTTGCCATCAGCGAACGGGTCGATATTAATGACTTCGTGTTCGATGTGTTACAGGCCTCGCGCGATCCCGCCATTGTGCCGTTTGGCTCAGCTTTTCCCGATCCGGCGCTGTTCCCGCAACGTCCGCTGATGCGTTCGCTGGCAAATGTCTCGCATCAGCTCACGCCCACGGATGCGCTGCATAACCTGCCGCCGGGCAACGCGACATTGCGCCAGCTCCTGGCTCAGCGCTATGCCCGCCAGGGCATCACCTTGTCGCCCGACGAAATCGTGATAACCAGCGGCGCACTGGAAGCCCTGAACCTCAGCCTGCAATCGCTCACCGAACCGGGTGACTATGTGGTGATCGAACAGCCCAGTTTTTATGGTGCCCTGCAGGCCATTGAGCGCCTTAAGCTCAAGGCGCTGGCGATCCCGAGCGATACCCAGCACGGCATCGACCTGCAACAGCTTGAAGACGCGCTTCAGCGCTGGCCGGTTAAAGCCTGTTGGTTAATGACCACGCTGCAAAATCCCCTCGGCGTGACCTTAACGCCGGCGCGTAAAGCGCAACTGGTTGCCCTGCTGGAACGCTATCAGGTGCCATTGATTGAAGATGATGTCTACGCAGAGCTATGGGACGACAACAGCACATCGCCGTTGCCCGCTAAAGCCTGGGACAGCCAGGGGAATGTGCTGCACTGCGGTTCCTTTTCGAAATCGCTGGTGGCGGGGTTCCGTGTCGGTTGGGTCGCGGCCGGGCGGCATGCGCAGCGAATTCAGCGCCTGCAACTGATGAGCACACTCTCGACCAGCGCGCCGATGCAGTTAGCGTTAGCCGATTTCCTGGCGACCCGACGTTACGATAATCACCTGAAACGGCTGCGGCAAAGTCTGGCTAAGCGTCAGCAACTGGCGCGCCAGGCCCTGATAAAGGTGCTGCCTGCGCAGTCAACGGTCAGTGACGCGGCGGGGGGCTATTTTTTATGGGTGACGTTGCCAGACAGTATTAATACCACACAGCTGTATCAGCGTGCGCTGGCAGAAGGGATCAGTATTGCACCGGGACAGATGTTTGCCGCAGGCGAACAGTTCAGTCACTGTTTTCGGCTTAACACCGCCTGGCCGTGGGATACGCGGGCCGAGGCGGCGGTGGTCACGCTGGGCAGGTTAATGGCAGAGATGGCGCAGGATTAAACCTGAGCGGCCTGACGATGTCCCCAGGTCAGGTAATACACATCGTAAAAGTCCACTTCACCTTTCTGCTTCAGCAAACGGGTAATGCCGCTTTTTACACGCTCTGGCGCATCCGGCAGTGACAGAATGCGGGAGACCGCCTGTTCAGGGACGGGCTCCACGTAATACCATTCGCCGTTGTAGCAAACCCGCAGATCCAGAGCATCAATATCCTCAAAACGGTATTTAGGATTGATGTCCAGCAACATCAGAAAGCTCATCACCAGCACAAATGCTGTTGCAAACCAGAACGCGGGCCAGCCCAGCATATCCGTGGAAAAAATCAGCGCGACGCACAGGCCATAGCACAGGTACATCACTGCCCACAGTCCGGGATGGGTTTTTAAAAACGAGAAGCTGAAACGCGGCAAATTATCGCGGCGTCCTTCACGGTTTAGCGTATTAATTTCGTCGATTAAGATCTGTTTAATGGCGTCCATCGTTCCCCTCACTTTCAACTGATAGCGATTAGAACAGATAACAGTCAACTTGTTCAGACACAGATTACGCCCGTTTTTCTATAACAGTTGCGCCAATGCCTCCTTGCGCGCCGCAATCCGGCGTAGGGCGTGCGGAGCCAACTGACTAAAATAGTCGACAGCCGGTCCCATCAGCGCTTCGTCAGGATTAAAGGCCGGATGATGAAGCCCCGATTCACTGGCACTGCCAATGCTGACAAATGCCCCCGGCACCTGCTGCAGGTAAAAGGCAAAATCCTCACCTCCCATCAGCGGTATTTCAGCCCATTCGGCGCGATAACCGCTCTGGGCAGCCTGTTGCAGGGCAAAGTCGGCCCATTCCGGGGTATTCAGCAGCGCAGGCGGTCCCGTTATCCACGCCAGTTCAGCGCGCGCGCCAAAGCCCGACGCGATGCCCTGAATCAGCGCGGTCATGCGTTCAGGCATGTGCTCACGTATGGTCGCATTGTGCGTACGTACCGTACCTTCCAGTTCCACCTGCTCTGGCAGCACATTCCAGGTATTGCCGGCGGTAAAGCGGGTGACGCTTAATACCACCGTGTCCAGCGCGCTAAAGACGCGAGCCGGTAGCGTTTGCAGTGCCGAAACGATATGACTGGCGATCACGATGGCATCAATGCCTTCCTGCGGTCGGGCGGCATGCGCACCTTTACCCAGCACCCGAATGGTGAAGCGGTCAACATTGGCGTAAAACGCGCCGGGGCGGGTGCGCAGCGTACCCAGCGGCAAATCCGGCGCGTTATGCAGACCAAAAATAGCCTGTACGCCCGTCAGTGCACCGGCATCAATCAGCTGTCTGGCGCCGTCGAACGTTTCTTCTGCGGGTTGAAAAAGAATGCGTACCCGGCCAGGCAGGGCGGCTTCCTGCTGTTTCAGCTGATGCGCAACGCCAAGCATGACTGACGTATGAATATCATGTCCGCAGGCGTGCATGACGCCAGGCCGCTGAGATTTCCAGGGCACGTTCACCGCCTCGTCAATGGGAAGGGCGTCAATGTCGGCGCGAAAAGCAATCAGCGGCTCGCCCTGACCAATCTCCACCACCACACCTGTCGTTAACGGCAGGGGCAACAGACGAATATCCGCCTGCTGTAACCAACGGGTAAGACGTTCCGTGGTCGCAAACTCCTGATGAGAGAGCTCGGGATGCTGATGCAGTTCACGCCGCCACTGCACCAGTTTTTCCGTTAAAGAAGTCATGATTCTCCTGATAACACAGACTGAGACCCGGTCAGCAAAAGGGGCCGCGTTGTCTTTAAATGTGATTGGGCTGCCAGCGATAATCCGGTAATACCGTAAGGGCACTGTCGTTCCGCGATAATGGCGTTTGGATAAAGGCTTGCTGCGCGTTGTTCTTTTCACTCGCCTCAGGGGCAGGAATATTATTCAGGCATGAACCGCTGTCAGAATACGTCTGATTAGATGTGTGGTCTGGCGGGACAGGCGGGATAGCCGACAGTCTTTTTTTTGAAAACCTACCCGATTTCAGAACGTTTTCCCGTATCAGGCCAATGATGTTGTTCATCCTTCTTTTCCTCTTGAAACGCGGTATTTTTACAATGGTTTCATCATTAAACGTTCTGTCTGTCAGATAAAATAAGGAATAGCGCAAAGCTTAGTGAAAATACGCAAATGCCTGAGATATGTTGCCGGGTTTATTTCCACAGGTCGTCTAAACAGGGAGTCGGAAATAACGTTATTCTCTGCCTTGTTTTTATTCTTTTAAATTCTATTGCTGTTTTTTAACTTCATATTCTCATAATTGTTGTTTTACGAAATATAACGTTCTCGCCACACTAGCTTTCATAGGAAATAAGCGAGGGCAGGTGAATGGCATATCAGTTAAGTCTGTTAGATAAAGCGCCCGTGGCGGAAGGGGAATCGCCCGCCGCGGCCCTGCAACGTACGCTGCGGCTGGCGCAACAGGCCGAGAAATGGGGCTATCACCGCTTCTGGCTGGCTGAGCATCACAACATTGAACAGCTGGCGAGTCCGTCGCCCGAAGTGTTAATCGCCTGGATTGCGGCACAAACGACGCGCATCCGGCTGGGATCGGGTGGCGTGATGCTGCAGCACTACAGCCCTTACAAAGTGGCAGAAAATTTCAATCTACTGGCCTCGCTGGCCCCCGGACGTGTCGATCTGGGTATTGGCAAAGCACCGGGCGGCCTGCCGCTTTCCACCCGGGCGCTGCAGCGCGGTGTGCATCAGGATGAAAAAGGCAGCTTTGCGGAACAACTGCGCCAGTTAGCACACTGGCTGGCACCCGGCGCGGCGCAAGAGAATAAGGACGAAACGTTACGCGCCACGCCGATACCGGCGCGCCCGGCGCAGCGTTTTTTGTTGGGTGGCAGTGAACAGAGCGCACAGCTGGCGGCAGAGCTGGGCTGGCAGTTTGTCTTTGCCGCTCATATCAATGGCGATCGCCCGTTACTTGAGCGTGCACTGAAGACCTATTCACATCTGACCCGCGGCAAACGGGCACTGGTGGCGGTCCAGGTTGTGGTGGCGGATTCTCCCGCCCAGGCCGATCTGCTGGTCGCGGGGCTCAAACAGTTCCATGTCCAGGTTAAAGACGGGCCGGGCGTCAATGTTGCCAGTCTGGAACAGGCCGAACGTTATGTCCGTCAGGGTGGATTCACGGACTACCTGATTGAGCCGCGCACGCCCTCGCTGCTGAAAGGCACGGCCTCACAGGTTCACGCGCAGCTTGACGCGCTGCATCAGAACTTCAGCATTGATGAATTCGTTATCGACACGCCGGTTGCCGATACGCGCGCCCGATACCGGTCTCTGGAATTACTGGCAACCCATCAATGGGTCGCTGCCTGAATCGCCGAGGTCATGATGAGTCTGAACGAAGCACAGCTAATTGAATGGCGACGTGAACTGCATACCTGGCCCGAACTTTCCGGTCAGGAATTTGCCACCACCGCGCGCCTTCGCCAGTGGCTCCAGGCCGCCGGGGTTCGCTTACTGGATTACCCACTGGCAACCGGCGTGGTGGCGGAAATCGGCCAGGGTGAAAATCTGATCGCACTGCGTGCCGATATTGACGCGTTGCCAATCCATGAAGCCAGCGGCGTCAGTTTTCATTCCCGTCAGCCCGGCGTCATGCATGCCTGCGGTCACGATCTCCATACTGCCGTCATGCTGGGCGCTGCACTTGAGCTGCAGACAAGGGCGCATCAACTACCAGGACGGGTACGTATTTTATTTCAGCCCGCCGAAGAGATCGCACGCGGTGCCAGACAGTTTATTGAGGCCGGCGTGCTGGAGGGCGTTCAGGCAATTTTTGGCATGCATAACGAGCCGGGCCTGCCGAGCGGCACCTTTGCCACGCGCAGCGGTGCGTTTTATGCCAATGCAGACAAGTTCGTCATTCAGGTTACCGGCAAAGGCGCGCACGCGGCGCATCCTGAGCAGGGCGTGGATGCCATTGTGGTGGCCAGCCAGATTATTCAGTCTCTTCAGACGCTGACCAGTCGCAGCTTCAATACGCTCGACAGCCTGGTGCTCAGCGTGACCCGCATTGATGGCGGCAAAACCTGGAATGTATTGCCGGGTTCTGTGGAATTTGGCGGCACTGCCCGCACCCACGACCTGCAACGCCGTGCCGAACTGGAAGACCGTGTGCGCACGCTGGTGGAGCACATCGCCCGGGCCAGCGGCGCGCAGGCCAGTCTGAGCTGGCACGCCGGACCGCCCGTGCTGATCAATGATGCGCAGTGGGCGCAGTTTACCAGCGAAGTAGCGCACGATGTCGGCTATCGGGTACAGACGGCTGACCTGCATCTGGGGGGAGAAGACTTTGCCTTCTACCTGCAGCAGGTGCCCGGTGCCTTCGTCAGCATTGGCAGCGGCAGCGACTTTGGTCTGCACCATGCCGGTTTTACACCCGATGAAGCGTCGATCGCGCCCGCTGCCCACTACTTTGCTCAACTCGCGCAGCAGGCCCTGCGCCATCTTCATGACCGATGTCGTGAACCCGCCCTGAATTAAGTTCCACTTCCTGACGACCTGTGCGGCTTGTCGCGGACAACCGCCTGGCATTGTGACGCAGAAAAAAGAGAGTAATCATGACCACAAGACAGCTTAGACTGGGTACCCTGTTGCACGGTGCCTCGGGTAACATGTCCGCCTGGCGCCACCCGGCCGCTCAGGCGGATGCCAGCATCAGCTTCGACTATGCCAAAAAAATCGCGCGTAAAGCCGAGCAGGGCAAACTGGACTTTCTGTTTGTCGCCGATGGTCTGTTTATCAATGAAAAATCGATTCCTCACTTCCTGAACCGTTTTGAACCTTTAACGCTGCTCTCGGCGCTGGCCGGCGTTACGGAACATTTAGGACTGGTGGGCACGGTCTCCACTTCCTATAGCGAACCTTTTACCGTGGCGCGCCAGTTCGCCAGCCTGGATCATCTGAGCGGTGGCCGCGCGGGCTGGAACGTCGTCACCTCGCCACTCGAAGGGTCGGCAAAAAACTTTTCCCGCCAGCAGCACCCGGAACACGCTTTGCGTTACCGCATTGCCGACGAATACCTTCAGGTAGTGAAAGGGCTGTGGGATTCATGGGAAGAGGATGCCTTCGTTCGCAACAAAGAGAGTGGCCAGTTCTTCGATCCCGCCAAACTACACACACTGCATCATCACGGCGATTTCTTTCAGGTACAGGGGCCGCTCAATATTTCACGCACGCCGCAGGGACGGCCTGTCATTTTCCAGGCCGGCGCGTCTGACGACGGTAAAAAGCTGGCGGCGCGACATGCCGATGCCATCTTTACGCACCAGCCGACGCGGGAAGAAGCCCAGGCCTTTTACCGGGATGTGAAGCAGCAACTGGTGAAAAACGGACGGCAACCGGACGATTTGCATATCTTTCAGGGCGTCAGCGTCATTGTGGGTCGCGATGCAGAGGATGTGGAGCAGCAGTATCAAACTACCGCTGCGCTGGTCTCGATTGATGATGCGCTGAATTATCTCGGCCGCTTCTTCGATCATCATGACTTCTCCCAGTATCCACTCGATGCGCCGTTCCCCGACGTTGGCGACATTGGCCAAAACAGTTTCCGCAGCACCACCGACGAAATTAAACGCAAAGCCCGTGAACAGGGACATTCACTGCGCCAGGCGGCACTGGAAGCCGCCACGCCACGGCCGCTGTTTCATGGCACGCCAGCGCAGGTTGCCGACGGCCTGCAGGCATGGTTTGAGAGCGAGGCTGCAGACGGTTTCATCATCAATGGCGGTACGCCGGATACGTTTGAGCGCTTTGTTGATGAAGTGGTGCCTGTTTTGCAGGCGCGTGGCCTGACAAGACGTGAGTATCCGGGGCGCACACTGCGTGACAGCTTCGCCTTGCCCAAGCCGGTCAATCAGTTCACTTTGCAATAAGGACCTTTGCTATGCAGAAAAAAATGCTGATGGCGCTGATGCTGCTGACGGCCAGCGCTACCAGCCATGCCGAAAGCACCAGCGTCGCGGTAAATGGGCAGCGCGACAGTCTTGAAGCCAATAAAACGCCTGTCCATACCGTAAAGAATGCGCAGGCCATCGCACAGTTGCCCGCCGGTTATCACTTTGCTGTGCCGGGTTCGTTCACGGTGGCGGTGGCGGCCCTGAACTCGCCGCCGCTCACCGTTTTCTCGGACGACAATACCACGCTGTTGGGGAGCGAAGTCGATATCGCGCGACTGGTCGCAGACAGCTTGGGGTTAAAGCTCAACGTGGTGCCCACCTCGTGGGAGGACTGGCCGCTGGGCGTGGCGTCCGGAAAATATGATGCCGCCATTACCAACATCACCGTGACGAAGGCGCGCAAAGCGAAATTCGATTTTGCTACCTACCGCAAAGATTCGCTGGGGTTCTACGTAAAAACCAGCAGCCCGATTAAATCACTCACTCAAGCCGACGATATCGCCGGGCTGCGCATCATTGTCGGTTCCGGGACCAATCAGGAGGCCATTTTACTGGCCTGGGACAAACAAAATCAGGCCAAAGGGCTTAAACCGTTTATACCCATTTATACCAAAGACGATGCGGCACAGACGCTGGCGCTGCAGGCCGGACGTGCAGATGCCTATTTTGGCCCTAACGTGATTGGCGCCTGGAAAGCCGCGCTCAACGGTAAGACTCGTCTGGTCGGCAGTGTGGATGGCGGCTGGCCCAAGGCGGCGCATATCGCCGTGACGGTGAAGAAAGGCAGCGGCTTAGCGCAACCTGTCAGTACGGCGCTGAACGGCGTCATTCAAAATGGCGCTTACCAGAAGGTACTGGATCGCTGGGGCGAAGGCGTTGAACGCATCGACCATTCCGAAATTAATCCACCCGGTCTGGGTGACTGAGGAGCACACGATGAGTCAACAGCAATTCCGTGAACTGTCACCTGATGCACCAGAGTTAGAGCCCATTCTCACCGGCTTATTTGGTGAATATGCGGCCCGCTATGGCGATTACTTCAGCCGCCACAAGGAGCAGGAAAAAACCGAATGGTATCTGCCGCCGCACGGCTTATTCATCGTGCTGGAGCGCGACAAGGAGATTATCGCGATGGGGGCGTACAAACCTTACGACGCGCAGACGGCAGAGCTGAAGCGAATCTGGACGCGTGGCGATCTCCGGCGACAGGGGTTAGCCCTGGTGGTGCTGAAAGAACTGGAGCGACGGGCCCGGCGCGCCGGTTATCAGCGGCTGTTTCTGACTACCGGTTTCCGGCAGCCCGAGGCCGTTCGCTTATATACCGGCCACGGCTATGAGCCGCAGTTCGATCTGAGTGGCGATCTGGAGCGTTACGGGCAGCCACCGCACGATGGCCGCTTACGGTTTATCAAAGTGATCGGCGTGCACAGCGTTGTGCAGGCAAGTTAAGGAGTCAGTATGAACCCTCATCAACATTTACATGTCGTGCCTGCCCGTTATCCTGCCCGCACGCTGGGCGCGGTGGTCGCGCTGTTTATCCTGGCAGGCGTGGTGCAGTCGGTCGCGTTTAATCCACGCTGGGAATGGGGCGTGTTTGCCCGCTGGTTCTTTGATCCCGTCATTCTGCATGGTCTGGGGCAAACGCTGCTGCTAACGCTGTTGGGCACGGTATTCAGCCTGCTTTTAGGCGGGTTACTGGCGCTGGCGCGGCTGTCGTCGTCCTGGCTGTTAAGCAGCCTGGCGTGGGGATACATCTGGCTGTTTCGATCGCTGCCGCTTATCGTGGTGCTGATCATTCTCTATAACTTCTCTTATCTCTACGACACGCTGTCCATTGGCGTGCCTTTTACCACGCTGTCCTGGGGCCATTTTCAGACGATTAACGTGCTGGGGCAGTTTCCGGCGGCCGTCATTGGCCTGACCCTGGTCCAGGCGGCCTACAGTGCAGAGATCATCCGGGGTGGTTTTCTGGGCGTTGATCACGGTCAGGTGGAAGCGGCTTCCGCACTCGGGCTGTCTGCCACGCGGCGCACCTTCCGCATTATTCTGCCCCAGGCCCTACGCGCCATTATTCCCACGGCCTTTAACGAAATTATCAGCCTCGCGAAGGGCACGGCAATGGTCTATGTGCTGGCGATGCCGGAACTGTTTTACACAATTCAGATGATCTACAACCGCAACCAGGAGGTGATCCCCTTACTCATGGTCGGTGCGGCCTGGTATCTGATTATCACCACCGTTCTGTCACTGATTCAGCACAGCGTCGAACGCTGGCTGGCGCGTAGCGTCAGCCGTGAACCCCAACCGTCGCGCTGGCGACAATGGCGCAGCCGCGTCACACCGCTCAATCCTGTTGAGGAGATCAGCCATGTCCGAAGCCATTGATTACCGCGTAGCGCATCGTACCGGGGCCATCAGCATTACCGGGGTCAGCAAACGTTTCGGCAAGCTCAAGGCGCTGGACGACGTCTCGCTGGAACTTGAACCCGGTTCTGTGACGGTGATTCTGGGGCCATCCGGTTCAGGAAAGTCGACCCTGCTGCGCACCATCAACCATCTGGAACGCGTGGACGAAGGCTTTATTCAGATCGACGGTGAGTACATCGGTTATCAGCGTCGGGGAAATACACTCTATGAACTGAAGGCGCGAGCGATACTGCGCCAGCGCGTCAACGTTGGCTATGTTTTTCAGAACTTCAATTTGTTTCCTCATCTCACGGTGCTGGAAAATTTAATCGAAGCGCCGATAGCGCACCGGCAGCTCTCAAAACGTGAGGCGATCATCCGGGCTGGCGAGCTACTGGAGACGGTCGGCCTGCGCCATAAAGCGGATGCCTGGCCGCGTCATCTGTCGGGCGGTCAGCAACAACGCATTGCAATTGCCCGGGCCCTGATGCTGCAACCCCGTGTCATGTTGTTTGATGAGCCGACTTCCGCGCTGGATCCTGAACTGGTAGGCGAGGTGCTGGATGTGATTAAAAAACTGGCCCGCTCCGGCACCACCCTGGTTATCGTGACGCACGAGGTTGGCTTTGCCCGTGAAGTTGCCGACAACGTGGTGTTTATGGTGGACGGAAAAATTGTTGAGCAGGGCAGCAGTGCCCAGGTGCTAAACCATCCACGTCATGAACGCACCCGCCGCTTTCTGGCACGCGTATTATAAGGAGCCGATATGAAATACGCGTCTCTGACGCTGTTAGCGGTGTTGGTGAGCGGTACGGTATGCGCCGAAGAAAGACGGGATGCCGCCCAGAATGAACAGCCCATTCATGCGCCCGTGAACCCGGAAGCGGTGAGAAAAATCCCGGCGAATTTTCCGTTTGTGGAGCCGGGCACCTTGACCGTCGCCACCTCGGCTATCCACTCACCGCCGCTGGCGCTGCTGGCGTCGGATAACGTGACGCGCATTGGCAGCGATCCGGACATTGCCCGCCTGCTGGCAGACAGCCTGGGACTCAAACTGAAACTGGTGCCGGCCTCCTGGGAGGACTGGCCCCTGGGCATTCGCGCAGGCCGCTATGACGTAGCCATGTTTAACATCGCAGTAACCGAAGAGCGAAAGCAGAAATTTGATTTCGCGACCTATCGTGCCGATAACCATGCCTTTTCGGTCAAAGCTGACAGTCCCCTCCGCGCGATCACCTCACCGGCGGACGTGGCAGGGAAACGTATCATCGTGGCCTCGGGGACCAATCAGGAACGCATTCTGCTGAACTGGGACGCACAGAATCGGGCGAAGGGCTTGCCGCCGGTTACGCCGATCTATCTGACCGATGATGCTTCAGCCACGCTGTATCTGCTATCTGGGCGGGCCGATGTGATGTTTGGTCCACATTCTGTGGCGGCCTGGAAAGTCGCCTCACGGGGCCAGACGAAACTGGTGGGCCAGGGGCCGTTTCGCGCCTGGGTTGCCGTCACCACGAAAAAGGGCAATGGCCTGGCGGCGGCGCTGCAAACTGCACTCGATGGCACGATTGCAGGCGGACAATATCAGCAGGTTTTGCAACGCTGGGGTGAGCAGGATGAGGCGATCACCCATTCCACGATTAACCCACCCGGTATTGTGTACTGATTCAGGGCCTGCAGGCGGATTTTCCCCCACAGGCCCTGACAGTCCAGCGCCAGCACGGGCGAATAATCCCGTCTCATCTGACAGAAGAAGGCTGCGCGGTCAGCCTGTTTTCGCTCATCCCTTCCTGATATAAACAGGCTGCATGGCCGGTTGCCCTTGCAGGTTTTCCCGGCCTGCTCAGCGACGGGCGCATTGTGTTGCGCGTTTTACAGATTAATCCTACCACGATACAAAGCCTTACCGACTTAAGGTGGAATTGTTAACAATTAATTTGGCTTTGGTTAGCGAGTTTGGATGATTGTGTAAATTGTGATGCATGGCGCACATTACATCACCTGCGACCTTTGTCACACTATAGAAAAAAGGAGACATTGTATGACTGCCCAAACTTCCAGTCTGATGTTGCTGATGTCTTTCGCCGCAGGGACATTTTCAGCCGGTGCATCGAATAACCCGCAACATTTGATGTTCGCCAGCCCGTCTGCTGGCGTGCCCAATAATCCGTTGCCGCTCATCATCTGGCCGCGCGTTGTGCCTGAAGAGGAAGAGGACATCGCGCGCTGGTTTGAGACGACGTTTGAAAAAAATGGCTGGCCTTCGGACTGGCGCGATCAGATCTTCCCCTACATGCACTATCATCCCAACACGCATGAGCTGCTGGGTGTGGCGGAAGGCTGGGCTGAAGTGCTGTTTGGTGGGGACAGCGGCCGTATGATTACCCTGCGGGCGGGCGATGCCGTCCTGATTCCTGCGGGCGTTGGGCACCGTCAGGTGTCGGCCAGCGAAGACTTCATGGCCGTGGGCGCGTATCCCGAGGGCCTGAAGCCCGAGATTCTGCGCGACGAAATCGGTCTGCTCAAACTGTCGCAGGAAAAAGTGAAAAAAGTGCCCCTGCCAACACGCGATCCCTTCACAGGCAAAGCCGGGGCGATGACGGAGATCTGGAATCCCGTTGCCACCATCATGCACCAGCAGTAAGGCAGGGACCCGTTGCACGGTTGCGCTGCCGTTTTTTACGCCGCGCAACCGCCCCTTGTTTCTCCCGGCAAGGGCAAGTGACTGCCACGTCATAGCCGACTTTTCCCCCTTTACGCCGCGTTTCGCTCTGGCGAAATTGTCTTTATTAACCTGCTGTTTTTAGTAAATAAAATCCGTATTTCCATGCGTTCTCAGCAGACTGTGCTGACAATTTTGCCCTTCGATTTGTCCCGATTCATAAAAGTGCAAACATCGCGACTTACTTTCGCTGTATCTCTGGGACAGGCACGAAAGGTTAACTATGTTTTCAGTCGATCAGGTTATTGAGAGTTTCTGGCCTAACCAGCGTCCTGCCAACTGGCAGAAACGGATGCTGAAGTGGGTGTTGCGTGAAGATGAATTCCAGCGCTTTGCCGCGCGCTATCCCCACCTGAAAGGGCTGGATATGGTGGAGCAGGTACTGGAACACCTTGATGTACGCTGCGAACTCAGCGAGCGCGATCTGGAACAAATTCCGCCGCGCGGCCCGGTCGTGGTGGTGGCGAACCATCCGCTGGGCACGATTGATGGCATGGCACTCCTGCATGCGATCTCCCAGGTGCGCCGTGATGTCAAAATCGTGGCAAACCGGTTGATTATGTTACTGGAGCCGCTCAACAGTCTGATGTTGCCTGTCGACAACATCGGTAACCGTACCAGCCGCCAGCAGCTGCAACACATGCAGCAGCACCTCAATAATCAGGGCGTACTGATTATTTTCCCTGCCGGGGAAGTTTCCCGTCTCACCAGCGCGGGCGTTCGCGACCGTGAATGGCATCACAGCTTCCTGCGCCTTGCCGCGAAAGCCCGCGCACCGCTGGTACCGGTGCACGTTGAAGGGCGTAACAGCTCCCTGTTTTACACCACCGCCAAAGTCGCCCCACCGGTGGCGATGCTGATGCTGGTGCGTGAAATGTTTAAGCAGCGCGGCATGCGCATCAAACTGCGCATTGGAGCACAGATTCCGTTCGCGCACTGGCACGATGGTCACACGCCAGGCAAAGAGCTGGCAAAACGTGTGCGTAAACATGTCTATCGCCTGGGGCAGGGGAAAAAGGGGCTGTTCCAGACCGAATCCGCTATCGCCCTGGCGGAAGACCGCGCTGAACTGAAGAAAGCGCTACTGCAAAGCGAGCTGCTGGGAACGACCACCGACGGTAAGCAGATCTATCTGTGGCGACGCAACGGCGCAACCTGGGTGCCAATCCTGCGCGAGCTGGGCCGGTTGCGTGAAATTGCGTTTCGCGCCGTGGGCGAGGGCAGCGGACGTCGTCGTGACCTGGACAGCTACGATGATGACTATTATCACCTGATTCTGTGGGATGACGCCGAACTGGAAATCGTCGGTGCCTACCGGTTTATTCCGGGTGGCGAACAGCTGGAACGGCGCGGAATGGAAGGTCTCTACAGCCACAGCCTGTTCCATTACGATGAACGGATGATCCCAATCCTGCGCCAGGGCATCGAGCTGGGCCGTAGCTTTATTCAGCCAGCCTATTGGGGCAAACGTGGACTGGATTACCTCTGGCTCGGCATTGGTGCCTATGTCGCCAAATATCCCGAAGTACGCTATCTGTTCGGGCCGGTCTCGATTTCAGGCACCATGCCGCTGGCGGCGCGTGATTTGCTGGTGGCGTTCTACCGCATCTACTTCCCGACAGATTTTCCGCTGGCTACCTCACGCTGCCCGTATCCGGCCTCGCTGCCTGACGTGCTGGCACAGTTCAGCGGTAATGATTACAAAGAGGATCTGCAGCGGCTGAAACAACTGCTCAGTAACCTTGGCGCTGCGATTCCGACCCTGTACAAACAGTACTGCGAAGTGTACGAGCCGGGCGGCGTGCAGTTTATTGATTTCGGAAGCGATCCCGATTTTAACAACTGTATTGATGGGCTGGTGCTGGCGGATCTCACCAAAATCAAGCCGTCGCGCTATGAACGTTACGTGGCGGTGCATCTGCCGAAGTAGCGGGATGTCACGGTGCTGTCATCAACGTGTCGTAACGTTTAACGCAGGACGTTTATGGCAAAGGCACAGTAGATATGGCCGCACTCTCTCTCACCGGGCTGCATAAGGCCTTCGCGGCGCAGCCGGTTATCCATGACGTAACGCTGAAGATCCAGCAGGGCGAATTTGTCGCCGTGCTGGGTCCGTCCGGCTGCGGCAAGACAACCTTGCTACGCCTGATCGCCGGATTCGAAACGCTGGATCGCGGCGAGATTCGGGTGGACGACACCGTGTTTGCTGCTTCGGATTTTCACCTGCCTCCGGAACGTCGCGATCTTGGCGTGGTGTTTCAAAACTACGCGCTGTGGCCGCACATGACGGTGGCCGAAAACGTGGGCTACAGCCTGAAAGTCACCGGCGTAAACCGAACTGAACGGGCGGATCGCATCCGGCAGGCCTTGACGCTGGTCGATCTGCTGGCGTTTGCCGATCGGCACCCGGCCGATCTCTCCGGGGGCCAGCGTCAGCGCGTGGCGCTGGCGCGTTGTCTGGTGGCCAGGCCACGGCTGGTGCTGCTTGATGAACCCCTGGCTAACCTTGACGTACATCTGCGTGCGGCGATGGAAGACGAATTTCGCCGTTTTCATCGTCACAGCGGCGCGACGCTGATTTACATCACCCACGATCAGCGTGAGGCCATGGCACTGGCCGATCGTATTGTGGTGATGGAGGGGGGGCAGGTGATGCAGTTTGCCTCGCCACAAACCTTGTGGCGCGAACCGGCCAACGAGATGGTTGCTACCTTTATCGATGAAGGACGTGTGCTACCGATACAGGATATTGAACCCCTGGGACAGGGCGTGGCATCGGTCATGCTCTGCGGTACGCGACTACGGCTGCGTTGTGCCGCGCAGCAGACAGCCTTACCTTATGGCAAAGCCAGTTTCCATCGCGCCAGTTTCCGCCTGGCCCAGGGCGAAACCGGGCATTTTGCCGCGCAGATCACACGTCTGGTCTACCGTGGCGGTCATTACGACGTCCATCTGTCTCCCTCGGCAGCGCCTGATGTGTCTTTTACCCTGGCCCTCGACGACGTTTCTGCGCTTACGGTTGACGATACCGTCGGCATTATCGTGACTGACGGCTGGATTCTCCCCGCATAAAGGACTTCAGACAGTATGAAAAAGGCTATTTTCACTTCGGTGACCTCGCTGCTGTTTACCGTATTGCTGGCAGGCTCAGCGCTGGCGCAGGCGGCAGACCAGCCCACCGGTAAACTGGTGGTGTACACCTCGCAGGCACCGGAAATTGCACAGCAAACGATGGATGCGTTCAAAGCGGCCTATCCCGATATTCAGGTGGAGTGGACGCGCAACGGCACCACGCAGTTAATGAACGTGCTGCATACGGAAATGATGAGCGGCAGAGTCAAGCCTGATGTGCTGCTGGTCGCGGATGCCATTAATCTCGGCGCGCTGAAGAAAGAGCAGCAGCTCTATGCCTATCAGGACGCCCCCGTTGCACACCTGAAGCCGTCCTTCTACGATCGTGACAAGACCTTTTTTGGCACCAAGATCATTGCCACGGTCATTGCCTACAACACGCAACGGGCCAAACCGGTCAACAGCTGGAACGCATTGCTCAACGCCGATAACAAAGGCCAAATCGCGATGCCGAGTCCGCTCTATTCCGGGGCGGCCTTGTACAAACTCCATACCGACATCGCCACGCCTGACATCGGCTGGAACTTCTATAAACAGCTGGCGGCGCTGGGCATCGCGCCGCAGGGAGGCAACGGGCCAGCACTGAAAGCCGTGGCGAGCGGGATGGATAAATATGGCGTGATCACCGATGCCGATATTATCCGGGCGAAAAAGCAAGGATCGCCGATCGATCTGGTGTATCCCAAAGAGGGCGTGTCTTACGTCACCGAACCGGTTGCCATTATGAAATCCGTCCACAACCTGCCCGCTGCGAAAGCCTTTGTGAATTTTTTACTGTCAGAGCAGGGCCAGAAACTGGTGGCCGATCAGGGCAACCGGCCGGTTGACGATCGCGTAGCCGCGCCGGAAGGCTTTGCTCCGGTTGCGCAGATCAAACTGCTGACGCCGGACGTGGAAAAGGCGGTTGCGGATGATGCGCAGGTGCGGGCGCAGTTTACCGCACTGTTCGGAGGCTGAGCATGAGCGTGCTGAGTCACGACAGTCAGCCTCGCTGCTGGCATCTTACACGCGGGCGTTTTCGCGCCGAGCCGTGGGTGCTGGGCGTGCTGGTGTTGATGATTGGGCTGCTGTCGGTGGCGCCTTTTGCCCGGCTTATCTGGACGGCGGTAGCGCCGCAGGGCGTCCCCGATCTGACGCGGCTGGCGCAGTTGCTGGTCAGTCGGCGGGTCCTCAGTGCAACGCTCAATACCTTGAGTATCGGGCTTTGTGCCACACTGTTGTCGCTGCTGCTGGGCACGCTCGCTGCCTGGCTGGTCGCGCTCAGCGATATGCGCGCCAAAGCAGCCTGGGTTTTTGCGTTTATTCTGCCCTTGATGATTCCGCCCCAGGTGACCGCGCTGGCCTGGCTGCAGGCGCTGGCACCGGGTAGCCTGCTGGCCTCACTGTTTCAGTTACTGGGTTTACCCTGGTTCGCGCCAGGCGATCAGCCGCTCTTTTCATGGGGCGGCATCGTACTGCTGCTGGGCCTGCACAGCGCGCCGCTGGTGTTTCTGACGGTACGGGCCGGTCTGCGGCGTTTACCCGCCGAACTGGTGGAAGCGGCGCGTATCAGTGGCGCGTCACATGGGCAGATTCTTCGCACCATCATTTTGCCGCTGGCGCGTCCGGCCCTGTTTGCCGGCGCCGCGCTGGCCTTTGTCGCGGCCGTCGGCAATTTTGGTATTCAGGCCATGCTGGGCATTCCGGCGCGCCTGCCGACGCTTATCACCCTGGTCTATCAACAGCTTAACGCGACAGGTCCGGGTGCGTTGCCGGACACGGCTGTCTATTCGTTGCTGATGGCGCTGATTAGCCTGTCGGGCATGTTGCTGAGCGGCTGGCTGGGCGGACGGCGCGATGTCCGCGTCAGTGGATCCCCGCAGGCGTGGCGACAACCGCTACAGGGCGCACGTTTGCCGACAGAAATTCTGGCCTGGCTGTGGATGGTCGCAACGCTTATCCTGCCCGTCAGTGCGTTGCTGACCAGCGCGTTGACGCGGGGTTTTGGACAGGCTCTGACGTGGCAAACCCTGACGCTGGAAAACTTTTTTCAGGCGCTGTGGGGCTATCCCGCCATCCGCCATGCTTTTGCAACCAGCCTGTGGCTGACCGGGCTGGCGACGCTGATCCTGACCGCCATGGCGCTGTTTCTGGCTTTTTTTCTGAGCTGGCAGCGTACCCGACTGGTTCGCGGCCTGTGGTTCGCCAGCGAGCTGACCTATGCGCTGCCCGGTATTGTCACTGGCGTGGCGGCAATCCTGTTTTTTCTGCCGCCGCTTCCGCTGCTGGACGTGTCGATTTATGGCACGGTCTGGATCATTCTGGCCGCCTATCTGTCCAACTTTCTGGCGCTGGTGTTGCGGCCTGTGCTGGCTGGCTTCGCGCAAATCGAACCTGCGCTTGATGAAGCCGCCCGTCTGTGTGGCGCAGGACTGATGCGCCGTATGCGCGATATCTTACTGCCGCTGGCCGCACCCTCCGCACTGGCAGGCGGTCTGTTGGTGTTTCTTACCGCGTTAAACGAAATTCAGGTATCGGTTCTGCTGGTGACATCGGAAACGCAAACCCTCGGTCCCACGATTATCTTTCTTGATGAAGGCGGATCTGCGCCGCTGGCGGCGGCGGTGGGTTGCCTGATGATACTGGTGGTTCTGACGTTAATGCTGCTGGCGACGCGTTTAACGCGTCGTCTGCCACAGGGTACATTGCCATGGCAAGCCTGACCGTTGTGAGCGGGGTGGGCGGCAAATTGCCCGCGGCGTTCCTGCTGGAGATTCAGGGCTATCGTCTGCTGTGGGACCTGGGTGCCGGGCCGGAGCCGGGCGTCAGACCCGATCTGGCCGCCATCGGTCAGGTTGATGCGATCTGCCTGACCCATTCTCATCGCGATCATACCGGGGCGCTGGACAGCTGGCAGCAACTGGGCTCGCCACCGGTTTACGCGACGGACATCACCTGGCAGCAGTTGGGCGACGGTCCGGTGCCTGCGCGCTGCCGACATGCGCTGCCTTTACAGGGCCAGTGCGCCGTAGGGCCACTGAATCTGTTTACCGGCCGGAGCGGACATTCACCAGGATCCGTGTGGCTTCATCTGCCTGTCGCTGGCGGCATCACCTATATGGGTGACTGGAGCCGCGAGTCATTATTGTTACCGTTTGACCGCCCACCACGGGCGCGCTGGCTGATTACCGATGCGTCCTACGGCGACCGTCATCAGCGTCTGCATCAACAGGTCGACGCGCTGGTGCAGGCGGCCCGACACGGGGCGGTGGTCACGGCACCGTTACATGGCAGAGGGCCAGAGATGGCCCTGCGACTGCGCAGCCAGGGATTACCGGTCAGGCTGTGTCCGCAGGTGCGCGAGGAAGTCTCCCAGTTGCTGGCGCAAAAAACGTTACCGGCCGCCACGGCGCTGGCGTTACTGCCGCTGCTGCGCGAGCCGACACCGGCACGCTGGCAACCTGACAGCGTAATCGTGGCTGCCGATGCGGTCGCCGACAGCGGTCTGGCGGCCACGCTGAGCCACTGCCCTGAGTTTACCCTGATTTTTAGTAGCCACGTCGCCCGCGGGACACGAGCCTTTGAGATGCTGCAAAACGGGCTGGCGCAGTGGCTGCCCTGGAACGTTCATCCGCCGCTGGACGATCAACTGGCCCTGATAAAACACTGCGGAGCCGAGCAGGTGATCCCCGCCTTTGTCGCACCCGAACAGTGTCAGCAGTTGATGGCCCGTGCGGGTAGCACGCTGTGCTGGCAGCGTCACTTCACGCTGTCATCCCGCTGGGAGAGTTTTGTCTGACGCTTTAGCAAACGGCTTCAACTGTAAAGCCCGTACTGCTGTACCGGCGCATGGCCCGGATTATCCCGGATGCGGCGTACCGAATCGCGCACCACCAGTTTGCCGTTCAGCAGCAGGTTACCCGGAGGAAGATCCGGATCTAACCGGAGCGACTGAAGAATTCTCACCGCGGCTTCGCCCAGCTCATCGCGTGGCACCTGTACCGAGGTTAAGGGGATCTCCTGAACGGTCGCCAGGTTAAAACCATCCATGCTCATCACCGACACATCCTCCGGCACCCGCAGGCCCGCCTGCTGTAACGCCTGAACCGCCCCGGCGGCAATATAATCGCCGCTGGCCAGAATGGCCGTGGGCCGCTGCGCCTGAGGGCAATGGCGCAGGTAGTCGCTCAGCCGGTCGCGGGCGTCATTGCTGCTAAAGCTGTTCAGCGTTAACAGATGCTGACGGCTGTCGAAGCGCAGATTCATGGCATGCCAGGCATCACGGACGCCCTGTAGCCGCTGCTCCATCGTGTAGCGCCGCAGGCAGTGCAGCGACAGGATTTGCCGGTGGCCTTGTTCAAACAGATAGCGTGCTGAGAACTCGCCAATCAGATGATGATCGGGGGAGACCGACGGCAGGCGCATCCGGCGGTCGCGGGCATTAATCAGCACGCAGGGCTTGTGCATTTCAGCGGCCAGCTGATGGATATGTTCATCATCAATACCAATCACCAGCGCAGCTTCGGTCTGCTGCATCTTATCGATAAACAGTGCCGCATCGCTGTCGACTTCTTCCAGCGGGCAGTAGCGCACCCGGACATCGTGCGGTTTCACGGCTTCGCTGATCCCCTGGATCACCTTGTAATAGAAAATATCCGTACGAATATCGAAGGCACGCGGCGGCGCAAACACGATCAGGTCATTAAGCAGCAGCCGGCCATGGTGCAGGTTGTCCAGCACACCTTGCTGTTGGGCAATACGCAGTACCTTGTCGCGCGTGGCAGGGCGAATGTTGGCTTTGCCGGCCAGAACGCGTGAAACCGTGCTCACCGACACACCGCTCAGGGCGGCAATTTCGCTCACTTTTAAGCTTTGTTTCATTCTGTGATCGCCCTCAAGTCTGCAAATGAAAAATTTTTCATAAAGTGCTGAATCGTGTCCTTTCTGGTGTGAACGGACATTTTTGTTGTGCTGCAAGCTTGCCATGAAAAGAGTTGCAAAAAATTGGCTGTACCCACGTTTTGCGCTTTTTTAAGGTCGGGGCAGAGAGAAGTTTGTTCACGGCAACGTGATAATCACTGGCTACAGGAGCGTCATCATGAGTCTCGACTCAACCTCTGCCCGCAGCGCATCGCGCCCGCTGCGGATCATAAAAAATCTGCGCTGGTGGATGCTGGGCATGTTTCTGCTTGGCGTGACGGTGAACTACATCACCCGAAACTCCCTGGGCATTCTGGCCCCTGAACTGAAAAACACCCTGAATATGAGCACCGAGCAATATTCCTGGGTCGTTGCCGCCTTCCAGCTGGCCTACACGTTGTTTCAGCCCGTGTGCGGTTGGTTAATCGATGTCATCGGTCTGAAGATGGGCTTTCTGATTTGCGCCGTCATCTGGTCGATCACCTGCCTGCTGCACGCCGGGGCGGGAAGCTGGCTGCATCTGGCGCTGCTGCGCTTTGTGATGGGCGCCTCCGAAGCGGCGGCGACGCCGGCCAACGCCAAGGCCATCGGCGAGTGGTTTCCGAAAAAGGAACGTCCGGTTGCGGCAGGCTGGGCGGGCGTGGGGTTCTCTATTGGCGCGATGCTGGCACCGCCCATCATCTATGTCGCCCATATCTCCTTTGGCTGGCAGGGCGCGTTCCTGCTGACCGGCGGCCTTGGCCTTATCTGGGTCGCGCTCTGGTGGTGGGGTTATCACTCACCGGAACGCCATCCTCGTTTGTCGGATGAAGAGCGGGATTTTATTACGCAGGACAAGGAAGTCATCGGTGAAAAGTTACCGTTCTTTACCGCGCTGAAAGTCATCGGCAAAGAAAAGAAATTCTATGGCATTGCCATTCCGGCCTTTTTAGCCGAACCCGCCTGGGCCGTGCTGAGCTTTTGGGTGCCGCTCTACCTCGCCAATGAACGCGGCATGGATCTGAAACAGATCGTGATGTTTGCCTGGCTGCCCTTCCTGGCGGCAGATATTGGCAGCGTGGCCAGTGGTTATCTGACCAAAATTTATGTGCGCTGGTTTGGCTGCACCCGGGTGAACTCGATCGTCGCCAGTTCGATCACCGGTGCGGTGCTGATGATCTCGCTGGCGTTAATGACGCTGGTTAAAGATCCCTACCTGGCCATCGCGCTGATCTCCATTGGTGGCTTCGGTCATCAGGTGATCTCCTGCATGTTGAGTGCGCTGGTGGTAGAGCGTTTTGATCGCCGCCAGATGGCGACAGTCAACGGCATGCGCGGATCCTGCGCCTGGATCGCCAGCTTTATCTTCTCGCTGATTATCGGCGTCACCGCCGACACGATTGGCTTCAATCCCCTGTTTATTGCCATGGGTTTCTTTGACCTGATTGGCGCGGTTTTCCTGGTGATGTTTATCGCCGAACGCCGCCAGAATATTGCTAAAAATTGAGGGTAATCTGATGAAAACGCTTAAGACATGGACGCTCCATCAGCAGGCAGCGCACTTCGTCGAACTGAAAACTGAGCAGCGTCACTTTTTACGTATTTACGTATTGGAAAGCGGGCTGATGCGCGTGTTATTGAAACGCGACGGGGAGCTGGCATTAAACCGGACCTGGAGCATTGCGCCTCAGGATGATGTGCCCTGGCAGGGGCGCGATCGGGAATCGCTGGAAGGCTTTTCGTTGCCCGCATTCACCTTTGAACAGGGGGCGCAGTTTGTTCGCCTGGCCACCGACCGGCTGCGCGTGACGGTGCATTCGCCGTTGTACCTTAGCTGGGAGCATTTCGATGGCACAGAGTGGCAGCCGCTGGCGGCCGATCGTCATACCGGGGCTTATCTGCTGAACATGCATGGCGATGGCGTTGAACATTACCAGCGCCGTCAGCCGCAGGATCGGGTGTATGGCCTGGGCGAAAAGAGCGGGGATCTTAACCGGGTTAATCGCCGCTATGAGATGCGTAATCTGGATGCGATGGGCTATAACGCGGCCAGCACCGATCCGCTCTATAAACATATTCCCTTCACGCTGACCCAGCGCGACGGCGTCAGTTTTGGACTGTTCTACGATAATCTTTCCAGTAGCTGGCTCGATCTGGGCAATGAGCTGGATAACTACCATCTGCCTTATCGCCGCTATCGTGCAGAGGCGGGCGATCTGGATTACTACATGATGCTGGGGCCGACGCTGCTGGATGTGACCAAGGCGTTTGTGCGCCTGACGGGCCGAACGCTCTTTCAGCCGAAATGGAGCCTGGGCTATAGCGGATCCACCATGCACTACACCGATGCGCCGGATGCGCAACACCAGCTGCTCTCCTTCATCCAGCTGTGCCGTGAGCATGAGATCCCCTGTGATTCGTTTCAGCTGTCATCCGGTTATACCTCGATTAATAACAAGCGCTATGTCTTTAACTGGAACTACGACAAAGTGCCCAATCCCGAGGCGATGACCGCCGCGTTCCATGATGCCGGGATGAAGCTGGCAGCCAATATCAAACCCTGTCTGTTACAGGATCATCCGCGCTATGACGAGGTGGCGGCTCAGGGACTGTTTATCCGTGATTCTGAGCAGGATCAGCCAGAACGCTCCGTGTTCTGGGACGACGAAGGTTCGCATCTGGATTTCACCCATCCCAAAACGGTGGCGTGGTGGCAGGAAAACGTCACGGAGCAGTTGCTGAAAAAAGGCATCGACGCGACCTGGAACGACAACAATGAATATGAAGTCTGGGACGGCGAAGCGCGCTGTCATGGCTTCGGCCAGCCGATTGCCATTAAGCATATTCGTCCGGTCATGCCGTTGCTGATGATGCGCGCCTCGCTGGAAGCCCAACAGCGTTTTGCCCCGGAAAAACGCCCGTACCTGATTTCCCGTTCGGGTTGTGCCGGTATGCAACGCTATGTGCAGACCTGGAGCGGGGATAACCGGACCAACTGGCAGACCCTGCGCTACAACATCCGCATGGGACTGGGGATGAGCCTGTCAGGATTGTTTAACGTGGGGCACGATGTCGGCGGCTTTGCCGGGGATAAACCGGATCCGGAGCTGTTTGTGCGCTGGGTTCAGAATGGGGTTATGCATCCGCGTTTTACCATTCACTCATGGAATGACGATCACACCGTGAATGAGCCGTGGATGTATCCGGAAGCCACGCCAATGATCCGCGAGGCGATTCGCCTGCGTTACCGACTGATGCCGTATCTGTATACGCTGGCATGGCAGGCCAGCGCGCACGATGAACCGATGCTGCGTCCGACTTTCCTGGACCATGAGAACGATGCACGGACCTATGATGAGTGCGATGACTTTATGCTGGGACGCGACCTGCTGGTCGCCAGCGTTGTGGAGCAGGGCGCGCGTACCCGATCCGTATATCTACCCGAGAATCCACACGGCTGGTATGACTGGCATAACGGCAACTGGCTGGCGGGCGGACAAACAGTTACGCTGGATGCACCGCTGGATCGCCTGCCGCTGCTGGTGCGCGCAGGTGCCGCGCTTCCGCTTGGCCAGTGTGAAACCACCACCGATGCGCAACGTGACAACGTGCGTGAACTGCAGGTATGGCCTGCGCCGGGCAACGCCACAACCCACGGTGAGCTGTTTGACGATGACGGCGAATCGCACGGCTGGCGCCAGGGCAATGCACTCTGGCTGAGCTGGACGTTAACCAGTAGCGCGTCGCGGCTGGATCTGACGGTCGAGAAGCGCGGGGATTATCTGCCAGCATGGCGGGAAATGACGGTTATCTTACCGCCGGGTGAGAAACGTACGTTGTGGATCAACGGTGAAATGACGTCATGCTATCGGCTGGCATAAGCCGTAACGTGTCAGACCGGTAGGGTTCGTTACGATAACCACCGGCCCACCTGCGTGGGCCGGTTTGTATTCAGGCTGAGTGCGTTTCAGTGCTCATGCGTCCCAGGTCTTTATCTACCAGGAACAGGCCATTGCCGCCTTCGCCGACCATCGCCAGTTTGTCCAGTACGGTTTTAAACAGCTTCTCTTCTTCATGCTGTTCCGCAACGTACCATTGCAGGAAGTTGAAGGTCGAATAGTCCTGGGTGGTCATTGCCGCATGGGCCAGCTCGTTAATCTTACTGGTGATCAGCTTTTCATGATCCAGCGCCTGAATCAGCACTTCGTTCAGTGAATTGTAGGCAACAGGCGGGGCTGCGATGGTACCCAGCACCGGCATCGCACCGGTATCGCTCAGGTAGTTAAACAGGCGCTGCATGTGTTCCATTTCTTCACGTGAGTGCATTTTCAGGAAGGACGCTGCGCCCTCATAGCCTTTATCGCTGCACCACGCACTCATCTGTAAATAGAGATTCGCGGAGAAAAATTCCAGGTTCAGCTGGTCGTTTAAACGCCCAGTCATTTCAGCAGTCAGCATGGCCGCGTCCTTATTTCATTGTAAATAGACAGGTGATAAGTGATGAATTATGCATCAGGCTTATAAGAAATGTGAAGCATTTTGTTAAAAAAATACCATTTTATCTGATTGATTTAAAAAGAATTATTTCAACTCTTGAATGCGAGCGATTATCATTGTGGTCTGCTTTTCTGCCTGTGTCTGAGCCAGGTTGTGCCGGACGCGCGGGCGTGAAGGCGGTTTATCCAGTCGGCCCGGATCCGTCAGTGGACCGCGTTCTGCGGCGTTCTGCTACTGTCCGGCAACCGCTTTTTCCCGTCATGGTGATAAGGTAAGGCCATAATCGCGTCAGGAAGCATGAACAGCATTACACTGGTGTGCCTGACCGGGGTTTACTATGCGGAGCGGGGCCTGTGTCTTCGCACGAAAGAGGATGGCGTAAAAATGCAATCTTTGGAAAGCAACACTGAATACTATGATGCGTGTTTTACCACCTGCGATCTCAGCGAACCGGTGCTCACGCAGGCGCATTTTGAAGACTGTGAATTTACGCACGTTAACTTTACCTCGGCGCGCTTTTCAGCCTGTAAATTCATTAACTGCGTCTTTACGCACTGTAACCTCAGTCTGGTCGATCCGTCCGGCACCCGCTTCTTTGGCGTTCACTTTAACGACTGCAAGCTGACCGGCATGGACTGGACGAAAGCCTGGTGGCCTGATTTTTACCTGGACCATGAATTGCACTTTTCAACGTGTATCCTGACCAGCGGATCGTTTTTTGGTCTGCGGCTGCACGGTGTGAAAATGGAAGGATGCAAACTGATCGAGGTGGATTTCAGAGAGTGTGATTTAACGGGTGCAACGCTGACCGAGTGTGACATGACGGGCAGCCTGTTTCATCACACCGTGCTGCGCGGGGCCGATCTGACGGAATCCTGGCATTACGCCATCAACATCTTTAATAACACAGTCGAAAAAACCCGCTTTTCGCGGCTGGAGGCGGTTTGCCTGCTGGAAAGTCTGGGCATTGAACTGGTGGATTAACCCGCTGGCGAGGCGGCGGGATGAATACCGCAAAGACCGGAGAAAACCCGGCGTCATTTCCCCCGCGTTGACTTCACCAGCAGCCATCTGCTGCGCAGTGACCCGCTGTTTGCCGGTGGCGCGACTTTCTCTTCCGTCCGCTGTAGGCCAATAGCGCAAAATATTGTATGCTATGCCGCCTTAAAGTTGACCAGGTAACCGGAATCACGCCAATGTAACTTTGCGCTCATCCCGCGACGACAGAAAGTCGCATCTGGCACCGTTTACTCGCCGGTAAAATTCTGCCGGCCACCGTGATTTATCTGCTGCGCCTGAGAGTGCGTGGCTACGTTGAGAAGAATTCACTCATGTCTAATCCCTTTTTAGAAGAGGTGGCACGCCGCCGCACCTTCGCGATTATCTCGCACCCGGATGCCGGTAAAACCACCATCACCGAAAAAGTTCTGCTGTTCGGACAGGCTATCCAGACCGCCGGTACGGTAAAAGGCCGTGGCTCTAACCAGCACGCAAAATCCGACTGGATGGAGATGGAAAAGCAGCGTGGTATTTCGATTACTACCTCCGTTATGCAGTTTCCCTATCGTGACAGCCTGGTAAACCTGCTGGATACACCGGGGCACGAAGACTTCTCCGAGGATACCTATCGTACGCTGACGGCGGTCGACTGCTGCCTGATGGTGATCGATGCGGCGAAAGGCGTCGAGGATCGTACCCGTAAGCTGATGGAAGTAACCCGTCTGCGCGATACGCCGATCCTGACCTTTATGAACAAACTTGACCGTGATATCCGCGATCCGATGGAGTTGCTGGATGAAGTGGAAAGTGAGCTAAAAATTGCCTGCGCGCCCATCACCTGGCCGATTGGCTGCGGCAAGCTGTTTAAAGGCGTTTACCATCTCTACAAGGACGAAACCTACCTGTATCAGACCGGTAAAGGTCACACGATTCAGGAAGTCCGCATCGTTAAGGGCCTGAACAACCCTGACCTCGATGCGGCCGTCGGGGAAGAGCTGGCCTCGCAACTGCGTGACGAGCTGGAGCTGGTGCAGGGCGCATCACACGAGTTTGAACTGGACGCGTTTCTCAGCGGTCAGCTGTCGCCGGTGTTCTTCGGAACCGCACTGGGTAACTTCGGCGTAGATCATATGCTGGATGGCCTGGTGGCGTGGGCGCCGCGCCCTATGCCGCGCCAGACCGATACCCGCACCGTTGAAGCCAAAGAAGAGAAATTCACGGGCTTTGTGTTTAAAATTCAGGCCAACATGGACCCGAAACACCGTGACCGCGTGGCCTTTATGCGCGTCGTGTCGGGGCGTTATGAAAAAGGCATGAAGCTGCGTCAGGTCCGTACCGGCAAAGATGTAGTGATTTCGGATGCGTTGACCTTTATGGCGGGCGACCGTTCGCATGTGGAAGAAGCCTATCCGGGCGACATTATCGGCCTGCATAACCACGGCACCATTCAGATCGGCGACACCTTTACGCAGGGTGAAAACATGAAGTTTACCGGGATTCCGAACTTCGCCCCCGAACTGTTCCGCCGTATCCGCCTGCGCGATCCGCTTAAGCAGAAACAGCTGCTGAAAGGATTAGTCCAGCTGTCGGAAGAGGGGGCAGTGCAGGTGTTCCGCCCGGTGCATAACAACGACCTGATTGTCGGTGCGGTCGGTGTGCTGCAGTTTGACGTGGTGGTGGCGCGCCTGAAGAGCGAATACAACGTCGAAGCCATCTATGAGGCGATTAACGTGTCGACGGCGCGCTGGGTTGAATGCAAAGACGCCAAAAAATTTGAAGATTTCCAGCGTAAAAACGAGGTCAACCTCGCGCTGGATGGCGGCGATAATCTGACCTATATCGCCCCAACAATGGTGAACCTGAACATCACTCAGGAGCGCTATCCTGACGTCATTTTCCGCAAAACCCGCGAACACTAATCGCGTTTTCCGGGCCATTCTCCCTGGGAATGGCCCGGTTTCCCACGATACAGAACCCTCCTAAAACACGCTTTTTCCTCGCTTTTGACGCACGATCAACCAGTTACCCGAGCAAAGTGCCAAATCCCGACTATCCTTATTTCATCGGACGGTTAAAGAGACTTATTTCTCCATGCGTCCTGTGCCGCAGTAGCGTTGTTTGCTGCTCTTGCGCCCACAGTCTGGGGCGAATTAACAGATAGAAGGATGATATCGATGCACACAACTAAGCTTACTAAAACATTAATGGCTGCAATGGTAGGTACCGCACTGTTAAGCGGAAACGTCTTTGCAGAAGAGTCCGCGTCTCAGAAAGCGTCACAAACTGCTGACAGCGCAGGCGCGAAAATCGACAGCTCAATGAAGAAAGTCGGTGGCTTTATGGACGACAGCGCGGTGACCGCGAAAGCGAAAGCGGCGCTGGTGGATGACGACTCGATTAAGAGCACCGATATTTCGGTCAAAACCCACAACGGCGTTGTGACGCTGAGCGGTTTCGTGACTTCACAAGACCAGGCGGAAAAAGCCGTGGCCGTGGTGAAGAAAGTGGAAGGCGTGAAATCCGTTAGTGACAAGCTGCACGTAAAAGACGTGAAAAAGCAGTCCATGAAAGGTTATGCCGGTGACGCTGCTACAACCAGCGAAATTAAAGCTAAGCTATTAGCAGATGACAAGGTTCCTTCACGTAACGTGAAAGTTGAAACCACCGACGGTGTGGTACAGCTCTCAGGTGAAGTGGCGAACCAGGCGCAGTCCGATCGTGCCGAGAGCATCGCGAAAGCTATCGAAGGCGTAAAAAGTGTTAAAAACGACCTGAAGGTCAAGTCTTAACATGACTCCGTGAGGCCTCTGTCCGGGCCGCACAAATAAGAATACCCATCCTGGGATGAAACAAGCAGTTCAATATTAAAAATGGTTAAGGAGAGGCTTATGTTTCGTTGGGGCATTATTTTTCTGGTGATTGCACTGATCGCCGCTGCATTAGGTTTTGGTGGCCTGGCCGGTACCGCAGCATGGGCAGCGAAAGTCGTGTTCGTGGTGGGTATTATTCTGTTCCTCATCAGCTTGTTTACTGGCCGTAAAAAGCTATAGCGATGACCCAGACAGGTTAACGCTGGCATAGTCAGCGTTAAACGGAGACCAGTTATTTGTCGCGAAAGGTAGTGTGAAGCAAAGGATGCTTCATATTCGCAACGAAGTGTTAAAAAGCGCAACGCTAATAGCACAATTAATGGACACTCTGACTGGTTCTCCGTGCTAGTATCGACCCACAATTAACTCCCTGCATTCTCTTCATTCGTATTTCGGGATCCCACTCTGAGGTCGGTACATTGGGTATACGTATTCCCGTGACGCTCGGGGCCATTGAACCCCTTGCACTCACACCGTTTAAAGCCAACAAGATTGCCTTAGTGTGCGAGGGCGGCGGCCAGCGCGGCATTTTCACAGCAGGCGTTCTGGATGAGTTCCAGCGGGCAAAATTCAATCCCTTTCAGTTGCTGTTAGGCTCTTCTGCTGGTGCGCAGAACCTTTCCGCTTATGTCTGCGGCCAGCCGGGCTATGCACGTCGGGTGATTACCCGCTATACCACCAGTAAGCTGTTCTTTGACCCCGTGCGTTTCCTGCGCGGCGGTAATCTTATCGATCTCGACTGGTTAATTGATATCACCCGCAGCGAATTTCCGCTGGCCATGACCAGCGCCGAAACCTTGTTTGCTTCGGGGCGGCAATTTTACATGTGCGCCTGTCGCAGTGATGATTATGCCCCCAGTTACTTTGCCCCCACAGCCAGTAACTGGCTGGATATTATTAAGGCTTCCAGCGCCATTCCGGGCTTTTACCGTCTGGGCGTGGATTTGGAAGGCATAAGCTATCTGGATGGCGGCGTCAGCGATGCGATTCCCGTACGCGAAGCGGCAAAACGCGGGGCCGATACCATTGTGGTCATCCGTACCGTGCCGTCGCAGATGTTCGATGTGCCCCGTTGGGTGACCCGTATGGAACGCTGGTTCAGCGGCGGGGCGCTGCAGCCGATGATCAAGATTCTGCACCATCACGAGCAGACCTATCGCGAAACCCAGCAGTTTATTGAAAAGCCGCCGGGTGATTTACGTATCATCGAAATCTTCCCGCCGCGCGTGTTAGCCAGTAACGCACTGGGCAGTCGTATTGCCGCGTTGAATCAGGATTACCATCTGGGGCGCCGCTGTGGTCGCTACTTTATTGCCACGCTGGGGCAATGGCTGAGCGATGCCGAGCCCCACACAGGGCTGGATATTGTGGTCCCTTCTGCGCCGGTGGCAAATGAGCCGGGGGATATCGCTCCGGTCATCCCGCTGACCGGCAACGATGGCACTTATGGCGAGGGTCCGCTGACATGAGGTTTGTTGATACCCACTGTCACTTTGATTTTCCGCCGTTTGTGGACGCGGCTGACGTCAGTCTGCGCCAGGCTGCGGACGCGGGCGTAGAAAAAATTATTGTGCCGTCGGTCGAGGCAGGGCGCTTTGACCTTGTTTGCCAGTTAGCCCGGCAGCACCGCGCGTTATATGCCGCACTCGGCCTGCATCCGATTGTGACGGAGCAGCACGAGGAGCAGCACCTCGCTCAGCTTGAAAGCCTGTTACAACAGCGGCCCCCAAAGCTGGTGGCCCTCGGTGAGATCGGCCTGGATCTGTATCGGGACGATCCGCAGTTTGATAAGCAAACCTGTTTCCTGGATGCGCAACTGAAGCTGGCGAAACGTTACGATCTGCCGGTGATCCTGCATTCGCGCCGCACGCACGATCAGCTGGCACTGCATCTGCGTCGGCAGGCTGTGCCACGGCGCGGCGTCGTACACGGTTTTGCCGGTAGCCTGCAGCAGGCGCAGGCGTTTATTAAGCTCGGCTATGCGATTGGCGTAGGCGGCACGATTACATATCCCCGCGCCAGTAAAACCCGGCAGACGATTGCCCGTTTACCGCTCTCGTCGCTGCTGCTGGAAACCGATGCGCCTGATATGCCGCTGAACGGCTACCAGGGCCAGCCAAACCGGCCCGAGCGCGCCGTTTTAGTCTGGCAGGTGTTGTGTGAACTGCGTGACGAGCCGCCCGCCGAAATCGCCGACGCGTTATGGCACAACAGTCATGCGCTGTTTTCGCTTGCATAATTCCCGCCGTCACATCGTGTCCTGGTGAAATGTTATAATAGTAACATCCCTGTCGCTGACTTATACTGGCTGCCTTGCGCCATACTTTGCAGATAATCTAAATTTTCGCTGAGTGTTTGCAGCCGTTTCATACTTTTATGTGATTTTGTGCACAAAAAATGGCCGTTATCATTGTTAATATTATCACACTCAAGGGTGGGCGAACGTTTACCCGATGTTCTGGAGATCACCATGACCGATATTAAACAGCAGGCCCTGCGCGCCCTGAAACTGATGGATTTAACCACGCTGAACGAGGATGACACCGACGAGAAAGTGATCGCGCTCTGTCATCAGGCGAAATCTCCGGTGGGTAACACCGCTGCCATCTGTATTTATCCGCGTTTCATTCCCGTGGCGCGTAAAACGCTGCGTGAGCAGGGCACGCCTGACGTGCGCATTGCCACCGTAACCAACTTCCCTCATGGCAATGACGATATTGAGATTGCGCTGGCCGAAACCCGTGCCGCCATCGCTTACGGCGCTGATGAAGTGGATGTGGTTTTCCCTTATCGCGCGCTGATGGCAGGCAATGCGCAGGTCGGCTTTGATCTGGTCAAGGCCTGCAAAACCGCCTGTGCGGAAGCCGGCGTTTTACTGAAGGTTATTATCGAAACCGGCGAACTGAAGCAGGAAGCGCTGATTCGTCAGGCCTCTGAAATTGCGATTGATGCCGGGGCTGACTTCATCAAAACCTCAACCGGTAAAGTGCCGGTCAACGCCACGCCGGAAGTGGCGCAGATCATGATGAGCGTCATCCGCGACAAAGGTGTGAAAGCGCAGGTTGGCTTCAAACCGGCAGGCGGCGTTCGCACCGCTGAAGATGCCGCTGTCTATCTGCAGCTGGCGGATGACACGCTGGGTGCCGACTGGGCCGATGCCCGCCATTTCCGTTTTGGTGCCTCCAGCCTGCTGGCAAATCTGCTCAACACGCTTGGGCACAGCAGCGACACCAGCAAGTCGGGTTACTGATTCATCCGGGCGGCTCACGGCCGCCTCTTCTCCTCTTTCCCTGACGTAAGGGGGCGACATTGTACCTCGCACAAGAAATCATTCGAAAAAAACGTGACGGCCAGGCGCTGACTGAAGACGAAATTCGTTTCTTCATCAACGGGGTGCGCGATAACAGCGTGTCCGAAGGGCAAATTGCCGCACTGGCAATGACCATCTATTTCCACGATATGTCACTGCCGGAGCGCGTTGCGCTGACCATGGCGATGCGGGATTCCGGCACCGTCCTGAACTGGGCTTCACTGAATCTGAACGGGCCGGTGGTCGACAAGCACTCCACGGGCGGCGTGGGCGATGTGACCTCGCTGATGCTCGGACCCATGGTGGCGGCCTGTGGCGGCTATATCCCGATGATCTCCGGACGCGGACTGGGCCATACCGGCGGTACGCTGGATAAGCTGGAGGCGATTCCCGGTTTTGACATTTTCCCCAGCGATGACCATTTCCGCCAGACCATCAAACAGGTTGGTGTGGCCATCATCGGGCAAACTAACTCGCTGGCACCGGCGGATAAACGTTTTTACGCGACCCGCGATATCACCGCCACCGTGGATTCCATTCCGCTGATTACCGCTTCGATCCTGGCGAAAAAACTGGCCGAAGGCCTGGATGCGCTGGTGATGGATGTCAAAGTCGGCTCCGGCGCCTTTATGCCGACCTGGGAAGCCTCTGAGAGTCTGGCGCAGGCCATTGTGGGCGTGGCGAATGGCGCGGGCTGCCGTACCACGGCGCTGCTAACAGATATGAATCAGGTCCTGGCTTCCTCGGCGGGCAATGCCCTGGAAGTGCGCGAAGCCGTGCGCTTCCTGACGGGTGAGCAGCGCAATCCGCGCCTGCTGGACGTGACGCTGGCCCTGTGCAGCGAAATGCTGATTTCCGGCAAACTGGCGGCTAACGAAACCGACGCCCGTGAACAACTTCTCGCCGTGCTGGATAACGGCAAAGCCGCAGAGGTATTTGCCCGCATGGTGGCAGCACAACGTGGCCCAACCGATTTCGTTGAGCGCTACGACAGCTACCTCACAGCCCCTGTGATGAGCAAAGCGGTTTATGCCGATGGCGCAGGTTACGTTACGCAGATGGATACCCGCGCGTTAGGCATGGCGGTGGTTGCGATGGGCGGTGGACGTCAGCGCGCCAGCGACGCCATTGATTACAGCGTGGGCTTAAGCGACATGATCGCGCTGGGCGAGCGGGTGGACGCTTCACGCCCGCTGGCGGTTATTCATGCCAGCAGCGAAGTGCACTGGCAGCAGGCCGCCGCCGCTGTCAAAGCGGCCATCACTCTGGGGGACAGCGCCCCGGCGACCACACCGGTGGTTTATCGCCGTGTGACTGAAGCGGGATAACGCGGATAACAGACTGTATACCGGAGACGATTCGGGTATACTGATCTGATCGCTTTTTTTTGACTTGTCGCGCGCGTTAGCGCAGGAGACTGGCATGAAACGTGCTTTTATTATGGTGCTGGATTCCTTTGGAATCGGCGCCAGCAAAGATGCCGACAAATTCGGCGATGCAGGTTCCGATACGTTAGGTCATATCGCAGAAGCCTGTTTTAACGGTAAAGCGGATCAGGGCCGTAAAGGACCGCTGCACTTACCGAATATGACCGCGTTAGGTCTGGGCAAAGCGGCCGAGCTTTCTACCGGGCGTTTCCCGCCGGGACTGGATCCTGACGCTGAGATAAAAGGCGCTTACGCTTACGCCAGCGAACGCTCATCCGGTAAAGATACGCCGTCAGGCCACTGGGAAATCGCCGGTGTGCCTGTTCTGTTCGACTGGGGCTACTTCAGCGATAAAGAGAACAGCTTTCCGCAGGAACTGCTGGATAAACTGGTTGAGCGGGCCGAGTTGCCGGGTTATCTCGGTAACTGTCACTCATCCGGTACGGTTATTCTTGACCAGTTGGGTGAAGAACACATGGCTTCGGGCAAGCCGATTTTTTACACCTCGGCGGATTCCGTGTTTCAGATTGCCTGCCATGAAGAAACCTTCGGCTTAGATCGCCTGTATGCGCTGTGTGAAATTGCGCGCGAGGAGCTGACGGAAGGCGGTTATAACATTGGCCGCGTGATTGCCCGCCCGTTCGTGGGTGACAAAGCCGGCAGCTTTGAGCGCACCGGTAACCGTCACGATCTGGCCGTGGAGCCACCATCGCCTACCATGCTGAAGAAGCTGGTGGATGAGAAGGGCGGTCATGTGATTTCGGTAGGTAAAATTGCCGACATCTACGCGGAGCAGGGCATCACCAAAAAAGTCAAAGCCACCGGACTAGATGCGCTGTTTGATGCCACCATCCAGGAAATGAAAACCGCGCCGGATCAGGCGATTGTGTTTACCAACTTCGTAGACTTCGACTCTACCTGGGGCCATCGTCGCGATGTGGCAGGCTATGCAGGCGGGCTGGAGCTGTTCGATCGCCGCTTGCCAGAGTTGATGGCGCTGGTCAAAGAGGATGATATTTTGATCCTCACCGCCGACCACGGTTGCGATCCGACCTGGCAAGGCACGGAACATACGCGCGAGCATATTCCGATCTTAATTTACGGCCCGAAGGTCGAGCCGGGATCGCTGGGTTACCGCGATACCTTCGCGGATATCGGCCAGACGATTGCACACTATTTTGACCTGTCCCCCATGGACTACGGCAAGAACATGCTGTAAAAACAGCGAAATTTTTAAAAAGGATAGAGAATCATGGCAACTCCTCACATTAACGCAGAAATGGGTGATTTCGCTGACGTCGTACTGATGCCGGGCGATCCGCTGCGTGCGAAACACATCGCAGAAACCTTTCTGGACGATGCCGTTGAGGTCAACAACGTGCGCGGCATGCTGGGTTACACCGGCACCTATAAAGGCCGCAAAATCTCTGTTATGGGCCACGGCATGGGCATTCCGTCCTGCTCTATCTATGCGAAAGAGCTGATCACCGAGTTCGGTGTGAAGAAAATCATCCGCGTGGGCTCCTGCGGTGCGGTGCGTCCCGATGTGAAACTGCGTGACATCGTGATCGGCATGGGGGCATCCACCGATTCCAAAGTGAACCGTATGCGCTTCAAAGACCATGACTTTGCCGCTATCGCGGACTTCGACATGGTGCGCAACGCGGTGGATGCGGCCAAAAACCTGGGCGTCGAGGCGCGCGTCGGTAACATCTTCTCGGCCGATCTGTTCTATACGCCCGATCCGCAGATGTTCGACGTGATGGAGAAGTACGGCATTCTGGGTGTGGAAATGGAAGCCGCAGGCATCTACGGCGTAGCCGCTGAATTTGGCGCCAAAGCGCTGACCATCTGTACCGTGTCTGACCATATCCGTACCCACGAGCAGACCACGGCCGCAGAACGCCAGACCACCTTTAATGACATGATTAAAATCGCGCTGGAGTCGGTGCTGCTGGGTGATTAATCCCCACGGTGGCTGATCGGCCCCTTTATCCGGCTGCGCATCTGCGGCCGGATGATCCTCTCCCGTTTTCCATTTCGCAACATTCTCACTAAATGACACACTTTTCATCAGGCTTGTGCATCTTCGCGCTGGCACGACGGGCTGATGTCACTATCATGAAGCCGAACAATTAATAACAACACGCCATACAGAAAATACCTGCCTGATGAATTTCCGTGATTTCGACGCTGAAGAGAAGTTGTTTGTCCGCCGTGCCGCTATGGCGTTTGTACTGGTTTGCCTGTGCTTTAGCATCCTGGGTTTTAACCTGTATCGCCTGCAGGTCCGCGACCACAGCTATTATCAGACGCGCTCGAACGAGAACGACATCAAAATGATCCCCATTGCGCCCACGCGCGGACTGATCTTTGACCGCAACGGGATCCCGCTGGTGCGCAACGTGACCTGGTATGACATCACGGTTACCCCGTACAAAGTGGAGGACATGAAGGCGCTGTTGCAAGAACTGACGCCACTGGTTGATCTGACCCCGGAAGATATTGAGCACTTTCAGCACGATCTGCATCAGACCAGCCGCTATAAGCCCGTCATTCTCAAAGAGGAACTCACAGACGAAGAGGTGGCGCGTTTTTCGGTTAACCAGTTCCGTTTTACCGGCGTCAGCATCGATACCTATCAGGACCGGGAATATCCCTATGGGGCCGATCTCGCGCATGTGATCGGCTATGTTTCCAAAATCAACGATAACGACTACAAGCGGCTGAACGCAGAGGGCATCGCTGAAAACTATGCTGCCGACCATAACATCGGTAAGCAGGGGATTGAGGGCTATTACGAATCCCTGCTGCACGGCAAACCCGGCTATCAGGAAGTGGAAGTGGATAACCACGGGCGCATTGTCCGGGTGCTGAAAGAAGTACCGCCGGTGGCGGGAAAGAACATTACGCTGACGCTGGATCTGCATCTGCAACAGTACGCGGAAAGCCTGCTGGTCGGGCAGCGCGCCGCGTTGCTGGTCGAAGATCCCCATGATGGCTCAGTGCTGGCGATGGTTTCCAGCCCCAGCTACGATCCCAATCCGTTCGTAAAGGGCATCAGCTATCAGGCGTACAAAAAGCTGCTGCAGGATAAAAATTTACCGCTGATCAACCGTGTCACGCAGGGCCTGTATCCGCCGGCCTCAACGGTAAAACCCTATATGGCGATGTCGGCGCTGCTCACGCACGTCATTACGCCACAGACCACCTTTTTTGGCGGGCCCACCTGGACATTACCCGGTACTGACCGCCGCTATCGCGACTGGAAAAAAAGCGGTCACGGTACGCTGGATGTCACTAAAGCGATCGAAGAGTCGGCGGATACCTTCTTCTATCAGGTGGCGTTTATGATGGGCATCGATCGTATTCACACCATGCTCAGTAAATTTGGCTACGGTCAGTCCACCGGCATCGATCTGAATGAAGAGTACAACGGACTGCTGCCCAGCCGTGACTGGAAGATGAAAGTGCATAAGAAACCCTGGTATCAGGGCGATACGGTGTCAGTCGGCATTGGTCAGGGCTACTGGATCGCCACGCCGATCCAGATGGTGAAAGCGCTGGTGGCGCTGATTAACAATGGCAGAGTCATTGCCCCGCACCTGCTGGAGAAATCGCAGCTTGGCAACCACGTGCAGCTTTACCAGCCGAAACTGCCGCAGGCGCAGATTGGCGATCCGCATTCCCCTTACTGGTCGCTGGTGCGTCACGCGATGTTTGGCATGGCTAACGCGCCGAACGGCACAGGCTACAAGTATTTCCACACCGCGCCTTACGGCATTGCGGCCAAGAGTGGAACGTCGCAGGTATTCAGCCTGAAACAAAATCAGACCTACAATGCCAAAATGATCCCGGTGCGGCTGCGCGATCATACGTTTTATACCGCCTTCGCCCCCTTTAACGATCCTAAGGTGGCTGTGGCGTTGATCCTGGAAAATGGGGGCAGCGAAGGCGTGCTGGCCGCGCCGGTAATGCGGCAGCTTCTCGATCATATTTTCCTGCCGCCCACCACGCCGCCGCCCGTTGAGGTTGCCCAGCGTCCGGCCCGCTAGCGGAAAAATACCCGGTTACGTCCGTGCTTTTTAGCATCATAGAGTGCGGCGTCGGCATGCGTATAAAGCGCTTCGAAGTGGGAGCCCGCCGCGCCCCAACTCACGCCCAGGCTGGCGGTGACCAGCCGCTCGGGCAACGCATCCAGGGGAGACGCGTTCAGTGAGGCGAGAATCGCCCCGGCGACAATCACCGCTTCCCCAAGGAACGTATCCGGCAGCATAATCGTGAACTCTTCCCCCCCAATGCGCCCGATGCTGGCAATGTCCGGTGTGTTGCGCTGGATACGTTGCACCAGCTCGCAGATCACTTTGTCCCCGGTGGGATGGCCATATTCGTCGTTAATCCGTTTAAAAAAATCGATATCAAGAATGATCAGAGCGGCGGGGGTTCGCGTCAGTGTGTCGCTGATGCGCTGAATAATGGCGCTGCGGTTCCAGACATTCGTCAGCGGATCGTGAGTGGCTTTGTACTCCAGCTCTCTCGTCAGCTCAATAAGCTGCTCATTCACCCGGTTTAACTCACGCTCGGCCCGATCGCTGCGCGAGATCAGCCGGTAAGTTTCGCGCATCAGCCGCTGATAGTGGTTATTAAGATCGGACAACGCCTGGCGGTACTCTTCGGCGTGCAGACAGCTCTGCGCCGCCACATGGCTGGCATGGTTCAGCGCCTGGGTTTCTTCCAGAAACAGCTCATTAAGGTGCGTCATTGGCGCTGTTCCGCATGTAATGTGACGGTCAGGGCGGTGAAATCCAGCGACAGCTCCTCACCAAACTCTTCTGACACGTCATCTTCAGCGTCATAGAACCAGTTCAGCACAATCTCACAGCCGTTCTGCGCCAGCCTGTTGAACTGATCGAACAGCCCAAACAGCATTTTGGTGCTGGAGCTGTTGAAATAGCTCAGGTCGATATTGACTTCAGTCAGCTGGCTGGCCTGCGGTTGCCAGGATTCCAGTGCACTTTGCAGCGGGCGATAAAAGGCGGCCGCATTTTCCGGCCAGGATTCGCCCCGCAGGGAAAATCGCTGGGCCGCAAAATCAAATTCCACGGCGGGCGTGCATTCGGTGGCGGTGAGATGAATGGTTTGCATAGAGGATTCTTTAGTCATGGCAGATTGTCGCCTTTAGCCAAAAGGCAGAGAGCTCGCTGGCTTCCAGTGGCTGGAAGCAGTATTCCAGCGGTTCACTGACGTCGCGGGCAAGGGTAAGTAAGCCGATATTGGCGCCTTTGCTCCAGACAGGACTCTCTGCGCGTAACCGACTGCGGTAGGCTTGTTTAATTTCGTCTGCGTTCATGACCCGTAACGAGTCCAGATCGCCACGCAGTTGAACGCTGGCATCGCTGCCTACCAGATTGGCACTTTCCAGATAGTAGCGCCCACCATCATAGCGCAGGCTCAGCGATCCAAAACGATAGAGCTGATCGTTGTGGCTCAGCGCCCGGCTGTCCTGCGAGTAGCGCAGGATGTTTTGCGCGATCTCGACAAAGCTGGAGAACAGCCGTCGTCGCACTTTCTGTGACTGCTCGTGGTTCTCCAGAAACAGTTTGACCACTTCACCCATTGCCGTGATGTTTTGCGGCGAAAAAAAGCCGGTGTACTGGAGCGCGATAAGACCAGATTGCGATTCGGTGTTGAACGGCAGACCACGGAGTGATTCGTTTTTCATTTTCTTCCCGGTGCAATCAATAGCGAAAGCCAAACCAAGTGACGTCGTCGCGTCGCGCCTGGTTACCTTGCCAGCTTAAATAGTCTTGCTGAAACGCCAGCGATAACTCCGCCATAGGCAAATGCTGATAGCGCATCAGCAGTGACTGAATGCGCTTATTGCCAAACATAATATTGCGCTCGCCACCCGGCTGATCGGTGACGCCGTCCGTCAGCACAAACAGCATATCGCCGCGATTAAATGCCAGGCTCTGTTCCGGCCAGTCATAATCCTCCGGCGTATCGGTATACCCCACGCCGACGCGATCCTGGCTGAGCGCGATGATTTCGTTACTGATGTTGCTGAGCATAAATGCCTGGGTTCGGGCGCTGGCCCAACGCAGCTGATGCAGTTCGGTATCGACAGACAGCACGATGGCATCGCAGCCATCGTTAGAGAGTGACGTTTGCTGAGACGCATTTAACTGTCCCAGGGTTTGTTTAATATGGTGGTTAAGCGCATGCAGAATGCGGGCAGGCGCCTGCAGATCGGCCTCGCGTAGCGCATTTTCCAGCGCAGACTGCAAAATTACCGTCATAAAGGCACCAGGAATACCGTGGCCCGTACAGTCGGCAATGACCGCCAGCCAGCCGTTATCATGACGGTGAAAGGCGTAATAATCGCCCCCCACGCCGTCCCTGGGCTGCCAGTACAGACACCAGTCGTCGAGCAGAGTCGCGATTAGCTGGTTGGATCGGTCCAGCATCGCATCCTGAATCACCCGCGCGTAATCAATGCTTTGTAAAATCTGCTGATGCTGGCGCGCCTGTAAGTCGGAGACGCGGCGGATCAGATCGATCCCTAAACCAATGCCAATATAGTGCCCGTTCTCCGTCAGGATAAAGCCATCAGCGATGGACTTATCGCCATTGGCCACGACCTGCTGCGCCACGCTTTCCAGCGTGTTTTCCACGTCGATCACCAGCGGGAACTTATCCATAAAGGCAATGCAGCTCTTACGGTCATACAGTTCGGGAAAGAAGGGCCGCGCCATCTGCGACAAAAAGATGTGGCGGTTAATCATGCCAAACGGTTTGCCGTTTTCTACCACGGGCAAACCGATGAGATCTTTATGCTCGGCAAACAGCGCCATCACCGCACGGTTATCCGTCTCCGGACTGACAAAAGGGACCTCAATGCATAACACCCGCGCGTCGTAACGACTTGAGGCGGAAACCACAGTATTCACAGAGGCGGGTAACTGCATGATGCGGCTCTTGATTGTCCAGGAATAATCTTAAGAGTAATGAGCGCAGATGACGGATTTATGGCAAAAAAACAGTTAGTAAAAAGAGCGCCGATAAATCGTGGATAAAGCAAAATAGCAGCGAAAAACCGCCAGCCAGGCGGCGTTAGACAGCGTGAAAATCCGGCACCCGAGTTATGCGCCACCGGGACCGGCGGTCAATGTTGCTGCGGTTGATGGAAAAGGCGGCAGTTGATTTCATTTTTGTGAAAAGCGTTTGACGCTGGGGCCTGCATAGGGTTTAATGCGCCCCGTTGCCCGAATAGCTCAGTCGGTAGAGCAGGGGATTGAAAATCCCCGTGTCCCTGGTTCGATTCCGGGTTCGGGCACCACAAATTTGAAACCCTCGCTTCGGCGGGGGTTTTTGCGTTTGGGGGGTAATCCAGCTCAAGACACGGTACTGATTGTACTGCAATTGGCCCGATGTTTCAGCCAGTGTGAGTAGAGCTACTCAATTTGAGCATTGTGCTACAACGCAAACCCGACGGTACGCTTTGTATATTGTTGATGCTTCAGGGTTGCGAGCACTCAGCGTTAAAGCGGCTGTTAATACGCCATCCACTTCCTCCCTGTTGGATAAAAACCTACATGATGCCGTTGCCGTATCTCATTCAGCGGCCTTCGTCGTTGTTAAGGGGGATACGACTTTTGCTAACTTGTTCAGCGGGAATGCGGTGCTGTTGTGCCCATTTGCGGAGTTTCTGATCGCTGCCTTCGCTATCGACAAGGTAGATATCAACGGGGCGTTTATCGACGAGAATGGCGGATAGTCGGGCATCGTGGCTTTGGCAATCGGCTTCGCGCGCAAATAGCCCGAGTAGACCACCTGAGCCATTCGCGCTGGAATTTGAGCTTTCTTTCAGTTTGCTCGTATTCTTGTTTTACCCATTGTTCGACATAATGGCGTCGTTATGGGCTTCAATGCCTAAAGATAATAATAGGTGATCGAATACCTCTGTAACCACTCATAATATAATTAACTTTATTTTTCTCATCAGAAGTTAGTTCAAAATCGAGGTCATGAGAACTATGTCTTTCGAACGCTTATGATTATTTATTTATCTGAAAATATAGTTTTTTTAATAAGTGTTGCATTTGCGATTTTTTGTAAAAAAAAAGCACCATCAAAATTGAACATTCACTGATATTTAAGGTTCCCTTCATTCTCTTGTAGTTATATTAAATATAGGAGAAATGAGGGATGATTACGCCAACGACAGCATTAAATTGGAAACTGGATGTGATTAATAAAAAATTGAATTGCATTTTAAATGCCCCTATTGCTTAGGGGCTGTATTCCGAGCGAGCTCAGAATTTTTCTGATTAATGAAAACGGTATACATTTCCTTCGCAGATGGAGAGCCTTCTATTTTTGAAGAGAAAGTGGAGTAATATTTATAAAAAAGCTTCCTGTCATCTTTGTAATTATTTCTCCACAGTGAGGGGGCGACTTTTTTGCTTTCCTTTTTACCTGTAGGTATAACCGGAAAGGTTCTGTCTAATATAGCCTTATAAATAGAGTTATTTACAGCCCCTACAAAACTTCTTAATATGGAAGATATTGCTGCCAAATCATTATTTTTTAGCTCCAAAGGTTTTTCAAAAAGCCTTTGATGCTCTTGTAATCCCAAACAGATAGCATTTTTTGCCCCCAACTTACCGAAGCGATGTACGGCACAATGCCTCATTTGACATATTTTATCAAATTCATTTCTGGTTAAATCATCCAGAACCAAATCTATTGATATCAATTCTTTAAATGTTGTTATTATATTAACACTTGAAATGAATGAAAACTCATCCATTAAAGACTCGGGTAACAAGTTTTTGTTGTGATGAAGGGCGGCACCAAAGGTGATATTTTTCTGCTCAACCGACTTTAAAGAATATACATCTACGGACACTAGATTTCTAATTAAAGCTCGTATATACCCTTCAACTGCGGAAAAATATCCCATAAATATAGCTGAGGCAATTGTTACAGGAAGATCTTTATCTAAATTAGCCCAAAATAAATTTAAATTGTTTATATTTTCAATGAACTCATCGATCGGAGACGAATCCCTAATCGCTGTGGCCCGATTAAATAGCAATTCTGTTCTTAATGGCGAAGTAATGGGGCTTAACGCAATTATAGCGCTGTAATCTGTAATTGAGGCAACTCTATTTTTTATTCTCATTGTAAAAACTCATCAATAAAACTCAAAGTTAAAGTGATAATTTTTTCTGCTCTTCTCGGTCCAATCTGTTTTATTTTTCTTACCTCATTACCTGGATCCTGTACTGAGAGTAAGGCACCAACATTTTTGAAGTTTGAAAGCTCTGTTCTGATTTTTTTGGCTTGCCATTGTGTCAATCCAGGAACTTCATGCAAAGGCAAACCCATGCACTCTTGATAAGTTGAATAAGAAATTAATTCCGAACCACAATTATGGCAAAATTTTTGACTGGACTTTAGTCTTTCAGATCCGCAAGATGAACAGGGTGGTATGTCTAACTTTAGATCGCTTAGCGTGTTTTTATCTAGAAGTGTTGAAATTGAACGTCTTAGTGGATGCCTTACGGTTTTTCCCTCAAGCCTTTCAATGACGGCTCGAGGAGACCAGCCTTTTTCATTTGCAGAGAATACTCTTGCACTAAATAATGATGAAAAATGGGGGATGTATCTCTTATATTCCCTTTCTTGTCCATGAGATACCTTTTCTTTTAACTCATAAAGCAGACCTGCTTCAATTAAAATATTTATCATTCTTGCTGTGTAATTATTATCGCTTACATTCTGGATTCCTATTAAATATTGGACCTCCTGTTTCCCACTTAAAATAGCTAAGTCATTGAATTTCTTCAACTCATCGACTATTCTCTTATAAAGATCATTGCCTGCATTAATAATTGTTTTTAACTTAGGACTCTTTAATTGAAGTGTATTGTATTCATCAATTCTTGTTTCATGTAATTGTTGAACAAGCCTGTTTATGCCCTGCTGGCTAGTAGAGAATTTTTTCTTTAAAAATTCATTCAGCAAAAACATGTAAGCTCTTGGAATTCCAAATGCAGCATAAGCTAAGTATTCTCTAATATCCTTAGGGATGACTGAAAATTCATCAATTCTTTTAGATGCAATCAAGCTCATGTTATTTAAATAATTTGCATCGTTGACGGGTAACCATACATCCTCAAAAACAGCCTCTTGATTAGGATGAAATCTCGCACCATACTCAGTCGTACCTGGATAAACAGATGCCTTAGGGGATATATCTACTGTCTTAATTCCTCTAAATACATCAAAAAACTCCTGCATGTATTCTGGAGTTAACGTCAATGCTGCATCATCCATAAGTAAAATGGCACGTTTTCTTCCTTTTAATAACATTGCGCTTTTAATGCTTTGCTGCACATTACTTATAGTAACAAATGAAAGTAAATCAAGTTCTTCATTATTTAATGGAAGATTACGGTCGATCTTTGAGGAAATAGTATTGAGTTCGAATTTCGTAATAGATGGCATTATGTGCTGAGGATAGTTATCCTCAGCACCTTCTTCTAGATGAGAATGCACTTCGAGTAAAATCTGAATTAAAACCCAACAATGAAAAAGATTCATTGCATTTGTTCTTGAGTATAGTAATGGCTCCAATCGATAGTATCTATGATAGGAAACGTATATTGCCAGAGGTAAGTTATTATCTTTTTTACAAGTTAAATACGCATAGCGCATTATATGTGTTTTACCACAACCTCTCGGACCAACAAGTAGAGTCGTTTGTTTTTTTAATAGACTGTCGACTGAAGCTAGAAAGCTAGGGCTTTCAGCCGTAACCTCGATAATTTCTTCATCATTAATAAAATCTGCTCTTTGTTCCAAGACTTTATTTATTTCATTTTCAAAAATCACTTCAGACATTTTCAATCCTATTAGGTATAATCAACTCATATAGAGATTGCATCGAAATATGCTTAGCACTTACTCCACAACTCAAAGCACTCAAAGCCAATCTTCCATGCTCTGAAGTAAGATATTTAAATATATTTTCCCTAATGTCAGATCTCACTTCAATTTTAAAAACACAATCCGTAATTGGCATGCAACCACCCTCAATTAAGGCTATTTTTTTTGTGAAGTTTCTTCCCACCCTAGAGATTGCTATATCCCCTTTCTGAAGGAAAATATTTTCTTCATCAGGTTCGACTGAACATTCAAGATTAATATATTTCTCATTAGCTACGAAATTATCAATATGAAAAAATACACCGGGGTTCAATTTGGCTTTCTTAGAAGAGACCTTACCCCTAGAAATTTTTACCCCAAGATCACGCATGGTTTTACCCACTTTTGAGGCTTTTTCATTGAAATGATGGTATGAATAATCTAAGCTTCTAATCGCCTGCTCAGGATTTATATAAATTGTATCTTCGTTAGCGGGGAATGTCTTTAAAGCTATTCTATTATCAACTTTTGAATTTTTAGTTATGATCATGATATGGGCTTGTGCTTCAGTCCCGTGAAACATTTTTTGAGGGAGTTTAATTACACTTTTCACACCATGGCTTTGTAATAATGTCTTTCTAAAATAGGAATATCTAGATCCCGAAATTATTCCATCTGGGACAATCAAAGCTAAGTGCCCACCATCTTTAAGAGCTAATAAGCCTTGAGAGATAAAAAGTAATTCAACAGGCAGAGTCGATAACTCTTTTTCTGTAAACTGGAGGCCAATTTTTTCAAAAACATTTGTTAACCTGAATTTTTCATTATTTGAGATAAATGGTGGGTTGCATAAAACAATATCAAGTGTTCCCGGAATAACACCTATTTCTTGGAAAAAAGAATCAGATAAAACATCAGAAAAATGATGGGAGTATCTTTTCCCATCTTTTAAAAAAAATGCAAGACTATATGGCTCAGTATTTTTATCGACAGTTATAAACGTAGCGTCAGACCATCGGCCAGCAGCGGATAGGGATAAAGAACCAGCACCACAGCCTAAATCCATGATTTTTGAAGGGTTTTTTAAGTCTATTTCAGCTATCAAATGGTTACTAATGGCTTCTTTAGTATAATAGCGCCCTAATGGATCCCTTGCTCCAAAATTCGATATTATGTGTTTTTCATTATTAGCTATTTGCATCAATATCAATTCCAATAATTAAAGCTAAAGTTACCAGTCTATTTTGACAACGATTCATTTCTGCATAGTCTATCTCCTAATCGTAAACCATCAAATGAAAAAACCCTAGCATAAGCTAGGGCTTGCAGTAAATTTAGAAAGAGTCTTCAGAGTAAGTTCGATCGCCAACCGGTTTTTTTGGTGGAAACTATTCTTGTCTCTCTGACTTGCATACCATCTTTTGCCCAATTTTAATCCAATCGACCTTAATCAGTCTGGCTTTCAGGCTAACCCTTTGTTCGCCTGCATGATCACCTTTGTTGAGCGTGAATATGTCAGACGTCAGGTTACTGAGAGTAAACCCAAGCAGCACTTTCTGGTCCTCGTCTACGGCTTTCTGGCAGCGGCTGACCTGCTCCCCGTTGCTTCCTTATCGGCGACAGTGGCATCAAAGCGCACATAGATGGGATTGTCATTAGGGCCGCTCAGCGCATTTATCAAAACGCGTAGGAAGCCACCATTGAAGGTTTTAATTCTGCGAATGTTGCTTAGAACACCTTGGCCCTTGATGTTGAGGTTGAAGTATTCAGCTTTGGAAGAGCTAGTGTTGGCATTGTTTGCAGCATTGTTGGTAGTAGTAGTCATGATGTTTACTCCAGGAGAGGAAAATAGTGACGGAGAAACATTCATCCCTGCCGGGTAATTGCTTTTCGTAAAGAAGCGCGAATGGCTATGCCGCGCTGGCTGGTCAGTACAAAGAACCTCACCATACAGGTGATATCCGCATTATGAGGTTAAGTGGATCGACCACTGCAAAAGTAGCACTTTTCTCAGGTCATGAAGTTTTAGATGGCAACGGCGTAAGCGTTTCTCAGGCTGCTGAAACATTGGCTGGTTGTCGAGACAACAACAATAAAGTTATTCAGGCGAAATCACTCTAACCTAAACTCACCCCTTCGGCTCAACGCCCCTTGCCTTAAGCTCTTTTCGCAGCACCCGCTTTATCCACGTCGCCAGGTTGACGTCACCATCTTCCCGCGCCTGTTCTTCGAGCTGCGTCCGAAACTCGTGAGAAAGTCGGATTTGGTACTGGTCTGTTTTGGCTTTTTCCTTTGACATTGTAATTACAGAATCCTTAGTATGAGGTGATTGTAATTACACCGCACTTACAGGGTGTGATGCAACAGAAAGAGCGAAGCCCGGCTGTGCGCGAACACAAACCGGGCTTCTGACCACAACATTAAGGAGACTAATGCGATGGCTGATGTCGATAGTAACATGGACACCTTTTATCAATCATTGCCCGATCGTGAGTGTCTGTATTCTGGAATGCATGACGCGCTTTCTCAGTTGGATTTTTCAAATATGGAAGCCTATTCACGTTCTTTAATTACAGAGTATTGTGACGAAACACGCGCTGGGCTTTGCCATTGTCTGCACTTTATTGGCGATTCCCTGGTGACGTTTGCCGATAACAACGTGAAAGAATTTACGCCTGAAAGCCTTTGCCAGCTCGGGCACGGGCTGAATGCCATCAGCCTGCTTATTCCAGCGCTTGTCGATATAGCGAAGCGGGCGACCAACCAGCCGGATAACGCACTCTCTCAGGCATAGCCATCCTCAATCCCTGGAACGTTAACGCGGTAATAAAATCCGTCAGGTGCACAACCCTGTGCACCTGTTCTCCTACTTCACGCGCTTCTGGCTGCGCAGCAGTGCCAGGCCGCTCAGCACCGACATGGCCATCAGGTAATAGCCGGGTGCCAGGCTGGTGCCGGTGGCCGTGATTAACAGCGAACAGATCAGCGGTGCAAATCCGCCAAATACGGTCACTGCGATGTTATAGCTGATCGCCATGCCGCTGGCGCGGGTGCCCATCGGAAACAGATCGGCCATGACCGACGGCACGGTTGAGAAGTAGATCGATTTCAGCAACGCCATCCAGCAGACCAGCGCGACAAGCGTGATGGGCGTGGTGTGACTGACGACCAGCTTAAAGGCGGGATAGATGGTGACGATCAGTAAAATCAGCGAGCCCCACATCAACGGAACCCGGCCGATGCGTTCTGCCCACAGACCCATAACCGGCGTCACCACAGTCAGGATCACACCCGCCATTAACGTCGCGGTAAAGGCCACAGAGCCGGGCAGGTGCAGATTGCGCGTGGCATAGGTCGGTACATAGTTGAGCATGTAGTTAACCGCCGTGGAGATGACCATCAGGCCAATCGCCAGCAACATCAGCTCTTTCTGGCGGCCAAACAGGCGTTTAAGTGGGGCAACATCAGGTTGATGTGTGGCAAAGCTGGCAGGTTCATGCACATGGCGGCGGATATAAATTCCCAGTGGGCCAATCAGCAGACCAAAGGCAAAGGGAATGCGCCAGCCCCAGTCCTGAATCTCGCTTTCCGTCAGGATTTTCGTTAATCCCAGACCAAACGCGGATGCCATCAGCGTACTCGCCCCCTGAGTGGCAAACTGCCAGCTGGCGATAAAGGCTTTGCGCTCGGGAAAATGCTCCACCAGGAACGCCGTCGAGCTGCCAAATTCGCCGCCGGCAGAAAAACCCTGAACCAGCCGCGCCAGCAGGATAAGTACAGGGGCCATCAACCCAATACTGTCGTAACCCGGCATAAACGTAATCACGGCACCGCCCAGCATCATCAGATTGATGGAGAGCAGTAGCGCCTTTTTGCGACCATGGCGGTCAGCATAGTTGCCCAGCACAATCGCGCCCAGCGGCCGGATCAGGAAAGACACACCGAAACTGCCGAACGTAAGCAATATCGACACGGACGGATCGCGGGTCGGGAAAAACGCATGGGCGATATAGCTGGCAAAGAAGCCGTAAACCGCAATATCAAACCACTCCAGCGCATTACCGATGCAGGTGGCAAACAGGGTTTTGTGCAGGCTGGGTTTATTCGCGTGCGGAGATGCGGTGGTATTAAGTGTGCTCATGCGGCACCTCCGGCATGGTGACGATGCTTCGCGACCAGTTCGCGGCCTTGTTCGCCCAAATCCCACAGCAGTCGGGTCATGATCTGCAGGCCTTCGCGCGCAATTGACTTCAGCATATGCTCGTTCACGCCGTGCTGACCGCAGGCGGGATAAGAGTGCGGCACCCACAACGTGGGCAGGCCGAGAATGTCGGAGAACACCTCATTAGGCAGTGAACCGCCCAGGTTCGGCAGCAGTGCCGGCGTTTTGCCGCTGGTTTCGGCCATGCTGGCCAGCACCCAGTCGACTAACGGATCGGTGGGATCCAGCCGCGTGGCAGGCGATCCGCGCATAAACTCGACGTTCACGTTGTCAAAGCCGTGCTGTGAAAGGTGTTTCCTGACGTGCTGCGCCAGATTTTCCCAGTCGGTGCCGACCACAAACCGCAGCTGACATACCGCGGTCGCCTCGCCCGGAATGGCGTTCATGGGGCGGGCAGGATTGCCGGTGAGAAAAGACAGCACCTCCAGCGTGTTCCAGCCATACAGGCGTTCTGTGGGGGTAAGTGCCGGTTCGCCCCAGTCCCTGTCAATCTCGGGATCGCCAGGCATGCCGCCGACGTGAATCTGACGGAGAATATCGCGTACCTGCTGAGTGAGTGAACTGGGTTTCAGCGCCGCCACCTGAAGCACGCCCTGAGCATTCACCAGCGAGGCAATGGCATTGGCCAGTTGCGTGCCGGGGTTACTCAACAGGCCACCCCAGTTGCCGGAGTGATAGGCGTTGTCGCGAGCCGTGATGGTAAGGCGGAAATTGACGGCACCGCGCGAGCCCAGGAACAGGGTCGGCTGCACCGCGTTCAGGCGTGGACCGTCTGAGGCGACAAACAGGTCGGCTTTGAGCAGATCGCCGTGCTGCTGGCACAGCTGTGCCAAACCTGGCGAGCTGATCTCTTCGCCCATCTCGAACAGCAGCTTGCAGTTGAAACCCAGCCTGCCGCCGCGCGCCTGAAACACCTGTTCCAGCGCGGCCAGGTTGACGCAGTGCTGACCTTTGTTATCCGCACTGCCGCGGGCATACCAGCGGTCGTCTTCTTCAACAAGCTCCCAGGGCGTTAACCCTGCGCGCCAGTTTTCGTCATCGCCAAACACCACATCGCCATGACCATAGCTCAGCAGGGTGGGTAGGGCGGGATCTTCAATGCGTACCGCCACCAGAAAGGGACGGTGGGCTGCTTCGGTGTTCTCAATAAAGTGCAGAGTAAAGCCCAGCGCGCGCAGCTGCGGCCCAATCTCATTGTGTAAATAGTGATGCAACTCGCCGTCGCGATCCTGACGCTGGCTCTCGGTGCGCTGCGCCACGCGACGCGCCAGAATGCGTTGAAATTCCCCACTGTCGAACCAGGCGGTGGCCTGTTGTATGGCGTTTTGCGCTGTCATGTTTGCGTATCTTTTATGCGTATTATGTTGTCCCATCATTTCCGAAACGCTGCTTTGCCACAATTATCAATTTATCGAGTAAGATTTGCTTTTAAAGCAAAGCTAACCTGCCCGTTTTCGAGGCATGCACCAGCATGAGGCGCGCATGATCAGTAATGAAATCCGCTATTTTCTCGCCGTGGCAAATACGGGCTCGTTAAGTGCGGCGAGCGAACAGTTGTTTATTGCGGTGTCGGCTATCAGCCGTCAGATTCAGCGGCTGGAGACCCAGGTGGGCGTTCCGCTGTTTGAACGTCACGCTCGCGGGATGGTGCTGAATGAAGCCGGGGAGATTTTTGCCCACCATGTGCGCAAGAACATGCTGGATATGGACTATGCGCTGGCCGAGATCAAAGGGCTGAAAGCCGTGCGGCGCACGCTGATTCGGCTGGCCTGTACCGACGGGCTGGCCTTTACGTTGCTGCCGCGCATGATTGCCGACTTTCGCGAGACGAATCCCGGCATCCTCTTTGACATTAATGTCGCCAGCCCGCAGGGCGTGTCCGAACGAATACGCAGCGGCGAGTGCGACCTGGCGCTGCAGTTCAGTCTTCATGCCGAAACGGGCGTGGAAATTATCGGCTCCTGGCCTGCGCCGGTGTTGTTAGTGATGCATCAGAGCCACCCACTCGCCAGCGCGCCGCAGGTGACATTGCGTGATATCAGTCCCTATCCGCTGGCACTGCCCCAGCAGAATACCACCGTGCGTCAGCTGTTTGAGCTGGCGAGCCATATGAGTGGCAACCTGATTGAGCCGGTGGTGACCTGCGATAATTTCTCTACCTTATTCCAGTTTCTGCTGCGTACGCCGTTGGCCATGACCATCTGTAGTGCCTTCAGCGTGCTACAGGAAGCCGAAGCGCATGGACTGGTGATGCGATCTGTCGACATCGATCAACTGAGCCAGCGCAATCTGCAACTGCAAGTGCCTTCTGGTCGGCCCCGCAGCGCCGCGCTGGAAATGTTTTTAGCGTTTGCGCGGCAGCAGTTAACGGCGCTTGAGGCACTCACGCAGCCCTGAGAGGCCGGATTATAAAGCGGTAGGTTCAGGTAGGGCTTCCCAGACGATAAGAGCGTTTCCGCTCAACGCCCTGCAAGCCCGCCTCTTTGATCTGCAACGGCCACGATCCCCTGACGGATGACGAAAGCGCCGTGCGTTCACTTGCCTGGGCCGCTTCATTCTTCAGCCGTTTGATTACGTCATCAGGTTACGCACCCGCTGTGAAGGCAGACTGCGTTTTTCGGACTTCGCCTTATCGCTTTTCCGCTTTATCTGATCGCCAGTACGGCTGCGTTGTGGAGTAGTGTAAAGGACGTAAAAGGCTGTAAAAACGCGCGTTTTTAGCCTGTGACGCGCTTATCATTCCTGCCATACGTCACTGTCACTCAGTCGGAAGTTTGCCGATAAAACAGAAAACAGTGCACATACTGACCTGAACATTCATCTGCAAAGGAGAACCACCATGGATTCTTTCTTTCCTGAGGATGTCATTGATACCCTCAGTAAAACGTTCTGGCAGCGCGTCAGTGCGATGAAAGGGCTTATCGAACGTCACCAGAGTTTTCGTCTGCTGTGGTTTGGCGAGGCGCTGAAACGTAACCACAACTGGACCGATATCAGCGCGGAACAGGCCGTCAACCGCGTGATTAGCGAGAGTCAGGGGCTGCCGCTGGCGGAGGTCAGAAAAATGACCATCGCCCAAAAGTGGGTTGCACTGTCAACGGTGAGAAAGACGCTCTACTCACAACCGGATGGTAAAACGTTTCAGTGGCTGGTGGAGAAGAAGCTGGACGAGCTGGATAATCCCGGCCAGTTTTCAGCGTAACGCCATATTGCGTTCAGCTGCGCAATAAAAAACCTGTCCACGCTGTTCGCGTTAATATCAACTGGCCGGGGTTGCCCCCGGCTCTGTGATGAACAGCGAAACCTTACCGCTTTTGTGGCAGTAAACCGCGCTTATTCATTCGCGATCGGCGTCGAATTTTCCTCGATTTTGGTGTCGCCCTGAATCGCCTGAATCCGCTTCTCTACCGCATTGACCTGATCGCTGTTGTGCAACAGCGTGTAGGTCAGATCAAAGGTTGCACTCGCGCCCGGTGCCAGCTGTTTCACGCGCTTCTGCTCCCGTTCAATCGTGACCGGATAGGCATAGTTGGTGCCGGGCTCAATCCCGGTGACATAGCCTTGTTTAAGCGTGTCGGTATTTTTCCACAAGGTCAGCAGCGGCAACTGCTGAGTATCAAACTGAATGGACGCGCCTTTGTTGCCGGCTTTATTAACCACGGCGGCGACCGTCTGATGATTCTTGTCGGACAGCGGTTTGATGTTAAACACCATTTCATCGAAGTCTTTGGTTGGGCCTTGATAGGTCTGCCAGTTTTTCAGCCCCGCTTTGGCATAGTCATTGAACGGGCTGATGCCCGACATCGGGGCCATAAAGCGGGCACCTTCCTCCAGAATGGGCGTACTGAAGTTGCTGTGATAGATGATCTCGTAATCGTGCGGATAATCGGAATGGTTGGTCAGCACGTCGTGCAGGCTGAACTGATTACTGCCCGGCACATAACGCAATTCCGTCCACGTCTGCAGATCGGCTTTCTTAAACGTACTCTCTTTGATCAAACCGCGAATACGAATTTCATGCGGAGCCGCATCCGCCACCTCGACTTCAAGCTGCGAGACCGGCGTGTTTCCGGCTTTGCCATGCAGCGTGTAGATACGGCCTTTGTCGTTCACCGGATGGCCGGTCCATTCGTAGCCACAACGCACCATCATTTCGTTGAATCCTTCCAGCCAGCCCAGGCCATTGCGGCTTTCAAGATTGATGAACGCCGGGTTTACCACCTCTTTAACGGGGGAATCCCAGCCCAGGCGGGTGCCGAATCCCTCTACGCGGAGCAGGTTCATACCGCGTGTCGGAATAAGCGTAATAGTCAGGCCATCCTGACTGCGGATGACCAGAAGCTTACTGCCTTCCTGCTTGCCGCCATGCAACACTTTCTGCTCAATGCTGAACGGTTTGCCCTGAATGTTCAGCTCGCTGCTGTTTATCTGCCAGTTTCCTTTGTCGGTGCCTTGTTCAGCACTCGTCAGCACCCAGGTTTTTGCAGATACCGAACCCGAAATCATTACGGTCAGCACCGTCAGTGCGAGTTTCGTCTTCATCGTTTACCTCTCTGGCTGAATCGTTTTTTCATTAGTGAGAGGAATTTACTGATTTGGGCTACGCGGAAACGTGATTTCTCTCACCTGCTGGACAATCAGGCAGGATTAAGCGTGTTAGTGGGATGTTGCTCACATTTAAAATGCTTATTAATGCTGTTATGTCATCTTTTTATCGGCATAAACGCGAAAGCTGTAAACGTTTCAGCCACCACCGGTAAACCGTGGCTGGCGCGTAAAGTCAGGAATCAAAACAAAGGCGCGAAGCAGGGGCGTCGCGCTGCACAGTGAGGCGGATCAGGTCAGATAAAACTGTCGCTTGAAGGCAAACATATCATTCAGCAGGCAGTACTCGGGATTACCGAGCGTAATAACTGGCGCGCGCTGCGCGATCATCGTTTTCCAGTTCGCCAGTGAACGTCGCCAGGCGGCGTCTTCGTCGTCGGTCAACGGCGCAACCTGATATCCCAGCGTGATATGAAACTGGTAGCGATCGTGGTCTGGTTCGCGAATGCCGGTGACCTCGGACAGCCGATCGCGTAAACGGCGCAACCGCGTCTCTGTCTCCGCATCCGCCGTTAGCAGGCGCAGCGTTAACGGGGTTTCACGCGCAGACGGCGCCTCCGGATTGACGCGCATGCGGTAAGGCGAGGCATCCTCACCCAGTTTATATGTCCGCAGGCGTTCAGCCAGAATCCGGTCACACTCGTCCATGGGCATGTCCAGCGGCAGCCCGGCAGGCCATAAGGGATAGCGTCTTGCCTTGTCGTTGGCTCCGCCGAAAACAGTCATGTGATAACTGGAGGGCGGCAGTGCGGTAACCTTCCTTGACCAGCTTTCGCCGGGTAATTCACGATAGACATCAAGCAAGGCATCGAAAGGTTCTGAGCCGTCACCTTGCTGTGGCAGATGGCAGATAATCGTGTTTCCTTTAAAGGGAAGAACCCGGCCATCTGCGTCAAACTTACGACCCACGTCGTTGGGGCGGTGTTCCGCACCGATGGCGAGGGAAGCGGCCAGACCGCCCAGGGTGGCAATCGTACCTTTCAACAGCCTTCTCCGTGTTGTCATCGAATAACCTCTGCATTTAGCCGGTTCCGACAAGGTCGGTAACGGGACCGTTCCCCCGCGCAACGCCACCCGTATCTGCGCGTGCTGTATTCCTGAGAAGCTGTTCTCATGCCTGACCGGGCTTAACAGGCAGGGGGGCTGTGATAAGGGGACAATAACGCGCATGCGCAGAAACAAAGAACCCGACGTCATCCTGCACGGTGATCCGCTCAGGGCGCTTCTCAACCGGGGAGCTTAGTGAAGATCTGTGACTAAAAAATGACTGAAGATGTACAACGAGCGAAAGAGGAATATCTGTTATGACTAAGCGGGCCGCAATGGCGCTTGCAGCACGCTTCATAACGCCCGATGCAGCGTCGTCGTGGCTTGTTCATCTGCGCGCTTTTTTCTGCTCGTCTGAGAAAGAAAAAGCCAGCGTATGCGCCGCTGGCATGACGTTTTCATGCTTATACATTGAGCCGGTGGATGACCGTCACGAATTCATTTACCCCGCGATTGATCTCCTGGAAACTGCGCGAGAGGTTGCTGATCTTATCGTTTTCAGTCGTAAGAAAGCGTCTGATTTCATCAAGCTGCCGGGACATATTTTCAATGAGCGCGGTATTTTCTTCCACAACTTTCGTGATTTTAAGCGTCGCCTGCGACGTCGAAGCCGCCAGTCGCCGGACTTCCTCGGCCACCACGGCAAACCCACGTCCCGCTTCGCCTGCCCGCGCGGCCTCAATCGCCGCGTTTAACGCCAGAATATTGGTTTGTCCGGCGATGGTGTTGATCGTCGAAACAATTTCTTTTATGTCCATGGAAGAATGATTGAGTCTGTCGCCAATGTCTGCTGCCGCACCCACCTGTAACGACATGGATTCCGCATTGCGGATGGTCTCACCCAGGACATCATTGGCATTAAAGGTGATTTGCGACGTCTCTTCCGACGTTGTGACGGCAATGTCAGCGATCCGTTTGGCATTCTCTACGCGGTCGGTGATATCAGACGCCAGTTTAATAACCTTATAAACATGCCCGGAGGCATCTTTGACAGGGTTATAGCTGGCCTCCAGCCAGACGCGTTTTCCAGACGCTGTCACACGTTCAAAACGCCCTGTGAAAGCACGCCCCTGCTGAATCTTTTGCCAAAAATCAGGCTGCTCCTTATAAAATTCATCAAAGCAAAATATGCGATGATGTTTACCTTGAATGGCCTCAAGCTGATAGCCCATTAATTTCAGAAAATTGTTATTGGCGTCAATGACCTCACCCTGCGGTGTAAACTCAATCATGGCCATGGAGTTATTCAAGGCGGTAATGATGGCTTCTTTATGCTTTAACGCTTCATGTTTATGCGTAATGTCGTTGGCAATTTTTATGATTTTTTTCACCGCACCGTGACGATCTTTCACAGGGAAATAGGTGGCGCTCAAATACAGCCGGCTGTGATTTTTGCGAAACCGCTCAAAGATACCGCTGAACGAGTGACCTGAGCCGAGTGTTTGCCAAAAGTGCGTATAGTCGCTGGAGTGCACAAATTCATCATCGCAGAACAGGCGATGATGCTGACCGGCGATCTCATTTAGCGTGTAGCCTGTCAGTTCGAGGAAAGGCGTGTTTGCCGTAATGATGCGACCGTCGGGCGTAAATTCAATCCAGCCGATGTTGGCTTTGATCGCCTGTGTATTGGTCTGGTCGTCCGCTAACCCCAGTGAAGCTTTACCAGGTATAAAACGTGTCAGGGCTAACATACTTCTCTCCATCTGATTCAGTTAAAGGGGGCGTAAAGCGTCGGGCCTCGTGGCGGAGAGTTTGCTGTCTGATGGAAAGTAGAGCGTCCGGCCCGGGTCATTTAACTTATCGGCACAGGCCGGTTCATATTTAGAAATGTATTAAAAAAATTGATGCTTATCACAGTGACAGTCAGTGCACACAGATAACGAGCTACGTCTTCTGACAGACTGCCTGTAACAGTGAAAAGATGGCGAAAGCAGAAAAACAGCAGCCATGTGGCGGATTGCTTCCCGCTGCCAGACAGGACGGCAGATAAAAAAGCAGGATGAGCGGGGGCTTTTCCGGGCAGATGTCAGCGGCAACCGCTACAGCCCGGATAAGATTGTTAACCAGAGTTTGTCAAACGAGGTAAAAGAAGACATCAGGAGGGGTTATACAGTCTACATAAAGTGTTTAGGGCTTGTTGCAGTGTAGGGACGTTTTTATGACAGGAAAGCGCGAATCAGCGAGAGCGAAGCCGATGACAATGGCGTCGCCAGGCGTTTTCATGCACACCCGAGAACGCGCCTGCGATGGCGATGAGCCGGATTTTCTGTCGGGCAGGCATGTCGCCGCTGTGATACCCGTGAGCTGCATCACCACACGGCGGCGTTGACAGGCTGGTGGCAGCAGAAAAGGCTGACGCGTCAAACAATGACGCGCCCGTGTGTGGGGCGTAACCCTGACAATAAAACCGTATGCAGTGCCGTGAATCGCATCAATGCTGCCTGTGCCCTCAGACCTTCAGTCGATGAATCACCGTTACGAATTCGTTTACGCCGCTGAAAATTTCCTGAATGTTGTCGGACAGATGCGTGATTTTGTCGTTTTCTGTGGTGAGAAAGCTGTTAATGCCGTCGAGTTGCTGGTGCATATCGCCAATCAGGCTGGCATTTTCTTCGACCACCTTGCTGATTTTCTGCGTCGCCTGTGAGGTAGAAGCAGCAAGACGTCTGACTTCTTCTGCCACCACGGCAAAACCGCGTCCTGCTTCGCCTGCCCGTGCGGCTTCAATCGCAGCATTGAGCGCCAGGATATTGGTTTGTCCGGCAATGTTATGGATGGTTGAGACAATCTCTTTGATGTCTTTGGCTGAGTAATTCAGTTTGTCGCTGATTCCCGCTGCCGCAGCGACCTGCGAGGCCATCGATTCGGCGTTACGCACCGTCTGACTGAGAACATCATTGGCATTCACGGTGATGTGTGACGTTTTTTCAGACGTGGTCATGGCGATATCCGCCACGTCCTGCGCCGTGACGACACGTTCGGTAATATCCGACGCCAGCTTAATCACTTTATAAACGTGTCCCGAGGCATCTCTCACCGGGTTGTAGTTGGCCTCAAGCCAGACGCGTTTTCCTGATGCTGTTACCCGTTCGAAGCGCCCGGTGAACGCGCGCCCCTGTTGAATTCTGTGCCAGAAGTCCGGGTTTTCTTTATAGAACGCGTCAAAACAGAACAGACGGTGATGTTTGCCCTGAATAGCGGCCAGATCGTACTCCATCAGCGTAAGGAAGTTTTTATTGGCATTAATGACCTCGCCCTGTGGCGTAAATTCAATCATGGCCATGGTGTTGTTCAGCGCCGTAATAATCGCTTCTTTATGCGTGAGTTCTTCATGCCGATCGGTAATGTCGTTAGCAATTTTGATAATTTTTTTGACCGTGCCGTGTTTATCTTTCACGGGGAAATAGTTAGCGCTTAAGTAGAGCAGGCTGTTGTCTTTGCGGTAGCGTTCGAAAATGCCGCTGAATGACTGGCCTGAGGCCAGGGTTTCCCAAAACAGGGCATATTCACGGGAGCGCACAAAATCAGGCTTACAGAACAGCCGATGGTGCTGACCGGTGATCTCACTGAGCTGGTAACCCGTTACGGCAAGGAAGGCCGGGTTAGCCGTGAGAATAATGCCCTCGGGCGTGAATTCAATCCAGCCGCTACAGGCCTGGATGGCCTGGATATTATTCTGATCATCCGAGGCGCTCCGCGCGTTTTTGCCGCGAAGTAAACGCATAAGGGAAAACATAGATCTCTCCAGATATCGCTGTAATAAGCTCGAAAGGTGATGACCGCGTAGTGGAGAGACAGCGACCCGGTTAAGGGGAAGTCGATCGGCTCGGGTCTACTTCGGTTATCGGCATTGCGCATGTCATATTTAGGTCACATTTCAGCCACGGTGAGCGCACAGTGAGATGCGTCACGTTACAGGTGGTGGGCAAGGCAGGTACATCGACACAGGAGAGGACGTCTCGATCTCAACATGATGAGAATGTCGTGATCGAGCGTCGCGGTAATCAGCCGGAAAGCCGGCGCGTTAGTTTCCGGCGTCAGGTATCGCACTACGTAAAAAAGCCGGAATAACGGGACGCCCTTTTTCCAGACAGGTGCCGGTGAAAACCGCCTCAGCATAAACAACGTTATCAACCAAAATTTGCTGAACGAAATTAACACGGTTACGCTTTTCGTTTGCCGCGAGTGCGCAGGTCACCTGCATCTCATCGCCTTTTTTCAGGCTCTTTTTAAAGCGAAGCGTATATTCAAGCAGCATATGGATACGGCCTTCGGCAAACTCCGCTTCCAGATCCACGCCAAGGTGCTCTTTCATAAACGCGTGGCGTGTCCATTCCATATAGAAGGGATAGTAAAGTCCGTCTACAACGCCCTGAAAATCGATATGCTTTTCGTCAACCTGATACGTTTTGCTAAACATAGTATGGCCACTGGTAAGTAAGGGAAGGCCCACTTTAGTCGGCATGGCTGTTTTTTTAAACGGCTTTTTTCAGGCGACAGAGGAAGGTGAGTGATTCATGCTAACAGTAAAATCGGCACGCGCCAGAATCATCCAGACACGTGCCGGGTGGGCTTTACGTCATGCCGCAGCTAAACACCGAGGCTGTTTAGCGCAGCACAGCGGCTGGCTGGTGTCGGTCAATACGGAAAATGGACACGGCATTACGTAACAGGGTCGTTTGTTCCACCATGCCCTGGGCCGCAGAAGAGACCTGCTGCACCAGCGCGGCGTTCTGCTGGGTGACCTGGTCCATTTGGCTGACGGCAATGCTGACCTGCCCGATACCGTTGCTTTGCTCATCCGACGCAATGGTGATTTCGCCCATAATGGTCGTCACGCCCTGTACGGATTTCACGATCTCCTCCATCGTGTTACCTGCCTGTTTCGCCAGGCCCGAACCTTTTGCCACGTGTTCAACCGACTGGGTGATCAAATCTTTGATTTCTTTAGCCGCGGTAGAACTGCGTAAGGCGAGCGAACGCACTTCTCCGGCAACCACCGCAAATCCGCGTCCGCCTTCACCAGCCCGTGCGGCTTCAACGGCGGCGTTCAGGGCCAGAATATTCGTCTGGAATGCAATCCCTTCAATGACAGAGATAATCTCGGCCACTTTGCCTGAGCTTTCTGAAATAGAGCGCATGGTTTCGACAACCTGTTTCACCACATCTCCCCCCTGCAGGGCCACGTGCGAAGTGGTATCCGCCTGAGAATTTGCCTGACGGGCGTTATCGGTATTTTGACGGACGGTAGCGGTCAGCTCCTCCATACTGGCGGCCGTTTGTTCCAGTGCGGCAGCCTGCTCTTCAGTGCGCTGAGCCAGGTCAATATTGCCCTGGGCGATTTCGCTCGCTGAGTTATTGATCAGTTCCGCAGAGGACTGAATGCCACTCACAATGGTGACCAACTGTTGGCGCATGGCTTCCAGCGAGGCCATCAGGCTGCCCTGGCCTTTAAGCGGCACAGCAATGTCTACCGTCAGGTTACCCTGGGCAATCATGCCAGCAATATCGGCAGCCGCTTTGGGTTCGCCGCCCAGTGCGCGAACGATACTGCGTGTAATGATGGTGCCCAGCACCAACGAGAGCAGGATGGTGGTTAACCCGGCCAGACTGAGCGTCATTTTCGTGGCAAAGGCCAGGCTGTTTACGTCGTCAGAGCGCGTAGCCAGCAGCGACGATTCTGCGTTGTTGAAATCGGCGGCGACGGCGCGGTAGCGATCCATAAAGGCTTTATCACGCCCTTCCTGAAAAAAATGCGTCAGGGCATCGAGCGGTTGTTGTCCACCATTAACCTGACGACGCAATGCGATTAGCTGATCGTCAATGGCCTGGACGCTGTTGTGCAGGTCAAGTAATGACGTCAGTCTTTGCTGTTGACTGGCATTGTCTGCCGTCATGGTGCGGAGCTGATTATATTTCTGGTCGAACGCCGTTTTGCCTGCGTTGAACGGTGCCAGGAAGGCTTCATTACCGGAAATGACAAATCCCCGCACGCCCGTTTCCATATTAACCATGTCAGTTAACATGCTGTCGCTCAGACTCATCACCTTATAACTGTGAATATTCCAGCTATTGGCCTGCCGTAGCTTGAGAAAGTTAATAATCGACAAGCTGCTGCCTATTAATGACACAAGAACGATGATGCCGAACGCGAACGCGATTTTGCGGCCTGTTGTGATTTTCATGTTGATTCCCCGTTTAGTAATTTTTTTATTTTTGTAATAACAACCCTTGCTTTTCGAGTATCGGCAACAAAGGAAGGCAGTTTATGAAAGCGAAGCCGTTTTTTAAAAAAAAGTTTAAAAACTATCCTTAAGTTTAGTAAAAAGTTAATTTCCTGAGTTATCTATAGTATTCGATAGAAAGGACGAGATTAGCGTAAGGTGTATAAATAAACTGAAAATAAAAGTGATAATGAAAAGGAGATGCGGGGGATTTGTGTTAAGTGAGCGTAGTCGCTGGAACGGGGAGAAAAAAATGGATGATAATCAGGCCGTATCATTGTGCGCTTGATATCTGAACGGATTAAATAAGGTTGACGCTTTCATCTCACCTTATCGATGAAATGAAAGCGGCCTTGTTGTTTAACATCGTCATCGTGTATCTAATGTCACGCTTATTGATAATTACGAGCCTTTATTACTCTGTGATGCACTGGCTCCGGTTTGTGAGTGATGCAGGGTCGGGCTCACAGGCAGTTCAGAATAAGTTTGCGTATCGTAAATCACGCCTTCTTCTGCGGATTTCAGCAGCATGCCTGCCTGGTAGTATTTATCCTGTTTCATTAAAGCAAGGGCATTTGAAACATCATTTTCTGTTTGTTGTAGCGGCATCAGTTCCTGCGTTTCAGTGACGGCTACGCCAGCCAGCTTCAGCGCATCAAGCGCACCTTGCTTATCACCTGCTTTAATATGCTGATTGGCTTTATCGATCGCGTCATTTTTCTGTTTTGATAGCTGGTAATCTTCCGACACGGATACATCGGAGCCGATGCGAATATAATTATCTCCCGTCATCGGGGCTTTTTTGTCATAGCGAATATACTTTGTCCAGTCCACACTATTATCTTTCAAATAAGTGTCAGCCTGAGTCGCCAGCGCTTTTGCTTGTTGAGTTTGGCCATTAAATAACGCGTTGCGTGAAAGCTGAATATCATTCATGGCCTGCGCGGCCTGGGCCGAAATGACTTCATTATTTAATGTATGGCTGTCTTTAAAGGACTCAGCGGCCGCAGCGCCACCAGTAAACACTAATACGGCTACAATCATTGAGCTAATAATCATCTTTTTCATGATATTTATCCTCTGTATTTATGCATCCGAAAGGTGCTAACGTCATTGATTACATCTGTAGTGTTCATTTACCAGGACTGTCTTTTTCGAAAAAGCAATAACACTGCGTTGTCAGACAAATGCAACGTCGCTGTTTTTGCTTTTTGGGAAACAGTTATCCAGAATGGCATTCTTCACGCAAAAATAATGAGGTGAAACGGCGTTGAAAACATAATCCGCCTGCGAAATGTCCGGGCTGTTTATTGAGAAAAACATATCGCCAACAAACAGGGCGTCGGTCAGATGTGAATCCTGGCGTGAATAATCACTTTTACACAGGTTACCGTGGTAAGAAAGCAGAAGGGGCAGAGCCATGATGTTATCTCCTTGATGTCGTCTTGACGTCTTTACTTAACACCCGGAGGATATTTAATTGTAATTATGAGTTTGCAGAAAAATGTCACTGTTACAATTGCATGGTTTTTTTATCATTTTAATTCAATGGCTTGCGAATCAGTGTTTGTTACATCTTACCGCTTCTTTAAAAAACCTGAGTTTTCTATAGAAGAAAGCGTACAGGCTGACAGTCGGGTCATAAAAGGAGCCACATCAGCCTCGCCGTCGTTGATCACTCTCTGTGCAAGATAATCATTCAGCGCGCTGTCACTGAGCGTCTGCCGTATGCTGGTTCTGATGCGGCTAAGCGTGGTTAATTCTGAACGGGTTGACTTTATCCCTGTCTCATCGTGTTTTGAACATGTTGCTTTACAGTGCGCATGGCAATGGCAAAATAGCCTTTTCCCTTTCCCGCTATCGATATGTCTGAAGATGCCCTGCGGCAGCAAATTGCGAATTTAAAAAAACACAATGCGCGATTAAGGCGTATTGCGCATGATGCCCGCGATAAATTGGGTGCTGCGCTGGACGGCACGGGCCTGTGCTTGTGGCAACTGGATATTCCCACGGGCAAGTTGGTTATTTTTAACCGCCGCTGGGGATCCATGCTGGGTTTTCAGCCTAAAGAAACGGATGCCCATTTTGATGTCTGGAAATCCTGCCTGCATCCTGAGGATGCCGCAGATGTTCTGAAGGCGTTCTATGACCATATCGAGGGCAAAGCACCCTTCTATGAAGCCTTACATCGGATGATTGGTAAAACAGGAAAAATTACGTGGGTGCTGGACCGGGGCCGCGTCAGTGAATGGGACGAGCAGGGCAGACCGATCAAAGTGACGGGCACACACATTGATATGACCAAAGAGAAACAGTACGAAGCGCAACTGGCTTCACTGGCCATGCACGATCCCCTGACGCAATTAACCAACCGGCATGCGTTGATCAATCATTTTCGCGATATGAAGAAAAAGGCATTATGTATTGCCTTTATTGATTTAGATAATTTTAAGCATGTCAACGACACGTTAGGGCATCGCAGTGGCGACGAAGTCCTGATTCAACTTAGTCTGCGCTTTATCGCAGCCTGCCCACCGGGTGTCATTATTGGGCGACTGGGCGGCGATGAGTTTGTTTTACTGATTCCGCTCGCGTTAACCCATCCACTCACGAAGAGGCTCACGCACGCCTGTCTTAATGCTGCCCTGCAACCTTTTGAGCTGGCCAACGGTACTGCCGTCATTGGCGCATCCATTGGGGTTGTTCAGGTTGAGGAGCCAGAAAACTTTGACAGTGCGCTTGCCCGTGCTGATGAGGCGATGTACCGCATCAAAAAAAACGGTAAACGCGGTGTAGCGTTGTAAAAACGCGTTTTTTCTGCTTCTGGTTTGACCATCGGTTTCCCTCTGCCATGCTTGACAGGTAGTGCCGCGCGCCGGAACGTCGCTGAGCTTCTCAGACGATGGCCGGAAGCGTCATCACCTTCATCCATAGCGAGGCGTTTATGAGTCTGTTTAAAAGCAAAGATGGATTTAACCTCTACTACAAAGACTGGGGCAAAGGGCAGCCGGTACTGTTTAGCCATGGCTGGCCGCTGGACGCGGATATGTGGGATAGCCAGCTCAACTTCCTTGCCGAACGCGGCTATCGGGTTATTGCTTTTGACCGGCGCGGTTTTGGACGTTCCGACCAGCCATGGGAAGGATACGACTACGATACGTTTGCTGACGACATTCATAGCCTGATCACACATTTACAGCTCAAGGATGTCACGCTGGTCGGGTTCTCAATGGGCGGCGGCGACGTATCGCGTTATATTGGAAAATATGGCACGGGCAACGTTAAAGGGCTGGTTCTGTTAGGCGCAGTCACGCCCGTGTTTGGTAAGAAAGACGATCATCCCGAAGGCGTAGAGAAATCGGTTTTCGACGATATCAAACAGGGACTGCTTGACGACAGAGCGCAGTTTATTAAGGATTTTGCCGCCCCCTTTTATGGCACCAATGCTGGCCAGCCAGTATCCGAGGGCGTATTGACGCAGACGTTAAACATGGCCCTGCTGGCATCGCTCAAGGGAACGCTGGACTGTGTTACCGCTTTTTCTGAAACCGACTTTCGCGCGGATCTCGCTCGCGTTGATGTGCCCACCTTAATCATTCATGGCAGCCATGATCAGATCGTCCCGTTCGAGGCAACCGGAAAGCTGGCCCATGAACTGATTACGGGTTCAGAGCTCAAGATCTACGATCAGGGGCCTCATGGATTCGCTGTCACGCATCAGGCTCAGCTCAACAACGATTTACTCGCCTTCCTGCAAAACAGCAGGGCAGAATAGTCCGAAAAAAACGCCCGTCAGGGCGTTTTTATTTTTATTGCCGCTTCGCTTACCTGAAATGTGATGAGCGGTATTTCTTCCGCTTGTGAGAAGTGCCATTTTACTAATTGTCGCCTGCCTGGTCATTTTATGATCTTTTCTTTCTCTTCATTCTAATAAACGAGACGTTTACCGCTTCGCTTATTTTTGCATGTTGCAAACCCTGCCGTAATGGATTCGATTTTATCGCGCTTAGTTAAATAGATCATTTATTGATCATATTGACGATAGGCAATGTCACCTGGCCGTCCCTGTGCTGCGATTGAAAATAAAATCAGTGTGGACTTTTTAATAAATAGATCGATTAATAGAGCCTTAGAGGAGCGTTTTCATTAAAGTTTTCGCCAGGAGCGTTAAACTAGAGTTTCCTCGAAAAATAGTTTCATCACTAAAGAATTAACTGGATGTACAAATAAGGTATATGTATCTGCCTTTGTGAGTGTCGTGGCCGTCATGCTTGATTAGGTGATTTTTACAGCTACATTTGTTTGTGCACTCTTTAGTTGATGCAACTTCCACTGTGCTATTTCAATAATTAAACTTGCGGAGAACACAGAATGACTCAATATCGTGGTGGGGCCGGTAATTTCGCTGCAGACAAAGAGAGAGCAGCAGAAGCAGGCCGTAAAGGCGGACAAAACAGCGGTGGGAATTTCAAAAACGATCCCCAGCGAGCTATTGAGGCGGGGCGTAAGGGAGGTAAGGTCAGTCGAAGAAGTTAATTCAATATTAACAAGGGGTTAGCTATTTAAACTGAAACCTTCAGTGAAGCTGACTTCTACTCAATATATAAACTTCGCTGTTTAATCCATGAAATAAACCACCTCTGGTTTAGGATTTGGTCAATCTTGCCGGAAAGGATATTCCTTTCCGGTTTTTTTATTGCTGCTTTTCCGGTCAACGCACGGCTGTCTGAACGAAAAAATGAAATCCGGGTTCACCAGGTGAAACGCCTCTATTTTAACTGAAGGTTAACTTGTACGGTTTTTGCTAATTCTGTACAGGTTTGTCTTAATTGAGGTGAGGCGGAGCATTTATCAAAATAACTCATTTTGAGTAAAGTACTGGTAATTAAGGGAAAAAGGCATTTTCAATGCTACTTTAAAATCTGAATTAAACGGAGCCGAATGCATTCTTCGTTAAATAGTCTAAGGTTAGTGAGTACATTGTCACTGGCGCTGCATTAAAAAATAGTGGCGTAGCCGTTCAATTAATGAGGCTCTTTTATGACTGTCAAAACGTTAAACGATCTCTTTATCCATGACTTGTCCGATGTTTACAGTGCGGAAAAACAAATCGCGAGAGCACTGCCCAAAATGGCGCGTGCGGCAAGTGATGAAAATCTTATCGCTGCGTTTAATCAGCATCTCGAAGAGACACGCGGGCAAATCGAACGTCTGGACGAATTAGTCGACGTTACGCCTGAAGTGAAAATCAAGCGAATGAAATGCCATGCCCTGGAAGGCCTGGTAGAAGAAGCCCAGGAAATTATTGAGTCTGTTGAAAAGGGTGAAGTACGCGATCAGGGATTGATCGGGGCGGCGCAGAAGGTCGAGCATTATGAAATTGCGACCTACGGTACGCTGCACGCGCTGGCCTCAAAGCTGGGCTATACCAAAGCCGCGAAGCTGCTGGCCCAAACCCTTGCGGAGGAAAAGCAGACGGATGAAAAACTGACCAGCGTTGCACAGACCATCAGTTCGGCTGAAGGAGTCGTGAAATGACGGCCATTGAAAACTATCATGACTGGTTGCGTGACGCGCATGCCATGGAGAAGCAGGCCGAGAGCATGTTGAGCAAAATGGCGGGTCGTCTGGAGCATTATCCCGCTCTGGAGCAGCGCCTTGCCCAGCATCTGGATGAAACTAAGCATCAGCTTACTCTGCTTGAACAACTGTTGGATCGCCACGGCATTGACCATTCCATTATGAAAGACGTGATGGGCAAAATGGCCGCCACAGGACAGGCGATTGGCGGCATGTTTACTTCTGACGAAGTCGTCAAAGGCGCGATGAGCGGCTATGTGTTCGAAAACGCGGAAATCGCCAGCTACACCAGCCTGATCGCGGCTGCCGAGCAGGTCGGCGACAGTGATGGCGTCAGAGTCCTGACCGAAATTCGCGATCAGGAAATTGCGATGGCCGAATGGCTGTTCACGCATCTGCCGGAAGTCACTCAGCAGTTCCTGCAGCGCTCTGCGGCACCAGGCGTTGAAGCGAAAAAGTAAGTTCTCTACAGAGAAATCGCCAGAAAAAAGCCGGGAACGTTTCCCGGCTTTTTTGTGCCTGCGACACAGATTAATCCATCATCATATGGCCATACATCGCCATCAGCCGACGGGTTACGCCGTTTGTCCAGCCAAAGCCGTCCTGCAGAGGATATTCACCGCCGCCACCGGGACGCGCGCGGTCACCGCTGATATCGTACTTCTCGACCAGTTTATGGTGTAGCTGGTAGAAGTTATTCACGGTTGTCAGCCAGTTCACGGCGATTTCGCTTGCCAGGGTTTCTTCGCCGTAGTTATTCAGGCCCACCACCGCCATCCACTGCATAGGCGCCCAGCCGTTAGGTTTATCCCACTGTTCGCCGCTTTCCACCATAGAGGTCAGCAGCCCGCCATTGCTGAGCAGCAGATGGCGCAGCGCGATAGCCTGTAAATGCGCCTGATAAGGCGTTGCCAGTCCGACGAAGAGCGGCACTACCGCAGCGGCGGTGAACGCGCCAAAGCGGGCGCGGCGCCAGTCATAATCACGGAAAACGCCTGCGGTACTGTCCCACAGGTAACGGGTAATGGCACGTTTGCGGGCGTCCGCCTTATTCTGCCAGGCCAGCGCAGTCAGCTCTTCGCCTTTAACGTGAGATAACGTCGCAATCATCAGCTCAAGCTTGTACAAAAACGCATTGAGATCGATCGGGATAAACTGCGTTGTACGGATGCTCGACAGACGTTTTGGATTACGCAGCCAGCGTGATGAATAGTCCCAGCCTGACGCGGCACCCGCGCGCAGATCGCGGTAAACTTCGCTTGCCGGACGCTTAGAATGACGCGCTGTTTCGATGTCCTCGATCCAGGATTCATCACGTGGTGTGTCGCGGTCGTCCCAGTAACGATTCAGAAGCGAGCCGTTCGGCATCCGGACCACATGGCGATAAGCCTGGTTGGGCATCAGTGAGCCGGCGCCATCCATCCAGAACTGATACTCTTTCATCAGCTGATCCAGATAGCGCTGTGAGCCTTGCACGCCGTCCTCTTCGAACAGTTCCACCATCAGCGCAAACACAGGTGGCTGTGAGCGGCTCAGATAATAAGTGCGGTTCCCGTTCGGAATGTGCCCGTAGTTATCAATCAGCCAGGCAAAGTTGTCGGCCATATGACGTAACAAATCGTCACGCCCTGATTCCGCCAGGCCGAGCATCGTAAAGTACGAGTCCCAGTAATAGGTTTCGCCAAAACGACCACCGGGCACGACATAAGGTTTAGGCAACGGCAGCAACGACGAATGCGGCATATGCTGCTGCGGCATCTTGGTAAGAACCGGCCACAGATCGTCGATGTGCTCGTTAAGCGTTTTGTCAGGGTTCGAAACGTAGAAGCTTTCGTTGATACCTGGCATGTAGAAATGGTCGGCAACGAAACGCGCCAGATCGAAGTCCTTGCTGCGCTTCTGACGGCGGTAACGCATCAGCACATCAAGCGGATCGTATTTGGGCGAGCAGTCGGGGAACGTTTTGCTGTCCTCGAAGATGCCCGACATCTGAACGGCCTCGAAAAGCTCAAGATAGCGATCGGCAGGCGTCAACGCATCCGGGGCAGGCAGACCTTCGATCAGCTCTGGCTCGGGTTCAGAATCCTGCATGCGCTCCAGCTTCAGTTCATGGGGATCGTATTGATACTCAACTTCCGCCCCGGCACGATTCTCTTCGAATGCATTGAGTTGCTGGCGATAAGTATTAATAACGGCCTCCTGAGCGAACGGGGTTGCACAAAAAGGAAATTATAGACCTCTCGCAGGCAGGAACAACAATGCAGATTGTCTATGAACGTAATAAAAATTGTCTATTAATCGTATAGATTGAATAAAACACAGACAATTCAACCGAATATCTCGACTTATGACGTAAATGCATTTCAGATGAATCTCTTACGGCAGGCTTAATAAAATTTTGCCTGGGCCAAAAGGGGCTGTTTTTTCCCTGTGCGGCAGGAAAATGAAGCAAAAGTGGCATGATGTAAGAAAATACCCTCTGGGGTGCCCTGTTAAGGAGAATGATCGTGCGTTCCTTTATTCTGCGACGACTCACCAGCAGCGACAGTGTAGGCTATCGCGCCATTCGGCTGGACGGATTACAACGCCATCCTGAGGCGTTTGGCGCGGATTATGCGCGTGAGCGCTCAGAACCTGACGCGTTTTTTGCGGCTCTGCTGCAAAACAATACTGTGCTGGCCGGATTCGATCCCCAGGGCGAGATCGTGGGCGTGACGGGTTTACGCTTCCATCCCGGCCAGAAACAGCGGCACGTCGCCACGATTTGGGGAATGTATGTGCTGCCTGAGTGGCGGGGAAGCGGCCTGGCGAAGACGCTGCTCATGACCGCAATCGCGCAAGCCCGTGAATGCATCAGCATCCGGCTTGCCGTGAGCGCCACCAATGCAGCAGCAACGGCCCTGTACCGGTCTGCGGGATTTACGACCTACGGAACAGACGTCGCGGCGCTGTATGTCGACGGTGTGTTCCACGATACCGTGCTGATGCGGCTGGACTTAACGGCTATCGGCTGAGGCGCACTGCCAGCATGCCCGCGCGTGGTATAAGGCGAAAAGGAGGCTGTCAGCCGAGGCGGAGGTTAAATATGCGCGACAGCCCAGTTTGGCCGCGTGCGGTGACGCCAAGTTCCCGATAGCCGGGCGTCTGCTGTAGCCAGGCTTTTTGTATCATGAAGCGCAGCAAGGCTGCACCGGCCTCGCCACCAAGATGAAAGCGCCTCTCACACCAGTCCAGGCAGGGGCAACAGGGCTTTCGTCGCGACGGCGAAGTCAGCTCGATGCCTGTTGCGGCAAAATGCGCCTTGCCCTCCATTGTGAGCGCCGTGCCATCCGACATCAGCCAGCCCGCTGACTGCATAGCATCATAGATACCGACGGCAATCTCACCGGCCAGATGGTCATAACAGGTGCGGGCTCGCCGGAGCCGGTCTGGCGTGGTTGTTTTCAGGACTGAACCGGGCCGGGTCGAAATGCCCATCAGGTTTTCCAGCAGGCCCGCCACCTCATGGCTGGCCAGACGGTAATAACGATGCCGTCCCTGTACCACGCAGGTCAGCAACCCTGTCTCCGTCAGCTTATTCAGATGGCCGCTGGTAGTGGAGGGCGCAACGTCAGCGACCACGCTCAGCTCGGTCGCCGTCCAGGCCCGGCCATCCATCAGGGCACAGAGGATGTGCATGCGCGAGGTATCCGCCAGCGCAGTGGCCACCGTCGCCATGCTGAAGGTCAGAGAAGAGTGTGTGCTGTCATCACACCGGGCCGCCATGCGTGTCATTCTGCTCATCCTTTCCACTGGCGGGTCAGTGCTTCGGCCCGCCTGTCATCATCGGTAATCAGCACCAGCCAGTTGCTGTGATCGCTGTACTGCGCGCGAATATTAATGCCATTTTGCGCCAGGCACTGCGCAATTTCACCCAGTTCACCTGGCCGCTGCTGAGGGAGTTTTCGGCGCAGTGGCCTTCGGACGTCCCTGACATCGAAACCGGCATTCACTAACACCTGCTGGGCGCGCGGGCCATCCTCCACCAGAAAATGAGCGTGACTTTCCTTGCCCGTTGAAAAGACGCCGCCGCCTTCCAGGCCGATGCCATGCTGCCCAAGCAGTGTTCCAAACGCGGCCAGCGACCCCGGTTCGTTCCTGAAGACCACATAAAGATTAAACATGCCGGGTGTTCTCCTCTGGACCAGCATAATCACGCATAACCTTCGCAACGCGCAGGCGGTAATGGCTGAAAATTGTGTTCTGGCCTTCCCGCTGTGCCGACTGATGCAGGCTGTTTTCCCGCCAGTGACGCACCGCCCGTTCATCTTCCCACCACGACAGGGACAATATCTTGCCAGGCTCGCTCAAACTCTGAAAGCGCTCAATCGCGATAAATCCTGGTATCCTGTCCAGTTCGGGCCGAAGTTCGGCCGCCAGTTCAATGTAACGCTGTTGCGCTGCCGGTAAGGCCTCTGCTTCAAAAAGTACGGCAATCATTTCTCTCTCCCTTAAGTCAGCCTGCAGACAGCGTACCCGATGCAAAAGCGGTTACTTCGGTGTGCACCGAATCGTGGCTGATGGAGCATCAGAAAGGGGAGAAAGGGAGTGAGAGAGGATAATCGCTGCGGTTAACCGGCAGGGCTTAACCGCAGCGTAAGCGTGAGTGCGTTATCCCTTTGTCAGCGCCGCGCGGATCACCTCGGCGTAAGGCGTGGTGGGGCGACCAAGCAGTTGGCTCAGTGTGCGGGACGCATCGAACAGACCGCCCTGAGCGGCACCCGCATCGGAATCTGCCAGAAGCTCTGCCAGCGGGGCCGGCAAGCCTGCGCTTTTCAGTGCGGCGGCAAAATCTGCCTGTGGCAGATTGACGTAATCCACCTTTTCGCCGCTCTGCGCGGCGATTTCAGCCGCAAACTCCGCCAGCGTATAGCTGTCATCGCCGGCCAGCTCGTACACCTTGCCCGCCTGGCCGTCACGCACCATAACTTCCGCTGCCGCGTCGGCATAATCCCGACGCGCCGCAGAAGCGATACGGCCCTGTTCTGCCGCACCGAGAAACGCATGGTGCGCCAGGGCAGGGGCGATGCTCGCCGCGTAGTTTTCGGTGTACCAGCCGTTGCGAAGCAGGGCATAAGGGACGCCAGACGCTGCCAGCAGGGCTTCGGTAGCCCGATGCTCAGCGCCCAGCGACAGCGGAGACTTATCCGCATGGAGGAGGCTGGTATAGGCGATAAATTTCACGCCTGCGGCTTTAGCGGCATCAATAACTGCACGGTGCTGCGCTTCACGCTGGCCCACTTCACTGCCGGAAATCAGCAGGAGTTTGTCGACCCCTTGCAGGGCGGCCGTTAAGGTTTCTGGGCGGTTGTAATCAGCCTCACGAACGTGAACACCACGGGCGGCGATGTCACTCGCTTTCGCCGGCGTGCGTACGGCGGCAACCAGCGTATCTGCGGCTACTTTTTTCAGTAATGCGTCGATAACTAAACGGCCCAGTTGGCCTGTTGCTCCAGTCACTGCGATCATCACATAGCTCCTTTAAGAGGACAGTTGGTCAACAGCAGCCTATGCGATATGCTAACTTTTCGTAAGTACTTACAGAATTGTTAGGATAAAGGGTTTTGTTTAAATGACTGATAAATTAAGCGAAAAATTTATGCGCGGCGAATTGCTGAATGTTAACTGCCCGTCGCGCGATGTGTTAAAGCGCATTACCAGTCGCTGGAGCGTATTAATTTTACTGGCGCTGAAAAATGACACGCTGCGTTTTAGCGAACTCCGGCGTGCAGTCGGCGGCGTCAGCGAACGTATGCTGTCGCAGAGCCTGCGCTATATGGAGGAAGACGGCTTTGTTGAGCGCATCGCTTACGATGTTGTGCCGCCGCATGTTGAATACCGACTGACACCGCTGGGTCTGGAAGTAGGGGAGCAGGTGGTAGGACTGGCCGACTGGCTGGAGATGAATGTAGAACGCATCCTCGCCCACCGGGAGAAACAGTCCGCCGACGCGTAAGACCGTTCATAAGACGGGACCGAAGCGCGCAGAGAAACACTCCCCTCGGCCACCGTAAAAAAATGCCTGTCCGACATAACAGATTCATTCTGCGTCGGGCGGTCTTAATTACTCACAGCATTTCTTTAACATCCTTTTTACCAGGCGACTTTTTCCTGAGGTTTCTGGCTGCGTTAATTATTGCGCGTGATAAAGATGTGATGAGTTATTTACATATTGCATATGATTTTTAACATGCCTGACCGGTTGAGCTTCGTTTTCCTGCCCGGAAATAGCGAAGCCAGAGTGCGAAAAACCGGACGTATTCTAAAAAAAAGCATCATAAAGCGCAGATAAGATAAATATCCTGCTAACAATATAATAAAACACGTGATTCCCCTGTCAGAACGGTACTTTTCTCTGTTTAACGAAGCGTGGAAATGGCGAATGACGCTTAAAAACAGCGAGTTGCGTTATTTTTTAGCGGTAATCTCGTTTGGCCGTTACGGCTCCGTGCAGGGTCTGTTTTAATAACAATAATGTCACATTGCCCCTTTGAAATTAACGTTTTGCTTATCCGTCCTAAATAAGAAAACTTTCAACAAAAAAATGATCTTAATCAAAAAATACTGTTATAGTTTTTACTTATCTGATTGTCTCTGTTTTACCAGGACGAAGCATCTTACATTCGTCATGGCATTTTTCCATGCAATGGAATGACATGCTTTGTGTATAAGTCGTTAATTATAAGTAACTATATGTGGTGCTCTATGTGGCAAAGAGGTAAGCAATGTTTGGATTAGATGCCTTTCATCTCGCCAGGATCCAGTTCGGTTTTACTGTTTCCTTCCATATTATCTTTCCAGCCATCACCATCGGTCTGGCCAGCTTTCTTGCTGTGCTGGAGGGAATGTGGCTCAAAACACGTAATCAAACCTACCGCGATCTCTATCATTTCTGGTCGAAAATTTTTGCGGTGAATTTCGGCATGGGCGTGGTTTCCGGGCTGGTCATGGCGTATCAGTTTGGGACCAACTGGAGTGGTTTCTCCCAGTTTGCCGGCAGTATCACGGGTCCCTTGTTGACCTATGAAGTGTTAACGGCTTTCTTCCTTGAAGCGGGCTTTTTAGGTGTAATGTTATTTGGCTGGAACCGCGTCGGCCCCGGGCTGCACTACTTTGCGACCTGCATGGTGGCACTGGGAACGTTGATTTCCACCTTCTGGATCCTGTCTTCTAACAGCTGGATGCAAACACCGCAGGGCTATCTCATTCAGAATGGCATCGTGGTGCCAGAAAACTGGTTTAAAATTGTCTTTAACCCGTCCTTTCCTTATCGCCTGTTACATATGTCCGTGGCGGCATTTTTGGCCAGTGCGTTCTTTGTCGGATCGTCGGCGGCCTGGCATCTGCTTAAAGGAAATGACAATCCTGCCATCCGTAAAATGTTCTCAATGGCGTTGTGGATGGCGCTGATTGTCGCCCCTGTGCAGGCCATGATTGGTGACGCGCATGGACTGAACACGCTGGAGCATCAACCTGCAAAAATTGCGGCCATTGAAGGCCACTGGGAAAACCCACCCGGTGAAGCCACGCCATTAATACTGTTTGGTTTACCGGATATGGAAGAGGAACGTACTAAATATGCGCTCGAAATCCCGTATCTGGGCAGCCTTATCCTGACGCACAGTCTGGATAAACAGGTCCCGGCGCTGAAATCTTTCCCGAAAGAGGACCGTCCTAACTCCACCATCATTTTCTGGTCATTCCGCGTCATGGTGGCAATGGGACTGTTAATGATCACCCTTGGCGTAGTCAGCCTGTGGCTGCGTTACAAAGGACGCCTGTACCAGTCGCGTCCGTTCCTGTGGTTTGCTTTGCTCATGGGACCCTCCGGCCTGATCGCGATTTTAGCAGGCTGGTTTACTACCGAAATCGGTCGTCAGCCCTGGGTAGTTTATGGCGTTCAGCGAACGATTGATGCGGTATCTCCCCATGGCGAAATGCACATGAGTATCAGCCTGCTCGCCTTTATTCTGGTTTACTCCTCCGTCTTCGGTGTGGGTTATCACTATATGATGCGCTTGATTAAAAAAGGGCCGGTCACCGGCGAAGGCGATACCGTGGAAACAGGTGGCCCCGGACAAATCAAAACGCCAGCGCGCCCGCTCTCTGCGGCCACTCACCATCATGAGGAGCGTTGAGATGATTGATTTTTCTGTTATCTGGTTCGCGATTATCGTTTTTGCTGTCCTGATGTATATCGTCATGGACGGTTTCGACCTGGGCATCGGCCTGCTGTTTCCTTTTAACAAAGACGCAGGCGAGCGCGACATGATGGTCAACACCGTTGCGCCTGTCTGGGACGGCAACGAAACCTGGTTAGTGCTGGGCGGCGCAGGACTGTATGGCGCTTTCCCGCTGGCCTATGCGGTAATAGCGGATGCGCTTTCCGTGCCGTTAACCGCCATGCTGATTGGGCTGATTTTCCGTGGCGTCGCCTTTGAGTTCCGCTTCAAGGCTGTCGAGCACCATCGGGCCTTCTGGGACAAGTCGTTTATTGCCGGTTCACTCCTCGCAACCTTTAGCCAGGGCGTTGCCGTCGGCGCGATGCTGGATGGCATTCCTGTCGAAGGCCGCAGCTTTGCAGGCTCGACGATGGACTGGCTGGCCCCGTTCCCGCTGTTCTGCGGCGTCGGGCTGGTTGTGGCATATGCGCTGCTGGGCTGCACCTGGCTTATCATGAAAACCGAACATGAACTGCACCGTAAAATGTCAGCCCTGGCGACACCGCTGTTGATTGCGCTGTTGTTAATTATTGGCATCATCAGTATCTGGACACCGTTCACGCATCAGAACATTGCACATCGCTGGTTCACCACGCCAAATCTGTTCTTATTCCTGCCGGTGCCTGTACTGGTGCTGCTGTGTGCATGGGGACTGCGCCGCGCAATCAAGCGCGAGGCGCATTATTCGCCTTTCCTGCTGACGCTGGCCCTGATTTTCCTGGGCTTCTCGGGTCTGGGTATCAGTATCTGGCCGAATATTATTCCGCCCTCGGTATCCATCTGGGACGCCGCGTCCCCGCCGCAGAGCCAGGCCTTTATGCTGGTAGGTAGCTTACTGATCATTCCAATGATTCTGGGATATACCTTCTGGAGCTACTACGTGTTCCGTGGAAAAATCAAAGCAGACGAAGGATACCATTGATATGCAGACCCAGGTCAGCAGCAAAGAACGTCAGAATGAAACCCGGTCACCGTGGTGGAAACGCGTGCTGTGGCTGGTGGTCATCTACAGTGCCAGCGTGCTGGCACTCGGTGTGGTCGCGACGCTGTTCAGAATGATGATGACCGCCGCAGGCATGCGTAGCCACTGAGTCCTCCGAACGAGGCAGTGCATTCCTGACTGCCTCCGTTGTTCCCCTCGTCCTTCCATAAGCCAGCCTGTGTGCTGGCTTTTTAAAGTAGTAACCCAGGCAATTAATGCGCTTTTTGCCGCTATCCGGCCCTGGCTGGCCCATGAGTCATGACATCCTGCAACGCTTTTTGTTACTATTTTATTACAAATCTTTCCCTCTTTTTTCTTTTCACGTTTTTAAAATGCTAAGTCAAACCATAAAAAAACAGCATATAAATGATTTAGTCGACTGGATTGAAGCCAACCTGACCAACGACATTTCCATCGATCTGATTACGCTCAAATCGGGCTATTCCAAATGGCATATGCAACGTTTGTTCAAGGAGATGACCGGACAAACGCTGGCGGCCTATACGCGCAAGCGCCGCTTAACCCTTGCCGCTATGGCGTTAAGACTGACGCGCATGCCGTTAATTGATATCGCCGTCCGTTTCGGGTTTGAAAATCAGCAAAACTTTAACCGCGTGTTTAAAAATCACTTCTCTGTTACGCCGGGCGGTTTTCGCCGTCTTAACGTGCTGCCTGTCCGGTATTTTCACGGCCGTATTGCCCAGCGCGAGCCGGTCATGCCGGTATTGCTTTACCGGCGCGAAGAGGAGTTGCTCCTGCAGGGCGATACGCTGGAATGGGAATGCCCGTATGGCGACTATATTCGCGACCGGCATCAGCGTATGGCCAGCCTGGTACGCCATTTTGTCCGTACGCAGCAGGGTGACGCGCAAGGATGGCTGGGATTTCAGTATGGCCCCGGCAACGCGTCCGTCGATCAACAGCACATCAGCCTGTTTCGTGGCGTCGCGCTGGCAAACACGGATGCCGGGCCAGGCGATCTTCAATGCCGCACGGTGCCTGCGGGGCTTTACGCCCGCCTGGCATGGCGTGGCTCACCGGAAGAACTGACGCGTTTCATCGCGGATATTTACTACCTTTATCTGCCGCAGCTGAATGTGGCCTGCCGACCGGGAATGGATTTGCTCTGTCTGGATTTAACCCGATGCACAGCCGACAACATTGAAGGCGTGTTCTCTATTCCTGTCACGCAGGGATAATGCACATTATGTGCGTCATTGTGTGATAAAGCGCACGATTTTATAAGCAGGTTGGCAGGCAAGGCGTAAAATCCTTACCGAAGCGCTGAGCGCAGCTACGCATACTGTATTTCCTTCTCAGCGCTGGATATTCACCTGCTTTTTACGCCTGAACAGGCAAAACACCATGACCAAAATAACACAAATAGCCGCCTTTTTTCTGACTATCGCGCTGTGTGCCGCTCCCGGCCTGGCGACTGCACAACTCACCGATCCCGGCAATGTTCGCACAGGATTACATCCCGGCAGTCAGGCCGGCCACAGCGAGATACTCGGTGACAGCTCGCTGCCGCAAAACAGCGGACAAAATCAGGCGCAGTAACCGCCCGATGACCGACAGTCCTCCTTTAAAAGGCGCGTAAGCGCCTTTTTGCTTTTCAGCGATAAAAGGCCGACAGATGTGCCTGCACCTACTGCCGGACCGCATTTTTAGTCATTGTTCTTAAAATATATCATAGCTATTCTCTCCGACTGACATGAGAATGATTGTTGTTTACTAAGGTTGCGTGCAACCCTGTTTTTCGGAGAGCCACTGTGCCTGTATCTTCTTCCCGCCGTTTACCTGAACGTATCCGTAACGCGCTCCGCTTTCGCTGTATTCACGTTGCCACCAAAACCAAAGTGGCTGACCGGTTTTGGCGCATCGTGTTTACGGGCGACGACCTGAAAGGATTTAATTCGCCCGGTTTTGATGATCACATCAAAGTCTTTTTCCCACCCACCGCTGACACGACGCTGCAACTGCCGACGATGGACGATGACGGCATTCACTGGAAAGACGGCTTGCGGCCGGCTGCGCGTGACTACACGCCGTTTGACTTTGATGGTGAATCTTCGCTGACAATCGATTTTTACCTGCATGAAAGCGGTGTCGCCAGCGACTGGGCCGCGCAGGCACAGACCGGCGACAGCCTGATTATCGGTGGACCTCGCGGTTCTCTGCTGGTCCCAACGGATTATGCTTTCCAGCTTTATGTCTGTGATGAAACCGGTCTGCCTGCGTTTCAGCGCCGCAGCCGCAGCATTGAAGCCGAAACCCTGCACCTGTTTGCCTTCACCGATGAAAAAACGGGGCGTGACTACTTAGCGGACACCGGCAAGGCAAATGTGGCCTGGCTCGGTAGCCAGCAGATGACGCAGGCGGCTTTGCCAGCCCTGACGGCGGCGCTGGATAAGATAGCGATTCCGTCGCATGACGCTTTTATCTGGCTAACGGGAGAAGGGCGCGTCGTTAAACAGCTCGCTGATTACTTCACAACGCAACGCGGCGTGGATGCTGATCTTGTGCGTGCGGTTGCTTACTGGCATCACAAGTGAGTGACCTGCCGTTGATTGAATTTTACCTGGTGGCTCTCTACCATCAGGCTCTTTCTCCTTAAACAGGCAGAGGCGACAGATGGATTCGGCCCATTCAGAACAGGATAACCGCAGCCAGTCTGCGCGGCCTTGCGCAGCGCGGCGGAAGCGCCGGGAAAAGATGCTTGATGCGGGTGAAATGCGCCTGTTGATGCTGCATTTTATCGCTCAGCGCGCCTCGCACGGTTATGAGCTGATTAAATGCGTTGAAGAACTGTCGAAAGGGGAATATTCCCCCAGCCCGGGTATCATTTATCCCAACCTGACCTTGCTTGAGGAAATGGAGGCCATTGAGATTGTCGATCCTCAGGCGGCGAGAAAGGCTTATGCAGTGACCGCAACGGGTCAGGCGATGTTAGAGGCCGAAGCCCAGCCATTGTCGCGTTTGATTACGCGCCTTTCCTCGCTGGCTGTATTAGTCAACAACCGCAGTATTCCCGACATAGAACAGGCCATCTTTCAGTTTAAAAACGCTTTAAATGGCCGTCTGGCACAGCAGGACATCACGGACGAAACACGGCATAAGATTGTGGCTGCGCTGAACGCAGCCGCTGAGCAAATCAGCCGCAGTTAACGCCGGATCGTGCCCGTCAACTTCCGTCAGTTTTGTTTTTGTCGATGTGTCCCAGTGAACGTTCCGGAAAGCAGATATCTCTGACACGCTGCTTGAGCACCTGAGCATCGGGAAAGCCGCCGTCACGTTTACGTTCCCACACCAGATGGTCATCTACCGTGACTTCAAATATGCCGCCGCTGCCGGGGCGAAGCGTGACGCTGGCCAGGTCCTGAGCAAAAGTGTGCAGCAATTCCTGTGCCATCCAGGCTGAGCGCAGCAGCCAGTTACACTGGGTACAGTAGTGGATCACAACGACAGGTTTTTGCATATTCTTTTCTCCTTTTCCTGAATAAGGGCTGTCAGCGATGTTACGCAATGGCAGACAGGCTACATGAAACATCTACAGGCTGACCGGGACAAACCGGTTCGCGTTGCCAGCCGAAACGGCAGAGAACGATGGGCGACGTGTTAGCCGAAACGGCACAGGCCATTTTCCTGTTTACGCTGATAAAACATCAGATTAGCCGCATCAGATTACTGAGTTTCAGCCATACTTTACCTGTGACAGAAAACAAAGGAAAACTCATGACCATGAAACTCAGTCAGGCTGCTGAACAACTGGGTCAGCAGCTTTTATCCTCTGGTTTGCGTCTGGCAACCGCAGAGTCCTGCACGGCGGGATTGATCAGTATTACGCTGGCGGCGGTCGAAAACAGCGGTAATTTTTTTACCAGCGGCTTCGTCACCTACAGCGAAAGCGCAAAAGTGCGTCTGCTTGGCGTTAACCCGCAAACGCTGGAAAATCACACTGCAGTCAGCAGAGAAACCGTGTGTGAAATGGCGCTGGGGGCGCGTGAACGGTCCGGCGAACCGGTGAGTCTGGCGATAAGCGGCTATGCCGGACCGGACGGCGGCGAAGATGGTACGCCTGCAGGCACTATCTGGGTAGGATGGACATTGCCTGATGGCAAAGTTGTTGCCCGTTGTCAGCACTTTTCTGGCGACCCCAAAGCCGTCATGGAGCAGGGCGCGAGCTGGGCACTGCAGGGGCTAAGCGCGTTACTGATGCAGCAGGATGCGCCGCCCCATAAAGACCGTTAGCGGCAGTCCACCACCAGGCGGCCGCGAACCTTGCCTTCAAGCAGATCCCGCGCGCCCTGACTGGCTTCGCTCAGTGGGATGACCGTGATCATCTGAGACAGTTGCGCATCATTCATCAACTGTCCGAGCCGTTGCCAGGCCTGCTGGCGAAGCGGTTTAGGGCACATCACGCTGTCCACGCCCGCCAATGTCACGCCGCGTAAAATAAAAGGCGCGACGCTGGTGGGCAGATCCAGCCCCTGAGCCATGCCACAGGCGGCGACAACGCCATCGCGCTGCGTACCCGCCAGAACGTTACTCAGCGTATGGCTGCCCACGCTGTCGACAGCCGCGGCCCAGCGCTCTTTGCCCAAAGGTTTGCCCGGCTGAGACAGTTCAGCACGATCCATAATCCTTTTCGCGCCCAGCGTGTTGATCAGCCAGTTTTCATCGCTGGCGCGGCCGCTGGAGGCGATCACCTCGTAGCCGAGTTTTGCCAGCAGGCTGACGCTAAAGCTGCCCACGCCACCGCTGGCACCGGTGACCAGCACGGGGCCGCGATCGGGCGTAACGCCCTGTTTTTCTAAAGCCAGCACGCACAGCATGGCGGTAAAACCGGCGGTGCCAATGGCCATCGTATTCAGTGGCGATAAGCCGTCTGGCACGGGCACTAACCAGTCGCCTGCGACACAGGCTTTTTGCGCCAGGCCGCCCCAGTGTTTTTCTCCCACTCCCCAGCCGGTCAAAATAGCGGTGTCGTCCTGCTTCCAGTCGGAATGCTGGCTGGCGACTACGCGACCGACGAAATCAATCCCCGGCACCATGGGAAATTCACGCACAATCGGGCCTTTATTACAGATGGCCAACGCATCTTTGTAGTTCAGGGTGGAATAGTGCACGTCGAGCGTGACATCCTGGTGGGGCAACTGTGTTTCGGAGAGTTCTTTTAACTCGGTACGGTAACCTTGTTCGTCATTTTCAATGACCAGTGCCTTAAACATACAGCCTCCGTCAGGCGTAAGAATCATCAGGCAAGTTTACGCCCGACAGCCTGAGAGGGCCAGGTACTGGCCCGACAAGTATCCCGCTCTGAGGCATTATCAAACATCCCGGTGGCGGGGCGGCAATGTCCGGACATGGCATAATTTTGCATTGATTACAGAAGCTTAGTCGCTTAAAGATATTGCAACTGAATGATATGTATTGTTTTTTATTTTAAAGTTATTGACCTGATATTTAACGTTGTCGGGTTGTCCCTGTCAGTAAAAAATGACATTATTGCCGCCACATTTTTCCCCGCCGCCATCCCAGACAGAGGACGCTACCATGTCCGGATCAATGCGTTTTTGCACTTGTTCCCACTCGCCAGACCTGGCGCGTGACCTGTTTTCCGCCGTCATACCGGTTACACAAATTTCCGTCACTATGCGGTGACGCCAGCCTGGTCGTTGCTGTTGGACATGAGTAAGGACTACTCTTTACTGATGTCTATCGGTTTGGCCCGTCAGATATCATTCGCCGGGGAAATTTCCCTATTGCCGTGCCTCAGGCACCCACTCCCTGACTGTTAGGGATTTGTGTTATGACACCACTTAAAATTGCTGCCAGCGCCGCCGTTGCGCCAAGTCTGTCCCTGAATACTGCGCGCGACGTGGTCACGCTGGATAATACTGATTTTACCGATGTGGCGGCTGTGGTCGTCTCGCTTGCGGATACACGCAGTGGCGTGCTGGCCTTATTGCGGCATACCGGTTTTAACTTACCGGTGTTTGTTGCCAATGCCTTTGAAGAAGAGGTCATGCATCTGCCCGGCGTGACGGGTGAGTTGAACGGTGAACCGCAGGACTGGGCGGCACTGGAAACGGCGGCGCAGGCGTATGAAGCTGAGTTGCTGCCCCCGTTCTTTGAAACGCTGACCCGCTATGTCGATATGCAAAACAGTACATTTGCCTGCCCCGGTCATCAGGGCGGTGCCTTTTTTAAAAAGCATCCGGCAGGTAAGCAATTTTATGATTTTTATGGCGAAAACGTTTTTCGCTCAGACATGTGTAACGCTGACGTCAAGCTGGGCGATCTGCTGATCCATGAGGGATCGGCCAAGCATGCACAGAAGTTTGCTGCCAAAGTTTTTAATGCCGATAAAACCTACTTTGTGTTGAACGGCACCTCAAGCGCCAACAAAGTGGTCACGAATGCCTTGCTGACGCGCGGCGATTTAGTGCTGTTTGACCGCAACAACCACAAGTCCAACCACCATGGGGCGCTGATTCAGGCTGGCGCAACGCCCGTTTATCTCGAAGCGGCCCGTAATCCGTTTGGCTTCATCGGAGGCATTGACGCGCACTGTTTTGATGAGGATTATCTGCGTGCTCAGATCGCCAACGTGGCCCCTGAGCGAGCGCAGGAAGCACGTCCTTTCCGCCTGGCGATTATCCAGTTAGGCACCTATGACGGCACGGTGTACAACGCGCGTCAGGTGGTGGATCGCATAGGTCATCTGTGTGACTACATCCTGTTTGACTCCGCCTGGCTGGGCTACGAACAGTTTATTCCGCTGATGGAAGGCTGCTCACCGCTGACGCTGTCGTTAAACGAAAACGATCCCGGCATTTTTGTGACGCAGTCGGTACACAAGCAGCTTGCGGGCTTTTCACAGACCTCGCAGATTCATAAAAAAGACAACCATATCCGTGGTCAGAAGCGTTTCTGCCCGCATAAGCGATTGAATAACGCCTTTATGCTGCACGCCTCTACCAGCCCGTTTTATCCGCTGTTTGCCGCACTGGATATTAACGCCAAAATGCACCAGGGCGAGGCGGGACGTCGCATGTGGGACGAGTGCGTCATGCTGGGCATTGAGGCGCGCAAGGCAATCTTTGAGCGCTGCGATATGATCCTGCCTTTTGTTCCTGAAACGGTGAACGGCAAACGCTGGCAGGATGCGCCCACAGAGGAGATCGCGCGGGATCTGCACTATTTCAGCTTCGAACCCAACGCCAAATGGCACGGTTTTGCAGGATACGATCGCGATCAGTACCGCGTCGATCCCTGCAAACTGCTGCTGACCACGCCGGGCATTGACGCGGCAAGCGGCGAATATGCTGACTTTGGGATTCCGGCGACGATCCTGGCCAACTACCTGCGTGAAAATGGCATCGTGCCGGAAAAATGTGACCTTAACTCCATCCTGTTTCTACTTACGCCAGCGGAAAGCCCGGAGAAAATGGCCAACCTGGTCGCCATGCTGGCGCAGTTTGAGCAGCATGTAAAAGACGACACGTTGCTGGCTGAAGTCCTGCCCACGCTTTACCGTAAGAACGCCAAACGCTACGCCGGATACACGTTGCGCCGCCTGTGCCAGGAGATGCATGACCTGTACGTGAGCTTCAATGTGAAAGATCTGCAACGTCTCATGTTCCGTGAGCAGGGCTTACCTCAGGTCAAAGTGAATCCACAGGACGCACATCAGGCTTATATTCGCGGTGATGTGGAGCTGGTGCCGATTGCGTCAGCAGAAGGGCGCATCGCCGCGGAAGGCGCGCTGCCTTATCCGCCTGGCGTACTCTGTGTTGTTCCCGGTGAAGCCTGGGGTGGGGCGGTACAGCGTTATTTTCTTGCGCTGGAAGCAGGCATCAACCAGCTCCCGGGTTTTTCACCCGAGCTACAGGGCGTTTACACCGAGGAAGATGCCGAGGGACGTAAGTACCTGGTGGCGAACATGATGCAGGGGTAAGTGCTGGGTGGCTGTTTGCACAGCCTGGCTGGAATCAGGGGCCATGGCTGGCCCTGAGATGGTTTGAGTCGCTGGCAGCTTATGAAACGCTGAGAGGGTTTCGCTCGCCAGACGGCCTGGAGTTTCAGCCAGCCCGGTGCGGGCGGCCGACAAGGGGCCGCCAGCCGCCGCGGCCCCTTGACCCCGGCTCCTGTCCTGCCCAATTCCCCCGCTCTAAGATTTGCGCCTGTTCAGGCGTTTTTATTGCTTTGGATACAGATAATGAGTTGCGGTGATGCTTGCGCGAGCAGGCGTTGAGAAGGTTTGAGTCGCTGACAGCTTATGAAACACTGAGAGGGTTTCGCTCGCCAGGCGGCCTGGAGTTTCAGTCTGCCCGGTGCGGGCGACCGACAAGGGGCCGCCAGCCGCCGCGGCCCCTTGACCCCGGGCTCCCGTCCTGCCCACCCGCCGCTTCGCGGTGCCTTCGCTGCTTCAGGATTTCTGCGGACCGCCAGGACGCGCCCTCCGTGGCGCGGCCCGGCTCTCGCCGACGTCCTGTCGGCTCATCCGGAAATCCCTCATCCGCTCAGCGGGTGGGAAGGCCGCCCCAAACCCCCGCTTCACTATCTCTGTGTTAAAGCCACTTCCGGTGTCGCTGTAGGTGACCGGAAAGTCCTACAGTCGGCTGGTTTTGAGTCAATGCCCTGTTTATTAAAGCGTTCATTTTTGATCCTCACTTCATACACTGACCACAGACAACACCGGCTTTTTAAAAACCCAGGACTGGCAGGCGGGGGTTTTTCTGCCGGCATCCGGCGCGCTGAGGAGAGAACGGAGGCCAGGGCGGCGCGGCAGGGATGCCGCGACGAGGACGGCTGCGCCAGGGAGGGCGCATCCGGACGGCCCGTGAGGCCGGAGTGAGAGACGAAGGAACAGCGACGGCTGACGGCCGCCGGGATTGTTAAGGGGCTGGCGCGAGCCCCTTAACACGTCCGCCTGCACGGGCAGGCTGAAACTCCCGGTCGCCTGGCGGGCGGAACCCGCTCAGAGCAACCCGCAGCTCCCGCCACCAGGCGGGCGGAACCCGCTCAGAGCAACCCGCAGCTCCCGCCACCAGGCGGGCGGAACCCGCTCAGAGCAACCCGCAGCCCCGTCACCTGGTGAGCGGACCCCGCTCAGAGCAACCCGCAGCTCCCGCCACCTGGTGAGCGGAACCCATTCAGAGCAACCCGCAGCCCCCGCCACCTGGTGAGCAGAACCCGCTCAGAGCAACCCGCAGCCCCGCCACCAGGCGGGCGGAACCCGCTCAGAGCAATCCGCAGCTCCCGCTATCAGGCGGGCGAAACCCGCTCAGAGCAACCCGCAGCTCCCGCCACCAAGCGGGCGGAACCCGCTCAGAGCAACCCGCAGCACCTGCTGAGCGGAACCCCGCCAAATCAATACCTGTGATAACTCCGCTGCGCCGAACTCACCTTATACAAATACCGCCGCGATTCCGCCGACGGATGCTGCTTCGACAGCGTCTGATAAACCTGACCCGGCGACATACTGTTAATAATGGTAAAGGCACGATCTTTATCGCTGGAGAACACGCGCAGTACACTACCGGCGCCGCCGTTATAGGCGGTGATAACCGCATAGCGGCGTGAAACCGGATCCTGAATACCGGCCAGATAGTTGCTCTGCAGCAACGACAGATAGGCAGTACCGGCATCAATGTTGTTCTCGGGATCCAGCAGATAGCTGCGGCTCGGTTTGCCCCATTTGCCCTTCATGCGGAATACATCCACACCGGCGGTATGCTGCACTACCTGCATCAGCCCGAGCGCATCAGAATGGCTGACTGCGTAGGGGTTAAAGCTGGATTCGGTCTGCATAATAGCCAGAATCAGAGACGCATCTACACCGTACTCTTCGGCGGCTTTACGCACCATAGGCAGATATTTATGCGCACGCTTATCCAGATGGTTTGGCACCATCGGAATCGTGACCGAGTAGATTACATGCAGGCCGGACGTACGGCGTTGCAGTTTATTGGCAATCAAGTAGTCAGCAAAGGCCTGAGCACGTCCCTGCCAGCGAATCGCCTGACCGGTGTTATCCAGCACCTGTCCGTACAACAACGGCTCTTTACTGATCTGAATGTCGTTGGCATCAGAGTAGAGATCGACATTTCCCGGATCGTCGCCGATCAGTAACGTAGTCACGATCGCCTGACGCAGACTGGCGGCAGGATCGGTACCGGAAATGGTCTCAATGGTGATGTTCCCGCTTTCAAAGTTGATGTGGCTGCGGGTGTAATAATTGTCGGTGTATTTAACGTAGTCTTTCGGTCCGGCGATCAGGACCTCATTGATACCCCAGATGTTCTCAATGTTATGGGCGAATTGCCCCATCAGAATGTCAAATCCGTTGGTATCTTTGACCCATTCCTCTGAATATTCCGGATGTTTTTTACCGGAGCAGGACACCAAAAGGGGGGCAATCACCAGCAGGGCTATCAGCTTTTTATTCATCTAAAATACGTGCCTGACCTGGAAAACGGCCTCAACACGGAGGCCAATAAAGTTATGCTTCGGGTGGCGTGTAGCCTTCAATATGAACGTCTTTACCTTCGAACAGGAAATTGATCATTTCCTTTTCCAGCACTTTGCGATCGTCGGGATTCATCATATTGAGTTTTTTCTCGTTGATCAGCATCGTCTGCTTAGCCATCCATTGCTGCCAGGCTTCTTTCGAGATTTCATTGTAAATGCGTTTTCCCAGATCGCCAGGGTAGAGCTGAAAATCCTGCCCTTCAGCGTCGCGTTGTAAAAAAGTACAAAAAATGGTGCGGCTCATTACTCTTCCTCATTAATCTCACCGTCGCCCACAGGCAACGGCTGGGGATGGCGCAGTTCGTGTAAAAGACGCTCTACAGGTGCGGCTAATCCCACAGATGGCGGCAGCGTTAAGTTATACCAGAGACCGCCAGCTTCATCCATTAATGCCCCGGCAGAAGGCCATGACAGCCACATGGGAACGATATCCAGATGAAAATGGCTGAAGGTGTGACGAAATGCCGTAAGCTGCTGCGGTTTGGCATGGATGCCGCGCGTCGACAGCCAGGCGTTCAGATCGTCTTCGCTGGTGAACTGCGGGAAGCAGAATAAACCGCCCCATAAACCCACCGGCGGACGCTGTTCAAGCCAGACATTGTCGCCGTTTTGCATCATCAAAAACCAGCCGCTGCGTTCAGGCAACGTCTGCTTAGGTTTTTTGCCCGGATAGTTTGCCCAGCTGTTCGTCGCGCGGGCTTCGCAACCATCGCTGAGCGGGCAGATTTCACATTTCGGGCGCGAGCGGGTGCAAACCATGGCGCCCAGATCCATCATGGCCTGGTTAAACTGACTGACGCCCTCGGCTGGCGTCACGTCTTCACTAATTTGCCACAGACGTTTTTCAACATCTTTCCTGCCCGGCCAGCCAGCCACTGCGTAACAGCGAGCCAAAACCCGTTTCACGTTACCGTCCAGAATCGGGAAGTGCAGGCCCAGCGATAGCGATAAGATCGCACCCGCTGTCGAGCGGCCTACGCCGGGCAGCGCGGCGACGTCATCGTAGTTGCGCGGGAACGCGCCGCCGTGCACCTCAACCACCTGTTTGGCGGCTTTGTGCAGGTTACGCGCACGCGCGTAGTAACCCAGACCGGTCCAGAGATGCAGCACTTCGTCCAGCGGCGCGGCGGCCAGATCGCTGACGGTCGGAAAGCGCGCCATAAAGCGCTCAAAATAGGGGATAACGGTGGCGACCTGGGTTTGCTGTAACATCACTTCAGACAGCCACACCTTATAAGGTGTTTTCTCCAACTGCCACGGCAGGGTTTTGCGGCCAAAGCGTTGATACCAGTCCAGCACCTGTTGCGCGAACTGCGGGGCTTGCATCATAAAGGGGATATTTCCGTGATTACGCGACATTCAGGCGGGAATTCCAGCATAAGCGCCACTGAGAGTAAACCTGAAGATTGCAAAGGCCTGTTTCTTTCTGGTGGCCACTGAGGCCCGGTTGTCAGATAAGGCCGGTTACACACAAGAAGGCGATGGAAATGTTGCTGATAAAACACGGGTTGTTTCTCGTTTTCGGGCATAGCCGAAAGTCAGACTTAAAACAGAAGCCCCGGGTCGGGGCTTCGCGTTTAAATTTTTATCTCTTTGGTTGCTGCGATCGGCACCGCTTCCTTTTCCGGTGGCTTACGGTATTTATCCAGCAGGCGGATGTGAATTTTCCGTAGCATGTCGCCGTTCAGTGTATAGAAACGGAAATAGAGCAGCAGCGTCAGGGCAAAAAAGACAGCGGGCAGCACGATCATAATAAACTGCATGCCAGCAAGGGTTTCCTGCGACTGGTTGATGTTGGGCAGATAGCCAATCATGCCCAGCACGACAGCGATAAAGAAAGCCGCCAGCGCAGAGCCGCCTTTAACGACCATGGTTTGCACCGAATAGGCAATGCTTTCACAGCGCACATGCAGTTTGTATTCGCCGTAATCTACGGTATCCGCCACCATAATTACCTGAAGCACCCAGAAAAGCGCCGTTCCGGTATTGAATAAAATCCCGGCAATAACGATTAAGGATGTCGCGTGACTGCCTGCTAATGCCATAGCGAACAGCACACCGCCGCTCAGAATCGGCAGGGCAGACGCCGCCGCCCATAGTATCCGGCGTGACAGCAGATTCACTAATTTGGGGAACAGAACCAGTGTTGCCAGGTTCGCCGCGCCAGCATAGGAGAGGTAGTAAGGGAAGAGACTGGCATCGCCGATCACATAGGTAAAATAGTAAATCGCAAAACCGGTAATGATATTCGCCGCAATGTTATAGGCCAGCGCCATACCGAGCAGGCAGGCAAGCTGATCGTTGCGGTAGATAAGGCCGACGATCGCGCTCAGTCCCATCCGGCCGCCGTCCTGGGTCTGCGCGCCGTCTGATGAATAAACCTCATGAACATTACGCAGCGTGATGAGGGTTGCCGCGATGAAAAACACGATCAGGAGCAGGGTAAACATCTGAAAGCCAAAGCCGCGATCGTCGCCCCCGATATAACTGACAAACGGTAGCGCAATGCCGGCCGTGACAAAGGAAGCGAGGCTGGCAAAAAAGCGTGGCCAGGGCACCAGCTCTTCGCGCTCACGTTTGTCCAGCGTAATGGTCGGTACCAGTGACCAGAACGGAATATCCATTATGGTATAGGTCATTCCCCACAGAATGTAGGTGACCCAGACAAAAACCAGCTGTGTCGTCCCTTCAAACAGGTGGGCGCTAAATAACGCGAACAGCACCAGCGAGTTTGTCAGCGTGCCAGTTAAAATCCAGGGTTTAAATTTCCCCCAGCGAGAACGTGTAATGGTAACGATCCATCCCATAATGGGATCGTTAATCGCATCCCAGATCCGGGCGACTAAAAACAACGTGCCGACCATGCCAACCGATAATCCCACTACGTCGGTGTAGTAATACATCAGGTAGAGGTAAACAATGCCAATCGCGAAGTCTTTTCCAAACGCACCACATCCGTAACTGAGTTTTGTCGTTATCGAAATGCTCATCGGTTGCCGGGTCGCTGTTGCCAGCGCCCGCCCACTGTTATGACGTAGAATCGCGACCGGACCATAGCATCCGGCGACAAAGAATTAACGATGAAGCCAGGCGGGCAACCAACTGCCGTGCTCAGTGATGAGTTCGTCCACCAGTGCATAGATCTCATCAAGGCTTAATACCGCTGCCGTATGCGGATCCAGCATGGCGGCGTGATAAACCCGATCGCGGTTTTCAGTCAGAATGGCTTCGGTCAGCAGTGTCTGCACATTGATATTGGTTTGCATCATGGCGGCCAGATGTGACGGAATCGTGCCGACTTTGGTGGGCTGAATCCCATTGGCATCGACCAGACAAGCGACTTCCACGCAGCATCCCTGCGGCAGATTATCGATCAGGCTATCATTACGCACGTTGCCATAAATGACCGCCGGTTCGCCGGTCCAGATAGCGTTCATAATCGTGCTGGCGTACTCACGCGAGGGTTTGCTTTCAATACGTTCGGCGCGACGGTAACGTGCCAGTTCTGCTCGCCATTCCGCCAGTTGTTCTTCACAACGTTTGGGATATTCATCCAGCGGAATCTGATACCGTTCAATAAGATCTTCGCGGCCTGGTTTGATAAACCACGGTGTATATTCTGCGAAGTGCTCTGAGGATTCGGTGACGAAATAGCCCAGCTTTTTGAACATTTCATAGCGCACAATGTTGGGACAGCGCGTATTGCCGTGCAGGTTGGGCTTCGGCACCTGGCCAGCGTTCCAGGCCGCCAGCAGGTCGGGATAGAGATCAACGTAACTGCCGTCAGCGGTTTTACGCTCCAGCGTCAGATAAAACGCCATATGATTAATCCCGGCGCAGCGGTAACGCAGATCGGCAGGATTTAAATTCAGATCGTTGGCCAGTTCCTCCGCCGTTCCCTGTACCGAGTGGCACAGCCCAACCTGTTTGATATGGGGATAGCGCGCATACATTGCCCAGGTGTTCATCGCCATGGGGTTGACGTAATTAAGCAGGGTGGCATGCGGGCAGACTTCCGTCATGTCTTCGCAAATCTGCCACAGGTGCGGGATGGTGCGCAGGGCGCGCATAATGCCGCCGGGGCCCAGCGTATCGGCTATGGTCTGCTCCAGACCATAGCGTTTACAGACCTCAAAATCGGTGACGGTACAGGGCTGATAGCCGCCTATCTGAAAGGCGACCACGACAAAATCCGCATCCGCTAAGGCCGCTTTCTGCTCGCTGTGGCAGGTAATCTGGCCAGCCGCGCCCGCGGAATCCATAAGTTTACTGACGACGGTATAGGATTCTTCAAGCCGGGTTGCATCAATATCCATCAGGGCAATATGGGCCGATTTTAGCGCATCGCGATGGAAGACATCGCCAAGGATATTCTTGACGAAGATAGTGGAACCCGCGCCAATAAAGGTAATTTTGGGTGCAGACATCAGAACGCTCCATGACAGGGTGGGATAATCTCATGGTGGCACGCTGTGCGGGCGAAAACTTCCGTCTTATCGGATGAGCATTCCCAAAAACTCAGATCAGATGCTGGCAACGAACAGATCTGAGTTTTTGGGATAAATTAACGTAAAAAGAAGAGTATCTGGTCTGAAAGAGCGCTTAGTATAGGGAATCCACTGCTGTTTTTGACCGTCTCCGCGGGTACGCTGGGCGGGGTTCTGATAATTCAGGAGAGAATCATGACGACATTACAGCCCGTTGCCACGCTGCCGCCCGATCCGCATATGTGCAGCAGTGACGAAAAGCAAACCCGCAGCCCGCTGTCGCTCTATTCCGAATATCAACGTATGGATATCGAACTGCGTCGGCCTCTGGCGATGAGCAGCTGTCACTGGCATGGGCAGGTTGAGGTCAATGTGCCGTTCGACGGGGACGTGGAATATTTAATCAATAATGAAGTCGTGCAGATTAAGCAGGGCTATATCACGCTGTTTTGGGCCTGTACACCGCACCAGCTTACCCGGCCCGGTAACTGCCAGAACATGGCTATCCTTAATCTGCCGATGCATCTGTTTCTGTCATGGCCGCTCGACCGGGAACTCATCAATCATGTCACACATGGCATGGTGATTAAGTCTGTGGCAAAACAGCAGCTCAGCGCCTTTGAAGTGCAGCGCTGGCAGCAGGAACTGAACAGCCCGGATGAACAGATTCGCCAGCTTGCTGTGGATGAAATTGGCCTGATGCTTAAACGCTTTAGTCTGTCAGGGTGGCAGCCTGTGCTGGTGAACAAAACGTCGCGGACACACAAAAACAGCGTGTCGCGCCATGCGCAGTTTTATGTCAGCCAGATGCTGAGCTATATTGCCGACAATTATGACCAGGCTCTGACAATCAATGACGTCGCAGAGCACGTCAAGCTTAATGCAAACTATGCCATGGGCATCTTTCAACGCGTCATGCAGCTTACGCTAAAACAGTACATTACCGCGATGCGCATTAACCATGTCCGGGCGCTGCTGAGCGATACCGATATTACCGTGCTGGATGTGGCGCTGACGGCCGGCTTCCGTTCCAGTAGTCGCTTTTACAGCACCTTTGCCAGGTATGTCGGCATGTCGCCACAACAGTACCGCAAGCTCAGCCAGCAACGGCGGCAGACCATGACGTTATAATTCTGTTTCCGGCCAGCAGCCTCCCAGGCAATTTTCTTGCATTACTCTACACTCAGGCAGGAAAACGCATGTCAAAACACGCCGGGTGCGCGCGGAAAGTGGCAAAGGCTTGCTTCTGCTTTTGAACTTTGCATAATGCCCGTTTCCCTGAACAGGCTAACCAGCAGGCTTCAACATGATTAATGACGTCATCACCCCAGAATATGATGAAAATGGACGCCCGTTGCGTCGGATTCGTAGTTTTGTGCGCCGCCAGGGCCGCTTAACCAAAGGCCAGCAGCAGGCGCTGGACAACTACTGGCCGGAAATGGGTGTTGAATATCAGCCAGAGCCCATTGATTTGCCCGCGCTGTTTGGGCGCGATGCGCCTGTCACGCTGGAGATCGGTTTTGGTATGGGCGCGTCGCTGGTCACCATGGCGCAAAATAATCCGCATCAAAACTTCCTGGGCATCGAAGTGCATGCGCCCGGCGTGGGAGCCTGCCTGGCGTCGGCGAAAGAGGCCAATGTCAGCAATCTGCGGGTGATGTGTCATGATGCGGTGGAAGTGCTGGAGAAAATGATCCCGGATAATTCACTGCGCATGGTTCAGCTGTTCTTTCCCGATCCGTGGCATAAAGCCCGTCACAACAAACGCCGTATCGTGCAGGTGCCGTTTGCCGAGCTTGTGATGCGTAAACTGAAACTGGGCGGTGTGTTCCATATGGCGACCGACTGGGAAGCCTATGCCGGGCATATGCTTGAGGTGATGAGCAGCATCGCGGGTTATCGAAACCTGTCTGAAGACAATACGTATGTGCCGCGTCCTGAGACGCGTCCACTGACCAAATTTGAGCAGCGCGGGCAGCGTTTGGGCCATGGCGTTTGGGATTTAATGTTTGAGAGGGTGAAATAATGGCCACACAACGCAGCCGTCGTTTACGTAAAAAATTGCATATTGATGAGTTTCAGGAGCTGGGCTTTTCCGTAGCCTGGCGCTTCCCGGACGGCACCTCTGAAGAGGTTATCGACGATACGCTGAATCAGTTTATTAACGAAGCGATCGATCCCAATGGCCTGGCTTATGACGGCAGCGGCTATCTGGCCTGGGAAGGGTTAATCTGCCTGCAGCAAACCGGTAAATGCACCGAGGAACATCGCGAGCTGGTACGTAAATGGCTGGAAGATCGCCAGTTACTGGATGTGAAGGTGACCGAACTCTTTGACGTCTGGTGGGACTAAGTTACCAGCGATGTCGCTTTCACACCCAGACAGGGAGAACGTATGATTCGTAACGTGCTGGTCGCTGGCCTCTTGCTGGCGGCAACGCAGGCCCAGGCGGCCTGGGAATGCAGCGTTAAACCACAGGATGATGTGGTCATTAGCCCACAAAACGTGCAGGTCGTTGGCGCAAACGGCAATCTTGTGATTTCGCCGCAGGGCGATGTGCAGTTCAACGGGCAAAAAATCACGATGAACGCCGCCAGTCGTCAGCAGGCCATTAATTACCAAAATGCGTTACGTCGCGATCTGCCGTGGATCGATAATGGTGCCACGTCCCGTCTGGATAAAGGTCGGCTGGCGCTGGATAAGATCATCACTGAGCAGGTAGGGGAATCAAGCCGCTTGCACAGCCGACTGGCCACGCTGAATGCCCAGTTAAAAACCCAGATGAACCGCATTATTGAACATCGCAGTGACGGACTGACGTTCCATCACCAGGCGATCGATCAGGTTCGTGCCGATGGGCAGCAACTGGTGAATCAGGCGATGGGCGGTATCCTGCAGGACAGCATTAATGAGATGGGGACGAAAGCCATGACCAACGGTGGCGGCAGCGGGCTGCAGGGGTTGATGGGTAACCTTGGTGGTCTCCAGAACGCCATTCAGAGCGAATGGAATAATCAGGAAACGGACTTCCAGCAGTTTGGTAAAGACGTCTGTAACCGGGTTATCTCGCTGGAAAAAGACCGTAAAACGCTGGTTAAATCATTTAATTAACCCGTTTTATGTCCTGCCCTGTTAAGAAGGGGCTGAATCATCAGCCCCATTTTGTCTCAGTCGCTGTTAGCTTCTTTGGTCACGGTCTTGTTACCGGCGACATAGTTATAGATCACCAGCAGCGCAAAGATGCCCGTAATAATCATGGTAATGGTGCCTTTATCGAGGAACCTCGCCATGTTACCCAGCAGAATCCCTGTCACGCCAAAGTCCGTATCTGAGAATGTGGTATTCGTCAGACCAATCGCACCCAGCACAGGCAGTAACGCAACCGGCAGGAAGGTAATCAGAATACCGTGTGCAAAGGCGCCAATCATCGCACCCCGCTTGCCGCCCGTCGCATTGCCAAAGACGCCCGCCGTCGCCCCGCAGAAAAAGTGCGGCACCACGCCGGGCAAAATCAGCACCCAGTGCAGCTGCCCAAGGATAAACAACCCGACGAGTCCACCGATAAAGCTGGAAATAAAGCCGACCAGAACGGCATTGGGCGCATAGGGAAACACGATAGGGCAGTCCAGAGCAGGACGCGCGCTGGGCACCAGCTTCTCTGAAAACCCCGTAAAGGCCGGTACAATCTCCGCCAGAATTAAGCGCACGCCCTGCAGGATAATAAAGACCCCGGCAGCAAAGGTAATGGCCTGCACAAACGAATACACCAGATAGTTTTGACCATGACTGAACTGACTTTCAACATACTCTCTGCCCGCCGAGACGGACAAAATAAAATAGATGATCATCATGGTCAGAGAGATGGAGATGGTACTGTCGCGCAAAAAGCTCAGGTTTTTGGGCATGTTCATCTCTTCGGTGGACTTTGAACCTTTGCCAACTATAGAGCCTATCCAGCCTGACAGGACATAACCCACCGTGCCGGTATGAGCCAGCGCAACCTGATCGTGACCGATAATTTTACGCATATAGGGCTGAGCCAGGGCCGGGAAAAAGGCCATCAGCATGCCCAGCGTCAGCGAACCGGTATAAATCAGCTGCACACCTTCAAAACCGGCAACGGACAGAATAATGGCAATCATACAGGCCATATAGAAGGTGACGTGGCCAGAGAGATAGATATATTTCAGGCGGGTAAAGCGGGCGACGGTAATGTTTGCCACCATGCCGAACGCCATAATCAGCGTGGTAGGCGCGCCGTATTTCGCCAGCGCGATGGATACCATCGCTTCGTTATTAGGAATAATGCCCTGAACGTTGAATGCGTGCTTAAAAATATCGCCGAGCGGCGTCAGCGAGCCCACCAGAACGGTGGCACCGCCTGCCAGCACTAAAAAGCCCAGAATCGTTTTTACCGTTCCCTTTATCACATCCGGCAACGGCTTGCGCTGCGCGATCAGGCCGAACATCGCGACTAACCCGACCAGAATCGAAGGGACTTTCAGCACATCGACAACTACCAGTAAAAGGTTTTGTATAAACATAATAACCTCAGCGGTAAGTGTTCTTATCAAAGGGGATAACGGTGTTATTTGTTGAAGTAGTCGCGAATTTTCTGCTCAACTTCTTTCAGGTCGATGATGTTGTTGATGATAATGACTTTTTCCGGGGGCAGATTAGCGCTGTAGGCAATGTCTTTTGCCATCACGAATACGTCTGCGACGTCCGGCGTCACCGAGCCGAGGTCGGCATGTTCGACCTCCGCCGTCATATCAATCGCTTTAAGCACTTTTTTGATGTTCATTTCCATCATGAAGCTGCTTCCCAGGCCTGAACCACACACTGCCATAATTTTCATAACTACCTCTTCTTATTTGAAATTGTTAACTGATAAGGTCGTCTGCCAGCAGAACCGTGCACAGTTCCTGCTGGCTTTGTGCGTGATAAACGCGTTGCATGATGTCCTCGTCTGTCAGCACTTCAGCCAGCTGCGAAATCATCTCGATATGGCTGTTGCTGTCAGGGGCCGAGAACATAAAAAGGATGTCGACAGGATCGTTTTCATCAGCATCAAAGTTGACAGGGGTTGCCAGTTTCACGACGGACAAGCCCAGTTTCTTCGCGCCCTGTTCAGGACGCGCATGTGGCATCGCGATTCGGGGGGCGATCACGAAGTAGGGGCCGGTCTCTTCTTTGAGCCGGACGATGGTGTCAATGTAATCCTGCGAAATAGCGCCTTCACGGCAGAGAGGATTACCGGTGACCTGAATCGCCTCTTTCCAGTCGGAAACGCGCTCAATGTATTGAATTTTTTCAGCATTCAGCCATTGGGTAAGATTTGCCATACGGTGTCCTGGATAAAAAAGTTGGGCCAGCAGGCAGGCTGCTTGTCATTGCAAGATGTACAGTCAGCTTTTTGCCTTTTTCAGGCGGTCAACCTGTTTGTTTTTCCTGATTCTCTTCCACACACGTCAGGGTAGATAAAAAGTCAAAACCAGTTATTTGATTAGTAATGACTTTTATTGCTAAAGCAGGCGTCAGTTCTGACAATTGCCTGTTGCACAAATTTATTTATACGTATAGACATGTTTAACATGTCTAGTCATCTTGATGATGCACCTCGACCTGTACAGATACAATATGCAAGAATCAATTCTGGCTGGACAGGCGACACTGGAGTGCAAAATCGTTAGCTGGATCACACTGGTTCCTGTCTCACTCATACGCAGCGACGGAAATCAGGCATACAGGCGATGCGGCGGCGCACCGCAGGCACGGGCTTACTATTCGGGAACAGCGTGATGTTCGATGGCATAACAGAGAAACAAAAAGAGGTTGTCGACTATATTCTGACCAAGATCATGCAGGACGGACTGCTGCCGGGCGACAAGCTGGATACCGAAATTGCGATAGCAAAGAACATCGGTATCACCCGGGCGACGGTACGGGAAGCAACCCGTATTCTGATTGAGCAGCAGCGTATTTATCGCGTGAAGGGGTCGGGACTGTTTGTCGGTTCTATCGGCAAGAGCAATCACGCTGGCCGGTTCCATGCGCTTTCGCCCTTCGATTATCAGGCTCATAAAAAAGGCCATAAAGCGGTCAGAAAGGTGCTCACTGCCAGCATCATCAAGGTGCCCGGACCGGAGATGGCGCAGGCGTTACGTATCAGAAACAGCGATCAGATATACAAAATTCTTCGACTGATGTGCTTTGACGATATTCCCGTGGCGCTGGAATATATCCACCTGCCTGTCAGCCTGTTCAGCAGCATGGAGTTTGGCCGGCTGGAAATCTCGAAATACTCTTACATTGAACAAATCACCGGCAAAAAGATTCAGCGCCGCGACCAGCAGCTTAATGCGATTAACGTGACCGACAGTGAGCAACTCAGACTGCTGAATTTTAGTGCGAATGAGGCGGCGCTGGAGATTAATGAGACGGTTTATCTGGATGATGGCATGCCCTGCGAGGTGAACATTGCCATCATCAATACCCGGTTGTTGCAACTGAGACAGAATACCGAGCGCGGATAAGGATTCGGCCTCCTTCATACAGCCGCAGTTTGCACGCCGAACCCGAAGCGCGTTACTCGTCGGCCAGGAACAGTTCCAGTAGCGAGTTCAGAAACAGTTTGCCCTTCTCGGTAATTTGCCAGATGTCCGCTGTTTCAGTGATGTAACCTGCGGCAATAGCCTGATCGAGCTGTGGACGAATCAGCGCTTCATTCAGTCCGGTATAGCGGCTGAAGTCCGCGCGTGGCGCAGGCTCCAGCAACCGGAAACGGTTCATAAAGAACTCGAACGGCTTGTCACTGTCTGCTACCTCGTACTGTTTATCGAGATAGTTGCCCTTCATAAAACCCCGCGGATGGCGCACTTTGACCGTGCGAACAATACGGCCATCGGGTTGGGTCAGCTTGCCATGGGCACCACAGCCAATCCCAAGATAATCGCCAAAACGCCAGTAATTCAGGTTGTGCTCACAGCGGTATCCCGGTTTGGCATAGGCCGATGTTTCATATTGCTCATAACCGGCAGCGGTCAGCAGCTGATGTCCCTGCTCAAAGATGTCCCACAACGCATCGTCGTCGGGCAATTTAGGCGGACGTGAGCCAAACAACGTATTCGGTTCGATGGTCAGCTGATACCAGGACAAATGCGGAGGATTAAGCGCGATCGCCTGACGCAAATCGTCCAGCGCTTCCGTCAGTGACTGGTCGGGCAAACCGTGCATCAGATCGAGGTTAAAGCTGCGGAGGTTCAGGCCCTGCGCCAGCGCCGCGGCGCGCTTCGCTTCCTCGGGACCATGGATGCGACCGAGACGTTCCAGCTTCTGCGGGCTAAAGCTTTGTACCCCAATGGAGATGCGGTTAATCCCGGCGCGCTGATAGGCGCTGAAACGGTCGGCTTCGACCGTGCCTGGATTCGCCTCCATCGTAATCTCCGCCCCTTCTGCCAGCGTCAGGCGCGCGCGTACGCCATCCATCAGCATCTGCATCGCGCTACTGCTTAACAGGCTTGGCGTTCCGCCACCGATAAATATCGTGCGCACGTCACGTCCGTGAATCAGCGGCAGATCGTTTTCAAGATCGCGCAGCAGGTGCTGCACATACTCAATGTGCGGCACCTCATCTTTTAACGCGTGAGAATTAAAATCGCAGTAAGGGCATTTCTGGACGCACCAGGGAATATGGATATATAAACTCAGCGGGGGTAAATCAGGCATTACGCATCGCTTCCAGTAACAGCGTCAATGCTTTACCTCGATGAGAGACTTTTCCTTTCTCTGCTTTTGTCAGCTCGGCGGCGGTTTTACCCAATGCCGGAATGTAGAACACCGGGTCGTAGCCGAAGCCGCCTTCACCGGCTGGGGTGCGGGTGATTTCGCCGTCCCAGGCGCCGTGAAACACCAGCGGCGTCGGATCGGCAGCGTGACGTAAATACACCAGCACGCAGTGGAACTGGGCCTGACGCTGTCCGTCCGGGGTGCTTTCCAGCGCCTGAAGCAGCTTTTCCAGGTTCTGTTGGTCACTGGCGTCGTCACCGGCATAGCGGGCCGAATAAATGCCCGGCGCGCCGCCCAGCGCGTTGACGGCCAGCCCGGAGTCATCTGCGATAGCGGGCAGCCCGGTCACCTGCGCGGCATGGCGCGCTTTCAGGATGGCGTTTTCAATAAAGGTCAGGCCGGTCTCCTCGGCGGATTCAACGCCGAGGTCGGTTTGCGCCACGATATCCAGTCCAAAGGCGGAGAGCAGATCCGCCAGTTCACGGACTTTGCCGGGATTACCGGTGGCAAGAACAACTTTTTGCATAACAGTTCCAGTTTGGTTCATTTACAGCAAATACCAGAGACCCGGGAACAGGTCCATGCCGAGGAAATTCAGGGCATACAGCACCAGAATGACGATCATGGCGGAGAAGTCGATGCCGCCCATCGCGGGCAGAATGCGGCGAATCGGCGCCATTAACGGCTCGGTCAGCTGAATCAGCACATAGTCCATCGGACCGCGGCCCTGGCTGATCCAGCTCATCAGGGAACGGATAATAATGACCCAGAACACCAGATAACCGGCGGATTTCAGTAGCGACAGCAGGCCGACCAATAAGTTAGCGGGATCGACAGAGAACACGCCGACCTGAATCAGCAGCAGAAGCGGATATTTCAGCGTAGTGAGCACAAACGCCAGCAGCAGAGAAGCCGTATCAATCGGACCCAACGCAGGCAGAATGCGACGCAACGGTTTCACAATCGGCTGAGTGATCTTCACGACAAACTGGGCAAGCGGATTATAAAAATCGCAACGTGACCACTGCATCCAGATGCGCAGCAACAGCACCATGACGTAGAGATCGATTAGCGTTTTTACCAAAAACGTCATTGTTAACATGAAGTTCCTCAATTATTGTTGTGAAGGCTGTGTGTAATCACGTGCGCCAAATATTGCGGTGCCAATGCGCACCAGGGTGCTGCCTGCGGCAATCGCCGCCTCCATATCATCACTCATTCCCATCGACAGCGTATCAACATCACTATAGTGCTGTTTTAACTGGTGAAATGCATCAGCCATTTGCTGACATACCGCCAGCTGTTTCTGATAATCCTGTTCGGGTGCCGGAATCGCCATCAGCCCGCGCAAACGCAAACGCGGCATCGCGGCAATAGCCTGCGCCAGTTCGTCGACGGCCTCCAGCATGATGCCAGATTTGCTGTTTTCGTCACTGATATTTACCTGAATCAGCACATTGAGCGGTGCCAGATGTTCAGGCCGCTGATCGTTAAGCCGCTGTGCAATCTTCAGACGATCAAGGGTGTGGCACCAGGCAAAGTGTTCTGCCACCAGTCGGCTTTTATTGGACTGCAGCGGGCCAATGAAGTGCCATATCAGATTGAGATGTGAGGTCAGCGCCTGAACCTTTTCAACCCCTTCCTGAACGTAATTTTCCCCGAACGCGAGCTGACCCGCCGCCGCCGCTTCTTCGACTGCGCTCGCAGGTTTCGTTTTGCTCACTGCAAGTAGCGTAATTTCTTCGGGAGCCCGGCCGCAACGCCTTGCAGCAGCGGCGATTCGCTGGCGGACTTGCTGTAGGTTGTGCTGGATTGAAGTCATAGTCGGGAGAACACAATGAATCTGGATGAAATCGTGGCGCTTAGTGTAAAGCATAACGCTGCCGATCTGCACCTTTGTAGCGGACATTTGCCGTACTGGCGGCGTCAGGGCAGGCTGGAGCCGCTGCCCGATCGGTCTGCGCTGTCACCTGACTGGATGGCGCAGTTTACGTCGGTGTGGCTGGACAGCGAACAGCAGCAGCAACTTAAGCGGGAAGGGCAACTGGATTTCGCGTTGACCCTGGCGGCGGGACAGCGCCTGCGCGCCAACCTGTTTATGCAGCGTAACGGGCTGTCTCTGGCGCTACGCACCATCGCCAGCGAATGCCCGACGCTGACCGATCTGCGCGTACCGGAAGGGGTGCAGGCGTTACTGAAGAAACGGGACGGACTGATATTAATCACCGGGGCGACGGGCAGCGGTAAGTCGACCACCCTCGCGGCAATGGTGGATGCGATTAACCGGCAGCAGGCCCGCCATATCCTGACCCTGGAGGACCCGATTGAGTTTATCCATCACAGTCAGCAATCTCTGATTCAACAGCGTGAAGTCGGTATGCATTGCCGGAGTTTCAGCCAGGGCCTGAAAGCCGCACTCAGGGAAGATCCTGACGTTATTATGCTGGGGGAACTGCGCGACAGCGATACCATTCGTCAGGCGCTCACTGCCGCAGAAACCGGCCATCTGGTGCTGGCCACGCTGCACACGCGCGGTGCGGTGCAGGCGGTAGACAGGCTGGTGGATGTGTTTCCTGCGGAGGAAAAAAATCTGGTGCGCACTCAACTGGCAAGCAGCCTCAACGCAGTGATCGCGCAGCAACTGGTGCCAGCCTGTGATGAGAAGAGGACCGGGCTGTTTGAAGTATTGATGGCGACCAGTGCCGTGGTCAATCTGATTCGGGAAGGCAAAATGCATCAGATTCCGGCGCTTCTGCAAACCGGCGCTCGGGCCGGGATGCAGACATTCGAACAGAGCCGCGCAGCCCGTCAGGCTGAAGGGGTCATTCGCTAGTGAGTGTCGAACCAGTCCTGCAGGATAATGGCCGCTGACTGTGAATCGATCGACCCTTTGTTCAGCGCACGGTAACCGCCACGCTCAAACAGGCCCGCACGGGCTTCAACGGTACTGAGGCGTTCGTCCTGCAGCTCCACGCGAATGCCGAAACGCCCGTGTAAGCGGTTGGCAAACTTGCGCGCACGCGCGGTCAGTGGCTGTTCGCTGCCGTCCATATTAAGCGGCAATCCCACCACCACAAAATCAGGCTGCCACTCTTTCAGCAACTTTTCGATTTGCAGCCAGTCAGGCGTACCGTCCTGTGCTTTGAGGGCACTTAACGGACGGGCGCTGCCCGTCAGCTGCTGCCCGACGGCAACGCCAATGCTTTTGGTGCCGAAGTCGAAGCCTAACAAGGTTTGATGTGTCATCAGGCGTGACCTGCATCGCTGGCCATATTGTGAATATCCACCCCGATGCTTCGTGCCGCTTCGCGCCAGCGCTCAGCGATGGGCGTCTGAAACAGAATATTGCTGTTTGCGGGGGTGGTCAGCCAGGCGTTTTCCATCAGCTCATTTTCAAGCTGATCTTTTTCCCAGGCGCAATAGCCCAGCGCCACCAGAACATGATCGGGCTGATCGGCGGTACCTATGGCTTCCAGGACATCGCGTGATGTCGTGATCACCGTGTTGTCTGAGACACGGATGCTGGAGGTAAACGTGCGCTGGGCAGAGTGCAGGATAAATCCGCGATCTTCTGCCAGCGGGCCGCCGCTGAATACCGGCTTATCCAGGTTGATTGCCGGATCGCGGTTTTCCTCGGCAATCTTGAGCTTTTTCAAAATGCCTTCAACCGTCAGGTTTTCCATAGGCTTGTTAATAATCAGCCCCATTGCCCCTTCTTCGTTGTGCTCGCAAATGTAGACCACAGAACGTTTGAAAAAGGGATCCTGCAACGCTGGCATGGCAATCAAAAAGTGATGCTGTAAATTCATTCTCACATGCTTTACCAAAGATAACCGGTGCGTAAAGTCAGCACCGGTGTTGGGTTGATCACGGAGCATGGTCCCAGCGTTATGCTGAGCCCAGACGCTTCTCAATGGCATCCATCAGCATACCGGTGATGGACACAGGGAAAGCGGCCTCGATTTCACGAATGCATGTTGGGCTGGTCACGTTAACTTCTGTCAGTCTATCACCAATAATATCGAGTCCGACAAAAATCAAGCCTTTGGCTTTAAGCGTGGGTCCGACTTTGCGGGCGATCGCCCAGTCACTTTCGCTCAGCGGGCGCGCTTCACCGCGTCCACCGGCGGCCAGGTTACCACGGGTTTCACCGCCTTGAGGGATACGCGCCAGGCAATAGGGAACGGGTTCGCCATCGACGACCAGTACGCGTTTGTCGCCCTCTTTGATCGCTGGCAGATAATTTTGCGCCATGCAGTAGCGGCTTTCATGCTCTGTCAGCGTTTCGGCGATTACGCCAAAGTTCGGGTCATCCTGCTTCACGCGAAAGATGGATGCCCCACCCATGCCGTCCAGCGGCTTCATAATCACATCGCCATGCTCCTGCCAGAACGCACGGAGTTGCTGCTTCGAACGGGTCACCAGCGTATCCGGCGTAAATTCAGCAAACCAGGCGGTATAGAGTTTTTCATTGCAGTCGCGCAGGCTTTGCGGCTTGTTAACGATCAGCGTGCCCTGTTCTTCGGCACGTTCCAGAATGTAGGTGCAGTAGATGAATTCGGTATCGAACGGTGGGTCTTTGCGCATCAGGACGACATCAAGATCGGCCAGTTTGATCTGCTGTTCGCTGCCAAACTGGTACCAGCTCGCGGCATTCTGTTCCACGCTGAGCAGGCGCGTGCGGGCAAAGGCCACGCCGCCGCGGAGGGAGAGATCGTTCATCTCCATATAGTGAATTTCGTAGCCCCGGCGCTGGGCTTCCAGCAGCATTGCAAAGCTGGAGTCTTTCTTAATGTTGATGGATGCGATCGGGTCCATCACGATGCCAAGCTTAATCATTATTCTCTCCTGAAGGAGGCGGCACTAACCGTCTCGTTCCGTTCGGGCAAAAGGGGCTGATCTATCAGGCTGGCGGTGAGGCTGCATGACCTGAACGTGCTAAAAGTATCGCTTAACCCAGGTCGCCAAACCTCACCTGAAGTGCCGTAATGGCCGTCAGCGCGGTGGTTTCGGTGCGTAAAACGCGTGGGCCAAGCAAAATATCCGTAAATCCATGCTGTGCCGTCATGGCAATTTCTTCAGCGGACAGCCCACCTTCCGGGCCAATCAGCAACCTGACGCGCTCGACCGGTTGGGGCAAGGTGTTAATACTGTGGCTGGCGCGCGGATGCAGATTCAGTTTTAACCCACTTTCCGCTTCACTGCACCAGGCTTCCAGCGTCATCGCCGGACGGATTTCCGGTACCCGGTTACGGCCACACTGTTCACAGGCGGCAATCGCAATCTTTTGCCATTGCTGAATTTTTTTCGCCAGACGTTCGGCGTCCAGTTTGACACCACAGCGCTCAGAAAACAGCGGCGTGATGACATTAACGCCCAGTTCGATTGATTTCTGGATGGTAAATTCCATTTTTTCGCCACGCGACATCACCTGGCCGAGATGGAGATAAAGGGGCGATTCACGATCGTCTGTCTGACTCGCTGTGATGGATACTTTTACACGTTTTTTATCAACTTGCGTGATTTCTGCTGCGAAAGTCAGATTACTGCCATCAAACAGTTCCAGATGCTGTCCGCTGGTCATGCGTAATACGCGACCAACATGGTTAGAGGCATCGTCATCCAGTGTAATCTCACTGCCAACATGCAGCGGCTGTGAGTGAAAAATGCGAGGTATGCGCATAAAGTACCTGAGAGCAAAACGCCGCGCGATCCACGCGGCGAGGCCGTAAAGACAGTTAGTTTAGGGCAGGGATTTTAACGCTTGCAAGCTTCGAGCACATAAGGATTATGATTCCCCTGAACCCGTGCGATACGTTGGTCTCGCTCGCATTCCCACTGGCTGACCGGATAGAGCTTGTTCCAGGCCGTAAATAGCTGGGTTTGCTGGCGCGACAAGCGCAGATGATATTGATCGCGCATATAGAAGTAGGTGCGCGCGATGGCACCGCGGGCCCGTTCTGGTGGCTCTGCCTGTTTGTTTTTAAAATCAATGTGCATGCTGCACTGACCATATTGCTTCTCTGTCCCGTTCCACTGGCTGTAAGCAAAGTTACCCCGGTCGCCGTTTACTTCACCTATTGCCGGTTGCAGATTGTGCAGATCGGTCTCCATATGGCGATAGTCGGCATCTTTACTGCAGTTTTTGCGTCCACCATTCTGCCAGCACTGACGTTGATGACCGAACTCCCAGGCAGGCATCACGTGCTCCCACTCGATGCGCGCGGCACGGTTGGCATTTTTACGCGGTTGATAACCGCAGCTGCTCAGATCAGGTTCGCCCTTTTTACCGTGCCAGGTCATTTTGCAGCCGCAATAAAAGCTGCCCGGTGCATCGGCATTAATCTCGGCCGCATAAGCTTTTGCCTGCTGAAAATTATTCTGATGGTAATTATTCAGGTTAAGCGCGGTAGCATGAAAGGAGGCCAGCAGCAGCGCGGCGGTCATGATTATTTTGTGAGACATATTCCAGTTATCACCTTGATCCTAAAAAGGGCGGCAGGGTACCAGAATGCGGGGGCAGGCGGAATGAGAATCCGGTCAGGATGGAAGGAAAAGGCCGGCTTTTAATACGTTGCCGCAATGGACACAGCGGTATTCGCTTTCGCCGCGAATCACGCGATTATGACGCCGTACGGTAAGGTGGTGCTGCTGGCACTGACAGCGGTAGGCAAAGGTGCGACTACGGACGGACGCGACTTCAAAACGGTGGGTACGCTGGGCCGGAACACCGAGGACGGTTTCCATCATCCACTTCCACTCTTTCCCGTGCGGTGCCACGCGACCAAAGGTCTTCCACACCAGCAAATGGGCCAGTTCGTGAGGGACGACTTCATCAATAAACGCCTGTTGGTTCTCCAGCAGCAGCACAGGATTGAGGCGAATCTCCCATTTTTCCAGCCAGGCGGTACCGGCGGCGGTGCCCCGTTGCTGATAAACCAGCGTGGGCTCAGGGTAGGTGCGTTCAAGCGTGCGATTAGCGCGCTCAAGAGCATCACGCAGGGCGCGCATAACGGCTTGTTGCAGGGCAATCGGAAGACGAGGTGTTTTCATGGCGCTCAGCATAAGCGCCGCAGAGGCGGAACTCAATATGAATGCGCGGGGCAAAGATGGCGATGCCCGTCTGTCACGACGGACATCGCCACGGCTTAATGGAACTGCGCGACGGTTTGTGCCAGCTGGCGGGCCTGATCCTCAAGCGAACTGGAGGCCGCCGACATCTGCTGAACCAGTGCCGCATTTTGCTGAGTCGTGCCGTCCATTTCATTAACGGCAATGGTGACCTGAGCGATACCGCGCGCCTGTTCATCGGATGCGGCAACAATTTCACCGATGATGCGCTGCACGGATGAAACGGCATTTGTCATTTCATGCATGGTTTTGCCCGCATCATTGACCAGCACAACGCCATTCTCGACGCGCAGCGCTGACTCTTCAATCAGGGCGGCGATGTCCTTTACGGCACTGGTGGTGCGCTGCGCCAGGTTACGCACTTCTGAGGCCACCACGGCAAATCCGCGTCCCTGTTCCCCTGCACGTGCCGCTTCAACGGCGGCGTTAAGCGCCAGAATATTGGTCTGGAAAGCAATGCTGTTAATCAGCGTGGTGATATCACCAATTTTCTGCGAGCTTTCATCGATCTTCGCCATGGTTGTCACGACCTGATCCACCAGCGTTTCGCCACGGTTAGCGATACGGGTGGCATTTTCCGTCAGGCCTGTCGCCTGTTGTGCGTTGTCAGCGTTCATACGAATGGCCGCGCTAATCTGTTCCATGCTGGCCGCAGTTTCCTCCAGGGCGGCAGCCTGCTCCTCAGTTCGGGAGGACAGGTTCAGGTTGGCGCTGGCGATTTCGCCCGCGCCCTGCTGGACAGAGAGGCTGGCATCTTTGATTTGGCCGACCATCGTCCTAAGCTGTGACTGCATGGTACTCAACGCGTAGAACAGACTACGGCTATCGTCGGGCGCAACGCCAATGCTGTTGTTTAACCGCCCCTCAGCCACAGCCAGCGCGATACGCGCAGCCTCTGCCGGTTCACCACCCAGCGGGCGCATCACTTTGCGACTGAACAGCAGCCCCAGTACGGCACCCACCGACAGGATGCTGATGATCATCAGCCCGATGGCCCAGTACAGCTGGCGGTCAGCGGCCGCCATCACCTGACTGACGGGCGCCACGATCCCGACATACCAGGGTTTATCACTCTTCCCAACGCGCACGGGATACCACGTATACATGGCCTGTTCTTTGAGCACCGGATCGTATTGCTCCGTCACGTTGGTACTGGTGCTGTTTACGTTCCCCGGCCATTTCTTGCCCGCTTCACTTGTATCGGGGGAGGAAATCACGTTACCGCTGTTCGAAATCAGCAGCGCGTAACCGGTGCCTTGCCAGGGTTTGATCTGGTTGATTTTTTTCTGGATAGACGACAGCAGAATATCCGAGCTGACGACCAGTTTTAGCTTATCGTTCACCATGACAGGCGTGGCGACTGAGGTTAACCACTCGGGTTTCGCGCCATCATAGGCGAAGCTGTAGGGTTCAATCAGCGTGTCTTTAAGCGTTTCTTTCGGCAGCAGATAGTAATTGCCCGCACCGGGTTGTAAAAAATCCAGCGCCGGATTCATTTTAAAATGCCCGTCTTTATCCCGATCAATATACCAGGCATAGCGCCCCTCGGGTGGCATTCCCTGCTGGCCGGCGAAAGCACTGTCACGACCGTCGAAGGCGTTGGGTTCGAACACCACGGTCATCGATACAAAGTCAGGATTTTTCTGCAGGGCATATTCCATGAGCTTATGGGCAACGTTGCGATCGGTCACGCCGGCCGCTGGCAGCGCGGCAAGGCTTTGCCCCAGGTTTTGTGCCGCGTCCAGTGCATGTGTCAGTTCCTGTTGAATTTGTCCGGCATGGCTGGCAGCAATTTGTTGCAGGTAGTCAGCGGCCAGAGATTTTTGCGCTTTTGAAGACTGCCAGCTGAGCAATCCGATGGTCGCTGCAAAGCCCACGACAATCGTCATTCCCCCTGCCAGCAGCATCTGAGCCCGAGTGCTCATTGTCTTTTTTACGCTGGGGTTGTTCATTGGATTTCCTGATGAAAATAAAGTCTGAAAACGGGTTTTTATAAGGGAAACGTCAGGTCATTTATCGGCGTATATTTTTTCGACTTTAACGAAAGAAAAGCGAAGCGGGGCGGCGCAAGCCAGGCGTGGCAGGGTTTGAGCGTGAATACGCTGAGCTGTTGGCGTGGGTAAAGGGTTAAAAAAAGCCAGTCAGTTTACACTGACTGGCTTTCACGGACGCGGGCGCGAAGGAATTTACTGGCCGATATCGCGCAGTTTTTTACCCGCCATCAGGTTACGTTCAATATGTTCCAGCGACACGTTTTTAGTCTCCGGAATGAGCATAACGGTGAGCACAATAAAGAACACGTTCAGCAGCGCGTAAACCCAGAAGGTCGGTGCATTACCCAGCGTGTTCAGCATGGTCAGGAAGGTTGCGCCAACGATCATATTGGCAATCCAGTTGGTGGTGGTTGAAACCGTGATACCAAAATCACGCCCTTTCAGCGGCTGAATTTCGGAACACAGTACCCAAATCAACGGACCGGCTGACATGGCGAAGCCCACGATAAACATCAGCAGCATACCAATGGCGAAGTACTGCGCGCCTGGTGTATGGATGCCCATGTGCAGCATAGTGCCCAGGATGCCCATACCGGCAGCCATGACCAGGAAGCCCAGAATCAGTGTAGGCTTACGGCCCCAGCGATCCACCAGGCCAATGGCGATGAAGGTGGCCAGTACGTTAACCAGACCGACAATAACCGTTCCCCACATCTGCTGAGTCGTATTCGCAAAACCGGCGATCTCAAAGATTTTCGGCGCGTAATACATGATGACGTTCATCCCGGTGAACTGCTGCATCACCTGAAGCAGAATGCCGAGGAAGACCGCGCGGCGGAAGTTGGCGTTATTGGTAAACAGACCCCAGCCAGACTGCTTCACTTTCAGGCTTTCGCGGATCTCATCCAGTTCGCGTTTTGCCTGTTCACTGGTGTCACGCAGACGATCCAGAACACGCTGTGCGTCGCGGAAGTTGCCTTTCGCCGCCAGCCAGCGCGGGCTGTTCGGCAGGAAGAACACACCAATCAGCAGCAGAATGGCAGGGATCGTGATCACGCCCAGCATCCAGCGCCAGTTTCCGGTAAAGCTAAATGCGGTATCGGAGAGATACGCACCCAGAATACCGATGGTAATCATCAGCTGGTACAGCGAGATCATGCTGCCGCGGATTTTCTCTGGTGCGATTTCAGAAAGGTAAAGTGGCGCGGTATACGAGGCGACACCCACGGCGAGACCTAACAGTACGCGCGCGCAGATCAACATTTCCGGATTAGGTGCCATCGCTGACCAGAGTGATCCAATGACAAACAGAATCGCACCGGCCATCAGGCTTTTTTTACGGCCCAGACGTGATGACATCCAGCCGCTGCCGATAGCACCAATGGCTGCACCAAACATCATGGAGCTGACAATCCACTCCTGTTGGTGGGCAGTAACATTAAAGTCCTTAGCGATAAAGGGCAGGGCACCTGCGATAACGCCGATATCCAGCCCAAAGAGCAGGCCTGCGAGCGCTGCCAGAAAGCAGACAAATAAGGTCATTGCCTTATTTGAGGTTCTGCTTTTATGTGAGTTGCCAGGCATGGTTGCCTCCAAATTATCCATCATTGTTGTTATCGATGTTAAAAAACCTTATCTGGGTTAAAAGTGAGCCCGATCACATTGATGTAATCGCTTACACATGCTGAAACCCTGAAATCCAGCATTTACAACCCAGAAAGGTCAAGTAACCAGTGAGGTATAGTACCCTCGAAGTTTCTGACAATGTCCTGATTAACGCCTATCAGATGACGCTGAAAATAACGCATTTTTAAAAGAATAACTACGGCGATAAATTCCTAAATAGCCGATATTTAAAGCGTTTCAAATTGTAATCGTTAACACAAGGGCAGGGTACAAACTGAAAGAAAGTGTAGTTGAGTTAAAAAAATGTGCCGCAGGAAAAAAGCGGAGGACGAATGCGGGATAAAGCTCATAAAAAAGCCCCGCCATCGGGCAGGGCTTTCAGGTGCACTTACTCACCAATGCTTACAGACCAGCGGCCTCGCGCAGCTGTGCCGCTTTGTCGGTTTTTTCCCATGGGAAATGTTCGCGACCAAAGTGACCGTAAGCGGCCGTTTCTTTATAGATTGGGTGCAGCAGATCCAGCATCTGAATCAGACCGTATGGACGCAGGTCAAAGAATTCACGGACCAGCAGCGTCAGCTGTTCAGTAGAGACTTTCTCGGTACCAAAGGTTTCCACCATGATAGATGTCGGCTCTGCCACGCCGATGGCGTAGGAAACCTGAATCTCACACCGATCGGCCAGGCCAGCCGCCACGATATTTTTGGCAACATAGCGCGCAGCGTACGCCGCGGAGCGGTCAACTTTTGAGGGATCTTTACCTGAGAATGCGCCGCCACCGTGACGCGCCATCCCGCCGTAGGTATCGACAATGATTTTACGACCGGTCAGGCCACAGTCACCCATTGGACCGCCGATAACAAAACGGCCGGTTGGGTTGATGTGGTATTTGGTGGACGCGTTCAACCACTCAGAAGGCAGTACCGGCTTGATGATTTCTTCCATCACCGCTTCCTGCAGATCGTGCTGGCTGATGGCTTCGCTGTGCTGAGTCGAGAGCACGACCGCGTCGATGCCTACAATCTTGCCATTGTCATACTGGAAAGTGACCTGGCTTTTCGCATCCGGGCGCAGCCATGGCAGCGTGCCATTTTTGCGGACTTCAGCCTGACGCTGAACCAGACGATGCGCATAGGTTACCGGGGCGGGCATCAGCACGTCGGTTTCGTTGGTCGCGTAGCCGAACATCAGGCCCTGATCGCCTGCACCCTGTTCCAGCGGATCGCTGCGGTCAACGCCCTGGTTGATGTCCTGAGATTGTTTACCGATGGCGCTTAACACGGCGCAGGAATTGGCATCAAAGCCCATATCGGAATGAACATAGCCGATTTCACGTACGGTATTACGGGTGATTTCTTCGATATCAACCCAGGCGCTGGTCGTGATTTCGCCGCCGACCAGAACCATACCGGTCTTCACGTACGTTTCGCAGGCCACGCGCGCTTTAGGATCCTGCTCCAGGATCGCATCAAGCACCGCATCGGAAATCTGGTCAGCGATTTTATCAGGATGTCCTTCTGATACGGACTCGGATGTAAAAAGATGTTTAGCCATTATGTTCTTTACCTTACCAATGGTTTGAGTTCGACTGCGTAGCGCAAGTGAGTGTTAGCTGACTTAACGCCCCTTAAGGCAAAGCCGAGAGCAGTCAGGTAGTGTCAGCACGCCAGGCCAACACCGCCTGGATATTAACCTGTTTAGATGGAAAACCATCTGGACGTCTATTTTAGGTTACGAGATGAGCGAATTACCAGCCCTTTTTTCTGATGCACTGCCGGCCTGGTGCTGAGTAGTGAATAATGCTGCGGGCAGGGCCAGCATTAAGCGAATAATCTCTTTGCATTTTTCAGGCGCAAATTGTATAAAACGCCGCTGCGTTTGCAGCAGAAAAAGGATGACGCGCTATCGCGTCGCGCCCGTCAGACCACTGTCTGGCTTTCACCCTGATGGTTTGCCACATGACGGCGTCATGTGCGGAGGTGATACACGTCATGAGCCTTATCTTCTCCTTCACGGCTTCTTTGCGTGCTGGCTTTGCGTCAGCGTTATCCTGTTTCCCGTCTTTATTTCTTTCCTGCCACCCTTTTATTCGCTTCGGTAATTATCCCGACACAAGCGCTGGCTAACCTCTGACACGTCAACGTGGGCAAGTGGCCCGACCGACGTGGTGTGAATTATTCGCGGCCCTTTTTTCCCCTGTCGTGGCGGAGTGTTTTACACTTAGGTCATGCAAGGGGATTATCTGGGCGCATGACGCTGACAGAGCATGACGTAATATGTGGCAACGAATTTCCCTACATCCGGCTGTTGAGTCGGATTACAGTATTATCTTTCAACGGAAAATTGAGGTTCGTGATGTCTGACGGCATGAAGAATATCAAGGGTTCGTCAGCTGGCGAACAAGGTGCTCTCCGCTCTATGCAGGAGGTGGCGATGAACGATCAGGACGCCAGCCTGATGCTGCGGACCTATAACATTGCCTGGTGGGGCAATAACTATTATGACGTGAATGAACTGGGTCATATTAGTGTCTGTCCCGACCCGGATCGCCCGGACGTGCGCGTTGATCTGGCAAAACTGGTGAAAGAACGTGAGGCGCAAGGCCAGCGTCTGCCGGCGTTGTTCTGTTTTCCGCAGATCCTTCAGCACCGCCTGCGCTCAATCAACGCCGCGTTCAAACGCGCGCGTGAATCCTATGGCTATACCGGTGACTACTTCCTGGTTTATCCCATCAAGGTTAACCAGCACAAACGCGTGATTGAATCGCTGGTGAACTCCGGTGAGCCGTTGGGCCTTGAAGCCGGATCAAAAGCGGAACTGATGGCGGTGCTGGCGCATGCCGGCCACACCCGCTCAGTGATTGTCTGTAACGGTTATAAAGATCGTGAATACATTCGTCTGGCGCTGATCGGCGAAAAAATGGGGCACAAGGTTTATCTGGTTCTGGAGAAGATGACCGAAGTGCGTCTGGTGCTGGAAGAAGCGGAACGCCTGAATGTGGTGCCGCGCCTCGGCATTCGTGCGCGTCTGGCGTCGCAAGGTTCCGGTAAATGGCAGTCGAGCGGTGGCGAGAAATCCAAATTTGGCCTGTCTGCCACGCAGGTGCTGAAGCTGGTTGAAATCATGCGCGAAGCCGGACGCATTGACAGCCTGCAACTGCTGCACTTCCACCTTGGCTCTCAGATGGCGAATATTCGCGATATCGCCACCGGCGTGCGCGAGTCGGCACGTTTTTACGTGGAGCTGGCGAAGCTGGGCGTCAACATTAAGTGCTTCGACGTCGGCGGCGGTCTGGGCGTGGATTATGAAGGGACGCGTTCACAGTCTGACTGCTCGGTAAACTACGGGCTGAATGAATACGCTAATAATGTTATCTGGGCCATCGGTGCCGCCTGCGACGAACACGGACTTGAACATCCTACCGTCATCACCGAGTCCGGTCGCGCCGTAACGGCGCACCATACGGTGCTGGTCTCTAACATCATTGGTGTTGAGCGGAACGAATTCAGCAAACCTGAAGCGCCCGATATCGATGATGCGCCACGTCCTATCCTGAGCATGTGGGAAACCTGGCAGGAGATGCACGAGCCGAATACGCGCCGCTCTCTGCGTGAATGGCTGCACGACAGCCAGATGGACCTGTTTGATATTCACACCGGCTATTCGTCAGGCATTTACAGCCTTAAGCAGCGCGCCTGGGCTGAACAGCTGTACCTGAGCATTTGCCATTATATTCAGCAGCATCTGGATCCCAGCAACCGCGCACATCGCCCGATTATTGATGAGCTGCAGGAGCGCATGGCGGATAAGATCTATGTGAACTTCTCGCTGTTCCAGTCGATGCCGGACGCGTGGGGCATCGATCAGCTGTTCCCGGTGCTGCCACTGGAAGGCCTGAATAAAAAGCCCGAACGTCGGGCCGTGCTGCTGGATATAACCTGTGACTCCGATGGCACCATCGATCATTACGTGGATGGCGACGGCATCGCGACGACCATGCCGATGCCGGAATATGATGTGGAGAACCCACCGATGCTGGGCTTCTTTATGGTCGGCGCGTACCAGGAAATTCTGGGCAACATGCACAACCTGTTTGGTGATACCGAAGCAGTGGATGTCTTCGCATTCCAGGATGGCGAAGTGGAAGTACAGCTTTCCGATGAAGGCGATACCGTGGCCGACATGTTGCAGTATGTGCAGCTGGACCCCAATGAGCTGATGACGCTGTTCCGTAAACAGATTCAGACCTCTGAACTGGACGAAGACCTGCGTGAGCAGTTCCTGCAGGAGTTTGAAAGCGGTCTCTATGGCTACACGTATTTAGAAGACGAATAACGCCCTGCGAAGCGCTTGCAGCCGGGTGGGACATTGTTGATAATCGGCGGCAACACATCCCTTCCTCGTCGGGCCTAACGACGCGGAGGGGATTTTTTTTATCTCAACCTGAAAGGTGTGCGGGCCCGGCCCGGTTCAGACATTAACAGAGGACGACTTATGTACAATACCCTCGGTAATCAGTACGACAATTCACTGGTTTCTAACGCCTTTGGTTTTATGCGTTTTCCAGTCAATTTTCAGCCTTACGACAGCGACGCAGAGTGGGTGATCACCGGCGTTCCATTTGATGCAGCAACCTCTGGCCGTCCAGGCAGCCGTCTTGGCCCTGGTGCCATCCGTCAGATTTCAACGAATCTGGCCTGGGAAGGCTGTCGCTGGCCGTGGGATTTTGACCTGCGTCAGCGCCTGAATGTCGTGGACTGTGGCGATCTGGTTTATGCCTTTGGCGACTCTCAGGACCTGTCTGACAAGTTGCAGGCTCACGCAGAGAAGCTGCTGGCTAACGGTAAACGTATGATGACGTTTGGCGGCGATCACTACGTCACGCTGCCGCTACTGCGTGCCCACGCGAAGCACTTCGGTAAAATGGCGCTGGTGCACTTCGACGCGCATACCGATACCTATTCTAACGGCCCCACGTTTGACCATGGCACCATGTTCTTTACGGCGCCAAAAGAGGGCCTGATCGATCCGCAGCACTCCGTCCAGATCGGTATCCGTACCGAGTTCGATAAGAGCCTGGGCTTTAACGTGCTGGATGCGGCGCAGGTTAACGACCGCAGCGTGGACGATATCCTGGCGGAAATTAAGCGCACCGTTGGCGATCTGCCGGTTTACCTTACCTTTGACATTGACTGCCTGGACCCTGCGCATGCGCCGGGTACCGGTACGCCAGTGATCGGTGGTTTAACGACCGACAAAGCGACCAAGTTGATTCGGGGTTTGCAGGGCATGAATATTGTCGGGATGGATCTGGTGGAAGTGGCCCCGGGCTATGATCACGCCGATCTGACCGCGCTGGCTGCCGCAACGCTGGCACTGGATATGTTACACGTTCAGGCCGCCAACAAAGGCTAATGCCACAGCGGGATAACGCAGCGTTATCCCGCTGATTCAGGCTTACTTGCTGTCTGCCGCGATACGATCGCGAATGTGTTGTGCGCGGGCTTCAGAATCAGGGTGCGAATCGAACATAGAGCTCTGGCGACCCTGTTCCAGTTTCGCCAGTTTTTCAAAGCTGGTCGCTAATCCGACAGGGTCAATTCCCCGTTTTTTAAGCAGATCGTAAGAGTAGTCATCCGCCTGCGTTTCCTGAGTCTGGGAGAACTGCGCATTCACCAGTTTTTCGCCCATATCGCCCAGTTGTGACTGCGACAGCGAGCCAATGATGCCTCCTATGGACGCGGCAGCGGTGCGCGCGGCGGTCGTGGTAAAGGCAACCTGCATCGCTTTACGTGTATGGCCCAGCGCGACGTGACCCATTTCGTGCCCCAGCACCGCCTCCACTTCATTGTCGTTCATCATGTCCATCAGGCCGCTGTAAACGCGTATACAGCCGTTGGCCATCGCCCAGGCATTCACATCTTTGGTCTGGTAGACCTTATAGTTAGCCGGCGTACCGTTAATGTTGTCGCCCAGTGCGGCCGCGATTTTATTCAGACGTTGCTGGTATTCGCTGTTCGCCGGCGCGACCTGATTGTCTTTGTCCATCTGGGCACAGGATTGATCGCTCAACTGCTTCACCTGGGCATCGCTTAATGTGTACGCCTGGAAAGCCTGTGCACCTGACTGCAGCAGGCCGTTGTTATTCATCCCCTCGCAGCCGCTTAACAGCGCGATCATCCCCAAAGCCAGTACCGTTTTCTGAATTTTCATTCCATCTTCCCAATAGTAACAAGATAAAAAACAATCACCTGACGCGGTGGCTGGTGATCGAACTTACTGGTTATAGTCGGCGGTAAACCGTTTTGCTAGCAGACATTACCGGAAAAGCCAAACGCGCCGGGCATATTTCGCGTTTTACGACATTACTTTTAGGCCGTTTTTCATGTACATTGTTGTGAAAGTTTCCCCTCGCTTTGCCCGATAACTGATTAATTACAAAAGGTTAAGGCGCAAATCGTTAATCCGAAATGGAGTAGAAGATGCCCTCTCGTAAAGATCTTGCCAATGCCATTCGCGCGTTAAGTATGGATGCAGTGCAAAAAGCTAAATCGGGACATCCGGGTGCCCCTATGGGCATGGCGGATATCGCCGAAGTGTTATGGCGTGGCTACCTGAATCATAATCCAACTAACCCATTGTGGGCTGACCGCGACCGTTTTGTGCTGTCGAATGGTCACGGTTCGATGCTGATCTACAGCCTGCTGCATCTGACCGGTTACGATTTGCCCATCAGCGAACTGGAAAACTTCCGTCAGCTGCACTCTAAAACCCCGGGTCACCCTGAGTACGGCTACACCGTTGGTGTGGAAACCACCACCGGTCCGCTGGGCCAGGGCATTGCCAATGCCGTGGGTTTTGCCATCGCTGAGCGCACATTAGCGGCGCAGTTCAACCGTCCGGGTCATGACATCGTAGACCATAACACTTGGGTGTTTATGGGCGATGGTTGCATGATGGAAGGCATCTCACACGAAGTCTGCTCACTGGCCGGTACGCTGAAGCTCGGTAAGCTGGTGGCCTTCTATGACGATAACGGTATTTCAATCGATGGCCATATCGACGGCTGGTTTACCGATGACACCGCTAAGCGTTTTGAAGCCTATGGCTGGCATGTGGTGCGCGGTGTGGATGGGCATAACGCGGATGCGATCGCGAAAGCCATCGAAGAAGCGAAAGCCGTAACCGATAAGCCTTCACTGCTGATGTGCAAAACCGTGATTGGTTTCGGTTCACCAAACAAAGCGGGCACCCATGATTCACATGGCGCGCCACTGGGTGACGACGAAGTGGCCTTGACCCGTAAGCAACTGGGTTGGGAGTACCCGCCATTTGTTATCCCGTCTGAGATTTATGCCGAGTGGGATGCTAAAGAAGCGGGCCAGGCGAAAGAAGCCGCGTGGAATGAAAAATTTGCCGCTTACGCTAAAGCCTTCCCGGAACTGGCTGCCGAATTCAAACGTCGCATGAGCAACGAACTGCCAGCTAACTGGCAGCAAGAGTCGCAAAAATTCATTGAGCAGTTGCAGGCGAACCCGGCGAAAATTGCCAGCCGTAAAGCTTCGCAGAATGCGATTGAAGCGTTTGGTAAGATCCTGCCGGAATATCTGGGCGGCTCAGCGGATCTGGCACCCAGTAACCTGACTATCTGGTCGGGCTCTAAGCCAATCAATGAAGATGCTGCGGGTAACTACATCCATTATGGTGTGCGTGAGTTTGGTATGACCGCGATTGCTAACGGTCTGGCCCTGCACGGCGGTTTCCTGCCTTATACCGCAACCTTCCTGATGTTCGTGGAATATGCGCGTAACGCGGCACGTATGGCTGCGCTGATGAAGATCCGTCAGATCATGGTGTATACCCATGATTCAATCGGTCTGGGTGAAGATGGCCCGACGCACCAGCCTGTTGAGCAGATGGCAAGCCTGCGCACGACGCCGAACATGAGCCTGTGGCGTCCGTGTGACCAGGTTGAATCTGCCGTGGCGTGGAAATATGCCATTGAGCGTAAAGACGGCCCAAGCGCCCTGATCTTCTCGCGTCAAAACCTGGCACAGCAGGAGCGTACACCCGAGCAACTGGCCAACGTGGCCCGCGGTGGTTATGTCCTCAAAGACAGCGCAGGCACGCCAGAACTGATTCTGATTGCCACCGGTTCCGAAGTGGAACTGGCCGTCGCGGCTTACCAGAAGCTTACCGAAGAAGGTCGCAAGGTGCGCGTGGTGTCTATGCCATCGACCGATGCTTTCGATAAACAGTCCGAAGAATACCGTGAATCTGTTCTGCCAAAAGCCGTTGCGGCGCGCGTCGCTATTGAGGCTGGTATCGCCGATTACTGGTTTAAATACACCGGGCTGAACGGGGCTATTGTTGGGATGACCACCTTTGGTGAGTCGGCTCCTGCTGAGAAGCTGTTCGAAGTGTTCGGTTTCACGCTCGACAACGTTGTCGCAAAAGCAAAAGCGTTGCTGGCGTAATGCCACAATCCTGACGCGTGCCTGCGCGTCAGGATAGCAATAAAAAGGGGGGCGCTTTCTGCCCCCTGACTGACGCAATTATTCCTGGAGTAATCGCTCATTTTTGCTCAATTATGTGATGCAGATCCAAAAATTCGCAGCTCGCTTGATCGCAGTCATTCCTGTTATTCCTCACTTCTATTATTCTCGCTGAACCGTTTCAGTTATGGCGCGTTCACCCTGCATCGGGTAAGAATCTCCTGTACAAAACGTGGTGAAACGCTCAGGCTATCTGCACCTTTTTTTCAGTCTGGTTTGGCAGGAGAAAGATGACCATTCGGGTTGCAATAAACGGCTTTGGTCGCATTGGACGCAACGTGTTGCGTGCACTGTATGAAACGGGACGCCGTGCTGAAATCACCGTGGTGGCGATTAATGAGCTGGCGGAAGCCGCAGGCATGGCGCACTTATTAAAATACGACACCAGTCATGGCCGTTTTGCACTGGATGTTCGCCAGGAGCGGGACCTGCTGTGGGTGGGAGAAGATACCATTCGTATTCTGCACCACGCCGGACTGGACGCGCTGCCCTGGCGCGAACTCAATGTCGATGTGGTACTGGACTGTACCGGCGTTTATGGTTCCCGCCAGGATGGTGAAGCTCATCTGCGCGCTGGCGCTAAAAAAGTCCTGTTTTCCCATCCGGGTGGTCACGATCTTGATGCCACCGTCGTGTACGGTGTTAACGAGCAGGAACTGAAACAAACGGACTGTATTGTCTCGAATGCCTCTTGCACCACCAACTGCATTATTCCCGTGATTAAGCTGCTGGATGATGCGTTTGGGATTGAGTCGGGCACGGTGACGACGATCCATTCGGCGATGCACGATCAACAGGTGATCGATGCCTATCACAGCGATCTGCGCCGCACGCGTGCAGCCAGTCAGTCTATTATTCCGGTGGACACGCGCCTGGCGGCAGGCATTACGCGTATTTTTCCGAAATTTAACGATCGCTTTGAAGCCATTGCAGTGCGTGTGCCGACGATCAACGTGACCGCCATTGATCTCAGCGTTTCTGTGCGTCAGCCGGTTAAGGCCTGTGAGGTTAACGCCTTGTTGCTGAGCGCGGCAGAAGGGGCGTTTCGTGGTATAGTTGACTATACGGAGTTGCCGTTAGTCTCAATAGATTTCAACCATGATCCGCACAGTGCCATTGTGGACGGTACACAAACGCGGGTCAGCGGTCAGCATCTGATCAAAACCCTGGTCTGGTGCGACAACGAATGGGGCTTTGCTAACCGAATGATCGACACGACGTTAGCGATGGCCGCAAGCGGTTTCAGGTAAGACGCGGTTTGCGTCTGGCAAAACTTATGAGAATCAACGAGAGGGTTCACCATGTCCGTAATTAAGATGACCGATCTGGATCTTGCTGGCAAACGCGTTCTAATCCGCGCCGATCTCAACGTGCCGGTAAAAGAAGGGAAAGTGACGTCAGATGCACGTATCCGTGCGTCTCTGCCTACCATCGAAGCAGCCCTGAAGCAGGGCGCTAAAGTGATGGTTACCTCTCACCTGGGTCGTCCGACCGAAGGTGAATACAACGACGAATTCTCACTGCTGCCTGTAGTGAACTACCTGAAAGAAAAACTGAACGGCACCCCGGTAACGCTGGCGAAAGACTACCTTGACGGCGTCGATATCGGCGCGGGCGAGCTGGTTGTGCTGGAAAACGTTCGCTTTAACAAAGGCGAAAAGAAAGACGACGAGGCGCTGGCAAAAAAATACGCAGCACTGTGTGACGTGTTCGTGATGGATGCTTTTGGCACCGCGCACCGCGCCCAGGCCTCTACACACGGCGTGGGTAAATTTGCGCCTGTCGCCTGTGCGGGCCCGCTGCTGTCGGCTGAGCTGGACGCGCTGGGTAAAGTGATGAAAAACCCTGAGCGTCCGCTGGTGGCCGTCGTCGGTGGTTCAAAAGTCTCAACCAAATTTGATGTGCTGCAGTCGCTGGTCAAGATTGCTGACACCGTGATTGTCGGCGGTGGCATTGCGAACACCTTCGTCGCTATCGATAACAAAGTGGGTAAATCGCTGTATGAGCCAGACTTTGTTGAAGCGGCAAAAGGCCTGCGCGATCAGTACGGTATTCCTGTCCCAACCGACTCACGCGTTGGCACGGAATTCTCTGAAACTGCCCCGGCAACCGTGAAAAAGGTTTCGGAAGTGGCAGATAACGAAGAGATTATGGACTTCGGCGACGAAACCGCTCAGGCCATGGCAACCATCCTCAAGAATGCGAAAACCATTCTGTGGAATGGCCCGGTTGGTGTGTTTGAGTTCCCGAACTTCCGTAAAGGCACCGAGATTGTCGCTAACGCGATTGCAGACAGTGACGCGTTCTCTGTTGCAGGTGGCGGTGATACGCTGGCTGCTATCGATCTGTTTGGCATTGAAGACAAAATCTCCTATATCTCGACGGGCGGCGGCGCGTTCCTTGAGTTCGTTGAAGGCAAAAAACTGCCTGCCGTTGCCATGCTGGAAGAGCGTGCGAAGCAGTAATCCTTTGGGGGCGGTGCCTGGCGGCACTGCCTGAAAACTCGCCCGATACCGGGCGTTTAAATCGCTGTCCCCATGTTGGGGATAACCGGTCACGAAACAGGACACAATCATGTCTAAAATTTTTGATTTCGTAAAACCCGGCGTTGTCACTGGTGACGACGTTCAGAAGATCTTCAAAGTAGCGAAAGAGAATAAATTCGCTCTGCCAGCGGTTAACTGCGTCGGTACTGACTCAATTAACGCTGTGCTGGAAGCCGCCGCGAAAGTTAAAGCCCCGGTTATCGTACAGTTCTCTAACGGCGGTGCTGCGTTCATCGCCGGTAAAGGTTTTAAAACCGACAAGCCACAGGGCGCCGCCATTTTCGGTGCGATCTCTGGCGCACAGCACGTGCATCTGATGGCTGAACAGTATGGCGTGCCGGTTATCCTGCACACCGACCACTGTGCCAAAAAACTGCTGCCGTGGATCGACGGTCTGCTTGACGCAGGCGAAGAGCACTTCAAAAAAACCGGCAAGCCGCTGTTCTCTTCTCATATGATCGACCTGTCTGAAGAGTCACTGGAAGAAAACATCGAAATCAGCAGCAAATACCTGGCGCGCATGGCGAAAATCGACATGACCCTGGAAATCGAACTGGGCTGCACCGGCGGTGAAGAAGATGGCGTGGACAACAGCCACATGGACGCTTCCGCCCTGTACACCCAGCCAGAAGACGTGAACTACGCGTACGAAAAACTGAATGCGATCAGCCCGCGTTTCACCATTGCGGCATCCTTCGGTAACGTCCACGGCGTTTACAAACCCGGTAACGTGAAACTGACCCCAACCATCCTGCGTGACTCCCAGAAATTTGTCTGTGAAAAACATGGCCTGCCGCACAATGCGCTGGATTTCGTGTTCCACGGTGGTTCAGGTTCTTCTGCTGCAGAAATCGAAGAGTCTATCAGCTACGGCGTGATCAAGATGAACATCGATACCGATACTCAATGGGCGACCTGGGACGGTATTCTGCAGTACTACAAAAAGAACGAAGGCTATCTGCAGGCGCAGCTGGGTAACCCAGAAGGCGCTGATAAGCCGAACAAGAAATACTACGATCCACGCGTCTGGCTGCGCGCTGCGCAGGCATCCATGGTGGTGCGTCTGGAGCAGGCGTTCAAAGAACTCAACGCCGTTGACGTTCTGTAAGTAGCGTTGCTCAGCGCTGAGGTCTTCAGGACGTCAGCGTGACTGACTCTGTCCCGATCAGCCGATCGGGACTTTTTTTATCCCGCCTTTGCACACCTTTCTCTTTGCGCTTTTGATAAGTCGACGTCCGGTTACAGCGGCATCGCTCACCACCTTTTATGCTCAAAAACTTCTCAACAGGGAAGGGCGAAGCGAGGGGAGTCAAACGCATTGTGGCGACGATTCAGGCTGCCCGTCCTCATTATGGTGCCATGTAATTTGGCACCAGGCTAAATAATTGATTACCCTTAATCCCTGGGTGTCGGATTACATCTGGCAGTTTTTGTTTTTCCCCTCGGGGATTCATCAACAGGGCTTACAAATGGAAGACTTAAATGTTGTGGATGGTATCAACAGTGCCGGTGGCTGGTTAGTACACAACCAGGCGCTGATTCTGAGTTATGCCGTGAATATCGTTGCGGCTGTTGCCATCATTATTGTCGGGATGGTCATCGCCAGAGTGATTTCAAACGCCGTTAATCGTCTGCTCATCGCGCGTCATATTGACGCCACCGTGGCAGACTTTCTTTCCGCGCTGGTTCGTTATGGCGTCATTGCGTTTACGGTGATTGCTGCGCTGGGACGCGTTGGCGTGCAAACTGCGTCGGTCATTGCCGTGCTGGGTGCGGCAGGTCTGGCCGTCGGCCTTGCGCTACAGGGTTCATTGTCCAATCTGGCAGCCGGTGTACTGCTGGTCACGTTCCGTCCTTTCCGTACCGGTGAGTTTGTTGATCTGGGCGGCGTGATGGGCACCGTACTGAATGTGCAGATTTTCTCGACCACACTGCGGTCGGCGGATGGCAAGATTGTGGTGGTGCCCAATGGCAAAATCATCAGCGGGAATATCATCAACTTCTCGCGTGAACCCGTGCGCCGTAATGAATTCATTGTCGGCGTGGCCTATGAAGCCGATGTGGATGAGGTGATTGCCCTGCTGCGTGAAGTGGTGGAAGCCGATCAGCGTGTCTTAAAAGATCGTGGCATCCAGATTGGCCTGAATGAATTGGGCGCTTCATCGCTGAATTTCGTTGTGCGTTGCTGGAGCAACAGTAGCGATCTGCAGGACGTTTACTGGGATCTGCTCAAGAACTTCAAACGTGCGCTGGATAACAAAGGCATTGGTATTCCTTACCCACAGATGGATGTCCATCTGCATCAGGTGAACAAACCTGACGCGGAAACTGCGGTCACCCGTTAAGCCGATGGGCGGCAGCCGCCGCCCATTAAAATGGCTAATGACGTATTAATTTTTTCCATTTCCGCTAATCATATCGGCTTCCCTATAATGCCTGACATCTGACTGATGTAAGGATATTTCCCGTGTTATCGATTTATTTTCAAGGGCTTGCTCTTGGGGCCGCGCTTATTCTGCCGCTGGGGCCACAAAATGCCTTCGTACTTAATCAGGGCGTGAAACGGCACTATCATCTGATGACCGCCACGCTCTGCTCGCTGAGCGATGTCGTGCTGATCTGCGCGGGGATTTTTGGGGGAAGTGCGCTCCTGCAGCAGTCGCCACTGCTGCTGACCGTGATTACCTGGGCAGGTGTGGCCTTTTTGCTCTGGTATGGCTGGGGCGCATTACGGACCGCTTTTCGCCGCGAGCTGGCGCTGGCGTCAGGCCTGGATATCCGGCAGAGCCGAGGCCGGATCATTGCCACCCTGCTGGCAGTCACCTGGCTCAATCCCCACGTTTATCTCGATACCTTTGTTGTGCTTGGCAGCCTGGGAAGCCAGTTTCCTGATACCCACGCGCGTCAGTGGTTCGCCCTGGGGACCGTCAGTGCCTCTGTGTTGTGGTTTTTTGGCTTAGCCCTGTTGGCGGCCTGGCTTGCGCCGTTACTGCAGACAACGCGCGCGCAACGCCTCATCAACCTGCTGGTCGGCGCGGTCATGTGGTTTATCGCGTTTCAACTCGTACAGCAGGCCATCAAAGGATTTTGAGCAAAAGGTAAACGAAAACGGGTTATCCAGACCCGTTTTCCGAACTTTTGTCATTACCTTCACTCCAAGCAAGGCGTAATATGATGCGCGTGCCGGCTTCGGACCCGAAGCCACCGAACTGACCTTTCAAGGAGGACTTTCATGAAACTGAAAGCATTGGCGCTTGTCGCGATGATGAGCGCAGGGGCATTGCCTTTAAGCGCACAGGCTGATGAACTGCCAAACGGACCGCATGTTGTGACGTCAGGCAAAGCGACGGTTGATGCCCGCCCGGATATCGCGACGCTGTCAATTGTGGTGAATGTCTCATCGAAAGATGCCGCAGAGGCAAAGAAACAGGTCGACAGTCGTGTTGCGCAGTATTTTGATTTCCTGCAGAAAAACGGCATCGAGAAAAAGGATATTGAAGCGGCCAACCTGACCACGCAGCCAGAATACGATTATACCAAAGACGGTAAATCGCAGCTGAAAGGTTACCGTGCGGTACGTCAGGTTCAGGTGACCGTCCGCCAGCTGGACAAGCTGAATGAGCTGCTTGACGGCGCGCTGAAATCGGGCCTGAACGAAGTTCGCAGCGTCGAGTTAGGCGTCGCCAATCCTGAGCGCTACAAGCAGCAGGCGCTGAAAGCCGCCATCAAAAATGCGACTCAGCAAGCCACAGAACTGGCAGAAGGCTTTAACGCCAAACTGGGGCCAATCTACAGCATTCGCTATCAGGTCGCTAACTACCAGCCTATGCCGATGAATCGCATGTTTAAAGCCTCCGCGGCAGCGGCCGATACTTCCGCGCAGGAAACCTACGACCAGCAAAGCATTAACTTCGATGACCAGGTTGATGTGGTTTTTGAGATGAAACCCAATACGGCACAGTAAGCCTATCGACGCTGTCGTGAAGCCATCAGCGGCCGTGTTTACCAGGCGCGCTTTGCGCCGCTGATGTGGTGCCTTTCCATCGCTCAGCAACCTGACGGACTGTCGCAGTCGGCCTGTTCCTTTGCCGGCGGCGCTTTTCCCCCGCATTCCTGCGGGGGCAATCCCTGGTTGATTCCCGCTTTTCAGCGCCCGGTATCACCTGCTGAAATCACGCCCCTGATGGCCATGGAGCCGTGCTGCTTTTAGCAGGGTACACTCTCACTGCAATGCCTGACGCTTGCTGTGGCACAGGGGATTATTCTCTTTAGTTCAGCAGAAGCCCGGACAGGCTGTCCGGTTCCGGGCGGTTTGTCAGGAGAATAAGCAGACCGGGAATGCTGCCCGGTAGCGGCAGAGAGTCGCGTTTGACACGCACCGTCCCCAGTTTATCCGACCTTCACTTTCGCCTTTGGCCGCTATTCCATCGTGTCCTGACGCAGAACTCGATGACCATGCGCAATCAGCGCATCGGTGACCCGACGCATCAGTCGGCTTTCCGGTGCAAAACGGTGCCAGTACAACATCCGGCGCTGATACAGCCCCGGTGTCAGATCGATCAGCTCACCGCTCGCCAGTTCGCGCTCAATCTGCAGATGCGGGATCATACAGCAGGTCGAGCCCTGACGGGCCATCTGCACAAAGGCTTCAGAAGAGTTAACGATATGGCAGGGCACGCTGCCCGGCGAAAGATCGAAGTTCTGCTGTAAAAAGGCCTGATGCATATCATCCAGATGGTCAAATGCGACGGCAGGCGCTTTCAGCAACGCGGAACGGGTGACGCCGTTGGGAAAAAAGCGCTCGGCAAAGTCACGGGAAGCCACAAACAGGTAATCCAGGGCGCCCAGTTGATCAACCAGACAACTGGGTAAAGGCTGGGGCTGGATACTGACTGCGCCGACCACTTCGCCACGTCTCAGCCGTTCCTGCGTACGGGTTTCATCTTCAACCTGGAGGTTAAGGCGCACCGGCGAATCGGCCAGCACGTCTTTTAATGCAGGCAACAGCCAGGTGGCCAGACTGTCGGCGTTCACCGCCAGGGAGAGCAGTAACGGCGTCGTACCGCTGATTTCGTCCCCCAGCCACTCTTCCTCCAGCAGTTCAACCTGGTGCAACAGCGCAAGCAGCTTTTGCCCCTGCTCAGTGGGACGAGGGGGCACGGTGCGAACCAACAGCGGCTGACCAAACAGGTTTTCCAGCTGTTTGATGCGTTGCGATACGGCCGACTGGGTGATGCACAGTTTTTGCGCAGCACGTTCAAAGCCACGTTCACGTATCACTGCGTCCAGCGCCTGAAGCGTTCTGTAGTCCGGGCGTTTCATTATTCTTTTCTCTCCTTCAGGGTGGACGTTACGATGCCACAAATGTGCCTGAGCAAAAGTCTGGGGTATTTTTGTGGGCTGGCTTCCAAAGCATTAAATCCGCCCAATGCATCCGAGCATTTTCAGCAAACCTTGCTTTATACTACGCGCATTTTCTTATCGCACAGGTTCTAAACATACCATGACGCAGGATGAACTGAAAAAAGCTGTTGGTTGGGCTGCACTTGATTATGTCCAGCCAGGTACGATCGTCGGCGTGGGAACAGGCTCTACCGCTGCCCATTTTATTGATGCGCTCGGCAGCATCAAACACCAGATTGAAGGTGCCGTGTCCAGTTCTGAAGCCTCCACGCAAAAGCTCAAAAGCCTCGGTATTCAGGTGTTTGATTTGAATGAAATCGATGACCTGGCCATCTATGTTGATGGTGCCGACGAAATTAATCCCCAGATGCAGATGATCAAAGGCGGCGGTGCCGCGCTGACCCGCGAAAAAATCGTCGCGGCCGTGGCTAAAAAGTTTATCTGTATTGCCGATGCATCGAAAGAAGTCGACGTGCTGGGGCGTTTTCCGTTGCCCGTTGAAGTGATTCCCATGGCACGCAGCTACGTCGCGCGTGAACTGGTCAGGCTGGGCGGTTTGCCTGAGTATCGCCAGAATGTCGTCACTGACAACGGTAATATCATCCTGGACGTGCATAATCTGCGTATTCTGGATCCCATTGAGCTGGAAAAAACCATTAACGCGTTACCGGGCGTCGTCACCGTCGGGCTTTTCGCTACCCGGGGTGCCGATGTGGCGTTGATTGGCGGACCGGATGGGGTCAAAACGCTGAAAAAATAACGCGACGGGCGCATAATTTGCGCCCGCGTTTTTTTAATTAAAAAAAAACTTTTCTCGCCAGGCTGAAATTTGGTGACTTATGTCACATAAGCGTCATCAACAGCGGGTTCATTCTCCCCGATGCGGCCAACCCACGATTTTGTCCGGCAAAGTTTGGCTTCTGAATCCAGCCAGCCAGCCGGTCAGGCAATCGTTTGTATTGCTGCTGGCGTTTTTTTTGATATTTTGACTGCTGGCTGACTGCGTTCAGTCCTCGTTGAATTCTGAATAGGGTTGGGAAATGGCAAAGGTTTCACTGGAAAAAGACAAGATTAAGTTCCTGCTGGTGGAAGGTGTCCACCAGAGCGCGCTGGACAATCTTCGTGCTGCAGGTTACACCAATATTGAATTCCACAAAGGCGCACTGGATAGCGAGTCATTAAAGGCTTCCATCCGTGACGCGCACTTTATCGGTATCCGTTCCCGTTCCCAACTGACTGAAGAGATTTTTGCCGCAGCAGAAAAACTGGTCGCTGTGGGCTGTTTCTGTATCGGTACCAACCAGGTTGATTTAAATGCGGCGGCAAAGCGCGGTATTCCCGTTTTTAACGCCCCGTTCTCTAACACGCGCTCGGTCGCCGAACTGGTGATTGGCGAAATGCTGCTGATGCTGCGTGGCGTGCCAGAAGCGAACGCCAAAGCCCATCGCGGTGTCTGGAATAAGATTGCTAAAGGCTCATTCGAAGCGCGCGGTAAGAAGCTGGGCATTATCGGCTATGGTCACATTGGTATGCAGTTAGGCGTGCTGGCTGAGGGCCTGGGCATGCACGTGTATTTTTACGATATTGAAAATAAGCTGCCGCTGGGTAATGCCTCGCAGGTGCGAAGCCTGACGCAGTTGCTGAATATGAGCGATGTCGTCAGTCTGCATGTGCCTGAAACTGCCTCGACACAAAATATGATCTCTGCTGACGAGCTGGCGCAGATGAAACCTGGCGCGCTGTTAATCAACGCCTCACGCGGCACCGTCGTGGATATTCCGGCACTGTGTGACGCGCTGGCCAGCAAGCAGGTCGGGGGCGCGGCCATTGACGTGTTCCCGGTTGAGCCAGCCACAAACAGCGATCCGTTTGTCTCGCCACTGAGTGAGTTCGATAATGTCATTCTGACGCCACACATCGGGGGTTCCACCGAAGAAGCGCAGGAAAACATTGGTATCGAAGTGGCAGGCAAACTGGCGAAATATTCCGATAACGGTTCAACGCTGTCTGCAGTGAACTTCCCTGAAGTGTCCTTGCCGATGCACGGCGTCAGCGCAAGCCGTCTGCTGCACATTCATGAAAACCGTCCGGGTGTGCTGACCGCAATTAACCAGATTTTTGCCGAACAGGGCATCAATATCGCCGCGCAGTACCTGCAAACCTCACCCATGATGGGGTATGTGGTGATTGATATCGATGCCGAGCACGAACTGGCAGAGAAAGCGCTGCAGCTGATGAAGGCTATCCCTGGCACTATCCGCGCCCGTCTCCTCTACTGATTTATCAAAATAATCAACCCAGGCGCACAACAGTGCCTGGGTTTATTCTTCCCACAACCACAACGTTGACGGCGTCAGCACGGCGGGCAAAGGAATATCCCAGGCCGCCACAGGCAGCGAATCGACCAACTGGCAGTCGTGCGCGATGCCAACCGGTAAAAAAGCGTGCTGTTTCCAGTTTTGTAACGTGCGGTCGTAAAAACCGCCCCCCATGCCCAGACGCTGACCACTGCGATCAAAGGCCACCAGCGGCACCATCATCACATCCAGTTCGTCCAGCGTAACCATATGCCGGATATCGAGTGGCGGTTCAGGAATACGTAGCTTGTTCGGGCTCAACGGCGTTTCTGGCGTATAGCGCAGAAAAAGCAGATGACCGGCAGAGAAGGGATGAAGCACAGGAAGATAAACGCGTTTGTTCTGCTGCCATAATTTTGCGATAAGCGGACGCGTATTAATTTCCCCATCGACGGATAAGAACAGCGCGACGTTTTGGGCGTCGGAGACAGGCGCAAAGTTAATCGCGTGTTCCGCAAGCTGTTCGGCGGCAGTATGTTGCTGTTCCGGGGTTAAGGCGCGACGTAAATGACGAACATGCTGACGAATGTCCTGTCGCTGAAGTAAAGAGGGTTCTGACATGGTGTCCCCCAGAAGAAGTCGCCTGAGCGACGCACTATATCATGTCTGGTGGGGGATAATGCAGTACAACCAGAAAGGAGATCTCCGAGATGCCGCCGTAGGCTGTAACCCTTGAACCCTTGGTTCAAGGTGAACATGCCGTCGCAACCATCAGGCTTCTCGGACGGACCGAGCATGCTCACAGGTTGCGGAGCGTCACATTCTGTTGGTATGAAATATCGGCTCAGGGGACTGGCCCACTTGCAAACATCTCAGAGAAAATTGACTTCACCGTCAGTGTAGCACAGTGACCATGAAGTATTATTCGAACTTCGCATCCTGACGATCAGTTATGCGACCTTGCTCAACTAATGCCTGCTCTATCGTCTGCTGTAACATACGGATTCGTTGTTCCATATTAGCAGCATAGTCGCGCGTCTTGTTTTTTTCTTGTGCCAGTTCATGGCAAATGTTTAACGCGGCAATGAACACCAGTTGCTCTGTATTGGTGACTCTAGTGCGAACTTTTAAATCTTGCAACCGTTGATTGAGATCTTCCGCCGCCGCGTTCAGCGCATCTTGCTGTTCAGGCGGACAATTTACTCTCAAAGAACGACCAAAAATTTGTAAATCTACCGGTTGTGCAGACATGCCACCTTCCTGACTGATTACCTGGCTCGCCATTCCCTTAGCCTTCAATGGCCTGGGAGGCGGGCAACTATATAGACCTGAGAAATAAGATACAACCCCTTTTCTGGAAACCTTGAGGCAGCTAGTGGTAGCATACCACGAACTCTTACAGCCAACGACGATGAAAAATGATGTCTTCACAGAACGCAACCCCTGATTACAATGCGCTGGCGGCGGCGCTCTCACAGCACGGCGTCGGAATGACACCTGCCGAAATGCACGGATTACTCAGCGGTATTCTGTGTGGCGGTAATCAGGATACCAGCTGGAAAACGCTGGTCCACGATCTCGCGAATGAAGGCATGGCTTTTTCGCACACGCTGGCCCAGCCGCTGCAGGATTTGCATGCAAATATTACGACGGCGCTTGAAGAAGATGGCTTTCTCTTTCAACTGATGCTGCCCGACGATGATGACATCACCGTGTTTGATCGGGCTGACGCCCTGGCTGGCTGGGTAAACCATTTTTTACTCGGTCTGGGCGTAACTCAGCCTAAACTGGATAAGGTCACCGGCGAAACCGGCGAGGCCATTGATGATCTGCGTACTATCGCGCAGCTTGGCTATGACGAAGACGAAGATCAGGAAGAGCTGGAGCAGTCGCTGGAGGAGGTGATCGAGTACGTCCGCGTCGCGGCGCTACTTTGTCACGATACGTTCACGCGCCCGCAGCCAACCGCACCTGAAGTACAGAAGCCAACGTTACACTAAGCCAGATATCTCAGTTCAACAGGGAGTGCAGACATGATTTCACTGGAGACCTTCCAGCAGCGTCGTCAGGCGCTGTTAGCGAAAATGGTTCCGGGCAGCGCAGCGTTAATTTTTGCGGCGCCTGAAGTAACGCGCAGTAACGACAGCGAATATCCGTTTCGTCAAAACAGTGATTTCTGGTACTTCACAGGTTTTAATGAGCCTGAAGCCTTACTGGTGCTGATCAAAAGTGATGAGAACCACAACCACAGTGTGCTGTTTAATCGTGTCCGCGACCTGACCGCAGAAATCTGGTTTGGTCGCCGTCTGGGCCAGGAGGCGGCACCGGCAAAACTGGGTGTGGATCGCGCACTGCCCTGGAACGATATCGGTGAGCAGCTTCATCTTTTGTTGAACGGTCTGGATGAGGTTTATCACGCGCAAGGGTTATATCCTGAGGCTGACAAGCTGGTGTTCAGTGCGCTGGATAAACTACGTCGCGGTTTCCGCCAGAACCTGAGCGCCCCTGCCAGCCTGACAGACTGGCGTCCCTGGGTGCATGAGATGCGCCTGTTCAAAAGTCCGGAAGAAATCGCCATTCTGCGCCGTGCAGGTGAGATCAGTGCGCTGGCCCATACGCGCGCTATGCAGGCCTGTCGCCCCGGCCTGTACGAATACCATCTGGAAGGCGAAATTCATCATGAGTTTAACCGCCACGGTGCGCGTTTTCCCTCCTACAACACCATCGTCGGTTCCGGTGAAAATGGATGTATTCTGCACTATACCGAGAATGAATGTGAGCTGCGGGATGGCGACCTGGTGCTGATTGATGCGGGATGTGAATGGCAGGGGTACGCAGGCGATATTACCCGCACCTTCCCGGTAAACGGTAAATTCTCACCTGCTCAACGTGCTGTCTACAACATCGTGCTGAAATCATTAGAGACGGCATTATCCCGTTTCCGGCCTGGCGTCAGTATTCGCGAGGTGAATGATGAGGTGGTGCACATCATGGTGACCGGTCTGGTTGAACTGGGCGTGTTGCAGGGCGAGGTTGACGCGTTAATTGCTGAAGACGCGCATCGCAAATTCTTTATGCATGGCCTGAGCCACTGGCTGGGGCTGGATGTCCATGATGTGGGGCACTACGGCACGCCAAGCCGGGATCGCATTCTGGAACCGGGCATGGTCATTACTATTGAACCAGGCTTATACATTGCCCCCGATGCCGACGTGCCGGTGGAATACCGCGGTATCGGCATTCGCATTGAGGATGACATTGTGATCACTGAAACAGGTAACGAGAATCTCACTGACAGCGTGGTGAAAGATCCGGATGCTATTGAGGCGCTGATGGCGGCGGCACGCGCAGGATGACCGTCCTCATCGCGGGTGGCGGAATGACCGGTGCCACGCTGGCGCTGGCTATTTCGCACCTGACACAGGGCGCGCTGCCCGTCACGCTGATCGAAAGCAGCGAACCTGCCAGCCGCGCGCATCCGGGTTATGACGGCCGTGCCATTGCGCTGTCTGCCGGCACCTGTCAGCAACTGGCCAATATTAATCTCTGGCAGCGCATTGCCCCCTGCGCAACGCCGATCACGACGATCCATGTTTCCGATCGGGGTCATGCGGGTTTTGTCTCACTGGCGGCCAGCGACTATGCGATTCCCGCGCTGGGCCAGGTCGTCGAATTGTTCGACGTAGGCCAGCGTTTATTCGCGCAGCTTAAACAGGCTCCCGGCGTCACCCTGCGCTGTCCGGCACGGGTCACCAATGTGAACCGTACTCAGGCGCACGTGAAGGTCACGCTGGATAATGATGAACAACTGGACGCTGATGTGCTGGTGGCGGCTGATGGCACGCGTTCGGCTGTCGCGGCAGCCTGCGGTATTCAGTGGCAAACCGAAACTTATCAGCAACTGGCACTCATTGCGAATGTCACCAGCGAGATACCGCACCAGGGGCGGGCCTTTGAACGGTTTACTGCGTTCGGCCCGCTCGCCCTGCTGCCGATGTCTGACAACCGACTGTCGCTGGTGTGGTGTCATTCATTGGATAAACGCCCGCAGCTTGAGCGCTGGGACGACGAGACGTTTCTCAGCGAACTTCAGCACGCGTTCGGCTGGCGACTGGGGAAATTTACCCACACCGGTAAACGCGATATCTATCCGCTGGCATTGCAACAGGCCGAACCGGTCGTTTCACATCGTGTTGCCACCGTGGGCAACGCAGCCCAGACGCTGCACCCTATTGCCGGGCAGGGATTTAACCTGGGCCTGAGGGATGTCATGTCCTTAGCCGAAACCCTGGCCACCGCGCACCGGCAGCAACAGGACCCCGGCAGCTATGCTGTCCTGCAGCATTACCGCCAGCGTCGCCAACAGGATCGGGCCACGACCATCGGTCTCACCGACGGTCTGGTGCGCCTGTTTGCCAACCGCCATGCACCGCTGGTCGTCGGGCGCAACCTTGGCCTGCTGGCAATGGATCATCTGCCGTTGCTGAGAAATCTTCTGGCCGAGCGCACGCTTGGCTGGGTTAAGCGTTAACTGAGAGGCACTGATGCAAACTTATGATGTGGTGATCGCCGGTGGCGGTATGGTAGGACTGGCCGTGGCCTGCGGTCTGCAGGGCAGTGGCTTGCGTATCGCCGTACTCGAACAAGCGCCCGAGCCGCAATTTGATGCCACCGCTTCTCCGTCTGTCCGCGTATCGGCTATCAATGCGGCCAGTGAACGTCTTTTACAAAAACTGGATGTCTGGTCGACGATCCTGTCGCTCAGAGCCAGCCCTTATCAGGCCATGGAAGTCTGGGATCGTGACAGCTTCGGTGCTATCTCATTTGACGGTGAGCAGCAGGGCTTAACCCATCTCGGGCACATTATCGAAAACCCGGTAATTCACTGCGCCTTATGGCAGCGAGCCAGGCAGTGCAGTGACGTGACGTTGCTGCCGTCGTCACATCTTCAGCAGGTGGCATTTGGCGATAACGAAGCCTTCATTACGCTACAGGATGGCGGCATGATGAGCGCACGGCTGATGGTTGCCGCAGACGGTGCCAATTCCTGGCTGCGCAACAAAGCCGATATTCCGCTGACTTTCTGGGATTATGAACACCATGCCCTGGTGGCGAACATCCGTACCTCCATGCCACATGATGGCGTCGCGCGTCAGGTATTCCATGGGGATGGCATTCTGGCGTTTCTGCCGATGCAGGATCCGCATCTGTGCTCCATCGTCTGGTCGCTGTCGCCCCAGGAAGCCACCCGGCTGGAAACGATGCCTGAGGCGCTCTTTAATCAACAGTTGTCGGTGGCGTTTGATATGCGCCTTGGCCTGTGCGAACTGGAAGGCGAACGGAAGGCATTCCCCCTCACGGCACGCTATGCGCGCAGCTTTGCTGCACATCGCCTGGCGCTGGTGGGCGATGCTGCGCATACCATTCATCCGCTGGCCGGGCAGGGTGTCAATCTCGGTTTTATGGATGCCGCAGAGTTGATTGGTGAAGTTCGCCGCCTGCATCAGCAGGGCAAAGATATCGGGCAGCACCTCTATCTGCGCCGCTATGAACGCAGCCGTAAACACAGTGCCGCCATGATGCTCGCGGGCATGCAGGGATTTCGGGAGCTGTTTGCGGGCAATAATCCGGCTAAAAAGCTGCTTCGCGATGTCGGGCTAAAATTGGCCGATAATTTACCGGGCGTGAAACCTGTCATGTTGCGGCAGGCGATGGGCCTGAACGACATTCCCGCCTGGCTTCGCTGACGCGAATCCCTTTCTTAAAGCCAGCGTAATTGCTGGCTTTTTTATTTTAAAAAAGGACTGCACCGTAAAAATGCAGTCCTGCACCGTTGCAGCGCCTCATTTGATTTATTCTAATTTTGCGTGATGTTTCGCATTACTTATTTTTATTCGACGCCATTTTTGCTTCGCTATTTTTTTAACATCTTGCGTGTCGGTACGAATAAAATGGCTGTAAAAAAATGAATAGGTCGTATTTGTTGTGTGTTTAATCACAAAATTACAGTCTTTTGTCCTGCTTTTTCTTTTGCGCGATTAGGCTGTGCGTCTGCGTTCGACCTCGCTTTGCTTATGGTTAATCGACCCGTTCAGTGGTAACGTCATTGCAAAGAGAACGTTTGCGTCGGCTCCCGGCGGCGTGGTTTCAAACTTACTTGTTTCAGCACAGGATAGTTATGACTCAGCACACACCTCTGTTTGACCAGCATCAGGAAAACGGTGCGCGTATGGTGGATTTCCATGGCTGGATGATGCCGCTGCACTATGGCTCCCAACTGGATGAACATCATGCTGTTCGCAACGACGCAGGCATGTTTGATGTTTCGCACATGACCATCGTCGATCTGCACGGTGCACGTACGCGTGAGTTTTTGCGTTTTCTGCTGGCAAACGATGTCGCGAGGCTGACGCAACCCGGCAAAGCGCTTTACACCGGCATGCTGAATGCGTCGGGCGGCGTGATTGACGATCTGATCGTGTATTTCATGGATGAGACGTTTTTCCGCCTGGTCGTGAACTCTGCGACGCGTGAAAAGGATCTGGCATGGATCAATGAACATGCGCAGGGTTATGGCGTGGAAGTCCGGGAGCGTGACGATCTGGCGATGATCGCCGTGCAGGGCCCACAGGCCCAGCAAAAAGCACAAACGCTCTTCAGTGATGCACAGCGTCAGGCTGTACAAGGTATGAAGCCGTTCTTTGGCATCCAGGCCGGGGAGCTGTTTATCGCCACCACCGGTTATACCGGCGAAGCGGGTTATGAGATCGCGCTACCTGCGGCGCAGGCCGTTACATTCTGGCAGCGCCTGCTCGCCGCGGGCGTCAAACCCGCCGGACTGGGCGCACGTGATACATTGCGTCTGGAAGCGGGCATGAATCTTTACGGTCAGGAAATGGATGAAAGCGTCTCACCGCTGGCCGCCAACATGGGCTGGACCCTGTGCTGGGAACCGGCGAACCGCAATTTTATCGGGCGCGAAGCACTGGAAAGTCAGCGCGAAAAAGGCACTGAAAAACTGGTTGGCCTGATCCTGACAGAAAAAGGCGTACTGCGTAACGGCCTGCCCGTGCGTTTTACGGATAGTCAGGGGCAGATGCAGCAGGGCATTATTACCAGCGGATCTTTCTCACCAACGTTGGGTTACAGCATTGCGCTGGCCCGCGTGCCTGCGGGCATTGGCGAAGACGCTATCGTTGAAATCCGCAACCGTGAAATGCCCGTAAAAGTGACTAAACCCGTTTTCGTTCGCGCCGGCAAGCCGGTTGCGCAGTAAAACATAATTACAGGAGAAAGGGCGATGAGCAATGTGCCAGCTGAGTTGAAATACCGCGACAGTCATGAATGGCTGCGCAAAAATGCGGATGGATCTTACACCGTCGGCATCACCGAACACGCGCAGGAATTACTGGGCGATATGGTCTTTGTGGACCTGCCAGAAGTAGGGGCGACGTTCGCTGCCGGCGAAGAGTGCGCCGTCGCCGAATCCGTAAAAGCGGCTTCCGATATCTATTCTCCTGTCAGTGGCGAAATTATCGCCGTGAACGACGCGCTGAATGATTCCCCAGAGCTGGTTAACAGCGAGCCTTATCAGGACGGCTGGTTATTCCAGATCAAAGCCAGCGATGAGTCAGAACTAGACTCACTGCTGGACGCGGATGCCTACAAAGCATCTATTGACGAGTAATCGTTGCGCGGCCTCCAGATGAGGCCGCCGATATCTGACCAGCACTCTCTGTTCCCCAGCCCGATTCAGGATTTACAGCTCATGACTCAGACTCTCAGCCAGCTTGAACACAACGGTGCGTTTATTGAGCGCCATATTGGTCCGTCGCCAGAACAACAGGCCGTTATGCTGGAGGCGATTGGTGCCAGCTCTCTGGCGTCGTTGATTGGTTCTATTGTTCCCGCCGACATTCAGTTGCCCGGTCCGCCCGCTGTTGGCGATGCGGCAACTGAACAGCAGGCGCTGGCAGAGTTAAAAGCGATTGCCGCGCAAAACCTGCGCTACAAATCCTGGATCGGCATGGGATACAGTGCGGTGATAACGCCGCCCGTTATCCTGCGGAACATGCTGGAAAATCCGGGCTGGTACACGGCTTACACGCCGTATCAGCCCGAAGTGTCTCAAGGACGCCTGGAGGCGCTGCTAAACTTCCAGCAGGTCACCATTGATCTGACCGGCATGGATATCGCGTCCGCTTCACTGCTGGATGAAGCCACCGCGGCGGCCGAAGCGATGGCGATGGCAAAACGCATCAGCAAACTGAAAAATGCCAACCGGTTCTTTATCGCTGATGATATCCATCCGCAAACGCTGGATGTGGTACGGACCCGCGCCGAAACCTTTGGTTTTGAACTGATTATCGACAGCGCGGAGAAAGCCCTGGAGCACGATAATCTGTTTGGTGTCCTGCTTCAGCAGGTGGGCACCACGGGCGAGGTACACGATTACACCAGCCTGATTGCCGAGCTGAAAACCCGTAAAGTAGTCGTCAGCGTGGCCTCGGATTTTATGGCCCTGGTGTTACTTGAATCGCCGGGCAAGCAGGGCGCGGATATTGTGTTCGGTTCCGCTCAGCGCTTTGGTGTACCAATGGGCTATGGCGGTCCTCATGCGGCCTTTTTTGCCAGCCGTGATGAACACAAGCGTTCTATGCCTGGCCGTATTATCGGTGTCTCACGCGACGCCGCTGGCAACACCGCGTTGCGTATGGCGATGCAAACTCGCGAGCAACATATCCGTCGGGAAAAAGCCAACTCCAATATCTGTACCTCTCAGGTGCTGCTGGCCAATATCGCGGGACTGTATGCCGTGTTCCACGGACCTGTTGGGCTGAAACGTATCGCTTCACGTATTCACCGCTTCACCGATATCCTGGCTGCCGGACTGCAACGTGGCGGGCTGAAGCTGCGTCATCACCACTGGTTCGACACGCTGACAGTGGACGTGACCGATAAAGCCGCCGTGTTAAACCGTGCGCTGAGTTTCGGCGTTAACCTGCGTAGTGATATTCATAACGCTGTCGGTATCACGCTGGATGAAACCACATGTCGTGAAGACGTTGCGACATTGTTCGCCATCCTGCTGGGCGATGATCATGGTCTGGATATCGATCAACTTGATAGCCAGGTTGCGGCAGACAGCCAGTCAATCCCTGCAAGCCAGCAGCGCGTCAGCGACATCCTCTCTCACCCTGTGTTCAATCGCCATCACAGTGAGACCGAGATGATGCGCTATATGCACAGCCTGGAGAAAAAAGATCTGGCTCTCAACCAGGCGATGATTCCGCTGGGTTCATGCACGATGAAGCTTAACGCTGCCGCAGAGATGATTCCCATCACCTGGCCTGAATTTGCCGAAATGCATCCGTTCTGCCCGGCAGAACAGGCGGGCGGCTACCTGCAAATGATTAGCCAGCTTTCCCAGTGGCTGGTTCAGCTTACCGGTTACGATGCGCTCTGCATGCAACCGAACTCCGGTGCACAGGGGGAATACGCGGGGCTGTTAGCGATTCGTCGTTACCATGAAAGCCGTGGTGAAGGTGAACGTCACCTTTGCCTGATTCCCAGCTCAGCACACGGGACCAACCCGGCCTCAGCCCAGATGGCGGGCATGGATGTGGTGGTCGTGGCCTGTGACAAACAGGGTAATATCGATCTGGGCGACCTGCGCGAAAAAGCCGCACAGGCGGGCGATAAACTGTCATGCATCATGGTGACCTACCCATCCACGCACGGCGTGTACGAAGAGACTATTCGTGAAGTGTGCCAGATCGTGCATCAGTATGGCGGCCAGGTGTACCTGGACGGTGCGAACATGAATGCCCAGGTGGGCATTACGACGCCGGGTTATATTGGCGCTGACGTTTCGCACCTTAACCTGCACAAAACTTTCTGTATTCCGCACGGCGGCGGCGGCCCGGGCATGGGACCTATTGGCGTGAAAGCGCATCTGGCACCGTTTGTACCCGGTCACAGCGTGGTGCAGATTGATGGTGTGCTGACACAGCAGGGCGCTGTCTCTGCTGCACCGTTTGGCAGTGCTTCCATTTTACCAATCAGCTGGATGTACATCCGCATGATGGGCGCGGAAGGGCTCAAGCAGGCCAGTTCGGTGGCGATTCTCAATGCCAACTACATCGCCAGCCGTCTGAAATCAGCTTATCCGATTCTGTATACCGGGCGGGATGGTCGTGTGGCGCACGAATGTATTCTGGATATTCGTCCGCTGAAAGAGCAGACCGGGATCAGTGAACTGGATATTGCAAAACGCCTCATCGACTACGGTTTCCATGCGCCAACCATGTCATTCCCGGTCGCGGGCACGCTGATGGTGGAACCTACCGAATCGGAAGGCAAACTGGAGCTGGACCGCTTTATTGATGCCATGCTGGCGATTCGTATGGAAATTGGGCGGGTGGAAAAGGGCGAGTGGCCAATGGATGATAATCCGCTGGTTAACGCGCCTCACACACAAATGGAAGTGACTGGCGAATGGTCGCATCCTTACAGCCGCGAGCTGGCCGTTTTCCCGGCAGGCAGCCACAATAAATACTGGCCAACAGTGAAGCGCCTGGATGATGTTTTTGGTGACCGCAACCTGTTCTGCTCATGTGTACCGATGAGCGACTATGCCTGAGTCGGGTTAACACAACTGTTTTGAGGGCCGGTTTTCGGCCCTTTTTTATGGAGGCTCAGATGAAACTCGCGCTTGTTACTGGCGGTAGTCGCGGCATTGGCCGTGCGACCGCCGTTTTACTGGCGACACGGGGCTACCGTGTGGCCGTGAATTATCGCGCGCGCGAAAGTGAAGCGCAGCGGGTGGTGGATGAGATTGTGCGTAACGGCGGAGAAGCCTTTAGCGTACAGGCCGATATCAGTGACGAGGCGCAGGTCATGGCGCTGTTTCAACGGCTGGATCAGGAGAACCTGCCGCTCTCGCTGCTGGTAAATAACGCCGGTATCCTGTTTCAGCAATGCCGTCTTGAGCAACTGGACGCGGCGCGCATTCAACAGGTTTTTGCCACAAATGTCACGGGCACCTTCCTCTGCTGTCGTGAAGCCGTCCGGCGCATGGGAACGCACCTGGGAGGACTGGGCGGCAGTATCGTGAACGTTTCCTCCGCGGCAGCCCGTACGGGTTCTCCCGGTGAATATGTCGAATATGCCGCATCGAAGGGCGCGATGGATACGCTGACGAAAGGTCTGTCACTGGAGGTCGCGCAACAGGGGATTCGTGTCAATGGTGTGCGGCCCGGTCTGATCTACACCGGGATGCATGCCGATGGCGGGGAGCCCGGCCGGGTCGACCGACTGGCGAGCGGCGTTCCGATGGGACGTGGTGGACATGCCGAAGAAATTGCAGAAGTGGTGATCTGGCTGGCCAGCGATGCGGCCTCTTACATCACCGGCAGCATCATTGATGCCGCCGGCGGGCGGTAAATTCATGCCGCAGCGTGACGCTGCGGCAGCCGACTTACAGCTTTTCACCGTTACTGGCGATAACCTGCTGATACCAGGCAAAGCTTTTCTTTTTCGCGCGTGAGAAATCACCGCTGCCATCGTCGTTTTTGTTAACGTGAATGAAACCGTAGCGCTTGTCGTACTGGCCGGTCGTAAAGGATACACAATCGATGCAGCCCCACGGCGTATATCCCATCAGATCCACACCATCATGAATGACGGCTTTTTTCATCTCTGCGATATGCGCCGCCAGATACGCAATGCGGTAATCATCTTCGATCACGCCCTGCGCATTCGGTTTGTCGATCGCGCCAAAGCCGTTTTCCACGATAAACAGCGGCTTCTGGTAGCGTTCGTACAGGTCGTTCAGCACATAACGCAGGCCAACGGGATCGATCTGCCAGCCCCAGTCTGAGGCGCTGACATGCGGGTTTTTGACCACCCCGTCAAAACCGGTAATGGGGTCGTCAATACCGCTGGCGCTGTGCTGCACGGCATTACTCATGTAATAGCTGAAACCGATGTAATCGGCACAGCCCTGACGCAGGGTATCTGCATCCTCTGGTTGCATCTCAATGTGGTAGCCTTTGCGTTCCCACTCTTTCAGCGCGTAGGCAGGGTAGTAACCGCGCATTTGTACATCGCTAAAGACATAGCGTTGATGCATCGCTTCTTTAGCCAGCATGACATCGTCCGGATGGCAGGAGAACGGATAAACCGGCACCATGGCGATCATGCAGCCAATTTTGAAGTCCGGGTTGATCTCGTGTCCGCGCTTCACCACCCGGGCACTGGCAACGAACTGATGGTGCATGACCTGATACATCGCCTGTTCAGGTTTTTCATGGTCGGTGAAAATAACGCCGGAACAGCAGTAGCCAAACAGCGGATATTGCCAGTTACGTTGGTTGTTAATTTCGTTAAAGGTCATCCAGTATTTAACTTTATTTTTGTATCGTTCCAGCACGACTTCACTGAAACGCACAAAGAAATCGACGACTTTACGGTTATGCCAGCCGCCATACTCTTTTACCAGGTGGTAGGGCATTTCAAAATGGGAAAGGGTGATTACTGGTTCGATGCCATATTTCAGTAATTCATCAAACAGGTCATCATAAAACTGCAGGCCGGCTTCGTTAGGTTGCTGCTCATCGCCACTAGGGAATATACGCGTCCACGCAATCGAGGTACGGAAGCATTTAAATCCCATCTCCGCAAATAACGCAATATCCTGCTTGTAGTGTGAGTAAAACTCGACGGCCTGATGATTAGGGTAAAATTTTCCGGGCTGAACGCCATCGGTAATGACACGATCCACGCCGTGTGCACCCCCTGTCAGCACGTCAGCGATGCTAATACCTTTTCCACCCTGATCCCACCCGCCTTCAACCTGGTGAGCCGCGACGGCACCGCCCCACAAAAATGTGTCTGGTAAGCTCATTACCCACTCTCCAATAAAGATAAAATTGGGCTGAGTGTAGCAAAGCACTTTATAAAGTCACGGTATAACACCGTGCGAAAAAAGGGATTTGTCACAGCTAAAAAACGCTGTGTTTTACTGGCTTAACCGTCGGCCAAGCGATTCGATAATATAAATCGCCGGTACCTGAGTGGTAATATCGCAGTTATCCTCCAGGCGGATAACCGGGACGTGATAGGAAACCGTAAAGTCGCTCATTTTTGCCAGCGAACAGTTTTCACTGTTGGTGACCGCAATAATTTTGCATTTATTCAGGCTAAACTGGCTGGCGATACGCAGTACTTCTTCTGTTTCGCCCGAGACAGAAAGGATGATCGCCAGGGCATTTTCATACAGGCTCGGACTGACGGGATAATAAGGATCATCAATAGCATGACTGAATTTCCCCACATTCGAAAAAAAACGTGCACCGTATTTTCCCAGGCTTCCTGATGTGCCCACACCAATAAAAAAAACCCGCTCAGCCTGCCTGATCATCGCGGCTGCCTGGGTGATGACCTGCTCAAATTCAGCATTATTGATGCTTTTAAAAAAACTCAGCATATCGGCCGGGCCAGAGACCGGTAAAGCTGGGGCCGTGTGTTCCTGGGCCAGCCGCAGACGGATACGAAACTCAGACCAGCCTTCACAGTGCATTTTGCGACAGAAACGCAGCACGGTGGTAGTTGACACGGCGGCCTGCTCCGCCAGTTCACGAATGGTCATGTAACCGACACTTTCACGATGTCTGATGATGTACTGATAAACCTGCAATTCCAGATCGTTGAGCGTGGCAAGATCGTGATGCGCGAACATGAAAAAATCACCAGATAGTTGACCAGTCAGCATTTTAACAGAATTTGAACCGGCGTTGACCGCATTAATTAATTTAAGCTTACACTTGTACACTGAAAGTTTTTCTGATTAATTTGTCTGGTGATTAATCTGCAATGGCTCTCACTTTTAGGCAGGAAGGTTATGACGCATAAACATTTTTCCACGCAGGGCTATCCACTGGCAGAGGAAATTGCCAACAGTATCAGTCACGGGCTGGGTTGCCTCTTTGGAATCGTTGGGTTAGTGCTGCTACTGGTTAAAGCAACAGCGATCCATGCGGATGTCACCACCATTGTCAGCTCAAGCCTGTATGGCGGCAGCATGATCGTGCTGTTTCTGGCGTCCACGCTTTATCACGCTGTCAGTCATCCACGCGCCAAACGCGTGCTGAAAAAAGTGGATCACTGCGCCATTTATCTGTTGATTGCGGGCACTTATACGCCGTTTTTGATGACAGGGCTGCAGTCACCGCTGGCTCACGCATTAATGGCGGTCATCTGGGGACTGGCGCTGCTGGGCATCCTGTTTAAACTGACGATCGCTGAACGCTATAAGGTGCTGTCACTGGTCACGTATCTTTGTATGGGATGGTTGTCGCTGGTGGTGGTCTATCAACTGGCGATGAAACTGTCGCCGGGGGGAATCTGGCTGTTGGCGCTGGGAGGCATCATCTATTCCCTGGGGGTGAGCTTTTATGTGGCGCGCCGCGTGCCGTTTAATCACGCCATCTGGCACGGTTTCGTGTTAGGCGGCTGCATCTGTCATTTCTGCGCCATTTATTTCTACGTCATGTAGAAACAGGGCGGGAGAGGTTCCCGCCCCGACACTCAGTTTTCGTCCAGCGAATAAGGCAAAGGCTGAATAGTGAGTTTGCCTCCTTCATCCCCTTCGACGCGCAATACGCTGTCTGGCTCCAGATCGTTATTCATCACGACCTGCACCCAGGTCACGCCATCATCAAGCTGCACGGCGGCGAGAACGGTACCTGTGCGACGCCAGCGTTCACCCATCTGCAATTCCAGCGAGTCGTTTGCGGCAGGCAGATGGCTGGCCTGGCCTGACAGCCAGTACAGGGCGCGCTTATTGGCGCCACGGTATTTCGCGCGGGCCACCATCTCCTGCCCGGTGTAGCAGCCTTTTTTGAAGCTGATCGCGTCCAGTGCCTGCAAATTAGTCGCCTGGGGAATAAACTGCGCGCTGGTCGCAGGTTCAATCACCGGAATACCGGCTTCAATGTCCAGGGCCAGCCACTGTGTGCTGTCTGTTAACTGAGCATCCTCGGCCAGCTTCTGTTTCAGTGCTTCTGCCTCAGCAAGCGAGGTGACCAGTAAAAAGCGCTCTGCGGGCTGGGCAAACCACAGCAGGGTGGTTTCGCCCTGTTGCACCACGGGAGTGGTACTGTCAGGAAGGGCTTCAAACCGGTCGGCCAGCGCCGCCCGAGCCTGGAAACCGGCAACGCCCAGTAACACCACATCGTCATCGGCGGCCAGCGTCACTTTAGAGAATACGGCGTATTTTTTTAGCTCCGGCAACTGAGTATCACGCAGTGCCCGGCGCACTAAATAGGCATAACCTTCGCCGCGGTGAAACAGACGCAGATTGCTCCACATTTTGCCTTTCGCATCGCAGTGGGCGGCGGGCAGATGATGGGCGGCATCCAGCGCGGCGACATCCAGCGTCAACTGACCCTGCAAATAGGACGTACTGTCAGGGCCCACTACAGACACCAGAGCCCAGGTATCCAGAGACATTAACGTGAGCGGCAGACGCGATGAGGCCGCAGGTTGACGTGGGGGAAGCGTAAATGTTGGCATTGATAAATCCTGAGTATGAAGGTTCATCCGGAACAATATCTTCAATGGTAAAAGAGCAGACTGGCATTGCAACCTGTTTACTGAACAGGGCGCACAAAACGCGTGATGAACGCCAGCAAAAGCGTCATCCTGCGGCGTTGTGCACATGACGAAGTCTGGAGCCTGCAGCCGCTGTTAATCCAGGTTACACTAGTCGCCACGATGTGAAACAGGAAAACTGATGCATGGATATTCATGATAAATCGCGCGTTCAATGGGCCTGCCGTCGTGGCATGCTGGAACTGGATGTCGCTATTATGCCGTTCTTCAAGTACGAATATGACACGTTAAACGATACCGACAAGCAGGTTTTCATTGCCCTGCTGAAAAGTGACGATCCGGACCTTTTCAACTGGATGATGAACCACGGCGAGCCAGCCGATCCCGAGCTGAAACGCATGGTGAAGCTTATTCAGCAGCGTAATCGTGAACGCGGCCCGGTGGCAATGTAACCTTCATCCCTCGTTGCAGGCGCGTACAATCCTTGCCCTGACGCTGGTGGTAACGCTAGCCGGCGTCGGGCTGATGCCCTTGCCTGCGGCAGAGTGGGTGATAAAGCCGGTGCTGTTCGCCCTCATCGTGTGGGAAGGATGGCGGCAGGACAGGCGCTTGTGTCTGCGCTGTGGAGCGCTACGACGCGACAGTGCCCGTGACTGGCACTGGCAGGATGAACACTGGCAAACGCAGCAACCGCTTTACTGGTTACCTGGCGCGGTGTTGCTGGTCATGAAGAACCCTCAGGGCAGGATAACGCGGTTTTGGCTCATGCAGGATAATATGCAGCCTGCTGAATGGCGCGCCTTACGCGCCTGCTGTTTTCGCGACAGACAACGCGCGCGTTAACACCGACAGCCTACAGGCGTTCGGCCGTTTCCGTCAGAATCTGCTCGCACCACTGCTCAACGCGCTCATCCGTCACGTCAAACTGATTGACGTCATCCAGCGCCAGCCCCACAAACTGTTTGCCATCCGCGCTAAGCGGTTTGGGGCTGGTAAATTCATAGCCATCCAGCGGCCAGTAGCCGACAAACTGCACGCCCATGGGTTGCAGCAGGTCGTGCAGCATACCCAGCGCGTCGAGAAACCATTCACCATAGCCAATCTGGTCGCCCATGCCGTAAAGCGCCACTATCTTGTTATGCAGATTGAGGGTGGGCAACTGCGGCCAGATGGCCTCCCAGTCTTCCTGTAGCTCGCCAAAGTCCCAGGTCGGAATGCCCAAAATCAGCAGGTCGTACTCTTCCATCAGACGCGGATCGTCATCTTTCACGTTGTGCAACGTCACTAACTCGTCGCCAATAAAATCCCGAATCTTCTCCGCTACGATTTCGGTGTAGCAGGTACTGGAACCGTAAAAAAGACCAATTTTCATGCAGATAGTGCTCTGTTAATCCAGACTTTGGCGTAATTGTATCAGAAGCAGGGGTGAATCAGGCATAATGAGCACGATTTCAGACTGAACGGCGGGGAAAACGTGCAAGACAGCGAACTGACAGAACAGTTTCTTGACGCGCTGTGGATTGAGCGCAATCTGGCGCAAAATACCTTGTCCTCCTATCGACAGGACCTGCAAACGCTCACCGGCTGGCTGGCACATCACGGCCTGACGCTGGTGTCATTAAGCCCGCAGGATCTGCAACAGTTTCTCGCAGAGCGACTGGAAGGCGGCTATAAGGCCACCAGCTCAGCGCGTCTGCTCAGCGCTATGCGCCGCCTGTTTCAGTACCTGTACCGTGAAAAGATTCGTGTGGACGATCCCAGCGCCCAACTGGCCGCGCCAAAGCTGCCCCAGCGGCTGCCCAAAGATCTGAGCGAGGCACAGGTCGAGCGTTTACTGCAGGCTCCGGATGTCAACGTGCCGCTGGAACTGCGCGATAAAGCCATGCTGGAATTATTGTATGCCACCGGGCTGCGTGTTTCGGAGCTGGTGGGATTAACCCTGAACGACATCAGCCTGCGTCAGGGCGTGGTGCGGGTGATCGGTAAGGGCAATAAAGAGCGCCTGGTGCCATTAGGTGAAGAGGCGGTTTACTGGCTGGAATATTATATGGAACATGGTCGTCCGTGGTTGCTCAACGGGCAAACGCTGGATGTGTTCTTCCCCAGTAGCCGCGCGCAGCAAATGACGCGGCAGACGTTCTGGCACCGAATCAAGCACTACGCCACGCTGGCAGGCATTGACAGCGAAAAGCTGTCGCCCCATGTGCTGCGCCACGCCTTTGCCACACATTTGCTGAACCACGGAGCAGACTTGCGTGTCGTACAGATGTTACTGGGACACAGCGATCTCTCCACGACCCAGATTTATACTCACGTCGCCACGGAACGTCTGCGACTGTTACATCAACAGCATCATCCGCGTGCATGACCGACGGATATAAGGAAAACAATGAACAAACATGTTGCCACGCTGGCGCTGCTGGTCAGCGCCTTTTCCGGTTTAACCCACGCTGATGACAGCGCTATTCAGCTTTCCCTGAAAAAACTGGGTTTACACCAGACCGAGATTCAGCCGTCTCCGCTGCCAGGCTTCAAAACCGTGCTCAGCGAAAGCGGCGTCCTGTATGTGACCGATGATGGTAAGCACATGATCCAGGGTCCCCTTTATGATGTCAGCGGCACGCAACCGGTGAACGTGACCAATACGCTGCTGGATAAAAAGGTCGACGCGCTGGTTCCGGAGATGATCATCTATAAAGCGCCAAAAGAGCAGCATGTGGTCACGGTGTTCACGGACATTACCTGTGGCTATTGTCACAAGCTGCACGAGCAGATGGCCGATTACAATGCGCTGGGCATCACGGTTCGTTATCTTGCTTTCCCACGCGAAGGGATGAACGGTAATGTCGCCAGCGCCATGAAAGCGGTCTGGTGCAGCGCCGATCGTAACAAAGCCTTCGATGACGCGATGAAAGGTGATGCGCCGAAGATGGAGGCGCCTGCGTCATGCAACACTGACATTGGTCAGCAGTATAAACTCGGCATTCTGTTCGGCATTCAGGGCACGCCCGCCATTCTGACCGATAGCGGAATGATGATCCCGGGCTACCAAAGCCCTCAGGAACTCAAACAGGTACTGGATAATCAAAAGCGTGGTGGTTAAGGCGTGGTAAAGCACGAAGTCGAATTACGTCGTCGTGAGGCGGTACCGGATTTGCCCGGGCTCCCTGCTGATTTGCCGCCGCTTCTGCGTCGGCTTTATTTGCAACGTGGCGTCAGTGATGCCGCTCAGCTTGAAAGAGGCGCGAAAAACCTGCTGCCGTTTAGTGCGCTGAGCGGTATTGATAAGGCCGTCGCCTTGCTGCATGAAGCGCTGCTGGATGGACGCTGTATTATGGTCGTCGGCGATTTTGATGCTGACGGTGCCACCAGTACCGCGCTTACCGTGCTGGCTCTGCGCAGCATGGGATGCAGCAATGTTCAGTATCTGGTACCTAACCGGTTTGAGGATGGATACGGCCTCAGTCCTGAGGTTGTCGAACAGGCGAAAGCGCGCGGCGCGGAGATGATCCTCACTGTCGATAACGGTATTTCCTCTCATGCTGGCGTCGCCGTCGCGCATGCGCACGGGATTGCGGTGCTGGTGACCGACCACCATTTACCCGGCGAAACGCTGCCTGACGCGGACGCTATCGTTAACCCAAACCTGCCTGATTGCACTTTCCCGTCGCGTGCGCTGGCAGGCGTTGGTGTGGCCTTTTACCTGATGATGGCGCTGCGTGCCCATCTGCGAACCCAGGGCTGGTTTGGCGTCACGCGGGCAGAACCTAACCTGGCTGACCTGCTCGATCTGGTGGCGCTGGGCACGGTTGCGGATGTCGTGCCGCTGGATGCAAATAACCGTATTTTGGTCTGGCAGGGCCTGAGCCGCATTCGTGCCGGTAAATGCCGACCGGGCATCAAGGCGCTACTGGAAATCGCCAATCGCGATGCGCGCCAGCTGGCCGCCAGCGACCTGGGGTTTGCGCTGGGACCGCGGCTGAATGCGGCCGGAAGGCTCGACGATATGTCAGTCGGCGTCGCGCTGTTACTGACGGACGATCTCAGCCAGTCGCGTATGCTAGCCAGCGAGCTGGATGCGCTCAATCAGATGCGCAAAGAGATTGAACAGGGTATGCAAAGCGAGGCGCTGGCGCTCTGTCAGACGCTGGAGCGTGAGCAAACCGATTTGCCGCTGGGGCTGGCCTTTTATCATCCCGAATGGCATCAGGGCGTGGTAGGTATTCTGGCTTCCCGGCTCAAAGAGCGTTTTCACCGTCCGGTCATCGCCTTTGCGCCTGCGGGCGACGGCATGCTGAAAGGCTCGGGACGTTCGATTGCGGGCCTGCACCTGCGGGATGCCCTGGAACGGCTTGATACGCTCCACCCCGGGCTGATGCAGAAGTTTGGTGGTCACGCCATGGCGGCCGGGCTGTCGCTGGAGGAGGCGCGCTACGAGGAGTTTCGTCAGCGGTTCGCTGAACTGGTCGGCGACTGGCTGGCTGGCGAAGCGCTGCAAGGGGTGATGTGGTCTGATGGCGCGTTACAACCCGCTGAGTTTTCTCTGGAGACCGCCGAAATGCTGCGCGATGCCGGTCCCTGGGGACAGGCCTTTCCGGAGCCTGCGTTTGACGGCAAATTCCGGCTGTTGCAACAGCGGCTGGTGGGGGAACGTCATCTGAAAGTCATGGTGGAGCCACTGGGCGGCGGGCCATTGATCGACGGTATCGCGTTTAACGTAGATACCACGCTGTGGCCTGACAGCAGCGTTCGCGAGGTTGAACTGGCGTACCGGCTGGATATCAATGAATATCGCGGTAACCGCTCAGTGCAGTTGATTATTGAACATCTCTGGCCGCTCAGTTAACGGATGAAGGTGGACGGACGGGAGTCCGTCCGCCAGGCCTTTCTGACGTTGCCTCCCTCCCTTTCAGCACAGCCTGTCCCAAACGTTTACACCCTGCGCATTTTCTCAACGCTACAAACTGTCGCCGGTTTCGGGTAAACTCGCAGGTTACATTTCTTATTCCATCAAACGTTAAAAAGACGCTAAACACATGTTTGAAATTAATCCGGTCAAATACCGTATTCAGGACCTCACCGAGCGCAGCGACGTTCTTCGGGGGTATCTTTGACTACGATGCCAAGAAAGAACGCCTTGAAGAAGTAAACGCAGAACTCGAACAGTCTGACGTCTGGAACGAACCTGAACGCGCCCAGGCGTTGGGTAAAGAGCGCTCCTCTCTCGAAGCAATCGTGAATACGCTGGATCAGATGACGCAGGGGCTGGAAGACGTACAGGGCCTGCTTGATCTGGCTGTGGAAGCCGATGACGAAGAAACCTTTAACGAAGCGGTCGAAGAACTGGACGCGCTGGACGTTAAACTGGGTGAACTCGAATTCCGCCGTATGTTCTCGGGTGAGTACGACAGCGCAGACTGTTATATCGATTTGCAGGCTGGCTCTGGCGGCACCGAGGCGCAGGACTGGGCCAGCATGCTGATGCGTATGTATCTGCGTTGGGCCGAAGCGAAAGGCTTCAAAACCGAGATTATTGAAGAGTCCGAAGGCGAAGTGGCGGGCATTAAATCGGTAACCATTCGCGTGTCGGGCGATTATGCGTTTGGCTGGTTACGCACCGAGACAGGCGTTCATCGCCTTGTTCGTAAGAGTCCGTTTGACTCCGGTGGTCGCCGCCATACGTCATTCAGCTCCGCGTTTATCTACCCGGAAGTCGATGACGATATCGATATCGACATTAACCCGGCAGACCTGCGCATTGACGTTTACCGTGCCTCGGGTGCCGGTGGTCAGCACGTTAACCGGACGGAATCTGCGGTGCGTATCACCCATATTCCGACCGGTACGGTCACGCAGTGTCAAAATGACCGCTCTCAGCACAAAAACAAAGATCAGGCGATGAAGCAGATGAAGGCGAAGCTGTACGAGCTTGAGATGCAGAAAAAAAATGCCGAGAAGCAGGCGCTGGAAGACAATAAGTCGGATATCGGCTGGGGAAGCCAGATCCGTTCTTACGTTCTGGACGACTCACGAATTAAAGATCTGCGTACCGGCGTGGAAACGCGTAATACGCAGGCGGTTCTGGATGGCGATCTGGACCGTTTCATTGAAGCAAGTTTAAAAGCAGGGCTATAAGGAACCGACATGTCTGAACAACAACCGCAGAGCGCTGACGTCGCACTTGAGTTAAATAACGAACTGAAAACGCGTCGCGAGAAACTGAGCGTGCTGCGTGAAAACGGCGTGGCGTTTCCTAACGATTTTCGTCGTGATACCACCTCCGATCGGCTGCACGCCAGCTATGACGAGAAGAGTAACGAAGAGCTGGAAGACTTAGGCATTGAGGTCAGCGTGGCGGGCCGTATGATGACGCGCCGTATTATGGGCAAAGCGTCTTTCATCACCCTGCAGGACGTTGGCGGGCGCATTCAGCTGTACGTAGCACGTGACGATCTGCCTGAAGGCATCTATAACGAGCAGTTCAAAAAGTGGGATCTGGGCGATATCCTCGGCGCACGCGGTAAGTTGTTCAAAACCAAAACCGGCGAGCTGTCTGTTCACTGTTCAGAACTGCGTTTACTGACCAAAGCGCTGCGTCCGTTGCCTGATAAGTTTCACGGCCTGGCCGATCAGGAAACACGTTATCGTCAGCGTTATCTTGATCTCATCGCCAACGATGAATCACGCAACACCTTCAAAATTCGCTCTCAGATTATGGCCGGTATTCGCCAGTTCATGGTCGCTCGCGACTTTATGGAAGTGGAAACGCCAATGATGCAGGTGATCCCGGGCGGCGCATCAGCGCGTCCGTTTATCACGCATCATAATGCGCTGGATATCGATATGTACCTGCGTATTGCGCCAGAGCTGTATCTGAAACGTCTGGTTGTGGGCGGTTTTGACCGCGTGTTTGAGATCAACCGTAACTTCCGTAACGAAGGGATTTCACCACGTCATAATCCAGAGTTCACCATGATGGAACTCTATATGGCGTATGCGGATTATAAGGATCTGATCGAACTGACCGAAAGCCTGTTCCGCACGCTGGCGCAGGATGTGCTGGGCAGCACCGTCGTGCCTTATGGTGAGCAGGAATTCGATTTCGGCAAGCCGTTTGAAAAGCTCACCATGCGTGAAGCCATCAAAAAATACCGTCCGGAAACCGATCTGGCCGATCTTGACGATTTCGATAAAGCCGTGGCAGTCGCCCAGGCCATCGGCATCAAAGTCGAGAAAAGCTGGGGCTTAGGCCGCGTGGTGACCGAGATTTTTGAGGAAACCGCAGAAGCGCACCTGATTCAGCCTACCTTCATTACCGAATACCCGGCGGAAGTTTCTCCGCTGGCTCGTCGTAACGATGAAAACCCGGAAATCACCGACCGTTTCGAGTTCTTTATCGGCGGACGTGAAATCGGCAACGGCTTCTCTGAGCTTAACGATGCGCAGGATCAGGCTGATCGCTTCCTGCAGCAGGTTAATGCCAAAGACGCGGGCGATGATGAAGCCATGTTCTATGACGAAGACTACGTTACCGCACTGGAACACGGCTTACCGCCAACGGCAGGTTTAGGCATTGGTATCGACCGGATGGTGATGCTGTTTACCAACAGCCATACCATCCGTGACGTGATCCTGTTCCCGGCGCTGCGTCCTGGCGCTAAATAAGTCTTGTTGTTCTGTAAAAAGGCCGGGTTATCCCGGCCTTTTTTCTTTCTGCTGTTCGCGATGCCGTGCTTGAGTCATCCCGCCCCCTCTGCCAGACTGAAATCTCAACAGGGAGCCAACCACGATGACACAACGTCCCGACTGTATTCGCCACTGGCAGACGCTGGAAGGCGACGATAACGAACACTATTCTGACAGCGATGAGCGCATGTCGATTGGCGCGCCACTGGGGCGGTTACTGGGGTTAACCCGCCTCGGCATTCACCATGAAAGGCTGTTGCCCGGACGCCGCATGTCCTATCCGCACGCGGAGAGCGCGGAAGAAGAGTTTATCTTTGTGCTTGAAGGTCATCCTGACGCCTGGATCAACGGTGAGTTGTACCCGCTGTCGCCGGGCGATGCCGTTGCTTTTCCGGCCGGAACCGGCATCTGCCATACCTTTATCAACAACCGCGACCATGAGGCGCGCTTTTTAGTGGTGGGCGAGGTGAGCAAACCCGAAAACCGTATTACTTATCCGCTCAATCCGGACTACGAAGCAACCCGTGAGGACAGGTGGCTGAATCCGCCTGAACAGACGATGGGCAAGCATCCCGGTTTGCCCGACAAAAATTAAGATTTTACGGCGTCATCCAGCCAGTGCTGAAAGCGAGAGTAAGGAACATAGAGGGCGACGTCTTTATACAACGTCTTGCCGCTGTGGTTATCGTTAATGCGCTGGCTGTAGCCGACGATCACGCCTGCCAGTGTGTCGTCAGAAGCATTGTAAACCGCGCCACCAGACATCCCTTTCACTACGCCGGCATTCGCTGCCACCACCACACAGTTAGCTTTGTTCCAGTCATTGGCCAGCGTGGTATTCACCAGATTCTGACCGGTTGAGCTGACCGGCATGGCCGAGATAAAGCTGTACCCGTAAAGGTTCACCTTATCGCCAATGTGGCTGTTACGGAAGGCAGGAGGAAGGTTGGCTTCGCTGTTCTTGTGGTAGACCACCGCCAGGTCGCACTCCGGATGCCAGGCTTTCACCCGGTAAAGCGAATATTTCGCCACGTGGGCCGCCGTGAGGCTGTAGTCCGGGGTCAGGGGAATGGTCGTACCCAGCGTGCCCAGCCCCATGATGGTTGGAATGCCGGTAACGGTCATATCAACCCGCTTTTCAGCTTCTTTACTGTACTCATAGTGACCGACTGAGCAACCCGTTAAGCCCAGTACCAGTAAGAGGGTAAGCCGTTGCATTATTCTCTCTCCGCGTCAGTTGGACTGCATTTCATCTGGCGATTCATAAGAGCTTTATCGGCAACGCTAATACTTTATTGATAACTAAAATCGGTATTAGCTAAAAAACGGCTACTTCGCTGGCAACCTTTCTGCTTGTTTTAAGTGGCGGGCTATCCCTTTCTCCTTAACCTCATGTTTAATAAGCATAGTTCATCTTACTGTCAATTATTGCCTTTCCTGCAATACAGTGTTGCCTCTGTGTGAGTATCCGATGACAGTCAGCTATGGTGTAATACAGAATGTGACAGAGATCATAAATTATAGCCTGTTCATCGCGATGCACGCGGAAGCAACCGCGTCGCAATAATCATATTTGGGAGAGTGTTATGCCTGTGGCATTACTGGCATTGGCGCTGAGTGCGTTCGCCATCGGAACCACTGAGTTCGTTATTATGGGGTTACTGCCGGAAGTGGCAAACGATTTACAGGTGACCATTCCGTCAGCGGGCTGGCTCATCAGCGGCTATGCCCTGGGCGTGGCCATTGGCGCGCCGGTCATGGCACTGTTGACCGCGAAACTGCCACGCAAGAAAACGCTGATTCTGTTAATGGCCATCTTCATCATCGGTAACCTGTTGTGCGCGCTGGCGTACAGCTACAACCTTCTGATGCTGGCGCGGGTGATTACCGCCCTCTGTCACGGTGCGTTTTTTGGCATTGGCGCTGTGGTGGCTGCCAGTCTGGTGGCTGCCGATCGCCAGGCGTCCGCCGTGGCGCTGATGTTTACCGGCCTGACGTTAGCCAACGTATTAGGCGTGCCATTGGGGACCTGGTTTGGTCAGCTGTTTGGCTGGCGTGCCACCTTCTGGGGCGTTGCGGTAATTGGTGTGCTGGCCTTTATTGCGTTGATCACCAGCCTGCCGGAAAATAAAAACGAGAAGCCCGTCAATCTGGCCAGCGAAATCAGCGCGCTGGCAAACGGTAAACTGTGGCTGTCGTTACTGATGACGGTCTGTTTTGCTGCCGCCATGTTTACGCTGTTCAGCTATATTGCGCCGTTGCTGTTGCAGGTCACCGGCATCAGCGATCATGGCGTGAGCTGGACTCTGTTCCTGATTGGGGCGGGGCTGACGGCAGGCAATATTTTGGGCGGCAAACTGGCTGACCGCAATGTGGCGCTCAGCCTGACAGGCAGTTTCCTGCTGATCGCGCTGTTCTCACTGCTGTTTAGCTGGACCAGCCATGCGCTGTGGCTGGCGGAAATCACCTTGTTCCTTTGGGCGATGGCTACCTTCGCTACGGTACCCGGCTTGCAGATAAATGTCGTGCGCCACGGTAAGGAGGCACCAAATCTGGTGTCGACCCTGAACATTTCGGCCTTTAATGTCGGGAATGCACTGGGTGCCTGGGTAGGCGGAGCGGTTATTGCCCGGGGCTATGGGCTGACCAGCGTGCCGGTTGCCGCGGCTGCGCTGGCGGCGGTGGGGCTGATCGTCTGCCTGATCACCTTCCGTAAATCAGGCGGCGCGGCGGCCAGCGTACACGCCTAAACCAGTCTGGCCGCAATCAGCGCCGGAAAACGGGCAATCTGATGTTGAAAGTGCGCTGCAAAGGCGTCAACCAGCGCTGAAGCCGGCCGGTGGCGCGGCCGGACCAGACTGACGGTAAAGGGCACCGCCACGCTAAACGGACGCATGACGATCCCGCTGTCAGCATAATCGAGTGCTGTCAGCGGATTAACGACAGAAATACCCACGCCAGCCTGCACCATCGCGCACACCGAGGCTGCGCTATGGGTTTCCATCACCATCCTGCGCGTCACGCCTTGCTCATGAAACAGTGCATCCAGTAACTGCCGATAGCTGTCCGTACGTGACAGGCTGACATAGTTCTCACCCGCAAAATCCTGCGGCGTAAGTAAGTTGCGCTGCGCCAGAGGATGCTGTTTCGGTAAGACACAGACTTCATCGCAGGTCAGTAAAGCCTGGCGATCGGTACCGGCAGGTGCGTGCAGCGTTTCTGTCAGGCCCAAATCATAGCGCTGCGCCGACAGCCACTCTTCCAGCAGCGGTGAATCCTGCGGAATGATGTTCAGGCTGACGTCGGGATAGCGTTGTAAAAACGTCTGACAAATGGGCGGCAGCAACGACTGTGAGAAGGCCGGCAGACAGGCAATCGACAGCTCGCCCTGACGAAACTGCCGCAAACCTTCTGCCGCATCCATAATGCGGTCCAGCCCATACCACGAGCGCTGCACCTCTTCAAACAGGCGTAGTCCCTGCACCGTCGGTTGCAGACGGCCACGCACGCGCTCAAACAGTTGCAGACTCAACTGCCGTTCAAGCCGCGCCAGTTCACGGCTGACCGTGGGCTGTGAGGTTTGCAGCAGCGTGGCGGCCTGGGTGAGGTTGCCGCTGGTCATCACGGCATGAAAGATCTCGATGTGGCGCCAGTTAATCGTGGCCATGGGATATCCCATATCATTTATGCATAGATGCTATTAAAACAGATATTTTTCGGCATGGCACGAATCTGGCTTAATAGGAGGATTGCCACAGGAGACATGCTATGCCGCGTCCGTTAAACACCACAGAAACCGCCCTCAACGTTGATCATCTGCTGCCGCTTGCCCGCCAGTATTCTGGCCCGTTCTGGGCTTATGATGCGCAGGTGATTCAGCAGCGTATTGCACAGCTTCACGCTTTTGATGTGGTGCGCTTTGCTCAAAAAGCCTGTTCAAATACGCACATCCTGCGCCTTATGAAATCGGCCGGGGTTAAAGTGGATTCCGTTTCGCTGGGCGAAATTGAGCGCGCCCTCGTGGCTGGTTTTACGCCCGGCGGTGACGACATCGTGTTTACGGCTGACGTGCTGGATGAACCTACACTCGCCAGAGTTGCAGAACTAAAGGTGCCGGTGAATGCCGGTTCGGTCGATATGCTGCATCAGCTGGGTGCGGTTTCGCCAGGGCACGCGGTCTGGCTGCGTATCAATCCGGGATTTGGTCATGGCCACAGCCAGAAAACCAATACCGGCGGTGAAAACAGTAAACACGGCATCTGGCCGAGTGATTTGCCTGCTGCTCAGGCGGCGATTGAGCAATATGGATTGCGCCTGATCGGCATTCACATGCATATCGGCTCGGGCGTGGACTATGCGCACCTGCAGCAGGTCTGCGATGCCATGGTCGATCTGGTGGTGGCGTTCGGTCAGGATCTGGAGGCGATTTCTGCGGGCGGCGGTTTATCCATTCCCTATCACTATGGGGAAGAAGCGATTGATACCGATCACTATTTTGGCCTGTGGGACGCCGCGCGCCAGCGTATTGCCTCACATCTGGGTCACGCCGTGAAGCTGGAAATTGAACCGGGCCGTTTCCTGGTGGCGGAGTCAGGCGTGCTGGTGTCGCAGGTGCGGGCCGTTAAAGAGATGGGCAGCCGTCACTTTGTGCTGGTGGATGCCGGATTCAGCGATCTCATGCGACCATCGATGTACGGCAGCTATCACCATATCTCCCTGATGGCTGGCGACAACCGACAGATTGATGAACAGGACACGCGTGAAAGCGTTGTCGCGGGGCCACTTTGCGAGTCCGGCGATGTGTTTACTCAGCTTGAAGGGGGCAAAGTGGAAACCCGGGCGATTCCCGACGCGAAAGTCGGCGACTATCTGGTGTTCCACGATACCGGGGCGTACGGTGCGTCCATGTCCTCTAACTACAACAGTCGACCGCTGATTCCGGAAATCCTGTTTGAAAACGGCACGCCACGCGAGATTCGTCGCGCGCAGCGTATCGAGGATCTGCTGGCTCTGGAATTGGGTTAACGCAGGCTGTCAGTCAGAACTGCCAGCCGCACTTGCGGCTGGCACATGGCATCACGGTGCTGGGTAGGTATAACGGCGGTGAATCGCCTCAAGCTCTTCCAGAATCTCACTACTGAGCGTCAGGTTGGCGCTGTCGATATTGATCTTTAACTGATCCAGCGTGGTGGCGCCCAGCAGCGTGCTGGAAACAAACGGCTGCTGGCGAACAAACGCCAGGGCCATTTGCGAGGGATCGATCTGATGCTTGTTTGCCAGCGCCACATATTCTGCGACTGCCAGCTGAGACTGCTCGCCACTGTAGCGGGTAAACCGGCTAAACAAGGTATTACGTGCACCAGCAGGCTGTGCACCGTTCAGGTATTTCCCACTTAGCGTACCAAAAGCCAGGCACGAATAGGCCAGCAGTTCCACGCCTTCATGCTGGCTGATTTCCGCCAGGCCCACCTCAAAACTGCGGTTCAGCAGGCTGTAGGGATTCTGAATAGAAACAATGCGCGGTAACTCATGCTTTTCTGCCAGTTGCAGGTAACGCATCACGCCCCAGGGGGTTTCATTAGAGACGCCGATGTAGCGAATTTTACCGGCCCGCACCTGTTCTGCCAGCGCTTCCAGCGTTTCCAGCAGGGTCACCGGGACGCTGGAAGCGCTGTACTGATAGCCAAGTTTGCCAAAGAAGTTGGTCTGGCGCTGCGGCCAGTGCAGCTGGTACAGGTCGATATAATCGGTATTCAGGCGCTTCAGGCTGGCATCCAGCGCTTCGCGAATGTTCTTACGATCCAGCGCCATATTAGGGCGAATGGAGGCATCGTTGCCGCGGGTCGGCCCTGCGACTTTACTGGCGAGAATGATTTTATCGCGGCTGCCGGTCTTTTTTAACCAACTGCCAATGTACTTTTCGGTCAGGCCCTGGGTTTCCGGGCGAGGCGGCACCGGATACATTTCGGCAGTATCGATCAGGTTGATGCCGGAACTGATCGCAAGATCCAGTTGCGCGTGGGCGTCGGCTTCGCTGTTTTGCTCACCAAACGTCATGGTGCCCAATCCAAGCTGACTCACTTCCAGCGTGCTATGGGGGATACGGTGATAATGCATTGCCGGCTTCCTTTTCTCTGAGGATGGATATTGTGTCTTAAGGGACTATAGCGCGAGGCGTAGCGGCTAAGAAAGGGAAACAACAAGGAGAAACAGCCTGCCGGAGAGGGAAAGGTCGACAGGCCTGCTCGTTTCGCATTTAACGCTCAATGATGGTTGATACTTCATCACTGTTAATCTGTACCGTATGGCCTGACTGATCGGTGTACTGTACCAGTCCGGTCTCCTTATCAATGCTCGGTTTGCCTTCCGTCATAATCATGCGACCGTCTTTTGTCGCCATCACATAATCAGAACTACAACCACCTAATGTCACTGCGGCAACGGCCGCCAATATAATCTTACTCAGCCCTTTCATTGTGCTTATCCTCGCAACGCGTCCACTGTAAAAAAGTGTAGTAATAAATCCTTTTACCGATTGGGTTAATCGTATCAATCTGAAAATAGGTGGGCGGCAGGCCGCCGCCCTTGACAACGCTAGCTGACTTTTTTCTTACTGCGCATCAGGTTAAGGCACTCAACGGCCATCGAGAAGAACATGGCAAAATAAATGTAACCTTTTGGTACATGCACGCCGAAACTCTCCAGAATGAGGGTGAAACCCACCAAAATCAGGAAAGAAAGCGCCAGCATTTTGACCGACGGATGACGGTCAACAAATTCGCCAATACTGCGTGCCGCAAACATCATCATTAAGACGGCAATCACCACGGCGGCCATCATAATAAACAGATGGTCTGAAAGGCCGACGGCTGTAATAACCGAGTCGAGGCTGAAAATAATGTCGAGCAACATAATCTGCACAATCGCTCCCAGGAACGAATGCACATTGGATTTGTGTTCGGTTTCCTCACCTTCGATAGTTTCATGGATTTCCATGCTGGATTTCCAGAGCAGAAATAAGCCACCAAACAGCAGAATAAGATCGCGTGCGGAGAACGGATGATCCATAAGGGTAAACAGGGGATTGGTCAGTTTTGCTACCCAGGCAATCGAGGCCAGCAGTCCCAGCCGCATCAGCATCGCGCCCATCAGACCAATGCGCCGTGCGCGGGCCTGCTGATGTTTAGGCAGTTTTGCCACCACTAATGACAAAAAGATAATGTTATCAATGCCCAGAACCACTTCCAGAATGGTCAGGGTGCCCAACGCCAGCCAGGCGTTAGGATCGGAAATCCACTCGAACATACCTGCACTCGTATCCTAAACGAAAAGTAAACGAAGATTATACGCACCTAATCTGTCGAACTCACATTTAAATAGTGCATGGCCTGGGGAAAGGGGATTCAGAGAAGAAAATGGCGGGCAAGCAGCGGGGCGGTAAAGCTTTTCTTGAGATAAAATCCGCGCGGTAACGTCATAATGGGCTGTCCCTGTTCGCCGATCCCTTCGGTCAGGGCCCGGCTGTTAGCCGCTTTGGGACGAATTTGCAGCCAGGCACCATGACGGGCAGTAATACGTTCCACCTGACCCAGCACAATCATATCCATAAGTTCTTCCCAGTCCTGACGCAGCATGTCTTCTTCTTGTGCCGTCGGGCTCCACAGCAAGGGTGCGCCTACACGGCGCTCGCCAGGGGGAATATCACGCTCACCCTCAACCGGCATCCATAGTACGCGAGCCAGCTTATGGCGAACATGACTGTTTTCCCATGTCACGCCGCTGTTACCGGTCAGCGGTGCAACGCAGACAAATGTGGTTTCCAGCGGTTTGCCTTCACGATCGACAGGGATGGTTTTCAACTCAATGCCCAGATGCGCAAAATCCTGCTCGGCTTTACTGCCTGCGCTGGCCCCCAAATGCCATTCCAGCAGCATGCCCACCCAGCCTTTATCGCGCTTCAGATTGGCTGGCGTTGGAATGCCGGCCTGTTCTGCCAGACAGTGTAAAGGTAAACCTGCCAGTGCCTGCGCCCGCGCGAACAGTACCGATTCGTTTTCAGGTGGCTCTGGAAGAGTGATCATATGCGTAACCCGATGTGGTTAAAAAATAAGCGCCCTGCGGCCTGTCAGGTTTTCCACAGGAATGAGCAGGGTAAGGTGCGCATAATAACATGAAACATAGTGCTTTTTTAAGAATGCACCGCTTCATGCTGTTAACGACGGGTCAGGTTATCCCAACTTGCTATCAACAATGAACAGGATCTTATGACCAGTTATCCACAGAAAGATGGGATAACCTGGCATCAGACGGGTTACTGGTTCGATTTACAGCCTTGACTTTGCTGTTTTTTAGCAAAAATTAGCCGGTTTGCTGCAAGCTTGAACCGATATCTGTGGATAAAAAGCCGGGTGGTGGATATTTAGCCAATTGTCAGCGACAGGACATTATACAATGTCACTCAGACGAATTTATTCAAACCTCAGCAGAGAAATAGTCTTATATTTCAATAGCTATTTCAGAATGACAGTAAAGCGTATTCAGATTCCTCCCAACGGGTTATTCAGTTAACTCCCGTGTTCTACACAAAGCTATCCACAGAAAACGTGAATAAGATCGATGTTTTCTCGGTACTTTGTTTATAACTTTGCATTCTTCTGTGAGTTATCCCGAGATTACGGTCCCCATTGCCCGCGAATCCAGTGGTTTACCGCCTGTAAGGAGTGTGAAACAATCAGACCATTCAAATTTAGCTTTTGAGGTAGTCCAGTGATCGATGATGATGGCTACCGCCCGAATGTTGGTATCGTAATTTGTAACAGGCAGGGACAAGTGTTATGGGCCAGGCGCTTTGGACAGCACTCCTGGCAATTTCCTCAGGGAGGCATCAATCCCGGTGAAACCGCAGAACAGGCGATGTATCGCGAATTGTTCGAAGAAGTAGGGTTACACAGAAAGGATGTCCGAATACTTGCATCTACCCGTAACTGGTTGCGCTACAAATTGCCAAAACGTTTGGTGCGTTGGGACACAAAACCGGTTTGTATTGGTCAGAAACAAAAGTGGTTTCTTCTGCAGTTGATGTGCAGTGATGCAGATATTAATGTGCAACACAGTAGCACGCCGGAATTCGACGGCTGGCGCTGGGTGAGCTTTTGGTATCCGGTACGTCAGGTTGTCTCTTTTAAACGCGATGTGTACCGTCGGGTGATGAAGGAGTTTGCAGGCGTTGTCATGTCCATGCAGGAGAGTGCGGTGCAGCGAAATCATCCTGCCCATCGACGTAAAAGAGGATAGGCCACGCCCTTTATGCTCACTCAGTTGCGAGAAATTGTTGAAAAGGTGGCGAGTGCGCCCCGTCTGAACGAAGCACTCGACATCCTGGTTAATGAGATCTGTCTGGCGATGGAAACGGAAGTCTGTTCCGTTTATCTGGCCGATCACGATCATCGCTGTTATTACCTGATGGCGACGCGCGGTCTGAAAAAACCGCGTGGCCTGACGGTGAAACTGGCGTTTGATGAAGGGATTGTGGGCCTGGTCGGTCGCCTGGCCGAGCCTATCAACCTTGCTGATGCGCAGAGCCATCCGAGCTTTAAATACATCCCTTCCGTTAAGGAAGAACGCTATCGCTCTTTCCTTGGTGTGCCCATCATCAGCCGCCGCCAGCTTCTGGGCGTGCTGGTGGTGCAGCAGCGCGAGCATCGCCAGTTCGACGAAAGCGAAGAGTCTTTTCTGGTTACGCTCGCCACCCAGCTAGCGGCCCTGCTGTCACAATCGCAGCTGAGCCAGCTGTTTGGTCAGTATCGCCAGGCCCGTGTTCGCGCCATCGCGGCCGCACCGGGTGTGGCGGTTGCACCGGGCTGGGTGGATGAAACCCAACCCCTGCTCGATCAGGTCTCCGCGGCCTCCACGCTGGATCCACTGCGCGAACGTGAGCGCTTGTCACTGGCGATGAGTGAAGCCGCCAGTGAGTTTCGTCGCTTCAGTAAACGCTTTTCTGCCAGCGCGCAGAAAGAAAGCGCGGCAATCTTCGATCTCTACTCGCACCTGTTAACGGATGCCCGCCTGAAAAAAGATCTCTTCGATGAGATCGAACGCGGATCCGTGGCCGAGTGGGCAGTCAAAACCGTGATTGAAAAGTTTGCCGCGCAGTTTGCCAGCCTGACGGATAGCTATCTGAAAGAGCGCGCGGGCGATCTGCGGGTGCTTGGACAGCGGCTGCTGTTCCACCTTGATGATTCCCTGGTGGGCGTCAATGCCTGGCCCGAACGCTTTGTATTGGTAGCCGATGAGCTGACAGCGACAACGCTCGCCGAGATCCCGCATGATCGCCTGGCCGGTATTGTGGTGCGTGACGGCGCCGCGAATTCGCACGCCGCGATCCTGACCCGCGCCATGGGGATCCCCACGGTGATGGGCGCAGACATTCAGCCCGGCCAGCTCAATAAGCGCCTGCTGATTGTCGATGGCTATCGTGGTGAACTGCTGATCGACCCTGAACCGGTGATCGTGCAGGAGTACCAGCGGTTAATCAATGAAGAAAATGCCCTCAGCAAGATGGCTGAAGGCGGTGTAGACAGACCGGCAGAACTGAGAAGCGGTCAGCGCATACAGGTGATGCTTAATGCGGGACTGAGCCCGGAGCATGAGCAAACGCAGGGCAGTTGGGTTGACGGCATCGGTCTTTACCGCACGGAAATCCCGTTTATGCTGCAAAGCGGATTCCCGTCAGAAGAAGAGCAGGTGGCACAGTATCAGGGCATGTTACAGCTCTTTCACGACAAGCCCGTTACGCTGCGTACGCTGGATATCGGGGCCGATAAACAACTGCCTTACATGCCGATTAGCGAGGAGAACCCGTGTCTGGGCTGGCGCGGGATTCGATTGACGCTCGATCAACCGGAAATTTTTCTGGTGCAGGTGCGCGCGATGCTGCGTGCGAATGCCGCCTCCGGCAACCTGAGCATCTTACTGCCGATGATCAGCCACATTGATGAGATCGACGAGGCCAAACGGCTGATTCAGCGTGCCGGGGCAGAAGTGGAAGAGATGCTCGGCTATGCGATTCCGAAGCCGCGCATCGGCATCATGATTGAAGTGCCCTCGATGCTGTTTATGATCCCGCATCTGGCCTCGCGTGTTGATTTTATCTCGGTAGGCACCAACGATCTGACCCAGTATTTGCTGGCGGTTGATCGTAACAATACGCGCGTGGCGAATCTGTACGATTCCCTCCATCCGGCTATGTTGCGCGCACTGCAGGCCATTTCTGTTGAAGCCCATTTGGCGAATCTGGAATTGTGTTTGTGTGGTGAAATGGCAGGCGATCCGACCTGCGTGGCGCTGTTGGTGGGAATGGGATATCACCACCTCAGTATGAACGGGAAAAACGTCTCGCGTGTTAAATACCTGCTGCGTCATCTGGATTACGAAGAAACGCAGAAGCTCAGCACCCAGGCGCTTAAAGCCTCGTCAGCGACGGAGGTACGCCAGATGATGTCGGCGTTTATGGAACAGCGTGGTCTGGGCGGTCTGATCCGCGGCGGGCGTTAACCCAGGTTACATTTCTGCGACTACGCAAAAAACTGGCTGTGCTATGATGCACAGCCTTAATTTATGTGCATCACGTCCCCTTTCAGGGCAGAAAAAAAACGGTGAATGATGAATAACGGCTACATCGCATTTCCACAGTTTGATCCGGTGATTTTCTCAATCGGACCGCTTTCGCTTCACTGGTACGGGTTGATGTATCTGGTGGGATTTGTGTTCGCCATGTGGCTGGCGGTGCGCCGCGCGAACAAACCCGGCAGCGGCTGGAAAAAAGAGGAAGTCGAAAACCTGTTGTATGCCGGCTTCCTGGGGGTTTTCCTGGGCGGACGCATCGGTTACGTGCTGTTTTATAACCTGCCGCTGTTCCTGGAAAATCCGCTTTACCTGTTCAAAGTCTGGGATGGCGGCATGTCGTTCCACGGCGGTCTGATTGGCGTCATCCTGGTGATGCTGATTTTTGCGCGCCGTACCAAACGTCATTTCTTCCAGGTTGCTGATTTTATTGCCCCTCTGATTCCGTTCGGCCTCGGCGCCGGTCGTCTGGGCAACTTTATCAATGGTGAACTGTGGGGCCGTGTCGATCCCAATTTCCGTTTCGCCATGCTGTTCCCCGGCTCGCGCAGCGAAGATATCGCGCTGGCGGCTAACAACCCACAATATCAGGCACTGCTGAACACCTATGGCGTCCTGCCGCGCCATCCTTCACAGCTCTATGAACTGTTCCTTGAAGGCATTGTGTTGTTCATTATCCTGAACCTGTTTATTCGCAAACCCCGCCCGATGGGCAGCGTGTCCGGCCTGTTCCTGATCGGTTACGGTTGCTTCCGCTTTATTGTTGAGTTCTTCCGTCAGCCCGACGCGCAACTGGGTTTGCTCACCGGCGGCCTGAGCATGGGACAAATACTGTCTCTGCCGATGATCATCGCCGGTGTGATTATGATGATTTGGGCGTACCGTCGACGTCCGCAGCAACAACTTCACGAGGAAAAATGAAACAGTATCTGGACTTAATGCGCTACGTGCTGAACGAAGGCACACCAAAATCTGACCGTACCGGTACAGGCACGCTTTCAATTTTTGGTCACCAGATGCGTTTTAATCTGCAGGATGGCTTTCCCCTGGTCACGACTAAAAAGTGCCATGTTCGCTCCATCATTCATGAGCTGCTGTGGTTTCTGCAAGGGGACACCAACATTGGTTACCTGAAAGAAAACAATGTCTCTATCTGGGATGAGTGGGCAGATGAGCAGGGCAATCTGGGACCGGTATACGGCAAACAGTGGCGTAGCTGGGGCACCGCCCGTGGCGAAGAGATTGATCAGATCACCAAAGTGATTGAACAGATCAAGCGCGATCCGGATTCCCGCCGCATCATTGTCTCGGCGTGGAACGTGGGCGAACTGGATGAAATGGCGCTGGCTCCGTGCCATGCCTTTTTCCAGTTCTACGTCGCGGATGGCAGGCTCTCCTGTCAGCTTTACCAGCGTTCCTGCGACATTTTCCTGGGGCTACCGTTTAACATCGCCAGCTATGCGCTGCTGGTGCATATGGTCGCGCAACAGTGCGATCTGGAGGTCGGTGACTTTGTCTGGACCGGCGGCGATACGCACCTTTACAGCAACCATCTGGAGCAGGCGCGCCTGCAACTGACGCGCGAACCGCGTCCGTTACCGAAGCTGGTGATTAAACGCAAGCCTGCCTCGCTGTTTGACTATCGCTTCGACGATTTCGAGATTGAAGGTTACGATCCGCATCCCGCCATCAAAGCGCCGGTTGCGGTCTGAACACCCGCCGCCAGCATCCGCCCCGGTCTTGCCACAGCATGCCGGGGCGTTTTTTTTACAGCGATGTTGCGGCGCGGTGCACACTTGCACTGATCATGTCTTTATCCAGAGGAATAATGCTGTAGCTTTGCTTCCAACCGGTGGCTTTCGGGCTTGCTGAAGCGCTCGCTGCTGCGGCACTCTGCCGCCATGAAAAGATCACAGTCAAAAGGGTTTACGCTGGCGGAGCTGCTGCTGGTGATGGTAATCGCTGGCATACTCAGCGCCTTTGCCACGCAAGGCTGGCAGCGCTGGCAGCAGCGTCAACAGCTTCGCGATACGGCGCTGCAACTGCAACACTTTCTGTTACGCGTCCGTGCTCAGGCCAATGCGCAAAACCGGGACCTAGTGCTGTGGCACCGCCCCACACAGCCCTGGTGTATCGGCGTGGCAGCACCGCCACAGAATGGCTGCAGTACGGCAAGCCGCCTGCACTTTATCGCGCCGTATGCGGACATCACCCTTCACGCCCTGCGTGGCGAGCCGGGTTTTTACGGACGCCGCAACGTGGCTAAAGCGGGCAGCATTGAGCTACGCAATCGCGCCGGAAAAATACGGGTGATTATTTCTGCACGGGCGCGAATTCGTCTTTGCCGTATTGACGATGCGGACTGCGAATGAAAAGGGCCGGGTTTAGTCTGCTGGAAATGCTCATCGCCATGGCGATCAGTGCGGTGCTGATGGTCAGTGCAGGACGCTTTATGCCGCGACTGTTGGCTGAAAACCTCAGGCTGCAACAACAGGTTCAACTGCGTCAGGAGTTACAGCAAATGCTGTCCACGCTGGAAAAAGCGATCCGGCGGGCGGGTTATTGCCACGGGGAGTGCGGAACGGGTGGCCTGATGACAGCCGAAGGCTGTGTGCTGATCCGGTTTGACGAGAACAGCAACGGTCAGTGGGAAGGGGTTACGCACAGTGAGAGCGATTACTACGGTTACCGGCTGCGACAACACCAACTGGAGATGCAGCGTGGTGTGGATAACTGCAACGGCAGTGGATGGGAACGGCTTTCCGATCCGGCTTTCCTTTCGATTGAGGCATTCGACGTGCGCCGTGAAGGCCGGCTGGTCACCGTTGTACTGCAGGGGCGAAGCGGGAACCGAACCGAAACGCTGGAAAGCCGGGTCGAAGGAATGAATCTGTGAACGCCGAGGGCAACAGTGCGCTGGGGATGGTACTCATCATCCTGCTGACAGGCGGCATCACGCTTCAGGCCAGCCGCGAGATGCTGGCGCAGGGAATGTTTATCGTCGCCGATGAGCAACACGCTATTCAGGGGTTTTGGCAGGCCCAGTCGGCACTGCAATGGGGACTGACATTAACGTGGCCAGCGCAATCACCTGCCACCTGCCAGCGCGAGCCGCAGTATGGCTGGCAGGCGTGCCTGCATCGCGTGGACGATGAGAAAGGATTGCTTAAAGGTGAAACGCAAAAAGGTGATAAGGCGTTATGGCACTGGGTCAGGCTGGAGGGCAGCAAAATCAGTCCGTTGCCACAGGGCTGGATTGATTATTGCCCGCAATCCGCGCCGGAGCAGTGCCTGTGAGGCGGCAGGATTCAGCCTGCCGGAAGCCTTGTTTGCCCTGTTACTGATGGCCGTCAGCACCAGCGCCTTATTGCAGTATCACCGGGTGTTAACGCTCGGCTTTAGTCAGCAATGGCAGCAGCGTGAAGCCTGGCGTGTGGCGGAACAGCGGTTGTTGGGGCGCGAGGTGGCGGGCTGGCAAACGCGGTCAGATAAAAAAACGGGGCCGGGCGGCTGTACGCTGGAAACGGTTACGGTGAGCGGTCCGCATCAACGTCAGGCCAGCCTGACGCGATTACACTGCTGAGCGGATGAGAATGGGTTTTCACGGTAGGCTTCAAATGCGATACGCGGTAGAGTGAGTACCGTCTGCCATCGCCATGCCGTTTAGCGTTTCCACAGGAGTTTGCATGTTTCACGTTTATCACTCTAATCAGCTTGATCTGCTCAAAAGTCTGGCAGCGAGAGTGATTAAACTGGATCCGCTTGACGATCCCTTTGCGTCAGAAATGGTGCTGGTGCAAAGCCCGGGGATGGCGCAGTGGTTGCAGATGGAACTGGCGCGCACCTTTGGCATTGCGGCAAATATCGAATTCCCGCTCCCGGCCAGCTTTATCTGGGAAATGTTTGTGCGCGTCCTGCCAGACATTCCGCCGGAGAGCGCCTTCAGCAAAGCCAGCATGAGCTGGAAACTGATGCATCGTTTACCCACGTTGCTGCTGCAGGACGAGTTTGCCTCACTGCGCCATTATCTGAGTGACGACGGAGACAGGCGCAAACTTTTTCAGCTCAGTGCCCGCATTGCCGACCTGTTTGACCAGTATCTGGTTTACCGCGCGGACTGGCTTAACAGCTGGGAACGCGGTCAACAGATCGAGGGCCTGGGAGAGGCGCAGGTGTGGCAGGCCGCGTTGTGGCGTGATTTAGTCGATTATACCGACGCGCTGGGCCAGCCCAAATGGCATCGTGCCAACCTCTATGCGCGCTTTATTACCACGCTTGAGCAGGCACAAACCCGACCTGATAACCTGCCGCAGCGGGTGTTTATCTGTGGTATTTCAGCGCTGCCGCCGGTCTATTTACAGGCGTTGCAGGCGCTGGGGCGGCACGTTGATATCTATCTGCTGTTTACCAATCCCTGCCGTGATTACTGGGGCGATATTCAGGACTATGCGTTTCTGGCGAAGCTACAAAGCCGCCAGCGGCGGCGTCATGACCGGGAAGAATATCGCGGTTTATTCAGTGATGTGGCGCGCGCGCCAGCCCTGTTTAGTGAGCAAGGGGAACAACATCTGACTAACCCGCTGCTGGCCTCCTGGGGCAAGTTAGGCCGCGATAACCTCTTCCTGCTCAGCCAGATGGAGCTGAACAGCGAAATCGATGCGTTTGTTGACGTCGAAGAAGACAACCTGCTGCACTGTATGCAGCACGATCTTCTTAATCTGCAGGACAGGGCAATCATTGGCCTGACGGCGGATGAACTGGCTTACAGTGGGCAGAAACGGCGGCTGGACCCGCAGGATCGCTCTGTTGCCATCCAGGTTTGCCACAGTGCGCAGCGCGAAGTTGAAGTGCTACAGGATCATCTTCTGGCGTTGATGGAAGCCGATCCTGAGCTGAAAGCGCGGGATATTATCGTCATGGTGGCCGATATTGACGCTTACGCGCCTTTTATTCAGGCCGTGTTTGCAAACGCCCCGGCAGAACGCTATCTGCCGTTTGCCATTTCTGACCGTCGTGCCAGTCAGGCGCATCCTGCTATCGTCGCGTTTCTGCAATTACTGTCACTGCCGGACAGCCGGTTTGTCTCTGAAGATGTGCTGGCGCTGCTGGATGTCCCGGCCTTAGCGAATCACTTCTCGATTGACGAAAGCGGCCTGCGTCTGTTGCGCCGCTGGGTCAGCGAATCAGGCGTGCGCTGGGGGCTGGATGATGCCAGTGTGGAAGCGCTGGCTCTGCCGGTCACCGGTCAGCATACCTGGCGCTTTGGTTTGCAACGTATGCTGCTGGGATATGCAATGGAAAGCCAGCATGGCGACTGGCAAGGTATTCTGCCTTATGACGAATCAAGTGGGCTGGTCGCCGAACTGGCGGGCCATCTGGCCGAACTGCTGTCCCGGCTTAATCACTGGCGACAGGTCTTATCGGAGCCGCGCCCGCTGGAGGCCTGGCTGCCGCTGTGTCGCGAACTGCTGAATGCCTTTTTTACACCGGATACCGAAACAGAAGCGGCATTGCTGCTGGTGGAAGAGCAGTGGAAAACGCTGATTGAGTACGGTATGGACGCGCGTTTCAATGAGGCGATTCCGGTCGTACTCCTGCGCGACGATCTGCGTGGGCGGCTGGATCAGCAGCGTATCAGTCAACGCTTTCTGGCCGGGCAAATCAATTTTTGTACCCTGATGCCGATGCGCTCGATTCCCTTCAGCGTGGTGTGCTTACTGGGGATGAACGACGGCGTTTATCCGCGCACCTTAGCGCCGCTGGGGTTTGACCTGATGCAGCAGCAGTCGCGCAAAGGTGACCGTAGCCGTCGTGATGACGACCGCTATCTGTTTCTGGAAGCCCTGATTTCCGCTCAGCAACAGCTCTATATCAGCTATATTGGCCGCGCTATTCAGGACAATACCGAACGTTACCCTTCGGTGCTGGTCACCGAATTGCTGGAGTATATCGGGCAAAGTTTTTACCTGCCTGGCGACGAGGACAGGGAACTGGATGACAGCGCACAGCGGGTACGGGCACACCTGGAACATTTACACAGCCGGATGCCGTTTGCGCCGGAAAACTTCCAGCCTACGTCAGCGGCACACAGCTTTGCTCGTGAATGGCTGCCTGCCGCACAGGGCACCGGTCAGCCCCAGCCTGATTTTGTTCAGCCGCTGAGCACACCGCCTTTAGAGACATTAGCCTTCGAACAGTTTCTGCGCTTCTGGCGTCATCCGGTTCGGGCCTGGTTTCAGCAGCGCCTGGGGGTCAATTTCTGGCTTGAAGAAAATGAACTGCCCGACAGTGAACCCTTTGCTCTGGACAGCCTGGAGCGCTATCAAATCAATGCGCAGCTACTGAATGCGCTGGTAACAGGGGAGGACACCGATCGCCTTTATGCCCATCACCGCGCCGCCGGCAACTTACCTTATGGGGCGTTTGGCGAGCTGTTCTGGCAGGCTCAGCGCGAAGAGATGCAGGAGGTGGCCGCAGAGGTGATCACTCAGCGCAGTGAGGGTGAAAGTCGGGAGATCAATCTGGCACTGGCGGGCGTCACATTAACCGGCTGGTTAACCCAGGTGCAGAGCGATGGCCTGCTGCGTTGGCGACCGGGTGTGCTGAATATCAATGACGGTTTATTACTGTGGCTGGAACATTTAGTTTATTGTGCACTGGGTGGCGACGGTAAAAGTCGGATGTTTGGCCGACAGCACAGCTACTGGTGCTTCCCTGCCGTGCCGCCGGACGAGGCGACTGATGCGCTGGCGCGCTATATGCAAGGCTATCTGCAGGGCATGCGCGAGCCTTTGATGTTGCTGACCAAAAGCGGTGGCGCCTGGCTTAATGCGTGTTTTGACAAGAAAAATCATCAGTTTATGACAGATGAGGCGACACAGCTCAAAGCCCGTAACGCTCTGCTTGCCGCCTGGGTCGGCGGTTACCAACAGGAAGGTGAGGGAAGCGATCCCTACCTGCAACGGTTATGCAGGGCACTGGATGAACCCCGGATACAGCAGATAACCGACGCGGCTGAATGCTGGTATTTACCGGTACTCCAGGCGCATCAGGACGACCGGTAAGCGACCGCTGCCGGGTAATGAAAACATCAAAAAGTTTGTTGTACTTTCAGCCGTTAATGCGCTCGCAACGCGGCTTTTGGGTAACGTAAGAGGTTTTACATGCGCACACATGCACGCTTGATCGCCGCCATTCTGCTAGGCTTACTGGCGCTGGCGGTACAAGCCGAAACCGGCGCGGGCTGGCAGCCTGTCAACATGCCCATCGGGAAAAGCGAACAGGATCCGCGTCAGTATCAGGCCATCACGCTGAATAATGGCATGACGGTGCTGTTGGTTTCAGATACTCAGGCGCCGAAATCCCTTGCTGCGCTGACATTGCCCATTGGCTCACTGGATGATCCCGCGCAGCAGCCCGGCCTGGCGCACTACCTTGAACATATGGTGCTGATGGGCTCAACGCGTTACCCACAGCCTGACAGCCTTGCCGATTTTCTCAAGAAACACGGTGGCAGCCATAATGCCAGCACCGCCTCCTATCGCACGGCTTATTACCTCGAAGTCGAAAACGATGCGCTTGAGCCTGCCGTCGATCGTCTGGCCGACGCGATTGCCGAACCCTTACTGGATCCGGTCAACGCCGATCGGGAACGCCATGCGGTCAATGCGGAGCTGACCATGGCACGGTCACGTGACGGTTTGCGCATGGGACAGGTCGGGGCTGAGACGATTAACCCGGCGCACCCGGCCGCGCACTTTTACGGCGGCAATCTGGATACCCTGCGCGATAAGCCCGGCAGTAATCTGCATCAGGCGCTGCTGGACTTTTACCACACGCACTATTCAGCCAATCTGATGAAGGCGGTGATCTACAGTAATAAACCGCTGGCAGAGATGGCGACCATCGCTGTGAATACGTTTGGGCGCGTGGCTAACCACAATGCCAGCGTTCCCGCGATTACCGAGCCGGTCGTCACGGAAGCCCAGCAGGGCATCATTATTCACTATGTGCCGGCGCAGCCGCGTAAGCAGTTAAAAATCGAGTTCCGTATACCGAATAACAGTGACCGCTTTCGCAGTAAAACGGACACGCTTATCAGCTATGTCATTGGTAACCGCAGCCCCAATACGCTGGCCGACTGGCTGCAAAAACAGGGCCTGGCCGACGGCGTCAGCGCGGGGGCCGATCCGGTGACCGAGCGCACCAGCGGCGTGTTCTCCATCAGCGTGTCATTAACGGACAAAGGTCTGGCACAACGTGATGAGGTCGTCGCGGCTGTTTTTAGCTATCTCGCGATGCTGCGCAAAAACGGTATCGACCAACGCTATTTCGATGAAGTTTCGCATGTGCTGGCGCTGGACTTCCGTTATCCGTCAATCACCCGCGACATGGACTATATTGAGTGGCTGGCGGATACGATGCTGCGTGTTCCGGTTGAGCACACGCTGGATGCGCCTTATCTGGCCGATCGCTACGATCCCGCGGCTATCAATGCTCGTCTGGAAAGCATGACGCCAGCGCAGGCGCGAATCTGGTACATCAGCCCGCAGGAACCGCATAACAAGCTGGCCTATTTTGTGAATGCGCCTTATCAGGTTGATAAGATAACGGCCCAGACGTTGACGCAATGGCAACAGCGTGGCCAGGCGATTCAGCTCGCCATGCCGCGCTTAAATCCCTACATTCCCGATGCGTTTACCCTGGTGTCGACTGACAAAACCTACCGTCATCCGGTTAAGCTCGACAATGATTTCGGGATGCGTATTTACTGGATGCCAAGCCAGTTCTATGCCAGCGAGCCAAAGGCCAGCATCACCGTCGCGCTGCGAAATCAGCAGGCGATCAGTGATGCGCGTCAGCAGGTACTGTTCGGCCTGAATGATTATCTGGCAAGCCTGGCGCTGGATGAACTGAGTTCCCAGGCGTCTATTGGCGGCATCAGTTTTTCAACCAGCGAAAACGATGGTCTGGTCTTTAATGCCAGCGGCTTTACACAACGCCTGCCTGACCTGCTTAAGCAGTTAGTTAATCGCTACAGCACTTTTCAGCCCAGCGAGGCACAGCTACAACAGGCCAAATCCTGGTATCTGGAGCGTCTGGATGCCGCAGAGAAAGGAAAAGCCTTCGAGCAGGCGATCCAGCCTATGCAGCTCTTATCCCAACTGCCTTACACGCAACGAGACACGCGCCGTAAGCTGGTCAACGGGATTACACTGAAGGATGTCGTGGCCTATCGCGATGCCTTAATTAAAAATGCCACGCCAGAAATGATGGTGATCGGTAACCTGAGTGCTGACAGTGTGACGCAACTGGGACGCGAGCTGAAACAGCAGATGCAGTGCGACGGTACGCACTACTGGCACAGCAATTACCTCAGTGTCGAAAAGCCGCTTAAGGCGAATCTGGAGCAGCACGGCAGCAGCACGGACTCTGCGCTGGCGGCGCTCTATATTCCCCTGGGTTATGACGAATACCAGAGTATGGCCAACAGCGCGATGCTCAGTCAGATTGTCCAGCCGTGGTTCTATAACCAACTGCGTACCGAGGAGCAGTTAGGTTATGCCGTGTTTGCGTTCAGGATGCCGGTAGGGCGTCAGTGGGGGATTGGCTTTCTGCTGCAAAGTAACAGTAAGCCACCCGCTTATCTGATGCAGCGCTATCAGGCGTTTTATCCCCAGGCGGAACACCGCCTGCGCTCGATGAGTCAGGCCGATTTTGTGCAGTATCAGCAGGCCATGATCAACGATTTGAAACAGCGTCCACAAACGCTGAATGAAGAGGCCGACCGTTACAGCCGCGATTTTGATCGGCAGAATTACGATTTTGATACCCGACAAAAGCTGATGGAGCAGGTTCAACAGCTTACCCCTGCCGGACTGGCGGACTTCTTTCACCAGGCCGTCATGCAGAAAAAGGGCATGGCAATGACCTCTCAAATCGCCGGTAGCGGCGAGCATAACATCGCCTTCGCACCGTTACCGGGCTGGCGGACCTGGCCAGAAATCGCCAAATTACAGCAGTCTCTGCCGGTCAAGAGTGAAACACCATGACGGCGTCCAGACCTGAACCGTTAAACCCCCTAACGCTGCCCCTCAACGGCGAGCGGTTAATTGAAGCCTCAGCGGGCACCGGTAAGACCTTTACGATTGGTCTGCTCTACCTGCGTTTGTTATTAGGGCTGGGGGGCGAGAACGCCTGGCGCAGGCCGCTGTCAGTCGAAGAGATCCTGGTGGTGACTTTTACAGAAGCCGCCACGGCGGAGCTGCGCGGCCGTATTCGTGACAATATTCATCAGCTTCGGCTCGCCTGCGTGCGGGGTAAAAGCCATAACACCATGCACCAACAGCTGATTGAACAGATAGCGGATTTGCCCCAGGCGGCCTCGCTGCTGCTGGCGGCTGAGCGGCAAATGGATGAAGCGGCGATTTTTACCATTCATGGTTTTTGCCAGCGCATGCTCAACCTGAATGCCTTTGAGTCAGGCATGTTGTTCGAGCAGGAACTCATCGAAAACGAACAAACGTTACTCCGCCAGGCCGCGGCGGATTTCTGGCGTCGCCAGTGTTATCCCCTGTCACTGGATGTGGCCCGGGTGATCGCGGCGGAGTGGAGCGGCCCGGACAGTTTGTTGACGACGTTACGGCCCTGGCTACAGGGGGAATCCCCCAGGCTGAAGCGTCCGCCTCGCGCAGACGAAACGCTGGCATCACGTCATACCGCTAACCTGCAACGCATCCAGGCCCTCAAGCAGCAGTGGCAGACTGTCTGTGCCGATATCGAAGGGATGATCGCGGCTTCCGGCGTCGACAAACGCAGCTACAGCAGTAAGCACTTACCTAACTGGGTGGCGAAAGTGACTCAGTGGGCACAGAGCGATACGCTGGATTACCAGTTTCCTAAAGAGCTTGAACGCTTTGGCCAGCAGGTGCTGCACGAAAAAACCAAAAAGGGCGAGGCACCGCAACATGCGCTGTTCGATGCCGTCGATGGCTTTCTTGCCGAACCGCTGACGCTCCGCGATATCATAATCTGGCAGGCGCTGAGCGAGGTGAAAGAAACGGTGCAGCGGGAAAAACGGCAGCGTGCCTTGCTGGGATTTGACGATCTGTTAAGTCGTCTGGATGAAGCGCTTCAGCAGCCGGGCGGGGCGCTGCTGGCCGAAACTATTCGTGGCCGTTTCCCGGTGGCCCTGATTGACGAGTTTCAGGATACCGACCCGCAACAGTACCGAATCTTCCGTACGCTGTATATTCAACAGCCGGATGTGGCGTTGCTGCTCATTGGCGATCCCAAGCAGGCGATCTATGCGTTTCGCGGCGCAGATATTTTTACCTACTTACGCGCCCGTAGTGAAGTTAGTGCTCACTATACGCTGGAGACGAACTGGCGCTCATCGCCCGCGATGGTGAACAGCGTCAACCGCCTGTTTTCACAGGTTGACGCACCCTTTTTATTTTCTTCCATTCCGTTTCTTCCGGTCAGCCCGGCCGCCCCGAATCAGGCGTTAACGCTGGTTTACCATGATCAGCCCCAGCCAGCCTTGCGCTTCTGGCTCCAGCCGGGCGAAGGTGTTGGAGTAAGTGATTACCAACAATTTATGGCCCAGCAGTGTGCGGCCGATATCAGCCGCTGGCTGGTGGCCGGTCAGCAGGGCAAGGCGCGGTTAGGGAAAGGCGATGCACTGCAGCCGGTTAAGGCCTCGGATATCACCGTACTGGTGCGTAGCCGCAATGAAGCCAGTCTGATTCGTGACGCGCTGAATAAGCTGGCCATTCCGTCGGTCTACCTGTCCAGCCGTGACAGCGTTTATACCACGCCTGAAGCGCGCGAGCTGTTATGGCTGTTGCAGGCGGTGCAGTCACCTGAACAGGAGCGACTGCTGCGTAGCGCGCTGGCCACGTCCATCTTTGCTATCGATGCCGCCCAACTTGATGCGCTGGCGCAAAACGAACGTGAGTGGGATGCGCTGGTAGAGCAGTTTGTCAGCTGGCAGCAGATCTGGCAGCAACGTGGCGTACTGCCCATGTTGCGCGATGTAATGATTAAACGGCAACTGGCGGAAAATATGCTGGCTTCCGAAAATGGCGAGCGGCGCTTAACCGATCTGATGCATCTGGGCGAATTACTGCAGGAAGCGGCAACGCAGCTCGACAGCACGCATGCTCTGGTGCGTTTCCTGGCACAGCAAATTGCCCGCCCTGACAGCCAGGCCGCCAGTCAGCAGCTGCGTCTGGAAAGCGATCGCCACCTGGTGCAGATCGTCACGATTCACAAATCCAAAGGCCTGCAGTATCCGCTGGTCTGGCTGCCGTTTGCGGCCGGATTTCGCGAAGCGGCCAGCGCCCTGTATCACGACCGTGAAAGTTTTGCTGCCATGCTCGACGTGCAGGGCGATGCACAGAGCCTGACGCTGGCGGAAGAGGAGCGACTGGCCGAGGATTTACGGCTGCTCTATGTCGCGCTGACGCGCTCGGTTTACCACTGCAGCGTGGGTATTGCGCCCCTAATCAAAGGCGCGCGTAAAAAAGAGGGCGACAGCGATCTGCATAAGAGCGCGCTGGGCTACCTGGTACAGCGCGGTGAGAGCGGCGATGCCGCCGTGCTCAGTCACCATCTTGAGGCGCTCGCAGGCGAAGGGATTGAGGTGATACGGAGCGAGCTGCAGCACGGCGCGAAGTGGCAGGACAGCGAACACCGCGAGAACGCGCTGAGCAGTCGGGAAATGACCCGAGCGCTGGCGGACAGTTGGCGCGTCACCAGTTACTCCGGATTACAACAGCACGGCAGTTCCCCCCTGCTGGATGCTTTGCCGAAATTCGATATTGATGCTGCTGGTGAGGCGGCTGAGGATGAAGAGCCCTTGTTAACGCCGCACCACTTCCCCCGCGGTGCGGCTCCCGGCACGTTTCTGCACGGACTGTTTGAGGCCATGGATTTCACTGAGCCGCCGGACGCATTCTGGCTGGAGGATCAGCTTCAGCAACAGGGCTATTCCCTGAACTGGCTGCCCGTGATTCAGCAGTGGATCGCCCGCGTACTGACCACGCCGCTCAACAAAGACGGCTTAACCCTGGACTGCATCCGCAGCGCTGATCGGCTGATTGAGATGGAGTTTTACCTGCCGATCAACCGCCTGCTGACGGCTGCCGATCTGGATGCGCTGATGCGCCGGTACGATCCACTGTCGCAGCGCGCTGCCGCGCTGGATTTCCGTCAGGTGAGAGGCATGTTAAAAGGCTTTATTGATTTGGTATTTCGCTGGCAGGGAAAATATTATCTGCTGGATTACAAATCGAACTGGCTGGGTGACAGCCATACCGCGTATACGCAGGAGGCGATGGCGCAGGCCATGATCGACCATCGCTATGACCTGCAATATCAGCTGTACACACTGGCGCTGCACCGGTATCTGCAGCACCGCCTGGCGGGCTATGATTACCAACAGCATTTTGGCGGCGTCTTTTATGTATTCCTGCGCGGGGTGGATGGCACCTCTGCCGATAACGGCATCTTTACCACTCGTCCCGATCCCGCCTTTATTGAGGAACTGGATGCATTGTTTGGTCATACAGAGGAGAGCTTATGAGTGATATAAACGCCTTGCTGCTTCAGGCAGTCGAAAAGCGTTTACTGCGTCCTCTGGATATTCAGTTTGCCCGCCTGATTGCAGATGAGACGCAACCCTTTCGGTTGCTGGCAGCGGCCTGTGTGAGTGCCGACGCGGGCGAAGGACATGTCTGCCTGCCGCTGGCTAACCTGAATGAGGCTGGGCTGTTCTCCGGTCGTCAGCCCGCACTGGCGCAGGCACTGTGGCAGGCCGCAGGCGCGCCCGATGAAGCAGAGCGGCATGCACAGCTGGCCAGTTGGTCAGCGGTGAGCGATGGCCGTGTTGTGACGCCCCTGGTGCTGAGTCACCAGCGTTTATACCTGCACCGGCTTTGGCAAAGTGAAGGCCAGGTTGCCCGGTTTTTCTCATTGCAGCCGGATAGCGGGACGTTTGATTCGCAACAGGCACGAGATGTTCTGCAGACGTTATTTGGCCGTCAACCTGACGACTGGCAAAAAATTGCTGCTGCGGTGGCACTGACCCGTAAAACCGCCGTTATTTCAGGCGGACCCGGTACCGGCAAAACCACGACGGTGGCGAAATTGCTGGCGGCGCTGATTCGCCTGAATCCCGAACCTCTGCGCATACAGCTGGCGGCACCGACAGGGAAAGCGGCAGCCCGTCTGACCGAATCCCTGGGAAAAGCCCTGCAGGGACTGGCGGTGGACGATGACGAGCGTGCGCGTTTTCCTGCTGAAGCGACCACGCTGCATCGCCTGCTTGGCGCACAGCCTGACTCGCAGCGCATGCGCTACCATGCGGGTAACCCGTTACACCTGGATGTGCTGGTGGTTGATGAAGCGTCGATGGTTGATCTGACGATGATGGCAAAACTGATTTCCGCCTTGCCGCCTCACGCCAGAGTGGTGTTTCTGGGCGATCGCGATCAGCTGGCTTCGGTTGAAGCCGGAGCGGTGTTGGGGGACATTTGTCGTTGCAGCGAAACCGGCTTCAGTCCGGCGCGCGCCGCACAACTGGTGACGCTTACCGAATGTGCGCTTACGGGCAGCGAGGACGATACCGCGCCTGCCGTTCGCGACAGCATTTGTCTGCTCCGCCAGAGTTACCGCTTTGACGAAAAGTCCGGTATTGGCCAGCTTGCCCGCACCGTCAACCAGGGCGATGCGCGCCAGATGAGTAAGGTGTTCGCCGCCGGACATGCTGACCTGTCTTTTCAGCCGCTGAATGACGGTGAGGCATATCAGACCATGCTGAACGAGGTGGCGCAGGGCTATCAGGACTATCTGGATGCCGTTCAGCGTCAGGCTGCGCCAGAACAGGCCATTGCGGCATTTAGCCGTTATCAGCTCCTGTGTGCCCTGCGTGAAGGGCCATTCGGTGTGCACGGATTAAATCAGCGCATCGAACAGCGTCTGATGCAGCTGCAGCGCATCCGGCGTCCTGCACTGGGCAGCCGCTGGTATCCGGGACGTCCGGTGATGATCACCCGCAACGACAGTGCCCTGGGGCTGTTTAACGGCGATATCGGCATTACGTTGCGTGATGCTGAAGGGCAACTCAGGGTGTTTTTTCCGTTGCCAGACGGCAGCGTGAAAGCGATTCAGCCCAGCCGTTTGCCGTCTCATGAAACAGCATGGGTGATGACGGTGCACAAGTCGCAGGGTTCAGAATTTGATCATACCGCGCTGGTCATGCCGACGCAGTTTTTGCCGGTCCTGACCCGTGAGCTGGTTTACACGGCCATTACCCGTGCACGCAAACAACTGACCCTTTACAGCGATCGCGCGATATTTGAACGGGCAGTCCAGTTGCAGACGCAGCGGCGAAGTGGCCTGGTGGAAAGGCTGGGGGCGGAAACGCAGGGATAACAGGTCGGGCGGCGGGATGGCCGCCCGGCTGCCATCAGGTTAAATCGGCCATCAACACCTTGGAACGGCGCTGGTAGTTGTACATCTCTTTCTTACTCTCCGGCAGTGACTCGATATCCACCGGCGTGAAACCGCGCTCCTGGAACCAGTGGATACTGCGTGTGGTTAACACAAACAGTTTTTCCAGCCCCATCTGCTTCGCCTGAAGTGCAACGCGTTGCAGCAGCAGCTCTCCGCGCGAGGAGCTGCGGTAATCCGGATGGACCGCAACGCACGCCATTTCGCCAATCTTTTCATCCATAAACGGATAGAGCGCGGCGCAGGCTATGGTCAGGTTGTCCCGCTGAATGATGGTGAATTTGTCGATCTCCATTTCCAGCTGTTCGCGTGAACGGCGTACCAGAATCCCTTGCTGTTCCAGCGGACGAATCAGCTCCAGAATGCCACCGATGTCGTTGATCGTGGCCCGACGAATCTGCTCGGCGGACTCCATGACAATCTGCGTACCAATGCCGTCGCGCGAGAAGAGTTCCTGTAACAGGGCGCCGTCTTCCTGATAGCTGATCAGATGGCTGCGACGGACGCCGCTGCGACAGGCTTTAACGGCGCCACGCAGAAAGCGCACCGTGCCAGACAGAAAATCGCCATCGCGTTCCATTTCATCAATGCGTGCCTGAGCGTCATTGGGAAATAACTCCGAAACAATGTTGCCTTCACGATCGATTACGCCCTGTTCCGAGCAGAAGCCAATCATTTTTTCTGCTTTAAGCTTAATTGCCAGTTGCGTGGCCACTTCTTCAGAAGTCAGGTTAAAACTTTCACCGGTCACTGACACGGCCACCGGACCCAGCAGCACAATGGCATCGTTGTCGAGCTGGCGGTGAATAGCCTCTTCATCAATACGACGAATGCGACCGCTGTGACAGTAATCGACGCCGTCATCCACGCCGAGCGGCTGGGCAATGATAAAGTTGCCGCTCACCACGTTGATATGCGCGCCCTGTAACGGAGTGTTATTCAGGCTCATGGAAAGGCGGGCGGTAATATCCAACTGAAGACGGCCTGCGGCCTGCTTTACCAGCTCCAGTGATTGCGCGTCGGTTACGCGGGTATATTTGTGGTAAGCCGGTTCCAGCTGGTTTGCGGCGAGGCTGGCATCAATCTGCGGACGTGCGCCGTACACGACGACTAAACGAATGCCAAGGCTGTGAAGCAGGCCAATATCGTTGACGATGCTGGAGAAATTTTCATGCTCAATGGCCTCACCGCCAAGCATGATGACAAATGTCTTATCCCGATGCGCATTGATATAGGGAACGGTATGGCGAAAACCCTGAACCAGTTCAGTACTACGTTCCTTCACGGCTAACCCTCAGTGAATGTTTATTCGTATTTTCTGTATTTTTATGCCTTTGGCGGCCATTTTGCAAGCGCTAATCCTGACGTTTATTTACGTTTTTTCAGGTGATAACGCCGCTAACAGACTGCATTATTTAGAGTTTCCGGGGTGACATCGTCAGCCGGATTGGATAAAGTTTTCGCCGCCATTTTATTTGGTTGCCGTTTTTTTAAACACGATATAACAGCTGGAGTGGCATGTCGGAAGGTCATCCCCTTATTTCACGTAGACGATTATTAAAAGGTACTGGGGCACTGCTGCTGCTCAGCGTAAGCGGTGTGGGCATCGCGGCCACCAGCCATATTATGGCGGTTCGCATCTGGCCCTCTTCAACCTATTCGCGCATGACGCTGGAATCCAATGTTGCCCTTAAGTATAAGCAGTTCGCACTGACGAATCCGGACCGGCTGGTCATCGACATTGAGAACCTGCACCTCAATTCGGTCCTTAAGGGCGTTAACCAGCACGTCAGGGTGGACGATCCTTTTATCAAAAACGCCAGGGTCGGGCAGTTCGATGCCAATACCGTGCGGGTGGTGCTGGAACTGAAACGCAACGTCTCGCCAAAAATCTTCAGCCTTGCACCGGTCTCCAGTATTCAACACCGGCTGGTGGTCGATCTCTACCCCAGCCAGAATACGGTAGAAGATGATCCGCTGCTGGCATTACTGAAAGATTACAACCAGGGCGATCTGGATAAAAATGAAAGCGTTCAGCCGCCGTTACCCGGTAAAGCCGGGCGCGATCGCCCCATCATTATCATGATCGATCCTGGCCATGGCGGGGAAGATCCGGGCGCGCACGGTAAATACAAAACCCGTGAAAAAGACATTGTGTTGAAGATTGGCCGCCGCCTTAAGGCGCTGATTGAGAAAGAACACAATATGAAGGCGTACATGACGCGTAACGAGGATGTGTTTATTCCCCTGCGGGTTCGCGTGGCCAAAGCCCGTAAACAGCGGGCCGATCTGTTCGTCTCCATTCATGCGGATGCTTTCACCAGCCGGGCCGCACGGGGCTCCTCTGTGTTTGCCCTTTCGACCCGGGGGGCGACGTCAGCCGCGGCGCGTTTTCTGGCGCAAACCCAGAATGAATCCGACCTGATTGGCGGCGTCAGCATGAGTGGCGATCGCTATCTGGATCACACCATGTTTGATATGGTGCAGCGCCAGACGATCCATGACAGCCTGAAGTTTGGCAAAGAAGTGCTGCACCGGATGGGGCGGATTAACCATCTGCACAAACGCACTGTGGATCAGGCCGGTTTTGCGGTGCTGAAGGCACCGGATATTCCCTCGATCCTGGTGGAAACCGCGTTCATCAGCAACGTCGAAGAAGAGCGTAAACTCCGCACCACGCGTTATCAACATCAGGTCGCCGAGGCCATTCTGGAAGGCATTAAGGCCTATTTCAAAAACGGGGCGGCGCTGGCACACCGTTAAGCTGCCGGGCAGGAAAAATCACCCGCCCGGCCTTATCTGCTGTCAGGGTTTGCCGTCAGAAGCGGAACAGGGACCGGGTTGCGTGGCGTTCCTGTCTCGCCGACGATGTGCGTCCACTTAGCGGCCTTTTGCCAGGTAGTGCGCCATTTCCTGTTCCGGCACCATGCCGCCGCCCGTCGCCCAGACCAGGTGAGTGGCCTGTCGTAACTGTGTTGGGCTGAAGTCGTGCAGCGCGTGATAGTGCGCTGAACCACATACGTGCTGTGGACCGATCATCCCGGCCAGCGCAGAAGGTTCAAGCCGCAGACCTTCTTCCTGCGCCAGCCAGCCGAGCATGTCGTACATGCGCGCATCATCAAGTGTGTAAATGCCATCCAGCAGACGTTGCATGGCTCTGCCCACAAAGCCGGACGCCCGGCCTACCGCCAGACCATCCGCAGCCGTGACATTATCAATACCTATGTCCTGTACGGAAATGCCGTCGTGTAAGCCCGTTGTTATGCCCAGCAACATGCAGGGCGAATGAGTGGGCTCCGCAAACAGACAGTGAACATGGTCACCCCATGCCAGCTTCAGGCCAAACGCGACGCCGCCGGGGCCACCGCCCACGCCGCAGGGCAGGTACACAAATAAGGGATGTTGGGCATCAACCACGCGACCCTGTTGTTCAAACTGCGCTTTCAGCCGTTGGCCGGCGACCGCATAACCTAAAAACAGCGTGCGGGAGTTTTCATCGTCAATAAAGAAACAGTTGGGGTCCGATGCGGCCGCTTTGCGTCCTTGCCCGACCGCCACGCCGTAATCCTGTTCATATTCCACCACCGTTACGCCATGGCTGCGCAGTTTTGCTTTCTTCCATTCCCGGGCATCCGCCGACATATGAACGGTTACGTTAAAGCCGAGGCGGGCGCTCATGATGCCAATCGACAGCCCGAGATTGCCGGTCGATCCCACGGCAATACGGTACTGGCTAAAAAACTGCCGAAGCGTGGGGGAGAGCAACGTGCGGTAATCCGCCTCCGGGGACAGCAAACCGGCAGCTAATGCCAGTTTCTCGGCATGATTCAGTACTTCATAAATGCCGCCACGCGCTTTGATGGAGCCAGAAATCGGCAGGTGGCTGTCTTTCTTCAGCAGCAGTGTGCCTGCAATTTTCTGGCCGTACGCCTGTTCCAGCCGGGCCTGCATGGCGGGGATCGCGACCACATCTGATTCGATTATACCGCCCGCGGCGGCGGTTTCAGGAAAGGCCTGAGCCAGCAAAGGCGCAAACCGCTTCAGGCGGGCATGGGCGGCTTCAACGTCCTGCTCTGTCAGACCCACAAAGGGCAGGGCGTCGGCGACAGTTGTGGTGGCAGGATTGAACCAGATGGTTTCTTTCAGCGCGATCATATCCGCAACCGGCGGATACTGTGCAGCAAGTGCAGCAATGTTGAAGGTATTCATAACAGACCTTGTCGTGTCCGGATGAATCATAAAAGCAGAAACGGGTTGGCCAGAGCAAGATCTGTTGCGACATTCGCGTACGGTCTGATCTCACTGCGTGTCTGAGCGGTAAAAAGGAGAGAGGAATTGACTGACGGAGGCCAGAAACAAAAAAACACCTTCTCAGGTGTTTAAAGTGGTTGCGGGGGCCGGATTTGAACCGACGACCTTCGGGTTATGAGCCCGACGAGCTACCAGGCTGCTCCACCCCGCGTCCGATTGCGCATAGCGACTTTCACATTGTCCCTTCTGAGTGAGCATTATCTCAGAAGAATTGGTTGCGGAGGCCGGATTTGAACCGACGACCTTCGGGTTATGAGCCCGACGAGCTACCAGGCTGCTCCACCCCGCGTCCGATTGCGCATAGCGACTTTTCACATTGTTTCTTCTGTCTGAGCAAAACTACAGAAGAACTGGTTGCGGGGGCCGGATTTGAACCGACGACCTTCGGGTTATGAGCCCGACGAGCTACCAGGCTGCTCCACCCCGCGTCCGTGGATGCGCACTATACTCCGCACGATGATTGTTGCAACCCCTTTTTGCCCTAAAAGGCTAAATTTGCTGTTAATTGCTGAAGGATTCCACCAATTGGTGATTTATTGCACCGATATCCGTTATGACGAAAGAGGATGGATTTCATTCTGATGACGGCTTTGCTATCGTCGCGTGGCGAACACTTATAAAAAGAGATGAAGATGAAAGGACGTTGGGCGAAGTACGCACTTACTGGCGCATTTTTAGCGCTTCTGGCGGGCTGTAGTTCTAAGCCGACCGATCGGGGTCAACAATATAAAGACGGAAAACTTGATCAGCCCTTAGCGCTGGTGAATCAACCTAACGCCAAAGGCCGTCCGGTTAACGGCAGAGATTTTGGGCAACAGATTCAGCAAATCCAGGCGGCCGCTTCGGGTTTGTTTGGCCGTAACAACAGCACTTACAGTGCGGTTGAAAACTGGCTGATGGCGGGGGGCGATACACGACAGTTGCGCCAGTTTGGGTTAAATGCGTTTCAGATGGAAGGCACCGATAATTACGGTAACGTCCAGTTCACGGGCTACTACACGCCGGTCGTTCAGGCACGCTACACGCGACAGGGTGAGTTTCAGTACCCTATTTACCGCATGCCGCCGCGCAAACGCGGTCAGAAATTACCCAGCCGCGCATCGATATACAGTGGGGCGTTAGACGATCGCTACGTGATTGCCTGGAGTAACTCACTCATCGATAACTTTATTATGGATGTGCAGGGCAGCGGCTATGTCGATTTTGGTGACGGACGTCCGATGAGCTTTTTTGGTTATGGCGGCAAAAACGGCTGGGGTTATCATAGCATCGGTAAAGAGCTGATCGACCGGGGCGAGGTCAAGCGTGAAGACATGTCAATGCAGGCTATTCGCCAGTGGGCTGAGGAACATTCACCCGAGGAAGTGCGGGCGCTGCTAGAAACTAACCCTTCCTTTGTCTTTTTCAAACCCGAACCTTATGTGCCGGTACGTGGCGCGAGCGCGGTACCGCTGGTGGCGAAAGCCTCTGTGGCATCCGATCGTTCACTGATTCCTGCCGGAACGGTGCTGCTGGCGGAAGTGCCGCAGCTCAATGAAAAGGGCAAATTCAACGGGAAATATGAAATGCGGGTGATGGTGGCGCTGGATGTCGGCGGCGCGATCAAAGGCCAGCACTTCGATATCTATCAGGGCGTAGGGCCAGATGCTGCCCATCTGGCGGGGTTCTATAACCATTATGGTCGTGTGTGGGTGCTGAAATCAGCACCGGGAGCCGGTCAGCCGCTGTTCAGCAACGCGCAGAGCAACAACAACGGCAGCCTGCTGTTAGGCGCTAACTAAATTTTGAAGCGGCGGGCGATCGGGCCCGCGCTCAGTAACAGGTTCAACTATGAAAGTGTTAAACGATGCCTGGCACCAGCGATTTGGTGGCACGGCACGTCTTTATGGGCAGTCGGCGTTGCAGCATTTCGCTGATGCCCACTTCTGCGTGATTGGTATTGGCGGCGTGGGCTCCTGGGCTGCCGAGGCACTGGTAAGAACCGGCATCGGCAGGATTACCCTGATCGATATGGATGATGTCTGTATCACCAACACCAATCGTCAGATACATGCGATGAGCGGCAATGTGGGTAAAGCCAAAACGGACGTGATGGCCGAGCGTCTGCGCGCCATTAATCCTGACTGTGAGGTGATCTGTATTGATGACTTTATCACCCCGGAAAACACGGCGACGCTGCTGACTGCCGATATCGACTATGTGATTGACGCTATCGACAGTGTGCGACCCAAGGCGGCGCTAATTGCCTGGTGTCGACGCAATAAGATTCCCCTGATCACCACGGGCGGCGCAGGTGGGCAAATCGATCCCACGCAAATCCAGGTGACTGACTTAGCGAAGACCATCCAGGATCCCCTGGCGGCTAAATTACGCGAGCGGCTTAAACAGCTGGGCGTGGTAAAAAACAGCAAAGGCAAGCTGGGCATCGACTGCGTTTTCTCTACAGAGGCACTGGTTTATCCGCAGGCGGATGGCTCGGTTTGCGCCTCACGCAGCACAGCGGAAGGGCCGAAAAGAATGGATTGTGAATCCGGATTTGGCGCAGCCACGATGGTCACCGCCACCTTTGGCTTTGTCGCCGTTTCGCATGCCCTGAAGAAATTTCTGGCACGGGCCGCGCGCCAGGCGTAATGCTAATCTGCCGTGCAACGCGGTTGTACGGCTTTAGCCCGCGTTTGCCAGGCCGCCAGCCTGACCTGCTTAGCTAAACACTGGCCGACGACTGCGCCATGAGCGGTTAACCCAGCGCCCGTTGCGCATGCTGCTGGACGGCATCGGCCAGCGCTTTCAGGCCGCTACTGCGTGAGGCGCTAAGCTGCGCACGCAGGCCTAGCGATTCAAACAGATCCAGCGGATCGGCCGCCAGTAATTGCGCGGGCGTCTGGCCTTCAACAGCGGTGAGCAGCACGGCCAGCAAACCACGAACGATGCGACCTTCGCTGTCACCGTAAAAATGCAGGGAACCTTCTTCCCGGATCTGGCTGCCCAGCCAGACGCGATTCTCGCAACCACTCAGCTCACTGTCCGGTGTTTTTAATGCGTCAGGTAAGGCCGGTAACTGTCGGCCAAGTAAAATCAGCTGCCGGTAGCGATCCTCCCACTGCCGACAGTGAGAGAAGGTTTCTTTCAGATCCGCAGGCGTAATTTCAACACCGAACGGATGCGGGGCAAGCAGGGATGCGTGCATGATTAAAACTCCGATAACAACGCGACAGCGCTGTGCATAGCGCGCAGCAGCGCATCGACGTCCTGTAAATTATTATAGGGGGCAAACGATACGCGCAGCGTCCCCTCAACGCCCAGTGCCGCCATTAACGGTTGGGCACAATGTTGACCCGCACGTAAGGCGATCCCGTGCTCTGCCAGCAGTGTCACGATATCGCTGTGATGAATTCCCTGAATGTCGAAGGCCAGCAGGCTGGCCTGGCCACAACGGAAACTTCGAAAGCCCGGCAGTTCTGCAAGCTGTTCCTCGGCCAGACTGGCTAACTGCTGGCTCCAGATCTCCGCTTTAGACATATTATGCTGTTGCAGCCAGCTCAGCGCGGCACTCAGTCCGGTCACGCCCGCCACGTTTGGTGTACCGGCCTCAAAGCGCCAGGGCACCGGCTGGGGCGTAAAGCCGGTGAAGTCGACCTTCGTCAGCATCTTACCGCCGCCCTGCCAGGGGGCCATCTCTTCCAGCAATTCCGCTTTACCGTACAGCACACCGATGCCCATTGGGCCATAGAGCTTGTGGCCGGAAAAGGCATAGAAATCAATATCCAGCGCCTGTACATCCGGCGGGCAATGTACGACGCCCTGCGCGCCATCGACCATAACTTTTGCCCCTGCCGCATGGGCAAGAGCGATGGCCCGGGATAAATCGGGGCAGCCGCCTGTGACATTGGACATCTGACCCAGCGCAAGCAGACGCGTCCGGTGAGTGATCAGTGAGGGCAGCACGGCGATATCGGGCAGGCGATCCTCACCGATTGGCCATTTTACCACGCGCGCGCCCGTGGCCTGTGCGACCATGAGCCAGGGAACCAGATTGGCGTGGTGCTCGGCTTCGCTGACGAGGATTTCATCGCCGGGCTGTAAACGCGGGGCTAACCAGCTTTGCGCCACCAGGTTAATGGCTTCGGTGGTACCGCGCGTCCAGACAATCTGCCGGTCACTGGCGGCATTGAGCCACTGCGCCACCTGGCCCCGCGCCTGCTCATACTGCTCGGTTAACCGGCGAGCCGCTGCAAACTGGCTACGATGAACCGTACCGGCGCTCAGGCTGTAGAACTGCTGAGTCGCCTCGATTACCGCCTGCGGTTTTAGCGTGGTGGCGGCGCTGTCGAGATAAACACCCGCGTCGCTCAGGGCAGGAAACTGCTGCCGGAATGAAGAAGGATTAAAGGCACGCATACATAGCTCGTTGTTAATTATCAGACTCAGGCTGAAAGATGGATGTCTGTCTGGCAAAGCTGGAAAAGCGGGTTATGCTGAATATTGCAAGGTAAAAACTTCACCCGCATGGCGATACGACATTCTGATAGTCGATCCCACTTGACCATTTCTCGGGTCAGCGTAACGCGGGCGGTTTGGTGCAATCAATCTGCAAGGAGATAGAAGATGAAAAAACTCGCCGCAATGCTGGCCGTTTGTACAATGGCCTTTACCCTGGCTGCCTGTTCAAGCAACTACGTAATGCATACCAATGACGGACGCACTATCGTTGCTGAAGGTAAACCAAGAGTCGATACTGATACCGGTATGATTAGCTATAAAGATGCGAATGGCAATGAGCAGCAGATTAATCGTTCAGATGTGAAAGAAATGGTTGAGATGAAGTAATCCGCGCATAAAAAAAGCACCGCAATTTGCGGTGCTACTCAATATCACAATGGACAGACAGGGTAAATCTACAGGAAATAAAAAAGCTTGATCTGTAAAGGTCAGATCAAAATTGCAAACACAACATCACGACCACAAGCCAAAAGCTTTCAGAAAATCTGCGAACTCACTCACAAATCTAAAAACTTTTCGTTCCGGCTCAGGAAGTACCGCAACTATAGGTATTTGCTGGAGCTTCCTCAACGGACAATTTATAATGTCTCGGATTATAAATTCTAATACGTTAAGGCTTTGTATTAGTCCGCGTATTTTTTGCCAGGCTGGCTATGGATAACCATGTCAAAACGTCTTCCTCCCCTGAATGCACTGCGGGTATTTGATGCCGCAGCACGCCATTTAAGCTTCACCAAAGCCGCTGAAGAGCTGTTTGTGACTCAGGCTGCTGTCAGTCACCAGATCAAATCACTGGAAGATTTTCTGGGACTGAAGCTGTTCAGACGGCGAAACCGGTCGCTTTTACTCACCGAGGAAGGCCAAAGCTACTATCTGGATATCAAAGAAATTTTCTCTGCGCTCAACGAAGCGACGCGTAAACTGCAGGCACGCAGCGCCAAAGGGGCGTTGACGGTGAGTTTGCTGCCAAGCTTTGCGATTCAGTGGCTGGTCCCGCGTCTTTCCAGCTTTAATCTGGCTTATCCGGGAATTGACGTCCGCATTCAGGCGGTCGATCGGGATGAAGAGAAGCTGGCCGATGATGTGGATGTGGCCATTTTCTATGGCCGGGGAAACTGGCCAGGCCTGCGGGTCGAAAAACTCTATGCCGAATATTTGCTGCCGGTTTGTTCGCCGTCGCTGATGACGGGGGAAAATCCCCTGAAAACGCCCATGGATCTGGCTCGTTTTACATTGTTGCATGATGCTTCCCGCCGTGACTGGCAGGCGTATATCCGTCAGTCAGGCGTCCAGCATATCAATGTGCAACAGGGGCCCATTTTCAGCCACAGCGCGATGGTGCTGCAGGCGGCCATCCATGGGCAGGGCGTTGCCCTGGCCAATAACGTTATGGCGCAAAGCGAAATCGAAGCGGGACGGTTGATTTGTCCGTTTAATGACGTTTTAGTGAGCAAAAATGCTTTTTATCTGGTTTGTCATGACAGTCAGGCAGAACTGGGTAAAATAGCCGCCTTTCGACAGTGGATCCTCGCCAAAGCGGCTACCGAACAAGAAAAATTCCGCTTTCGTTATGATCAGTAACTTTTTTATTTTTTTGCAGGGACCTGCAAACGCACCTTGAGGATACATTCATGTCCAGACGTGCCATGTTTATTTTTGCGGCCATCAGTGGGTTTTTCCTGGTGGCATTTGGTGCTTTTGGTGCTCATGTGTTGAATAAAACGCTGGGAGCGACTGAAATGGCCTGGATTCATACCGGGCTGGAATACCAGGCTTATCATACGCTGGCTGTGCTGGGGCTGGGAGCGGCGATGCTTTATCGCTGTAATATCTGGTTCTACTGGAGCAGCGCCTCTATGGCACTGGGTACCGTATTATTCAGCGGCAGCCTCTATTCCCTGGCGCTGTCGCACTTAACGTTTTTTGTTTTTATCACGCCAGTTGGGGGGCTGTTCTTCCTCGTTGGCTGGCTATTGATGTTGATTGGCGCACTGCGTCTTAAAACCAAGGCAGAACGCCATGAATAAAGTTTTACTGTATTGCCGCGCTGGCTTTGAAAAAGAGTGTGCGGCGGAAATTAGTGCTAAAGCCGCCGAGCGCAATGTTTACGGCTTTCCTCGGGTTAAAGAGGATGCAGGTTATGTCCTGTTTGAGTGCTACCAGCAGCCCGATGCGGAGAGACTGATCCGCGAGTTGCCGTTTGAGCAGTTGATTTTTGCCCGTCAGATGCTGGTTGTTGGCGAACTGCTGCGGGATCTGCCCCAGGACGATCGTATTTCCCCCATCGTAGGCATGTTAAGCGGCGTGGTGGAAAAGGGCGGGGAACTGCGTGTTGAAGTGCCGGACACCAACGAAGCCAAAGAGCTCACCAGGTTCTGCCGCAAGTTTACCGTCCCGCTGCGCGCCAGCCTGCGTGAGAGCAAAATCCTGCTCAACTATGAAAGCCCAAAACGCCCGGTCGTGCATGTGTTCTTTATCGCCCCCGGCACCTGCTACGTCGGGTATTCACTGCCGGAGAACAGCTCACCCTTTTATATGGGCATTCCGCGTCTTAAGTTCCCGTCTGATGCGCCGAGTCGGTCCACGCTTAAGCTGGAAGAGGCCTTTCACGTTTTTGTTCCGGCCGATGAGTGGGATGAACGTCTGGCCAGTGGAATGTATGCCGTCGATTTGGGGGCCTGTCCAGGCGGCTGGACCTATCAACTGGTACAGCGCAGCATGATGGTTTACGCCGTGGATAACGGGCCGATGGCGCCCAGCCTGATGGAGACCGGCCAGGTTTTTCACGAGCGTGAAGACGGTTTCCGTTTCCGTCCGCCCCGCACCAACATCAGCTGGCTGGTCTGCGACATGGTGGAAAAGCCGGCTCGCGTGGCGAACCTGATGGCGGACTGGCTGGTCAACGGCTGGTGCCGCGAAGCCATATTTAACCTGAAACTGCCCATGAAGAAGCGCTACGAAGAAGTCACGCAGAATCTGGCCATGATCGAGCAGCGACTCAATGAAAATGGCGTTAACGCGCAGATTCGGGCACGTCAGCTTTATCACGATCGTGAAGAAGTGACAGTGCACATTCGTCGCATCTGGGCCGCTGTCGGTGGCCGCCGCGACGAGCGTTAACCCTGCTGACCGGGCGCGATTGTGCCCGGTCTGATATGATTAGCCGCCATGGTAACGCAGTAAATTCAGATTCCCTTCCAGCACCAAATCCTGTTTCAGCCGGGCCACGTCGCGGCTGATCAGCGCCATCTCCTGTCCGGCCTGTAACTTATTACGCCATTTGGTCGGCACCTGATCCAACTGCTGATACAGCGATTCCAGCGAACCAAACTGCTGTAGCAGTTCCCGGGCGCTTTTGGGGCCAATGCCTGCGATGCCGGGAATTTTACTGCTGCTGATGCCGCACAATCCCCAGTAGTCAGGCAGCAACGCGGGTGCAACGCCGAATTCGGCTTCAATAAAAGGCACATCCAGCCAGCGCTTTTGAAAATAGTCACGGATGCGAATCGTCGGTGCCAGTAACTGGCAGTAACCTTTGTCGGTTGAAACGATGGTCGCCTGATGACCTGCCTGCGCCATTTTGACCGCCAGCGTCGCCGCCAGATCGTCGGCTTCATCCTGGTCGGCTATCCAGCAACTGACGCCCGCGTTTCGAAAGGCGTCCTTCAGCGCGGGCATTTCGGCCTGCAAATCGTCGGGCATCGGTGGGCGTCCACTTTTATAGTCAGGCAACAACTGGTGCCGCCATCCCTGATGGCGGGCTTCACCATCAAACACCGCCACCACGTGCGTCGGCCGCGTGTGCCCCAGAAGCTGACGCAGCGCGCCTACGCAACTGTCGACGCAGGGCGAGCCTTGTACCGCATGCAGGCGACGAATTAAATTGAGGGCGTCAACAATGAGTAAGTGAAGAGACATAAGATATGGGCAGCCCGCAGGCTGCCTCCAGATTTACTTGATGATTTCGTAGCACGGAATATAGGCAGTGCCGGGCAGTTTCATACGTTGCTGCGCCACAAAGCCCTGTAGCAGTTCATCCATGCGGTGCATGATGTCGGCATCGCCGTGCAGTTTGTAAGGGCCTTTTTCGCGGATTTCGCGAATGCCCATCTCTTTGACGTTTCCTGCAACAATCCCAGAGAAGGCCCGGCGCAAATCCGCCGCCAGTTTTTCTGGAGCCTGGTTTGTGTAGAGATTGAGGTTGGCCATATTTTCATGCGTTGGCATAAACGGCACCTGCAGATCCTGAGCAATACGCATTGACCAGTTAAAACTGTAGGCGTCACCGGTTTCACGGCGATGCTCTTTCACCTGCGGCATGGCTTTTCTCATCAGGCGGGCAACTTCAGCAGCATCGTCAATGATGATCTGATAATGCTTACGTGCCTGCTCGCCGAGCGTGCTGACAATGAAGTCGTCCAGTACGCGGAAATAATCGGCGCTCTCTTTCGGGCCGGTCAGAATAAGCGGCAGAACCTGATGCGCGTTCTGTGGATTCATCAGAATGCCCAACAGATAGAGGAACTCCTCTGCGGTACCCACGCCGCCCGGGAAGATGATGATGCCGTGCGCGATGCGCACAAAGGCTTCCAGGCGCTTTTCGATATCCGGCATGATGATAAGTTCGTTCACCAGCGGATTCGGTGGCTCAGCCGCGATAATAGACGGCTCAGTTAACCCGATAAAGCGGCTGTCACGATAGCGCTGCTGGGCATGGCCCACGGCGGCACCTTTCATCGGCGCTTCCATCACGCCCGGTCCACAACCGGTACAAATGTTCAGCTCACGCAGCCCCAGTTGCGTGCCCACGTTGCGACAATACTGGTATTCCACCGCGTTGATCGAGTGGCCACCCCAGCAGACAACGGTATTGGGATATTCACCCACATGCAGGGCGCGGGCATTGCGCAAAATGGAAAACACCGTGTTGGTGATGGTGGCTGAGTCGTTGTCCTCTTCGCAGGGTAAACGCCCCGAGCTGGCGAGCTGGCCATTGACAAACAGGATGTCGCGCAAGACGGCAAACAGGTTGGCCTGGAGTGAACGGATGATACGACCGTCGACGAAGGCTTCTTCCGGGGGATTAATCAGTTCCAGCTTAACGCCGCGCTCACGGCGCAGTACGTTGATGTCGAAGTTCTCAAAACGCGACAGCAGTTCATGGCTGCTGTCAGTCTGACTGCCAGAGTTGAGTACGGCGAGCGAGCAGTTACGGAAAAGTTGATACAAATCGCTGCTGGCCGTGCGCTTCAGCATATCTACTTCCAGTTGGGAGAGCAGATCCATAGAGCCAAGAGGGCTGACATGTGTAATCAAATGAACTCCTTTGCACCCGCTGGGGTGATAACTGACACTGCAAATGCAGTGACCAAAATCCCTGGTTGGCAACCCGCAGGTTACCGCCCTGTCCAGAGTAGCCTTGTCGGCAAGGTTTGCTCAAGTGGAACCGTATGCGCGTTTAACAGTCTGAGAAAGGATTCGCAAACTATTGACGAACCAGACGAGAATGGCCCGGCGTAAAGGGCACATTACTGCGCCACGGATTGATATCCAGTCCACCCCGTCGCGTGTAACGTGCGTAGACGGTCAGCTGTGATGGCTGACAAAAGCGCATCAGGTCGTTGAAAATACGCTCCACGCACTGTTCATGAAACTCATTATGCTGACGAAATGAAACGATATAGCGCAGCAGAGCTTCACGATCGATGCGCGGGCCCTGATAGCGAATCATTACCGATCCCCAGTCAGGCTGATTGGTGATCAAACAGTTGGATTTAAGCAGATGGCTGACCAGCGTTTCTTGCACCTGTTCCTGACCGGCGGCGTCGATCAGATAATCGGCATTGAAGCCGTAATCTTCAATCTCGATGTCCTGCTCATCAATGCAGGTGCCCGCAAAGTGACCGACAGGCTGACCTTCGATCTCCTGTAAGCGAAACAGCGCCACACGGACATCGCCCTCGGCACAGGCGCGCAGGTCCTGCTCCAGCGTCTGGCGTACCTCGGCCCAGTCTGTAAATCGCGTCTGGTTAAAGCTGTTAAGGTAGAGCTTAAAACTCTTTGATTCGATAAGATTACGGCTCCGGGCATCAAGCTCGACTTCGCCCACGGCCACCTGGGGCACGCCTTTGCTGTTGAGCCATGAGAGTTCATAGAGCGTCCAGATATCACTGCCCGAGAACGGCAAATTATCGGGATAAAGGCCCAAAGGCTCGCGATTCATGCTGCGCGGCACGGCCTGTAATAAGCTGTTGTCATAGCGATCGTGATACGCTGTAGGCTTGCCCAGCGTCAGGTTGCTCAGTGCCGGGTCCGGCTGGTAAGAAGACATAACGGTTACCACTAGAGTCATCAAAGTGAGTAAGTGTAACCTATCAGAAGTGAGAATTTGAATGATGCAGCAAACCGCTGAAGCGTTAACGGATTTTACCACGCGCTACTGCCAGCACTGGCAGCAGAGCCGGGGCCATGCGCCAGCCAGTCGCGATCTTTATGGTATTCCTTCCCCCTGTTTGCTGGAAAACCGTGATGAGTGTGCGCTCTGGCAACCGCAACCCTTTACACTACCGCCCTCGCTGGAGGCGGTTGAGCGGGCGCTGGAGATTGCGCTGCAACCGCAGATTACGGCCTTTTATACGCACCAGTTCGCGGGGGACATGCAGGCCATGTGGCAGGACCACAGGCTAACGCTGCTCCAGGTCTGGAGTGAAACCGACTTTGTCCGGCTGCAGGAAAACCTGATCGGGCACCTCGTCATGCAGCGGCGCCTGAAGCAGAATCCAACACTGTTTATTGCCACCACTGCGTCAGAAGAGAACATTATTTCCCTGTGCAATCTGAGCGGTGACATCATCCTTGAAACGCCCGGTCAGAAGAAACGTATTACGCTGGCATCGGATATCTGTACTTTTCTTAATAATTTACAACCGCTTAGTGATTAATTGCAGAGATGTGCCGCTTCGCGTGTGAGAGATCTCTTACATGCCGTGTGAGAGATCGCCATATTAGCGAAACGGTGAAGTAGCGGCCGAGATGTAAAAATATTGTAAATCATTAACTTATTAGCACCGCTGTTCAATCTCTTGAACAGGATCGCGTTATATCGTGTTTTAACACCTTGTGCCCTGAGGCTTTTCTTAAGAGAATAGGTCTCGCTGACAGGACGTCATGGACAGCAGGAACCGTCAGGAAGACGGTGGCCAGGAGGCAGGAACGTAATACTGTTACGTCACAAGGAAGGCTTCAGGACGAAGCAGGACACTCAGGAATGAGTTAAGGGACACCTCCAGGATGGAGAATGAGAGCCCCTCGGACGAGGCGGTGGGCCAGGAGGCTAAGGAGTGATCAGGATGATTCGCGGAAGGACTACGCACGGGAAAAGTTGTCAAGGATGAGCAGGGAGCATTAACGTAGCAGGAGAGCTGCAAACGAACCGGGAGCACTGTTTAATACAGTGCTCCCTTTTTTTGTGCCTGCGGGTTATCCTTGCCGCCCCTTTTTATTCGTCAGAGGTGAGGCATGACGTCAGAACAGTTTATTATGCAACGGCTTGAACAGCTCGAAGCCGTCATGCGTGAGCACGATCTGTGGCAGGTGGACGCGCCAGACGAACAGGCTTTCGCAAGCCAGCAACCTTTTTTCCTCGACACGATGCAGCCGCTGGAATGGTTGCAGTGGGTCCTGATTCCACGGGTGCAGATGCTGATTCGTGCGGGCCAGGCATTGCCAAAAAATTTTGCGGTTGCCCCCTATTTTGAAATGGCGTTAACGCCGGTTCAGCCGGGGCGCACACTGTTGTTGCTGACCTTACAGCAGCTGGATGCATTGCTGCAGGATGACCCGGTCTGATGCTGGAAATCATTTATCAGGATGCGTGGCTGGTCGCGGTGAATAAGCCCGCAGGCTGGCTGGTGCACCGCAGTTGGCTTGATCGCCATGAAACCCGGTTTGTGATGCAGACGGTACGCGACCAGATAGGCCAGCATGTTTTCACGGCGCATCGGCTGGATCGCCCCACATCAGGCGTGCTGCTGATGGGGCTGTCCAGTGAGGCAGGCCGCCTGCTGTCCCAGCAGTTTGAGCATCACCACATGGAAAAGACCTACCATGCCATTGTGCGCGGCTGGCTTGAAGGCAGTGACAGGCTGGATTATCCGTTGGTGGAAGAGCTGGACAAGATCGCGGACAAATTTGTCAGCGAACCCCGTGCGCCGCAGCCGGCGGTGACCGATTACGCCGCACTGGCAACGGTAGAAATGCCGGTCGCCATCAGTCGCTATCCCACGGCACGTTACAGCCTGGTTGAGCTTAAACCGCAAACCGGGCGGAAACATCAACTCCGTCGGCACATGTCCCATTTGCGTCATCCCATCATCGGCGATTCGGCCCACGGGGATTTACGCCAGAATCGTGGTGCGGCTGCGCACTTTGGGGCCAGCCGTTTGATGCTGCATGCCAGCAGCTTATCCCTTAACCATCCTGTGACGGGCGAACCGCTGCTTATTCGTGCCGGGCTCGATCCTGTCTGGCAACGGGTGATGGAGCAGTTTGGCTGGCAGGCCTGTATTCCTGATGTGCCACGGGTTGAGTTTCTCGCAGGCTCAGGTCAGGATAGCGTTCCGGAATAAAGGGGAAAAGAAATGGCAAAGATTGGGATTTTTGTAGGCACCGTCTATGGGAACGCCTTACTGGTTGCAGAAGAAGCTGAGCCGTTGTTGCAGCAGCAGGGCCATGAGGTAACGATTTTCGAAGATCCGACACTGGCCGACTGGCAACACTATGCCAGTGATGTCGCCCTGATCATCACCTCGACCACCGGTCAGGGCGATTTTCCGGATACGATTTCCGGCCTGTTTCATGCTATGCAGGATAAGCTGGGCCATCAGCCCACGTTGCGTTATGGCGTGATAGCGTTGGGCGACAGCAGTTATGAAAATTTCTGCGGCGCAGGCAAGCGTTTTGATGCATTGCTGCAGGCGCACCAGGCGAAGCGGATCGGTGACGTGTTGCTCATCGACGCCACCGAAGATCCGGAGCCTGAGTCGGTAACGTCTCCCTGGGTTGAGCAGTGGGGTAAACAGCTCTGACTGTACAGGGTGGGGAAGACGGCACCCGCGTGGCTGACATGCGCGCCACGCGGGTGTCAGCACGGCCTGTCTGCATAAAAACGGCATCAGGTGATCGGTGCGGGATTAAAGACCGCCAGCTGATTGCGGATGCCCCAGCGGTCTGACCAGGTTTGTTTCCGGCCGCTGGCAATGTCCAGAATTAGTGTAAACAACCGCCAGCCAACCTGCTCGATGGTTTCTTCGCCCGTGGCAATCGTACCGGCGTTAATATCCATTAAATCATGCCAGCGTTCAGCCAATGCGGTACGGGTTGCCATTTTAATCACCGGAATCGCCGCCAGGCCGTAAGGTGTTCCCCTGCCTGTTGTAAAAACCTGTAAGGTGATGCCTGAGGCCAGCTGCTGCGTGCCGCAGACAAAATCGCTGGCGGGCGTGGCGGCAAAAATCAGCCCTCGTCGTGTTGGCCGTTGTCCCGGTGACAGCACTTCCATAATCGGGCTTCGGCCTGATTTGGCAATCGAGCCTAATGCTTTTTCCACCACGTTGGCCAGTCCGCCTTTCTTGTTGCCGGGCGAGGGATTGGCGCTGCGGTCCGTTTTGCCTTGATCGAGATAGCGATCATACCAGGCCATTTCCTCAATCAGTCGCTGGCCCACGGTCTGGTCAACCACGCGTGGCGTCAGCAAATGAATGGCATCCCGTACCTCCGTGACTTCAGAAAACATTACGGTGGCTCCGCAGCGTACCAGCAGATCAGCGGCGAAGCCGACGGCGGGATTCGCGGTCACGCCCGAAAACGCGTCGCTGCCGCCACACTGCATGCCAACCACCAGTTCAGAGGCCGGGCAGGTTTCGCGCTGGCGTTGATTAAGGCGGCTCAGGTGGCGCTCTGCGACCTGCAAAATCTCATCCACCATGGCACCGAAGCCCACCCGGCTCTCGTCCTGCAAACGCACAATATCCGCATCGTCCAGCGAGATGGGCTGTACGTCAGGCGTGCCGGTCAGCAGGCGTTCGGGTTGTAACTTTTCGCATCCCAGGCTGACCACCATGATTTCGCCGCCGAAATTGGCATTCAGGGCCAGATTATGAACGGTTCGGATCGGGATCACCGCCGCGGGGGCATTGATCGCCACGCCACAGCCATAAAGATGATTCAGCGCCACCACGCCATCAACGTTGGGATAGCGGGGCAGTAAATCACGCTCAATGATTTGCACCACATAATCCACCACACCCGCGACGCAGTGCACGCTGGTGGTGATCCCCAGCAGGTTACGGGTGCCCACGCTGCCGTCGGCATTGCGATAGCCCTCAAAGGTATAACCGTCCAGCGGCGGTAACGCCGGCGGCACATTATTCGCTAAAGGTAAATGCGCTAAGTCCGGGGCGTCCGGCAGAGCAATTAGCGATTCGTCGATCCAGCTCCCCTGGGCGATATCACGCATGGCCAGCCCAATCACCTCGCCATAGCGCAGTATGGGCTGCCCATCAGGAATAGCCTGCAGCGCCACCTTGTGTCCCTGGGGGATATGCTCGGTCAGAGTTAAGCCATCACGAAACGTGGTACCGGCAGGCAGTCCCTGGCTGTTAACCACAATGGCCACGTTATCGTTTTCATGAACTTTGATATAGAGCGGTTGTTCGTTTGACAGGGGGATCATCGCTCACCTTCTAGTGCGTCGCGCCTTATTTCTGTGGCGCATTCATTATAAGAAGTCAGATGTCACAGGTTCAGTATTTGCCACCGTCAGTATAAAGAGGGGTTCTCACCTGCACATTGTGCAATTGACCTACATTCAGCCTTCAGAGACGGCCGTTTTCATGTCTTTTTACCAAATCAAGTGAAGATTCTCACAAAGCCGGCGATCGTCGGGCGTAGGAGCTGGCTTTGGGTGAGGAATACCAAAATACGTGAAATGCGCCGCAGTGTTTTATGCAATAGCCCAAAAAAGCACGATTCCTTCTCCTTATTCCAGGGAGATATTCCAATGTCACCGTGAAACCCACTTCTTATACTGATTTCCGTTTCCCCGGTCAGGTTATATGTCACGCCGCGTGAGCAATTTGCCAATAAAAAAATCGCCGTGTTTAACCTACATCTCTCTGATACCCAACGCGATGTGTATGCAGTCAGAGCGAATGTCACTTTCGCTATTTTTCAGGAGTGCATCATGAGTAGTTTTCACCAGACGTCAGAGGCGGTCCAGAAACGGACAAATGCACGCTACTGGATTGTGGTCATGTTGTTTATTGTGACCTCATTCAACTACGGCGACCGGGCGACGTTATCCATCGCTGGCTCCGCGATGGCAAAGGATATTGGCCTCGATCCCGTGGGCATGGGTTACATCTTCTCGGCGTTTTCGTGGGCCTATGTTATTGGACAAATCCCCGGCGGCTGGCTGTTGGATCGCTTTGGGTCCAAACGCGTCTATTTCTGGAGCATCTTCCTCTGGTCGTTATTTACCTTGCTGCAAGGTTTCGTGGACCTGTTCAGTGGTTACACCATCGTGATGGCGCTGTTTATGTTGCGCTTTATGGTGGGGCTGGCAGAAGCACCTTCATTTCCGGGTAACAGCCGGATTGTGGCCGCCTGGTTTCCGGCTCAGGAGCGCGGTACCGCCGTGGCCATTTTCAATTCTGCCCAGTATTTTGCGACCGTGATTTTCGCACCCATCATGGGCTGGCTGACCTCCGCAGTCGGTTGGGCTCATGTCTTCTGGTTCATGGGGGGACTGGGCATCATCCTGAGCCTTATCTGGCTCAAAGTGATTCACGATCCCAGCGATCATCCTGGCGTTAATCAGGCGGAACGGGAATACATGGAGCAGGGCGGTGCACTGATCAACATGGATCAGAAAAGCGAAAAGCAAAACGTCAGCTTCCGTGACAAGCGGTTCCAGATCAAACAGCTGCTGCAGTCACGCATGATGATCGGTATCTATATTGGCCAGTACTGCATCAACGCACTGACCTATTTCTTTATCACCTGGTTTCCGGTTTATCTGGTTCAGGCGCGCGGAATGTCGATTCTTAAAGCCGGTTTTGTTGCCTCCGTACCGGCACTGTGCGGCTTTATTGGCGGCGTGCTGGGTGGCGTGATCTCCGACTGGCTGATGCGCAAAACCGGCTCCCTGAACATTGCCCGCAAAACGCCCATTGTGCTCGGGATGCTGCTCTCGACCTCTATGGTGATATGTAACTACGTTGAAACCGACTGGGTTGTGGTGCTGTTTATGGCGACGGCCTTTTTTGGCAAAGGCATTGGTGCGTTGGGCTGGGCGGTGATGGCCGATACCGCGCCGAAGGAGATCAGCGGTCTGAGCGGCGGCCTGTTCAATATGTTTGGTAATGCGTCCGGCATTATCACGCCTGTTGCGATTGGCTACATCATTGCCTCGACCGGATCGTATAACGGTGCGCTGGTATACGTGGGTATCCACGCCTTTGTCGCGGTACTCAGTTATCTGGTGCTGGTGGATAACATCAAGCGCATTGAGCTGAAAACCCGCTAAGGAGCCTGTATGAATACGCAATCCACGCCCGTTATCACCGCTATGCAGGTTGTGCCGGTGGCCGGTTACGACAGTATGCTGCTGAACATTGGGGGGGCACACAATGCCAGTTTTACCCGCAACATTGTAATACTGACGGACAGTGCGGGTCATACCGGGCTGGGTGAGGCACCGGGAGGCGAGACCATTTATCAGACCTTGCTGGATGCCGTACCGCAGGTGACAGGCCAGCAGGTCGCCTGCCTGAACCGGCTGATACAGCAGGTGCATCGGGGCAATCAGTCTGCGGATTTCGAGACTTTTGGCAAGGGCGCCTGGACGTTTGAACTGCGCGTAAATGCGGTTGCGGCGCTGGAGGCCGCGCTGCTGGATCTGCTGGGGCAATGTCTGGGCGTGCCGGTCGCCGAGCTGCTGGGGCCGGGTAAACAACGCGATGCGGTCACGGTGTTGGGTTACCTGTTCTATATCGGTGACCGGCGCAAAACCGATCTGCCTTACCTCACTGGTGAGAACGCGCAGCATGACTGGTATCGGCTGCGTCATCAGGAAGCCCTGAGCAGTGAGGCCATCGTCAGGCTGGCGGAAGCGGCTCAGGATAAATACGGATTTCACGATTTTAAACTCAAGGGCGGCGTGCTGCCGGGCGAACAGGAAATCGCGACCGCGCAGGCGTTGAAAAAACGCTTTCCCGCTGCGCGTATCACCGTTGATCCTAACGGCGCCTGGCGGCTGGACGAGGCGATCCGGCTGTGCAAAGGCATGCAGGATGTGCTGACCTATGCAGAAGATCCCTGTGGGGCGGAGCAGGGTTATTCCGGGCGTGAGGTGATGGCGGAGTTTCGGCGCGCGACGGGCCTGCCGGTCGCCACCAACATGATCGCCACCAACTGGCGCGAGATGCAGCATGCACTGATGCTCAACGCGATCGATATCCCGCTGGCCGATCCCCATTTCTGGACGCTGAGCGGTGCCGTGCGGGTCGCTCAGCTGTGCGATGAATGGGGACTCACCTGGGGCTGTCACTCCAATAACCACTTTGATATTTCCCTGGCCATGTTTACCCATGTCGGCGCTGCGGCACCCGGTAACCCCACCGCGATAGACACGCACTGGATCTGGCAGGAGGGCGACCAGCGCCTGACGAAAAACCCACTGCCGATTCAGCAGGGAAAAATTGCAGTGCCCACTGCACCGGGCCTGGGCATTGAACTGGACTGGGCGCAACTGCGGCGGGCAAACGAACGCTACAAATCACTGCCAGCGGGCGGACGTAATGACGCGACGGCCATGCAGTACCTGGTTCCCGGCTGGACATTTGACCGTAAACGCCCGGCTTTTGGCCGGGCCTCTGCTTAAGGGATAACAGATGAACACGACACCGAAGATCACCGCCATGCAGGTCATTCCGGTCGCCGGCTATGACAGTATGTTACTGAACCTGAGCGGCGCCCATTCACCTTTCTTTACCCGTAATATCGTCATCCTTGAAGATAATGCCGGCAATACGGGCCTGGGAGAAATCCCCGGCGGCGAAAAGATACGCCAGACGCTGGAAGAGGCTGCCGCGCAGGTGGTGGGTAAAACGGTGGGTGAATATAAAAATATCCTGAATCTGGTGCGCACGACGTTTGCCGATCGGGATGCCGGTGGGCGCGGTAATCAGACGTTTGACCTGCGCACCACCATTCACGTCGTCACCGGCATCGAAGCCGCGCTGCTGGATCTGCTGGGACAGCATCTGGGCGTGAATGTCGCCTCACTGCTAGGGGACGGGCAGCAGCGCGACAGCGTCGAGATGCTGGGTTACCTGTTTTACGTCGGCGACCGCCGAAAAACCACCTTGCCTTATCAGAATCAGGACAGCGAGACCTGTGACTGGTATCGCCTGCGTCATGAGGAAGCGCTCACGCCTGAGGCCGTGGTCAGGCTGGCCGAAGCGGCCTATGAAAAATACGGCTTTAACGACTTTAAACTGAAAGGCGGTGTGCTGAACGGCCATGATGAGGCGGAAGCGATCGCTGCGCTGGCGAAGCGTTTCCCCCAGGCGCGTATCACGATCGATCCCAACGGGGCCTGGTCGCTTGAGGAGGCCATCGCGCTGGGTAAACAGCTTAAAGGTGTGCTGGCCTATGCAGAGGATCCCTGTGGCGCAGAGCAGGGCTACTCCGGACGCGAAGTTATGGCCGAATTTCGGCGCGCCACCGGCCTGCCTACCGCCACCAATATGATCGCTACAGACTGGCGTCAGATGGGACACACCTTGTCTTTACAGTCAGTCGATATCCCGCTGGCCGATCCGCACTTCTGGACGATGCAGGGATCCGTGCGCGTGGCGCAAATGTGCCATGAATTTGGCCTGACGTGGGGTTCCCATTCCAACAACCATTTCGATATTTCCCTGGCGATGTTCACGCACGTTGCGGCCGCCGCACCGGGCAACATCACCGCCATTGATACGCACTGGATCTGGCAGGAGGGCAATCAACGGCTCACAAAAGCGCCTTTCCAGATTGAAGGTGGCAGGGTGGCAGTGCCACAGAAGCCGGGCCTGGGTATTGAGCTGGACAGGGAGCGGGTGATGCAGGCTAATGCGCTTTATCAAAAGCATGGCCTGGGTGCCCGTGATGATGCACAGGCCATGCAGTTTCTGATTCCGCAGTGGACGTTCGATCACAAGCGTCCGTGCCTGGTGCGTTAACGTTTTTGGGCTTCCTGCAGGAAACCCGTTTCACAGGAGTAAAACCATGAGTAATACAGCCTGGCGCAATGAATTTCGCCATCGCCTGCTGGCAGGTGAAACCCTGATTGGCAGTTGGTGTGCCCTGGCGAATCCCCTTTCGACTGAAGTCCTGGGGCTGGCCGGATTTGACTGGCTGGTGCTGGACGGCGAGCACGCGCCTAACGATATCACCACCTTTGTGCCTCAACTGATGGCGCTGAAAGGCAGCGATAGTGCGCCGGTTGTGCGTCCACCCTGTAACGAGCCGGTGATTATTAAACGCCTGCTGGATATTGGTTTTAACAACATTCTGGTGCCCTTCGTCGAGAACGAAGACGAGGCCAGACGTGCGGTCGCCTCGACGCGTTATCCGCCTGCGGGGATTCGCGGCGTATCCGTTTCACATCGCAGCAATATGTACGGCACCATGCCAGCGTACAACAGCACTATCAACGACAACATTACGGTGTTAGTCCAGATAGAAACGCAGCAGGCCGTGGACAACATCGATGCTATCGCGGCCGTTGAGGGCGTGGACGGGATCTTTGTCGGACCGGGCGATCTGTCCGCCGCGCTGGGTTATCTCGGCCAGCCTGCGCACCCGGCGGTATTGCCCGTCATCAAACACATCTTTGAACGGGCAAAAGCTGCCAACAAACCCAGCGGGATTCTGGCGCCGGTCGAGGCCGACGCCCGCCGCTACCTCGAGTGGGGCGCGACCTTTGTTGCTGTGGGTAGCGATCTCGGTGTTTTCCGCAGTGCCACGCAGGCGTTGTGTGACAAATTTAAAACGTAATCATCCAGGAGAGACGCAATGAAAATTGGCTTTATTGGCCTTGGGATTATGGGCAAACCTATGAGTAAAAACCTGCTGAAGGCGGGTTATTCACTGGTCGTGCGGGATCATCATGCCGAAAACGAGGCCGAGCTGGTCGCGCTGGGTGCGACAACGGCCAGCAACGCGAAAGAGATTGCCGGGCAGTGCGATGTGGTCATCACCATGGTGCCGAACTCGCCGCAGGTCAAAGAGGTTTGTCTGGGTGAAAATGGCATTATCAATGGGGCAAAACCCGGTCTGATTGTCATCGATATGAGCTCAATCGCCCCACTGGCAAGCCGGGAAATCCATGATGCGCTGGCGGCAAAACAGATCCGTATGCTGGATGCGCCGGTCAGCGGCGGCGAACCCAAAGCCATCGAAGGCACGTTGTCGGTGATGGTGGGCGGCGATAAAGCGGTGTTTGACCAGTGTTACGACATCATGAAAGCCATGGCGGGCTCGGTCGTGCATACCGGCGATATCGGTGCCGGTAACGTGACCAAGCTGGCCAATCAGGTGATTGTGGCGCTGAATATTGCCGCGATGTCAGAAGCGCTGTCACTGGCGACCAAAGCCGGTGTCAATCCGGAGCTGGTCTATCAGGCTATACGTGGCGGTCTGGCAGGAAGCACCGTGCTGGATGCGAAAGCACCGATGGTGATGGACCGCAATTTTAAACCCGGCTTCCGTATCGATTTACATATTAAAGATCTGGCTAACGCACTGGATACCTCACATGACATTGGTGCTCCTCTGCCACTGACAGCGGCGGTGATGGAGATGATGCAGGCACTGCGTAACGACGGACAGGGAACCGCCGACCACAGCGCGCTGGCCTGCTATTATGAAAAGTTAGCAAACGTCGAAATTTCGCGCTAAGGGTTGCCCGGTATCTGCGGATGCCGGGCGAATGTCCTTCCCTTACCGTCAAACCATACCGCCTGGATTGCTTATGAAAATCGTCATCGCACCGGATTCATATAAAGAAAGTCTCTCTGCCCTGGATGTGGCGTCGGCAATCGAAGCGGGATTTCGCGAGATTTTCCCCGATGCGCATTATGTGAAAATACCGGTCGCTGATGGCGGTGAAGGCACGGTTGAAGCGATGGTCGCTGCAACCCAGGGAAAAAAGATCAGGTTACAGGTGACCGGTCCACTGGGGGAACCTGTGGAGGCGTTCTATGGGGTGTCGGGCAACGACGAGACCGCCTATATCGAGATGGCCGCCGCCAGTGGCCTGGAGCTGGTCCCGGCGGCGCGGCGCGACCCATTGATTACCACTTCGTTTGGCACAGGTGAACTGATCAAAAACGCGCTGGATAAAGGGGTAAAGCACATCATTATTGGCATTGGTGGCAGCGCCACCAATGACGGCGGCGCAGGAATGATGCAGGCGCTGGGTGCACGTTTGCTGGATAAGCAAGGTGAAGAGATTGGCCCAGGCGGCGGCGCGCTGCCGCATCTGGCCCGCATTGATATTTCCCGCCTGGACAGCCGTATCCGGGCGTGCCGTTTCGAAGTGGCCTGTGATGTGACCAATACGCTGACAGGCGATGACGGTGCGTCGGCGGTCTTTGGCCCGCAAAAGGGCGCAACACCTGAACGGGTGGCACTGCTCGATAAGGCGCTGACGCACTATGCTGCGATGATTCAGCGCGATCTGGGCATGGATGTCCTGCAGGTCAGCGGTGGCGGTGCCGCAGGGGGAATGGGGGCCGCGCTGTATGCATTTTGCCAGGCGGCCCTGCGCCCCGGTATTGAAATCGTTACAGAAGCGCTCGGGCTGGCGGCGCAGTTGCAGGACGCCCAACTGGTGATTACGGGCGAAGGGCGCATAGACAGTCAGAGTATCAATGGCAAAGTGCCGATTGGCGTCGCGAAAGTTGCAAAGCGGTTTGGTCTTCCGGTGATTGGCATTGCCGGTAGCCTGACGGACGATGTCGGCGTCGTTCATCAACATGGCATTGATGCGGTATTCAGCGTGCTATACCGTATCTGTTCGCTGGATGAAGCGCTGGATGGCGCACGCAACAATGTGCGGCTTACTGCACGCAATGTGGCGGCCACCCTGAAAATCGGGGGTTTTTAAACGCTAATTTGTCGGCCCCTGGCGTTCAGGGGCCTGCTGACTGACCGGCCTTTCACGGCATAGCGAGCACGCGGCGCGCCTGTCTGGCCACATTTTCCATCTCATCCTGCAGCTCCAGCAACTCCGGCTCCAGCGCCTCAATATCACTGGCCTGATGCAGTTCTTTTTCCAGTTTACGACAGAGTTGCTTCATCCGCGGTACGCCGCTGTAACTGGCGCTGCCGTGAAGTTTATGGATAATTTCCCGCAAGGCAACCGCATCGTTTTCAGCCATGTACTGTACGATCTTAGCGTGCACTTCCGGCAAAAATTCCAGCAGCATTCGCAATAAATCCCGCGCTAAATCAGGTTTGTTGGCCGCCTGACGCAACGCCAGTTTCCAGTCCAGCGTGGGCAGGATCTGGGGAACCTCGGGCACAGTGCTGGCCGGGCTGGGCATATAACGCGTCAACACCTGACTGAGCTTATTTTCATCAATAGGCTTAGCAAGATAGTCGTTCATGCCGGCCCGGATCAGGTGCTCACGTTCACCATCGATCGCGTGCGCGGTTACAGCGACGATCGGCGTGTTGGCATGGTTTGGCAGCGTGCGGATAATTTCACTGGCGCGAATGCCATCGATGTCGGGCATCTGGATATCCATTAAAATCACGTCCAGTGCTTGCCGGTGGGCGACGTGGATGGCCTGCTCGGCGTTATTGCACAGGATGCTGTGCTCAACCTGTTCTTCCAGCAGTGCGCCGATCAGCTTGAGATTCGCAGGATTATCATCCACCGCCATGACGGTTAACGGCAGACGCGGCGAGGAAGAGGTATCGTTACTGTGGCGGGCATGCAGCTCCAGCAGCATGGGCAGTAAACGTGTTTGTGAGACAGGTTTGGCAATACAGCCGTCAATGCCACGTACTTTTAGCTCATCGGCCAGTAACATCATTGGGCTTGGCAGCGCCATGATGACCTGATCGGCGCGTTCCAGCAGCGAATTGATAAACCGGCTTTCCAGCACCTGCGACTGGCTGGCATCGACAGGCATCGCCATCAGCAACAGGGGATAACGCGGCTGACTCAGGCCTTCCAGCGTTAAGCTATGCTCTACCTGCAACGGCGTCGCGCCTAAAATCTCGACGACTGCGCTGGCAACATCGGGATTCGCTTCCACATAGGCCATGCGGGTGTTCGATAGTGCGTCAAGGACGCGCGGCATACTCGGTGCATTCGGATTGAGATCAAGTTTCACGCGCACCCAAAAGGTGGAACCGTGATTCTGGCGGCTGACGAAGGTGATCTCCCCGTTCATTTCCTGCACCAGTTTCTGGGTGATCACCAGTCCCAGCCCCGATCCGCCGTGGCGACGGGAAATGCTGGCATCCGCCTGGCGAAAAGCCTGAAACAGCTGCGCCTGCTGTTCTTCGGAAATGCCTATCCCCGTATCACGCACCTGAATCTCCAGCTCAACCTGGGTTGCCGTAAGGGTATGTTGCTCAACCCGTAAATTGATGGTGCCTTTTTCGGTGAACTTAATCGCATTGCCCATCAGGTTAATCAGGATTTGCTGCAGGCGAAGCGCGTCACCGATCACGTTGTCGGGGACGTTGTTATCGCATACCACCGTCAACTCCAGCTTCTTTTCGTGGGCCGATGGGGCCAGCAAAACCAGCGTTTCATCCAGCGTGGCGCGAAGCGGGAAAGGAATGGATTCCAGCATCAGCTTTCCGGCTTCCAGCTTCGAGAAATCCAGTACGTCATTGATAATCGACAGCAGGTTATTGGCCGAACGTTCAATCGTCAGCATATAGTCACGCTGGGTGGTTCGCAGCGGCGTTTTCAGCATTTGACGGGTAAAGCCCAGCACGCCATTCAGCGGCGTGCGCAGTTCATGGGACATGTTCGCCAGGAATTCGGATTTGATGCGGGCAGCTTCCTGGGCACGTTTTTTGGCCAGATCCAGCTCAACGTTTTGAATTTCGAGCTGCTCCAGCGTTTCCCGCAGGTCCCAGGTCGCCTGATCGATGTTGTGCTGCATCTCTTCGTGGTAGGCGGTAAGCGACATCGCCATGGCATTGATCCCATTCTTCAGGATGCTCAGCTCGCCCAGCATGTGGCCTTCCACCCGGCTGTCCAGTTGCCCACGACGAATCCGGTCAACGGTGCTGACCATATTGCGAATGGGGCCAGTAACGTCCCGCATCAGGCGATAGGCAAACAACATGGCAATACACAGGCAGAACAGCAGCATCAGGGTGGCAATAAAGACTTCCCGGTATTGCTGTAAACGCACGGACTGCAAATCCAGCTCTATCGCCACGTAGCCCAGCGGATTCCCGGCGGGCTTGGCATCCTGTCCGGGCAATTCATCCACCGCGTAACGCTCGGAGGTGATGGGTTTGCGCAGGATCAACAGGTTGCCGCTGCCCTCCAGGGAAACATCCTCGGGCAGCGCCTGGATCGCCTGCTTTGTCTTCAGGCTGAGGTTTTGGTTGGTGTTGGAGGTGACGTAGAGCTGGTTATTATCATCAAAAACAGAAATGGCCCGTACAATGCCGGAATGGCGGCGATGGAGTAAACTCACCAGTTCACGCAGCGCATCACGATTGTGCCAGGTCATGCTGTATTCTGTGGAGACCGCCAGCGGTTCAATGATATTTGCCCCCGCCTCAATCACCTGGCGCTGTAATTCATTGTAGCGATGCACCACAAAAAATGAGCTGAGCAGTAAGCCTACCATTAGCGTAGGCGCCAGGATTAAAATCATCATTCGCGCCCGCAGGCTGTATTTAGTCATAATAGTCGCCTGCTGTTTCGGCCTGAACGTCCCTGTGCACGTCGCTGAAATGGATGCACATCGAATTTAAAGAGAAAGAACTACACTATGGCGCAATTTTATTCCGCAAAACAGCGCGTGACGACCCGAAAAAGGCTGACCGTCACTATCGAAGACCTGGATCCTTTCGGTCAGGGCGTGGCCCGGCACAAAGGAAAAACCCTGTTTGTCGCGGGTGCGCTGCCCGGCGAACAGGCGGAAGTCACCCTGCTGGAGGAGAAGCGCCAGTATGCTCGCGCCAAAACAGAGCGTCTGTTGAACCACAGCCCGTCACGGGTTGAACCTCGCTGTCCGCATTTTAGCCGCTGTGGTGGCTGCCAACAGCAACATGTTGATGAGCCGCTACAGCAGCAGAGTAAAGCGCGTGCGCTGGCACGAATGCTTACTCAGGCAGCAAAGCAGCCGATCACGGTGGATGAGATCATCGCCGGTCCTGCCTGGGGCTATCGCCGCCGTGCCCGCCTTGGCCTGCAGTGGCACAGCAAAACACAGCAGCTTCAGATGGGCTTTCGCCAGGAAGCCACCAACGATCTGGTCGATATCCAGCAGTGCCCCGTTTTGGTGCCCCAACTTGAGGCGCTGATTATTCCGCTGCGCAATTGTCTCACTACGCTTAATGCTGTCAACCGTTTAGGCCATGTCGAACTGGTGCTGGCTGATAACGGGCCGGTGATGTTATTGCGTCATCTGGATGCATTAACTGCTGACGATATGGCAAAACTGGAACGGTTTTCGCATCAGCATCAGCTCATGCTGTTTTTGGATGATGGCGGCGAGGCACTGCGCGCAATCAGTGAACAACGCCCGTTTTATCATTCACACCAGCTTACGCTAACCTTCAGTCCACAGGATTTTATTCAGGTTAACGATACGGTGAATCAGCAGATGGTCGCCAGGGCAATCGCGTGGCTGGATTTACAGCCTGACGATCGTGTGCTGGACCTGTTTTGCGGCATGGGAAACTTTACGCTCCCTGTAGGAAAAACGGTACAAAATGCCGTAGGTGTGGAGGGCGTTGCAGCATTAGTCCAGCAGGCAGAGTATAATGCTGAGGTCAATGATCTTAAAAACGTCAGATTTTTTCAGCACAATCTGGAAGACGATGTTTCGCGTCAGCCCTGGGCGACGCAAGGCTTTAACAAGGTGTTACTCGATCCGGCGCGGGCCGGGGCGGCGGGTGTCATGTCCCATGTCGTCAAACTATCACCACAGCGTGTGGTCTATGTGTCGTGTAATCCTGTAACACTCGCGCGTGACAGCGAAACACTGTTGTCGGCGGGCTACCAATTGGAAAGGGTCGCGATGCTGGATATGTTTCCGCATACCCGTCATCTCGAATCCATGGTGCTGTTCAGAAAAAAAACATAAGTGTCCGGCAGGGGCGCTGTGCAGGAGAGGATATGGTTGCGGTCAGAAGTGCACATTTAAATACGGAAGGGGAATTTGCCCTCGACCAGTGGATCGCCAGTCTTGGCGTGGCTAACCCGCAATCATGTGAACGTCTTGCTGAAACCTGGCGCTATTGTGAGGCGCAGACGCAAGGCCATCCCGACCAGTCGCTGCTGCTGTGGCGCGGTATTGAGATGGTGGAAATCCTCTCAATGCTCAGCATGGACATTGAAAGCCTGTGCGCGGCACTGATTTTCCCGCTCGCCAATGACGAAGTGGTCAGCGAAGAAGAGCTGGAAAAAACCGTCGGCAAAGGCATCGTTTCGCTGGTACATGGCGTGCGCGATATGGATGCGATTCGCCAGTTGAAAGCCATTCATAACGATTCAATGGCCTCAGAGCAGGTGGATAACGTGCGCCGCATGCTGCTGGCGATGGTGGAAGATTTCCGCTGCGTGGTGCTTAAGCTGGCAGAGCGCATTATGAACCTGCGCGAGGTGAAGGATGCACCGGAAGACGAACGCGTTCTGGCCGCCAAAGAAAGCACCAATATTTACGCGCCGCTGGCCAACCGGCTGGGCATCGGCCAGCTGAAATGGGAGCTGGAAGATTACTGCTTCCGCTATCTGCATCCCGAAGAATACAAACGCATTGCGAAACTGTTGCACGAACGTCGTATCGATCGTGAGCAATATATCGATAACTTTGTCGTTAACCTGCGTAAAGAGATGGCGAAAGAGGGCGTTCGTGCCGAAGTGTACGGCCGTCCCAAACATATCTACAGCATCTGGCGCAAGATGCAGAAAAAATCGCTCGCCTTTGATGAGCTGTTCGACGTGCGCGCGGTGCGTATTGTGGCTGAGCGTTTACAGGACTGCTATGGCGCGCTCGGTACGGTACATACGCTGTACCGCCATCTGCCCAGTGAATTCGACGATTACGTCGCTAACCCGAAGCCTAACGGCTATCAGTCCATTCATACGGTGGTGCTGGGACCGCAGGGTAAAACCGTTGAGATCCAGATTCGTACGCGTCAGATGCATGAGGACGCGGAACTCGGCGTCGCGGCACACTGGAAATACAAAGAAGGCCCGTCGTCCAGCCATGCCCGTGGGGCGGCAGGCCATGAAGAACGCATTGCCTGGTTACGTAAGCTGATCTCCTGGCAGGAAGAGATGGCCGATTCCGGCGAGCTGCTGGAAGAGGTCCGCAGTCAGGTGTTTGATGACCGCGTCTACGTCTTTACCCCGAAAGGCGATGTGGTCGATTTGCCCGCCGGTTCTACGCCGCTGGACTTTGCCTACCATATCCACAGCGATATCGGCCATCGCTGCATCGGTGCCAAAATCGGTGGGCGCATCGTGCCCTTTACCTATCAGTTGCAGATGGGCGACCAGGTTGAAGTCATCACACAAAAACAGCCGAATCCGAGCCGCGACTGGCTGAACCCGAATTTAGGATTCATCACTACCAGCCGTGGCCGCGCCAAAATTCACAACTGGTTCCGTAAGCAGGATCGCGATAAAAACATTCTCGCCGGTCGCCAGATTCTGGACAACGAGCTGAACCAGATGGATATCAGCCTGCGTGAAGCCGAGAAGCTGCTGCTGCCGCGCTATAACGTCACTTCGCTGGACGAGTTACTGGCCGCCATTGGCGGCGGGGATATTCGTCTGCACCAGATGGTGAATTTCCTGCAGGCCAAACTTAATAAGCCGACGGCGGAAGAACAGGACCGTGAAGCCCTGCGTCAGCTGACGCAAAAATCGCACGCGCCGTCTGCCCGCAAGGAAAGTGGTCGCGTCGTGGTGGAAGGCGTGGGCAACCTCATGCACCATATCGCACGCTGCTGTCAGCCTATCCCGGGCGATGATATCGTCGGCTTTATCACCCACGGACGCGGTATTTCCATTCACCGTGCCGACTGCGATCAGCTGTCGGAGCTGATCTCCAACGCGCCAGAGCGCATCGTCGATGCCGTATGGGGCGAAAGCTACTCCAGCGGCTATTCGCTGGTGGTGCGCGTCACGGCTAACGATCGCAGCGGGCTGTTGCGCGATATCACCACGATTCTCGCCAACGAAAAGGTCAACGTGCTCGGCGTATCGAGCCGCAGCGATACCAAAAAACAGCTCGCCACCATTGATATGGACATCGAGATTTACAATCACCAGGTCCTGGGGCGCGTGCTGTCTCGCCTCAATCAGGTACCTGACATCATCGATGCCCGCCGCCTGCACTAACCTGTCATCAGGCGCACGTTTTGACCGACGTGCGCCTGGCTGCTTTTATCACCGCGTTTATGCCAACGAAACACCGGAAGGATTACCCTATGACGTCAATTGATCGCCTGCTGGGCATTATGAAAACCCTGCGCGATCCGCAACAGGGCTGCCCGTGGGATCGCGAGCAGACCTTTGCCACCATCGCGCCTTATACCCTGGAAGAAACCTACGAAGTGCTGGATGCGATCCAGCGCGAAGACTTCGACGATCTGCGGGGGGAGCTGGGCGATCTGCTGTTTCAGGTGGTGTTTTATGCCCAGATGGCACAGGAGCAGGGGCGCTTTAATTTTGATGATATCTGCCATGCCATCAGTGACAAGCTGGAACGTCGCCATCCGCATATTTTTGCGGAAGGCACCGCCGGGAACAGTGCTGAGGTGTTGAAAAACTGGGAGGCGATAAAAAGCGCGGAACGGGCAGAGAAAGCCCAGCATTCGGCACTGGACGATATTCCAAAAGCGCTGCCTGCGCTGATGCGCGCTCATAAAATTCAAAAGCGTTGCCACAATGTGGGCTTTGACTGGACCACGCTGGGCCCGGTGGTCGACAAGGTGCATGAAGAGATCGATGAGGTGATGCATGAGGCGCAGCAAAGCGTCGTCGACCCGCAAAAGCTGGAAGAAGAGATCGGCGATTTACTGTTTGCGACGGTTAACCTCTCGCGTCACTTGGGCAGCAAAGCCGAAATCGCGCTACAGAAGGCCAACGATAAGTTTGAACGCCGTTTCCGTGCGGTGGAAGCAATCATTACTGCACAGGGACTGTCTATGCCTGGCGCCACGCTGGAACAAATGGAAGCGGCCTGGCAGCAGGTAAAAGCCGACGAAAAACGCTGATTATTCCAGCGCTGCGCATAAAGTGCGCGCTCGGGCTTACTCGATTCAGCTTCGCGTCAACTTTGTGATGTACGTCAACATTTTGTTAACCGCTATCCGCTAAGGTACGCGCAGCAATGCGTGAGGAGAGGGATGTGATTCATCAATTGTGGCTGATGGCGGTTTCCAGTATACTGTTTTCCCGTCCTGGTTATTCCACCGTCTTTAAACCTAAACTCTCAGGTTCAGCATGACAACGAATTATATTTTTGTGACCGGCGGGGTCGTTTCCTCTCTGGGTAAAGGCATTGCCGCAGCCTCCCTCGCAGCCATTCTCGAAGCGCGTGGTCTGAACGTGACCATCATGAAACTGGATCCGTACATTAACGTCGATCCGGGTACCATGAGCCCGACACAGCACGGTGAAGTATTCGTCACTGATGATGGGGCCGAAACCGATCTGGATTTGGGTCACTATGAGCGCTTCATCCGCACGAAAATGTCGCGCCGCAACAACTTCACCACTGGCCGTATCTACTCGGAAGTCCTGCGCAAAGAGCGCCGTGGCGACTATCTGGGTGCCACGATTCAGGTCATTCCGCATATTACTAATGCGATTAAAGAGCGCATCATCGAAGGTGGCGAAGGTCACGACGTCGTGCTGGTCGAAATCGGCGGTACGGTCGGTGATATCGAATCCCTGCCGTTCCTGGAAGCGATTCGTCAGATGGCCGTCGACGTGGGCCGCGAACACACGATGTACATGCACCTGACGCTGGTGCCTTACATGGCGGCAGCGGGCGAGGTCAAAACCAAGCCGACGCAGCACTCTGTAAAAGAACTGCTCTCTATCGGTATTCAGCCAGATGTCCTGATCTGCCGTTCCGATCGGGCGGTGCCGGCCAACGAGCGTGGCAAAATTGCCCTGTTCTGTAACGTGCCAGAAAAAGCCGTTATTTCGCTGAAAGACGTCGATTCCATCTACAAAATTCCAGGCATGCTGAAATCGCAGGGTCTGGATGACTATATCTGTAAGCGTTTCAATCTGAATGCTCCGGAAGCCAATCTGGCCGAGTGGGAGCAGGTGATTTATGAAGAAGCGAACCCGGGCGGCGAAGTCACCATTGGTATGGTGGGCAAATATGTCGAACTGCCGGATGCGTATAAATCTGTTATTGAAGCCCTGAAGCACGGCGGGCTGAAGAATCGCGTTACCGTCAACATCAAGCTGATCGACTCCCAGGACGTAGAAACCCGCGGTGTCGAATTGCTGAAAGATTTAGATGCCATTCTGATTCCGGGTGGGTTTGGTTACCGCGGTGTCGAAGGCAAGCTGATGACGGCGAAATATGCCCGCGAAAACAACGTGCCTTATCTCGGCATCTGTCTTGGCATGCAGGTTGCCCTGATGGAGTTCGCGCGCAATGTTGCCGGTATGGAAGGCGCAAACTCCACAGAATTTGTGCCAGACTGTAAGTACCCGGTGGTCGCCTTGATCACCGAATGGCGTGACGAAGAAGGTAACGTTGAAGTCCGTTCTGAGCAGAGCGATCTGGGCGGTACCATGCGTCTTGGCAGCCAGCAGTGCCAGTTGACCCCAGAAAGCAAGGTTCGCCAGCTGTACGGTTCTGACACGATTGTTGAGCGCCATCGTCACCGCTACGAAGTAAATAATATGCTGCTGAAGCAAATTGAAGCAGCGGGTTTACGCGTGGCAGGACGTTCTGGCGACGATCAGTTGGTTGAGATCATTGAGATCCCGAACCATCCATGGTTTATTGCTTGCCAGTTCCACCCTGAGTTCACATCGACGCCACGCGATGGTCATCCGTTGTTTGCCGGGTTTGTGAAGGCAGCACATGAGCATCAGAAGCGTTTAGCGAAATAAGTTTAACGAACAACGCGCGAACTTTTCGCGCGTTGTTTGTCTTAGGATTGACTAACTTGTACTGAGGAAAATCGTAATGGCCAAAATCGTAAAAGTCATCGGTCGCGAAATTATCGACTCACGTGGCAACCCAACTGTTGAAGCTGAAGTGCACCTGGAAGGCGGCTTCGTAGGCCTGGCTGCAGCACCATCAGGTGCCTCTACCGGTTCTCGTGAAGCACTGGAACTGCGTGACGGTGACAAATCTCGCTTCCTGGGCAAAGGCGTAACTAAAGCGGTTGCTGCGGTTAACGGTCCGATTGCTGAAGCGGTAAAAGGCAAAGACGCGAAAGATCAGGCGAACATCGATAAAATCATGATCGACCTGGACGGTACTGAGAACAAATCTAACTTCGGTGCTAACGCCATTCTGGCTGTTTCACTGGCTGCGGCAAAAGCGGCGGCAGCCTCTAAAGGTCAGGCGCTGTATGAGCACATCGCTGAACTGAACGGCACCCCAGGCAAATATTCTATGCCACTGCCTATGATGAACATCATCAACGGTGGTGAGCACGCGGACAACAACGTCGACATTCAGGAATTCATGATTCAGCCTGTCGGCGCATCAAGCGTGAAAGAAGCGATCCGCATGGGTTCAGAAGTGTTCCACAACCTGGCGAAAGTGCTGAAAAGCAAAGGTATGAGCACAGCGGTAGGTGACGAAGGTGGCTATGCGCCAAACCTGGGTTCTAACGCCGAAGCGCTGGCGGTTATCGCGGAAGCGGTAAAAGCAGCAGGCTATGAGCTGGGTAAAGATATCACCCTGGCAATGGACTGTGCGGCATCTGAATTCTACAAAGATGGCAAATACGTGCTGGCCGGTGAAGGCGGTAAGGCCTTCACCTCTGAAGAGTTCACCCACTTCCTGGAAGATCTGACGAAGCAGTATCCGATCGTTTCTATCGAAGATGGCCTGGACGAATCTGACTGGGATGGCTTCGCCTACCAGACCAAAGTGCTGGGCGACAAAATCCAGCTGGTAGGTGACGACCTGTTCGTTACCAACACGAAGATCCTGAAAGAAGGTATCGAGAAAGGCATCGCGAACTCCATCCTGATCAAATTCAACCAGATCGGTTCACTGACCGAAACCCTGGCTGCGATTAAAATGGCGAAAGACGCAGGCTACACCGCTGTGATCTCTCACCGTTCAGGTGAAACCGAAGATGCGACCATCGCTGACCTGGCGGTCGGTACTGCTGCAGGCCAGATCAAAACCGGTTCAATGAGCCGTTCTGACCGTGTTGCGAAGTACAACCAGCTGATCCGTATCGAAGAAGCGCTGGGTTCAAAAGCGCCCTTCAACGGTCTGAAAGAAGTAAAAGGCCAGTAAGTTTACTGACTTCTGACTTCTGACTTCTGATGAAAACCCGCCCACGTGGCGGGTTTTTTTATGCCTTTGCCGTCAGGCTTCCTCACCTTTTTCTGCGACGTCTATGCTGTTTACATCTGTGCTTAACACAACCCACCGATACTGACGCTGTATACATGAATCTGACGCATCCTGTTGCTCGCCTGAGGCGCATGAATCACCGCTTTCAGGCAAAGTTTAACTGGCTGAAGGAGAAAACCTGTGAGGCTGGCTTCGTATAACGTTGAAAACCTGTTTGATCGCGCCAGAGCGATGAATCAGAACGAATGGCGTGCAGGAAAACCGGTACTCGAAAAATTCGCCGAGCTGAATGCCCTGCTGGGGCAGGCTGAGTATACCGACGCGATGAAAAAACAGATGGTTGAACTGATGGTGGCGCTGGGACTGCAAAAGTCAGACACCGGGCCTTTTGTTCTCCTGCGGCGCAACCGGGGTAAACTGTTGACCCGACCCACAGACAACAGCGGCATTCGCATTATCGCCAATGGCCGTGCTGACTGGGTCGGATCGCTGGAACTGCGACGTGCGCCGATAGACGAGATTGCTATGGGATTAACGGCGCAGGTCATGACAGATCTCAGGGCGGATATCCTGACGGTCGTGGAAGCAGAAAGCCGCCCCGCGTTGCTGGAATTTAATAACACGATGCTGCCTGCCCGCGGCGGCACGCCGTTTAATCATGTGATGGTGATTGATGGCAACGATGAGCGGGGCATTGATGTCGGGCTAATGAGCGCGGCAGACTTTGCTATCGACACAATCCGAAGTCATGTCGATGACAAAGATAAACAGGGCGAGCTGATTTTCTCGCGCGACTGTCCCGAATTCACGATTCCTTTGCCCGACGGTCAAACCCTGCTTGTGCTGGTTAACCATTTTAAAAGCAAAGGGTACGGTGCAAAAGCCACCTCTGACGCCCGCCGTAAACGGCAGGCGGAGCGGGTCAAAGCGATATATCAGCAACGCATTAAAGACGGGCAAACCCTGATCGCGATCACGGGCGATTTTAACGACACGCCAGACAGCGAGGCCTTATCGCCGTTGCTGAAGGACACCGACCTGAAAGATATCTTTACCCATGAAAAGTTTGATAACGGTGGCTATCCCGGTACCTGGGGCGGTTGCAGCGCCAGTAATAAAATTGACTATATTTTGCTGTCGCCCGCCCTGTGGAAAAAGGTCGAAAAAGGCGGCGTGTGGCGCAAAGGGATGTGGCCCGGTGTTCGCCCGGTAAAATGGGAAACCTATCCCGAACTGAAAAAAGAGGTGAATGCGGCGTCTGATCATGCGGCGGTGTGGGTGGATCTGGCCCTCTGATCCCGCCTGCTGTCCTCCTGTCGCCTGGCGCGTTCACAGCAGATCGCGTCGGTTCAGCATCACCTGACATGATCTCAGCGCTGAGTTCTGCGATAATCGCGTTTTAAAACTTCACAGAGATGATTATGCAGTACCCGATTAACGAAATGTTCCAGACGCTGCAAGGCGAAGGCTATTACACCGGCGTGCCGGCGATTTTCATCCGCTTACAGGGATGTCCGGTAGGATGCAGTTGGTGTGACACCAAACACACCTGGGAAAAACAGGCGGATCGGGAAACAGCATTAGGCGATATTCTGGTTAAAACGGTGGAAAGCGATGCCTGGGGCAACGCGGATGTGCCAATGCTGCTCAGCAGCATCGCGCAACAGGGCTGGACGGCCCGTCACATTGTGATCACCGGCGGAGAACCGGCCATCTACGATTTGCGCCCACTGACCGACGCGCTGGAAGCCGCAGGGTTTCAGTGCCAGATCGAAACCAGCGGGACCCACGAAATCCACTGCTCTGCACAAACCTGGGTGACCGTGTCGCCGAAGGTTAATATGCGCGGCGGTTATGATGTCCTGGCACAGGCGCTGAGCCGTGCAGATGAGATCAAACATCCGGTAGCACGGCAACGTGATGTGGAGGCCTTAGACGATTTACTGGCCGGGATTCAGGACACGAAAGCGCGCATTATTGCGCTGCAGCCGATCAGTCGCAAAGATGATGCGACCAAACTGTGTATCGAAACCTGCATTGCGCGCAACTGGCGCCTGTCGATGCAGACGCATAAATACCTGAATATTGCCTGACAGCAAAAAGGCGGCCCTGGCCGCCTTTTTCATTTACTGTTTCGCTTTCCAGGTTTCATAAGCCTGCTTAATCTCCGCTTTTGCGGCGTTCGCGTCTTCAAACCCTTTCAGCTCAACCTTCTTACGGCCCTCGGGCAGTTCCTTGTAAACGCGAAAAAAAGCCTCCAGCCGCTGCTGCTCCATTTTGGGCAAATCGGCTACCGTCTGAATCGCATCATAGGTTGGATCGACATGACTGGCGGGTACGGCGACAATTTTGTCATCCACTTCGCCGCCGTCGATCATTTTCAGTACGCCAATCGGGCGCAGTTTAATGAGTGTCCCGGGGGCGAGTGGGGCGCGCGTATAGAAGATCACATCCAGCGGATCGTTATCACCGCCCAGTGATTGCGTCAGCGAACCGTAGTTAGCCGGATACGCAACCGGCATGGACTGAAAACGGTCGGCAACGATGAAACCGGTTTTCGCATCGGTTTCATATTTAATGATGCCGCCTGCCGGAATTTCCGTGACGGCATAGAAGGCATCCGGCAGCGTTTCGGGTTGCGGGAAGTTAAGGATGTTTTCCGCCTGGACGGCGGCAGAGGCAGTGATAAAAACGGACAAGGCCAGAAAAGGCTTTCTCAGGTTCATTGTTGATTCTCTTGATCTTTAATGAAGGAGAGAACAGCCTGGTCGGTAAAGATGACAGCGGGATGACAGCCGACGGAACGTTACAATGCACATGTCAGCAACCCTGCCGACTGATCAACCCTGTGTCCGATCAGCCGCCCGTTGGCGAAGGGCGGCCGGTTAACCGCGGTAGGTACAGCCTGCGGTGCAGGTTTCTTTGATCATGACCGCGCTCAGCAACGGCAGGCGAGGCTTCATATGATCCCAAATCCATTTGGCCAGCACTTCGCTGGTCGGATTCTCCAGTCCCGGAATGTCATTGAGGTAATAATGATCAAGCCGGTCATAAAGGGGTTTAAAGGCCGCTTTCAGTTCAGCAAAATCCATCACCCAGCCGGTATGCGCATCCACTTCGCCGGTGATTTCCAGACGCACCAGGAAGGAGTGACCGTGCAAACGACCGCATTTGTGTCCGGCCGGTACATTAGGTAAATGGTGTGCGGCTTCGAACTGGAACTCTTTAAATAACGTGGTAGACATAATCGCTCTCAGGCATTAAAAACGGGCCGAATTCTACCTGAAAAGCAGCTTTTTCGCACCCGTTAAGCGCAGTTTGCTCAGACAATCGCCAGAATGGTTAAGCGCATCAGGGCGTTAACCCGGCATAAAGCCGTTAACCGTTGTGCGACACGTCGGCGGGAAGACGCGCCACGATTTCTTCGGCGATACCGAAATGTTCAATTAACAACTGATGTTGTTGTGATTGTGACAGCGGCGTGAAGCTTTCGCTTCCGTCCTGGGCTCTTACTACCTGCTCACCTTTAACGATGCCGGTGAGTGTTTCATGACCTGCCCGACGAATCAGCAGTGCACCGTCAAAGCGACTGGTGTTGCGGCTTTTTTGATGGCGCGCCTGAAAGTCAGCGAAGGGGATATTAAGCGCCAGGAGCTGACAATCCAGCCTTGCCCGACCTAACGGCTTCCAGTTAATCAACCAACTGTCGCCCTGCTGATGAACCTGCGTGCCCCAGACGGGATGCGCATACTCTGCTACCTCAAGCGGCAGCGGATGGCCATGAAGCATCGTAGCATCCACCACCAGAGGACGATCGTCGAGGGTGACCAACAGCAGACCATGACCGGGAGAATCGACGGGGGACGGACGCGAGGACAGCATCCTGGATACACCGAGTTGCGCACGAAATCCTAGTTGCATGAGCAGCGCAAAGAGTGCGCCATGACCGGCCCAGCAGGTGCCGCCAGTGCCGAATTGTAGCCAGTGCGTGAAAAAATCGTCGGCCGTAGTGCCGGGCAACGGTTGGGAAGGAGGATCGTTCGCGAGAATGCGCCGGCGGATATTGTCGAAGGGCACCTTCTGGCACCAGGCGCGGTAAAGCGCCTGAAGTCCGGCCGCATCTGGGGCAGGGGAGTGATCCAGGCCCAGTTTATCCAGGATTCGCTCTGTCAGCGCAGGCGATAATGCAGTTACTGTCTCAGGCACCCGATCCTCTCGTATCGTCGCTTTGGCAATTCGTTATGCCACGTATTCAGGGCAATCACCCGCCATTAATCAGAGCGGGAAGGATGATTACCTGAGTCTGTTGATGACTGTCAGGATTACCACTTTTAACGATTAATTGTATCTGAAAAACCATTTAGTCATTTTGGTTATTTGATATGTCGAAGGCGTCTTTAATCGTTAATATAGCTGGCTGTACCCTTCTCTCTCTTCCGCCACTATTCGGTCCGGATTTCTGCTACTGGAATTTTTATCGCGATGACGACTCAGGCCCCAGGTTCACTGCTTCCGCTCTCTCCGGAGCAACTTGCCCGTTTAGAGGCAGCAACGACAGATTTTTCCACCACTCAAATGGCGTGGCTCTCCGGCTACTTCTGGGGCAAAGTCAATCATGCGCCGGGTCAGGCGGTGGCCAGCGCTCCGGCACAGCCTGAAGCGCCCGCGATTACGCTGCTTTCCGCCTCGCAAACCGGCAACGCCCGTCGGGTGGCTGAACAGCTCCGCGATGACCTGCAGGCCGCAAAGCTGACCGTGAATCTGGTGAACGCCGGCGACTACAAATTTAAACAAATCGGCCAGGAAAAGCTGCTGATTGTGGTGACCTCCACGCAAGGGGAAGGCGAGCCGCCGGAAGAAGCCGTTGCGCTGCATAAATTCCTGATGTCGAAAAAAGCGCCCAAAATGGACGGTGCGGCTTTTGCCGTACTGGGTCTGGGCGACACCTCCTATGAATTCTTCAGCAAGGCGGGCAAAGATTTCGATACACGGCTGGCTGAGCTGGGGGCGGAACGCCTGCTGGATCGGGTTGATGCCGATGTTGACTATGCTGAGCAGGCCAGCGCCTGGCGCCTGGCGCTCACCGACATTCTGAAAGCACGGGTCCCGACGGCCTCGCCCGCACAGGCGGCGGCAACCGTGGCGGGCAGCGTCAATGAAGTGTCCACCAGCCCCTATTCCAAAACGCAGCCCCTCAGCGCGAGTTTATCGGTCAATCAGAAAATCACCGGCCGCGATTCGGATAAAGACGTCCGCCATATCGAAATTGATTTGGGCGATTCCGGTTTGCGCTACCAGCCCGGCGATGCGCTGGGCGTCTGGTATGAAAACGATGCCGCGTTGGTCAGCGAACTGCTGGAGCTGGTGTGGTTAAAAGGCGATGAGCCGGTTGACGTACAGGGCCAGACGCTGCCGCTGGCAGAGGCGCTGCAGAAACATTTCGAGTTAACGGTCAACACCGCGCAAATTGTGGCGCAGTACGCCACTTTATCCCGCAACGATGAACTGCTGTCGCTGGTGGATGACAAAGCTAAACTTCAACAGTACGCGCAACGTTATCCGATTGTCGATATGGTTCGCCTGGCGCCTGCGCAACTGACGGCTGAGCAGCTGACCGGTCTGCTGCGTCCCTTAACCCCGCGCTTGTATTCGATTGCCTCTTCGCAGGCGGAGACCGATACCGAAGTGCATATCACCGTGGGTGCGGTACGTTTTGATATCGAAGGACGGCAGCGCGGCGGCGGCGCATCAACCTGGCTGGCAGACCGTGTTGAAGAAGACGGCGAAGTCCGGGTGTTTATCGAACATAATGATAACTTCCGCCTGCCGGAGAATCCCGATGCACCTGTGATCATGATTGGTCCGGGCACCGGAATCGCCCCGTTCCGCGCCTTTATGCAACAGCGTGATAACGATGGGGCCAGCGGGAAAAACTGGCTGTTCTTTGGCAATCCGCACTTTACGGATGACTTTCTGTATCAGGTGGAATGGCAGAAATATGTTAAAGACGGCCTGTTAACGCACATCGATCTGGCCTGGTCGCGCGATCAGGCAGAGAAAATATACGTACAAGATAAAATCCGCGCAAAGGGTGCGGAAGTCTGGCGCTGGATTCAGGATGGCGCGCACCTGTATGTCTGCGGCGATGCAAATCGCATGGCAAGAGACGTTGAGCAGGCGTTACTGGATGTGGTGGTCGAGCACGGTGCTATGGATCGTGAAACGGCTGACGAATTTTTAAGTGAGCTGCGCATTGAGCGCCGCTATCAGCGAGACGTTTACTAATGACTGAAAAATACCCTGGACCGCTGGTGGTTGAAGGCAAACTGACAGATGCAGAGCGGTTAAAAAAAGAGAGCAATTATCTGCGTGGAACCATTCTTGACGATCTTGAGGATGGACTGACCGGTGGTTTCAGCGGCGACAACTTCCTGCTGATCCGTTTTCACGGCATGTACCAGCAGGATGATCGCGATATTCGCGCAGAACGCGCCGAGCAAAAGCTGGAACCGCGCCATGCCATGATGCTGCGCTGCCGCCTGCCGGGTGGGATTATTACGCCGACCCAGTGGCTGGCGATCGATAAGTTTGCCACCGAGAAAACGCTTTACGGCAGCATTCGTCTGACGAACCGTCAGACGTTCCAGTTTCACGGCATCCTGAAAAAGAACGTCAAACCTACGCATCAGATGTTGCACGAAGTGGGGCTGGATGCGCTGGCGACGGCGAATGACGTTAACCGTAACGTCCTGTGTACCTCCAACCCGGTGGAATCCGCGTTGCATCAGGAAGCCTACGAATGGGCGAAAAAGCTGTCAGAACATCTGCTGCCGCAAACCCGCGCCTATGCTGAGATCTGGTGGGATCAGGAGAAAGTCGCCACAACCGACGAAGAGCCGATCCTGGGGGAAACCTACCTGCCGCGTAAGTTTAAAACCACGGTGGTGATCCCGCCGCACAATGATGTCGATCTGCACGCTAACGATCTGAACTTTATTGCCATTGCGGAAAACGGCAAGCTGGTCGGCTTTAACCTGCTGGTGGGCGGCGGTTTGTCCATTGAGCACGGTAACAAAGCGACCTATGCCCGTACCGCCAGCGAATTCGGCTATTTTCCGGTAGAGAAGATTCTGGACGTCGCCGCGGCGGTGGTTACCACGCAGCGCGACTGGGGCAACCGTACCGATCGTAAAAACGCTAAAACCAAATACACGCTGGAGCGCGTGGGCGTTGACACCTTTAAGGCCGAAGTTGAGAAGCGCGCCGGTGTGACGTTTGAGCCGACGCGCCCTTATGAATTCACTACACGCGGCGATCGTTTCGGCTGGATCAAAGGTATCGACAACAAATGGCATCTGACGCTGTTCATTGAAAACGGCCGTCTGCTGGATTATCCGGGACGTCCGTTAAAAAGCGGCATCGCCGAAATCGCCAAAATTCATCAGGGCGATTTCCGCCTGACCGCCAACCAGAATCTGATCGTGGCGGGCGTGCCAGAAAGCCAGAAAGCGCAGATTGAGGCGATTGCCCGTGAACATGGCCTGATGGAAAACGTGACGCCGCAGCGAGAAAACTCAATGGCCTGCGTGGCGTTTCCGACCTGTCCACTGGCTATGGCGGAGGCTGAGCGTTTCCTGCCGTCTTTCGTCACCCGGGTTGAAGCGATCATGCACAATCACGGCGTCGGTGAAGAGCACATCGTGCTACGCGTTACCGGTTGTCCGAACGGCTGTGGCCGTGCGATGCTGGCAGAAGTGGGCCTGGTCGGGAAAGCGCCAGGGCGTTACAACCTGCACATTGGGGGTAACCGTATCGGCACGCGCATCCCACGTATGTACCGTGAAAACATTACCGAACCTGAAATTCTCGCCACAATTGATGAGCTGGTAGGGCGCTGGGCGAAAGAGCGCGAGGCCGCAGAAGGCTTTGGCGACTTCGTGATCCGTGCGGGCATCGTTGCTCCGGTGCTGGACCCTGCGCGCGACTTCTGGCAGGAGGCAAAATGAGTATCGATCTTGCAGCACTGAATGCGATGTCGAAGGTCCAGCGCGCGATGGCACTGGCCGCGACGAATGCCCAACTGGAAAAAGCCTCTGCGGAAGAACGCGTAAGCTGGGCACTGGAAAACCTGCCGGGTGCTTATGTGCTCTCGTCCAGCTTTGGTATTCAGGCTGCCGTATCGCTACATCTGGTCACGCGTGTGCAACCCGATATTCCGGTTATCCTCACAGATACGGGCTATCTGTTTCCGGAAACGTATCGCTTTATAGATGAGCTGGCCGACCAGCTCAATCTCAACCTGAAGGTGTTCCGCGCCGAAACGTCGCCTGCCTGGCAGGAAGCGCGTTATGGCAAGCTGTGGGAACAAGGGGTTGAAGGCATTGAGCAGTACAACCAAATCAACAAAGTTGAGCCGATGAACCGGGCACTGGAAACGCTGGGCGCCCAGACCTGGTTTGCGGGCCTGCGTCGCGATCAGTCAGGCAGTCGTGCCAGTCTGCCGGTACTGGGCGTTCAGCGCGGTGTGTTTAAAGTGCTGCCGATTATTGACTGGGATAACCGCCAGGTTCATCAGTATCTGCAAACCCATAATCTGAAATACCATCCGTTGTGGGACGAAGGCTACCTGTCGGTGGGAGATACGCACACCACGCGTAAGTGGGAGCCGGGCATGGCGGAAGAAGAAACACGTTTCTTTGGCCTGAAACGCGAGTGCGGCTTGCACGAAGGCTGATGAAGACAGCATAACAAAACGGGCGATTCGGATGAATCGCCCGTTTTGTTATGGGCCGGGTCGCGGCCTCAGCGGTGGAGATTCTCTGTGGTCAGAACGCGGTTTCTACGCTGTCCACGACGCGGTAGTCGTCATCGACCAGCGGAAGATAGCGCCACTTATCAAAAGCGGTACAGGGATGAGAAATACCGCATCCTACCCAGTCGCCCGGCTGAAGGGATTCATCCGCGGGAAGGCGCAGATAGGCATGCTGATCGTTAACCTCGCTGATCGACAGATGCGTGCCGGATCGCGGTGCGCTGCCGTCAGCGGCACGCATCCACAGCGGGACAGGTAAATCCTGATCGAAAGGGACATCGCGTCGGCCAAAGTCCAGCAGCGCCAGTCCCGGTTCCGGACGGGACAGTACGCGTCCCCAGATTTCCAGCGCGGCTTCAAAATAGTGGCCTGAGCCCGGCTGCGCAAAGGGGGCGATACGGGAATAGAGACCGCTGTCGTGTGCCATATACGCACCCGAGCGAATTAAAGGCTGAACCGGTAGCGGCAGCGTGGCCTGGGTAAAGCACGCTGTCACCACATCAAACCAGGCACCCCCACCGGCGCTCAGCAGAATGGTCTCACTCTGAAACAGCTGGCGTTCAGCCAGCAGAGTGGCGGTAGATAACATGACGTTGCAGTAGTGCTGAATTAACGCCACGCCCGCTGCATCACGCGCGGCACCCAGCGCCCCTTCATAGCCCGCGACACCGACAAGCTGCAGGTGGCGACTCTGGGCGATGCGTTCAGCTATCCTCAGCACTTCCTCCTCGGTTCGGCATCCTGTTCTGCCGCCGGGAATCGATACTTCAATCAACACGGCAATGGCCGTATCGCCCAGGTTCTCTTCCAGCAGCGTGATGCCCGCCAGTGAATCCACATAACAGAGAAAGCCGTGGTCAGGATGCTGGCGCTGCCATTCACCGATCCAGCGAATACCGGCAGGATCGACTAACTCGTTTGCCAGAAAGACATTGCGGATACCAAAGTGTCGCAGGGCACGGACCTGAGCGGGCGTGGCGGCGCTGATGCCCCATGCACCGCCCTGACTGACAGCTCGCCGTAAGATGGTCGGTGCCATCGACGTTTTACCGTGCGCCGCCAGCATGACACCTTTTTCGCGACAGAATGCCGCGAGTTGCTGCAGGTTATTCTCCAGTGCGGCCTGTTTCATGACCATCACCGGCGAAAACACCGCTGCGCTGCGCAGGACGTCGGTGCCGATCTCAAGCGGCGCCGCGCCGGTACCGGCAACGGATTTAAAACGGGGCGATGGCTGCGCGGCATCCAGCGTGGCATCCGCGTTTAGCGGAAGACGTAAAGACATAGCGGCTCCTTAATGCTCAAGAACGCGTGACAGAAACTGTTGCGTGCGTGGATTCTGGGGATGCCCGAAAATGGCGTCTGGTGTGCCCTGTTCGGCAATCACGCCCTGATCCATAAACACCACCCGGTCAGCGGTTTTGCGGGCAAAGCCCATCTCATGCGTCACCACAACCATGGTCATCCCTTCACGCGCCAGCCCGCGCATGACTTCCATGACTTCGCCGACTAATTCAGGATCGAGTGCGGAGGTCGCTTCGTCGAAAAACATGATTTTGGGCTGTACCGCCAGCGCGCGTGCGATAGCCACACGTTGCTGTTGTCCGCCCGAAAGCTGAGAAGGATAGTGGCCGGCGCGGTCAGCCAGTCCGACGCGTTCCAGCGCGGCCATGCCGCGCGCGTTTGCCTCTGCGACGGAGAGTTTCTGAGCTTTAATCAAGGCCAGCGTGACGTTGCCCAGTGCCGTTTTGTGGGGAAACAGATTGAACTGCTGAAACACCATGCCTACGTGCCCACAGATATCACGACTCCGTTTTTGATCGTGCAGCGGTATGCCGTTAACCCAAATTTCGCCGCCGTCGGCTTTTTCCAGACCGCTCATAATGCGCAGTACCGTACTTTTACCCGAACCGGACGCTCCGATCAGCACCAGAACCTCGCCCGGCGAGACATCCAGACTGATTTCTTTCAGAACCTGAGTCGCGCCGAATGACTTCGTGATCCGGCTCAGGGTAATGGCTGCATTTTTCATCATAACGGGTTCCTGGTTTGCTGGTGTTGCACCCAGCGAGAAAGCGGGTAACAAAGCGCGAAGTAGAGCAGGGCGACCAGACCATAAATCAGCACCGGCTGCCCGATACGATCAACGATGGCCTGGCCCTGATGCATCAGTTCAGACATGCCGATCATGCTGACAATCGAGGTATCTTTGATGAGCGACAGATACTGGCCGACAAGCGGGGGCAAGACGATCCCACGGGTTTGCGGCAGGATAACGCTGGTGAAGGTCTGTCGTCTGGACAGGCCGAGGATCCAGGAAACCTCCCACTGGCCTTTCGGGACCGCCTCAATGCCACCACGAAAGATCTCGGCAATGTATGCGCCCTGATAAATGCTCAGCCCCAAAATGCCTGCGGCAAACAGGTTGATGTCATAGCCAAAATACGCCACGCCAAAGTAGATAAACATCAACGTGATCAAAACCGGTGTGCCGCGAAACAGCTCGGTATAGATCACCGCAATCTGCCGGGCGACAGGCAGGCGGCTGGTCCGCAAGACGGCGGCCAGAAGGCCAAGCAACGTACTGCCGACAATGGCGGCAACCGACAGCAACAACGTAATTATCAGACCGCGCCACAACAATGGCAGGCTGCTGAGAATCAGTTCGCTCATTGGACCGGCTCCTGTTTAGCGGAAGGTGACAGCATTTTTCTGGCCTGTGACCAGAGCGGTCTTTTTACGGCGACGACCAGCGGTGGCATGAACAGCCGACGTCCCGCAACCGTCCCTAACCACGAGAACAGGTTGCTGAGAAACAGGTAGACCAGCGCGACAACGCTAAAGGTCTGGATGTAGAGCAGCGTCCGGGCGTTAATCACGGTGGCTGTGCCCGTCAGTTCCGGTAGCGCAATCGCTGACAGCAGTGAGGTGCCCAGCAACAGCTGAATCAGGTTATTCACGATAGCGGGCCAGACCGCGCGCGCTGCCTGGGGCATGACCACATTGATAAACATCTGGCGGCGGCTGATGCCCAAAATCCAGGCGGCTTCCAGCTGACCTTTAGGAACCGACTGAATCCCGGCCCGGAAAATCTCGGCCAGATAGGCTCCGACGTTAATGCCCAACGCCAGCACACCCGCCGTAAACGCACTCATGGTGATGCCCAGCGAAGGCAGCCCAAAGAACACGATGAATATTTGCAACAGCACGGGCGTGTTACGGATAAATTCAACATAGCCGTGGCTCAGCCAGCGAACAGGCGCAAAGCGGGCGGCTTTTGCCACGGCAGCCAGCAATCCCAGCGCCAGCGCCAGCATAAACGCCAGCAGCGTCACCTGAAGCGTCAGCCAGGTCGCGGCGAGAAAGGTGTCGGCATACTGCCAGAGTGTCAGCCATTGATAGCGCATAGGAAGCCTCCTTAACAGGACGCAGGACATCACCTGCGTCCTCTCTGGTCAGAACTGCGGATTCAGCGGATAGCGAGGTTTACTGCCAAACCATTTCTGGTAGAGCTGGGCATTCTCACCGGATGCATTAATTTCAAACAGGAACTCGTTGAGGTAGTTCGTCCAGATCTGATCGCCCTGTTTAACACCAAACGCGTTATATTCCAGCGGGACCAGCGCTTCGTTTGTCACTTCCAGCGTCGGATCGAGCTTGGCCTGGTAGGCGAGGAAGTTGTTATCCTCAATCATCGCATCGGCTTGTCCCTGTTTCACCGCCAGGATAGCGGCCTGAGAAGAGTCATATTCCTGAATCTTCACGTCGATCCCCATGCTGCGTACTTCGTCGCCGTTGGTCGAGCCTTTCACGGTCGCAATGGTTTTGCCCGCCATGTCGTGGGCCGATTTGATCCCGCTCGCTTTACGCACCAGCATGGCTTCACTGGCCACCACGTAGGGCTGAGTAAAGCCAATCTCTTTCGCGCGCGTCAGGTTACGGGTGAAATTACAGAACACGACATCCACTTTGTTGGTTTGCAGATTAGGAATACGGTTAGCGCTGGTGGTATTCACCATTTCCAGTTTGACGCCCATCTCTTTTGCCAGCGCTTTTGCCAGGTCGACATCGTAACCATCCGGATTGCCCGCTTTATCGTAAAAACCGAACGGTGCAAAACTCAGGCAATCGCCCACCCGCAATGTACCGCGCTGAAGAACGGTTTGTAGCGTGGATGGCGGTGCTGCACCTGCGGTTTCGTTTTTATTTTCGGTCGGTGTACAACCGGTCAGCGCCGCGACGGTGAGCAGAGCGGGAAGGAGCCGGACGAATACATTTTGCTGGAAAGTGGTATTCATATTTCTTCTCTCAAATAAAAGAGGGATATCACCAACATTATTAAATAATGTGGCGGGATATTTTTAATTATGGCTTTTCTGTTGGATGCGTTTATTTTTACCAGGCGAATAAACCGCAGCTATTATTTTCGTCCGGCATTAAAACACGTCATATCGACTTCGACTTTGCAATCCACAACCAGGTCCTGCACGCTGCAGATTCGGGCGGGCGGATGGTCATGAAAGAGTTCACTAAACACTTTATTAAATGAACTAAAGTACCGGGCATCCGTCAGGACCGCCGTCACATGCACCACGTCCTTAATCTGATAACCCGCTTCCCGCATGATGGTCAGGCAGTTTTCAAAGGCCAGCCGAGTTTGCTCAATGATGCCGCCCTCTACGACTTCACCGCCTGTCATCGGTGTTTGTCCGGAGATATAAAGCCAGCCATCGGCTTCGACCGCACGTGCAAAAGGCAGTTTTTGTCCTCCGGTTCCGACGCCGCCTTCCGTACCGTAACGCTTGATAGTCATACTTATGCCCTTAAAATCGTCACTTCGCTTTGTCTGGTATACCGGAATTCAATCTGCAATACCGGATAGGTCGAGATTTGCACAATGTTAATTATTTTGCAATAGCGAGTAACGGGATTATTTTTTAGCATTAACGTATGGCTCACGAATATTTTTTATCAATGATTAGTTTTTTAAATTAAAAGTGATCGATGTCTCTTTTTTTAATTCAGCGTGCGCGTTTTTGGTGCCCCAATAATTAGCATCAGGAGGAAAAAGAAAAGGATGGTTATTGTGCGCGTACTCAGGTAAAACCGTGTTGGCTGTGTATGATGGCGGCCTGAACCGATTTAACGTGGCGATGCCGGTAGGAGAAAAGTGGTATGCAGGAAGATAAACCCGCCAGAGCGCGCGGCGTGGACCGCGTAATTGATATTTTCCGTCAGCTGCATATTGCCCGCCAGCCGATGGCGATGCGCGAACTGATTGAAGCGACCGGTGCGCCGCGTTCCAGCGTTTATGAACTGGTTAAACTGCTGAGTGAGGCAGGGCTGGTTGAACTGGATGCAGAAGGCAGCGTGTATTTTGGCCGCGAAATGCACTATTACGGTGCGGACTACATGGCGCACAATCCCCTGATTCGCCGCGCGCATCAATTAATGATCGAGATGGTTGCTGAGCATGGCGAAACCGTGCAGTTGTGCATGCTGGAAGGCAATAAATATACGGTGGTGCTGTCAGAGAGCAATGCGCATCCTTTCAAAATCACCTCAGACATCGGCGTTAAAATTCCGATTCCCTGGACCGCAACGGGCCGTCTGCTGCTGAGTAACTGGAGTGATGAGGCGATTCTGGCCCTGATCCCCGAGGAGGATTACCGGCTGGCCAATGGTAACGTCTTAGATAAGCAGGCTTTTCTGACCGATATTCATCGGGCGGGCCATCAGGGCTATTCGATGACGGAAGGGCTGTCTGAAAGTTTTACCTGTTGTATGGCCGCCCCGATTCGCGCCCGAAACGATCTGGCCGTGGCCGCGATTTGTTTTATGGTCAGTCGGGATACGCCCGAGGAGCGACGTCAGATGCTGTTAAAAACGCTTATTAACGCGGGGCAAAAGCTGTCTGACTTTACCTGAACCGACAGAAGAGCCTGCTTCTTCTGTCGGTCACACTGACGCGCTAATAACCTTTGAGGACCGCGACTTCATCGGCTGCGCGCGTGATGTTAACGTTAGTGACCTCGTAATGGGCCACCGCAACGAAAGGATCGTCCGCCAGAATGTGATCTAACCGGGCGCGCGGCATTGCTTTGACCATAATCATGCCACCGGTACGCGGATCCTTTCGGCCCGCAGCGATAAAGTCGCCGCTGTTAAAATGCTGATCCAGCCACGTAATGTGCGGAGCCAGCAGGGCCTCGACGTCCTCAATCGGGCGGAAATAGTTCAGGTAAACGATGTACATCGTAGCTCCTCACACTTTGGGGTTGGTTAGTTCACTCAGTAACGGCAGCAGGACTTTCACACTGTCATGGGTGCGCAGACTGATACGACCGGGCAGCCAGTGATCCAGGAAATCCAGATTGTCGCGGTCGGTCTGATGCCAGGTGGTACCGTCAGGGAAATGCCGGGAACGGCGGCGCTGTTGGTCGCCGTCTTTGCTGCCTGCGTTCCAGTTTCTGGCGGTGACATCCAGTAAGGGAAAACCTGCCGCATCGAAAGGATTGACACCGTGAAAGTCATTTTTCGTGAGTTGACGACTGGCGGCGGAGATGCCAAAACGACGCGCCAGCAGCAGGGCGCGTTCGCTGGTCTGTTTGCGTACGGCACGTGGCGTGTTCATACCGCTGTTGAAATAGAGGTGGTCGCCCGTAATCAAACTGTTGAGATCGATTACCAGCAGCGTATTCTTCTTCTCTTTCTCGCTCATGCGCGCCACATAATCGTCCATGCCATGCAGATGGGATTCGCTGGCGCTGAGCGCCACAAAGCGCACCCCGTAATGAAGCGGCTTATGGCTTAACTGCTTAGCCAGTTCCAGCATCACGCCTAATCCGGAAGCATTATCATCCACGCCTTGCAAACGCAGGCCACCCAGGCCGCGCGCCTGTTCATTGTCGCTGAGTGGAATCCAGGTATCCAGGCTGGCAATTACCAGAATTTCCTGTGGGGCGCTGCCTTCCCGTGCGGCGATTACCGAGGTCGCGGTAAGCTTGCGCCAGCGCGATGTGCCATCACGTTCCTGCCATGTGTAACCCGTATTAAACTGTCGGGTATTGGTTTCAAACCCCAGGGCCGTAAACTGATGTTGCAGGTATTCCGCCGCCATCAACTCGGCCGGGCTGCCGCTCATGCGACCGGGAAAGTACGTTGAGATATGACGGACCTGCTGTTCGGCGAAGTGTCCTGTGAGGTCGGTCAGGGCCTGAGCGCTGAAGATCACGCTGCCACCAAGCAGTGCGGCCAGGCGGAGAAAGGCAAGCATGTCGGGTTCCTTGTGGCTTATTCCTAAAAAGGAGGGGCATTTTTTGTGGCCTAGTATGAAACTGTGATGCTCATTACACAATTTGAATCGTCCTGAAAGGCCTGTAGGATCATCCGCTAAGCACATTTTGTTCTGAGCTTTTCTTTAGCGTTATTCCATTCGGTAACATCTCATTCCAATTCGTAATTTCATCTCAATTCACCAGGGAACGTATAGTCGCGATAACGCATCGTAACAACACCAGGGTTAACGTGGATTATTTGCCTCTTTTTGCCGATCTCGCGGGTCGACCTGTACTGGTCGTGGGCGGGGGAGATATCGCGGCGCGCAAGATTGAATTGCTGCGTCGGGCGGGGGCGCGCATTCAGATTGCCTCACGCGAGCTGTGCCCGGAGTTACAAACCTTACTGGATGAACAGCAGCTTGAATGGCTGGCGACGGCTTTTGAGCCTGCACAGCTAGACAAGGTGTTTCTGGTCATTGCCGCGACCGACGATAACGCGCTGAATGCGCAGGTTTATGACGAGGCCAATGCCCGCCATAAACTGGTCAATGTCGTCGACGATCAGCCGAAATGCAGTTTTATTTTCCCCTCCATCGTAGACCGCTCACCGCTGGTGGTGGCGATCTCCTCCAGCGGGACGGCACCGGTCCTTGCCCGCATGTTACGTGAAAAACTGGAAACGTTGCTGCCGTCTCATCTGGGCCAGATGGCCGAGCTGGCGGGGCAGTGGCGTGACAAAGTCAAAGCCCGCTTCAGTCGCATGTCCGATCGCCGCCGCTACTGGGAACGGATCTTTAACGGCCGCTTTGCCAGTCAGATGGCATCAGGCGATGTTGAGGCCGCCAAAGCGACGCTGGACAGCGAACTGGGCGATCAGCCGCCCCGGCAGGGCGAGATTATCCTTGTCGGTGCCGGGCCGGGCGACAGCGGTCTGCTGACGCTGCGCGGGCTGCAGGTGATGCAACTGGCCGATGTGGTGCTCTATGACCATCTGGTCAGTGAAGAGGTGCTGGATCTGGTTCGACGCGATGCCGACCGTATCTGCGTGGGCAAGCGTGCCAGCGCGCATCTGTTACCGCAGGACGAAATTAACCAACTGATGGTGCAGCTGGCGCAGAAAGGCAAGCGCGTGGTGCGGTTGAAAGGCGGCGATCCGTTTATCTTCGGCCGCGGCGGCGAAGAGTTACAGGCCGCCCAGCAGGCGGGCATTCCGTTCCAGGTCGTGCCTGGCGTTACCGCTGCCGCTGGCGCAACCGCCTACGCCGGTATCCCGCTGACGCACCGTGATTACGCGCAGAGCGTTCTGTTTATTACCGGTCACTGTCGGCCGGACAGCGATGACATTGACTGGCCGTCCCTGGCGCGCGCGCGACAAACGCTGGCGATTTATATGGGCGCGATGAAGGCCGCCGAAATCAGTCGACAGCTTATTCTCCATGGACGCGCGGCGTCGACGCCGGTGGCGGTAATTGGCCGCGGCACCCGGTCCGACCAACAGGTTCTGACCGGCACGCTTGAACATCTTGAAACGCTGGCAGCGTCAGCGCCTTCCCCGGCCCTGCTGGTGATTGGGGAAGTGGTTAATTTACACGGGCAACTTGCCTGGTTTCAGCATTCGGCACAGCAGGGGGCTCGTGAGTCCGCCGTTGTCAATCTGGCTTGAGAGGAAAAACGATGGATCAAAAACGACTCACTCATCTGCGCCAACTGGAGGCAGAGAGTATCCATATCATCCGTGAAGTGGCAGCCGAATTTGGCAATCCGGTCATGATGTATTCTATCGGCAAGGATTCTTCTGTGATGCTGCATCTGGCACGCAAAGCCTTCTATCCGGGTACGCTGCCCTTCCCGTTGCTGCATGTCGATACCGGCTGGAAGTTTCGTGAGATGTACGAATTCCGCGATCGCACCGTAAAAGCCATGGGGGCCGAACTGCTGGTGCATCGCAACCCGGAAGGCGTGGCGATGGGCATTAATCCCTTTGTGCACGGCAGTGCCAAACACACCGACATCATGAAAACCGAAGGCCTGAAGCAGGCCCTGAACAAGTACGGTTTCGATGCGGCCTTTGGTGGCGCGCGCCGTGATGAAGAGAAGTCACGCGCTAAAGAGCGTATCTACTCATTCCGTGACCGTTTTCATCGCTGGGACCCGAAAAACCAGCGCCCGGAACTGTGGCATAACTATAACGGCCAGATTAACAAAGGCGAGAGCATCCGTGTTTTCCCGCTGTCAAACTGGACCGAGCTGGATATCTGGCAGTACATCTTCCTGGAAAACATTGAGATTGTTCCGCTCTATCTTGCCGCGCCGCGTCCGGTACTGGAACGTGACGGCATGCTGATGATGATCGATGACGACCGTATCAACCTTCAGCCAGGTGAAGTGATTAAACAGCGCATGGTGCGTTTCCGTACCCTGGGATGCTGGCCGCTCACCGGTGCGGTGGAATCTGAAGCGCAAACCTTGCCTGAGATTATTGAAGAGATGCTGGTTTCGACCACCAGCGAGCGTCAGGGCCGGGTGATTGACCGCGATCAGTCCGGTTCGATGGAACTGAAAAAACGTCAGGGTTATTTCTAAGGAGACGCCAGATGAATACCGTAATTGCACAACAAATTGCCGAACAGGGCGGCGTTGAAGCCTGGCTGACCGCACAACAGTACAAAAGCCTGCTGCGTTTTCTGACCTGCGGCAGCGTGGACGATGGGAAAAGTACGCTGATCGGTCGCCTGCTGCACGACACCCGACAAATCTACGAAGATCAGCTGTCGTCATTACAAAGTGACAGTAAACGTCATGGTACGCAGGGCGAAAAACTGGATCTGGCCCTGCTGGTGGATGGCCTGCAAGCCGAGCGTGAGCAGGGCATCACCATTGACGTCGCTTACCGCTATTTCTCTACCGAGAAGCGCAAATTCATCATTGCCGACACGCCGGGGCATGAGCAGTACACCCGCAATATGGCGACGGGGGCATCGACCTGCGATCTGGCTATTCTGCTGATCGACGCCCGTAAAGGCGTGCTGGACCAGACCCGCCGCCACAGCTTCATTTCCACTCTGCTGGGAATCAAGCATCTGGTCGTGGCGATCAACAAAATGGATCTGGTGGACTATCAGCAGTCTGTGTTCGAGCAGATCAAACAGGATTATCTCGATTTTGCCGGACAACTGCCCGACGACCTGGATATTCGTTTCGTGCCGATGTCGGCGCTGGAAGGCGAAAACGTCGCCTCACAGAGTCAAAGCATGCCCTGGTACACCGGTCCGACCTTACTGGACGTGCTGGAAACGGTGGAGCTGAACGCAGTCGTCGATCATCAGCCGATGCGGTTTCCGGTGCAGTACGTTAACCGTCCCAATCTTGATTTCCGGGGTTATGCCGGTACGCTCGCGTCCGGGACCGTAAAGGTGGGCCAGCGGGTTAAAGTGCTGCCCTCCGGCGTTGAATCGACTGTTGCCCGCATCGTGACCTTTGATGGCGATTTGCAGGAGGCGGGCGCGGGTGAAGCCATTACGCTGGTTCTCAATGATGAGATTGATATCAGTCGTGGCGATCTGCTTGTGGAGGCAAGCGCGGAACTGCGTGCGGTTCAGTCAGCCACCGTCGATGTGGTGTGGATGGCAGAGCAGCCGTTACAGGCCGGGCAAAGTTACGATGTAAAAATTGCGGGCAAAAAAGCGCGCGGTCGTGTTGAAAAGGTCATTCATCAGGTTGAGATTAACTCGCTGGAAAAACGCGAGGCGGATAGCCTGCCGCTGAATGGCATTGGTCTGGTGACGTTTACCTTTGACGAACCGCTGGTGCTCGACAGCTATCAGGATAACCCGGTCACCGGCGGAATGATTATCATCGATCGTCTGAGTAACGTGACCGTCGGGGCTGGGCTTATTCATGAGCCGCTGGCCGATAACCCCCAGCAGCACGATGAATTTAGTGCGTTTGAACTGGAACTGAATGCGCTGGTTCGTCGTCATTTCCCGCACTGGAATGCACGCGATCTGCTGGGCGGTCAGTAATGGCCCGGCATGATGAAAATGTCGTATGGCATGACCATCCCGTCACGCGCGATGCGCGTGAACAGCAGCACGGCCATCAGGGCGTGGTGCTGTGGTTCACCGGCCTTTCGGGGTCGGGAAAATCCACCGTGGCTGGCGCGCTGGAACAGGCGTTGCACCGCATCGGCGTCAGCACCTATCTGCTGGACGGCGACAACGTGCGTCATGGCCTGTGCCGCGATCTGGGCTTTAGCGATGCCGATCGTAAAGAGAATATCCGCCGGGTAGGCGAAGTCGCAAAACTGATGGTGGATGCGGGGTTAGTGGTGCTGACCGCGTTTATCTCACCGCATCGGGCCGAGCGTCAAATGGTGCGTGATCTGCTGGATGAAGGGCGGTTTATTGAGGTTTATGTCGATACACCGTTGGCAGTCTGTGAAGCGCGCGACCCGAAAGGGTTATACAAAAAAGCCCGCGCGGGCGAATTGCGAAATTTCACCGGTATAGACAGCGTTTATGAAGCGCCGGAACAGCCAGAAATCCGGCTTAATGGGGAACAATTGGTTACAAAACTGACGCCCCAATTATTAGATCTGCTGCGCCAGCGCGATATTATCAGTTCCTGAACAGACAGCGGCAGAGCGCATTCCGTTTTGCCGCCTTCGCGTTGACAGGATATTTATGCAGAATATAACCCCCATGCTGGCACGCAAAGACTCACGTACGCCTGATGAACCGCGTTCGGTATTACCGGGTGGCATCATTGGTTTCGTATGTTACTGGTGTGCGCTGGCCATTCCTTTCCTGTTGTACGGCTCCAGTACGCTGTTTTTCTTTCTCTACACGTGGCCCTTTTTCCTGGCGCTGTTTCCGGTTTCCGTCCTGACGGGCATGGTACTGAGTACCTGGCTGCGTGGACAATGGATATGGACCTCCCTGATATGCGTTATCGCTGTCGCCCTCCAGTTCTGGATACTGTTCCTGTTTCTGTCACGCTGGTAACGGCGTTGATGTCTAAACGCACCAGCAGGTTACAAAAGTTTTCCGGTCTTGTGCCTTCTCATTCTTCTCCTTTTTTGCTCAGGCGAACGGCATTAGCAGGCATTTTCGCTGCCAGTGTGGAGTCCTGAGTAAAGTTATGGGATGATTGAGCCGTTTTTAGGGGGCGGGATGGGAAAACTGACGTTACTGCTACTGGTGCTGCTTGGCTGGCTGCAATATTCCTTGTGGTTAGGCAAGAATGGTATCCATGATTTTACGCGCGTCAGCGATGACGTGGCGGTACAAAAGGCGACAAACGCCAAACTTAAAATGCGTAACGATCAACTATTTGCCGAAATTGACGATCTCAATGGCGGCTCTGAAGCGATCGAGGAACGCGCACGCAGTGAATTAGGCATGATTAAGCCGGGTGAAACCTTCTATCGTCTGGTGCCTGACCAGAACAAACGCAACGCGCAACAAGCTGCGCAAAACCAACAACGATAAAACATGAACAATCAGTCCCACTCTGCGGATGTGATTGCCGTGGTGCCCGCTGCCGGTATCGGCAGCCGCATGCAGGCAACCTGTCCCAAACAGTATCTGACGATTGGTCAGCACACACTTCTGGAACACAGTATTGCGCGTCTGTTCTCCCATCCCGCGGTTTCTCAGGTCATCGTCGCGTTAAGCCCTGACGATAATCACTTTGCCCGTTTGCCGCTGGCCAGCGATCCGCGTGTTGTGCGCGTGACCGGCGGCGAAACGCGTGCCGAGTCGGTGCTGGCGGGATTACAGGCGGCGCAGGGCGCGCACTGGGTGTTAGTGCACGATGCCGCGCGCCCGTGTCTGCATCCGGATGATCTGGACCGCCTGCTGCAGTTACCAGGAAAGAGCAAAACGGGTGGCATTCTGGCGGCACCGGTCTGTGACACCATGAAGCGGGGGGAACCCGGCCAGTCAGCGATTGCGCATACGGTCGAACGTGACCATCTGTGGCATGCCCTGACGCCGCAACTTTTTCCCCACGCGCTCCTTACCGCCTGCCTGACCCGCGCCTTGAACGAGGGCGCGATCATTACCGATGAAGCCTCGGCACTGGAATATTGTGGCTACCATCCTGAGCTGGTCACAGGTCGCAGCGATAATATTAAAGTTACCCGCCCGGAAGACTTAGCCCTGGCGGCTTTTTATCTTAGTCAGATTCAGTCAAAGGAGAGCGCATGATGCGTATCGGTCACGGTTTTGACGTTCACGCTTTCGGTGGAGAAGGTCCGCTGGTGATTGGCGGTGTGCGAATTCCATTTGAGTATGGTTTTATCGCCCATTCGGATGGCGACGTGGCACTGCATGCTCTGACCGATGCCTTACTGGGCGCGGTGGCAATGGGCGATATAGGCAAGCTGTTCCCGGATACCGATCCGGCGTTCAAAGGCGCAGACAGCCGCGGTTTGCTGCGGGAAGCCTGGCGCCGTATTGCGGCGAAAGGCTATCGCATCGGTAACGTGGACGTCACGATTATCGCTCAGGCACCTAAAATGCTGCCGCATGTACCCCAGATGCGCATCAATATTGCTGAGGATCTGGGTTGCCATATGGACCAGGTGAACGTTAAAGCCACCACGACGGAAAAGCTCGGGTTCACCGGACGCGGCGAAGGCATTGCCTGTGAAGCGGTCGCGTTGCTGCTGAAAACGGAGTCGGCATGACGTTGCAGTACCTCCACGGTGTGCCTGGCGCGACGGGCGTAATTAAAGCCCGCCCGGAAGACTTCGAGGTGAAGGAAGACCTGGGGTATCGCCCTGACGGTGAAGGTGAGCATGTGCTGGTGCGCATTCGTAAAACGGGTGCCAATACGCGTTTTGTTGCCGAAGCCCTGGCAAAATTTATGAAAATTCCTGCCCGCGACCTCAGTTATGCCGGCATGAAAGACCGCCACGCCGTGACTGAGCAAACACTCTGCTTCCGTGTGCCGGGCAATGCGATGCCCAACCTGACAGGCTTTGCATCAGAAGGCGTCGAAATCCTTGAGGTTGTGCGTCATAAGCGCAAATTGCGCGTCGGCGCGCTGGCCGGAAACGCCTTTCGGTTGACCATACGACAGGTCAGCCAGCGTGATGACGTCGAGGCCCGCCTTAAGCAGATTCGTGAACGCGGTGTGCCTAATTATTTTGGCGAGCAACGCTTTGGGCGCAACGGCAACAATCTGCAGACGGCGTTGAAACTGGCGCGTCAGGAAATCCAGATACGTGACCGCAATAAACGTGGCCTGATGCTCTCTGCTGCACGCAGTGCGTTATTCAATCAGGTCACCAGTCTGCGTTTGCAGCAGCAGGGTAGCCTGACTCAGGTCATGAACGGGGATGCATTGCAGCTTACCGGGCGTGGCAGTTGGTTTGTCGCCCAGCCCGAGGAAAGGGAGGCGTTGCAGGCGCGCGTGGATCAGCATGCGTTGCGTATCACGGCACCCTTGCCCGGAAAAGGCGAGGCGGGGCCACAGGGCGACGCGCTGGCGTTCGAAGAGCACTGTCTGGCGGATGCGGTAGAACTGCGCGCGCTGCTGGTGCGTGAACGGGTGGAGGCCAGCCGGCGTGCCATGCTGGTGGTGCCGCGCGATTTGCACTGGCAGTGGCTGGATGACGCCACCCTGACGTTGCAGTTCTGGTTACCGGCGGGCAGCTTTGCCACCAGCGTGGTCAGAGAGCTGGTCATCACTGACGACACAGCGGATTTACCTGACGAATAAGCCACGTCCTCACCTGGCCAGTCGCGCGGGTGAGGGACGCGCTGGCGTGCACAATGGGCGGCGTAGCAGGGGGCCAGCATCGCACGAAATCTTTCCTTTCAAGCAAATGTGTTACCTTTTTCCTGCCTGTGCGTTTTATTTTCGTCTACCACTTCCTCTCGCTCACCGCTAGAATGCAAAAGTCGCTGTCCAGTCATAACCTGTTGCCATGCTTCAAAACAGGTCCTTATTACGGCGACCCGGTTGAACAGAAAAGGTCAGAATTAAATGCGGATATTGCTCAGCAACGATGATGGCATCCATGCGCCTGGTATTCAGACGCTGGCAAAGGCTTTGCGTCAATTTGCCGAGGTGCAGGTGGTGGCACCGGATCGCAATCGCAGTGGTGCCTCCAACTCATTGACGCTGGAAACCCCGTTGCGCACCTTTACCCATGAAAACGGGGACATTGCGGTGCAAATGGGCACGCCCACCGATTGCGTGTATTTGGGCGTAAACGCGCTGATGCAACCCCGACCCGATATTGTGGTCTCGGGGATCAATGCCGGCCCCAATCTGGGTGATGACGTTATCTATTCCGGCACGGTGGCCGCGGCCATGGAGGGACGTCATCTGGGTTTGCCCGCCATTGCGGTTTCGCTCAATGGTCACGAGCACTATGCCACTGCGGCGGCGGTAACCTGTGCGCTGCTAAAAGCGCTGAGTCGTGAGCCGCTGCGCACCGGACGCATACTGAACATCAATGTGCCCGATCTGCCGCTGGCGGAGGTGAAAGGCATTCGCGTGACGCGCTGTGGCAGTCGGCATCCGGCCGATCAGGTGATTGCCCAAACCGATCCGCGCGGCAATCCGCTGTACTGGATAGGACCACCGGGCGAAAAACTGGATGCCGGCCCTGATACTGATTTTGCCGCCGTGGATGAAGGTTATGTGTCCGTCACCGCGCTGCATGTTGATCTCACCGCGCACAAGGCTCAGGACGTGCTGAGTCGCTGGCTGGATAACGCTGAGGTAAACCTGGTATGGTGAGTCGGCGTATCGAGACACTGTTGGCGCAACTGCGTCAACAGGGGATTCATGACGAACACCTGTTAAAAGCCATCGCCGACGTGCCGCGTGAGCGCTTTATCGATGAGGCCTTTGAGCACAAAGCCTGGGATAACATGGCGCTCCCCATCGGCTCAGGCCAGACGATTTCACAGCCCTATATGGTGGCGCGGATGACCGCCCTGCTGGAGCTCGATGTGCACTCGCGTGTTCTGGAAATCGGGACCGGTTCTGGTTATCAGACCGCGATTCTGGCTCATCTGGTTGAGCATGTTTACTCTGTCGAACGCATCAAAGGTCTGCAGTGGCATGCAAAGCGCCGTCTGAAACAGCTCGATTTACATAACGTCTCTACCCGCCACGGTGATGGCTGGCAGGGCTGGCCCTCGCGCGGGCCTTTCGATGCCATTATTGTGACGGCGGCGCCCCCCGAAATTCCGACTGCGCTGATAGCACAACTGGCAGAAGGTGGCATTATGGTGCTACCTGTCGGTGAAGAGCAGCAGGTGCTTAAACGCCTGCGCCGACGTGGCGGTGAAATCACCGAGGAAACGATTGAGCCGGTGCGTTTCGTCCCGCTGGTTCAGGGCGATCTGGCCTGATGACCGTGTTAGCATTTCTTAATAACTGTTTCATGGCACACGGTAGTTGATATTGTTACTATCCAGTCAGTTCAACGAAAATACAGCGTTTAACGTGCCACACAGTGTAATGTGCTGGTGAAAAGAGAAAGTCAGTTTTTAAAGGTTGCCACCACGGGGGATTAATGAGCACGGGAAGCACAATTTTTCAGTTACGCCGTCTGGCGGCGCTTTCACTGGTAAGTTTTTGGCTGGCAGGCTGTAGTTCAGGCGACAATACACAAGCGCCAATAAGTAATATCGGCGACGGCAGCAGCATGAATGATAACGGTAATATGGCCAGCACTGGTACTGCGCCTGTTGCCAGTGGTGTGCCGACGATGCCATCGCAGGGCGGCATGTTAAGCCGAAATACGCCTGTGCCGCAGAATAAGCCGGGAATCATTAGTACCGGTAATAATACAAGTAATGAAGTTGAAACCCAGAACGGGCGAATTGTGTACAACAGAAGTTATCAGAATATTCCTAAAGGAAGCTATTCTGGACAAACGTACACCGTAAAACGCGGCGATACCCTCTTCTATATTGCCTGGATTACCGGCAATGACTTCCGCGATCTGGCGCAGCGCAACAACGTACAGCCACCGTACAGCCTAAATGTTGGGCAAACCTTGCAGGTCGACAACGGCTCCGGCCAGCCTATTACCGGGGGCAACGCGATTACCGCGGCGGATGCATCACAAAGTGGCATCGTCACCGCACCACAAATAAAACAGGCCCCTGTTGCACAGCAGCCTGTTATTACGTATTCTGATGATTCAGGTAACTCGAATGGCAGTAAATTGTTGCCTTCGAAGGGAGCAAATGTTGCAACGACAACAGCTCCAGCCGTTACCGCACCACCGACGGTGAGCAGTACAACAAACAGTTCAACGCCTGTTGGAAGCTGGCGTTGGCCGACCGAAGGTAAGATCATCGATAACTTCTCTGCCACCGAGGGTGGTAACAAAGGGATCGATATCGCAGGTTCGCGCGGACAGCCGGTTGTGGCCACTGCTTCAGGAAGGGTGGTTTATGCAGGCAACGCGCTTCGTGGTTACGGTAATTTAATCATCATCAAACACAATGATGATTACCTGAGTGCCTACGCCCACAACGATACAATGCTGGTCCGGGAACAACAGGAAGTTAAGGCTGGGCAAAAGATCGCTACCATGGGTAGCACCGGAACCAGTTCAGTTAGATTACACTTTGAAATTCGTTACAAGGGGAAATCCGTAAACCCGTTGCGTTATTTACCGCAGCGATAATCCGGCAGAGTCCTCTGGAGTCTGCCCTGGAATCACGGGTAGGAGCCACTTATGAGCCAGAATACGCTGAAAGTAAACGAGTTACATGAGAATGCGGAATTCGAAGAGAATGGAGCAGAAATTTTTGATGAGAAGGCGCTCGTCGAAAATGACTCTGGCGACAATGATGTAGCAGAAGAGGAGTTGCTGGCGCAGGGTGCGACGCAACGTGTCCTTGACGCTACTCAGCTCTATCTTGGGGAGATTGGCTATTCTCCATTGCTGACGGCCGAGGAAGAGGTACTCTTCGCTCGCCGGGCATTACGAGGTGATATTCCTTCTCGTCGCCGCATGATCGAAAGTAACTTACGACTGGTGGTGAAGATTGCACGACGTTACAGCAATCGCGGTCTGGCCCTGCTGGACCTGATTGAGGAAGGTAACCTCGGCTTGATTCGCGCCGTTGAGAAATTTGATCCAGAACGTGGATTCCGTTTCTCAACGTATGCCACCTGGTGGATTCGTCAGACCATTGAACGGGCAATCATGAACCAGACCCGGACAATTCGTTTGCCGATCCACATTGTGAAAGAATTGAACGTTTATCTGCGTACTGCGCGTGAACTTTCTCACAAGCTCGACCACGAGCCGAGTGCGGAAGAGATTGCAGAACAACTGGATAAACCGGTTGATGACGTAAGCCGTATGTTGCGTCTCAACGAACGTATTACCTCAGTTGATACTCCTTTAGGGGGCGATTCTGAGAAAGCGCTGCTGGATATCCTGGCCGATGAAAAAGACAACGGCCCAGAAGATACCACGCAAGATGACGATATGAAGCAAAGTATCGTTAAATGGCTGTTCGAACTGAACGCCAAGCAGCGCGAAGTGCTGGCTCGTCGTTTCGGCCTGTTGGGCTATGAAGCGGCAACGCTTGAGGATGTTGGCCGTGAGATCGGTTTAACCCGCGAGCGTGTGCGCCAGATTCAGGTTGAAGGTTTGCGCCGTCTGCGCGAAATCCTGCAAGGTCAGGGCCTCAGCATTGAAGCACTGTTCCGCGAATAAGCTGAACACGGCACGTCAACAGAAAGCGATGGGTAACCCCCATCGCTTTTTTTGTCTGTTATTTACGCTTAAGCCTGTCCGGCAAAATACTCCCCTGTCAGAAAACAGGGCTGACGGGCGGCATCTTTTGTCAGGCAAAGTGTCACATCGTCCGGAAAGCCTCTTTGTATCAGCTCGACTGCGGACGCGCAGTGAAACAGTGCCGCGAACTTCTGGGACTGATGAGCGTGCCAGGCGGCGACAGCGGTCTGCGCTTCAGGTGAAAGCGTGCGTTGTGCCAGCGCGGCAATGATTCCCCCCGCTACCACATAATCCTCAATACAGGGGCGAAGGCTCCCGTCTGGCCAACGTTCGCCACAGGGGACAATCAGAATACGGCTGAAGGCGCGGCAGGCTTCGGCCGTTGCGGTCAGGTTTCTCAGGCAGCCTGTCAGCACGGGGACGCCCCGTTCCCGCGCCCTGAAGCAGGTTGCGGAGCCATTAGGGGAGGGCAGCACCAGTTTTTCATCCGGACGAACACTGAGTAACGTTCGCGGTGACAGACTGTAGCCCTCGCCACTGAATCGCCTGTCGCTGTTAGCCGCGATGGCACCGACGGACTGCGCATACTGCGTGACAGAGTGATCTTTCCAGGGATAAGGATAGACGCGCGCCCCGTTCTCCACTGCCACGCTGACACAGGCAGAAAAGGACATCACGTCAATAATCACGATGATATCCACGTCCCCGGCAAGATGATCAATGGCCGGGATCCCCCATTCCAGACGAACAGCAAACGCGTCCTGACGATACCAGTTCATAGGCTTTTCCCGCAGTGTGGTGTAACAGCGATGTGCAACCGGCGGAAGTTAGCCCTGCCTGCGCAATAATTTTTGCAGCCGTTTTTGCTGCCAGCGGCGGATCGCATCCTTAAATATAAACAGACGCAATGCTCTGACGAGCAGTAAGGCGCCCCAAATGGCGGCGACCCAGAGTGACCAGCGGTCATTGGGCGCCGTAAAGTGGTTCAGGACATACAGCAATGCGCATACCACTACAGCGCTAAACAGAGAACGGTAAAACCGGCTCTCGGCAGCCAGCTGCTGGCGGGCGTCAGAAATGTAGCTGTCCAGCGCTTCACCGTTATTCGCAGGGGCATCGGTCAGATCGGTCACGTTAATCTCAAACACGGCCGCCAGTGCGCTCAATGTTTCCAGGCTGGGCGGATCGCCGTTTTCGATGCGCTGTATGGTTCGGGTGCTGAGGCCGGCCATTTCCGCCAGTTGTTCCTGTGACCAGGCACGTGCGAGGCGATATTCTCTGACGTTGTTCAGGTTACGCATAATGAGTCTCCGAAAGAGTAAACAATCGGTTTGCAGCATCGCCGGTAAGTGTCGACAGAAACACGATCGCAGCACGACAGGCACACGACAGCATTATGACACTGCTTTATCAGCCTGTAATCGCGTAAAGCGGTAGCAGAAGGATGCGCCAGCAGGGGTAAAGAAAGCGGGCGCAGAGAAACGCGTAACGGGAAGTCCTTAGCCGCCCTGCGAAAGGGCGGCCGTCATCAGACCAGTGCTTTAAGGCGGTAAATCCAGTCCAGCGCCTGGCGCGGTGTCAGCGTATCGGGATCCAGTGCTTCCAGCGCTTCTACGGCGGGAGACGTTTCTTCCACCAGCAACGGCAACTGCGAGCCGTCAACGTTTGACGTTGCGGATTGACTGGAAACCGTTTCGAGCTCTTTCAGCTTATTACGCGCGCGTTTAATCACCTCTTTTGGCACGCCGGCCAGCGCGGCCACGGCCAGCCCGTAGCTTTTACTGGCGGCACCGTCCTGCACACTGTGCATGAACGCAATCGTATCGCCATGTTCTACCGCATCCAGGTGAACGTTAACCACGCCTTCCAGTTTCTCAGGCAGGGTCGTCAGTTCAAAGTAGTGCGTTGCAAACAGGGTCATCGCTTTGATTCGGTTCGCCAGGTTTTCCGCACAAGCCCAGGCAAGCGACAAGCCGTCATACGTAGAGGTGCCGCGGCCGATTTCATCCATCAGGACCAGGCTGTTTTCTGTCGCGTTGTGCAGAATATTGGCCGTTTCCGTCATTTCGACCATAAATGTCGAGCGGCCGGAGGCCAGATCATCTGCTGCGCCCACACGGGTGAAGATACGATCCAGTGGACCAATAACCACTTCTTCGGCGGGAACGAAACTGCCGATCCAGGCCATCAGCGCGATTAACGCAGCCTGACGCATATAGGTACTTTTACCGCCCATATTCGGGCCTGTGATGATCAACATGCGGCGTTGTGGTGCCAGCGAGAGCGGGTTGGCGATAAAAGGTTCTTTCAGGACCTGCTCCACTACCGGATGGCGGCCGGCGGTGATTTTAATCCCGGGCTTGTCGTGCAGCGTGGGACGGCAGTAGTTTAGCGTCCATGCGCGTTCCGCGAGGTTACACAGTACATCCAGTTCGGCCAGCGCCGCCGCACTTAACTGTAACGCTTCAAGGTGCGGCAGCAGCAGATCAAACAGGCCTTCATACAGGCTTTTCTCCAGCGCCAGCGCTTTGCCTTTTGACGTCAGGACCTTGTCTTCATACTCCTTCAGCTCGGGAATGATATAGCGTTCAGCATTCTTAAGAGTCTGACGGCGGACATAGTGAATAGGCACCTGATGGCTCTGACCCCGGCTGACCTGAATGTAATAACCGTGCACGCCGTTAAAACCGACTTTCAGGCTGTCCAGACCGAGTTTTTCACGTTCGCGGATCTCCAGGCGATCCAGATAATCCGTCGCGCCATCCGCCAGGGCGCGCCACTCGTCCAGCTCAGCGTGATAACCCGGAGCGATCACACCGCCATCTCTGATTAATACCGGTGGGGATTCGACAACGGCCTGCTCAAGCAGTGTGCGCAGGTCGCTAAAGTCACCTATCTGGGTACGCAGGGTTTTCAGGTGGGCGGACCCGGCGTTTGCCAGCAGATCGTTGAGTTCCGGCAACTGCTGAAACGCATGGCGCATGCGCGCCAGATCGCGTGGACGCGCCGTGCGTAGCGCCAGACGGGCCAGAATACGCTCTAAATCACCGACCTGGCGCAGAACGGGCTGAAGCACGTCGCTCAGCGCCTGCAGCTCGGCGATTGATTCCTGTCGTTTCGCGATGACGCTGCTGTCACGCAACGGCATATGCAGCCAGCGTTTTAGCATCCGGCTGCCCATTGGCGTGACGGTTTTATCCAGCACCGCGGCTAAGGTGTTCTCGGTACCGCCTGCAAGGTTTTGGGTAATTTCAAGATTACGTCGGGTGGCGGCATCCATGATGATGCTGTCCTGCTGACGTTCCATGCTGATGGCGCGGATATGTGGCAGGCTGGTCCGTTGGGTATCTTTGACATACTGCAGCAGACAACCCGCCGCGCGCAGGCCGAGATGGGCCTGCTCCACACCAAAACCGTTTAAATCCCGCGTACCAAACTGCAAAGTAAGCTGCTGACGCGCGGTATCAATTTCAAATTCCCACAAGGGACGACGGCGCAGACCACGACGCTGATCGATGAGCGACATCGGCGAAAAATCTTCCGGATAAAGGAGTTCGGCAGGATTGGTTCGCTGCAGTTCGGCTGCCATGGTTTCCAGATCCATGGGCTCACTCAGACGAAACCGGCCTGAACTGATATCCAGCGTGGCATAACCATAGCCGCGCGCACCGTGCACCACAGCGGCCAGCAGGTTATCCTGCCGCTCCTGCAAGAGTGCCTCATCACTGATCGTGCCTGGGGTAACAATGCGGACGACCTTACGTTCGACCGGCCCTTTGCTGAGCGCCGGGTCGCCAATTTGTTCACAGATGGCGACCGACTCACCGAGTTGCACCAGCCTCGCCAGATAATTTTCAACCGCATGATGCGGGACACCGGCCATAGGGATCGGTTCGCCCGCCGAGGCACCGCGCTTGGTTAAGGAAATGTCTAATAACTGAGAGGCGCGTTTCGCATCGTCGTAAAACAGCTCATAGAAATCGCCCATGCGATAAAACAGCAGGATGTCAGGATGCTCGGCCTTGAGGCGTAAATACTGCTGCATCATTGGCGTATGGGTGCTCAAGTCCATTTGCTCTGCTTTTTTCATCTCATCTTTACTCAAGGTTGACTCTTCCTTTTGCCCGTCACGGTCAAGGCGGTGGTTTAACAGAGAGACAGACAGGGATGTCTGTACCGTGCAGGAATCTTACCAGTTTACGGCTTCTGCATCATCAGGGTTGCCACGGCGAGTCATGAACTTAACAAAGCCGCAGGGTGACAGAAAGCGCGTCAGTAAAGGGAGGCCTCAGCGTTCGGGCCACTTCACAAAACGTGCCGATGCAGCGGTAAAAAAAGCGATTTTTTATACGATCACGTTTGTATGTCTTCCTGTTGAACGATTAACATTAACATCCCTGGTCTGGCTTGTTATATGGATATCCAATGCGTTCTAAGCTTGCTCTTCTTCCGCTTTTTGCCCTGCTTGCCGCCTGTAGCAGTAAGCCACACTCTTCGCAGCCGCAGCCTCCTGCGGAACTGATTGCGCCGAAAGGCGGATTTTTACTGGAACCCGCACATGCGGTTCAACCGATGTTTGGTGATTTCGCCAGTAATCCTGTTGCAGAACAATTTATTGATAAAATGGTGGCGAAGCACGGCTTTGACCGTCAGCAACTCCACGCCATCATCGGCCAGGCAAAACGACTGGATTATGTCCTGCGTCTGATGGATCGCCAGGCTCCCTCGTATACACCACCAAGTGGGCCTAACGGGGCCTGGATCCGCTATCGCGATAAGTTTATTACGCCGGATAACGTACAAAATGGCGTGGCGTTCTGGAATCAATATCAGGATGCTCTGCAGCGCGCGCAGCAGGTCTATGGCGTTCCGCCGGAAATTATCGTCGGCATTATTGGCGTCGAAACGCGCTGGGGCCGTGTTATGGGCAAAACCCGTATTCTGGATGCACTGGCTACGCTTTCCTTTGATTATCCACGCCGTTCTGCCTATTTCAGCAGCGAACTGGAAACCTTTTTGCTGATGGCGCGTGATGAAAAAGACGATCCGCTCGATCTCAAAGGATCGTTTGCCGGTGCGATGGGCTATGGCCAGTTCATGCCATCGTCCTACAAAGCTTACGCTGTCGACTTCAATGGTGATGGCCATATTAATTTATGGGATCCGGTCGATGCGATAGGCAGCGTCGCGCACTATTTTCAGCAGAATGGCTGGCGTCCTGGCGAGAATGTGGCCGTGCCGGCCAGCGGCCAGGCACCGATGCTGGAGAATGGCTTTAAGACCCGTTACAGCGTCAGTACGCTGGCCGCGTCAGGACTTTCTCCCCAGGGTCCGCTGGACGGCAATGATCAGGTCAGCCTACTGCGGCTGGATTTAGGCACCAGTTATCAGTACTGGTACGGTTTACCTAACTTCTATGCCATTACGCGTTATAACAACAGCACGCATTATGCGATGGCTGTGTGGCAGTTGGGTGAAGCGGTCAGCAAGGCGCGCAAGGGCTCGCTGTTTTAATACTACCCTTATTAACTGTAAGGCTATATGATGGCGGCCCTGTATTTTGTGCCGCCGTTATTATCTGGAGTCGTTATGTCTTTACCTGCTTGTCCCGTTTGCCAGGCTGATTACACCTGGCAGGATGCTGAGAACCTAAACTGTCCGTCATGTGGTCATATCTGGACGCAAGCTGAAGGCAGCGACAGCGCTCAGGAACAGGTCGTTCGCGATGCTAACGGCAATATACTGGCAGATGGCGACAGCGTAACGGTTGTCAAGGATCTCAAGGTGAAGGGCAGCTCTTCTGTGCTGAAGATTGGCACCCGCGTGAAGAGTATCCGGCTGGTAGAAGGCGACCACAATATCGATTGTAAAATTGACGGATTCGGTCCGATGAAGCTGAAGTCTGAGTTTGTCAAAAAGAACTGATGGTATTGGGCGCCCAGTGCGCCCGATTTTACGTGTCCTCACGTCGCCCTGATGCGTTACCGGTACTCACCGGCCCTGCCACAATCCGTTCACAGCTCCCCGGACATTATCCCTTTTGTTGCCTGAACGGGCACTTTATGCGTATTTATACGTCTATGTTCTGTGTGTCCGGAGCGCATGAGAGGTGAAACGTTATGCAAGACTGGGATCCCACGCTGTATCGCAAGTTCGAAGCCGAAAGAACACGACCGGCTCAGGAATTACTGTCCAGAATCAGGGTTGAAGATGTCCGTTTCGTTACCGATCTGGGGTGCGGCCCCGGCAACAGTACCGAACTGCTTGTCGATGCCTGGCCACAGGCGCAGATTACGGGCCTCGACAGTTCTGCTGCCATGCTGGAGCAGGCGCGTGAACGTCTACCACAATGCGCATTTATTCAGGCTGATATCGCCACCTGGCAGGCCGCGATTCCACAGCAGGTTATCTATGCGAATGCCTCGCTACAGTGGCTGGGCGGCCATTCTTCGCTCTTACCACATCTCGTAAATCAGCTGGCACCCGGCGGTACGCTGGCCGTCCAGATGCCTGATAATCTGGATGAGCCTTCACATCAGTTAATGCGAGATGTGGCCACTTCCGGGCCGTGGCGTGACAAAATCAGCGCGCAGGCGGCCGAGCGCAAGCGATTACCTTCAACTGAACACTATTACGATGTGCTGACAACGGCCGGGTGTGCCGTTGATATCTGGCGGACCACCTATTATCACGTTATGGATAATGCCCAGGCCATCATCCACTGGTTGAAAGCCACCGGGCTGCGTCCGTTTCTTGCGCCACTTAGCGTATCTGAACAGGAACAGTTTCTGGCCGCCTATCACCAGTGCCTCATGACCGCGTATCCGGCGCGCCAGGACGGCAAGGTCTTACTGGCGTTTCCCCGGCTTTTCATGGTGGCGACACGTAATCGCTAAAATATCTGGATAGCCACACGCAATTTCTGCATTGCTTTACCCCAGGCGCTTGAAAAAGGGCAGGGCTTGCACCATGTTCAGTACTCGTTGACAGGGAGCGACAAAATGAATGATTCGCAGTTGCAGACGTTGAGTGCGCAGATTGGTGAGGCGCTGAAGCAGCGTAATGCTACGGTGACCTGCGCCGAATCCTGCACCGGCGGCTGGATCGCCAAGGTGTTTACGGACATCAGTGGAAGCTCGGCCTGGTTTGAACGGGGATTCGTGACCTACAGTAATGAAGCCAAGCAGGAATTAGTCGGCGTCAGTGCCGCCTCACTGACGCACTCTGGCGCGGTCAGTGAAGCCGTAGTGCGCGAAATGGCTGTCGGTGCCCGGCAGCAGGCGCGGGCCGATTACGCCATTTCCGTGAGCGGCATTGCTGGCCCGGAGGGGGGCAGTGAAGACAAACCCGTGGGAACGGTGTGGTTTGGCTTTGCCGGCCCCGACGATATTGTCATGGCTTTTCGCCAGCAGTTTGACGGTGACCGTGATGCGGTGCGCCGTCAGTCGGTTGCCTGGGCGCTGCAGACATTGGCCAGTAAATTTCTGAAAAATTAAACTTGATACTGTATGACTATACAGTATAATTATTCGCAACAGAAAGTGCACAGGCACCATGTGTGCGTGTTTACCCGGCATGATTAGGAGTAGAAATGGCAATTGATGAAAACAAACAGAAGGCTTTAGCTGCCGCGCTCGGCCAGATTGAGAAGCAATTTGGTAAAGGCTCCATCATGCGCTTGGGTGAAGACCGCTCAATGGATGTGGAAACCATCTCAACAGGCTCCCTGTCACTGGATATCGCATTAGGTGCGGGTGGATTGCCGATGGGCCGTATCGTCGAGATCTACGGTCCTGAAGCCTCGGGTAAAACCACGCTGACGCTGCAGGTGATTGCCGCCGCACAGCGTAAAGGTAAAACCTGTGCCTTTATCGATGCTGAACACGCACTGGATCCGGTCTACGCCAAGAAACTGGGCGTTGATATCGATAACCTGCTGTGTTCACAGCCCGATACGGGTGAACAGGCGCTGGAAATCTGTGACGCGCTGGCGCGCTCCGGTGCCGTTGACGTGATTATCGTCGACTCCGTTGCTGCCCTGACACCAAAAGCCGAAATTGAAGGCGAAATCGGTGACTCACATATGGGCCTGGCGGCGCGTATGATGAGCCAGGCGATGCGTAAGCTGGCCGGTAACCTGAAACAGTCGAATACGCTGCTGATCTTCATCAACCAGATTCGTATGAAAATTGGTGTGATGTTCGGTAACCCGGAAACCACTACCGGCGGTAATGCACTGAAGTTCTATGCGTCAGTTCGCCTTGATATCCGCCGTATTGGCGCCATCAAAGAGGGTGATAACGTCGTCGGTAGTGAAACCCGCGTTAAAGTGGTTAAGAACAAAATTGCCGCGCCCTTTAAGCAGGCTGAGTTCCAGATCATGTATGGCGAAGGGATCAACACCTTCGGTGAGCTGGTAGACCTCGGTGTGAAGCACAAGCTGATCGAAAAAGCGGGTGCCTGGTACAGCTATAAAGGCGATAAAATTGGTCAGGGTAAGGCAAACGCCAGCAACTTCCTCAAGGAAAATGCGGCTGTCGCGAACGAAATTGACCTGAAACTGCGCGACATGTTGCTCAACGGCGCTGAGCAAAACGACGCAGCGGACTTCTCCGCTGACGACGTTGAGAATGCAGCCAGCGAAGCAAACGAAGACTATTAATGCCTGAAACGGGAGCAGAGAAATCTGCTCCCGTTTGACGTTAACCTCTCACTTGCCTTTCCTCTTTCCTCCTCTGCCTCCATACTCTCTTTCCGTTTGTTAAAGGTGCGCAGTATGTCTGAACAACCTCAGCCACACGTTATCTCTTTTTCACGCCTGCTCGATCGGGCAATGCGCCTGCTGGGTCAGCGCGATCACAGTCGCGAAGAGCTCAAACAAAAACTGCAGTTATCTGCCCAGCGCAGTGCGTGGATAAAACAAAAAGAACCTGAAATTATCACTCCCGAGCTGTTGGAAAGGGTCATCAACTGGTGCAGCGAAAATGGCTGGCTGAACGATGAGCGCTTCACAGAGCGATTTATTCAGAGCCGCAGCCGTAAAGGCTTTGGCCCACAACGGATCCGGCTTGAGCTGGGGCAAAAGGGCATAAGCCGTGATGCGATTGATCTCGCCATGGAAGAGACGGAGATCGACTGGTCAGCCTGCGCAGCGGAACTGGCAGAAAAGAAATTTGGCCATCCGTTGCCGACCGAATGGAAAGAAAAAGCAAAAGTGCAACGCTATCTGCATGCAAAAGGCTTTCTGAGTGAAGATATTCAGCAGGTTTTCAGAAATTTTGACGACTAAAGGCCGATGTGATTTTACTTCCCTCCGAAGAATATTTATCTTACCCCTTTTGGTTCCTTAAGCTTGCTGCCGTGATAACGCGGTACGCCTGATAAAGAAGGACCTTTCGTTAGCGTGATTCCAGGATATATATGAGCAAGAGCACTGCTGAGATCCGTCAAGCGTTTCTCGACTTTTTCAATAGTAAGGGACATCAGGTTGTAGCAAGCAGCTCCCTGGTACCGAACAACGATCCGACGTTACTGTTTACTAACGCCGGAATGAACCAGTTTAAAGATGTGTTTCTCGGTCAGGACAAGCGTGACTATACCCGCGCCACCACGTCGCAGCGTTGCGTTCGTGCGGGCGGGAAGCATAACGACCTTGAAAACGTCGGTTACACCGCACGCCATCACACCTTTTTTGAAATGCTGGGCAACTTCAGCTTCGGCGACTATTTCAAAAAAGAAGCCATTGCCTATGCCTGGGAACTGCTGACCGGTGACCAATGGTTCAGGCTGCCGAAAGAGCGCCTTTGGGTTACTGTCTATGAAACCGATGACGAAGCGTTCGACATCTGGGCCAATGATATTGGTGTTCCGCGCGAACGTATTATCCGTATTGGCGACAACAAGGGCAGTGCTTACGCGTCAGATAACTTCTGGCAGATGGGGGACACGGGTCCTTGTGGTCCCTGCACCGAGATTTTCTACGATCATGGCGATCATATCTGGGGCGGGCCGCCAGGCAGTCCTGAAGAGGACGGCGATCGTTACATCGAAATCTGGAACATCGTCTTCATGCAGTTTAACCGTCAGGCGGATGGCACCATGCTGCCATTACCTAAGCCGTCGGTAGATACCGGAATGGGGCTGGAACGCATCACGGCGGTCCTGCAACATGTGAATTCCAACTATGAAATCGATCTGTTCCAGAAGCTGATTAACGCGGTTGCTGAGGTCACTGGTGCGACCGATCTGAGCAATAAGTCGTTGCGCGTTATTGCCGATCATATCCGCTCCTGTGCATTCCTGATTGCGGATGGCGTGATCCCGTCGAACGAAAACCGCGGTTATGTTCTGCGCCGTATCATTCGTCGTGCAGTGCGTCACGGCAACATGTTGGGTGCGAAAGAGGCGTTCTTCTACAAACTGGTTGCGCCACTGATTGAGGTGATGGGGGCGGCTGGCGAAGAGCTGCAGCGCCAACAGGCTCAGGTTGAAAATGTTCTGAAGAGCGAAGAAGAGCAGTTTGCGAAAACGCTGGAGCGTGGCCTGGCCCTGCTTGATGACGAACTGGCTAAACTGAAAGGCGATACGCTGGATGGTGAAACTGTCTTCCGTTTGTACGATACCTTTGGTTTTCCTGCCGATTTAACGGCCGATGTCTGCCGTGAGCGTAATCTCAAAATTGACGAAGCCGGTTTTGAAAAAGCCATGGAACAACAGCGTCAACGGGCCCGTGAAGCCAGCGGCTTTGGCGCTGACTACAGCAATGTCATCCGCACAGATGCGGCCTCATCCTTTAAAGGCTATGACCAACTGGACCTGGCCGCGACGGTGAAAGGGCTGTTCGTCGCAGGTGAAGCGGTTGACACCGTTTCGGCAGGGCAGGATGCGGTGGTAGTGCTGGATGAAACGCCTTTCTATGGCGAGTCGGGTGGTCAGGTTGGCGATACCGGTGTGCTGAAAGGCAATAACGTTGAATTCCAGGTTCAGGATACGCAGAAATATGGCCAGGCAATTGGGCATATTGGCAAAGTGAGCAGCGGTCAGCTGCGCATTGGCGACCGCGTGGAGGCGGTGGTTGATGAAGCACGTCGTGCACGTATCCGTCTGAATCACTCCGCAACGCACTTAATGCACGCTGCATTGCGTCAGGTGCTGGGTGAGCACGTCGCACAGAAAGGCTCTCTGGTTAACGATAAATACCTGCGTTTTGACTTCTCTCATTTTGAGGCCATGAAACCTCAGGAGATTCGTCAGGTCGAAGACATTGTGAACGCGCAAATCCGTCGCAACTTACCGGTAGAAACCGACGTGATGGATCTTGAGGCGGCGAAGGCGAAAGGCGCAATGGCGCTGTTTGGCGAGAAATATGACCAACGCGTGCGTGTACTGACCATGGGCGATTTCTCTGTTGAACTCTGTGGTGGTACGCACGCTGCACGTACGGGGGATATTGGTCTGTTCCGTATTCAGGCTGAATCGGGTAGCGCAGCCGGTATTCGCCGCATTGAAGCGGTCACGGGTGAAGCAGCACTGGCGCAGGTTTATGCCCAGAGCAGTCAGTTACAGGACATTGCTCAGTTGGTGAAAGCCAACAGCAGTAACCTGAACGACAAAGTGCGTGGGTTGGTTGATCACGTGCGGTTGCTGGAAAAAGAATTACAGCAGTTGCGCGATCAGCAGGCGGCGCAGGAAAGTGCCCAGCTTGGCAACAACGCCATTGATGTGAAAGGCGCGAAGCTGCTGGTGACAGAGCTCAGTAACACCGATCCGAAAATGTTGCGCACTATGGTTGATGATCTTAAAAATCAGCTGGGTTCAGCCATCATTGTTCTGGCCACTGTCGCTGAGGGCAAAGTGTCATTGATTGCTGGCGTAACAAAAGATCTTACCGACCGCGTAAAAGCGGGAGAGCTGATTGCTGAACTTGCCCCGAAAGTGGGCGGGAAAGGCGGTGGTCGACCTGATATGGCGCAGGCAGGTGGCAGTGATGCTACGGCACTGAAAGGTGCGCTGGCAGGTGTTGAAGGATGGGTTTCGAGCCGTCTGTGATGAAATAAAATAATTCATCGTAGCAAGCGTCAGAACTGGTGTTCCGGCGCTTTTTAATACGGTGTTAAATTTGCTAGTGACAAAGTCGGGTTGATGTAGCGTATTTCGGCTAAACTATTTATCAGCAGAATGTATTGGCGCGTTGATGTGCAATGGTGTATTTCTCATAACCTGTGTACAGCGTTAAGTGATGGATAACGCCGGGAAGCTGTATGAGCCCGACTCTTTTAATCTTTCAAGGAGCAAAGAATGCTTATTCTAACTCGTCGAGTTGGTGAAACCCTCATGATTGGCGATGAGGTGACTGTAACGGTGCTGGGCGTCAAAGGTAACCAGGTCCGTATTGGTGTTAACGCACCCAAAGAAGTGTCTGTGCATCGCGAAGAGATTTACCAGCGCATCCAGGCCGAAAAAACGCAACAAACTAACGTCTGACAGATTCTGCGTCTCGCACCTGTGCGAGACGCTCCCCTTTTTCCTCCCGCCGCTTAATTTCCTTTTTTCTGTTTATCGCCCATTTTTGTTAACTTCATCATCTTTCATTGTTGATTATTCACTCTTTTTGCCGTCATTTTGTCCCAATTGCCTGTCATTTGTGCAAACAGAAAAAACCTTCCGAAAAATTGTTTGACTTATAAGTCCGGGAAAGTAATATGTGCGCCACGCAGTGCCGATGAGCGGAAACAAAGTTCAGAAGCACAGTTCGGAAGAACGCGTAAGGTGAGGTGGCCGAGAGGCTGAAGGCGCTCCCCTGCTAAGGGAGTATACGGTCAAAAGCTGTATCGAGGGTTCGAATCCCTCCCTCACCGCCATTTCCGATGCATCCGTAGCTCAGCTGGATAGAGTACTCGGCTACGAACCGAGCGGTCGGAGGTTCGAATCCTCCCGGATGCACCATATCGTTGAATATGGACACGTTGATGCAAGGCTACACGCCAGCAGAGAACGGTATCGGAACAGAGTTGTAAAGTGAATTAGCAATTCCTTCATGGTGAGTCGTTAGCACCCTGCGTTGTACAAGAATTTCATAATGCATCCGTAGCTCAGCTGGATAGAGTACTCGGCTACGAACCGAGCGGTCGGAGGTTCGAATCCTCCCGGATGCACCATACTTTCCAGTATGGACGTGTGTTCCTGGTCTGTAAGACATTTAATCTGTCAGTCAGAACCAGGGAGGATAACGTTGCGACAGCAATAGCCCGAAGGGTAAGGCGCGAGCCGAATCATCCTCCCGGATACACCATTCTTCGTATTATCCCCAGGTTGATTTCTGCCGTTCCATAAAAGATTTCTAAATGCATCCGTAGCTCAGCTGGATAGAGTACTCGGCTACGAACCGAGCGGTCGGAGGTTCGAATCCTCCCGGATGCACCATACTTTTCAGTACGAACATGTGTTCCTGGTCTGTAAGCCAATCAGTCTGGCAGTCAGAACCAGCGTTGCGTCAGCAACGGACAGAAGGGTAAGGCGCGAGCCGAATCATCCTCCCGGATGCACCATTCTTCGTATTATCCCCAGACTGGCTTCTGCCGTCCCATAAAGCTTTCTAAATGCATCCGTAGCTCAGCTGGATAGAGTACTCGGCTACGAACCGAGCGGTCGGAGGTTCGAATCCTCCCGGATGCACCATACTTTTCAGTACGAACATGTGTTCCTGGTCTGTAAGCCATTCAGCCTGTCAGTCAGAACCAGGGAGGATAACGTTGCGACAGCAACGGCCCGAAGGGTAAGGCGTCAGCCGAATCATCCTCCCGGATGCACCATACTTTTCAGTACGAACATGTGTTCCTGGTCTGTAAGCCATTCAGTCTGCCAGTCAGAACCAGCGTTGCGTCAGCAACGGCCCGAAGGGTAAGGCGCGAGCCGAATCATCCTCCCGGTGTATCGCGATTAATCTTCAAACGCCTTCTCTCTGCGCTCCACCTGACAGTCCACACAACCTCGCCACGCGTGCTAAACGCAAAAGCAAGGATTGGCGTCGTGTATTTCATTCAACGCCGTCCTGGTGCAGCAGGTGCGTAACAGCCAGCCTTACCGTCGCAATCCAGAACGCCAACTTAACTGTTTTAGTCATAAACATAGTATTGAATTCCTCTCGATCAGGCTGATTTTGTAAGGAATATCGTGTTTATCGCGACGTAAACTTTCTGTCCCGGATGGCAGGCACTTCGGCTTTCTTAACATAATGCTTACGTTCTGCTTTCCTGCTAAAACCATTGGAAATTCGAAGGGTTACAGGCTTTCCATCACGATCACCTTTATCTGAAAACTAAAATAGCTAATGCTTTCAAAGCATTTGCTGTTCATCCCGCCTGGCGACAACCTACGCACATTCAGCTAAAGTAGTGGCTCATTTGTTGGAGGTCCTCTGTGACAATCTACGATCAATACGACGCCCTGATTTTCGATATGGACGGGACTATTCTTGATACAGAACCGACACATCGAAAAGCGTGGCGTCAGGTGCTGACGCGTTATGGCTTAACGTTTGATGAAGCGCGCATGATGGATTTCAATGGTGCGCCATCATGGCGGCTGGCGCAGCTAATTGTCGAAACCAATAACGCCGATCACGATCCTTATCTGCTTGCCGCAGAAAAAACGGCGGCAGTGAAAGCGATGCTGCTGGAAAATGTCCAGCCGCTTCCGTTAATGGACGTCGTTAAGGCTTATCACGGACGTCGACCACTGGCTGTTGGCACCGGCAGCCAGCACGCCATGGCAGATGCACTTCTTAATCATCTGGGTGTCAGAGATCTCTTCTCGGCGGTGGTTGGGGCGGATGACGTCGAGCATCACAAACCGGAACCCGAGACGTTTCTGCGCTGTGCGGCATTACTGGGCGTTGAACCGGCGCGTTGTGTGGTATTTGAAGACGCAGATTTTGGCGTACAGGCAGCGAAAGCCGCAGGTATGGCCGTGGTTGATGTCCGTCTGCTGTGATCGAGACGCTGGCATATCTGTCTTTATTGAGCAGCAGCTTTCTTAGTGCGACGCTACTTCCGGGTAGCTCAGAGGCGCTGTTGGTTGCATTGCTGATCGCGAAAAGCGCATCAGTTTACGGGTTGATTGGAGTCGCATCGTTAGGGAATACCCTGGGTGGCTTGACCAACATAATTTTGGGTCGCTTATTGCCGTTAAAACGTCAGGGGCGATGGCATGAAACAGCAATGGCATGGTTGCAGCGGCTTGGGCCGGCGGCTTTGTTATTGAGTTGGTTGCCGGTAGTCGGTGATTTGCTCTGCGTGCTTGCAGGCTGGTTGCGTTTTGCCTGGCTACCCACTGTGCTGTTTCTGGCGATTGGCAAAACTCTGCGTTACATCGTTATTGCGACCGCCACATTACAGGGCATGGAATGGTGGCATTGATTCGTACAGATTCGGGGCTAGGGTTAACACTATGCTGAACAAAAATAAATTATTCACACAGCCGGAGGTTAATGTGATCCCCGACGTATCAAAAGCGTTATCCTGGCTGGAGGCGCATCCTGATGCACTGAAAGGCATTGGTCGTGGCATCGAACGTGAAACGTTGCGCGTGCAGCCGGATGGACATCTTGCAACGACTGCGCATCCTGCGTCGCTCGGATCGGCGCTTAAGCATGACTGGATCACCACTGACTTTGCTGAGACGCTGTTGGAGTTCATTACCCCAGTCGATCACAGCATCGAGCATATGCTGGCGTTTTTGCGCGATGTCCACCGCCATGTTGCGGATGAGCTCGGTGACGAACGCATGTGGCCTTTTAGCATGCCTTGCCTGATTGAGGACGCCGATAAGATTACGCTGGCGCAGTATGGCACATCGAATATTGGTCGGATGAAAACGCTGTATCGCCAGGGGCTTAAAAACCGCTATGGTGCGCTGATGCAAACCATCTCCGGCATTCACTATAATTTCTCTCTGCCGCTGTCGTTCTGGCAGGCATGGGCAGACGTAAAAGATTACGAAAGTGGTAAAGAGACGATTTCTGCGGGCTATCTGCGCCTGATTCGTAACTATTATCGCTTTGGCTGGGTCATTCCTTATTTGTTTGGCGCATCACCTGCTATCTGCTCCAGCTTCCTGCAGGGCAAAGAAAGCGCACTGCCGTTTAAACACGATGACAAAGGCACGCTGTGGCTGCCTTACGCGACATCGTTACGTCTGAGCGACCTGGGTTACACGAACAAGTCACAAAGTGCATTGGGCATTACCTTTAATTCCCTTGAGGGTTACGTCAGCGCACTGAAAAAAGCGATTAAAACGCCTTCAGAAGACTTTGTGAAGATGGGCACCCGGGATGCTGAGGGCAACTGGTTACAGCTGAATACCAACGTATTGCAGATTGAAAATGAACTCTATGCGCCGATTCGTCCGAAACGCGTTACCCGTTCCGGAGAAGCTCCATCAGATGCGCTGTTACGGGGTGGTATTGAGTACATTGAAGTGCGTTCCATGGACATCAACCCCTTCTCACCTGTTGGTGTGGATGAGAATCAGGTCCGCTTCCTCGATCTGTTCCTGATCTGGTGCACGCTGGCAGACGCGCCTGAAATGAGCGCTGATGAATTACAATGTAGCCGGCAGAACTGGAACCGCGTGGTGCTGGAAGGACGTAAGCCTGACCTGAAGATTGCGGTAGGATGTGGTGAGGCGGAATATTCACTGCGCGAGGTGGGCAAAACCTTGTTCGCCGACCTGCGCCGCGTCGCAGAAGCGCTGGACAGTAATCAGGGCACCACTGAGTATCAGCAGGTCTGCGATGAACTGGTAGCATCCTTTGACGATCCTGAGCTAACCTATTCGGCGCGTATTCTGAATGCCATGAAAGAACACGGCGTAACGGGCACGGGGATTATGCTGGCGGAACAGTATCGTCAGTTGCTGGTTAATGAGCCGCTGGAAGTGTTAAAGCCAGAGGACTTTGCGCAACAGGCGCAGGCATCTGTTGCGGCGCAACAGCAGCTTGAAGCGAGTGATACGCTGGATTTTGAAACCTATCTGGCCAGCCGGGAAGGGTAGAAAAGAAAAAGGCCACATCACTGTGGCCAAATTAACATCTCTGTTGTCAGGGATGGATGATAACAAATGCGCGTCTTTCATATATTCAGACGCTGGGCGATCGGAAAAGTTTCATCGTTCATAAAAAATTTTTCAGACTAAGAGGTGACGTATGCCATTACTGGATAGTTTTACTGTAGATCATACCATCATGGCCGCGCCCGCCGTGCGTGTTGCAAAAACCATGAAGACGCCGCATGGCGATACGATTACCGTTTTCGATCTGCGTTTTTGTCGCCCCAATATCGATATTCTGACTGAACGTGGCATCCATACGCTTGAGCATTTGTTTGCAGGTTTTATGCGTAACCACCTCAACGGTGATGGCGTAGAAATTGTCGATATTTCACCTATGGGTTGCCGTACCGGCTTCTACATGAGCCTGATTGGTGCGCCAGATGAGCAACGTGTGGCACAGGCCTGGAAAGGCGCGATGGAAGATGTGCTGAAAGTGAAAGATCAGAACCAGATTCCTGAGCTGAATGAATACCAGTGTGGAAGTTACAAGCTGCATTCGCTGGATGAAGCGCAGCAAATTGCCCGTAATGTGCTGGCACAGGAGATCGGCGTTAACCACAATGACGATCTGAAACTGCCTGCTGAAAAGCTGAAAGAGCTGCACATCTAGTCTGGGCTGTTCTCACAAAAACGCCGCGCATACGCGGCGTTTTTTATTGGGTTACGGCTCGCCGTTTATGCAAAAAGCCGGAGCCAGGCCAATAAAAAGCCGCCCTAAAAGGCGGCTTTATTCTGCTCAGGAGCCTACAGACTGTTTAAGCGGCGTCTGTGGCGTAATGCGCACCTGCTTAATCATATTATCCTGCACATCCAGGATATCGACGTCGTAATGATTCACCCGGACTCGCGTATTAACGGTGGGGATCTCTTCCAGCGCCTCCAGCAGCATGCCGTTAATCGTGCGCGCTTCCTGCTCGGGTAACTGCCAGTTGAAAGCTTTGTTGATCTCACGAATATTGGCGCTGCCTTCAATGAGCACCGAGCCATCGTTTTGCGGCATGACCTCTTCGGCCAGCGACGGAGACATCGAGGTAGTGAAGTCCCCGACAATTTCTTCCAGAATATCCTCGATAGAGATCAACCCTTTAATATCGCCATATTCATCAACGACCAGACCGGTCTTTTTCTTGTTGCGCTGAAACTTCACCAACTGCGTATTAAGCGGAGTGCCTTCCGGGATGTAGTAAATTTCATCAGCGGCACGCAGCAACATCTCTTTAGTGAACTCTTTTTTCTCCGTCATCATGCGCCAGGCTTCACGCACGCGCAGCATGCCCACGCAGTCATCCAGTGAGTCGCGGAACAGTACAATACGACCGTGCGGTGAGTGGCTGAGCTGACGAATCACGGATTTCCAGTCGTCATTGATATTGATGCCGACGATTTCATTGCGTGGCACCATAATATCGTCCACGCTGACCTTTTCCAGGTCCAGTACGGACAGCAACATGTCCTGGTTGCGTCGGGACATGTGCGTACGTGATTCATAAACGATAGTGCGCAGTTCCTCTTTACTTAACGCGGAACTGATAGCTCCTTCTGCCCGAATGCCGACAAGACGCATCAGTAGACGCGTAATGGTATTCAGTAACCAGACCAGCGGCAGCATAACGTACTGCAGCGGGCCCAGCAGAAAGCTACTGGGATAGGCGACTTTTTCTGGATAAAGCGCAGCAACGGTTTTAGGGAGCACCTCTGCAAAAACCAGCACGACAAAGGTCAGAACACCCGTCGCAATCGCCACACCGGCGTCACCATACAGGCGCATTCCCACAATGGTGCCAATGGCGGACGCAAGGATATTGACCAGGTTATTCCCGATGAGCACCAGACTGATAAGGCGATCGGGACGCTTTAACAACTTTTCAACGCGGCGGGCGGCGCGGTGACCATTTTTTGCCTGATGACGCAATTTATACCGATTGAGCGTCATCATGCCGGTCTCAGAACCCGAAAAGTAGGCTGAAACCAACACCATGATGATGAGCGTGACAATCAGGGTCGTGGTCGAAACATGTTCCACCGCAAAACTTCCTTTTGATTAAGAACTGTGAATAAGCAGATGCTGAAGCACGCGACTGCCGAAATAAGCCATCGTCAGCAGCACAGCGCCGCTGCAGTTGAACCACACCACACGGCGACCGCGCCAGCCTTCATGATAGTGGCCCCAGAGCAAAACGATATAGACAAACCAGGCAATAATGGACAGCACGGCTTTATCCACGTTCTCGGCGCTGAACAGATCGTGCATATAGAACAGGCCCGTACACAGCACCAGCGTCAGTAACACCACGCCGACCTGGGTGATGTGGAACATCTTCCGTTCAATGGTCAGCAGCGGTGGCATATCCTGCGTGAAGGCCAGCTTTTTGTTTTTCAACTGGTAGTCAATCCATGCCAGCTGTAACGCATACAACGCCGCAATAATCAGCGTGGCATAGGCAAACAGCGACAGGCCAATGTGGATCATAATGCCTGGCGTTGTTTCAAGATGGGTAATGAATGCGTTCGGTACAAATGTGGCAAAAGCCAGGTTAATTAAGGCAAAGCTGTAGACAATCGGCAGCAGTAACCAGCCACGATTCCGTGAGGCAACAATGGTCATAATGGCACAGATCAGCAGGCTGACCAGCGAACCAATATTCAGCAGGCTGAGGTTTTGCCCGCCATCGACAGCGAAAATTCGTTGCTGCAGGGCGACGGCGTGGGTGACAAGCGCCACACAGGCCGACAACACAGCTAACCGACGCCAGCCGCTTTGACGTTTCAACAGGCTGGGGATGATGAGTGCAAGACTCAGGGAGTAGGCGAACAGCGCCACAATCGCGAAAACGGACATAGTTCCTTTCAGGCATCAGTCAGATAAAGGAAAAGGGCAGTATAGCGCCAGGCGAAGCAGGCTCCAAACGATCTGAGGTGGAATTGAAGAGATCGGCTCGGCTTCGTGTTATAATCCGCCGCATTCTGCCGATATGGCGCCTCGCGATTTTTTTTAAGTGAGAGACAATGTTTGACAATTTAACCGATCGTTTGTCGCAAACCCTGCGCAATATCAGCGGCCGCGGAAGGCTGACTGAAGACAACATCAAAGACACGCTGCGCGAAGTGCGCATGGCATTGCTGGAAGCTGACGTTGCGCTGCCGGTGGTGCGGGATTTCATTAACCGCGTAAAAGAAAGCGCGGTGGGCCATGACGTCAATAAAAGCCTGACGCCGGGGCAGGAATTTATCAAAATCGTCCGCAATGAACTGGTTGCGGCGATGGGCGCAGAAAACAACGCGCTGGATCTGGCCGCGCAGCCGCCGGCTGTCGTGCTGATGGCGGGCCTGCAGGGTGCGGGTAAAACCACCAGTGTGGGTAAGCTGGGTAAATTCCTGCGTGAAAAGCACAAGAAAAAAGTGCTGGTGGTGTCTGCGGATGTTTATCGCCCGGCGGCGATCAAACAGCTGGAAACCCTGGCACAACAGGTGGGGGTGGATTTCTGCCCGTCCGATCTGAGCCAGAAGCCTGTTGATATCGTCAACAACGCGCTGCGTGAAGCCAAACTCAAGTTTTACGATGTATTGCTGGTGGATACCGCAGGTCGTCTGCACGTAGACGAAGCGATGATGGACGAGATTAAACAGGTTCATGCCGCGATTAATCCGGTTGAAACCCTGTTTGTCGTGGATGCCATGACCGGTCAGGATGCGGCGAATACCGCGAAGGCCTTTAATGAAGCGCTGCCGCTGACCGGGGTTATCCTGACGAAAGTGGATGGTGACGCGCGCGGCGGTGCCGCGCTGTCGATTCGCCATATCACGGGCAAGCCAATCAAGTTTATGGGGATGGGCGAGAAGACCGATGCGCTGGAAGCGTTTTATCCGGACCGTATCGCCTCACGCATCCTTGGTATGGGCGACGTCCTCTCGCTTATTGAAGATATCGAGAGCAAAGTTGACCGCGCGCAAGCGGAAAAACTGGCGAAGAAGCTGAAAACCGGCGACGGTTTTGATCTCAATGATTTCCTTGAGCAACTGAAGCAGATGCGCAACATGGGCGGAATGGCGAGCCTGATGGGCAAGCTGCCGGGCATGGGGCAACTGCCTGACAACGTGAAATCGCAGATGGATGACAAAGTGCTGGTGCGCATGGAAGCCATCATCAATTCGATGACGCGCAAAGAGCGCGAAAAACCAGAAATCATCAAAGGCTCACGTAAGCGCCGTATTGCCACCGGCTCCGGTATGCAGGTGCAGGACGTTAACCGCTTATTAAAGCAGTTCGACGACATGCAGCGGATGATGAAGAAAATGAAGAAGGGCGGAATGGCGAAAATGATGCGCGGCATGAAAGGTATGATGCCGCCAGGTTTCCCCGGACGCTAAGGGGTTCCACAAAAAAGCCTGGGATGGCTCAGTTTAGGTTGCTTTTTGCGCCAAAATGAGTAAAATTTTCGGGCTTTTTATACAGCACCCGGACCCCGTTCCTCGATGGGGGCCGGGTGTTTTATTAACTGAAGAGGATGTTATGGTAACAATTCGTTTGGCACGTCACGGCGCTAAAAAGCGTCCGTTCTATCAGGTCGTCGTTACTGACAGCCGCAATGCACGCAACGGTCGCTTCATCGAGCGCGTAGGTTTCTTCAACCCGATCGCTTCTGGTCAGGCTGAAGCACTGCGTCTGGATCTGGATCGTATCGAGCACTGGGTTGGCCAGGGCGCAACGCTTTCTGATCGCGTTAACGCGCTGATCAAAGAAGCAAAGAAAGCAGCTTAATCTGTCACGGTGGTGAGCATGAGCAGACAACTTGCCGCACAGGCACCTGTTAACCCGATTGTATTGGGCAAAATGGGCGCTGCATACGGCATTCGCGGCTGGCTCAAAGTGTTTTCCTCCACTGAAGACGCTGAAAGCATCTTTGACTACCAACCCTGGTTTATCCAGCGCGCCGGTAAATGGCAGCAGGTGGAACTGGATAGTTGGAAGCACCACAATCAGGACCTGATCATCAAAGTCAAAGGCATTGACGATCGGGATGCGGCGGCACAGTTGACCAATTGCGAAATTCAGGTCGACTCGACGCAACTGCCTGCGCTGGAAAACGGTGAGTACTACTGGAAAGACCTGATGGGTTGCAAGGTGGTCAACGTTGAAGGCTACGAGCTGGGTAAAGTCATCGATATGATGGAAACCGGTTCGAACGACGTTCTCGTCGTGAAGGCAAACCTGAAAGATGCGTTTGGTGTACAGGAGCGGTTAATTCCGTTTCTTGATGAACAGGTTATCAAGAAAGTCGATCTCGCTACTGGCCTTATTGAAGTAGATTGGGATCCTGGTTTTTGATCTCCGAATCAAACGGTAACGTAACGGCGAAAACAATGTGGATTGGTGTAATTAGCCTGTTTCCAGAAATGTTTCGCGCTATTACCGATTACGGGGTAACTGGCCGGGCAGTAAAAAATGGCCTGCTCAGCGTTCAAAGCTGGAGTCCACGTGACTTCACGCACGACCGGCACCGTACTGTGGACGATCGTCCTTATGGTGGCGGACCGGGAATGCTGATGATGGTACAACCTTTACGGGATGCCATCTCCGCAGCGAAAGCAGCGGCGGGAGAGGGTGCCAGGGTGATATATCTTTCACCTCAGGGGCGCAAACTGGACCAACAGGGCGTTTGCGAACTGGCGTCACGCGACAAGTTAATTCTTGTTTGTGGCCGCTATGAAGGGATTGATGAGCGCGTAATCCAGACCGAAATTGATGAAGAATGGTCAATCGGTGATTACGTTCTCAGCGGTGGGGAACTGCCCGCAATGACGATGATTGACGCAGTCGCCCGGTTCATTCCGGGAGTACTCGGCAAGCAGGCGTCAGCCGATGAGGATTCGTTCTCGGAGGGATTGCTGGATTGTCCACACTATACCCGACCTGAAGTGTTAGAAGGGATGGAGGTTCCGCCAGTATTACTGTCGGGCAACCATGCCGATATTCGCCAGTGGCGCCTGAAACAGTCGCTAGGCCGTACCTGGCTGAGAAGACCTGAACTTCTGGAAAACCTGGCTCTGACTGAAGAGCAAGCAAGGTTGCTTAAGGCGTTCCAACAGGAACACCAGCAACAAAACGATGATGCGGAAGAGTAATCTTCCCTGACTATCAGTTTACCCAGGATAAGAGATTTAATTATGAGCAACATTATTAAGCAAATTGAACAAGAGCAGATGAAACAGGACGTACCTTCCTTCCGTCCGGGTGATACCGTGGAAGTGAAAGTATGGGTCGTTGAAGGTTCTAAAAAACGTCTGCAGGCATTCGAGGGCGTGGTTATCGCTATTCGTAACCGCGGTCTGCACTCTGCATTCACTGTTCGCAAAATTTCTAACGGCGAAGGCGTTGAGCGTGTCTTCCAGACTCACTCTCCGGTAATTGACAGCATCGCTGTTAAACGTCGTGGCGCTGTGCGTAAAGCCAAACTGTACTACCTGCGTGAGCGTACTGGTAAGTCTGCTCGTATCAAAGAGCGTCTTAGCTAAGGTATCGCTAACGCGACATCTAAAAGTTAATAGCAAACAAGGGGTTGGCAGCATGCCAGCCCCTTTTTTTATTGCCAGAGAAACGCTTTTACAGAAAAGACTTACCCGATGCAGCCCGCAGTCCGGGTCTGTCGGCCTGACAGGGCTGATTGTCGTTTAGGATGACGAATCCCGGCGTGAAGGACGATCACGATCACTCCCGTCAGCAAGGGATGGCGTCTCTGCCGGTGTTTTCAGGTAACATGTGTCCCGCCGTTCGCGCGTTGAAGACAGGGCCGTACTGCAAAATAAAAGCACGCTGTCATGAGCGGCTGCATAAATATTGCCTCCCCGATTTTCATCGTCTCGCCCATGAGAGGGGTTGCCCGGGAAGGTGCGCATTATCATAAGGACAGGTTGTGAAGGACGCTCTTTTTTTTCTTTCTGGATTTTTACTTTCCATCGCCTCATTTCGTTCAGCCCGCTATGCGCTGGAAGGCAACAGCAATCTATGGCTTTGCCGCATTCTGACCGTGCTGTGGTCCCTCATGGTGTTCGTGTTGTTTCCCCTGTTTCTCGCCATTGGATTATATGGTCCGGCCCTGATTCTGGTGGCGCTGAACCTCATCATTGTCTGGGCTGGCCGTGAACACAGAAAGGAAATGGCGCGTAAGAAGCAGAAAGCCACGGCAGTTAAGCCGCATATCCCGTTAGTCGATGTGGATATGCCCTGGCTGAACATGAAAGAGATCGCCTTCAGTTATTTTGACTATGAGGGCAAGGTCGTTTACCAACGCGTCGATGTGGAATCCTGCGATGGGCGATTTATTAAAGGTTATAGTCATTTTTACAGAGAGTTACGCGCATTCGAACTGGACCGGATTGAGTACGGTATGGTTATTGTCTGGCGGACAAATGAAAGCATGACCGTTGACGACTGGCTTATCGCTTATGTTGAGGCTTATAGCCTCTGAGAACGCCCGGCTGACCTGACATCAGGGGCGCTGAAAATGATAGATCGCCGCGTTTACTGGCCCGCTGTCCAGGACAATTAAGCCATAACGGTAATCGATAAAGCGCCCACCGCTTTTTTCTGCCACTCGCCGGCTGGCATAGTTGTTCTCCACCGCCAGCAGTTCGATTGTCTGCACATCCGGCCGCGCAAAGCCAAATTCCAGTAATAACTTCACCGCCTGCGTAGCCACGCCCTGGCGCTGTGCATCGCTGCGCACCCAGTAACCGAGGGAACACAACGCGCCCGGCTCGCTGGCAAAACGAAAACCAGCACCGCCTAACAGACGATCCTGCGCATCCACAATCGCAAACTCTTCTGATTCTCGTACAGCCCGTTGTAAGTGGGTAAAGCGAATCCAGCTTTCGGCCTCATGAGGCTGATAGTTTTCGTGTGCCCAGCTCATCCAGGGCAAAAGGGTATCAAGCGAGGCATTTACCGCCGCGGTAAATGCCTCGACATCGTTTAACTGAAAAGGACGTAGCCGGATTGTTGGTGGGATCTGAACCATATTTCTGCCTCTCTGTGGGAATGCGCTTATCTTAACAGGCGATACCGCCACGTAAAATTCTTGTGTGTATATTAAAGTTTACAATATCAGTGGCTTTTGAGTTCATTTGTTTTTTATTAATATTATGTTTTTATTGGTATTTAATTTATTTTGCCAAGGCTTTTATGGATGGTGGTAAATAAAGTGTACATCCAGCATTGTTGCGTGTATCAGTTATGGTACAGTAGTGCCACATCCTCTGTGAGGATCCTGTAAACGCATAAATGAGTGTAAAGGACAGCAAGATGCAAAAAGACGCGCTAAACAATGTTCACATTGCGAATGAACAAGTGTTGATCACCCCTGAAGAGCTGAAAACCAAGTTTCCGTTAAGCCCTGCGCAGCAGGCGCAAATCGCGGCATCGCGCCAGACCATTGCCGATATCATTGCCGGTCGCGATCCACGTCTGTTAGTGGTGTGCGGTCCTTGCTCTATTCATGACACAGAAGCCGCTCTTGATTATGCGCGTCGTTTAAAAACCCTTTCCGAAACGGTGAGTGATCAACTCTATCTTGTTATGCGCGTCTACTTTGAGAAACCCCGCACAACCGTTGGCTGGAAGGGGTTGATCAACGATCCTTACATGGATAACTCATTTGATATGGAAGCAGGGCTGCATATTGCACGTGAATTGCTGGTTAATCTGGTCGACATGGGCCTGCCTTTAGCTACGGAAGCGCTGGATCCTAACAGCCCACAGTATCTGGGCGATCTCTTCAGCTGGTCGGCGATCGGTGCGCGTACAACGGAATCGCAAACGCACCGTGAGATGGCGTCAGGGCTCTCCATGCCGGTTGGCTTCAAAAACGGGACTGATGGCAGCCTGGGCACGGCGATTAATGCCATGCGTGCGGCGGCGATGCCTCACCGGTTTGTCGGGATCAATCAGTCGGGCCAGGTCTGCCTGCTGCAAACGCAGGGTAATCCGGATGGCCACGTCATTTTACGCGGAGGAAAAGCGCCCAACTACAGCCCTGAAGATGTGGCGCAGTGCGAAGCCGCCATGCTAAAAGCGGGACTCCGTCCGGCCTTAATGATAGATTGCAGCCATGGTAACTCCGATAAAGATTACCGCCGTCAGCCCGGCGTAGCGGAATCTGCCGTTGCGCAAATCAAACAAGGTAACCGCTCAATTATTGGCTTGATGCTGGAAAGTCACATCCATGAAGGCAACCAGTCTTCTGAGCAGCCGCGCAGCGAGATGAAGTACGGTGTTTCCGTCACGGATGCCTGCATTAACTGGCAGGTTACCGAAGATTTACTGCGTGGCATGCATCATGAGCTACAAGGGGCGCTGGCGGCGCGTTTTTCACACGAGGTCTGATAGGTAATGGTCGCGGAACTAAACGCATTACGTGAACAAATTGATACGGTAGATAAAGCTTTGCTGGATCTGCTGGCAAAACGTCTGGAACTGGTCGCTGAAGTGGGTGAAGTCAAAAGCCGCCATGGTTTGCCGGTCTATGTCCCTGAACGTGAAGCATCGATGCTGGCGTCGCGTCGTAAAGAAGCTGAGGCCCTCGGTGTTCCTGCGGACTTGATCGAAGACGTATTACGCCGGGTGATGCGTGAATCTTACGCCAGCGAAAACGATAAAGGTTTTAAAACATTGTGTCCTGCGCTTCGCCCAATCGTGATTATCGGCGGTGAAGGGCAGATGGGGCGCCTGTTCAATAAAATGCTGACGTTGTCTGGCTATGCGGTAAAGACGCTGGACAAAGATGACTGGGACAAGGCGGATACATTGTTGGCGGATGCCGGTATGGTGATGATCAGTGTCCCTATTCATCTGACAGAGGCGGTGATTAACCGGCTTCCTCCCTTGCCGGATGACTGCATTCTGGTGGATCTTGCCTCGGTTAAACATCGCCCTTTGCAGGCGATGCTGGCCGCACATCGCGGGCCAGTATTGGGTCTGCATCCAATGTTTGGGCCTGACAGCGGCAGCCTGGCCAAGCAGGTTGTGGTCTGGTGTGATGGGCGACAACCGGAAGCCTACCAGTGGTTTCTGGAGCAGATCCAGGTCTGGGGCGCGCGCCTTCATCGTATCGGTGCGGAAGAGCACGATCAGAACATGGCCTTTATTCAGGCCCTGCGCCATTTTGCGACGTTTGCTTATGGGCTGCATCTGGCGGAAGAGAACGTCAATCTTGACCAATTGCTGGCGTTGTCATCGCCTATCTACCGGCTGGAGCTGGCAATGGTTGGGCGCCTGTTTGCTCAGGATCCCCAGCTCTATGCGGATATCATCATGTCGTCTGAAAATAACCTGAATCTTATCAAGCGGTATTATCAGCGATTTGGCGAAGCGATTGCTTTGCTGGAACAAGGCGATAAGCACGCCTTTATCGCCAGCTTCAATCGGGTTGAGGCCTGGTTTGGCGATCACGCAAAACGCTTTTTGGTTGAAAGCAGAAGCCTACTGCGATCGGCTAACGACAGCCGTCCTTAAAAGCAAAAGGCATCCAACCGGATGCCTTTTTCATTTCTATTGCTTGGGTTCCACAGGAATCACATTCTCACTGGGATAGCAGCCAAGAACTTTCAATGAACGCGTCATGGCGCGAAGTTCTTCCAGTGCCTGCTGCATTTTCTCAGACTGCAAATTACCCTGCACATCCAGATAAAACATCTCTTCCCAGGGATTGCCGTTAATTGGACGGGATTCCAGCTTGCTCATGATGAGATTGTGCTGGCGCAGGACCAAAAGGGCGTCAACCAGTGCACCTGCCTGTTGACCGGTTGCCATGATCAGCGTGGTTTTGGCCGAAATCTGATCGGAGACATCAATAGGTTTGCGTGCCAGAACAATAAAGCGAGTATGGTTCTGCTGCTGGTTAGCCAGATGGCGCTCAAGCACGCGTAACTGATAAAGCTCACCTCCGGCCTCACTGCCGATAGCCGCAACCTTCGGCGAGTTGAGCGCGGCCACTTTTTCCATCGCGGCGGCGGTACTTTCTGTGTAAACAATATTCCAGTGTGGAAAACGGTTGATAAAGTGGCTGGACTGCTGGAAAGGCTGTGGGTGGCTGTAAACCGTTTCGATTTGTTCCAGGTCGCTCGGGCCGCTCACCAGCATGCAGTGCTCAATGGGCAACGTCATTTCACCGACAATCGACAAATTGGTCTGTTGAAGCAGGTCATAAACATCATTGATGGAGCCGGAACTGGTGTTTTCGATGGGCAGGACAGCGTAGTCTGCCGCGTTGTTCTCAACCTGTTTAATAATGTCGTGGAATTTCAGGCAACCGCATTCCACCATGCTGTCGAAATGGCGGGCAGCATACTGTCGCGCAGCCAGATGAGAATAAGAGCCCTTTGGCCCTAAAAACGCGATGCGCGCAGCCTGTGCATGCGGATGGTTCAGGTTCTTTTGCAGCAATGCCTGCTGTGTCAGCACGGAGTCTTCAATGACTAACTGAAACAGACGGGTAATGTAATGCGCATCTAACTGATGCTTTTTGCCCAGCACAATAAGGTGTTCGATCAGCGCGCGCTCACGTTCGATATCACGGACAGGACGATGGGTGGCGAGTTTCGCTTCTGCCACCTCCACAGCCAGCAAACGCCGTTCGGCAAGTAACGTCAGTAGTTTTTCGTCCACGGCGCTGATTTTTTCACGCAGCGCCAGAAGCGGATTGTCCGGGGTCATAAGGCTCACCTGTAAGCTATCCAATAAAAAAGCCTCCCGATTGGGAGGCTTTGTTGTTCGTCTTCGCTTTCTTTTTACACGACGAATGGCCTCCCGTTCAGGGGAAGGTAAAAAAGAAAGCGAAGAAAAACGACAGTATTTTCATGAGGCGTTCCAAAATTGAGCTGACCTGAGAGTAACCGTACTCACGAAAAGCTGTCAACAAAAAACGCGCCCGGAGGCGCGTCAGAAAAGCGGGGATGAGGCTACTCTTCGGCTGCTGGCGTGAAATCTTTCACGCTGCTGGCCGCACGCCGCGCTTCAGGTTTGTGTTGGACTTTATTGAGTTGGCGCTCAAGTTTGCCGATCAAATCATTGATAGCGGTGTACATGTCGTCATGTTTGGCACTGGCGACCAGGGTACCGTTTGGTGTGTTAATGGTCGCGTCTGCCACAAACTCTTTGGACTCTTTCGACAGGACGATATGCGGATTAATCAGGTCAGTTTGCCATTTCTCAAGCTTGGCAAGGCGGTCTTCGACGTGTTCACGGATGGCTGGAGTAATTTCCATTTGCTTACTGGTAATGTTCACGATCATTATGCTTACCTCTCTGTGATTGCCGTCGGAATAGATCCAGCATAGCGCGATAATTCTGTATTTGTGTGATTTTGATCACAAAAAAATGTCACTTTTTGTCAACCAGGGCAAATTGTGAGAAAGGGCGAGAATGTGGTCGAAAAGGCTTGAAGCCAGGGCATTAACAAGGCATTGTTGACAGGTTAGCTCAGCGGCAACGTGTCAATATTGCCTGTTCTGTGCGCAAAAAAAAGCAGCCTCAGGGCTGCTTTTTTTGTTTCGGGAAAGGAAGGCTGATTAACCGTTATTGGCGGCGATAATTTTTGCCACTTTATCGGCCTCTGCATTCAACTGCAGTTGACGGTAGGCATTTTCCATCAGCGGAAGCGCGTCGTGTGTCGCCTGCGTATCAGGATAATCGCGCATCATGCCTTCAACACGGTTAACGACCGCGACATAAGCCCCGCGCTTGGTATAGAATTGCGCCACCGAGAGTTCATATTTAGCCAGACGATCTTTCAGGAAGACCTGACGCTTGTAAGCATCAGCGGCATACTGGCTGTTCGGGTAACTGCGCAGCAGCTGTGCAAAGTCGCGGAAAGCATCGCGCGCATGCGTAGGATCACGGTCCGAACGGTCAATGCCAAAAAAGCCCTGCAATGCTGAATCGTCCAGCGCCATATCCGTCAGACCTTTCATATAGATGACGTAATCGATATTAGGGTGCGTAGGATTCAAACGCATAAAGCGACTGATCGCCGCCTGCGCCATGGGCAGATCGGCATTTTTATAGTACGCGTAGATCAAATCCAACTGAACCTGCTGCGAATAGGGACCGAACGGGTAACGATTATCCAGCGCTTCCAGTTGCTTAATCGCCGCTTTAAAGTTACCGTCCTGCAGCTTTTGTTGCGCTGTAGCATAGATTTCAGAAGGCGGGTTGTCCGGTACCGCGTCATTTGAGCCGGAACAACCAACAAGTGCCAGGCTCAGTGTGGCTGCAGCCACCAGATATTTCATACGCGTCATGACGAAGTGATTATCCTCAAAATGTTATGGCGGAAGCTGTCCGTATAGCTCCCGGTAATGACCAGGTACGATAGCACATTATATTAAACGGCATCGCCGTAAAACCCAACGTTAACGAAGAAGCTGTATATGGCACAACAAGTTCAACTCACCGCAACGGTATCCGAGTCACAACTCGGACAACGTTTAGATCAGACTTTGGCGGAATTGTTCCCTGATTATTCACGTTCCCGCATAAAAGAGTGGATTCTCAACCAGCGCGTCAGTGTTAACGGCACTGTCATTGATAAGCCGAAAGAGAAAGTGCTTGGCGGCGAGCGCGTCACGATTGATGCAGAGATCGAAGAGGAGCAGCGCTGGGAACCCCAGGACATCCCGCTGGATATCGTATACGAAGACGAAGATATTATCGTCATCAATAAACCACGTGACCTGGTTGTCCATCCTGGGGCGGGAAATCCCGACGGTACGGTACTGAATGCACTACTGCATCACTATCCCGCCATTGTGGACGTTCCGCGTGCGGGGATTGTCCATCGTCTGGATAAAGACACCACCGGTTTGATGGTGGTGGCGAAGACCGTACCGGCGCAGACGCATTTAGTTGATGCCCTGCAGCGTCGTGAAATTACGCGTGAATATGAGGCGGTGGCCATTGGCACCATGACGGCGGGGGGAACGGTGGATGAACCGATTAGCCGTCACTCGACGAAACGTACGCATATGTCCGTGCATCCAATGGGTAAACCCGCTGTGACCCATTATCGCATTATGGAGCATTTCCGCGCCCATACGCGGCTTCGTCTGCGACTGGAAACCGGCCGTACGCACCAGATTCGCGTGCATATGTCGCATATTAATCATCCGCTGGTGGGCGATCCGCTCTACGGTGGCCGGCCGCGTCCGCCAAAAGGCGCGTCTGAAGAATTTATCGCGACCTTACGCGGTTTTGATCGTCAGGCCCTGCACGCCACAATGCTCCGTCTTTATCATCCCATCTCGGGTATTGAGATGGAGTTTCATGCGGCCATTCCGCAGGATATGATCGATCTGATTGACGCGCTGAAAGCCGACACAGAGATGTTCAAGGATCAACTGGACTGGTTATGAGTCTGATTATCCCACAATGGCCTGCGCCAGCGCAGGTGCGAGCTGTCTCGACATTACGCCACGGTGGCGTCAGTGAGGGAAACTGGTGTTCGCTGAATCTCGGGGGCCATGTCGGTGATAAAGCAGAACATGTTCGTGCTAACCGTGAGCGACTGGTCTCGCTTGCGGCGTTGCCCGCGATGCCGCAATGGCTGAATCAGGTGCATTCAACTGACGTTGAACATCTCTCTGCCCGCATGGTTCCTCAGCCGCGGCAAGCCGATGCCTGCATAACGCGTGAGCCGGGCGTAGTTTGTGCTGTGATGACCGCTGACTGCCTGCCCGTGCTGTTTTGTTCTGACGATGGGCGTGAAGTGGCCGCTGCACATGCCGGATGGCGTGGGCTTTGTGGCGGCGTGCTGGAAAATACGCTGGCGCAGTTTCAGGCGCCGCCCGACAGAATCCATGCCTGGCTGGGGCCGGCGATCGGTCCTGATGCTTTTGAAGTCGGCGCGGAGGTTCGTCGTGCATTCATGGACATTGATCCGCGTGCGGCGGATGCATTCCGCCCCGTCGGGGATAAATTTTTTGCCGATATCTGGCACCTGGCCCGACAACGCCTGCAGGCCGCAGGGGTCCAGTCTGTCAGTGCAGATTCACGCTGCACCTTCAGTGAACCCGACAATTTCTTCTCCTACCGCCGGGACAGGATCACCGGGCGTATGGCAACTTTAATTTGGCTGTTATAGTCTTACGCCATAAGACGATCCAGGCAGTGCATTTTTTACTCATATCTCAGGTCATTATCCTTGAAAACTTGAGGGATGACCTCATTTTAATCTCCAGTAGCATTTGACCTGTAATGGGAGGAATTATGCGTCTGGATCGTCTTACTAATAAATTTCAACTTGCTCTCTCCGACGCGCAGTCTCTGGCATTGGGACACGACAACCAGTTTATCGAACCTTTGCATCTGATGAGCGCACTGCTCAAACAGGAAGGGGGATCGGTCGCTCCGCTGTTGTCCTCTACCGGCATAGATGTGGCCTCTCTGCGTACGCAGATTGACCAGGCTATCGATCGTCTGCCCCAGGTGGAAGGCAGCGACGGCGACGTGCAACCTTCTGCCGACCTGATCAGAGTGCTTAATCTGTGCGACAAGCTGGCACAGAAGCGCAATGACAACTTTATCTCATCTGAATTATTTGTTTTGGCAGCCCTGGATTCACGTGGCTCGCTGGCAGACATTCTGAAGTCTGCGGGTGCCACTAACGACAAGCTCACCAAAGCGATAGAACAACTTCGTGGAGGTGACAACGTGAACGATCAGGGTGCTGAAGATCAGCGTCAGGCGTTAAAGAAATACACAATCGATCTCACTGAGCGTGCCGAGAAAGGCAAGCTGGATCCGGTGATTGGTCGTGATGAGGAAATTCGCCGTACCATCCAGGTATTGCAGCGCCGTACTAAAAATAACCCTGTGTTAATCGGTGAGCCCGGCGTAGGTAAGACCGCCATTGTTGAAGGGCTGGCCCAACGCATTATCAATGGCGAAGTGCCGGAAGGGCTGAAAGGTCGCCGTGTACTGGCGCTGGATATGGGCGCGCTGGTGGCAGGGGCAAAATACCGGGGTGAATTCGAGGAGCGCCTGAAAGGCGTACTCAGCGACCTGGCCAAACAGGAAGGCAACGTCATCCTGTTTATCGATGAGTTACATACCATGGTGGGCGCGGGCAAAGCGGACGGCGCAATGGATGCCGGTAATATGCTGAAGCCGGCACTGGCACGTGGTGAGCTGCACTGCGTCGGTGCCACCACGCTGGATGAATATCGCCAGTACATCGAGAAGGATGCGGCACTGGAGCGTCGTTTCCAGAAAGTGTTTGTCGCAGAGCCAAGCGTTGAAGATACCATCGCCATTTTGCGCGGGTTAAAAGAGCGCTATGAGTTGCACCATCATGTACAGATTACTGACCCGGCTATCGTTGCGGCGGCCACGCTTTCTCACCGCTATATCGCCGATCGTCAGTTACCCGATAAGGCGATTGACCTGATCGATGAAGCGGCATCCAGCATTCGTATGCAGATTGACTCCAAACCAGAGGCACTGGATCGACTGGAGCGGCGCATTATTCAGTTGAAACTGGAACAGCAGGCGCTGAAGAAAGAGTCTGATGATGCCAGCGTGAAACGTCTGGAGATGCTCGAAGCGGAGCTGAATCAGAAAGAGCGTGAATATGCTGAGCTGGAAGAAGAGTGGAAAGCGGAAAAAGCCTCATTAACCGGTACGCAGAATATTAAAGCGGAGCTGGAACAGGCACGCCTCCAGCTTGAGCAGGCGCGTCGCTCTGGTGATTTGGCGCAGATGTCTGAGCTGCAGTACGGCAAAATCCCGGCGCTGGAAAAACAACTGGCTTCTGCCACCCAGTCTGAAGGCAAAACCATGAAGCTGCTGCGCAATCGCGTGACAGATGTGGAAATTGCCGATGTGCTGGCGCGCTGGACCGGTATTCCGGTTGCCCGCATGATGGAAGGGGAGCGAGACAAACTGCTGCGAATGGAACAGGAGCTTCACTCGCGCGTTATCGGACAGGATGAAGCCGTCGAGGCGGTGTCCAATGCCATTCGTCGTAGCCGTGCGGGTCTGGCCGATCCAAACCGTCCTGTCGGGTCATTCCTGTTCCTCGGCCCAACGGGTGTGGGTAAAACCGAGTTGTGTAAATCACTGGCTAACTTCCTGTTTGACAGTGACGATGCGATGGTCCGTATCGACATGTCTGAATTTATGGAGAAACACTCGGTATCGCGGCTGGTGGGGGCGCCTCCGGGCTACGTTGGCTATGAAGAGGGCGGCTATCTGACCGAGGCGGTTCGCCGTCGTCCGTATTCGGTGATTCTGCTGGATGAGATAGAGAAGGCGCATCCCGATGTCTTCAATATCCTGCTGCAGGTGCTGGATGATGGCCGGTTAACGGATGGGCAAGGTCGCACCGTTGATTTCCGCAACACGGTGGTAATCATGACCTCGAACCTGGGCTCCGATCTGATTCAGGAACGTTTCGGCAATCTGAACTACGCCGAAATGAAGGGGGTTGTCATGGGTGTGGTAGGACAGCACTTCCGTCCTGAATTTGTTAACCGTATTGATGAGGTGGTGGTGTTCCATCCTCTGGGTGAAAAACACATTGCCTCTATCGCACAGATTCAGCTGCAACGGTTGTACAAACGTCTGGAGGATCGCGGTTATCAGCTGCATATCTCTGATGCCGCGATCAAGCTGCTGGGTGAGAACGGTTATGATCCGGTGTACGGTGCGCGTCCACTGAAGCGCGCTATCCAGCAACAGATAGAGAATCCGCTGGCACAGCAGATCCTTTCCGGACAACTGGTTCCGGGAAAAGTGATAGAAATGGATGTCAAAGACGGCGTCATTACGGCACATCAGTAAGGCTGTCTCTGTTAAAAACGGGCGTAATGCCCGTTTTTTGTTTCTGAAACGGGCCGGGTTGGTGGTTTCTGCGACGGTTTGCCTGGAAAGTGAGCGGTTGAGAAGTTTCTTTGAATTACCCCCTTGCCAGCCCAAAATATTTGCCTATAATGCGCCTCCACTGACACGGCACAACGGCTTACGTAACGCGGTGTTCAGCAGAAAACTCCCCGGAGTTTTCGCCGGAGAAAAACTTCTGAAAAAGAGGTTGACTCTGAAGGAGGAAAGCGTAATATACGCCACCTCGCAACAGACGGTTAACCCGCTGGTTGCACTGCTCTTTAACAATTTATCAGACAATCTGTGTGGGCACTCGCAGGATTGATATCCGCGTCTCCGGACGTAAAAAATATCAAGTCTTAAGAGTGAACACGTATTGAAATTCATTACGACGTTTTCCTTGAGCACCGCTGCACTGGTTGCAGCAAATCAAACTTTA
>NZ_QICO01000003.1:704381-706297 GCF_003201175.1 Pantoea sp. PNA 03-3 | reverse complement strand
GCCCATTGATCCAGCGCGTGGCAGGTAAATTCCGGGCCATGATCGGTTCTTATCGTCGCAGGATATCCACGAAACAGCGCAATGCTGTCCAGAATAAGCACGACCTGAACGCCTGAAATCCCGAAAGCGGCGGTGATCGTCAGACACTCTTTCGTGAAATCATCCACACAGGTCAGGCACTTAATCCGGCGGCCGCTGGCAAGTGCATCCATGACAAAATCCATTGACCATGTCATGTTCGGCGCCTCCGGGCGGAGAAGCGGAAGCCGTTTAGTCGCCAGACCCTTACGTCGGCGCCTGCGTTTTACACACAGACCGTTAAGGTGATAGATGCGGTAAACCCGCTTGTGGTTGATGTGAAGGCCCTCCCGGCGCAATAACTGCCAGATCCGTCGGTAACCAAATCGCCGGCGTTCAAGTGCCAGCTCTGTGATGCGTAGAGACAGGTGCGCGTCAGCAGCCGGACGCTGGGCCGAATAACGGCAGGTTGAAAGTGACAGACCGGCCAGACTGCAGGCACGGCGTTGCGACAGACCCATTGCCTCACACATGACCTCCACGGCTTCCCGCTTCTGGTCTGTCGTCAGTACTTTCGCCCCAGAGCCACCTGAAGTGCCTCCTTATCCAGCATGGCTTCGGCGAGTAGCTTCTTGAAGCGGGCGTTCTCCTCTTCAAGCGACTTGAGCCGCTTCACTTCGGGAACTTCCATGCCGCCGAACTTCTTGCGCCAGGAGTAAAAGGTAGCGTCTGAAATAGCATGTTTACGGCAGAGTTCCCGGGCTGAAACCCCGGCTTCTGCCTCGCGGAGAATACTGATGATCTGTTCGTCGGAAAATCGCTTCTTCATGGGGATGTCCTCATGTGGCTTATGAAGACATTACTAACATCACGGTGTATTAATCAACGGGGAGCAGGTCAGATGAGATAAAAATACGATGAGGTAAATATCACCTTGTCTATTATTTTTATATTAAAAACGGCTCGATAGTTTACGGTATCATCACCATTGTCAGGCCACGCCTCCCAGCGCAGCCCGTCAATAATAAACAACTTCTGCTTAGTTGAAGTTGAGGAGATAACTAATCCATTGTCAAAAATCACACTTCTATTTTCTTCGTTAAGATTAATTTAAACTCTCCATATTGGAAAAATTTATGCCAGTCGAAAAACCCTTACACTAAAAAATTGAAAATTACTTTTGCCGTCGTTAAAGTAATAATTACTTCATCAGCCCATAAGACTTATTTTCTAGCTCAGGATCAAAATATACTCGCACTTATTTCTGAGCTCAGGATTCACTTTTCAACACCTATTCAAATACCACTTATCAACCAATTTAAGCGTATTCGGATTATTGATAACCTTAAGCCAACTACAATTATCACTCATTAAAATTATCGACAATCATTATACTTCAAGGTATATAGACACTGCTTTCTCAGCATCTGACATCTTAAAAATCAAAGGGTTATCATAATCATTATAAATCTCAAGGTAGGCTTTTACTGAATTGTGAATTTCATTATACTTCAAAGTACCATCCTCTATCTTCTGGATTGTTAACTCATATTTCTCAATGATATCACTAAGCTTATTTTTTCCATTTATTAAGGCTTCGTTCTTAATTAATGCCAGTGTATCTTTCAAAATTTTCACTACTTGATTCGTATTCATATAGACGTCCTATGGAGTGCTAATTCTTCTAGTGTTTAAAATCCAATTCTGATCCCAGTCTCGAGGAAGTATTATTTGATCAGCTTTCCCATTAAGTATTGCCCCGGACTTTGTCACTTGAGGTGCAACCTCACCAATCTGTAGTAGCTCATAGCTCTGGCTGTCGCTGTAGACATAAGTCAGCGGAATATCGTCGTGGATTTCCTGCAGCAGACGGTAACCTTCCCACACAAACCGCGTTG
>NZ_QICO01000003.1:680809-704282 GCF_003201175.1 Pantoea sp. PNA 03-3 | reverse complement strand
GCTCATAGCTCTGGCTGTCGCTGTAGACATAAGTCAGCGGAATATCGTCGTGGATTTCCTGCAGCAGACGGTAACCTTCCCACACAAACCGCGTTGTGACAGTATGACCAGACGGCTTAACCTGTAACGATTGTTGGCAGGTTTTACTGATGCGTCGGCCCAGCGGATCGTAACGGAAGCTCACTTTGTTGCGTGGCTTATTGCGATCACGCGGCTCGCTGATGACATCCGTCAGACGATGCTCACCATCGTAACGGTAGCGCCAGCGGGTCTGGCCGTCATCCTTCTCAGTGGTGCGGCCATGGATATCGTACTGCCAGCGAATCCCGTTCAGTTCGGTCACGCGGTTATGCATGACGTGGGAAGCGGCATGGCGATCCAGCGGGTTGCCTGCACCGTCCCTGCACTAGTGCCCTTTACCAAGTTGCGCGACATCTTGGGAAAATAACTGACTAACATTTTAATATTACTGGATATTTCCTACTATCAGCATTCAGAATGATAACTTATTTGTAATTTTAGGTTTTACAGTTTTATCATTCAATTAAAACTTAAAGATTATTATGATTGATGAGCAACCATATTTTTTCTTTACAGAATCCAAAAAATTATTAGCTTCACTCCTATTAGCGTGCAGGCGCAATGCGTTCGAGTTTCCCCGAATCCTGATTGAACAAAAAATGCCAATCATTCCATCCATCCAGCTTCTCACTAAAAACACAGGCTACCAAAACTTCTTTCTCAGGGGTGATTGTTAAATAATAGAATTCTCCATTAACGGGAGAGAAAAAAGTCGATAAAACCTTTCCGGATCCGTTTATTACAGACAATCTTTTAGGCAATCTTTCCTTTTTATCGAGAACAAATAATAAGTTTCTACTGGAATCAATCAAGGACTGGTCGATGTTTGTAAAAAACATTGAAATAGTCTCTCCATTGTATCTCCACTCGACAGTTGATTCGCCAGCATTAACTTTCAGATTTTCAATTTTCACTACAAAAATCGCTCATCAAAGTTACTTTAATCGCTAAATATCAATAATCCCAACTTTAAGGATTGAATGCAAATTTCGCGTAGCGAGTTTTCCCATAGACTGTTACCCCTTCCATCTTTTCATGGTTCTTTACATTAGTAAAAATTTCTGACGCGCCGTTAGCAGCACAATGGAACCAGAAAAAATGCAAGCTTTTCAGAACAGTTTTACATAGCTCTGGCTTTCGATGTAGACGTAGCGAAATACCTTCGTGGATTTCATGCAGCATTCGGCAGCCTTGCATATAAATCGTATTATGACAGCGTTGTTAGACTGCTTACCTGTAACGATTGCTCGCGGGTTTTACTGATGCATATGGGTAGTTGTCGAGCCAGTGGCAAGTCACACATCCCTTTTTCTTTTTATAAGTACGAAAATTTAAGTTAAAACTGAGCAATATTAAGAGAGGGGGGGGGAATTAAATAGTCAATACTATAAAATCATACTATCTACAATGAACTTTAAGGGAAAATTGATAATTTTATTTAAAATCCACACAACTCCAGGATAATAAACAACTTAATTCTTAAGGAATACACCGATCAAATGAGAAATGTACCTGGATGGCTGAACTTCAGAAAAAGCAAAAAAAATCAAAAGCTTATTTTCTCCAGGGTCACATTGAGTTTCAAAATAGCTGATAGCTTCATCCGATACAGGCTCCACCTTGCTAGCCGACAAACAACTCAAGATGACTTGCAACATCATAAAAAGGGAAAGGCAAGTTTCTCATCATACTCATACTCATTAATATCCGCTACCCTGGCAAAAGCCTGAAGAACCAAGATGATGAATATTGATTAGTGGACTACCATTAATACGACACCCCCAATACTCACGAAAATCAATAATCATAAAACAGATGGTTTTATTGAGGCGAAATCCTTTCACAACTCAAAAAAACTAACAAGAAATTCAATAAAACAACCACTTCAATTCCATTCTATATATATACCGCACTCAAAAGTATTGGGGTTTGATTGAACAGCTACATTACCCCACTGGAAGCACCATACATACCCATAGGGAGGATTTTTTATCTCACCATCATAGTTTTCGGGGTATTTATTCCGAGTCCATTCATATAACCTTTTTTCTTCATCCTTCAGCATATTTAAGTCAGCTTTTTTATTCCAATCGTGAAGGCTTTGAAAATAATCGCCACTTTTGCTAATAAGATAAACACTGCTTTTAAAAGAAAAAACTGCAGGTCTGAACTCTATAGTAAATGGTTCACTATGCCAGATAATTTCTTTAGCAAAGAAACAATATTTACCGACGCATGTCAAATCATCAGATGATTGAAAAAAATGAGATTTAATGAAGGAATCGTAAGATTCAAGCTCTATCTCATTTTCATTTATCCGCAAAATTCCAGTATTTACATCTAAAGTCATTTTTTTCATATATCTATTATTTTTCCTGGTTTCAGTTTAACTCTTGCTTCTTCTGGGATATAGAATTGTAGCCCTCCACCTTTGCCGTACCGTGCGTTTGCCTCAGCGCGTCCTGTAGCAACATATATATCCTCTTTAACATAATAGGCTCTTACCTGTGAACGCATAGGGAATGCTGGATTTAACTTGATTTGCAGGGCTTCATGGTAGCCAAGTGGATCACCTTTATATTGCCTTACAGTGGGATGACTTACAGTGTATGCAGGCAATTGGTCTCCATTAGGATGTAGTGCATAGAGTATAGTTCCTTTTTTTATTACTTTATTGGTGTATACATCAATGCCTGGATAATCTCTGTTATGTGGCCCCTGCCACTTAGTCGCTTCTTTAGAAGGATTTCTACACCTACTCAACCCCCACGGATCCACCCATCCCAGCGCATTCGGCGCATACTGATAAAGGTTGATCCCCCCCGCCAGCCCTATCGGGTCATGCTGGGTAAACCGGCCACTGTCCGGATCATAATAACGGAACAAATTATAGTGAAGCCCCGTTTCCCGGTCCAGGTACTGGCCCTGCATACGCAGGTTCTGCTCTACCACCGGAATTCGCTGATTCGATTCGCGCAGCAGTTTGCCCCACGGGCTGTTCACACCTTCCCATGTCTTCTGGCCTTCAACGTCGGTTAAAAGTTCTGGCGTGCCATTCGCGGCGCAGTGGAACCAGAATATCTCCGGACTTTCCACGCCATCAATACGGGCCAGTGGCTCATAGCTCTGGCTGTCGCTGTAGACATAAGTCAGCGGAATATCGTCGTGGATTTCCTGCAGCAGACGGTAACCTTCCCACACAAACCGCGTTGTGACAGCATGACCAGACGGCTTTCCCTGTAACGATTGTTGGCAGGTTTTACTGATGCGTCGGCCCAGCGGATCGTAACGGAAGCTCACTTTGTTGCGTGGCTTATTGCGATCACGCGGCTCGCTGATGACATCCGTCAGACGATGCTCACCATCGTAACGGTAGCGCCAGCGGGTCTGGCCGTCATCCTTCTCAGTGGTGCGGCCATGGATATCGTACTGCCAGCGAATCCCGTTCAGTTCGGTCACGCGATTATGCATGACGTGGGAAGCGGCATGGCGATCCAGCGGGTTGCCTGCACCGTCCCAGCGCCAGTGTTCATTACCAGGCTGCGCGCCTTCCTGGGACAACAAACGACCAGCGTTATCGTAGTGCCATAATGTCTGGCTGAACGGATTATCGTCGCGCTCTTCACGGATCAGGTTGTTGCCGTAATCGAAGTCGCGTCGGCGGGACCAGACGCGCGGTGCAGGTCGCTGGGCTTCCCCCCTGAAAACGTCACGGCGGCGCAGTCTGCCAAGACGATCGTATTCACTGCGCGTGGTCAGACCGCCCTGCGTGCGGCTGAGTTCCCGATGCAATGTGTCACGGGTAAACTCCGTCACCGGCAGGTTGTCGAGTGCGATGCTCAGTAAATGACCGCTACCGTAGTAAAGCTGCTTCAGGTTGCGGCCATCCGGCAGGGTTAGGGCTGTGCAATTACCCAGCGCATCGTACTCCCAGGCCAGTGTGCCCTGCTCCCCCTGTTCACTCACGATGCGGCCCAGCGCATCATAGGTAAACGTAATCTCCTGCTCAGCCTGCTGGCTCCACTCGGTGTCAGACAGTGGCAGATGCTGTGACACTTTACTTAGCTGACCACCACCACGGTAGTGATAGCGCGTCTGACCTTCCGGTGTCGTGCGCGCCAGCAATTGTCCGGCTCGACTCCAGTGATAGCGATGGGTAATCGCCTGAGGATGCCCGGCGGCAAAAGTGCGTGCTAACGTGCGGCCCGCAGCATCATACTCATAACGCGTGGCCACGCCGTCCAGTCCAGTCTGGGCCAGCAGCAGTGAATCTGCGCCCCATTCGAACTGATACTGCTCGCCGTTCTCGTTTTGCAGCGCCGTTAACCGGCTACGGCTGTCCCAGCTGCGTTGAACCGTCTCACCCTGGGCATTGCGGTTCGCGATTAAGCGCCCGACGTTGTCATAGCGGAATTCACTGCGTTTGCCATCCGCTGACTCATGGGCCAGCGGCAGGCCGTTGTCACTCCAGCGCAACCGCTCTTCCCAGCCCTCTGCCCGCTCCAGCAAAACAGGACGGCCTGCTGCATCATAGTGATAACGGGTTTCTTCACCATCCGGCGCCGTCACACAACTGAGCCAACCCAGCGGATGATAGCGGTAGCGCGTCGTCAGCCCTGAGCAGTCTGTTTCACGGATGACCTGGCCTGCATCGTTGAACTCCCGACGATAGCTGTTGCCTGCCGCATCGATTTCTTCGATAACCAGCCCAAACTCATCCCGCTTATAAACAGTACTTTGCCCGAGCGCATCGACCACACGCTCAAGGCCATGATGGGGATCGTAATAGTATTTCGTTGTGGAGCCGTCTGCACCTGCAACGACCGTTGGCAGAGAACGGTGGGACAGCCATTGCACTGCCTGCACACCGCCGTCCGCATCTTTCTCTTCAACACGGTTACCAAGATCGTCATAGGTGAAGCTCACCGCATTGCCCAGCGGATCGATGCGGCGCGTCATGAGTTCGTTTTCATTCCACTCATAACGCCACTTCTCGCCCCGTTCATCAATGAAACAGGTGATAAGGCCCGCAGCATTCCAGTGGTGTTCGCGCTGTTGACCGTCATAGGTCGACACCCGCGTAATGCCTGCTTCCAGATCGTAGTGCATATGGCAGCCATCACCGGTATTGGTGCGGTTCTCGACCACACGCCAGTGATCCAGTTTCTGCCAGCGATATTCACTTTCCAGTCCGCCCGGCAGCTGATGCCAGATCATTAACCCATCGTCGTTATAACGGAAACGGCGCGAGGTAATGCCAGCCGCATCGGTGACGCTGGCAAGCTGGCCCTGTTCTGTATAGTCCCAGTGCGCTAGCGGCCAGTGCTGTTCACCATCAAAGTGACTGGCGGAGGTCGGGCGCTGGGGGTGCTGGTTGTCGCCGTAATGCAGTGTGACGTCGATGGCCAACGGTGCATCATGAATACGCACAAGACGCGCCTGCTCATCCCAGCCCATCTCCAGCGCGTTACCGTATTCGTCGCTGAGCGAAGCCAGACGCAGTACCTGAGGATTCGCCGCGGTAGGTTTATAGAGCCGCCAAACCGCACCATCATCATCGGCAATAGCGATATCGCCCATTTCATTACGGCGCACCATCAGTCCTTCACTGATGCTGTAAAGCACCTCTTTATCCCCCGGCACCGCAAAGCGCAGCTCGCGCCCGTTGTCATCAAACCAGGTTGCCTGTGCGCCATCCAGCACTAAATAGCTGTCGAACACCGTTGCCCAGCCCAGACCAAATAATCCGCTGCGCTGCGTCAGGCTGTTGTAACTACGTTGGAAACTGAGCGGAAAACGGCCAGGAAGGGAGAAATCACGTTCGGCATCATCATTGAGGACTTTGACGCCAGTCGAGGCATGAACCGGAAACAGCGACGAAAAGGCCGCATTAATCGCCATATCGGCCATCATCCCCCCGGCCGCACCGGCGAGTGCACAGGGCATGTTTTTCAGAATCTGACTAGGTCGACCGCGGATCAGGGACAGGCCGATCATCGCTAAAGCCAGCCCGGGTACTTTACCGCTTTTGATCTCTCTCACCGTCACGGTTTCACCGCCAATGATGACATTGGGTGAAACGTCGTCACTTACCGTGGCTTCGCAGGTGGTTTTGTCTTTGGCGCGAACGGCTGGCTGCCCGTTAATAAAAACCTGCTTAGAACCCTGGGCCAGATATTGCGGCGCGCCGTGTTTTTCGCAGATAACTTTGTCCTGCTCCAGCGGAGACGTTCCGGCATCGGCAGACGCAACCGTAGGCTGCCACATCGCACTGCCAAACTGGCTGGCTGCAGCGAGCAACATGCCGCCGTAATCGGCAAAGCTTTTGGGTGACTGCGGTTCCGGCGGTGGAGTTTCTCCGGATACGAGCATGCCCGCCGCACGTGCCGCGAGAAGACCGTTCACCAGAACATTTTCTGATCCGCTGGCAATCACACCAGCAGGCGAAGGAGGGAACAGCATGTTTCCCAGCCCATCGGCTACTTTAGTGATGTCCTCTGAGAGGCCAACGGCATTGGCCAGTACGCCGCCCAGAATACCACTGAGCAGGCAGCTGGAACCAATAGCGGCCACACCGGCCGCGGCCATCCCTGCACCTAACAGGGGCGCGGCGGCGGTTGCCGCCGCGCCCACCGCCGCACCGATCACGGCGTAGGCTGCGCCCTCAGCGACAATACTGGTGATATCAGCAAAAATGCTGGAGTGAATGATCTCATCGCCCACGCGGGCCGCATGGTTATCCATAGCTTATGCTTTCCGTGGATTGTTCAGACTCAGACTGTGTTTAAAACTCTTCCAGCGCTCTCCATCTTCTTCATTGAAAGGACGCATCGCGGAAAGGGTAAAAATCATGAAAATGTTGCTGTCAGGAACCTGAGTAGCCAACTGCCGCTGCCACACAGCTTGTCCATTGCGCTCGAAGGCGGTTTCAACTTCCAGCGCCTGTAGCGCGCTATCAATCCCAGCCATAACCCGTACAAACGCTGTTTGCTGAATAGCGCCCATCTGACTGCGTAATGTATCCCATTGACGCTGGAACTCCGTCTCCGCATCGCTACCTTCAGGAATGACACCACGACTCACAACGAATGCCAGCCCACTGGCCTCATCCCGCAAAATATTCATGGTGGTGTCCTGCCACGCAGCAGGAAACAGCGCAAATGCGCCTTCATTGAACTGATAATTCATAGGGTGTCCGTTTATTGATTGGGTGTGGCTGACGTATTCAGGCTTCGATATGTGCCATCGGCATCATCGGCGTTAGTAAGTATTTGAGTGTTGTCACGCGCCACTTTAATGTCGAAAAGACGAGGAGAGATATCCGGATCGCCGCCACAACTGACGTCATGGTTGTCTTCGCGAACCGTAATGATAAAGAAACTTTTATCACTGCTGTCGTCAACATCATACCTGAGACATTGATCGCTGAGTGTTGTCAGGTGATAACTATGAATGGCTTCTGTTGCCGCGCTGACAGCCTGGTCTGCGCTGATGTCATGCAGCCTGGCACTCATAGTGGTATTCAACATGATATGGCTGACCTTTTGCTGGTCAATTTCGAACATCAACTGTTTCTCACCCAGCTTGTAGATAAGCCAGTGTTGATTATCGCTGTCACTTTCTTTGCCTGGGCCATAGGCTTGCCGGACCTGTTCCACGCTATCGCCCACCACAATATTGCGAGCCGTCGGCACGCTGGCAGCGTCCACAAGAATCTCCGCCAGAATGGTATGGCTGGCATTTCCCACCGCCGTTGCGCTGAACAACGCAAAGCCGTCATAGCTGTGTTGGAAATAGTTGTATCGCTGTTCATCAATGACCACTTCTCCGGCCACAACCGAGCTCAAGGCTTTGCCCGCACGGACGAAGCTCTGATTGTTCCATGCGTCACCAGGGGTAAAAGCGTAGTCGTTGAGTAGGACAGAGAAATCGTCGTTGCTCAGTGGCGGTACTGCTTCTGTCGACACCGTATTTGCCAGACTTAAAACAGGCGTGAAAAAAAACGCCAGTGTCAAAAATAACCTGATTAACGTCATATATTTTCTGATGAGAGAGGAACATTCAAAGCCAGATAATCGCACAAAGAGGTGACAATTGCTGCTGAGCTTTGTACCAGACCATCATTGTCAGTAAGCCGTTCCTTTACTCTTCAGAAGTAATAATCACTCTGCTCAGGCAGTCTGGATTTTTAGCCGTAAATGAAAAGGTGATGACCTGGCCATTGGCATCGGGAGGTGATGTGTAGCTGGTTAGCTCATTTTCAGACTGACCACGCGGGTAATCCGTTAAACGGATAGTCTGATAATGGTTTTTGATCTCATTTAGCGTAATGCACTTCCCTTGCGGCGAAAAACTCAGAAAAGGTGCCATTCCGTCAGGGCTTTTACTCAGTCGCAACTCAATATCGTTAATCAGTAACGCATCGTTAAGCCTGATCCCGTCAGCCCGGTAAAAATTGATATATTCATTCTGACCTTTTAATTTAAACGCCAGTGGGGCATTGTGAATAGCTTGTACAGATAAACTCTTCACACTGGAACGCATTTGCGCGACAAAACTCCATATATCATTTGCTTGCATCTTTGCTTCCACTAATCCGCTTATAAAAAAACCTGCCAGTAACATGACTGATAGCTTACTTTGCCGGGTAATTTTTATCATACCAACCCCCATAATAATCCTCGTATAGCTCCTTCGTCGTGGAGGTTCTCTCACCTTTTCCGAATATACGCCCGATCTTCATCCTCGCGTCACTCTCAGTGATGTCACCTTTTTCCAAGGAGTCGAAGATAGCATTGTAATCTTTCTGATTCGCTGTATTGCCTGCTATGCCGATGTCCTCACCGTGATTAGCAATGATCTCGCGCTGTACACGAATATTATTTAGTGTGGCTGCGCCCTCATCACTGAGTGTGCTGTTCAGGTAATTATCCTTAGAACTCAGATCAATATTGGGTTTATAAAGTGCATGTCCACTTTCATGCGACAGCGACTGTACGACTTTAGCAGCATCATTCATGTTGCTTTTATCGACAGTGATGATACGACCTTGACGATCCGCAAACGTCCCTTTCCCCGCCTCACCCTCTTTGAAAACCCATCCACGCTTTTTCAGGGTGGTGATGTCCTGTTTCATGGTAGGTGACTTCTCAACCAAACTGTCTACATCTTTGCCATAACCACTGAAAGAGGGCGTTTGCACGTTAGCGGGGGTAACGGCATTATTTGAAGCGTCGGCAGGTGCGCTTGCTAAAGCACCTGCCTTACCCGGCTTTCCCGGCGTAAATTTCTCCTGAACAGCCGCGCTGATATCGCCTTTGTGTCCCGACCCCGGCGCAGAGGTGCCCGGTTGCGCGCCTTCGGTGTTCAGATTCAGTTTTCCACCTGTGGTGATATTGCCGTCCTTCTCGACGAAGAAATTAAAATCTTTTCCGATAAGATTGATAGTGCCATTTGCATTCAGTTCGATGGCACTTTCGCCCGAGACAAGGCGTAGCTGGGTCCCCGACGCCAGAACATATTGCTCGACTACAGCATCAACTTTACCTTTACCGGTCAAAATCTCAGTGTCGCCTTTAACAGCCTGTACCTGATTGACTTCAACACGATGTAACTCACTTTTAGCGACATAGTGACTTCGTTCCCCACCAACAGTATGCGTTTCATCATTTTTGATGTTGGTGTCCATATTCTTCTGCGCCTGAAGCCATACCTGCTCCTCACCCGCCTTATCCTCAAAGCGCAATGCGTTAGCGGTGTCCGCCGTGCCGTCTTTCGATCGGCTCAGAAAACCCATCTGTGTGGCGGCAGCGGGCAGTGCCCACGGCGGCATACTGGCCTCATTGTAAACCCGCCCGATAATCAATGGACGGTCGGGATCGCCGTTGATGAAATCCACCACCACTTCATCGTTGACGCGCGGGATCTGCACCCCGCCAAACCCCTGGCCTGCCCAGGCGCTCGACACGCGCACCCAGCATGAACTCGTGTCGTCACCCTTCGCCAGACGGTCCCAGTGAAACTTCACCTTCACCCGGCCGTATTTGTCCGTCCAGATGCTCTCGCCCTTCGGCCCCACCACCCTGGCCGTCTGCGGGCCGTGCGTCTTCGGCCACCGTGTTTCCGGGCGCGCACGGAAGGTCACCGCGGCAGGCAGCACCGTGAAGTCGATGTTGTGGCGCGTGGCACCCACGTCGCCGCTGGCGTAGCTGTTCTCTTCAAAGTCATAGTACGCCGACGTCACCAGGTATTTGCCGTTGTCGCTGAAGTGCGGCGCGTTCAGCAGCGCAAAGGTGTAGCCCGGCGCGATACCCGTCGCCGTTCCGCTTCCGCTCACCTCGTGGTGCTCTGCCTGCCACACCTCCTGGCGGACGCGCGCGTAGTATTCGCCGTGACCGTGCTCGACAAAGTGGCCAGGCCAGTCGTACACGTCCACTGAACCCGGCGTCGGCGACACCGGATTCTGGCGCGCCTGCAGCATCCACGCGTTTGGCTTGCGGAAGTCGTAGTCGTCGGTGCTGTAGATGCCCGGCGTCACGCTCTCCGCCAGCGCCCACTGGCTCACGCCCTCCTCCGTCACGCTGCCGCCCGACGGCGTCACGTGGTACGCGATTGTCTCGTAGCCCGGGAACGGCTGATGCTGGTCCGGCGCGTCGCACAGCACCAGCGTGTGCTTGTCCGCCTCGTGGCGGAAGAAGTAGTAAATGCCCTCCAGCTCCATCAGCCGGCTGATGAAGTCGAAGCTGCTCTCCTGATACTGCACACAGTATTCCCACACCCGGTAGCTGCCCGCCAGGCGCGTCTCCACGTTTACCGCATACTCCTTCAGCAGCGTCTGCACAATCTGCGGCACCGTCTGGCTCTGGAAGATGCGCAGGTTGCGATCGCGCTTCATCGGCCACAGGTCCGGCTCCACCGTCAGCCCGTAGACCGCATAGCGCACACCGCCCAGCTCCTCGCTGCGCACTCCTATCCGGGTGATTTTGCCGTTGATATAGCGCGGGTTCAGCGCGCTCATCAGGCCGTCCGTCGGCAGCGTGAAGGTGACCGGTTTACCCAGCAGCGACTGGCGGTCAATGCGCGCGTCCGTGGAAAGCAGCTCCGCTTCCAGCACGAACGATTCAGACAGCGCCTCGCGGCCGCTCAGACGACGAAACAGCAGTCCCTGCGCGGGAAGTTGTACAGTAATACGTGAAAACATAGACATACCTGTTAAATATGAGGATCAAGTAACCAGACGCCTTCCTGATTAATCGTCAACGTCTGTTCGCGTTCGCCGCTTTGACCTGTCACTGAAAACGTGTAATTGCCTGGTGCCAGTTGCAGTGCGGCAAATCCATTGGCTGCCGGTACAACCGCCTGCGGCTGGCCGTTCACCTCAACGCGCTCGCCGGGCTGTAATTTGATATACACCTGCGCGACGGGCGCAGGCGGCGGTGCCACCGGCTCCTGCGCTTTTTCCGGTTGGGCCTGGACAGTCTGCGTTTGTGCTGGCGCCGTCTGGGTTTGAGCCGGTGTGACAGAGGGCTCCGTCGGTGCCTGCGATGCGGAGGAAGCTGCCGGGGCCGTTTCCGTCTGCGCAACGTCAGCCGGTTCAGCGTCCTGTTTGTCGCCGCCCGCCATCAGTAAACCTGCACACACGCCCACCAGCACGCCCGCCGCGACCAGCCCCGGTAACGCAAAGCGGTTACGCATCAGTTTCTTCAGCAGTGTGGCCGGTGCAGCGGCCTCGTCGTTTTCTTCTACCGGCACCAGCATCGTGCCCGGCCCGGTGTTTTTCACTTCCGGCAGCGGTTCGGGCGCTTTTTCTGGCAGCACCAGGGAGGCCGCAAAGGCGTCAATGCTTTGCGGACGATCTTCCGGTTTCAGGGCCAGCGCGCGATCGACTGCCGCCAGCAAGGTCTGGCTGTAGCCGGCCGGTGCACGCTGAACCAGCGGTTGATAATTATCTTCAATACTGCGTACCACGCTCACCGGCGGCGGTGCGCCAGTGATTAGCGTGTGCAGTACGGCACCCAGCGCATAGATATCGGTCCACGCGCCCTGTTCACTTTCATCGTTGTCGCTGTATTGCTCAATCGGCGCATAACCCGGACGCAGCATGGTTTCGCTTTCATCCGAAAGGTTACCGATGGTTTTGCGCGCGGAGCCGAAATCCAGTAGCACCGGATCGCCGTTACTCTGAATCTGGATGTTATCCAGCGAGATATCCCGATGCAGATAACCCGCATCATGGATGGTCTTAATCGCACCCAGCAGGGGCGGCAGCAGGCGACGAATCCAGTTCTCATCGATCAGCTGCGGATTGCGCTCACGCAGGGCTGACAGTGTGGTCCCGCTGTAAAACACCGTGCCCATGTAGGCGGTGTCGTTTTGCACCCAAAAGCGCAGTACATGCAGCAGATTAGGATGGTTAAAACGCGCCAGCAGACGGGCTTCCTGAATAAAACTGTTCAGGCCGGCATGGAACGTCTTGCTGAACCGTTCACTGCGCAGTACCAGATTCAGATCGTCGCTGCGCACAGCCAGTGAGGACGGCATAAACTCCTTGATGGCGATATCGCGTTCCAGCTGGTGATCCCACGCGCGATAGACGATGCCAAAGCCACCGCCGCCGATGACTTCCTTGATTTCAAACTCATTGAACCGGTAACCAATCGGTAGCGCATTGGGTACAGTCTGGTGATTATCGTGTTCCGACATATTCGAACGCTCTCTGATAACGAACGGCTTTAGACAGCAAACCGGCAAACAAACTCGCCCTGCTCACAGCTAACCTGCACACGACGATAACGTTCGTCACGGGCATGGGCGCTGAGCAGTATCTGGCTCATTTGCGGCAACAGGGTATTGGTCAGGATGGCGTCGACCATGCGACCGCCAGACTCCACTTCCGTACAACGCTGCACGATCTGGCTGACCACCGAATCGTCAATAACGGCCTCAATACCGTGATTCTCTTCCAGCCGACGGACAATGCGTCCCAGCTGAAGTTTAACAATCTCCGCCAGCATCTCATCACTCAGCGGATAATACGGTACCACCAGCAGACGGCCCAACAGCGCAGGCGGGAAAACCTCCAGCAACGGTTTACGTAACGCGGTGCTGAGAGCCTCTGGCTCCGGCATCAGTTCCGGATCGGCGCACAGAGCGCTGATCAGTTCTGTACCGACGTTGGAGGTCAGAATAATGATGGTATTACGGAAATCGATATGACGGCCTTCCCCGTCTTCCATCCAGCCCTTATCAAACACCTGGAAGAACAGCTCATGCACGTCAGGATGGGCTTTTTCAATCTCATCCAGCAGTACCACGCTGTAAGGGCGACGGCGGACGGCTTCCGTCAGTACGCCCCCTTCCCCGTAACCGACGTAGCCCGGAGGCGCACCTTTCAGGGTTGATACGGTGTGCGCTTCCTGGAACTCGCTCATGTTGATGGTGATAATGTTCTGTTCACCACCGTAAAGCGACTCAGCCAGCGCCAGCGCGGTTTCGGTTTTGCCCACGCCCGACGGGCCGCAGAGCATAAACACACCGACCGGTTTGTTGGGATTATCCAGACGGGCGCGCGAGGTGCGGACGCGTTTGGCAATCAGATCCAGACCGTGGCGCTGACCAATCACGCGCTGGTTCAGCGTATCGGCCAGATTCAGCACGGCGTCGATTTCGTTCTTCACCATGCGGCCCAGTGGGATACCGGTCCAGTCAGATACCACCGCTGCGACCACACTGGCATCCACGGCGGCAAACAGCAGGGGCGCTTCACCCTGGACCGCCTGCAGCTTCTGCCGGGTGTGATCCAGCGCCTCACGCAGCGAGGCTTCTCCTTCCGTTACGCAGCGGGCACGGAGTGCAATCAACTCTTCGACCAGTTCGCGCTCCTGCTGCCAGCGGGCGTCCAGCGCATCACGCTCGGCCTCCAGTGCGCTGCGCTGCGCGGCAATGGCGGCCTGACGGGTTTCATCGCCCAGCCCGACCTTCGCTTCGCGTTCCGCGATGTCTGCTTCAATGTCCAGCGCCGCCAGGCGGTGCAGACAATCTTCCAGCGCAGGCGGCTGAGCGCCCTGGCTGACGGCCACGCGGGCGCAGGCGGTATCCAGTAACGCCACGGCTTTATCCGGCGACTGACGGGCAGGAATGTAGCGGTGAGACAGCTTTACGGCGGCGCTGACGGCTTCATCCAGGAGCAGTACCTGGTGATGTTTCTCCAGAGCACTGACGGTGCTGCGCAGCATCAGGATCGCTTTCGCTTCATCCGGCTCCTGCACCTGCACGGTCTGGAAACGGCGGGTTAACGCGGGATCTTTCTCAATGTATTTTTTGTATTCGGCCCAGGTGGTTGCGCCAATCGTGCGCAGCTGGCCACGGGCCAGGGCGGGTTTTAACAGGTTGGCGGCATCGCCTGTGCCCTGTTGTCCACCCGCGCCTACCAGTGTATGAATTTCATCAATAAACAGCACAATCGGCGTGGGACTGGATTGCACCTCGTTGATCAACGCCTGTAAGCGCGCTTCAAATTCGCCTTTCATGCCCGCACCAGCCTGTAGCATACCGATATCCAGCAGCCACAGCTGTACGTCGCGCAGCGGTGCAGGTACGTCACCGGCCGCGATGCGCAGCGCCAGCCCTTCTACCACCGCCGTTTTTCCCACGCCGGCTTCACCGGTGAGTAACGGGTTGTTCTGGCGGCGGCGCATCAGAATATCCACCATCTGGCGGATCTCTTCATCACGGCCGGCGACCGGATCGATTTTTCCGTCCCGTGCGCGGGCCGTCAGATCCTGTGCATACTGCGACAGCGTACTGGTGCCCGCTGCCGCTGGCGCGGCGGCCTCACCGGCAGGCGGCACAACGGCCTGCTGAACCTCCTTGCTGTTCGCCAGCAAGGTATCAAACTGCGCCAGTAACGCATCGGCATTGATACGCGAAAACTGCGGCGAGATGCCTTTCAGCACGCTGGCCAGATTAAAGGTTTTCAACATCCCGATGAGAAGATGCCCGCCGCGAATGCGGTTCGCGCCGTATTTCAGCGACGCATAAACCCAGGCGCGTTCAACGGCGCTGTCGATGTGTTCTGCGAGATCGGATACCGCACTGGCGCCGCGCGGCAGGCGGTCCAGGGCAGCGACGATATCCCGCGTCAGCGCGTTTTCATCCAGTGAAAAGTGCTTAATCACCTGCTGAAGATCGCCATCCTGCTGCTGCATGAGCTGATGCAGCCAGTGCACCAGCTCCACGTAGGGGTTGCCACGCAGTTTGCAGAAGGCGGTCGCACTCTCAAGCGAGGTAAATAACAGCGTATCCAGTTTGCCAAATAGTACGGCACGGCTGATTTCTGACATATCGGTTCTCTTTAATGAAAGAAGCGGCTAAATATCGGGGAAAGCGGTTGCGCCGTTACGGCATGGCCTCAACCTCAAAAGCAAAATCTTCACGATCTATGGGCTGCGGTTGCTGTCCAAGCCAACTGGTATAGCCCAGCCGCGCCTCACCGCCCAGGGTTACCCCTTTCACGGCGTCGGCCGCCAGGATCAGGCTGAGATCCCACTGCATCTCAATCCCTAAATAGTGACGTACCCAGTCGCGCACTTCGCACGCGCCCTGAGCATGGGGTAAAAAACGTTCATACTGCTCGGCACTGAGTGGCCCGATGCGCAGGCGGAAGCGATGCTGCACATCACGCACGGCCACGCCAAGGAAAGCGGACTCACCCAGCCGCGGCATGTGGCGTCCTGCTGACAACCGCGCCTGATCGCGGCTGTCCAGCGCTAACCATTGCGGCACGTTCTGCTGCAACATCACCGGCACACCAAAGTAATGACGCAGAATCCGCACCAGGCCTTCGGCATCATGACCGTGACGGCTGAGGTGGCCGGACAGCATCAGGCGCGCATGCAGGCTGAGCGAACTGGCTTGTTGCTGAGCCGGTAAGCCAATGCCTGCCACGCAGGCCAGGTAATCCTGAAAGCGTCGGTCATCACGGCGATCCAGCGAGCTGGTGGGCTGAGCATTCGCCCAGGCCCGGTAAAACAGCAAGGTGGCGCGATGGTGGAACAGATCGGCAAAGGCGCTCAGGCTGTGATCCTGGTGGTGATCGATGCGGCCACGAACGTATTCCGTTAAGTGCGTCGGTAACGGGCCGTTAGGGCCGAACAAGCCAAAGCTGTAGATGGACACGTCATAACGGTCGTCCTGCTCGCGCGGTTTAACCTGTGACACGGTGGACGGTGCAAAGGCCAGCGAAGGGGTTTGTCCGATGCGCACGGCTTCAAATTTTGGCAGCGGCGCTTTACCTAAGGCATAACGCTGACCGCTCTGGGCATCCAGCTTACGCAACAGCTGAAACAGGTCGTAGCGCCAGGGGGCGGCCATGACCGCCTGCCAGAAATCATCGGGCAGGCGAACGGCCCGCTGTAAGGGAATGATGTGCGCCGTTTCACTCATAGCAGCGCCTTTTTACCCATGCGCGGTGGCCAGTAGCCCACTTCGCCGCGCTGCTGGCTGCTCAGGGTGAATTCGGTAAAGCTGTTCAGCGCCACGAGGCGAGAGAAGACGCGCTCCAGTACGCTGCCAAACAGCCACGGACTGGCACCTGAAAAAGCCTGTTCATCGACTTCCAGCGCGATGCTCACGCCGCGTGCAAAGACCACCGGGCCCGGTTCCGGTACGCGACGGTGCACGGCTTTCAGGTTGCAGTGCCGTATGCCGTCGATCTGGCGCGTTAGCGGCGTTTCCGCCAGGCTCGCATACAGACTCAACATCTGGCGCAAGGCCGCCGCGCCTTCCCCCTCACTGCTGTCCATCAGGCTGAGATAGTTCATCTGCAGATGACTGATTAACCGCCAGGCTGACAGCCCTTCTGCCAGCGCGGGACGTGGCGGCGTGGGCCCTTTGCATAAGGTAAGCTGCCCGACCGGAATTGAGTCGGGCATAACAAAGTTGCCCTGTTCCTGCTGTAACAGCATTAACGGCAGATCGCGGCTGGTACACATCACCTCGGCAGACAGGTAGCGGATATCGCTGTTCCACGGCGTGTGGTTTTGATCGACCAACGACAAAAATACTTCAGAGCCGATATAGCCTGTGCGGGTGCCATAGCGCAGCGCATGTTCGGACAGTGTGCGCTGTTCGCGACGCAGCGAGAAATAGGCGCCGTAATCGCCGCCATCGTGGCTGAAGGTGCTCCAGAAGGGACGGAAAATCTGCTCTTCACGCTGCCCTTCCACCGAGGCAAACAGCCGCTTCACCGAATGAATTTCATAGTCCAGTGGGCGGATGTTATCGACAACCAGATGATATTCATGCTGGCTGTCACTGACTTTGAGTCGCTCAGCCGTTTTCGGGAACAGGTTGATCACCGGCGTGCAGTGCAGCGCCAGGTGCGTATTGTCGACCACGCTTTCCAGCGCGGCATCGGCTTTATCCAGCAGGATAACGATGTCAAAAGACTGTGTGTTGTCGCAGCGGCGCAAAAACGGCGCGAGCTGGCGCAGGCTGACAAACTGGAAACGTGCCGGGAAAGCGAAATATTCCTGTAGCAGACGATAGCCATCGAAATTACGCAGGTCATCCGGCAGCAGCGCCTGATCCGGCGAAAAGCCTTCCTGCTCCAGCGCATCGTCTGGCAGCGACTGGCGCTGTGGTTTTGCTTCCACGGACTGCAAAATAATGCCGCTACGATGCTGCATCAGCAGCTCCATCAGCTTGAGCGCCTGAATATCCGGGCCGCTGAGGAAAAACATAATGTCGTCCAGACTGAGCTGGCTCAGCGAGGAAATGCCTTCGCAGGTCATACGGATGCGCAGTGCACTGGACGCCCCGGACGATCCGCGTGCCTTCAGTTCTCCCAGCGGAATATCCGCCGGTACGCCCCCCAGGGAGACATCGCTGATGCGCAGCGGCTGCAGCATCACATCATGTGCCGTGCTGTAGCTGCAGGTGACACCGGTTTTTTTCAGGTTCTGGCTTTCCATCATCGTGCCGCGCGGCACTAAAAAACCATTGCTGATATCGCCTTTCCGGCTGTCCGGCGTCAGTTGCGCGATGGCCATGGACGGCGTGGGAGACAGATAGCCGGGCGCCACCATTTCCAGCATGCGCTGCGAAAAGCGCGGGAACTCCGCATCCATCTTTAGCTGCACACGGGAGGTCAGGAAAGCAAAACCTTCCATCAGCCGCTCGACATAGGGATCGGCAACGTCAATACCGCGCATCCCGAGCCGTCCGGCGACTTTCGGATACTGCGCAGCAAATTCCGCGCCCATCTCACGCAGATAGGCCAGTTCACGGTTGTAATAATCGAGCAGCTTGCTGTCCATGATTAACCTGCATCCTGTAGTTCAAAATGGCCGCTCTCTAAATCCACCTGAGTGCGGAACAGAAACTCCAGCGGGTAAGGTACGCACCATAACCGGCCTTTAATCTCGATCGACAAAACGTTGTGCAGGCTGAGGGAGGTCAGATCGCTGACACAGCGCACCTGCAGGCCCTGCGGTATAATACGCGGTTCGAAATGCAGGATGGCATCGGTCATTTTCCGCTGCATATCCTGCCACTCAATGTCAGAAATATTCTGCCCGGCCAGCGGCGCGACGCCAAAGTTCAGCACAGAGCGCTGTACCTCATTCAACCCGCTAAGATCGTGCTGTGCTTCATTGTTAATGGTGTTGAACAGCCACTGAAGATCGCGCAGTACATTGCGTCGCAGCGTGCTGTGGGTAATCACCGAACTGTTGCCCGATTCTGTCGCTTTCTCGGGTGCATCATCCGTCAGTCTGTCCAGCAGCGATGACTGAAGCTTATCGCGCGCGGTCAGCGTTTCGCGATTTTTACGCGAACGATAGCCGCCATGCAGCTGTGAATAGCCGTCACCGGATGAATTGTCGTTACGACTCATGAGGTAACTCAGTTTCGTTGAAAATCATCTGTTGCAGCGTCAGTAAGGGAAAGTCTGCCTCGTCACTGAGCCACATTTTTTGTCCGTGCCCAATGAACTGCCCTTCGTCACCGTCCAGTGCCTGCCATTCTGTGATGCTGGCACGCAGGAAGCGTTCGTCTGCGCCTTCCTGAAGAGGATAACGAACCGGGATCTGACAGATTTGCTCACTGCCATCCACCAGTTGCAAACGCGTATGACGCCAGACCAGATCCGTCACGCTTGCTGGTGCCTGGAATTCCATTTCCGCGATCGCCGCAAACGGAATCCAGTAATAGCGACCATTAGCAATCGCTTCACAGATCGGTCCAAAGCGACTGTCGCCGTCCATCAGCCAGGCGAACGGGCTTTCGCCCTCCTGCGCAACGGCACGACCGGCACTCGCTTCTGCGCTGTCCAGCGCCTGAGCACGCAGTGTCGCCCCTGCTACGCTATCCCCGGCGATATCGGCTTTTAACGCGGCCAGCATCAGATTGCACCAGGGCCAGGCACTGCCAGGCAACTGGGGATCGGCCTCGCCGCGCAGGACAGCCTCACGTAATACTTCGCCCGCAATTGCCTGTTGCAGCAAGGTAACGGTGGGCTGCGCCTGCGGCAGCATCGCCAGCCAGGATTTCAGTTGTGTCTGTGCCCGCTTCCAGTTACCGGCAAGGCACAACAGCTGGACGAAGGCAGCCCGTAAATCGGCATCCGCAGGGTTTGCCTGGATTTGCGCGGTAATGCTGGCCAGGTTTTCTGCCAGAGAGGCGTTAGCCAGACGCTGTTGTAAAGAATCCATTCAAACTCCTTATGCCTTAATTGATGGTGCGATAGACGGCGGCGGCCGGATCTTTCAGTTCCGGATGGAGTTTTTCCACCAACTGCACTTTGATTGAGGCAGGGCTGCTCAGCCAGGGTGACCAGGTTTTCCGCACTTCCTGCAGGCGCGCCCGCAGGGCATTTTCATCTGCGGCTTCGCTGGCAGGCATCGCCACAACGACCTGATTCACCGCCTGCCAGCCGTTGAGTTGTGGGCTGAACGGCAGCACCAGCCAGCTGTCTGGCGATTTTTCATCACTCAGCACCATGCGCTCGCTGTTGACCGTGGTAATCGTCAGCTCATCAAGCTGTTGTTTGTCGCTCAGGCCCGCCACCGGGAAACCCTGTAAGAAGCTGACAGAGACGGGTTTGCTCTGGCCCTTGCCCACTTCCGTTAAGGTACTGTGACCGCTCAGCCAGCCATCTTTGCCACAGGTCACGCCCTGCTTAGCGGGCACGAAGACGGCACTTGACTGTGCGGGCTGATGCCACCAGGTCCGGAAATGACAGCCATCCAGCAAACTGAACTGCAGCCATGGCGTGGTATCGGCGGGTGGAGAATTCAGCACGACCGGCGCGGCGGGTTGCGTCTGCGTCACCGGTGCCTGCTGCTGTGCAGTGGCAGCTGAAGCAGGTTGGGAGGTTGCCGGCGGTGTAATAACCACTTTCCACTGCTGCGCTTTTGCCGCACTGCCGTTACCCAGTTGGGCACCTTCGGTATCGGTTAATGTCCAGTGCAGTTGTTGCAGCGGCTTACATTGCGAGCCCATTAATCCGGCGACACGCGGCAGAAAATCATTTAATACTGAAGGATCTTTATCCCCGTGCGTCACAATGCGCAGGTTCACCGTGCTCTTACACCAGCTTGCGAGCTGGTTATCTTTAACATCATCAATCCAGACATCCAGTTTCTGAGTTGGCGACTGCACAATGCGATAGTTCTCAGCAAAGGCATGGGTACTCAACAGCATTGCAGCCAGGCCCACTAATCCATATTTCATGTTGGCGTTCTCAATCTCGAAGAGGGAAAAACTGCGCCGCATCTGACAGCGAGTGCAATAAAGTGGTGTCTTCCGGGGAACCTACCCAGACAGCCATGGCGCTGAAGTTGTCCTGCTGACCACCCTGCGGTTGGCTGTTTTTGATAATTTGTTGCATCAGGGTCAGCCACTCTTCTGGCGTGTTCACCATATGCAACGATTGCTGCATTTGTTCCAGCGTGACGCCATGCCAGAAGCCGTCCGTGCACAGCAGAAAGGCGTCGCCGTCTTCAATAGGCACCACGTCGCTATAGCTGGCATCACGCTGTTCATCGCCCATGCCGAGGGCGAAATAAAGCAGGTTACTGTTGATGCCTTCGGTCTGATGACCGGCATCTTTCATTTGCTGCACCAGGCTGTGATCGGTGGTGACATGATAGAGATAGCCTCGGCGAAACAGATACAGGCGGCTGTCGCCTGCGTGGGCCCAGTAAGCCAGCTCATAGTCTCTGTCGATAAACAAACTCACCAGCGTGGTGCCCATGCGACTGTGCTGACTGTTGGCTTTTTGCTGTTGCCGGATTGCGTCGTTGGCATAATTGACGTAATCGCGGATAGTTTGCGCATCCAGGTGCGCATTGCCATCGAAGGCTTCCATCAGGCTGCTGCGCGCAATTTTCGCTGCCACATCACCGCCAGGAAACCCTGCCACACCATCGCACACCACAAAGCAGGCCGAACGTTCACCGATGCGCTCACCGGTTTGATCCTGATTGGTGGCGCGGTCGCCCTGATTCGACGTGGAAGCAGTAGAGATATTCATGCGTCATCCGTGTGGGTTTGTGAGTCTTTATACTGATTTACTTCCATGTCGTACGCGTGCAAGAAGGCTTCGCCAAACAAGGTATGGAAGTCATCTTCGATTTCACCGGCGGTTTCGCCATAGCGCTGAACAAAATGTTCCCACAGCGCGGCTTTGCGATTACCGAGCAGACCAATGCGTGAGATTGATCCGTTCTGACGCGCCTCTTCTTCCAGCTGATCGGGATTAAACGATTGCAGCATGGAGGCGATAATCGCACGAATACCGGCAATCATACCCAACTGATGGGCCTGCAAATCAATCAGCGCATCGCGTACCGCCTGACGTGGTGGCATAAAGCCTGGCATGCGGCTTCCAAACATCTGCATCAGCACGGTTTTGCCCGAGGGCAACAGTTTAAACGGGTTATTCGCGTCGTCGAGAATAACCGTCATATCCGCCTTCACGCCGCGTTTCAAAATTGAGCGCGACGAGAGCAGCGCGACCGTTCCCTGTGAAAACATGCTCAGCATCTGGCCAAATTGCCGCATCTGCTCACGGTCGAATTGCGGGGTTGGTTGCAGATCCTGCAGACCCATGCCTTCGAGCAGCGCATCCAGCAATTCACCTTTCAACGCATCACCGCTACTGCTGTTTCCTGTCGTCTGCTCTGCCCCACCGTTATTGTTGTGCGAGGCAACCGGATCAATACGCAGTCGTCCTTTTGGCGTCGGCGAAGGCGCACGCTGAACCGCCTGCGGCGTCGGTAACGTAATGCCACCGTAATCAATGGGACTCTGCGCCCCTTCAGGCTGCGCAGGCTCCGGCTCGGTTTCGAATACGGGATCGTGAGTGGGCTGCGTTTCAGTGTGATCAAACAGCGGTGAGCTGCTTAACTCGGCCAGCTCAACCGGCGCGCTGTCACGCGGTTCGGGAGCAGGCTCAGGCGTTTGCGAATGCGGGGCCGGTTTCTGAGGGGCTGGCCGTGCTTCAGGTTGTGTAACCGGCACCTCAGGTTGCGCCAGCGGTACCGCGCCGCTCATCATTAATCCAAGGGGATCGTCATGATGACGTGGGTCGGGCGTACTCTGACTGCCAAACAGATTCAGGGGATCCAGATCGCCCGATGGCGCCTCGACTTTCGGTTGTCCCTGAGCATTTTGCTGGGCTGATAAGGTGCTCGGCGTACGATCATCAAAGATGCTTTCCTGCGCAAAGAGCACATCGCCTTCATCAAACAGACTGCTGTTTTTAGGCTGTTGCCCGATATCCAGCGGCTTATCGCTGATCAACTGTGCCAGCGGATCTTCCGGATTACGGTTCGCCGCCGTCGAGGTTAACGGATTGGCATCTGGCATATCGGGGGCCGGCGTTTTACGCTTCGACAAATCATCCGAAATGGAAAACTCTTTTGCCAGGCTGTCCCAGATTTCACTCGGAATGGCCGCCGTACTTGCTGTGGCAGTGACTGGTGCGGCGACCGGTGGCGCATCGTTCATGACCGGCGCTTTAGCTGGTGCAGCCATCACGACAGGCGACGGCTGGGGTTGCTGTTCACCGTTAAGATCGTTAACCAGCAGGCGGTAGTCATCAATACCCAGCACGTCGCCGTCCTGCAATTCCACCTGGCGTCCCCGCTCCAGTGGGATATCGTTTAACAGCACGCGCGTCACGTTACCGCGATTCGTCAGGCGGCATTCACCTTCAGCAGTGATATGCACAATCGCCTGCAGGCGGGAAATCGTGCGATCGTCGTCGGGCAGTACCAGATTGTTATCCACGCCACGACCAATTGTGCCGCCGGGAGGAAGAAAATCAAAACTGGTTTGCGGCGGTTGATGGCCGGGTTTAGCGGTTATTATCGTAAAGCGCATCACG
>NZ_QICO01000003.1:365689-680716 GCF_003201175.1 Pantoea sp. PNA 03-3 | reverse complement strand
TCCACGCCACGACCAATTGTGCCGCCGGGAGGAAGAAAATCAAAACTGGTTTGCGGCGGTTGATGGCCGGGTTTAGCGGTTATTATCGTAAAGCGCATCACGGATTCCTGCGGTTAGCTGTTCGACATCTATATCGCGCGTCTCTCGGGGAGAAAGGCGGGATATAGAGGCTTAGTGGATTGTGCTGCCTGGTCTTCATTGTTTAAATGATAACTCAGTAACGTTCATTTCATCATTAAAACATGTGCAGGCTTCTTGCTCATTATTACTAATGGCAGCCTACAGTCATTTACCCGGGCCTATTTTCTCAATAAAATGGTCTATAACTTTTCCATTTTCAGACCAAGCGATGAAACAAACAGATTACGTCGTATTAACTCAGGCGCTTTCCTGAATAAGCGCTTCAACTTCTTTACTGTCGTTAAGATGGAATGTTTGACTATGGTTAATATCAACATACTTGTTAACCCAAGTTATGAATTTTAATTTTCGGAAGTAGAACGCTATCACCCAGGAATGACCTAAAAGGTGAAAGTGTAAAGCCCGCAAAACGTAAACACCTAAAAACATCATTACCAGTTCGAGATTTATTTTCTCACTTTAATTAATCGATAAACTAGTTGAGTATGTAAACAAAGAAAAACAAAAGAAAACCAAAAGAAAACCAAAAACCGCAGTCAGGGCAAATATAGCTTTATAAAAAACAACTAAATCAGCGATCCACGCTGTCATATTTTTTGGTTGCGACTGAATAAAATTATAAGCTTCCTCCCTTACTTCTTCATTTTGTCTGAATTTCATTTTCACACCTTTTTGAAGGCGATATAAATATGAAATCTTTTGATAATTTGCATAAAACCCCAAGTTACTTGAAAATTTAGTAGTAGTATCAAGCTGGAGACCTGCATTATTAAATTCACGAATTATCTTAGCGTATTTTTCACTGTTTTTCTTAAAAATAAAAGAGGCATAAATATGCAAAAAACCAATAAGGAAAAATAAAAAAATAATCGTATACATGGTGATATCATATAATGTCATAAGATCTTATCCATGATAAAGTCCACGGCTTTTCCACCGGCTTCACCAAAACCATATCCACCTGCGGCACCACCAACTATACCACAAGCCAAGGCACCAACTCCGCCAGTTGCCACTCCCAACGCAACGCATGCGCCTGTGGCAAGTGAAGCTGACAACGCCCCACCATAAAAACCAGCCACTGTACTTCCTGCAAACTTCGAATATTCTTTTACAGCAACTTTTGTACACTCATTCTCGCGATCAACTGTGCATCCTTTATAGACATCATTAGTTGTGTTCAATGCACTGAAACCGATAGCAACCCAACCTCCATACTTCATGAATCTTGCGGCCTTAGCTGCTGCATCAACGTAAGTTGAGTATCCTCGAATAGCTCCTACACCTGCCGTTTGCCACTCATGGACTATTGATGAACTTGAAAGATTTAAAGCATGAACTGCAAGGGTGCCTCTGTAAAATTTTTAATACGAGCTAAAACATCCAACCCTGCCTTGCCAAAAAGAGGTGCATACATTTACGATCTATTTTTAAGCATTAATAAGGTCAAATCTTTTAAAAGACATCACTTATCCTATGCTATATTCAGTTGACGACAGCTGAAAATAAAAATGCACCCCAGAGGAATTGATTATTATAATTTAATTAATGATAAGGTATCATCTTTAACTTTTTAATTCTTTGTTCATTGTGCTCATACAGGCAGATATTGATATAAGAAAGACTTGCATCACTACCTTTATCCGCTGCAAAAGAGGCAAGTTCACAATCATTTTCTCTGTACTTTAACCATGCCCGTTGTGCTTCAGTTAACGTGCTTATGTACTTATTAAGCTCCTCATCATTGCCTTTATAAAGCTCCTGAACCCTTGATTTAGCTGCTTTATATTCCTTATTCAACATCACTTCTGTTTCAGATTTATTCTTTTCTGCACAGGAGTAAACTTCTTGATCATTATTTCCTTGTGAGCAATCACTTAAAGCATAAACCGGATTAAGCACTTGCATACCAACTATGAGCAAAGTAGAAAGCAATATCTTTTCCATGTAACCTCTTATCTATCGTCTACTTCTGAGATAACGAGCACGATGACGACCCTTTTCAAACTTTTGGAGATATGCTGAGCTATCAATAAAATCTGTCAATTTATTGATATCATTATGCATAGCCGCCTGCATATTTATCTTCGAATCTGCACCTTGATAAATTAAATCCACAATAATATCTTTGATTGCGGACTTCAGCTTATCCCAATCCGTTCTTTCATGATGACTGGCAGTTTTAGATAGATAAGAAGATTTACCACGACTTACATAGATTGGGTAAATAATCTCAAAGAGCCTTGCCTGCGACTCACGTGATATGATGCCGCATTCATCCCTGTATTTTTTAACCCAGGCATGTGCCGCACTTCCTTTTTTTGTTGAGCCTAAAGAAAGACGCCTTGCCTGCGCTTGCTCAACCCCCACCATCAAAAGATCAGAATAAATTTAACCTGAACTTCTTCCGCCCATTTCGTAACCATCTTCCGATGGTTACCCCTGAGTTATATCCTGGCCAATGTATATGCCTACTGAAATAAGGACTATGAATGTTGTCATTACCTTCGGCATCAAATGTAATTTGTCCCGCATTAACGGTAAGACGGCCAGAATTAACATTTGGATCATCGACTTTCCCAGGAGGTAAAACTTTACTGGTATTGTTACCTGAGCGAGAGAGTACACTCCATTTTTTCAATGAACATTAACCAAACCATCTGACCGTGACATGAAACGTGCTTGTTTAAAAAGGCATTTATTTATGACTTCGCAAGCTCAATAAGTTCGGCAACACGAGCCTGCATTTTTTTCTTTATACAGGTAGAATTAGCAGAACACGCATTTCTGGCGTCAAGCCAGTGCTTTTGGTTTTGATGGAACTGAGCTAAACGTATCTTGGCATCTAAACCTGTATTTGTAATTTGCTTTAATACAATATTATATGCCTCGGCGACACTCACATCCCAGGAAGACAAATCTGGATCATGGCAAATCGTTTTTTCACTATCATTCGTTGCCCTTTCGCACGCGAACGAAGGTGAAAATCTGGCATTATCTGATAACTTTTTTAGTAATATGTAAGACTGGTTATCCCAGTTCAGTAATACCAAATTAACATCAAGTTTCACAAGCCAGTGTTCAATATGCTCATCTGAAGGACTGATCTTCCCATTCTGACAATGAATACTATAAGGATGTATATTCAGCGTTCCTTTGACCGGCAGAGAATAGCTTTTAGCAGGGTCGTATTGAACCCCTTCTGTCGTACTGCTCATCAAATGATTTAATATTGTCACATTCATAGAATGATAATCTGGGAACTCGCAGCCACTATCTGGCTGTATAGACGTCTTTATTTTATCCGACGTGAATTCAAATATACGTCCTTTTAGATTCGGATCATCAGGAATTAGCGTTATCAGCTTCGCAGAGGCAACATCCTCGTCAACATATACATGTTCAACTTTCCACTTACCATTAAGATTTAAAGAATATTCCTGTTCAGAAAAACACTTTAAGGACATGACCAACGACGCGATAAAAAGTAACACATAACCGGTTCTCTGCATGATGGACACCTGAAAGTGGGATAAAGTAAAAGAAAATATTTCAAAATACAACATTAACTGTAAGGGGTTCTTCTCAACTTATTAATGATTTGTTTGTCCAGACTTGCTTCACAGGTGTTTTGTATGCCATGCTCGCGGCAGAGTTCTTATCCGCCGTCAGTGAGGCGAACGCGCAATCCTTCATGGCGGTATTTAAGCCATGGACGCTGTGATTCAGTAAAAAGCTGCAGAGACTTATCTTAGCTTTTGAAAGGGCTATAATAAAATTATTGATCCTTAATTTTATTGCCTGGCATTCTTTGTTAAATTGCCTCTCGTCTTATTAATGATTCTTTCTGTACAAGCGTATACTTACTGCTCGTTGCTATCGTTGCAGAAATTTTCTATAGCGGAAAATTCATCAATTTCAACTAATAGTACAAAGGAGTTTAATCATACATCTCATATGCAAACCCCTTTAATTAAAATTAACATATAACCTTGGTTGGTTTGCTAAAGAGGTTTAATTAAAATTACTTTTGATAAGCCTTACGCAGTTCAGAGAGATTTTTTATATATGAATTTTGAAACTTTTCCGTAACACTCTGATCGTAATAGATGCTGTTATCACCACTTTTTAATCCCAAAATGTAATAATCATTTGCATAGTGATCAGGGGCTTCAGTGGTATAAATAACCGCAACTTTCGTAGCAGGATCGTCTTTTTTTGAAATAAGGCCAACTGAATCAACTTTATGGCAACCTACTGTTTCCCAATCCCCTTGACCGATTGTTTGGATAAACTGATCAGATTTTTTACTATCCTTTGTCCAGGCAATAAAACATACAGGCTGAACTTCTCTTACCCATCCTTTTCCTTGTACAAGAGTACCTAATACTTTGCCATTTTTGATTAAATCGAAAGTTTGATTTTTATCTAATTCAACTCGCTCAAGACCTTCATGCTGAGCTTCCTGAATAATAGTCTTTTCATAATCATTTGAATGAGGTTTAGAAAGAGTTATGGAAGCATTCGCTATAGGGCTAATAACAAGTAAAGACAATACCAGATTGAAGATTTTCATATTATATAAAATCCTGAATTAATTATGCATGGCTCTGTCATAATTTCTTGATAAATGAACATCATAATTATTCTTTTTATAATCACTACCATTGTTGTATCTGGCAAAACTTGATCAGTTCTTCGTTCGGATTGCATTCAAAAGAGTCGGCGTATGAGAAACATGATTAACAAAAGCGTATACCTGCCCCGGAATAGTATTCATTCCTTTGACAAACTCTTCGATATTTTCGTAACCCGAAGTGACATAATTACTACCCATAATTTGGAATGCTCCCCAGTAAGCTGACTGGAGCGCTGCTGCACGATCAAGTGCTATTGCTTTGTTTAATTAGTCGTATTGCTCACTAAATTTACCATAATGATCGTATGGCTTTCCTGATATTTCAGGATGAGTTGCATCATAATTGTGATTTGTTAATCTACTGAAATAGTGCCTTTCATATAGAATTGTCGGCCGACCTGATGAATCGAATGGACTTTGCTTGGTTTCCGACATCACAACTGCTTTTATTGCTGCTGGTTCGCAATTTAATGCTTTCGCCATACTAACATACATTTCATCAGTAACAGCAGAGGCTGTAGTATCGAGGCTTAATTTTTATATTGCTGACCGGCGTAATATTTCCATGTAACCTACGCATTGTAGGCCCCCGGGGTGAAACAATACCGTCCGGGTTGCGAAGACCCACAATCTTTTCCTAGAATATTTTTATTTTATCAATAGTTTTTGGTCCCAAAAAACCATCAACTTTTAATTCACTACCAGTGAGGTGTAACAGACTTATTGGAATTTAATAATGATTGAACGGTTTTAACATCAAGTGATTTATTAGGTTGTCTTAAACCAACGCCCTGGCTTATCTGTATTGTAGTCACGTCAAATCCCTCTCGACTCAGCTTTAACAGATTAGTGTAAAGGGCGCCTCCTGATGGAGGCGCATCTTATTAAGCTTCTTTATTCTCTTTGATGTTCCAGCCCGCGCTGGTTTCTGCACCTTTACCAGAAGAGCTCTGCTCCAGTGGGATATCGTTTAACAGCACACGCGTCACGTTACCGCGATTCGTCAGGCGGCATTCACCTTCAGCAGTGATAAGCACAATCGCCTGCAGGCGGGAAATCGTGCGATCGTCGTCGGGCAGTACCAGATTGTTATCCACACCACGACCAATTGTGCCGCCGGGAGGAAGAAAATCAAAACTGGTTTGCGGCGGTTGATGGCCGGGTTTAGCGGTTATTATCGTAAAGCGCATCACGGATTCCTGCGGTTAGCTTTTCGACATCTATATCGCGCGTCTCTCGGGGAGAAAGGCGGGATATAAAAATAGATAGAGTTACTAGAGCCTTACAATATAATATGCACCTGGATTACAATAGGTGCATATTAAAAAAATCAATCGTATGGGATCTGTTCCAACTGTTTAGTTCTTGCCTCATCAAGTTCTGCAATACAATTATTCGTAAATACCGTATAAGGATTACTGTTTTTATCGGCAACATGCGCAAATAACTTACACTGCCCATCGCGATATTTTAGCCAGCTTCGCTGTGACTCAAGAAATATATTCAAATATTCTTTTTTGACTTCCGCTTCGTTTTGAAAGACTTTATCGATGCGTTTCTTTGCCGCCGAGTACTCATTATTTAACTTTTGCTCTGCAGTGTTTTTGTTTTTTTCAGCACAAGTAAACACTGCAGGATCACTTGTTTCCTTAGAGCAATCATCCATCGCATAAGCTGAATGACCAAATATAAAAAAAACAAAAGCCAAACTATAAATATATTGCTTGCACATAAAAACTCCCGCCTATTTATGTTTTCTCAGATAATTTGCTCGTTGGCGTCCACCCTCATAACTTTTTACTTGGGCATTATTTTCAATAAAATCTATTAACTTATCGATATCGTTGTACATGCAGGCTTTCATGGTTCTTTCAAAACCCAGCCCTTGATATACAAAGTCTACAGCTATATCTTTTATAGGAGGTTTAAGGTTTTCCCAAGGGGTTCTTTCTGGGAAGCCAGAAGTTTTACTAAGATAAATTGATTGCCCTCTAACCAGATATTTAGGGTATATCATTTCAAATAATTTAGCTTGAGCCTCACGAGTAATAATACCACACTCATTACGGTGTTCTTTTACGAACTTGTCTGACTGTGAAGGTGATAATCGAGCGCCTCTTGCCAGAAGAATAGCTTGTTCCTGCGGAACACCAGCCTGGATCAAGTCTATTTTCACCGTCTCACCAGAACGCCCACCCATATCATAACCACGTCCGATTGTTACGCCAGAAGCCCCTTTAGGCCAATGGATATGTCGACTAAATCCTGGGCTGTTAGGCCAATCATTACCTTCTGCATCAAAAGTTATTTGCCCTGCATTTACAGTTAAGCGACCTGAATTGAGATGGCGATTTTCTTCTGGTGTGGGCTGCGTTCGGTTAGTTTTTTCAGAATTAGATAATTTATTCCAGGTCCGACCATGAACATCAACCAAACCATCTGGCCGTGACATGAAACGTGATTGGTAACTTTTGATAGCTTCGATAGTTTTTGGCCCAATTCTGCCGTCATCACGAAGCTGGGGAAAACCATTATTTTGTAAAAGCCGTTGAACCGTTTTTACATCGCCGTAATTATTACGGCCACCTATACCAACTGACCCTGTAATACTCATTTACTATCTCCACCCAATGAATCTGATCCAGAGAAATCCTTGTAAATTGGCTGGGAGCCTAACGCATAAAAAGAAAAAACCACTTAGCGAGAAACGCCTCCCGATAAGGAGGCGTTTTTTCTTACGCTTCTTTATTCTCTTTGATGTTCCAGCCCGCGCTGGTTTCTGCACCTTTACCACCAGAAGAGCTCTGCTCCCAGTACTGCTGTTTCACTTTCGCAGCCTGGAATGCATAAGTTACGCCCAGGGTGTCATCGTGCTCTGAACCCACGAACTGAACGTTGGTTACCAGCACATCTTCCAGGGTGATTCGGGTGTATTCGATTTGCGTGCCGCCCGCTTTACAAACTGACACTTCAACTTTAGAAACGTGCTTACCGCTGGCACAGTTTTTCAGCAGTGCAGTTACCGCTTTGTCGATTTTGGCATTAATGTGCAGGTCGTTGAAGTTAACTTTACCAGCACCGCCACCGCCGCCCACGCTCATATTACCCGGCTGATTAGCGCCCCAGGAGAAAGAGGTAATATCAATCCAGCCGGTATGGTTAGAATCTTTAGATTCACCCGTAATGCCGTCTACCTTCAAATACATATCAATAGCCATAATATTTACTCTTCGTTATGGAAAAAGTTGTCGCTTTCGAAAAAGCATCTATATGGCAAAGAGAAAAGCATGGGGCTGAATAAAACAGTCCATATTTTACTTTTGCCTCGACTTCGGGAGTGCTACAGGCTTCCCGAAGGGTCCCACTACAATAAACTGCAACAGCAGGAGATTTTTTTGCCGTATCGGTATGTCAAATGAATGCTGACGCACACAAGGCATCCGTCGTAAATACGCTAAATTTAATTATGTCGTTCATTCTGTTGCAGGCTGATGACTTAACCCCTATCCATTCTCACAGCGATAACAGAACAGTTGAGCTAATTATTTATCTGGCCGACATGGAACAGCAAAATATCTGATTAGGTAGCCTGCCATTATACCTTTATAGCCCGGTCGAAACCCGTAGACCTTCTACCGGAGCCAGTATTTTCAGAAAAGGTTTATTTTGCGGGCAACAGAATTTTTGAAGTGAAAAAGGTCATGCTTAATCGTCTGAAAAAGCACGCCACCTGGACGTGCTTTACATTGCAAAAAAATTTAATTCTCGTTCGACTTCAGCGAAGGCAGCTTCGATACCAGACGCAGCGACACTGTTAATCCTTCCAGCTGATAATGCGGGCGCAGGAAGAATTTCGCTGCATAGTAGCCAGGGTTGTCTTCCTGCTCTTCCACATTCAGCTCCGCCGCAGCCAGTGGCTTGCGTGATTTGGTTTCCTGTGAAGAGTTAGCCGGGTCACCATCAACATAGTTCATTATCCAGTCATTCAGCCAGCGTTCCATATCGTCACGCTCACGGAATGAACCAATCTTGTCGCGCACAATGCACTTCAGATAGTGAGCGAAACGGCAGCAGGCGAACAGGTACGGCAAACGGGCAGCCAGACGAGCATTCGCGGTAGCGTCCGCATCATGGTATTCCGCCGGTTTTTGCAGCGACTGTGCGCCAATAAACGCGGCGAAGTCAGAGTTTTTACGGTGGACCAGCGGCATAAAGCCATTTTTCGCCAGTTCGGCTTCACGGCGATCGCTGATGGCGATCTCGGTCGGACACTTCATGTCCACGCCACCGTCATCGCTGGGGAACGTATGGCAGGGCAGGTTTTCCACTGCGCCACCTGATTCCACGCCACGGATGGAGGTACACCAGCCGTACTCTTTAAATGAACGATTGATGTTGGCCGCCATCGCATAAGCTGCGTTGGTCCAGCTGTAGTTGCTGTGATCCGAGCCATCGGTCTGCTCTTCAAAATCGAAGCTGTCAACCGGGTTGGTACGAATGCCGTAAGGCAGACGAGACAGGAAGCGCGGCATTACCAGGCCCAGATAACGCGCATCTTCCGATTCGCGCAGGCTGCGCCAGGCGGCATATTCGGTATTCTGGAAGATTTTGGTCAGATCGCGTGGATTCGCCAGCTCCTGCCAGGATTCCATCTGCATAACGCCTGGCGCGGTACCGGTGATAAACGGACAGTGCGCGGCCGCACCGATGCGGGCCATCTCGCCCAGCAGCTCAACGTCCTGCGGGCTGTGGTCGAAGTAGTAATCGCCGACCAGGCAACCGAACGGCTCGCCACCGAACTGGCCGTATTCCTGTTCATAGATTTTCTTAAACAGCGGACTTTGATCCCAGCCCACGCCTTTATAGCGCTTGAGCGTGCGGCCCAGCTCCTGTTTAGAGATGCTCATGAAACGAATCTTCAGCATCTCATCGGTTTCCGTGTTATTCACCAGATAGCTCAGACCGCGCCAGGCGCTTTCCAGCTTCTGAAACTCTTCATGGTGAATAATCTGGTTGACCTGCTGAGACAGCTTTTCATCAATCTCAGCAATCAGTGCCTGAATGGTGCGGTAAGCATCGCTGGAAACGGTCACCGTATTTTCCAGCGCCTGCTGTGCCAGCGTTTTCACCGCGCTTTCTACCGCTTCGCGCGCCTGATCACTCTTTGGACGAAACTCTTTGTTCAGTAAGGCACTAAACTCGTCCTGACTAAAACTGGCATCGCCCTGTGACTGGGGTTGTTGAGAAGTCTGATTCATTATTGCTCCTCCTTCCCTTCTGCGGCATCCGCCTGCTTAGGCACATGCGTCAACGCCTGCAGCAGGGTCGGATCCTGAAGAATTTTGCCGATAAGCTCTTCAGCGCCATTTTTGCCATCCATATAGGTCAGCAGATTTGAAAGCTGAGTACGTGCTTCCAGCAGGCTGTTAAGTGGTTCGACTTTACGGGCAATGGCATCCGGGGAGAAATCGTCCATGCTTTCAAAAGTCAGGTCAATATTCAGTTTGCCGTCGCCGTTCAGCGTATTGTCGACCTGGAATGCAGCGCGTGGCTTCATGGCTTTCATGCGCTCATCGAAGTTATCGATGTCGATTTCCAGGAATTTGCGGTCGTCAACGCTGGCCTGCGGCTCCAGCGGCTTACCGGCTAAATCGGCCAGTACGCCCATGATGAAGGGCAGCTGAATTTTTCGTTCTGCACCATAAACTTCCACGTCATATTCAATCTGAACGCGTGGCGCGCGATTGCGGGCGATAAATTTCTGCCCACTGGACTTCATTGTTGGCATGGTTCTCTCCATAAATAATGCGCGGTTACTGGCTCGCAGGAGGCGCGCAGGTCTCGCTGCGTTAAGACTTCACTGATAGCTTAGTCGCGGCGTCCAAAAATGTTTTCTAACTGATGTACACCATCCGGCGCAAGGTCGCGAATGATGTCCATAAAGTCGAGTTCGATCAGGCGCTGTACACGGTCAATCATCAACGGTGCCGGATGGCTGGGCTCGTGCTGCGTAAAGTACTGTTTCACTTTTTCCAGCATTAACTGCGCTTCAGCACGCGAGTTAAGCTGAGCACTGCGCCAGTCTGTAGCGGCGCGCGACGCGGCCCTGGGCGCGGTTGGGTTTTCAGTTTCCGGTGCAGACTGTACGGCCGCTGCCAGAGACTGTAACGCGCCGATATCGGTGGCCTGGCAACGCTCATTCAGCATGGCGAAGCTGCGCTGAAGCTGACTCATATCCGGTAAGGCCGTTTCATCCAGCTTTTCAGTCACCAGGCTACGAATGCGCTGCAAACGTTCGCCAATGTCCTGAATGGCCGCAACGCCGGGTTGCTCGCCTCGCGCCAGTTCATCATTAAGACGCGGCAGGCCGCCAGGGTAGTCTGGCACTTCCGTTTTACTGCCGTCACATAATGCAGCGGCATCGCGAAGCGTAATCCCGTCGGAAGCATAACGCAGCAGCCACGACTGGCGCACCGCGCCCGCCAGGGCTGACTGGTCGCCCAGCACGGCCAGGGCATTAATGCGGTAAAAGGGATCGGGCTGGCCATCTTCTTCCAGACGTGGCCATAAGGTTTCCCAGTACTGCGACATGGCCTGCTCAATCAGTTGCAACCCCTGTGCATAGCCGGGCAACCCTTTGAGACGAGTCCAGGCGTGCGTCAGCGTGAGCATGACGCGTAAATCTTTGCTGCGGCTCATTAAATCCAGTGCCAGCTTTTCGACCTTGTTCCAGTCAGCCGGTTCGGCCGGAATGATGGTATTGCCGAACTGCTGCTCGGCTTTGCCTACGCTGGCCTGTTCCATCGCCTGAAAATCCGCATCGTATTCCAGGTTATCCCCGCAGGGATTATCGTGGCTTACCGGTATCAGCAACGTGTCAATATCAATACTCATCCGTTTCGCCTCAGGATTCAAACATAGGAGGATAAAGTCCATTTCGCCCGGGCTTTGCACCGCCCGCCGGATCGAATAACAGCGAAAATAACTGCGCTGTCAGGTTGCCGCTGTGGACATGGGTATAAAGCGGAAAACCGTCGCTCTGATTGGTCCACCAAAAACTGCTTTGAAACTGGGGATCAAAACTCTGTGATGGCAAATTCCAGCTCAGGGGGGAGGCATTATTCTCCCCGCTGCCGATCACCGATAAGATATCCGATGAGGCTTCGCCTTCCTGAGGCTGTGGAAGGGGAATACTTAACAACGCCTGATCAAACTGCTCGGGCGTGCCCCCCTCCTGAACCGCCCGCAATAAGGTATTGCCCATCTGGTGATACCAGTCACCGGCGCGGGCCAGCAATAACGGGGCCCATTCCGTTGGCGTAAAGTAGCGCAACGCACAGAGCGGATAATGTCGCCCGACGCTGTCGCGGGCGGCGGTCAGGCAGCCCATCTGAATCAGCTGCGTACCTAACATGGGCGGTATGACAAAATTCCATACGGGCGCTTTAAGAAAGGCCCGAGACGCGGAATGCTCGCCTTCCGCACTGGTTTGCCAGTGATGCAATCCTACCTGAAACCAGTTCGACCACTGGCGCTGCAGGGTATCGGGGAAACGTCGTTTTACGAAATCACCCGAACTGGGCAGTTTGCCGTACCAGCCAGGTGCTGCGTATTGAGTCATAGTCAGATCCTGTTTCAGGGACAGCTAAATGCAGGGAGCTGGAAGGGGTTCCTGATGCTGCCCGGCGTAAAGGACAACGTCACATTATGGCCGTCCACATTAAAGCTGGCTTCGCGCGTCAGTCCGCCGACCGAGGTGACCTGTGCGCGGTCAAAGAAGCGATTAAGCGCCCATGGCCCGCTGGTGGTCAGCGTGGAGGTCGTGCCATTCGTCAGGCCCAGTTGCATGCGCACCTGACTGGTTCCCCCCGGACCGGGCCAGCTGACTAACTGCACCGCCTGTGGACCATGACTGTAGCGTAAGATTTGCCCGTCCACGTCCAGCGTCATATTAAGAATGTCGTTGTCCATTTTTACCGTGCGCAACGTCACGCGGAAAGAAGGCGTGGTGGCACCATTGGCAAAAAACGCATCGCGAATCGACTGAGCCTGCTGGAACGGACGCAGCAGCGCTTCGCCCCCCGGTAACGTTTTACCATCAATGCCCGGCGTGAAACGCCATGCCGCGCGGGTGGTATCCACTTTACTGGCCAGATTGTCCCGGAAGAAGCTGTCCATCAGTCCGCTGCCTGGCGCAAACATGCGCGCCAGGTCGTCAGGCGTGACTTCACTTCGCGCGTTGCGCACTAAAGGATAGCGGCCGGCAATCGCCTGGCGACAGAAACTGCCAACTTCCATGGTAATGCGCTTGCGGACGTTATCCATATCGCGACGCTGTGCATCACTGCTGGCACCGACAGCCATACCGGAGACCATATTTTGCAGCGAGCCAGGCAAACGACCCGCGCTGGCCTGCAGACGGCTGATCGCATCACTGGACGGCGGTGGCATTCCGCTGTTCGCCGCGTCCTGTACGGCCGTGAGGTAACGATAGAGGTCGTCAATCTGCTTCAGGAAATCATCCACGGCCAGCACTTTGCTGCCCTGCTGCAATGGCTGTGCCAGTTCGATAATCGGTGCGAAATGGGCCGTTACCGCTTGTTCAGGCGTTTGCTGCACCGCACCCTGTTCACCATTCGAGCGCGGCGAGGTAAACAGTGCCTGTAACGTGCGCGTGGCACTGTTATCTGATGCGGCTGCGGCATTTTTCGCGCTCTTGTCGTCAGGTTGTGCCCGCGTCAGCGTGAGCTGTTTACTCAAATTAATAACCAGTTGCCGCAGCGGGGAATGGTTACTGGATAACAGACGTGCGGTATTAATACGCTGCGTTAAATCGGCACTGCTGTTGAGCTGGATATCGCTGAGAAACTGCTCCCACTGGCGAATATAGTCCTGAATATACAGCTGACGCACCGCCATATCGGTTTGTTTGCTGTCTTCATGGGCCGTTTCGCCGCCCAGCACCCAGATATCATCCTTGTAGAGGGCATCCGTCACGGGGGCGATCTCTTTATCAACGTGGTTCCAGTAGCCGTCGGGCGTGAAAAGTCCGGACACGCCTTCATTCACGGATTTACCGCTTTTACGTGAGAACACCAGTTCGCTTTGCGGCCCACCCAGGGCAGCCAGGGTCACGGGTGACAATGCACTATCGCGTTCCAGCAGGCGTTTCAGGCGTCCGTAAACGCGCTGTGACAGCGGCATCTGACTAATCAGCGCCTGCTCGCGCTTTACCAGCGCGTCATCCTTCGCATAGGGCGAGGACTGGATCTGTGTTTCCAGCAACTGCTGCAGGTGCCACGCCAGCTGTTTCACCTCCGCCTGCGTCACATCCTGAGGCAGTTCACGGGAGATATTTAACATCATCCACGCCTGAAGAAACTTACCGTCATAGTGCTTTGGCTGATACAGCATCTGATAAGCCTTCAGGGCTTCATAGCTGTAATCGGCATCGCTGCCGTTGTCATTGCGTAACCAGCGGGTAATATTTTGCGCCACTTGTGGCATCAACAGTTGTTTAAGTGCGCGATCGTATAACGCCTGCGTGGCGTCACTCACTTCGGTACCCCGATACAGCCCCATGCGACGCGTCAGCGGCGGATGCTCCAGGGAAAAAGACGCGCTTTCCGGCAGGTGCAACAGCGTGTTGAGATAAGGGACCAGCGCAAACAGGTTACCGTTCACCTCTTTTTGCAGTTTGTCACCCAGTTGCTCGACCTGCGGCGTTTTGGCCGCCATCTCCTGCAGATAAGTTTTATTTTTGTTGTAGCTGATCAGCCACAATGTCCCCGCAATCAGCACCAGGATAAGCAAGGCCAGGTAGCCCGACCAGAGCCCTACGCGATTACGGAGTTCCCACCAGCGATTGCTGCCCGCCAGGCCCGACTCCTGAAAGATGACGTTTTCCAGCACCCCTTTCAGGAAGAAACTCTGGCCTTTGTTCTGCGGAATCGGGGCCTCTTTATCCACCTTGTCCCAGCTACCTGACTCGCCCTGCTGCTGGCCCGGCAAGTGCAGTGCACGTGTCAGTTCGCCCATCACACGGTCAAATGGCAGCCCTTCCTGGGTGCCGCTGGCGAAATAGATCCCGCGCGGCGCAAACTGCGTTTCGAAATCAGAACGGGCAAAGAGAATATCCAGCGCTTCAGCCAACTGTGGGCGCAGCGCGGCAAATTCTTGTGGGAACAGATAACTTTCTGCCCGCGCCTGCGCATCACTTTCCGCCAGCAGAACATCCGCCAGCCCGGCATCCAGCCGCTGTTGCAACAGAGCATATTCCTGCTGGAACTGGCTGCTCAGTTCGAAATCCGCTGTCGAGGCTTTCGCCCATGGGAAGGTAAATCCCCAAATCTGTTCGCGCTGTGTTTTATCCAGGCTGGCAAAATAACTGCGGAAACCTTTTAACAGGTCAGCTTTAGTGACCAGCACATAAACCGGAAAGCGAATGCCCAGTTGATCGTGAAGTTCCATCAGGCGCTGACGCAGCGCCATCGCCTGATTACGCATGGCGTCGGGCGACTGCGACAACAGATCAGCCACGCTCAGTGTCACAATGACGCCGTTTACAGGCTGACGGCCACGGTATTTGCGCAGCAGCGCCAGAAAATGGTGCCATTCACTGGCATCACGCTCCTGCTGACTTTCCTGCGTGGTATAGCGTCCTGCGGTATCCAGCAGGACAGCTTCATTTGTAAACCACCAGTCGCAGTTTCGTGTTCCGCCAATACCGCGTAAGGCCGCTTTGCCAAATTTATCGGCCAGCGGAAACTGCAAACCGGAATTCACAAGCGCCGTCGTTTTACCCGCGCCAGGCGCACCGATAATCATGTACCACGGCAGTTGGTACAGGTACTGATGGCTGAAGCGCTGCGCCCAGAAAGGGGCGCCTTTGCTGCTCTGGCGCTGAAAATGCGCCTTTTTCAGCATTTCTGTCGCTTCAGAGAAGCGGCTGGCAAGCACCTGATCCTCACTGGTCAGGCGTTTGCGCTCTTCCTCAGGTGCGTCCGGTTTACTGGTCTCCAGACTGGACATCAGTTTGCGGTTCAGCCAGTAGTTATACAGACGTGGGATCGCCTGACTCAGGCCCCAGACCACATACAGCAGCGCAATACTGATCATGCGGTTCTGTTCAGACTCCAGCGGCCGGGAATCCACTATCGAGAACACCGGGCCGATGACCCAAATGATAAATGATAACGCTGTGATACCGACGAAGCCCCACGCCAGGCGGCTGGTCAGTATCGAAAACAGGACATTCAGCATGGATTAGTTCCCTCTTGCCAGGCCGTTAAGTTCAGCTTTCGTCGTGTCAGGTGCGACCTGCAGCGTGATTTCAACACGACGGTTGCGGGCGCGGTTCTCTGCACTGTTATTAGGCACCAGCGGGTGCGTTTCGCCCCGCCCTTCCGCCTTGACACGTGACGGATTGGCCAGCTGTTTTTGCAACAGGTTCTGAACGGACTGAGCGCGAGCCAGCGACAGCTCGTAGTTCGATGCAAAACGTGCACTGCGAATCGGTACGTTATCGCTGTATCCCACGACCAGGATTTTCCCGCTGACGTTGTTCATGGCCTCGGCAATGCGCTGAATCACCGCATCATAACGCCCACGAACTTCCGTTGATCCAGAGGCGAATAAGCCGTCTCCTTTCAGCGTCACCACGCTCTGATCGGCCTCGTCACGCACCGCGACCAGGCCTTCATCGATTTCTGGTTTGAGGAAGGACTTCAGGTTCAGTGACGGCGGCGGCGGCGGTGCCGGATTACGAATCTGCACTTCAGGCAGCGTCGTCTGATAAATTTTGGCCAGCACCGGCGAGGTGTAATCCCCCAGCCGCCAGTTAAGCACAATGTAGAACAGGCAGGCCGCCAGGCCCGCCAGCGCGGCGCAGGCCCACAGCGGAATCATCGGTCGCCACAGTTTGCGCAACACCGGTTGATCGGTAGGATGCGGCGAAAGCGCAGCGGCAAAACTTCCCCTGACGCTTCGGATCATCTGCAGCAGGCGCTGTTTAATGGTGTCCAGTTGTGAACGCCCGTTGTCGAGTACGCGGTAGCGCCCTTCGAACCCCAGCACCAGACAGAAATAAATTAGCTCCAGTAACAGAATATGCTGTCGCGGATTTTGTGACAGTTTAGCCAGCAGCTGGAAAAACTTTTCGCCACCCCAGGTTTCGTTGTGAAAAGTTACCAGCAAGCCATTACTGGTCCACACACCGCGGCTGCCCCAGGGCGTCAGCGCAGCGGCTTCGTCCAGCGCCGTACACAGGCAGTAACGTGCGCCAACGATCACTTCGTAGCTCAGACCCGACTGCTGACAGGCCAGCTCGAAACGACGAATCTGTTCGATAAGTTGCTGGCGTAAACGGGCTGGATCGTCATGCGATACCGAGTGACGAATCTGGGGAATGGCGTTGATCAGCGGATTAGCTGCGGCCACCAGCGTGTTCTGATGGCTCAGACTTAACTCCTGCTGAAAAGCATCACTGTTCGGTTTGTTTTGTTCCTGCATCATGCCTGCTCAGTTTGAATTATTCTGACTGACTGCGAATGGCCCAGAACTCCATGTTCAGGCCCGGAAACTCACCGGCAAGGTGCAGCGCGAAGGCACCCGATCGTTCCATCTCCTGCCAAAGCTCGCTGTTTTTATCCAACTCAAAATAGCTGTATCCCGCGTGCCAGGGGATTTGCGGGGGCGCGCCAGGCATGGCTCTCAGGGCCAGCCCCGGAAGCTGCAACTGCACGAGATCGCGAATTTTGGTCACAGGCGCGACCTTCATCTGTGCCGGGAAATGGGTTTTGAGTGCATCGGCGGGAACGCTTGCCTTGACGGCCAGCACAAAGCCAAATTCACGCACCATGCTGTTGTCTGGCACGGTGGCGACGTTCAGGCCGTGTGAACGCTGCGTCAGTGGCAGTTGAATGGCGCTCTCTTCCATGACCTGCGACAGCCCCTGACGCAGCAACAGGGTGAGGCGCGAAAAGCAACCTTGCAGATCATCGTGATCGTAAAGGGGAAGCGCGTCAGGCGTACGGGCCTGCGTCCAGGTTGCCAGTTCCGCGGCCAGTTGTAACCAGTGGCTGTAGAGCGTTTCAGGATGCAGTAACGGCAGGTGCTGCAGATGAGCGTGCAGCCCCAACTGGCGATTAAGGAGCGCCAGCAGCATGAAATCCACCATATCTGCACTGTTAAAACGCCCGGTACCTGGCGCGCGCTGGCTCAGTTGCTGGCTGCGCTGCTGAATCATACCGTGCAAATCCGTCATCATGCTCTGAAGCGGACGACTGCCTGCAAGCGTTAAGGTAGGAGGGATATAGTCATTGTCTAAACGAATGTGGTTGTCACTGCGTTTTTCAACAATCTGCGCCACGCCCATGGCCGTCCACTCTGCGGTCAGATCCTGCTCCAGCATTAACCGCAGGCGAAGCTTGCCAAACTGGACAGTGGCGGTGCCAACAGCCTGCGCGTTGTCATCTTCGACTTCCGCTTCCCAGGCGAGGTAGCGCGCCAGAGAATCTGGCGCATCTTCAAACGTTACCGCTTCGCGGCCATTACGCCGCGCGGGGATGGCCAGCACCACTTTCGCCCGGTCAATATTCGCGGGCACGTCTAATGGGGCTGGACCTTGCTGGGGCTGGCTGAAAGCAAAAAACGTCCCATCCGGCAGACATCCACTGGCGGCATTGAGCGCCAGCTTGCCCTGCCGTAACAGCGCTTCATCAAATTCGAGATCGAAAAATCCCCAAATGTAAGGACGTTGCGACTGGCCCCATTCACGCAGCGAGCTTTGCAGAAAATTTTCTGCCTGCTGGAAATGGTGAGGACGCAAAAACATCCCTTCCGCCCAAACAACCTTTTCGGCTCTGTTCATAATCATCCTTTGAAGACGGTGTTATTGCTTAACGAGACGCATACCGGCATCGTCAACAATAATGTTGGCGTTTAGCTCACCATCATTGCTTTTCCAGAACTGCCAGAATGAACTGCTGTCGCTGTCCGGGAAAGGCAGCGCCAGCCGCCACACTTTGCCATCCAGCTTTTGATATTCCGCCATGATGCCGATAAACCGTGCCTCAGGCAGGCTTTTCGCACTCAGCGTTTTACTGAGCTGACCGGACATCAGGAAAAACTGCTGACTGTTAAGCAGCGTATTGCCTAATGCTGTCGCGGGTTGATTCTGTAATGTGAAAAAATCAGCGGACATAAACTCGGCATCCGACGTCAACAGCATGACGCGCACTTTGAGCGGCGCGCCGGCGTTGATGGGGGGATGCGCCTGAAAATTCAGGTTGTAGCGCGCGATATCGGGCTTACTGCTACTGCATGCGGTCAGCAGAAGTAGCAGGAAGGGCCAGAGCCATTTTTTCAGGCCAGCGCGCAAGTGGGTATGTGCCATATCTGCCCCTCCCTGCCCCTGACTTAGTTAATGATCCAGGTACCGTTATTGCTGTTCTGGCAGGCCTGGCTGTTGCCATCAACAGAGACGCAGGTCTTTTTCTTCGCGGCGGCACGCGCACGACGCTTAGGCTGATCGGCTTTGATGGTTTGGTCGTATAAATCGCTTTTTACCACTGCACGGAAAGGCACATAGCCAATGACTTTGACCGCATTAGTGGGTGCCTGAGGCGCGGCGCCCTTACTGTCGGTGGCTTTCGCGTCAGTTGCGGGTGGTGAAACCGCGTCAGCTTCTTCGCCCAGTGCCAGCCAGTTATTTTCTACCTGACCCACAACGGTATAGGTTTCACCCGTTTTCAGCGTTTCCACGACCTTGCCGCCAAAATCCGGGCGTGTCATCACAGAGGCAGGATACAGGGCACGGTAACTCTCATTGACGGCGGTGAACTGTGCAGGCGCAGCTACGGCATGACGGTGAATCAGGGTAGTGCCATCAACGGTATTGGTGACCATTGTGTCATCTGTCATTTTTGGCGGTGTTTTACAGCCTGCAACAGCAAAAACAAACATCAGGCTTAATGCAATTCGAAAGTTCACCATTTTTTTCATATTTAGTTCCATTAATACCCAAAAAAGTGGCCATTGGCCGGTGGTCAGCGCGTCATATTGTTGCACAACGTCAACTGGACGCCAGATAACGCCAAGTCATTGATTAACAATACAAGTTGCCTGAATAGGAGCGTTGATTGAGTGTAAATTTTATACGATGAGCATGAACAGTATAGGCACAGTTCATAAAACCTGATGACCGGAGAAGCGGGTCGGCTGAATTTCACCAAATACATTCAGCAAACTGACCCATTCCTAAAAGCAAACGGTATTAAAGCAGCCTGATTATGTTTTGGTAAGACACGATTTTTGTTAGGTAATCGTTAAACTTAACGGGGCTGGTTAATCGTTATTCGTGTGGGGAGAATGGTAACATCCTGCTTAAATTCCAGTCGATCTCACACAAATAGCAATAAATCAATGGGTTACAAAAAAATATGCAGCACCATAGCTACCGCACGAGCCTGTACATCCTGCTCGCCTGTGTAAAGTTCTTTTCCATTTATTAACATCTTACACAGCTTTACATATTGCCTTGAAAAATTCAATACAGCTCCCAGTTACGCAACTAAGTAATAGTACTTATGTTTTTTACTAACTCAAACAGATGACAATACGGTGAAACCTGCACATTTCGTACGTCTGATACTCATCTATGGTCTCAGCGCCCCTATCCTTTAGTATAAAAGATTAAGCAAGATGAATATTTTAAGGTGCCGGATGGCCCTGAACGCTGAGAAAACCGTCAGCTCAAACGCGATGCGTAAGTTGAAAAGAGGAATTAAGTCAAATTTGGCTGCCTGGTCTTTCTGAAACAAAATCAATAACACATATTAATCAAATAGTTGAACGAAGCAATGGCGTTAAATTTAAGAGTATTCCTATCAAGAGGCGATACGCGCGGCCCTGGATTCGAACGCATTTCGTCCGCTTTGCGGGAAAAGTGGGCACAGAACCGTCCTGACGAATGACGAAACCTGTGTAGAGGCAGGTAAATGAAAAGCGTGGCAGTATTAAAACAGACTGTGATGATGCGCGGCGCGAAGCTGCCACGCATCATCCCCTCTCACAAACGGGTGGCTGAAGGTATTCAGGTGGATTCTGCCCTGGCGAGCATCTTGCGGTAGTTATTAAGCCATTTTCCGCTTTTCAGTCGCCACCAGAAAAATCCGCCGCGCACCGTCCAGTCAAGGAACATGCCCAGCCAGACACCAATCACGCCCATACCGAGTTCAATGCCCAGCAGATAACCAATAACAACCCTTGCGCACCACATACTGAACATCGATACATACATCGTATAACGGGCATCACGCGCGCCCTTCAGGCCGGCGGGCAGCACCCAGGAGGCGGCCCAAATCGGCATAAACAGGGCATTCAGCCAGATAAGGTGTTTGGTGACGCTAATCACTTCCGGATCGCTGGTGTAGAACCGTGCCAGCAGCCCCGCCAGCGGTATGGTCAGCGCAGCAACGCCTGTCAGACAGATTGTAGCCAACAGATAGACGTGCTTGATTTGCCGCTCTGCCTGAAAAATCTGGTATTTACCTAAGCGTTTTCCCGTAATAATGGTCGACGCCGATCCCAGCGCATTACCAGGCAGGTTAATCAGTGAGGCGATTGAAAACGCGATAAAATTGCCGGCAATTTCGTTGGTACCCATGCCCGCCACAAAGACCTGTGTCAGTAACTTCCCGCCGTTAAACAGCACGGATTCAATACTGGCCGGCACACCGATGCTTAAGACTTCAAATAAAATACTGCTGTTCCAGCGCCTGAAATAGCTGGACAGCGAAATTCTCAGTGAGGCGTTGAAGCCAATCATTAACACGTAGATGACCGCTATTGCGCCAATGTAGCGGGTAATTGTCAGCCCTAATCCGGCCCCCACAAAGCCCAGCCCCTTCCACGAAAAACAGCCATAAATCAGCACACTGCTGATAACGATGTTAAGGATATTCATCCCACCGTTAATCAGCATCGGTATTTTCGTGTTCCCTGCCCCACGCAGCGCACCGCTACCAATCAGCGTAATGGCCGCCGCCGGATAACTCCATGCGGAAACCTGCAGATAGCTGAGTGCCAGCGCTTTCACTTTCGGTTCTGCTGCGCCTGCGATGGCGTCAATAATCAGATGCCCCCAGAACTCAATGACGATAACCAGCACCAGGGCTAATACCGTCATCATTGCCAGCGACTGCCGTGTTGCGGCGCGGGCCCGTTTACCATTGCGTCTGGCCAGGCTAAACGCGACCACTACCGTGGTTCCCAGGTCGATGGCGGCAAAAAAGGAGATGACGACCATGTTGAAGCTGTCTGCCAGCCCGACGCCGGCCATGGCTTCTTTGCCCAGCCAGCTCACCAGGAAGGTACTTAACACGCCCATCAGTAGCACACAGGCATTTTCAAAAAAGATAGGAACTGCAAGAGGCGAAATTTCACGCCAGTACAGCGTGCGGTAAGCGCGACGTTTCGGATACCACGCCGTGCGCTTAATCGCCTGCACCACTGCTACGCCGGGATTTTGCAAAGGAGTACCAAATATGAACATGTCGGGAAAGAACTCTAATGATGGTAGCGTAAAGTGAAATATGCAAAACGTTTTGCATTCCTGTTAAATCATCGTTACACACTTTTCTGCTCTCGCCTTTAGTCGCGCCGAATCGGTGCTGCCATGCTCCGGTCCACCCTCTTGCCTTAGCGAAAGCCATTGCTGCCGTGCACATCCTGATGCTGTCGGGTTAATCCGTTTTTTTACTCAGTGCCGCATGATGCCCACTAGCCTCGCCCATAACAGGCAGCCGCAAAATGCGCGCGATCATAGATTCTTCACCCAATCCGTTGTTAAAACCGCTAAGCTGAGGAGCATTGTGGTAAGAACCTGAAAGGAGAAGTTATGCCAGCCCAACGGAAAAAGCTGACACGCGAACAGGCACTCGATGCGCTTGAGCAACTTTACAATGACGCCGTCGATGCGCTTCGTGCGTCCATCAAGGCCTACACGGAAGAAGGCGTGCTGCCGGACCCCGCCGCGCGTGAGCAAGGCCTGTTTGTTTATCCTGAATTACGCATTACCTGGCAGGGAGACGGACCGCAACAGAATCGCACGCGTGCATGGGGCCGTTTTACACATACAGGCAGTTACAGCACCACCGTCACCCGCCCCGCTTTACTTCGTCATTACATTTCAGAACAGCTGGCGATGCTGGAAAAAGAGTACGACGTGGACATCGAAGTCGGCCCGTCACAGCAGGAGATTCCCTACCCGTATGTAATAGACGGCTCTGACCTGTCGCTGGACCGGACCATGAGCGCCGGCATAGCCCGTCATTTTCCCACGACTGAACTCTCGCAGATTGGGGATGAAACGGCAGATGGCTTGTTTCATGCTGACGCCACCTTTCCCCTTTCCCACTTTGATGCGCTGCGCACCGACTTTTCGCTGGCACGCCTGCGCCACTATACCGGCACGGCTGTGGAGTATTTTCAGCCGTTCGTGTTGTTTACCAACTACACGCGTTATGTGGATGAATTCGTCCGCTGGGCCATCGAACAGGTACGCGATCCGTCAACCCCGTTTGACAGCCTGGTATGCGCCGGAGATGTCATCCTGACGGCTGACACGGAAAACAATGACGCGATGCTGTCCGATCTGGCCTGGAAAAAACATCAGATGCCTGCCTGGCATCTGACGTCACCGCATCGTCGCGGCATCACGCTGATCAATATCGGTGTGGGTCCTTCTAATGCCAAAACCATCTGCGATCACCTTGCCGTCATTCGCCCTCATGCCTGGCTGATGATAGGTCACTGCGGCGGCCTGCGCGAAAGTCAGCGTATTGGGGATTACGTGCTGGCCCATGCGTATTTGCGTGACGATCATGTACTGGATAGCGTGCTGCCACCGGATATCCCGATTCCCAGCATCGCCGAAGTTCAGCGCGCCCTCTACGATGCCACCAAATCGGTCAGCGGTATGCCCGGCGAAGAAGTCAAAGAGCGCCTGCGCACCGGTACTGTTGTCACCACCGATGACCGTAACTGGGAGCTGCGTTACTCGGCTTCTGCCCTGCGCTTTAATCTCAGCCGCGCCGTGGCGGTGGATATGGAAAGTGCCACCATTGCCGCCCAGGGTTACCGCTTCCGGGTGCCTTATGGCACGTTACTCTGTGTTTCCGATAAACCGTTACACGGCGAAATTAAGCTGCCCGGTCAGGCGAATCGCTTTTACGACGGCGCCATCTCTGAACACCTGCAGATTGGGATTCAGGCGGTAGAGCTGTTACGGGCTGAGGGTGACAAGTTACATTCGCGTAAACTGCGAACGTTTAACGAACCCCCGTTCCGTTAAAGAGTAAAATCAAAGACGGTATTAAGGGGGAGTCTCTTTCACATTAATGCCGTCATCCCTTCTCCGTTTCTGCTGAATCAGGCTGCGTTCAGTACGGCAGTATTTATAAACCAGGCAAACACAGCCAGAATAGCCGGGACCATAAATGTCCAGATAAGGCGATTATTCAGGCTTTCAAATCGCGCATCCAGCTTATCGAATTGCTCATCCACCTTGTCGAATCGCTGATCCACCTTGTCGAAGCGACGATCCATTCCGTCGAGTCGTTTATCAATGCCATCAAGGCGATAGTCGATTCCGTCTAGCCGCTTATCCACACCATCGAGCCGACAGTCTAGTCCGTCCAGCCGCTTATCCACGCCATCGAGCCGACTGTCGAGTCCGTCCAGCCGCTTATCCACGCCATCAAGCCGACAGTCGAGTCCGTCGAACCGCTTGTCCACGCCATCAAGTCGACAGTCGAGTCCGTCGAACCGCTTATCCACGCTATCGAGCCGCATGTCCACACCATCGAACCGACAGTCAAGTCCGTCCAGCCGCTTATCTGTCCCATCAAATCGGCTGTCAGTATCATCAAATTTCGCTATGACAACCGAGAAGCTGGCGTCAATGCTGTTAAACCGGTTAGTAACGTCGACTAATACCTTATTGATTTCAAAAATTTTGCTGTCAATACGATCCTGCCTGTTCTCAATACCGGCAAACTGACTCGCGACGTGTTCTACATTTTCTTCCAGGCCAGTGAATCGCTGAAGCATTTCAACGTGAAACAGCGTTTGCTCTGAGCGCAGTATTTCAAGATCGGTTTTCGTCGCAAATGCCGTCGCGCGCCCACTGAACAGCGCCAGATCAATTTTCATCTGATGGCTGTCTTGCTCCAGTCGCTCAAAGCGCTTTTCAAAATTTTCCATTGTTTTGCCTCCCGTCCCGCAATGACGGTCGATTACGTTTGGCTTTCCGCGATCCCGTTTTATACAAAGGTTGCCCATTATCAGTCCCTGACAGGCGGATTACATGCATCCGTTAACGTTATTCACGACCTGCTTCGACGTTATTGAAGCAAAGTCCCGCACAATAAACATTACCTGATTGAATAAGAACGCAAAATAAAACCAGCGTGCCGCCTTATTCAGAAGGTGTTGTCGAAGAGTAAGAGGTGAAAGGCGTGAAGAAAAGGCAGTTCATATTCATTTTGGAAGAGAATGCACAACGATTGAAAAAGCTGAATCAGCATGGTGATGCATCGACGCGAAATATAACGCTAAAACCGTTACAACATATTTAATATGCTGTAACGGTGAAGTTAATTATGCACTCAACCAGCCGAGCTTAATGACAAACAGCAGGGAAAGAATAATCAGCGCCGCATTAATTTCTTTCGTCCGCCCACTCAGCAGTTTCACCACGGTCCAGGTGATAAAGCCGAAAGCGATACCGTTTGCAATGGAATACGTTAATGGCATGGTCAGGGCCGTCACCGTAACAGGAGCCGCAGTAGTAATGTCTTTCCAGTCGATCTCGGCCAGGCCTGAGGTCATCAGCACAGCCACAAAGAGCAGTGCGGGTGCCGTGGCGTAAACCGGCACGCTGGAAGCCAGGGGTGAAAAGAACAGCGCCAGTAAAAACAGCACCGCCACCACCACAGCCGTTAATCCGGTACGGCCACCGGCGCTGACGCCTGCAGCCGATTCAACATAGCTGGTGGTCGTGGACGTTCCCAGCAGAGAACCAAACAGCGCCGCCGCACTGTCCGCCACAAGCGCGCGCCCCATTTTAGGCACGTTGCCCTCTTCGTCAGCCAGTCCGGCACGTTTGGTCACGCCCAGCAGCGTTCCCGTGTTATCAAACACGTCGACAAACAGGAACGCAAAAATCACGCTAATCAGACCCACGTTAAACGCACCCGCGATATCCAGATGCATAAACGTCGGGGCGATGGACGGCGGGGCAGAAAATACGCCGCCAAACGGCGTCAGGCCAATTCCCATGGAGATAAAGGTAATGATCAGAATGCCAATCAAAACCGCGCCCGTCACACGGCGCGCCTCCAGCACGACGATGATGATAAAACCTAACATCGCCAGCAGTGGTCCAGGCTTGGTCAAATCACCAATTCCTACCAGCGTGGCCGGATTGTCGACGACGATTCCCGCCCCTTCCAGCGCGATAATCGCCAGGAACAGACCAATACCGGCGGCAATCCCCGCACGCAACGGCAACGGAATGCTTTTGATAATCCATTCGCGAATTTTAAAGATTGATAACGCAAAGAAGATAACCGCAGACAGGAATACCGCGCCCAGCGCAATCTGCCAGGTGTAGCCCATGTGCAGCACAACGGTATACGTGAAGAAGGCATTCAGGCCCATTCCCGGTGCCAGGGCGATAGGATAGTTGGCAATCAGTCCCATCAACACAGAACCAATTGCCGCCGCCAGACAGGTCGCGACGAAGACCGCACCTTTGTCCATGCCGGTCGCCCCTAAAATACTGGGGTTAACGAACAGGATATAAGCCATTGCCAGAAAGGTCGTGATCCCGGCGATGATTTCGGTGCGAACCGTTGTGTTGTGCGCTTTTAATTTAAATAGTTTTTCTAACATCATTATCTCTCGATGATAGAGACGTCACTCAGGTACGTGCTCTCTTGCCAAAGTTATTATCATGCTGTTTGTGGTAATGCCGACGGCTGGCCCGCGCCGTTGCAGGCCTGCTAAAAACCGGGGTTGCTTTCCTTTGTCATGTGAGCAATTGCTAAGGCTTAAGCAATTGCTGTGCCAGTCCGACACGCAATCGATTACCTGGATAAGCGCAAACGAGCCTTAAGAGAATTCTGAACCGAATCAGGGCGCGATTATGGTGCATTGCCCCCTAAATGCGCAAACGTTTTCCTTTCGATGCCGAAAAGGCAAAAAAAGGGTGCTGACGCACGCTTCAACACTTTGTGAGGCGACGCTGGTCACGTTTCAGCCGCATTAACCTGCAGGCAAAAGGGGAATGTGTAAACTCGAAATTAACTCTTTAGTAACATTGAGGTCACACAATGAAGCCAGCAGTTCTGGTGGTGGATGATGATCCTGCGGTCTGCGATCTGTTGCAGGACGCGCTCAGTGAACATGCTTTACGGGTTTATCGTTGTCATCAGGGTAAAGAGGCGCTGGCGATGGTCAGTGCTCACCCGGACATCGCGCTGGTAATGTTGGATATGATGTTGCCTGATACCAATGGATTGCTGGTGCTCCAGCAGTTGCAGCGTCAACGGCCTGATATCCTCGTAATCATGCTGACCGGCATGGGATCGGAATCGGAGATGGTCGTGGGTCTGGAGATGGGCGCGGACGACTATATTGCTAAACCATTCAATCCCCGCGTGGTCGTGGCCCGCGCACGCGCCGCCCTCAGACGCAGCGGACGTGCCGCAACCAGTGATGACGCGCAGTCAGGCTGGCGCTTCAATGGCTGGGTGCTTGATGAAGCACGCTGCCAGTTACTCAATCCTCAACGCGAAACGGTTCCTCTGACGCAGGGGGAATATACTTTGTTACGCGCCATGGTACGGCATGCACGCAAGGTCCTGACGCGCGATCAGTTATTAGAACTGACCCACAGCGAGACGATGGATGTCTTTGACCGCACGATCGATGTGCTGATCATGCGGTTACGCCGTAAAATTGAAGCCAATCCGCATCAGCCCGGCCTGATCCGCACTATCCGCGGGCTGGGCTATGTTTTTTCTGCCGATGTGGTCAAACCTGAAGGGCTGGGACTTTCCACACAAACCGCCTGAGCCATCCATTCACGCATGTCGCGCAAGGGGCGAATGCCGTCTGTCGCATTGGCGGCACGCAGATTAAAACAGGCGCAGGTATGGGCCATTTTCAGCGTCGAGACCATATCCTCGCCTTCATGGCTGGCAAACAACACGCCCGCACAAAATGCATCACCCGCTCCGACGCTGCCCACAATGTCGTCGGGTGCCAGCTGCCAGGCGGGCTGCCAGACACCTTCGCCGTCCGCTTCACGTCCCCATGCGCCCTCGGGCGCATGGATAACAACACGCTGACGCACGCCCTGCTCCGCCAGCCACTGCGCGGCACGGGCAAAAGCGGCGGGCGGCTGAGTGCCGCGGCCATCACGTAACAGCACGCCTGACAACGCCTGCGCTTCCAGTTCATTAATCACCAGATAATCCAGCCAGCGTAAGGCAGGCAGCACCTGAGGGCGGTAATCGCCCGCGCGGGAAGCCAGATCCAGGGACGTGAAATAGCCCCGCTGCTGCATGTGTGCCAGCAACCGGGCGCTGCGGGTACCAAATTCGCTGTCCACGCTATCCAGCGTTTCCAGCAGCAGCAAATACCCCAGATGAAAGATGCGCTGTGCGTCATCGACGGCGGCGAAGTGCGGTCTGTCCAGTAAACTGTTGGCGCCGGGTGAAAAGAAAAAAGTCCGTTGTCCGTCCGGGGTCGTCATCACCTGGGTCATCGCTGTAGGCTTGTCGTCGGTGCGCTGCACTAACCGGTAGTCAATCTGCGCCGCTTTCATCATAGCCAGCAGAAAATCGCCATCGGCGTCATTGCCGAGCAGGCCAATCGCCGCCAGCGGCAGTGCACACTGCATGCGTGACAGCGTGAGCAGGACATTGAGCGGCGCGCCACCTGCGGCCTTTTCGCTGTGCTGTATTTCGGTCAGCCAGCCCTGTTCCGGCCAGTGGCTGATGCGATGCACATAATCCACCAGCATGACACCTGCGGCCAGAATGCCGCTTCGCGTTGTCATTTACGCCTGGCCTGCGCTGCCGAAAATGTTCATCTGCTGCATAACGGTTTCACAAATCGCCTTTTCCACCGCCATTAGTAACTCTGCGAACTCATCATAACGGGTATTGCGCGAGGCCAGGCTGCGTTCCACCGCGTCAAGGGCCGCCTGAGACATGCCGGTGTAAAAGTTAATTTTGTGAATACCGAGTGAGATTGCCCGACGGAAATCCGCGTCGCTGATGCCCGACCCGCCGTGCAGCACCAGCGGTACACCGGTTTGCTGACGAATCGCCGCCAGCCGGTCAAAATCCAGTTTGGGTTCCCCTTTGTATTTGCCGTGCGCATTACCAATGGCGACCGCCAGCGTATCAATGCCGGTTTCGCGCACAAATTCAGCGGCCAGTCGCGGATCGGTAAATTTCTCGCTGTCGGCTTCCCCAAACAGTGCGCCGCCTTCATCACCCCCGACTGCGCCCAGCTCTGCCTCAACGGAAACGCCGACGGCATGTGCGGCGCGAACCACTTCCCGCGTCTGGCGAATGTTCTCTTCATAGCTCAGGGTCGAACCGTCAAACATCACCGAGGTGAACCCGAGACGAATCGCCTGCATCACCGCCTCAAAGTGCAAGCCATGATCCAGATTCAGCACCACCGGAACAGTATGCTTCGCGGCTTCAAAACGGATTGCCTCAGTGATCTGATCGAGCGTGACGTACTTAAAATGCACTTCGGCAATGTTGATAATAAACGGCGAGCGCTGTCGCTCTGCCGCATCAAACAGCGCACGCAGGAAATGGCTGTCCAGGACATTAAACGCGCCCAGCGCATAACCCTGTTGCTGGGCATGCGCCAGCCCCTGTGCCAGAGAAATCAAAGCCATCATTCACTCCTCAAGGTGAGCCAGCGGGAATAGTCGTTACAAAGCAGCCTCTGGGGTTCCTCATCCTCGTCAAGGTCGTTGAAACGCGCCAGCGGCGTCAGGAAGACGTTGTCGTTGTCATCATCGTTGGGCATGGAGACTTCCCCCACCAGCACGTCACCAAAGCCGTTTTCGCCCCAGAAGCTGTGCCAGACGCCCGCGACGAGCGTGACACTTTCACCAGGGGAAAGCCTGATCTGCGAACCCGCCGCATGGGTTTGCCGGATGCCGTCCAGGGAAACCGTCACCGGCGTGGCGGCTTTGTCATGGCCTTCACGGTTATACAGCTCGACAATCAGGTTGCCGCCGCCGCGATTAATAATGTCTTCCATCTTGCGCGGATGGTAATGCATCGGCGTTACCTGCCCTTCACGCACGTGCATCACTTTTTCTGCATAAGGTTTGTGCCAGGGCGTTCCGTGCGGCGAGCCGTTGCGGAGTGTGAATAACGTCAGGCCGGTTTGCAGAAAATCGTCGCCACCAAAACTGGTCAGATCCCAGCCCAGGCGTAAGGCAACGATTTCAGTGATGTCCTCCTGTTGCTGACGCCACTGCCGGATACCGTAATCGGCCCAGGACGGCAGAGGGACGTCCTGACGGGTGAAAAAGTCTCGCGTATATTGCAAATGTTTGTTCACGTCGGCGCGTTTCATCTTCCGCTCTCCCGTTAAGGCGGCACCCTGCGATGCCGCCTGCTGGTTTATTTCACGGTCCAGCCTTTGTAGCTGCCGACATTATTACGGTCGATCAGCTTCACCGGGATCAGCACGGGTTTATCCGGTGCGGGTTTTCCCTGCAGGATGTCGTAACCAATTTCGACGGCTTTCGCGGCCATCACCTGAGGATCCTGAGCGGGCGTGGCGGCAAAGAGCGAGTTCTTACGCTTCAGCGCTTCTTCGCCGTCCGGTGAACCGTCCACTCCGACAATAAAGAACTCGTTACGCTGTGCCTGTTTCGCCGCTAAATCCGCGCCAATTGCGGTTGGATCGTTAATCGCGAACACGGCATCAATTTTCGGGTTGGCCGACAGCAGGCCGGTCATCACTTCCAGGCCGCCTTCACGGCTGCCTTTGGCGTTCTGATTAGAAGAAAGCAGTTTGATGTCAGGATGGCGTTTCAGCGCCGTCATACAGCCTTCCACGCGGTTTTGCACCGCCGAGACCGGCGGCCCGTTGATAATGACGACGTTGCCTTTGTCTTTCAGACGGTCAGCGATATATTTACAGGCCATTTCACCGGCCTGAGTGTTATCCGAGGTGATCGTCGCGTTGGCACCGTCGGCGGCGACGTCGACAGCCACCACCACAATCCCGGCATCCCGTGCGCGTTTCACTGCGGGCGCGATCCCTTTTGAGTCCGCGGCATTCAGGATAATCATGTCGACTTTAGCGGCGATGAAGTTATCTATCTGCCCTACCTGCTGTCCGAGATCGTAGCCACTTGACACCAGCGTCACCTTGACGTTATCGCCAGCCAGCTGGCGCGCCTTCATCTCTGCGCCCTTGGTGATTTGCACGAAGAACGGGTTAGCCAGATCGCCCACCGTCACGCCAATCGATTTCAGTTCTTTTGCCTGAGCCATACCGGCGCTGAGCAGCGTTGCCGCCAGCAACCCGGTTACAATCGGATTAAAACGCATAGATCTTCTCCTGCTGTTATTTATCGGCCAACTGCTGAATGGCGCGTTGTGTACTCTCTGCATAGGGGACATCAGCCCACATGATGACGCGTGCGATATTTGTCGATCAGCACGGCGATGATGATCACGGCCCCTTTAATCACCAGCTGCCAGAAATAAGAAACGCCCATCAATGTCATGCCGTTGTTCAGCGTGGCAATAATCAGTGCGCCAATCAGCGTGCCGGTAATGGTGCCGATTCCCCCCACAAAACTGGTGCCACCCAGAATGACCGCCGCAATGGCATCCAGCTCGTAACCCATGCCCAGATTGCCGTTGGCGCTGTAGAGACGTGAAGCGCTCATCAGTCCGCCCAGGCCGGACAGCAAGCCGCTCATCCCGTAAACGAACAGCAGCACCAGCCCGACTTTGATCCCGGTCAGACGGGCTGCCTGGATATTGCCGCCTACGGCGTAGATGTGAACGCCCAGCGTGGTGCGGCGCAGGATGAACCAGCAAAGCGCAATCACCGCGAACGCAATAACAATCAGCCACGGTACCGGCCCCAGATAGCCATTGCCTATCCACTCGAAATTGATATCGGCGTTGATGACCGTGGTGCCGTTCGCCAGCAGATAGGCGGCTCCGCGCAGTGCGGTATAGGTGCCCAGCGTCACGATAAACGGCGGAAGCCCGGCCCAGGCCACCAGAATGCCGTTAAACAGACCCATCGCCAGCCCGGCTCCCAGCGCCATCGGAATCGTGAGCGAGGCCAGCATCGGATCCAGCGAAGTGAGCAACGCCACCACCGCCGTCGTGCCCAGCATTGAGCCGACAGATAAATCGATACCGCCGGTAAGAATGACAAACGTCATGCCTGCGGCCAGTACAATGTTGATGGACGCCTGGCGCGTAATATTCAGTAAATTGGCTTCGGTAAAGAAATTGGGTGTGACAACGCCGAAGACCGCCACGATTAAAATCAAAATGGGTAAAATGCCGACGGTCTGCATGATGTCGCCCATCAGGGCTCGTCTGACCGTGGGTGGATGAATCCGTGCCGTTTGTGTCATGGTTTTATCCTCATACTTCAAGCGGTGATGCGCTATACGCACCGGTTGCCAGCGTCATGATGTTTTCCTGACTAATCTCGTTACCTGCCAGTTCCCCTGCGATAGTGCCTTCATGCATCACATAAACCCGGTCACTCATGCCGACCACTTCCGGTAATTCACTGGAGATCATCAGAATGGCCACGCCCTGCCGCGCCATATCCTGCATCATGCGGTAAATCTCGCTTTTGGCCCCGACGTCCACGCCGCGCGTCGGCTCATCCAGGATGAGAATGCGCGGACCAATGGCAATCCAGCGGGAAATCAGCAGCTTCTGTTGGTTGCCACCGGACAGGCCTCCTGCCCGCACCAGCGCGTGGGGAACCCGGATATTGAGCGCGGCAATCGCCTCGCTGGCGATCTTTCTGGCTTGACGGCGGTTCAGCATGCCGTACTGCGCATCCCGTTCCAGCGTGGCCATCACGATGTTTTCCTGTGCAGCCATTTCAAGGAATAATCCCTGCTCTTTGCGGTTCTCGGTCAGAAAGCCAATGCCGTGCGCAATCGCTTCTCTTGGGGAGTGAATCTCTACCTTCTGGCCGTCCACCCAGATTTCACCCTGCTGAAGCCGGTGCACGCCAAAAATCAGCTGGGCCAGTTCGCTGCGTCCCGCACCAACCAGGCCGGCCAGGCCAACAATTTCGCCTGCCCGCACGTTAAGGCTACAGGGCTGTACCTTGCCGCCATCGGACAGGTTGTGCAGAGCCAGACGCACCTCGCCGCGAGGAATGGTGCGGTCTTTATTGAACAGATCGCTGAGTGGGCGTCCCACCATCATGCGCACCAGTTCGCTGGCGTTAAGGTTGTCGCGCGTCAGACTGCCGACGTACTGCCCGTCGCGCAGTACGCTGACGCGATCCGACAGCTCATACACTTCCGCCATGCGATGACTGATGTAGATAATCGCCATTCCCTGGCTGCGCAGCCGTTTGATCAGGGCAAAGAGTTGTTCAGTTTCGCGGCTGGATAAGGCGGCGGTGGGCTCATCCATCACCAGAATACGGCTGTTGCGATGCAGGGCGCGCGCAATCTCCACCTGTTGCTGCTCGGCAATGCTCAGCCTGCTGACTTTGTCCGTTGCGCTGAACTGCGCGCCTAAGTGGTTAATAACCTGCTGCGCTTCACGGGCCATCTGGTGACGCCTGACCATGCCAGCACGGGTGATTTCGCTTCCCAGAAAGATGTTTTCTGCCACGGTGAGATTCGGAGCAAGGTTGATTTCCTGATAGATCAGCGTAATCCCGGCCGCTAATGCCGCTTTCGGTCCTTTAAGCGGATACGGCTCGCCGTTGATCAACACCTCGCCGCTGGTGGCCGTATAGGCCCCCGCCAGAATCTTCATCAGGGTGCTTTTGCCCGCGCCATTTTCCCCCATCAGCGCATGCACCTCGCCAGGATAAACGGTCAGGTCAACGCCTTTCAGTGCGTAGAAGTGGCCAAAACGCTGGGTGATCTGACGCATTTCAAGTATCGGCTTAGCTGTCATCGCCCCGCTCCTGCTGATTATGGATAGCCGCGAGTTAAGCAGGAGAAGATAAATGGATAATGTCAGCGGCCATTCATATTTGTCATATTCCGCTTCGCACTCACTTTTATACTCGCCCTATCGTCGCATGGCCGGAGAGCGTATTGATGCAACGCAGTTTGCCGTGGCAGGTCGGGGCGCGCGGTCGCCTGTTGCTGTCGCATTTATTAGTTGTGTGCGTCACCCTGATGGTGAGCGTGGTGGCCATTACCAGCTTTCGCCATGCCGGAAGCCTTCAGGAACAGGCTCAGGCTCAGACGCTGGCCGATATGAACGGCAGCCTGGCGCTGGCGCGCAATACCGCGAATGTCGCCATCACCGCCGTGCGGTTATCTCAGGTCGTGGGCGCGCTGGAATATCAGAGCGAATCGCGACGACTGCAGCAGAATCAGCAGGCCCTGCAACATTCACTCGCCCTGCTGGCCAGTACGCCGCTGGCTGCACGCGAGCCTGAACGCGTGGCCCGACTGCGTGCACGCAGTCTGATGCTTGAGCAGTCTGTGAGTCTGTTGCTGCGTAAGGGCCATGAACGTCATTTGCAGCGCAATCTTGTGCTCAGCGGGTTATGGCAGTCACAGCTGCTGCTGGAACGCATTAATGACCTGGCACACCGCAACGGAACCGGCGCACCCGATTTCGCGTTGCGCCAGCAGACCGGCAGGCTACTGGATATTGCGATTCGTACGCCCTCCTCGACCGCGGTCATTGATCAGTTGCAGCAGGTGATGACGCAATGGCGCAACGTGGTCGCATCGGGGGCGTTGGGTGACAACGTGCAGCAGTTACTGGAAACCCAACGCAGCCTGATCCCGTTGGCGGCAGCGCTGGAACAGAGCGATCTGTCCATCGCCTATGCCACCTACCGTATCAAGGCGCTCGTAGCCGCGCTGAATGATGACATTACCGCGTACGTTCAGCAGGTAGCCCGGCAAAGTGATCAGCGTAACATTGCCACTCACCGACAACGGGATTCGGTCAGTGGCTTTATCCTGCTTTCTGCCCTGTTGGCACTCGCCATCACCGTCTATACCGGGTACTACATCTATCGCAACCTGGGGTCCAGCCTGACCGCCATTGCCGCCGCAATGACCCGGCTGGCCCAGGGGGAACACAATGTCAGCGTGCCGGGCCTTCAGCGACGGGATGAACTGGGCGAGCTGGCGCGCGCCTTCAATGTGTTTGCCCGTAATACCGCCTCGCTGGCCCATACGTCGCGTCTGCTAAAAGAGAAAAGTACCCAACTCGAATCCACCTTTCTGGCAATGCGTGATGGCTTTGCCCTGTTTGATAACAGCGGCGAATTGGTGGTGTGGAACGATCAGTATCCGCAGCTTCTGGGCATCGCACCGCGGGATTTGCAGCGGGGACTGCACTACCAGCATCTGCTGGCGCAGCTTGATATACACCTGCACGATCTGGCGGAACCACAGGAAGTCAGGCTGGCCGATGGCCGCACCGTAGAACTGCGCTTCAGCCCGGTCCCCCGGCGCGGTAGCGTGAATACGGTGCTGGAACGCACCTCACGGAAAGTGCTGGAAGAAGCGCTGGTACACAGTCAGAAAATGAAAGCGGTAGGTCAGCTGACCGGCGGCATCGCGCATGATTTCAATAATCTGCTGGCCGTCATTATCGGCAGCCTGGCGTTAACCGAGGGGCAACTGCCGCCCGGCCCTCTTGCGAGCCGGATAGAACGCGCCCGCCAGGCGGCGGATCGGGCAGCCCTGCTGACCCAGCGACTGCTGGCCTTTTCGCGTAAGCAAACCCTGAATCCGCATGCGGTGTCGGTCGTGTCGTTAGTGGAAAACCTGCAGGGGCTGCTGCAACATTCGCTGTTGCCCGGTCAACACCTGATTATTGATGCCCAACGGCCCGGCTGGCCTGCCTGGATTGATGCCAGTCAGTTAGAGAATGCGGTCATGAATCTGGTGGTGAATGCCAGAGATGCGATGGCCGGACAAAGCGGCGAAATCCGTCTGCGTATCTGGAACCAGCGCCGCACTGAGCGCGGTGAAAAGCGAGACCGGGTCACCATTGAGGTCATCGATCACGGTTGCGGCATGTCAGAAGAGGTGCGTGCGCAGGTGTTTGAACCCTTCTTTACCACCAAAACAACCGGTACCGGTAGCGGCCTGGGCCTGTCGATGGTCTACGGTTTTGTTCGTCAGTCGGGCGGACAGGTAGAGCTGGAAACCGCGCCGGGCCAGGGCACCACCGTACGGCTGTTGCTGCCCCGCGCGCCCGATGTCCCGGCGGTCCGATTCGTCGCCTCGCACCCGGCGCAGCCGGATGCCGCGCAGGACCGGTTAGTTCTGGTGCTGGATGATGAACCGGCTGTGCGGCAAACCCTGTGTGAACATCTGCACCAACTGGGTTACCTGACGCTGGAGTGTGACACGGGCGAAGCGGCGCTGGCGCTGCTGCACCAGACGCCGGATATCGATTTGCTGATCAGCGATTTGATGCTGCCGGGTGAGATTAACGGTGCGGAGGTGATTCGTCAGGCACAGCAAAAGTGGCCGCAGTTGGCTACATTGCTCATCAGCGGCCAGGATCTGCGTCACCAGCCCGTCACGTTGCCGTTGTGTGAACGACTGGCGAAACCCTGGCAGGCAGCGCAGCTGGTGCAGGCGCTTCAGCGCGCCTGGCAGCGCAGCGCACGGCTTAATCGTGCCCGCCAGGCTGCCACAACGGCACCGGCTTCCCGATGATATAGCGTTTACGCAGGCGGCTGGAGATGGCATCCATCACCATGACCACGACAACCAGGATAATCGTCAGGAACATCACCACATCCCAGTTCCACAGGCGCATGTTCTCTGCGTACACCAGGCCGACACCGCCCGCGCCGACAAAGCCAAGCACCGCCGCTGAGCGGGTATTGGACTCGATCTGATACAGGCTCAGTGCCAGAAACTGTGGGAAGGACTGGGTGAAAATACCAAACCGGTGCTTCTGCAGACTGTTGGCGCCCAGCGCGCCCAGGCCGCGACTGGGTGAACGCTCAACCGCTTCGTGGCCTTCGGAATAGAGCTTACCTAACAGACCAATATCCTGCAGGATAATCGCCAGCACCCCGGCCAGCGGCCCCATGCCGACCGCGCGAACAAAAATCAGGCCCCAGATCGCCATATCAATGCCGCGCAGCATATCGAACAGGCGACGCACAACAAACGCAATGGGACGGGCAACCTTGTCATGCATCACATTACGCGCCGCCAGAAACGAGAGCGGCAGCGCCAGCAGCGTGGCGGTCAGCGTGCCGGCAAACACAATCGCCAGCGTAATGCCGACCTGAGAGAAATAGTAGCCAAACGGCCAGTTCACGAAGTCCTGCCAGACAAACATGCGCAGAAAATAGCGGCCCAGTTGCTGGCATCCTGTGAGCAGGCGGTTCCATTCGATGCCAAACACCATAAAGAAAAAGACATAATAGAGCACCAGCGCCAGGGCCAGCATGGCAAGGCGACGCAGATAGCGGTTTTGTGCAGCAAACAGCGCGGGATGCTGCTGCTTCATCGCGCTGATATCGGGCGCAAGCGTAACCATAGTTATTCCTCCACAACGCGACGGCGCAGGCGGCCAGAAACGGTGTCCAGTAGCGAGACCACAATCAAAATCAGCAGCAGCGTCATGCTGACCTGATCAAAGCGATCCAGTTTAATATTGGTCATTAGCTCCTGACCAATGCCGCCCGCCCCCACCAGCCCCAGGATGGTCGACGAACGGAAATTAACTTCCAGGCGCATAAAGCTGTATGACAGAAAAACCGGCTTCACCTGCGGCCAGAAGGCATAGCGCATCCGTTGCAGTTTGCTGGCACCGCAGGCCGCCAGCCCGCGCACCGGTTTATCCGAGGCGGACTCAATGGCTTCATAAAACAGTTTGGTCAGGCTGCCAATGGTGTGCAGCGCCAGCGCCAGAAAGCCGGGAATCGCTCCGATGCCAAATGCCATCACAAACATTACCGCCCAGGCCAGTTCCGGCATGGTGCGTAGAAAGGCGACAAAAGCGCGAATCGCCATGCGCAGACTGGCTGGCGTTTGTGTGTTATCGGCCGCAAAGAAGGCCAGCACGCCCGCTATCACCACCGCAATCAGCGTGGAAGCCAGCGCCAGCTGCAATGTTTCCCATATCAACGGCAGTTGGATATTCAGACGATAGCCCCAGTAAGCCAGCGAACCTTCTGTCTTGCCATCCGCAAATAACACCGGCAGATGCAGTACGGGCATGATTTCGTGCAGGTAATCAAAAAAGTGCGGTAAGGATTGCCAGATGGTCACGAGATTGAACTCGGCCATATTCGCCGCCGCCAGGTAAAGCCCCACCAGCACCAGTGACCAGACGAGCGAGTCACGCTTCTGTTGGCGGCGGATGCGTTGATAATAGCGTTCGAAGTCGGTCACGGCGGTGTTCTCAGATTGATGTGTGGCAAAGTCAGCAGAGAAAGGGAAATCTGTCTGTGATAACGGGCCGCCCGCACCCCGGCGGGCGGCTCGCTGGCTCAACGCCAACGGCTGTACCGTTAGCCGCGCGCGCCTTTCATCAGCTCGCGCTTCATGTCGATGATGTTCTGGAAGTCAGCCACAGAGGTTTTGCCAATGTGCTGCTGGCCGCCTACGGCTTTGGTGAAACAGGCGTGGTCGTCTTTATCCAGTTTTTTGATGGCAGCAATCACTTTCGCTTTGAAATCGGCGGGCAGTTTATTGCTCACGAGAATAGGCCCGTTAGGAATTAACGGTGACTGCCAGATGATGCGGATCTGTTTCATCAGGTCAGGATGATCCATACGGATCAGGCGGCCAAACGCACCGGAGGTGTAGCCCTTATTGTAATCCCCCACCATGGAGGTCCAGGTGACGGCGCCGTCGAACTGATTATTCAGTACGCCCAGGATGTCCTGCTCATGACCACCGGAGAAGGTTACGCTGGAAAAGAAATTGTTGTATTTGTTGTCGATGTTGCCGCCAAACAGCTTTTTAAAGGCCTGATTGGGTACCAGGAAGCCTGACGTGGAATCCGGATCGGCCATCCCAAACGATTTGCCTTTCAGATCTTCCAGCTTTTTGTAAGGACTGTCAGCTTTCACAATCACGACAGAGTGATAACCGCGAGACTGATCTTTGTCATCCACGACAATGCCGACTAAATCGACGGCTTTCGGGTCCTGAATATACACCGAGGCGTAAGACGACGGCGACATGCTCAGCACCAGATCCACTTTGCCACCCAGCAGGCCCTGAATTACGCCGGAATAGTCGGACGAGTTGCGGATTTTGGTATCCACGTGCAGTTCTTTATCAAAGAAGGATTTCACACACTGGTTATCACCAATCTGCTGGGTGGCGTTCTGACCGCCCAAAATGCCCAGATTCAGTTCTTTAGGTGCATCCGCTGCATTAACGCCAAAGGTAAGCAGTGCCGTAGTCAATAACGCGAAAGCTTTGATTTTCATTAGCCTTGTTCTCTTGCTGTGATAGTTAGTGGATCTGGTTGAATTCATCGCCGTACAGCTGATGCAGCAGGCCGTCGGTCAGGTCAGAAGGATGGCCGTCAAAGAGCACCACACCGCGTTGAATCCCGATGACGCGGGTGCAGTAACTTTTCACCAGCTCGATCGAGTGCAGGTTAACCATCACGCTGATGCCCTGTTCACTCACCTGGCGCAGAACGTCCATAATGCGGGTGGTATTTTTGGGATCGAGAGAGGCAACCGGTTCGTCGGCCAGCAGAATTTTGGGGTTTTGCATCAGCGCCCGACAGATCGCCACGCGCTGCATTTGTCCACCTGAAAGGTTTTCGGCACGCTGTAACGCCTGCGGTAGCATGTTCATCCACTCCAGCAGTTGAATTGCGCGGGCGCGGTCGGCGTCAGAGAAGACTTTGAAAAACGATTTCAGCGTCGACGTCTGGCTGAGACGACCCAGCAGCACGTTGGTCAGCACGTCAAGACGCGGCACCAGGCAGAAATCCTGAAAAATCATGCCGCACTGCGCACGCCATTCGCGCATCTGGCGGCTACTGAGGTTGACCACATTGCGATCGGCTTCGCCGTGATGCAGGCTGATGATTGCGCCCTGCGAGGCCGAAATGGTGCCGTTCAGCATATGCAGCAATGTCGATTTGCCTGCGCCAGAGCGACCAATCACCGCCACTAATTCACCCGCATGCAAATCGAAACTGACATTATCGAGGACTTTGTTGCTACCGTAGGCTTTGCTCAATCCCTGAACAGATAACACTTTTTGCCCGCCGGAGTGGGTCAACGACGTGACGTTATCGACCACCGTTTTCAGCAGTGCCTGTGCCATGATGTTCTCCGTTGTTCCAGTTAACGTTCTGTGCACCCGACGCTGAATCCGGGGCTTCATTACCCTGTCTGGCCCGTACCTGTTGGCTCAGTGCCTTTGCTGGCAGCAGGGACAGCAGGCCCTGCTCACGCAGCAGGAACCTGACGAGAGACCGCTATATTAAGAACACCGGGGATGAAAGCTGTATTACGGTTATGTGATTAAACGATGACAGGCAAAACGGCGTCCAGAGACAGCGACAGGCCGTCATGCGCCGCCTGCACCGAGGCCGGTAGCGGATGCTCGGCCAGCCAGTTGTCCATATCGTGACTCAGATGAATCAGCCAGGCCTGGTGGGGTTTCAGTGCCTCGATGATGGTCAGGGCCGCGGTCACATCGTTATGGTTACGCCCGCCCTGACCGGGGGGATCGTTGCAGTCCACCACCAGGTGGTCCAGCGTTTGTCCACGAAGGAAATCCGCGGTATCCGGCGGCAGACCGCAGGTATCACACAGCCAGGCCAGCCGGGCACCGTGCCAGTCAAACAGATAGCCATGCGTAAGCCGTGAATGCTGTAGTGGTAAGGGCGTCACCCGCAGGTCGCCAAATGACTGGGCCACGAAGGGGGTTAACGCGGGCCGGAAATCCAGTAAGCCGGGATGTTTAAACAAGTCGTCACAGCCCTTTTCATCCGGCGGCCCCCAGACGGGAATCGGTTTCCCTTTGCCCCAGCGCAGGGTAAATAAGCCCTGCACATGATCCATGTGATAGTGCGTCAGCAGAATCCGGTTGATATCCTCAGGCTGAAACCGTTCTGCCAGCAAGGGTAAGCCCGCATCCAGTAAAATACGTTCACGTCCGGCTTCGATTAACGCGCTTGTAGGCGCGCGGCGATAACGGGCAGACTGACGGGCGCGCAAACAGGCGCCACAGTCACAACCGAACACGGGAGCCCCGGTTACGCCGCCCGTACCGAGCAGGGTCAGTTTCATGAGGCGCCCTCCAGCAACTGACGTAACTGTTGTACGGTCTCTTCAAGTGCGCCATCGTTATTCAGCCGCAGGCAGCCTTCTGGCTGATGCCGGTCAGCCCGTGCCAGCCGTTGGGCGATCGCCGCTTCGCTCTCACGGCCACGCTGGCGTAACCGTGCGGCCAGTACCGCAGACGACACCTCAAGGCATAGCGGTAACAGTCGCGTGCCGTAACGTGCCCGGACGTGTTCCAGATGCTGGCGCGATCCGTTGACCAGCACGTTTTGCCCGCACGCCAGCCAGTGGTCGATTTCACTGCCCACGCCGTAATAAAAACCGTGCGCCTGCCAGCTGACGGCAAATAACCCCAGCGCATCGCGCCGGATAAATTCCGCTTCCGTCAGGGCGATATGGTTTTCGCCCCCTACATCATGGGGGCGCGTAATATAGCGATGAGCAATCAGCAAGCCCTCAGGCGGTGCCTCGCGCAGCCGGTCCAGCAGGCTGTCTTTGCCTGAACCGGACGGGCCGATAAGCCAGATGAGCCGGGCCATCAGTACACCTGCCGACCTTTACACCAGACATGGCGAATATGGGGATGGCCATGTTGAGTATGCGCCAGGACCAGGTCGGCGCGGCAGCCTTCGCTGATCACGCCACGATCTTCCAGCCCCAGCGCACGTGCCGGATTGCACGTCACCAGCGCAATGGCCTGAGGCAAAGAGAGCGTATTGCGCTCATCGGCGGCCAGGCGGAACGCCGCATCCAGCAGGCTGGCGGGATAGTAGTCCGACGACAGGATATCCAGCATGCCGTGAGCGGCCAGCTCCCAGGCGGCCACGTTGCCGGAATGCGAACCGCCGCGAACAATGTTGGGCGCGCCCATTAACACCTGCATGTTGCGGTAGCGCGAAGCTTTCGCCGCCTCCAGCGTGGTGGGAAACTCAGCAATCGCACTGCCCACGGCGTGCGACTCTTCGACATGGTCAACAGTCGCATCGTCATGACTGGCGATCGCGATGCCGTGATCGCGGCACAGCGCGGCAATCGCCAGACGATTAGGCTGTGACCAGGCCTCGGCCAGTTCCAGTTGCTCGCGCTCAAACGCATCCATCTGCTCGTCATTCAGCTGGTATTTTCCCTGGTAGTATTCCCGGTACTTTTCCAGCGACGCATACTGACGCTGGCCCGGTGAGTGATCCATCAGCGACACCAGCGACAGCTCAGGTGAGGACAGCAAGGCTTCAAACAGCGGCAGCGTTGTATGATGCGGCAGCTCACAACGCAGATGCAGCAAATGCTCCGCGCGATTAAGCCCCTTTTGGTTGCTGTCACGAATCGCGCCAATCATTTTACTGAGATTTTCCAGTCGGTGGCCGCCATCACGCACATCCCCCACGCCGATAGCATCCAGCACGGTGGTGATGCCGCTGGCCACCATCAGCGCATCGTGGCTGCTCATCGCCGAGTGCGCCGGCCAGTCGACTTTAGGCCGTGGGGTGAAAAATTTGTCCAGGTTATCGGTATGCAACTCCACCAGGCCCGGCAGCAGATATGCGCCTTCGCCATCCAGCGCACTGGCCAGCTGGCTGTTCGTTTCGCTAAAGTTGGTAATACGGTCTTCGCGAAACTCCAGCGAACCGGCAACAACCTCATTTTCCAGCACCAGCTTTACGTTATTAATAATCATGCTTCTGCCCCTGTTTTGAAGGGCTGCATGACGTGCAGGCGATCGGCCACACGTTCCCGCACCGCTTCATCATGAAAGATCCCCACGATTGCCGCGCCGCGTTCACGCGCCTGCTCAATCAGGCCCACGACCGCGGCACTGTTGACACTGTCGAGTGACGCTGTGGGTTCGTCCAGTAACAACACCGGATAGTCCGCGATAAAGCCGCGGGCGATATTGACGCGCTGCTGCTCACCTCCCGAAAAGGTTGAGGGGGCCAGAGACCAGAGGCGCTGCGGGACGTTAAGTCGCGTCAGCAGCTCTTTCGCGCGGGCTTCGCAGAAGCCGCGTTCCACGCCGCGCTCCAGCAACGGCTGCATCACGATCTCCAGCGTCGGCACGCGCGGGATGACGCGCAGAAACTGACTGACCCAGCCGATAGTATCGCGACGAATGGCAATAATCTGACGGGCCGGTGCCTGCGCCATATCCACCCACTCGCCCTGATGCTGTACCCAGATGTGGCCGCTGTTGGCCTGATAGTTACCGTACAGGGCACGCAGCAGGGTGGATTTCCCGCTGCCGGAATGCCCGTGCAGTACCACGCATTCGCCCTGACTGACGTCCAGGCAGGCATTCTGTAATACCGGCAGCGCCGCCCCGTTTTGATTGTGCAACACAAAGGTTTTGCACAAATTTTCTACGCGCAGTTGCGTTTTCATAGTCGCCGTCGCCATTAGTTGAGCACCGATGAAACCAGCAGTTGCGTGTAAGGATGATGCGGGTCATCCAGCACGCGGTCAGTTAAGCCACTTTCCACCACCCGGCCCTGCTTCATCACCAGCAGGCGATGCGCCAGCAGGCGCGCCACGCCCAGATCGTGCGTCACAATCACCACCGCCAGATTGAGTTCCCGCACCAGCGTACGCAGCAGATCCAATAACCGTGCCTGCACCGAGACGTCCAGGCCGCCGGTCGGTTCATCCATAAACACCAGCTTCGGCTGGGTGACCAGATTGCGGGCGATTTGCAGACGCTGCTGCATGCCGCCGGAAAAGGTTGTCGGCAGATCATCGATGCGGTTAGCTGCGATTTCCACCGCCTGCAGCCAGTGGCTGGCTTGCGCGCGGATCTCGCCGTAATGGCGGTGACCGACGGCCATCAGGCGCTCGCCGATATTGCCGCCCGCCGTGACCTGAGGGCGCAAACCTTCCAGCGGGTGCTGGTGGACCACGCCCCACGCCGTGCGCAGTAAGCGGCGGCGGTCGCTTTCGCTCATTTGATACAGATCGCGTTGCAGATAGTGAATCGCGCCCGCCTGCGGTGCCAGCCGCGCTGACAGGCTACGCAACAGGGTGGTTTTGCCCGATCCGGATTCCCCGACGATACCCAGAACCTCGCCCGGATAGAGATCAAAACTGACGTCTTCAAAGCCTTTTCCTGGCGCATACAGATGCGTAAGGTTGTTCACCGCGAGCAGCGGTTGTTCACTGTGCATGGTGTTGTTCCTGCTGCTGGTGGCAAAAATCGGTATCGGAGCACACAAACATGCGCGTGCCCTGGTCGTCCATCACCACCTCATCCAGATAGCTGTGGCGCGAACCACAGAGCGCACAGGGTTCGTCCCACTGCTGCACGGTGAAGGGATGATCGTCAAAATCGAGGCTTTCAACTTTGGTATAGGGCGGCAAGGCATAGATGCGTTTTTCACGACCGGCACCAAACAGCTGGAGCGCGGGCATCATGTGCATCTTGGGGTTATCGAATTTGGGGATCGGCGACGGATCCATCACATAGCGATCGTTGACCTTTACCGGATAGGCATAGGTGGTGGCGATGTGACCAAAACGGGCGATGTCTTCGTACAGTTTGACCTGCATGATGCCGTACTCTTCCAGCGCATGCATGGTGCGGGTTTCCGTTTCGCGAGGCTCAATAAAGCGCAGCGGCTCGGGAATCGGCACCTGGAAAATCAGGATCTGATCTTCTTGCAGCGGCGTTTCCGGAATACGGTGGCGCGTCTGGATCAGCGTGGCGTCCACTGTGCGCTCGGTCGTCGCCGCACCGCTGACGCGCTGAAAGAAACGGCGGATCGAGACCGCATTGGTGGTATCGTCCGCGCCCTGGTCGATAACTTTCAGAACGTCTTTGTCGCCAATCACGCTGGCGGTAATTTGAATGCCGCCGGTGCCCCAGCCATAAGGCATCGGCATTTCACGTCCGGCAAACGGCACCTGATAGCCGGGAATCGCCACGGCTTTCAGGATGGCGCGTCGGATCGTACGTTTGGTTTGTTCGTCAAGATAGCCGTTGTTATAGCCGCTGAGTTCAGCCATTTTGCTGCTCCTGATAGTCCTGGCGCAGACGTTTCAGCAGTTCCAGTTCCGCCTGGAAATCGACGTAGTGCGGCAGTTTTAAGTGGGACACAAAACCTGCGGCTTCGACGTTATCCGCATGGGACAGCACAAACTCCTCGTCCTGCGCCGGGCTGGTAATGCGTTCATGGTGTTCACGCGTCTGTAGCGCCCGATCCACCAGCGCCATGGACATGGCTTTACGTTCAGCCCGGCCAAAGACCAGGCCATAACCCCGCGTAAAGTGCGGGGCGCTTTCGCCGTCGTGCGTGAAACCGTTGACCATTTCGCATTCGGTCAGCAGCATTTCCCCGATCTCCAGTTCAAAACCCAGCTCTTCGGGACAAATGCTGACGCTGACGTATCCGGTACGGATTTCACCGGCAAAGGGGTGCGTGCGGCCATAGCCACGCTGCGTGGAATAGCCCAGCGACAGCAGAAACCCTTCGTCGCCGCGCACCAGTTGCTGAAGACGTGCCGCGCGCGAGGCGGGAAAGCCCATCGGCTCACGGGTGATATCCGTGGGTTCGCTGCCATCGTCGTGTTCTGCCTCCGCGAAGCCTTCCTCGCTCATCATGCTGAACATATGCGGACAGTGTTCCGGCAGCGCCTGCTCACTGCGCGGCGGCGGCGGTGTTTCGCCATTTGCCATCAACGTAAAGTCCAGCAGACGGTGGCTATAGTCGTAGGTCGGCCCGAGTACCTGACCGCCGGGTAAATCCTTATACACCGCCGAGATGCGTCGCTCGATTCGCATGCTACCGGTAGCTAACGGCGTGCTTTGCGCCAGCCGCGGCAGGGTTGTGCGATAGGCACGCAGCAGGAAAATGGCCTCCACCAGATCGCCGCTGGCCTGCTTAATCGCCAGCGCCGCCAGCGCGGGATCGTAAATGCCACCTTCCGTCATTACCCGATCTACCGCCAGACCGAGCTGCTGCGCGACCTGGTCGCAGGATAATTCAGGCACCGCGCGATCGCCGCGCCGCACATCCGCCTGCAGGTGATGGGCGTTAGCAATGGCTTTTTCGCCCCCTTTCACGGCTACGTACATGAGCACACCTCAACGTGGGTTGTCCGTGGCACCGCCATCATCGCTTCGCCACAGGTAAAGATGAGATCCACACCCTGAGGAAACGGATGCGGGCGGGCACGCAGGTAGTCGATCACGCTTTCCGGCAGTTGTGGCGCAATGGCGCGCGCTTCGCGCAGTCCCGGCCCTGTCAACCTTAATGCCAGGCCACCGTTCAGCGCAGGTACCTCAATAATCAGCGTGGTGCTTTTCTCAGGTGCCAGGTTGTCACCCGCGGAAAAGTCGGCCGGATTAGGCTGAGCGGTCGCGTGACTTAACGCAAATGCCGCATCACTGCTGTCGGTAATCGGTGCGCCGGTATGAAAACGCAGGTTATCGCGCAGCGTCTGATTATCGACCTGTGGGTCCAGCCATAGGGGGCTTTCCTGATCGACCAGGGTCAGCAGCACGGCAGTGGCGGCGGGAGAAAGTGCGCCCCAGCCCTGTTGCAGCGGCAGCGATACCATAACGCCAGGTTCGCTCATGGCTTTCAGAATGCGGCGAAAAGCATGCTGCGCATCCGCAACCGGGTGATGAAAACTTGCCAGTAAAGTCATTCATTGTCTCCGCGTACCAGCGTAAAGAAGTCCACTTTGCTACTGGCGATTTCACGTGCACGCAGCTGACGCTGCTCGTCGCGTAAGGCCGCCAGTGGGGTAATAATCTTTTCCTGTAACAGCTCGGCGGTGCCCGTCTGCTGCAACAGCGCATCCATCAGGGCACAGCGTTCGGCGTGGGCTTTATCCCGGCCCAGCAGGTAGCTGTAGCCCAGGGTGCCATCGTTTAGCCGGACGACCGCGCGCGTGACGGTGGCATCGCCCATCACAAAACGTTTGCCCGTCGCGCCCATGCGGGCCTGCAACCGTGTCAGGCCAATTTCAGCCGGTCGGATCAGCGTAAATGCCGGCGTAAGGTTGAGCGGCTGCCAGAGCGCGTCAAGCTCGGCGGCGCTGCTGTGGGCCAACACCGAAAGCCAGTGCTGGCGTGCCGTTTGCTGTTTCATTCGTGCTCCAGAGTGAGTTCAATCATGTCGCCACGCGTCAGGCTGACGGAGTACTCCGCCATCGCACCATCGGTGGTTTTATTCAGGGTGCGCACGCACAACAAGGGGGAATGCAGTGCGATCTCCAGCTGCTTGCACTCTTTGGCCTGAGCCCGACGGGTGCTGATGCGCGTTTGCGTGCGCACCAGCTGCTTGCCGGTGTGCTGCCGCAGGAAGTCGTGGAGCGAGCCGCTGGTAAAGCGTTGTAGCTGCGGCCACCAACTGAGGTCGGGCAGGAAGTGATTAATCAGGCACACCGGCAGGCCATTGACCCGGCGCAGCGTGCGCAGATGAATGACGTTGTCGCCTTCGTTCACGCCTAATGCGGCCGCGACGTCTGTACTGGCAGGACGCAATACGGCCAGCAGGCGCTCACTGGTGGGATCGCTGCCCTGTTCCAGTAAGTTCTGGCTGAAGCGGGCCTGCGCATGGAGCGGATAATCATACGGGCGCATTAACACCAAAATGCCGACGCCGTGGCGACGCTGCAGCAGCCCTTTATTCACCAGTTCATCAACCGCCCGACGTAAGGTGTGGCGGTTAACGGCATAGTGATCGGCCAGCTGTTGCTCCGAAGGAAGGTAGTCACCACTACGATAACGCTCCTGAACAGCCTGCTCCAGTTGCGCCGCAACGGCCTGATACACAGTGGTCGGATGTCTGGATAACTCCATCACAAATAAATCCTCACAGCGTAAGGGGGGATTTCGCAGCCGGTGGACTGCGGGATGGCTACAGCGTGACGGGATCAGATGACAGAGAGGTGACGACTTAGTGAAGCGAAGGTGAATTTGTCTGTGAAGCGCAGGACACCGGACAGGTCTGAGAGTAAACCGCTCAACGCCATAGGGCATCCATGCCATATGGCGGTCAGGGCTTATCCGGCTGTTTAATCAGGAAAATCGGTTGATAATGATGTCTGTTTCCAGGCTTCTATCTGTGCCAGTCGCGCTTTGAGTTTTTCCGTTACCGCCTCATAACCCCATGCTCCCATCACCACGTGGCGCGGCGGTTCGGGGTGTTCAGCAATGGCGATCATCGCGCTCGCCGCACGAACAGGGTCACCTTTCTGCGTGCCGCTGTACGCCGCCGTCGCCTTCATCCTGGCGGCAGCGGTTTCGGCATAATCCGGTAAGGTGCTCGGGGTCTGATGCAGGGAACGTCCTGCCCAGTCGGTACGAAACGGGCCGGGTTCAATACAGGTCACGTGAATCCCTAACGGACCCACCTCCTGGGCGAGCGAATCAGACCAGCCCTCTACGGCGTGCTTACTGGCAGCATAATAACCTGAGCTGGCAAAGCCGATAAATCCTGCCACGGAGGTGATATTCATAATGTGGCCCCGTCGCGCGGTGCGCATAGCCGGCAGTACCGCACGCGTCAGAGCAAACAGACCGAAAACGTTGGCATCAAACTGCGCGCGTATGGCCTTGTCTTCCCCTTCTTCGACGGAACTTTGGTAACCGTAACCCGCATTATTGACCAGTACGTCAAGGGTGCCGAACGTTTCAAGCGCTTTGTTGACCGCCTTATCAATACTGTGTTGTTGCGTCACATCCAGTTCAACCGCGATCGCGTTCGGATGGCCGTCAACCAGATCGGCGATCGCTGATCGATGGCGTGCAGTTACGACCACCCGGAATCCGCGGGCGATGGTCTGCTGCGCCAGTTCACGGCCAAATCCCGTTGAACATCCAGAAATCAGCCACACCGGTTGTGTGTTTGTTCCCATGATCAGGCTCCTGTTATCGGTTTAGCAAAGGGCTGCCGGACATCCGTATGGCCGGCAGCAAGCAGAGTCTTGCCGCAGGGCGAGTGAAAATTTACCCGCTATTGCTTTTTATGAAAAAGTTGGCTGGCCGTGTCACTGAGAATCTGGACCGCGCCACGATCCCCTTTAACCATGGAGGCCATAAAGGATTTGGCCTGACTGAACGTGATATGTGGCGGCAGAGGCGCGACTTCCGGATCGGTTTTTACCTCCAGCAGTACAGGCCGGTCAGCGCTGAGCGCCCGTTGCCATGCACCTGCGAGCGCATCCGGATTATCCACATAGATCCCTGTCAATCCCAGGGATTCAGCGAACTCAGCATAGTTAACGTTCGGCAGTTGCTGGGTTGCTTCGAAGCGCGGATTGCCCTCCATCACGCGCTGTTCCCAGGTCACCTGATTGAGGTCCTGATTATTGAATACACAAACAATCAGGCGCGGATCGGCCCATTGTTGCCAGTATTTCTGAATGGTGATCAGCTCAGCCATATTATTCATCTGCATCGCCCCGTCTCCCACCAGCGCCACAACCGGCTTGTGCGGATGGGCAAATTTGGCCGCAATCGCGTAGGGCACCGCCGCCCCCATACAGGCCAGGCCGCCGGACAGTGAGGCGCGCTGGCCCTGTTTTACACGATAGTCACGCGCAAACCAGTTGGCACAGGAGCCGGAATCAGAGGTCACAATGGCATCGTCCGGCAGTTGCGGCGACATTTCCCATACCACACGCTGCGGATTAACAGGATTGGCAGGAGCATGCGCTCGCGTTTCCATCAGTGTCCACCACTCTTGTACCTGACGTGCAATATCCTCCTGCCAGCGACGATCGGTTTTGTGCTCCAGCAAAGGTAACAAAGCACGCAACGTTTCTGCGGCATCGCCGTGCAGATTCACTTCACAAGGATAACGCAGGCCCAGCATGGCAGGATCGATATCAATCTGTACTGCGCGTGCCTGACCTTCTTTCGGCAGAAATTCCGTCCAGGGAAAGCCGCTACCGATCATCAGCAGCGTGTCGCAGTGTTGCATCATTTCCCAGGAGGGCCCCGTGCCAAGTAAACCAATAGCGCCGGTTACAAAAGGGGCATCATCCGGCAGCACATCTTTACCTAACAACGCTTTTGCCACGCCCGCGCCCAACAGATTAGCCGCTTTCACCACTTCTGTCGCCGCATCGCGGGCACCAGAACCAATAAGAATGGCGACCTTTTTCCCGCTGTTCAGCACCTCAGCAGCACGTTGCAGATCATGGTCGTAAGGGACAACTTTGGGGCGCTGATAGCCGCTGCCAGAATGGGTAAAACCGTGAAGGTGCGGAGGCGCCTGCCAGGCTTCGTCCTGAATATCTTTCGGGACGATCACCACCGCCACGCCATTCTGTGCAATGACAATACGAACGCCACGGTCAATCAGATGGCGGACCTGCGCAGGCGCGGAGGCTTCCTGCACAAAATTAGCCACGTCGGAAAAAATCCGGTCAAGGTTCATTTCCTGCTGATAACTGGCACCGCGAGCGGTCGCTTCCGCCTGCCCGGCAATGGCGAGAACCGGTGCGTGATCCATTTTGGCATCGTAGAGCCCGGTCAGAAGATGTGTCGCACCCGGGCCGCCCGTTGACAGACAAACGCCAAGCTCGCCGGTAAATTTGGCATGTCCGGCGGCCATAAAGGCGGCCATTTCTTCGTGACGGACCTGGATAAATTCAATGCCGTCACCCTGTTCGTTGGCACGCTGAATGGCCCCTAAAACACCGTTGATGCCATCGCCCGGATAGCCATAAATGCGCGTAACGCCCCACGCCTTGAGACGCTGGACAAAAAAATCACTGGTTTTGGTACTCATGGTCGCCTTCCCCTCTTAGTCCGTGCAGACTTAAAGGGTAGTCGATCAAAAAAAATATCAACGGTCAGTGATGGATTTCGCGCCCAGGCGATGTTGCATTCGTACCTGTCATCGCGAAAAAGCGTTCTTACTGCGCGGGCTACTGGCTTCCGTATTCCATCGCGTTATGTTTGCCGATCAGTGAGCGCAGGGGCACACTGCTTTTCATGACCGGGGATTTGATCACGATGTAGCTGAAGTATTTATCAATGCCGATTTGGGCATCAAGCATCTTCTCAATCACGTCCTGGTAGTGCTCAATACTGCGGGTGATAAAGCGCAGAAGGTAATCGTAACCGCCGGTAATCAGATGGCACTCCATCAGCTCATCGACGTCACGCATCGCAGCTTCAAACTTCATAAAGTCTTCGCGGCGGTGTCCGTTAAGCGTGACTTCGGTAAAGACGGTGACGGAATCGGTAATTTTGGTGAGATTAACGTGCGCTTCATAGCCCGTGATGAATCCCGCCTGTTCCAGGCGCTTGACGCGTTGCAGGCAAGGGCTCGGGGAAAGCCCGACGGCATCGGCGAGATTAACGTTGCTGATACGGCCATCTTTTTGTAGTTGCACCAGAATATTGATATCGATGCGATCGAGTTTCATTAAGCCGTTCATAGCACCCCTCATTGTTTACCGCTGTACTGGACGTTCGTGACTACCCAGAAATACGCTGTGTACTCGCGCAAAGCGCACTTTTATTACTCCTTAAAATACGCCTTTTAAAATAACAACTGCGCTACTTTTTTGTAACACAAAAAATCCCGGGCTTATCACGCTTTGCAAAAAATGCGCCAGCGTGACACCCGGGTTGCGGCCTGGTGGACCGCATCCCGGGTGGCTGCCTTGTCAATGAGGGCCAGTGCTGTTACAAACGACCGGTCGCCCGCGCCAGCGCGATATCGAAAATATGCAGCGCCTCTTCAAGTTGCGAATCGGTGGTCACTAACGGTGCAAGGAAACGTATGGTATTGCGATGTAAGCCACATTTAATCAGCAGCAACCCTTCCTGACAGGCGCAGTCGAGGATCTTTTGCGTCAGTGCACTGTCGGGTTTGTGTGTGTCCACATCCAGAATCTCAACGGCCTGCATAAAACCTACGCCGCGCACATCGCCAATACAGGCATACTTGTCTGCCAGCTGACGCAGACGCTGATTCAGTTGCTCACCTAACTGACAAGAACGCGCCAGCAGATTTTCCTGCTCAAAGATATCCAGTACCGCGAGGGCCGCCGCACAGGCCAGCGCGTTACCGCCATAGGTCCCGCCCAGTCCGCCCGGCGCCGGGCTGTCCATGATCTCGGCTTTACCTACCACGCCCGAAATCGGCAACCCGCCCGCCAGACTCTTCGCCGTCGTGACCAAATCCGGTTTGATGCCAAGTTGCTGGAAGGCAAACATGGTGCCGGTACGGCCAAAGCCGCTCTGGATTTCATCACAGATCAACACAATGCCGTGCTGGGTGGTAATGCGGCGCAGGGCCTGCATAAACGCGGGACCGGCCGGTAAGAAGCCGCCATCGCCCTGCACCGGTTCAATGATAATGGCGGCCACGCGCTCCGGCAGAATCTGCACCGCAAACAGCTGCTCCAGCGCCTTCAGACAGTCGGCCTCCGTGACACCGTGCAACGGATTCGGGAACGGCAGACGATACACATCACTCGGGAACGGACCGAAATTCTGTTTGTACGGCGCAGACATGCCGGTCAGCGTGACACCCAGCAAGGTACGACCGTGGAACGCCCCGTCAAAGGCGATAATGCCGGGACGTTGCGTATAAGCACGCGCAATTTTTACCGCATTCTCGACGGCTTCTGCGCCGCTGGTGAAGAAAACACTTTTATAATGATCTTCACCGCCGACCAGCTTATTCAGGCGCTGTGCCAGTTCGATATAGCCAGGATAGGCCACAACCTGAAAACAGGCATGCGACACCAGGCCGAGCTGACGGGTCACGGCATTAACGACCGCAGGATGGTTATGACCGACGTTCAGTACGCCGATGCCGCCCACGAAATCCAGATAGCGGTTCCCTTCCACATCCCATACTTCGCTGCCTTTCGCGCGTTCGATCACCAGCGGATGTGCGGTAACGATGCCACGCGGCACATGGTGTTCTCGGACATCCAGCAACAGGCTGTTATCCGAATAAGTTTGCTGTTCTGCCAGGACATTCTGCATTTCTCTACCTCATCCACGTCGTGTTCGGTTGGCTTAAGTATCGCAATCTGTTGAGCGATGACGGTGCCGTAATTCCGCCAGTAGCGGCATTAAGTGTTAAAATCCCACAGGTTTCAGCAAGGAAATGTTGCCCCCAGCCCGTGGCAGGCCAGCGTGATAAATGCCCGTATTCCATGCGGTATCAACGCGTCGTTAAAGTCATAGGCCGCATGGTGCAGCGGCTTGCAGGGCGCGGAGCCGATCCACAGATAGGCGCCGGGTTTGGCCTGCAACATAAAAGCAAAATCTTCTGAGGTAAGCGCGGGCTGAGCCGCGAGGCGTGCCTGCATACCTGCGGCCTGCAGGGCGGCGAGTGCCTGAGTCGCTTCCGCATCACTGTTGATCGTGGCCGGGTAATAGCGCAGATAGTTCACCTCAGCCTGTAAGCCGTGCGCGGCCGCGATGTGTTCTGCCATCTGCCGCAGGCGTGATTCGATGATGTCCTGCGCCGCGGGATTAAAGGTGCGCACCGTACCGGTGATGTTGGCTTCCGCAGGGATCATATTGTGGGAGAAACCGCCCTGCATGCGCGTCACGGTCAGCAGAGCCGGTTCGCAGGGATCGAGTGCCCGTGGCACCAGCGTGTTGAGCTGGACCACCAGCTCGCTCAGCGCCAGCAGCGTGTCATGGGTCAGATGAGGCTGGGCAGCATGCCCGCCTGCGCCTTTGACGGTGATATCAAAACGGTCGGCTGCCGCCATAATCGGCCCCGGACGGGTTTGAATCTCCCCAAGCGGCAGCTCGGGCCAGTTATGCAGCGCATACACGGCATCGCAGGGAAAGCGTTCAAACAGGCCATCGTCGATCATAGCCTTCGCGCCCGCCAGCCCCTCTTCTGCCGGTTGAAAGATAAAACATACCGTACCGTCAAACGCAACGTCACGCGCCAGTTTCTCCGCTGCGCCCAGCAACATGGTCGTGTGGCCATCATGACCACAGGCATGGCTGCGGTTTTGTTGCAGGCTGGTCCAGGCAACCTCGCCTTTATCCTGCACAGGAAGCGCATCCATATCGGCACGCAACCCAATCATGCGCGAATTTGTGCCTTTCTTCAGTATGCCCACGACGCCGGTTTTACCGATGCCGCGATGCACTTCAATGCCCAGATCGTGTAAAAAGTGGGCAACTATGTCGCTGGTACGCTGCTCCTGAAATCCCAGCTCCGGGTTACGGTGCAGATCCCGGCGCAACGCCACTAAATGATCCATCTTAATATCCTCGTGAACGATCGATAACGCCGTGCAGCGGCTCACCGCGCTGAAAACGCCGCAGGTTGGCCACCAGTGCGCTCACCGCGCTGTCGTTTTGTGTGCGACTGGCAATATGGGGCGTGAGCCAGATGGCGGGATGGGTCCAGAACGCATGACCGGCAGGGAGCGGTTCCGGCTCCGTTACGTCAATCACCGCGGCCCGTAACTGACCGCTGTCCAGCGCGGTCAGCAAATCCTGTTCGTTAAGCTGTGGTCCGCGTCCGGCCTGCACCAGCGCGGCCCCGGCGGGCAACTGGCTGAACAGTCTGGCATTGAGCAGGCCCTCTGTGCTGGGCGTCAGTGGTAACAGGCACACCAGAATGTCGCTGCGTGCCAGAAACGCGGGCAGCTGCGCGTCACCGTGCCAGCACACTGCGCCCGGTATCTGATGGGGCGTCCGGCTCCAGCCGCCGCAGTCAAAGCCTAATGTCTGAAGCTGGGTCAGTGCGGCGCGCCCCAGTTCGCCGAGTCCCATGATCCCTACGCGCCGTTCGCTGGCGGGCACGGCTGAATGCGCCTGCCACTGCTGCGCACGCTGTTGCTGGAAATAGCGCGGCATATCGCGATGCAGTCCCAGCACGGCGAAGGTAATGTATTCCACCATGCCCTGCGTCAGCCCGGGTTCAATCATCCTCACTAACGGCAGGTGTGCAGGAAGCGCGGACAGATCGAACTGTTCCGCCCCGGCACCGACAGAAAACAGAATTTTCAGGTTGGGAAACCGGCGGGTCACATCGTCCGGCGGCACCCAGGCGATCAGCGCCTCCACCTGCTCCGGCTCACCCGTTTCGGGCCAGAGATGTAAGTGGATATCCGGCGCATGCGCCGCCAGCCAGCGCTGCCAGTAAAGGCCGCGCTGGGGCTCCGATTTGTACACGATATGCATCAGGCCATCGCCTGGGTCATTAAGCCAAACGCCTGCATGCCCTGTGGTGCCCACACCTGGCCACGTACCATGGTGACCGGGGCATCCACATTGGCCAGTCCAAGACTTTCAAGCCAGCTGGCCATCGGCAGCGCGGCGTCGGTGTCCATGCGCAGATATTCCCCTTTCAGGCCCTGCATTAACGCGGCGGTCAGTGCCTGTGCCACCGGTAAACTGTCCGCGATCACCGGACCAATCACCCAGCCGCGGCCAAAACGGCGCAGGCTGGCAAACCCGCGCGCCTGTTGTGCGTCGTCCTGCAAAATAACGGTCTGGTTATCGTTAATAAGATGCGCAATAAGTTCAGGGCGGTACAGCCCATGCGCCGCCTGGTCCATCTGCACCAGCCTGTCCTGGTCGTCGGCGGTTGCGGCAGACAGAGTTAACCCCGCCGGGATGGGCACGGCCGGCACGCTGCTCAGGGACGGCGTTTGGTACTGGAGGATGTTGCCGCAGGCCACAAAACCCAGTTTCTCGTAAAGGCCCTTGCCCATGTCGGTAGCGTGCAGACGTACGTTATAGCCGGGGACTTTTTCCAGTAGCGCCAGCATCAGCTGCTTGCCCAGTCCCCGGCCCTGATGCTGATTGGCCACAATGACCAGGCCAATGGTGGCGGCCTCGTCACCCCAGCGCCACAGAATCGCGCTGCCGATGACCTCACCCTGCTCTTCAATCACTACGCCTTCGCCAAGCTGGATGCCGATCGCCCAGTCCTCGCGACGGTGCGGCCAGTTAAGTGCCTGGCTCATGGCGTGAACCTGCGGGATATCGTCTGAGGTCATGGTACGAATATGAAATGTCATTTTGCTTTCCTTACATCATGCCAGGTGCATCAAGTGCGCTGCCGTCAGTGAAACGGCTGTAGCGATAAGGTGTCGGATCGACAACCGGCGTGGCGTCAGTTGCCAGCTCGGCGGCAAGGCGGCCCGCACCGGGGCCAATGCCAAAACCGTGGGCGCTGAAGCCCGCCGACAGCACCAGACCGGGCAGTTTTGCCACGGTGGAGATGACCGGAATCGCATCCGGGGTGCTGTCAATCATGCCGCCCCAGGCCTGGGCAACCTTCAGGTTGGCCAGGGCAGGAAACTCCCGGCGCATCGCTGCCAGGCCGTTTTCCACCACCGAGCGATCGGCGGCCGGATCGAGAATACGCATACGCTCAAACGGCGAAACGCTATCCAGATCCCAGCGGCCCATGGCTTCAGGCCCATGGAAAAACGGTTTAATCCCCAGGTTCAGGGTAAGGTTTTTACGACGACTTTTGAATGTGGGATAAAACTGCTTCAGATAGCGCAGCCCCTGCGCGCCGGGCTCCAGTCTGCCGCGGCCGGAGACGGAAACCGTATAGCTGCCGTCCAGTTGTGGGCGACAGGCGAAACGTTCGGTATAAAACGGCACGGTAATGGCCTGCCGAATGGGCTGAGTGCGAAACGCGGTGCCAATCACATTGCCAAGCGGCAGATCGAATCCGTGACGACGGCAAAACATCGAGGTCCATGCCCCGGCAGCACAGATCACACGGCTGGTCTTGATCAGGCCGCGTTCCGTAACGACGCCGCTGACACAGCCCGCCGTGATATCCAGCCCGCGCACGGCACACTGCTGAAAAACCTGCGCCCCGTTTTTCTGCGCCCCTATGACAATGCCGGGGGCGGCGAGTCGCGGCTCAGCAGCACCGTCCGTAGGCGCTGATACGCCGCCCAGCCAGTCAGTGGTACTGCCCGGCGTCATCGCTTTAGCCTGCCGGGCATTCAGAATATCGCTGCGCACGCCGTACTGCTTCGCCATCTGCCCCCACTTATCCCAGGCGGCAATATCCGCTTCATTGCGGGTGGCATACACCAGGCCGCTGCGGCGAAACCCCAGCTCTTCCCCGGTTTCCTGACTCAGTTGTTCCCAGCCGCGCAGGGCTTCAATCACCAGTGGCAGTTCACGCTCGTCGCGATTCTGCTGGCGGCACCAGCCCCAGTTGCGGCTGGACTGTTCGGCCCCGACCAGGCCTTTTTCTATCAGCACCACTTTCAGGCCCTGCTTTGCCAGATACCAGGTTGCGGCTGCACCGGCGATACCGGCACCTATCACCACCACATCAGCAGCATCCGGGAAATCCGGGCTGTCCTGTACATATCGAATCGGTGCGGGCATGTCGTCACAACCTCGTCGTGTGTTGGGGCAACATGGCAATGGCGTGCTGCCCTGCCCCGGAATAGGGGGCGCTTGTTTACCGGTTATTCGGCTTTCAGGATCTCTTCGTGCTCGTCGAGCCAGCCCTGACGGAGTTCAGGCACGGCACGTTTCAGGCGTTCAAAATAGAGCTCGCGGGTCGGCTGCTCGTAATTTTCCCGCGCCAGTTGGGTGACGATAGCGCCATTGCGCATGACGACGATCTCATCGCACACCGCTCTGACGGCGTGCATATCGTGGCTGATAAAGATGACAGACAGCCCCAGTTCACGGCGCAGCTCACTGATCAGATCCAGTACAGCCGAGGCCACCACGGTATCGAGCGCCGAGGTTACCTCATCGCACAGAATGACATCCGGCTCTGCCGCCAGCGCGCGCGCCAGGTTCACGCGCTGCTTTTGTCCACCGGACAGCGACCAGGGACGGCGCGAGAGCACGGTACGTGGCAGCCTGACCAAATCCAGCAGTTGATACAGCCGGTTCTGCCGGGCGATGCCGCTCAGCCCATGAAACAGCGTCAGCGGGCGTGACAGAATTTGTTCCACACTGTGTGCAGGATTGAGCGCCGTATCCGCCATCTGGAAAACATACTGAATACGACGCAGTTCGTTATCCGTGCGCTTTTGCATCTGACCGGCCACCATGTGACCGTTAAACAGGATTTGCCCCTGACAGGCCGGGTTCAGGCCGGCGATAGCATGAGCCAGCGTGGTTTTGCCCGAGCCGGACTCACCGATAATGCCGATGGCCTGGCCTTTCCAGAGCGTAAGATTGATGTTTTCCAGAATGCGCACTTTGGGCAAACCATCACTGCCTTTGGGTCCGTAACCCGCAGACAGGTCGCGTACTTCCAGCAGCGGCAGCTCATTCGCCTTTGCCGGGCACCAGTTGCTGGGGCGTTCTTTCTGTTGCGCCGCCGCCATCAGCAGGCGCGTATAGTCCGACTGCGGTGCGCCTATCAGATGGGCCGTGGTGCCGTATTCGGCAATTTTTCCCTGCAGCAAAACCAGAATACGGTCGGCCATTTGTGCAACGACGGCCAGATCGTGGCTGACATAAATCGCCGTCACGCCACGCTGTTTGACCACGCGGCGGAAGGCTTTGAGCACTTCGACCTGCGTGGTGACATCCAGCGCGGTAGTAGGCTCATCAAGAATCACCACCTCCGGATCGCTAATCAGCGCCATGGCCGTCATTAAGCGCTGTAGCTGTCCGCCTGAAACCTGATGCGGAAAGCGATCGCCAATGGTGTCCGGATTCGGCAGCGCCAGCTCCCGAAACAGGCCCAGCGCTTTGGCTTTTGCCGCCTTGCGCGTCATCGTGCCGTGAATCACCACTGGCTCGATCACCTGGTCGATAATTTTCATGCCGGGGTTAAACGAGGCCGCCGCACTTTGCGCAATGTAGGCGACCTTATTTCCGCGGAAAAAGCGAAGTTCGGCAGGCGTCAGTGCCATGACGTTGGTGCCCGCGACGTGGATATTTCCCTCGGCGATCTTACAACCGTGGCGGGCATAGCCCATCAGCGCCATTGCGATGGTGGTTTTCCCCGAGCCGGATTCACCAATCAGCGCCAGGACTTCCCCCTTCTGCACGGTGAAGCGAATATCGGAGACGATATCCAGCTCATCGCCATTGTCGTTGTGCGCCGTTACGCGCAGCTTATCCACCGAAATCACAGGCATCGCCGTATGTGGTGTCACGTTCATGCCCCCTCCTTTGCCAGCGTCAGCGGACGCATGCTTTGCAGACTGTCAATAAACAGGTTTACGGCGATAGTAAGACTGGCAATCGCCAGGGCGGGCATCAACACCGCCGGCGAACCGTCAAACAGCCCCTGAATATTTTCGCGGACTAAGGTGCCCCAGTCGGCATACGGCGGCTGGACGCCCAACCCCAGGAAGCTCAGGCCGCTCAGTAGCAGGACGATGTACACAAAGCGCAGACCAAAATCGGCCAGCACCGGATGAACCATGTTCGGCAGAATATCGTGGATGGCGATGTACCAGCGGCTTTCGCCCCGCAGCCGGGAGGCGCGGACGTAATCCATATTGCGCAAACTACTGGCCAGCGCAAACGCAATGCGGAAGGCGCCCGGCCAGTAGGTGAACACCGCCGTGATCAGCAGCATCGGCAGTGAAGAACCAAATACCGCCACAATCATCAGCGCCAGAATTTTACCCGGCAGTACCAGCATCGCGTCGTTAATGCGACCCAGCAGCTCTTCCAGCCAGCGTCCGGTGACCGCCGCGATTAAGGCCAGCATCGTCCCAATCAGGCTGGCCAGAATGGCCGCGCCGAGTGCCAGGCCCAGCGAGAATTTCGCGCCGTACATAATGCGCGTGAGCATATCCCGCCCCAGATAATCGGTGCCCAACAGGTTTTCGGGGGTGAATCCGCCCATCAGCGGCCCGGAACCAATATCGTCGAGGCTGTGCGGTGCCCACCAGGTGCCAAACAGCGCGATGACCAGCCAGAACAGGGTCACGATCAGGCCCAGGCGACCTGATAACGACAGTGACTGAAAAATGCGCCAGGGAAGCAGAAGTTTCATCAGCTCCTCCATTTCGGGTTAAAGGCGATAGTGACAATATCCGCAGCCAGCAGCAGCAACAGATAACAGCCGGCAAACAGCATGACGCAGAGCTGCACGACGGGCAGATCGCGGTTACTGACCGCATCCACCATCTGGCTGGCCAGACCGGGATAGCTGAAGATGGTTTCAATGATGATGACGCCACCAAACAGATAAGAAAGGCTGAGGGAAATCGCGTTCGCAATCGGGCCAACGGCGTTAGGTAAGGCATGACGCAACACGGCGCGCATCGGGGAAACGCCTTTCAGCAAGGCCATTTCCAGATACGGGCTGTCGAGCTGGTTAATGATGGCCGCACGCGTCATGCGCGCCATCTGGGCGACCAGGCCGCAACATAGCGTGATGACCGGCAATGCGTAGGCTTTGATATAGCTGGCGAAATCCATGTTGGGACTGCCCAGTGACATAGCCGAGACCCAGTGCAGCTTCACGGCGAAGATCAGCACCGCTACGGTCGCTACCAGAAATTCCGGTACGGCTACCGTGGCCATAGTGCCAATCACCAGCGCGCGATCCAGCTTCGAGCCGCGGTTCATCGCGGCGGCAATACCGATAATCAGCGCAAGCGGCACGCAGATGGCGGTGGTGGTCGCCGCCAGTTCAAACGTGGCCGGAAGCCGCTGTGCCACCAGCTGTGCCACCGGCAGATGACTGGCAAATGAGGTGCCAAAATTCCCTGTCAGCATGCCGCCGAGCCAGGTGAAATAGCGCACCAGCAGCGGCTGATCTAAGCCCAGTTGCTGACGCAGGGCCGCCACGGTTTCGGGTGTGGCGTTTTGCCCCAGGATCATTTGCGCCGCATCGCCCGGCAGCAGGCTGGTGATAAAGAACACCACCGCTGAGACGATAAGCAAGGTCAGGATGCCGGCGCCAATGCGCCGGGCAATCAGGAACATCATGTATCGGTTCATCGGCGAACTCCTCTTACAGACGCGTGATCAGGCAGACAGCCAGGCAAACTCGTGGAAGCGATAGCCCATCAACATGCCTGACGGCCAGGCTTCCAGCCCTTTCAACTTTTTGCTGTAACCATCCATCGAGCTGATAAAGGCAGGAATCAGCGTGCCGCAGTGGTCATAGATCAGGGTTTGCATATCGCCGTACATCTGCTTGCGTTTGGCTTTATCCCGTTCGCCACGCGCCGCAATCACCAGCTGATCGAACTGTTCATTTTTCCAGCCGCATTCGTTGTTCGGTGCGCTGGAGAGATAAAACTGTGAGAACAGCATATCCAGTGTTGGCCGCGGGTTGATGGAGCCATAACCAATGGGATCTTTCATCCAGTGGGTACCCCAGTAGCCTTCATACGGCACACGACGCACGTTGACGTTCAGTCCGACATTGCGACCTACCTGCTGAATCAGTTGCGCGCCTTCGGTTGCGCCTTCCAGCGGCGGCGTCGTAACAATCTCAATGGTTTGCCCGCTCATGCCGGCTTTGTTGATATAAAACTTCGCTTTTTCCGGATCCAACGGACGGGGTTTGAGATCGGCGTTGTACAGCGGGTGCCACGGCGGAACCGGCGTGTCGTTGCTGACGTCGCCAAAGCCCTGCAACACGGTTTTCACCACGATCTCTCTGGGTTGCAGATATTTCATCGCCAGCACGAAATCCGGATTGCTGCCGGGTTTAATGTCGGTGCGGATAATCAGGTTGGTGTACATGCCGCCCTTGGTTTCAAGCACCCCATGATCCGGTGTACGGCTGATGCGCATACTGTCCGAGGCTTTCAGCCCTGAAGCCACCTGAATATCGCCTGATAACAGAGCATTGACGCGGGCCGCCTGATCGGTCACGCCGAGCAGTTCCACCTGGTCCAGATGCGGCAGCCCCGGCTTAAAATAGTTGGGATTTTTCGTGCCAAGCGTACTGACGCCAGGCGTAAAGCTTTTGCAGACAAATGGCCCTGTGCCGATACCTTTGCTGAAATCTTTGGTGCCGTCCTGCACGATCAGGAAGGGCGACGTCGCGAGCATGTAGGGAACGTCAAAGTTAGGTGCCACCAGAATAAGCTGCACTTCATTGTCGTTGACGGCGTTGATGGTTTTGAACTGCTCAGCCAGCTTGAAAGCGCTGGACGCGACGGCCGGATCTTTATGGCGGCTCAGTGAATAAACCACGTCTTTGGACGTAAACGGCTTACCATCATGGAAGGTCACGCCTTTACGCAGCTTAATGCTCCAGGTGACGCCATCGTCAGAGTCGATGGATTCCGCCAGCGCAGGTTTCACCGTCAGGGTTTTATCCACCTCTGTCAGACCGCTGTAGAACATAAACTGGCGCGTAAAGTCGGCGCTGTTATTGCCTTTCGCCGGGTCCAGCGTGTCAGTCGCCGACGCATTGGACATGCCCACACGGATTTTGCCGCCCTGAGTCGGTTTCTCCTCTGCCAGCGCCATGCCAGGGAAGCCGATCAGCCCGGTGCTCATCGCGGCCCCGGCTGAAAGCAATTTCATCAGACTGCGGCGGGACAGCGTACCTTCAGTGATCATCCGCGTCAGAGCAGGATTGGTTACGTCAGATTCTTTATTATCGATTTTACTCATCTGTACACCCTCATTACGTTTTCAAGCGAACGGTGAAATTCCCTGCGTTAATCAGACGGCACATGCTGTGTGGCGCGCACCGCGAAGGCGATGATCCGGTCATGATGTTTCGACCCGACAATGCCCCGGCGGCCTGAAAAACAATGTGAAGTTATGAAAGGCGATCCTTTGCTTTGTAGTAGAGCCCGGCGAGAGGCAGGAACCACGGTTTTCCGTGATAACCCGGCAGTGCAGGCCATGTCTCGCGCTGCCAGGGGTTATCGCGGGATTTCTCACTCAACAGATCGGCCATGACCCGGCCCATCCATACCGACATCTGCGTGCCATGCCCGCTGTAACCCAGCGAGTAAAACACACCGTCCTGTTCGCCTGCGTGCGGCAGGCGATCGGCGCTCATATCCACCATGCCGCCCCAGCAGTAGTCGATCTGCGTATGGCGCAGTCTGGGGAACATACTGGCCATGGCGGCGTGCAGGATGTCCCCGCTGCGGGAGTCCGACGTCGGGTTACTGATGGCGAAGCGTGCCCGGCCACCGAACACCAGACGGCTGTCCGCGGTGGTCCGGAAGTAGTTGCCGATGTTCATGGACGTCACATAGTTACGTTTATGCGGCAGCAAGCCGGTAAGAAGCGCCGTATCCAGCGGCTCGGTCACCACGATAAAGCTGCCCACCGGCACAATACGGCGCTGGAACCACGGGAACGGACCGTCACTGGAACAGCCCGTCGCCATCAGCACTTTATCGGCCAGAATGTCACCTTTGCTGGTCACTACCCGATGGCGGTAGCCGTCAAGCCGTTCCAGCTTCGTAACATGATGATGCGTATAAATTTTTGCCCCACTGCGGGCCGCGACTTCGGCCAGGCCGACGCCAAATTTGCCCATGTGCATCTGGCCGCCGTGATGCTGTAGCAGGCCGCCATGAAAATCGCCGCCGTCGATCTCCTGCGCAATCTCTGACTGACTGAGCAGCTCCACTTCCGGGTCCACCGTACGGCGCATCAGTTCCCAGGCCTCACGCAGGCCGGAGAAGTGCGACGCCTTACTGGCCAGTTTGAGCTTGCCGCACAGACGAAAGTCACAGTCAATCTGCTCGTCTTTAATCAACTGTCCGACATAGGTCACGGCATCATCGAATGCCTTATAGAACCGACTGGCCTGCTCAAGCCCCTGGCTGGCTACCAGTGAGGCAAAGTTTTGCGCCACGCCGGTGTTGCAGTGACCGCCATTACGGGCGGAGGCCTGACTCATTACCTCCCCGCTGTCCAGCACCACCACATTGATCCCACTGCGCGCCAGCGATAAGGCCGCCGAAACACCGGTAAAGCCCGCCCCGATCACCACCACATCCGCGTGGGCGGGTAACGGACCGCTGGCGGCCGCGCGAAACGCCGGTGCGGTCGCCTGCCAGTACGATTCCAGTTTCATGACGCTGTCCTCACAGACCCACGACGCCGGGCAGGCCGCCAATGTCTTTGATTTCGGTGTATTGGTAATAGGGGTTAGCCGGTTCGTGGCCACGGTTGACCCAGACCTTGTGTTTAATGCCAAGATCGTGCGCCGTCATCAGGTCATAGCGGAAACTGGAGGAGACATGCAGAATTTCATCCGGACGGCAGTCCAGTTTCTCCAGCATGTATTCAAAGCCTTTCATCTGCGGTTTATACGCGCCCGCTTCTTCTGCGGTAATCGTCATGTGGATGGGCGCACCCAGACGAGGAATATGGTGCGGAATCAGATCCTTCATTGAATTGGTCAGCAGCACCAACGGGAAGGCTTCCGCCACTTTAGCTAACCCGGCAGGCACATCCTGATGTGGTCCCCAGGTGGCGCAGTCGGTGTAAATGTAATCGCTGTCAGCCTGCGTCCATGTCACGCCCCACTTTTTACAGGTGCGCTGAATCGCATTGCTGACCACATCGTAATAGGGTTTCCACGCGCCCAGCACTTCGTCCAGGCGGTAGCTGGAAAAGTCGGTCACAAAGGCCGCCATGTCTTTCGCGTCAACGCGATCGTGAAAACAGCGTTTTGCCGCACCGGCCATATCAAAAAAGATCAGCGTGCCATAGCAATCAAACGTGATGAATTTGGGTTTAAACAGTGCCATTACATTAACCTCGTTATTGTCTGGTTAGGTGCTTAAAAATCGATAAGGACGCTTTTCTGGCGCTGGCAGGCTTGGAACGCCTGACGACCCAAATCTTTGCCGATACCGGACCCCATGAAACCTCCGGTAGGAATAATGAAATCGCCGGACCGCCCGTAGCGGTTGACCCATACCGTGCCGGAAGCGATTCCCCGTATCGCACGCATCGCACGTGGCAGGCTCAGCGTGTGTACCCCGGCGCACAGGCCATAGGTCTCATGTGCCGCCAGCGCCAGCCCTTCGTCTTCGCTGTCGAACGTCTGAATTGTCAGCACAGGCCCGAAGATTTCCTGCTGCACTGCCGGATTATCCTGTTTCACCTGCGTCAGCAGCGTAGGTTGCCAGAACCAGCCCCCGTCGGTATCCGCGAAGCGGTCACCGCCCACCAGCACGTCTGCGCCCTGGGCTTTCGCCGCCTCAATCACGGACTGCACTTTGTTGCCCTGACGCGCATCAATCAGCGGGGCATAGCGGCTGGTCTCCTGCCAGGTCACGCCAGGCCGGACCTCACGACACAGCGCCGCCAGCCGTTCCGTCAGCGCATCGGCAATACCGCGCTGCACAATCAGGCGCGTCCCGGCAACGCAGGCCTGGCCGCCGTTGGCGGTAAAGCCACGCAGAATACGTTGTGCCAGCACCTCAATCTCGCCCGCATCATCAAACACCAGTTGGGGGCTTTTGCCGCCTAACTCCAGCGTGACGGGCTTCATGCCAAACTGGGCCGCATCACTCATAATGCGCGCGCCTGTCACAGTGGAGCCGGTAAAGGAGACTTTGCGCACCAGGGGATGCCTGACCAGGGCGCTGCCGGTCACCGCACCGCTGCCCTGCACAATATTCAGAATGCCCGCCGGTAACCCGGCCTGTACCGCCAGCTCGGCCATACGCACGGTGGACAGCGGCGTCAGCTCTGAGGGTTTTAGCACTACCGCATTGCCTGCGGCCAGCGCAGGTCCGCATTTCCATGAAGCCATCGACAGCGGGAAGTTCCACGGCGTGATCGCCCCGATAACGCCATAGGGCTCCGCAATCAACATGCCCAGGCTACTGTCGCGTGTCGGAAACAGATCGCCGCTGTATTTGTCGGCGCACTCGGCATAGAAGCGAATGGCTTCGGCAGTAAAGGGAATTTCATGTTGCACGACATCGGTAATCGGACGGGTTGAGCCAAGGGCTTCAAGCTGCGCCAGCAGGGGATCCTGTTCGATTAAGTCTGCCCAGCGGCGCAATACCCGGCCACGTTCACGCGGTGCACATCCTGACCAGCCGCTGGTTTTCAATGCCTGATGTGCCGTCATGACGGCATGGTCAACATCCTCTGCCTGGGCTTCGCGCAGCGTGGCAAACACCTTGCCATCAGACGGGCGTTTAACGGCAAAAGCGTCGCCCTGTGTCTGTACATGTTTTCCGCCAATATAGTGACCAGGCGGGAGTTGCACGCTTTCCGGGTCGAAACTCAACATGAAAGAATCCTTATTTGTTACACCCATCACACGCTGGATGAATTAATTTCTGGCAATGCTTTTCGGCACGCTTTATTAGGTAATGCAGAAAGTATGCCAGCCGTTAAAAAAATAAAAATGCGTTTAAAACCGCCCAAAAAAATTTTTGTGCCGTATTCGTGAAGGATTTATTGCGGAATTGCCGAAGGGTTAAACAGATGATTTACTTCACAAAAAAGCCGCATTGCTTTGGTGCAATGCGCATGAAACTTGCACTAAAAAGGAGAATACCGATAAAACGTCGATCTGGCGCACAAAAAAAACGCCAGCATAACGTTCATGCTGGCGAGGAATATCAGAAATTAAAAGTTAAATTACAGGCTGCCCATGTGAAATGTTTTTTGCTCCAGATATTCGTCAATGCCATATCGTGACCCTTCGCGACCTATCCCGGATAATTTCACGCCGCCAAACGGCGCGACTTCCAGCGAAATGACGCCGGTATTAAAACCGACCATGCCAAACTCCAGCGCTTCCGCCACGCGCCAGGCTCGACGAATATTTTCAGTAAAGAAGTAAGCGCCGAGGCCAAAGGGTGTGTCATTTGCCATCGCCAGCGCCTGTTCTTCATCATCAAAGATAAACAGCGGAGCCACCGGTCCAAAGGTTTCTTCCTGCGCGATGCGCATCTCACTCGTGACCTGTCCCAGCACGGTGGGCTGCACCCACGTACCGGGTCCGTCGCTGATGCCACCGGTCAACAGCGTTGCGCCTTTTTGCAGCGCATCATCAATGTGCCCGTTGACCTTCTCCACCGCGGAGGTATTGATCAACGGCCCGATAGTGCTGCCAGGGGCAAAACCATCCCCGACCTTCAGGGTCGCCACCGCGTCCAGCAGTCGGGCGGCAAAGCGTTCATAGATGTTACGCTGCACCAGAATACGGTTGGCACACACACAGGTTTGTCCCGCATTACGGAATTTGCTGGTCATCACGCCTGCGACGGCAATCTCGATATCCGCGTCGTCAAAGACAATAAGCGGCGCGTTGCCGCCCAGCTCCAGACTCAGGCGTTTAATGCTGTCAGCGCACTGCTTCATCAGCAGCTGGCCCACGCGCGTTGAGCCGGTGAACGAGATTTTACGCACCAGACGGCTTTCGGTCAGCGCGGCGCCGATGTCTGTCGGCATGCCGGTGAGCACCTGTAAAACGCCTGCCGGGAAACCCGCGCGCTCGGCCAGCACGGCCAGTGCCAGTGCAGACAGCGGCGTCAGGTCAGACGGTTTAACGATAATCGGGCAGCCTGCCGCCAGTGCCGGTGCGACTTTGCGGGTAATCATTGCGATGGGGAAATTCCAGGGCGTAATCGCTGCCGCGACGCCAACCGGTTGTTTCAGGACAATAATGCGCCGGTCGGTCGTTGGGGCGGGAATGGTGTCGCCATAAATCCGACGCGCTTCTTCCGCAAACCATTTCACAAAACTGGCACCGTAGAGCACTTCACCGCGCGCCTCCGCCAGCGGCTTACCCTGTTCGGCCGTCATGATGATGGCCAGATCGTCAGCGTTATCAAGAATAAGCTGATGCCATTTTTCCAACAGCGCCGCACGGGTGGCATTGGGGGTTGCCGCCCATGCATGGCGGACCGATTCGGCACAGGCAATCGCCGCCTCCGTTTCCTGGCGACCTAACGCCGGTACGCTAGCCAGCGTTTCGCCCGTAGCCGGATCGTTAACGGCGAGCGTTGCGCCCTGATAACCGTGTTGCCATTCACCGGCAAACAGCGCCTGCTGGCGCAGTAGTGTGTGATCTTTCAGTTGTATACGTGACATCGCATCCCCCTTTTTCAGTTCTCTTCACTTTATCGGTTGGGGGAAGCGCAGGATGTTGTTATTGGCAGCCAGAAAGCGTTCGCTATGGCGAATGACGGCCGAAAAAAAATTTTATGCCGTCAGGGCGCAACGCGGAGTCAGATTTGAAAGTCGATTACGGGCTCATCATCGCCTGCCGTAGAGAGCGCCTGCGCTTTAATCTCTTCAAGCGACAGATTCGCGTTGCACAGCTCAAGGAACTGCCAGACGTAATTGCGCTGCAGTTGTCCCCGTTTCAGGCCCAGCCAGACGGTGTTGGCGTCGAACAGGTGAGTGGCATCCAGCCGGACCAGCTCTCCGCCCGGCTCCTTTTCACAGGCCTGATCGGCCAGAATACCGACGCCCAGCCCGAGTTTGACATAGGTGCGCACCACATCGGAATCCTGAGCGCTGAGCACGATATCCGGCTTTAAGCCGGCGCGCTGAAACGCGCTGTCCACCCGGGAGCGGCCGGTAATGCCCTGCCGGTAGGTAATTAACGGATGCTGACTGAGAGCATTCAGTGAGACCGGCTGCTGTTGTGCCAGTTCATGATCGCGCGGAACCAGCAGTGCATGATGCCAGCTGAACCAGGGAAACGCGGCCAGGCTGTTATTATTCGCCAGCATTTCACTGGCAATCCCGACATCCACCTCACCGGCCAGTAGCATATTCACAATTTCCTGCGGCGATCCCTGATTAAGTTCAAGCCGGACATTAGGATAAAGCTGGCGAAAGGACTTGATGACCGGCGGCAGGCTGTACCGGGCCTGCGTGTGTGTGGTGGCGATAGAGAGAATGCCGCTGGATTCGTTCGTGAAGACATCGGCCAGGCGACGCACTTTACCGGCTTCATCAAGAATGCGTTCGGCGATGGTAAGCAGCGCCTTGCCCGGCTCCGTCATACCAAGCAGGCGCTTGCCACGGCGGACAAAGATTTCGACGCCAAGCTCATCCTCCAGATCGCGAATATGACGGCTGACGCCTGATTGCGAGGTAAACAGCGTGCTGGCGACCTCCGTGAGGTTGAACTCCCGCCGCGCGGCTTCGCGAATAATTTTAAGTTGCTGGAAATTCAAAATATTTACCTCTCTTTACGCAATCTGATCATTCGATAATAAAAACGCTTATCGATAACCTGAAATAATAAAAAAGATTTATTTATGCGTTTGAAGCATATAGAAGGCGGCAGGACGCACAGAGAGGACAGCCTGGAAGAGGAGAAAAGGCAGCGGCGCGGTTTTACGCGCCCTGCTTGAGAGGGATAAACAGAACGCTGTGTTTAGCTGACCAGCGTGAGTTCGCGTTTTTCAGTCAGTGGCTTGTTGAGCAGCGACAGCAGAATATTTTTAACGGCCTGTGCGGGTGGCGATAACGGCAAGCGGTGTGAAAGATTCAGTGACAGGGGCAGGCTGATGGTCGGGCTGGTGATCCGCGCCATCCAGGCCTGGGTTGAACCAACCAGCGCTCTGGCCGCCGATTCAGGCAACACGGTCACGCCCATCCCGCTGGATATTGCGGCGGTGAGCGTCGAAAGCGATTCGATCTCGCCAATAATGCGCGCGCTCAGGCGGCGCAGTGAGAAAGCCTCATCAACCCGCTGGCGCACGGCGCTGTAATCACGCGGCAGAAACAGGCTCATCTGGGCTACCTCGGCCAGATCGACGTTGGCGCCAGGGCAGGCGGTTGCGCCGACCAGATAGAGATCTTCTTTCAGCAGGGGCACGCTGTTGATGCCCGCCGTGGGGGCGCGGTCATACAGCACCGCCATATCCAGTTGCCCGCTGATGATGTTGTCATTCAACGCACTGCTGCTGTTTTCATGCAGGTAAATCATGATATCCGGGTACTGTTCCCGTACGGTTTGCAGAAGCGGCATAGTTAACGCGGATGCCGCCGTGCCCGGTGCCAGACCGATTGACACCTGCCCCTCCACCACCTGACCGGCATTCATCACCGCAGACTGGGCCAGCTCACACTGCCGCAGAATGACACGTGCATGGCTGTAAAGCAGTTTACCGGCTTCGGTCGGTGTGACGCCGCGTTTGGTCCGGTTCAGAAGCTGCTGTTCCAGCTCGCCTTCCAGCGTAGCAACCTGCTGGCTCAATGCAGGCTGAGCAATATGCAGCACTTCTGCTGCCTGTGTCAGGCTACCGATATCGACGATTTTCACAAAGTATTTCAGCCGTCTTAAGTTCATCTTGCCTCCGTCGCTACGTCAAGGTGTCTGGCTGGTCGCTACTCACCAGCCTGCATAAGAGGGAATTGCAAGATGCAGACCAGGTTTATTCAGTTTGCAAAATATCTTTGAAAATTTTTCTAACAGTCGGATAAAAAAGCGTTTCCTGTTACCTCTAAAGAGGTAATCCTGGACGACTGCCAGACCTGCTTTTCCCATTCATGTCGCCCTGCACCGCAATAGTGCGCAACATGACAGACCAGCGTGCAGGGATGGTTAACAGGCAATCTTCATCGAGGATGAGGCTTGATGACCGGGAAATCCCCCCACCTCTCCGGGGCAGGGTTTATCCGTAAAAGGCGGGAAACGTAACAGGTTTAGCAGACCGCCGGGGCGGCGTTATCACGGCCCGGCAGACGTGCAAAGACGCATTAGTTAAAAGGAATAACCGAAACGTTTACTACCCTGTTTTTTCTTTTAACAGGATCGCGAAAGGGGACGACGCAAACGCATTTGTGATGTAGCAAGGCGGCGGTGGCGCTTAGTCCCGGGCGCAGGGTGAACGATGTGACCGGGATAAGCGCCTGCCGCCAGCGCCGTTACAGCGCCAGGGCGGCAGCGTATTCAGCGTTTGGCACGGTTGCGTCGCATATCGATGGTCACTGCGGCGACGATGATGATGCCTTTGATGATATCCTGGATGTACGCATCTACCCCGACAAACGTAAAGCCGCTTTTAATCAGTCCCAGTATCACCGCGCCTATCAGCGTGCCGGTAATGCGCCCTACGCCGCCCATCAGGCTGCTGCCGCCGATAACCGCCGCGGCAATCGCATCCAGCTCATAGCCCACGCCCATGCTAGACTGGCCGCTACTGACGCGCGCCGCCAGTACCACGCCCGCCAGGCCGGACAACGCGCCTGCGATGGTATAGACAATAATCAGGTATTTATTGACGTTGATACCGGACACTTTGGCCGAGGTCATATTACCGCCGATGGCGTACACGTATTTGCCGTAGCGGGTATGTTTCAGTGCGATGTGGAACACCAGCGCAACCACCAGGAAGATAATGACCGGCATTGCGCCCTGGCCAATCGAGGTGAACCCGTCAGAGAGGAAACTGATAGGGTTACCCTGGGTGTAATACTGTGCCAGTCCACGGGCCGACACCATCATGCCCAGCGTGGCAATAAACGGGGGAATACCGGTACGGGTAATTAATACGCCGTTAATCAGACCGCACAATAACCCTACCCCAATGCCGGCCCCAATCGGCACCACCGCGGGCATGTTCACCAGTGACGGAAACATCGGGGTCAGCGTATCTGAAGTTTGCGCCAGACTGGCGGCTACCACGGCAGTGAGCGCGATAACCGACCCGGAGGACAGATCGATACCGGTGGTAATAATGACCTGAGTCACGCCCACAGCAATGATGCCGATAATGGCAACCTGCAGGACGATAAGTATCAGACGATTGGTGTTCATCAAAAAGGACTGATCGCGCACATACCAGCCAAACATTTCGAAAATCAACGCAATGCCGACCATCACGACAAAAATGCCGGTATCTTTTGGCAGTTTCTGACGTAAATGCGCAAAAAAAGAGGGTTGATGCTGAGGAGCCTGCGTGGCCGTTGCTTTCATATTACTCATCGTGGTTTCGCGCCTCATTCGGATGCTAACGACAAAATAGTTTCCTGATCGGCCTCGTCTTTATCGAGGATGCCGGTAATGCGCCCACCATGCATCACCATGATACGGTCACTCATGCCCAGAATTTCCGGCAGCTCTGACGACACCATAATGATGGCAACTCCACGGTTGGCCAGTTCACTGATCAAACGGTAAATCTCTGCTTTCGCCCCGACGTCAATTCCACGGGTCGGCTCATCAAGAATCAGGATTTTGGGTTGAGCCAGCAGCCAGCGGGCAATCAGGACTTTCTGCTGATTCCCTCCGCTCAGGTTATTAATGATTTGGTCCATGGTGGGGGTTTTGATATTCAGACGGCGGATCTGATCCATGCAGTCCTGAGCCATTTTCACATGACTGACAAAACCGCCTTTACCGCTGTATTCAGGCATGTTGACGATGCTCATGTTCTCTAACACCGACAATACCAAAAACAACCCGGACTTCTTGCGATCTTCTGTCAGAAACGCCATTCCTTTTTCGATGGCGACCGACGGCGAATCAATAGCGACCGGCACACCATCAATCAGGATTTCGCCGCTGTCGAAAGGCACCATGCCAAACAGGCTTTCCATCACTTCACTGCGTCCGGCACCGACCAGACCCGCCACACCGAGAATTTCCCCACGGCGCACGCCAAAGCTGACGTCGGAAAAGCGGTCCTGACAACTCAGGTGACGAACGGTGAGCACCTCTTCCCCAATCGCATTATTGAATTTCGGGAACAGCTGCGTCAGCTCACGTCCGACCATTTTGGTAATCAGCGACTGACGCGTGAATGCGCTGGTACTGTCGCTGCCCACCCAGCTGCCATCGCGGAACACGCTGATTTCATCCGTAATGGCGAAGATCTCATCCATTTTGTGACTGATATAAACGATGGCTTTGCCCTGCTCGCGCAGATCACGAATGATGGTAAACAGATGGGCGACCTCGGTTTCCGTCAGGGCGGAGGTAGGCTCGTCCATGATCACAATGTCCGAGTTCCAGGACACCGCTTTGGCGATCTCCACCATCTGCTGTGACGCAATACTGAGTTCGCCCACCAGCCGATCGGCTTTCAGTCTGATGTTCAGGCGGCTTAACAACTGCTGGGTTTCTTCATTCAGTCGGGCGTGATCGACAAAACCAAACTTCACCGGCTCCCGTCCCAGCCAGATATTCTCTGCGACGGTCATATGCGGCACCAGGTTGAGTTCCTGATGAATCATGGAAATACCGGAACGTAACGCATCCATGGTGTCCCTGAACTGCACTGGCTCCCCTTTAATTTTAATGGAGCCCTGATCGGGACGGTACATCCCGATCAGGCATTTCATTAAAGTGGATTTGCCCGCGCCATTTTCACCCATCAACGCATGTACCGTTCCCGGACGCACACGTAACGACACATTATCCAGTGCCTTCACGCCCGGAAAGAACTTGCTGATGCCTTCGGCTTCAAGCGCAAACGCGGTCATACATCACCTCCGTTCCACAGGTTCAGGACGTTTATTTTTGGTTCATGCTGGTGTATTTGGTGTAGTTGTCTTTGGTGATCAGCTGGAACGGGATATCGACGATCTTTTGCACTTTCTCACCTTTGACGAGCTTAACCGCCGTTTGAACGGCACCTTCACCCTGTCCTTTTGCGTCCTGGAACACGCTGGCGACCATTTTGCCGTTCTTAATCATCTGCAGCGCATCGGGGGTACCATCGACACCGGCGACCAGAATATGTTTATCGTTTTTACCCAGCGCCTGAATGGCACCGATGGCCATTTCGTCGTTGTTTGACGCGATGGCGTTGATATCGTCTCCGGCGGTCATCCAGTTACTCACGACGTCCACCGCATCGTTACGGCTAAATTTCGCCGTTTGCTTTTGTACCACTTTAATATTCGGGTATTTCGCCACGACCGCTTCCACCCCTTTGGTGCGCTCGCGGGTGGATTCGTTCGCCAAATCACCCAGCAAAATAGCCACGTTACCTTTTCCGTTCATGGCTTTTGCCAGCGCTTCCATCTGCAGACGGCCCGCCAGTTCGGAGTCAGAACCCACAAACGCCATCTTGTCACCCAACTGCGCCTGGGGTTTGCGGTTGACGAACACCAGCGCCACACCCGCCTTAGATGCCTGATCGATAATCGGTTTCACCGCGTCGGTGTCCACCGGGTTAACAATAATGGCGTCGACGCCCTGACCAATAAAGTTTTGTACCTGCTGAAGTTGCTGCGCGACATCGCCTTTGGCATCTTCAATTTGGCCTTTTACGTCATCCTTTTTCATCTCATTTTGTATAGCATTACGCACAATGGTCAGGAAGTTATCGTCAAACATCGCCATCGAAACCCCCACGGAAATATCTTTCGCCATCGCAGCGGCGGGCAACATGCAGGCTAACAGTGAAGCAACAATCGTTTTTTTGATGTTCATAGGGACCCTTCTTATTTGTTAACTTGCTAGCGACTGACCTGTTGAATGAAAAATATTTTTTACATTCATACCGCCTCGCTGGCGTTTTTAATGGAAAATTTGAGGTAAGACGACTACGTTGACGCTTTTCTGACACCCCCCACCACTTTTCTTATCTTCATGATTTCCATAAACATGCGCTACAGGCGACGCGGACACATCTCAGAACATTCCATTTTGTCGCCGTAAACAGTTTATTTATTCCATAAATTACGTTTTTGAAATTTTTATCATAAAAGCACTGAAACAAGTGTTTTGATATCGTCAAATAACAAAAATTTGACATGCGTCTAACATCTACCTGGAAATGGGTTTAAAGTGAGATCCTGTTAGCAGTTTGAAAAGCAAGCGAATGCGTCAGTTCTTCGCCAATGCGCTGCTTTTACACGCACTTGAACGCAAACCGTTAAAGAGTGCTTTGACATCCCGTACTGACGCCGCTACTATTCGCCCCGTTCCAACAATTCCTCTGTAGTTCAGTCGGTAGAACGGCGGACTGTTAATCCGTATGTCACTGGTTCGAGTCCAGTCAGAGGAGCCAGATCGAGAAAAGCCCGCTCAGGGAAACCTGAGCGGGCTTTTTGTTTGGTGCGCTTTTGTGAACGCTTGCAGGACATATGTCCCGTTCGACGGCCCTTACGCGGGAGCGAGGCGTCGATGCAGAGTGAGGACGGCCAGCAAGAAAGAGAATAAGCCCTGTCACCGGCGCTGTATCTGTTTATCCGCTGCGGTGAACGGCGCTTTACCCCCGTTCAGGCTGCGTCACCGTTGCGCACTGCACAGCAAACGTGCTCGCGCTGAGCGTGCGCCAGACGGCGATGCGGATCGTTATTAAAATTCAACGATGATATTGTTCTTTGGAATGCTGCAGCACGACAGAATGTAGCCCTCTTCCACATCCTCATCGGTGATGCCGCCGTTGTGGTTCATCTCGACGTCGCCGTCCAGGCACTTCACCTTACAGGTGCCGCAGATACCCATGCCGCACGCTTTTGGAATATGCAGTCCCAGTTTGGCCGCGGCGGCGTGCACGGTTTCGCCGGGGGCGATTCTGACGCTCTTGTCGCTTTGGGTGAATGCCACGCTAAGCAGTTCTGAACTGCACAGCGCGTCGGCCATTTCAGCGGCCTCTTCGGCCTCCTGTTCGACCTGCTCCTGCACGACCTCTGGTGTAGCACCAAACGACTCTTCGTGATAGCGCGTCATGTCATAACCGACTTCCTGTAACAACGTTTTAATCGCACGCATGTACGGCGTCGGGCCACAGCAGAAAATCTCGCGGTCCTTGAAATCCGCAGCAATCATTTGCAGCATCGCCAAATTGAGGAAACCGCTGAAGCCGGACCAGCACTGGCCCGATTCGTACCGCTCACAGATGATGCTCAGTCTGAAATTGGGGATGCGCGCCGTCATGTTTTCCAGATCGCGTCGGAAAATAATGTCTTCCGGCGTTCGTGCGCTGTGCACAAACACCATGTCCACATCCGCATTGGTATCAAAATACCAGCGCGCCATCGACATCATGGGCGTAATGCCCACGCCGCCAGAGAGGTACAGCACCTTGTTGCTGGGATAGTCGATGCAGTTGAACTGCCCTACCGGACCATGTACTGCCAGATTCATGCCCTCGCGCAGTGTGGCATGTAACCAGTTCGAGACCACGCCGCCCGGCACCTGTTTTACCGAAATGGAGAAGCTGTAAGGCACAGAGGGCGAACTGGAGATGGTATAGGAGCGGAAAACCGTTTCATTCTCGATCAGCAGTTCCAGCGTGACAAACTGCCCCGGTTTGAAAAAGAACATTACCGGCTGCTCTGCCATAAAGCAGAAGGTTTTCACGTCATGGGTTTCCTGTATCACCTTCACACAGCGCACCGCATGGCGGCCATTGGTCCAGGTTTGTGTTGTGACAGGCTCAAAAGCATTGGTATTCAGTACGGTGATATTTCGGTCTGACATACGTTTCATTCCCATCAGAAGTGGAGAGTTCAATTGCCTGTCTGACTGGCGACATCGCAACAGGCTTTTGAGCCGGTAAGCCTGATTTTCCGTTTAACCCTGTTTCAGCATTTAGTTATTCGCGACACGGAAATGCTTAAAAAAACCGTCCCGCTAAGAAATTTCGCGCGCACGTCTTTAACAGAGGGGATGGATGTCGCTGGCAGAACATTCGCGTGCGCGTAACCCGTGCAGCATGGACGTCACCCTTAGCCGTTACGCGTGTATCAACGTCTGGCCTGACGGAAAATTTGGGTGGTTGGCATCCTGTTACGCCTGGAAAGGCGCAAAACACTCTCCTTAACCGCGCGGGAAGATCACTATGAGCCATAACGATCTGCTGAATATCACCTGTACAAGCCTTGTCGATGCGAACGACCGCATACGCGATTTGCTCGAAAAGCGTCAGCCCAACTACTCGCTGCCGCAGGCGCTTTATAACGACCCGACTCTGTTTCGCATTGATATGGAGGCGATCTTTCAGAAAGAGTGGCTGTTTGCGGGAATGAGCAGTGAAATCCCGAAAAAAGGGGACTACTTCACCCTTGAGGTGGGTCAGAACCCGGTGCTGGTCTTGCGGGACGCGGAAGGTAACATTAACGCCTTTCATAATACCTGCCGTCATCGCGGCTCCCGACTCTGCTCAAAAGAGCGTGGCAAAGTAGCGAACCTGGTGTGTCCCTATCATCAGTGGACCTACGACCTGAAAGGCAATCTGTTATTTGCCGGCTCGGAAATGAATCAGGCATTTGATATGAAGCAGCACGGGCTGAAAAAGGCGCACTGCAAAACCGCCGGCGGCTTTATTTTTGTCTGTCTGGCTGATGCGACGCCACAGTCTGACTTTGACGCCTTTCTGGCCACCCTGGACGAATACATGGCGCCCTATGACGTGGAAAACACCAAACTGGCGGCAGAATCGCACATGTACGAAAAAGCGAACTGGAAACTGGTGCTGGAGAATAATCGCGAGTGCTATCACTGCGCCGGAAGTCATCCTGAACTGCTGAACAGCCTGCTGGAGTGGGACGATACCAACGATCCGCGCGCGCCGCAGAGCTTCCACGATTACTACAATAAACAGGCCGCACGCTGGGACGAACAGGGAATTCCCCATCGCCACCAGAGCTTTGGCCTGCGTAACCGCATCGTGCGGATGCCGCTGAAAGAGGGCACGAAGGCGATGACCATAGATGGTCGCGAAGGCTGCACCAGACTCATGGGGCGCTTTTTGAGTCACGATCAGGGTTCCATGCGCATCCTGCACCTGCCGAACTCCTGGAACCACATGCAGAGCGATCACTTTATTGTGTTCCGCGTGTTGCCCCTCTCGGCGCAGGAAACGATGGTCACCACCAAATGGTTTGTGCATAAAGACGCGGTGGCGGGTGAAGATTTTGATCCCGAGAAACTGCGTGCCGTCTGGGATGCGACCAATGAGCAGGATCGCGTTCTGGGGGAAGAAAACCAGCGTGGGATTAACTCTGTCGGCTATCAACCGGGCCCTTATTCGGAAACCTATGAGTTCGGCGTGATTAACTTTATCGACTGGTACAGCGAAACCATCCTCAAAAACGTGAAAGGCTGATGATATTCCTGCCTGGCGAGGATCAAGCCAGGCAGGATCAGCGTTGCCCTAGCGAATCACTCCCTCCTCCAGCAGCAGATCAAAGACCGCCTGCGCCATTTCCTCTACCGGTTTATTTTGCAGAACCTTTCCGCCGTCGCTCTGTGATTTGGCGGTTGCCGCTTTAAAGCGGTCAGCAGCCGTTTTGGCTTTGATCTTTTTGAGACGCTTCGGCCGTTTGACCGCCGGGGCAATCTGCCATTCCGCTCTTGCCGCATCCCGCACCTCAATGCCCGGCTGCGCCATAATCGTCGCCCGGCTTGCCGGACCAAAGGCGACCTGACGCGGTGCGCAGGCGGCCATGTCGACGCTGGCGATAAACGGCAGCGCAATGCGTAGCAACCGGCGCTGTCCCCGCGGCAGTGCCTGTAATACTTCGGCATCGGTGCCGTTCAGGCTGACGATTTCCGCCACGCCGACCACCACCGGCATCGCCAGCGCTTCCGCCAGCAGAAAAGGCAGCATACCGGACGACTCACCCCGCTCCGACCGGCCGCCGGTCAGGATCACGTCCGGCTGATCCTGACTAAGGTAATGGCTCAATACCGCCACCGCGTCGCCCTGTTCGTCCATGGCGAGCACGCGCAGCGCCTCCACGCCCATTCCGGCATAGCTGCGCAGCGCCGCATCATGCGGATCGCCCGCATGCAGGACTTCCAGGGTGTCCTGCGCCAGCGTCAGCCCAAGCTCTACCGCGCGGGCGTCCTGTTCCGCCCGACGGGCGCGTCCGGATTCCGGATGCCTGCCCACCGACACCAGCGCGGTGATACGGCAGCCGCTGTGTTGCACATTATGCTGCATGATGTAACTCCTCTTTGCGCCAGTCACGCACCCGCCGTGCCAGCGCTGCCAGAACCTCATCACTGTCGGCAATCACGCTGAGCGAGGCGCGGCTGACCATATCACAGCCGGGGTCGGTATTAATGGCAATCACCCGGTCACACTGCGCAATGCCCTGTAAATGCTGTACCGCGCCGGAGATCCCCACCGCCACATAAACCCGTGCCGTTACCCAGGTGCCAGTGGCCCCTACCTGACGGAAACGCGGCATATGACCGCTGTCCACCACGACACGGCTTGCGCCTTCGGTGGCCCCGAGAAGCGCGGCCGTGGCATGAAACTGTTCCCAGTTGCCGATGCCATTACCTGCCGACAGAATGAATTCCGCTTCGCCCAGCGGCACCGCAGCCGGATCGACCGGTATCAGGCCGCAGTCCTCAATACGTTTTGTCCGGATACTCAATGGCCCGATGCTGACCGGCAAGACCTCATGCCGGGTGTCGTCGATCGGTTCGGCGCACTCCTCCGCCAGCAACATCACGCGCGCAAGCGGTCGGGTAATATCCGCGCTGCCGCCTGCGGCACGGCTGATGCAGGTTTCCCCGGTTACGCGCCAGACCTGGGTTGCGGGCCGTTCGCCCGTGCGGGCGGCAAACCGGCAGCCAAGTTCGAAGCCGCCCGCGACGCTGTCCGGGAACAGCCAGAAACGCGGTGCCCACTCTTTTTCAACCGCCATCAGTGCATGAATGCGCTGCTCCGGGCGGTAGCCGGTATAGTGCTCGCCGCTGAGATGCAGCAGGCGATCCACACCGGCCGTCGCAAAGTCCCCTTCACGATGCTCGCCAAACACCACGGCCATCACCACGCCAGCGCCACCAGCATGCTGGATCAGCTGATGAGCCTGGCCCAGGATATCGCGATCGTGGCGGGTAAGGCGTCCGCCGGACATGTCGAGCACCACGGCCACGCAGTAATCGGGCTGCTCCACACGATAAAGCGGCCGTTCGACCGGATGATCAGCCCCGGCCAGACGCCGGCTGGCGAGCTGCACGCAGGCATTACCGTTCTCGCGGTCAATGCGCCTGAGGCCAGTCGGGCCGGTAAAGCCTACGACGTGTGGGTTTTTGCGCAGCAACCCTGACGGGCCGCGGCTCTCCGGCGGCGGCTGACACCGCTCCGCATGGTCGGGATGCAGGCGGTTGCGGCTGATCCACTCAAGGCGCGGATCGCGACGTATGATCGTTTCCATCAGATAACCTCCACAGCAATTTGGCGGTCGCGGATTTTCGCGGGCAGCGGTTTTTTGGGTTCGCTCAGCGCCTCAGCCACCAGTTCGGCGATGTCTTTTACCGCCGGACGTGGCCCGACAACGCCTTCCAGCATCGCGGTACACTGCTGGCAACCGACAGCGATCAGTTCCGCCCCGGTCTCTCTGGCATCCTCCATGCGCATATCGGCGATACGGCGTTCACCAGGAATATCCGTCACCGGCGCACCGCCCCCGCCACCGCAGCAGCGGGAACGAAAGCCGGATCGGGTCATTTCAGACAGCGTGACCCCCAGCTCCGCCAGCACTTCGCGCGGAGCGGCATATTCACCGTTATAGCGGCCGAGATAACAGGGATCGTGCCAGGTCACCTTGCCGCCCTTGTAATCCTTCAGGTCCAGGAGCTGTGCCTTAACCAGTTCGTTGATGAACGTCGTGTGGTGCAGCACCTCGTAGTCGGGCTGCGTGCCAGCCGGATAGTGTTCGGGATATTCATTCTTCAGACAGTGAAAGGCATGCGGATCGGTGGTGACGATGCGGTTAAAACGATACTGTTGCAGCGTCGCAATGTTGCTTTTCGCCAGGCGCTGGAATGTAGCGTCATCGCCCAGCCGCCGCGCCACGTCGCCGCTGTCCCGTTCTTCATCGCCCAGCACTGCAAAACGCACATTGGCGGCCTTAAGAATATTGACGAAGGCGCGCAGGATACGTTGACTGCGCATATCAAACGCGCCGTCCGATACCCAGAACAGCACGTCGGTCTGTTTCACGTCGCGCATCAGCGGCAGGTTCTGGTCAGCCGCCCAGTGCGTACGGCTGCGCGGATTAAAGCCGTTCGGGTTGTCAGTGAGACTGAGGTTTTCCAGCACTGCCGCGCCCTTGCCTGGTGTTTGCCCCTTTTCCAGCGTCATAAAACGGCGCATATCGACAATGGCATCAACGTGCTCGATCATCATCGGGCACTCCTCAACGCAGGCGCGGCAGGTCGTGCAGGACCATAACGTCTCTTCTTTAATCAGCCCCCCGACGATCGGTTGATGCGGCTGGCCGCAGGCCTCACCGACGGGTACACCGGGATAAGGGCTGCCCGCAAAACGGGCATCGTTGCCGCCTGCCATGCCGATCACCATGTCCTGAATCAGCTTTTTTGGGTTTAGCGGCTGACCCGCCGCAAATGCCGGGCACATTGCTTCGCACTTACCGCACTGGACGCAGGCGTCAAATCCGAGCAGTTGATTCCATCTAAAATCCGCCGGTTTTTCGACGCCCAGCGTCGGCGCATTGAGATCGACGCTTTTGAGTCCGGTTGAACGTCCGCCGCCAAAGCGTTCCGGCCGGCGATGAAAAGCCAGATGCAGTGCGCCCGCAAAGGCATGTTTCATCGGTCCGCCCCAGGCCATGCCAAACACCATCTCACCCAGTCCCCAGATGATGCCCGCCAGCAGAAGCAGCGCCAGCGCCCAGCGTCCGGCCTCGCCAAACCGATCCGAGATCGGCAATGTGGTGATAAAGAAGGTGAACGCAAACACCAGCAGACTTTTCGGCAGCCGCATCCAGGGGCCACGCGAAAGCCGGGCGGGCGGATTCCGGCGGCGATACCAGACAAACAGCGCGCCTGTAAACATGACAACCAGCGCGGCCGCCAGTACGCCATTGACCAGTACGTTGCTGATGCGAAAGAGGTGAACCGCCAGAATCAGTAACATTGACAGGACAAAGCCACCTGCGGTCGCCACATGGGTGCGCGACATGTATTTATCGCGTGCCACGACATGATGCAGATCGACCAGATAGCGCCGTGGCATGGCCAGCAAACCGCTCAGCAGGGCCACCTTTTCAGGTTGCCCGCGCCGCCAGAGCAGCATGCGCCTGACCATACCGATGAGGGCGAGTATCACTGCGCCAAGCAGTAACCAGGGAAGTAACCGATCGAGTACCATGATGTGCCCTTACCAGACAATTTCTGCGATGTGCAGCGCGCGGGCTGCACGTCAACGACAGCGAATTACAGGTCCTTACACAGACGCAGTGCATCGTAAATCGCGGCGTGGGCATTGCGTTGCGACACGCAGTCGCCCAGGCGCCAGAGGATCATGCCGCTGCCCGGCTGCGACAACACCGGCTGCGGTTTGATGTCAAACAGCGCCTCTACATCAATCTGCCCGTTGTTGCGCGATTCGGCTTTCAGCGCGTAGTACAGCGCCTCATCAGGACGCGTGCCGTTCTCGACCACGATCTGATCGACCACCCGCTCCTCTTTCTGGCCGGTATACTCATTTTCCAGCACCGCCACCAGCTTCTCGCCTTCGCGATACACTTTCTCCAGCGCCAGATCAGCGGTCATCACGACCGCTTTTTCATACAGGCTGCGATAGTAGGTTGGGAACGTCGTGCCGCCGATGCCAATGCCGGGTTTGATGTCGCCAGTGACCAGTTCGACTAACGCGCCGCGTGCCGCCAGGAAGTCGGCGGCGGACATGCCAGAGAATTCACAGATGGCGTCGTACACCAGTACGTTTTTGCCCGGCTCCACCACGCCGTTGAGAATGTCCCAGCTGGAGACCACCCTCCCGTCGGCTGCGCCCCATTCCGGATTTTGTTCAAGGAAAGGTTGTCCACCCGTAGCGAGGATGCAGACATCCGGATTCAGGTCCCGGATCATCGCCGTATCCGCTGTCGTATCAGTCATAACGTTAACGTTAAGGCGCGCCAGCTCCATCGCTAACCAGCGCGTGATCCCCGCCATCTGGTCGCGCTGCGGCGCTTTGGCGGCAATGGTGATCTGTCCGCCCAGTTCACTGGCGCGCTCGATCAGCGTCACCTTATGACCGCGCTCGGCTGCCACGCGTGCGGCTTCCAGTCCGCCAGGCCCGCCGCCGATGACCACGACGTTGCGCACAGGGCCGTCGGTTTTGGTAATGATATGCGGCAGCCCCATGTACTCGCGCGAGGTGGCCGCGTTCTGAATACACAGCACATCCAGCCCCATATACTGACGGTCGATACAGTAGTTCGCCCCGACGCACTGACGAATCTGGTCTACCTGATTCATTTTGATTTTGGCGATAAGGTGCGGATCGGCGATGTGGGCGCGCGTCATGCCGACAAAGTCCACATAGCCCGCGGCGAGAATGCGCTGTGCCTGATTGGGATCTTTAATATTCTGCGCATGGATCACCGGCACCGAGACCACTTCTTTAATGCCTGCCGCCAGGTGCAGGAACGGCTCGGGCGGATAGCTCATGTTGGGGATCACGTTAGCCAGCGTGTTGTGGGTGTCACAGCCGGAACCGACCACACCGAAATAATCGACCAGGCCGGTTTTATCGTAGTACGCGGCAATCTGGCGCATGTCCTCATGGCTGAGGCCGTCCGGATGGAACTCATCGCCGGTGATGCGCATGCCCACCACAAAGTCCGGCCCCACCGCGTCACGCACGGCAGTCAGGACTTCAAGGCCAAAACGCATCCGTTTTTCAAAGCTGCCACCCCATTCATCCGTGCGCTTATTGACGCGCGGCGACCAGAACTGGTCGATCATATGCTGATGCACGGCCGATAACTCGACACCATCCAGACCGCCCGCTTTCGCCCGCACCGCCGCTTTGGCGAAATCGCCAATGACGCGCCAGATCTCCTCTTCCTCGATCGTTTTACAGGTGGCGCGGTGCACCGGTTCACGAATACCGGACGGCGACATCAGATTCGGCCAGTTTTCCCCATCCCAGCGTGAACGGCGACCCATATGGCTAATCTGAATCATGATTTTGCCGCCGTGCTGATGCACGGCATCGGCCAGATTCTGAAAGTGCGGAATGATACGATCAGTGCTCAGGTTGACCGAGCTCCACCAGCTCTGCGGACTGTCGATGGACACCACGCTTGAGCCGCCGCAGATACAGAGGCCACATCCTCCCTTCGCTTTCTCTTCATAGTATTTCACGTAGCGATCGGTGGTCATTCCGCCATCCGTGGCGTACACCTCGGCATGGGCCGTGCTGACAATGCGGTTGCGGATAGTCAGTTTATTTATCTTCAATGGCTCAAACAGCAGATCAAACTGTGACATAGCTTCACCTTCACGTAATTCTGATAGCCCGCCGCCAGCCAGCGGTTCCTTCAGGTCATGCGTCTTACGCAGCAGGCTGCGGCGCGTGCGTGTTTAGCGCGGCGAAACGGTGAAGATGCCGTAATCACAGCCCTCTTCCGCCGCACTCTGCGTCTGCACCGCCTGCGTTCTTACGCTGTAGCCCAGGCTTTCGGCGATCTGGTCCATGGCACCGGCAAACCAGCCGGTAAACATGTAGTCCACCTTACGGTTCACTTTGCCGTACTGATACACAAACGCGGAGTGATCGAGCCGGATGCGCGCGGTCCCCTGCTTCAGGTCCAGCGACTCGGTGGTAAAAAAGCCCCAGCCGCGCTGAGAAAGGCGTTTCATGTAGTGTTCAAACACCGCCTCACCCGAAAAACCGTGCAGTTCGGCCTCTTTCTGACACCAGTGCCAGGCGGATTTATAGCCCGCTTTGTAGAGGATCGCGGCATAGCGTTCTGCACCGATTTCCTCTTCGATGCCCATATGGTTATTCACAAAAAAGTGGCGCGGTACGTACAACATCGGTAACGCATCGGTGGTCCAGACGCCGGTTTCATCATCGACGCTGATAGGCATTTCAGGCGCATGTGCCATGGTTTAACCTCACGTGTTCACAGGAATGGGTAACGGATTTACTCGTTCCAGACATTGGCCAGCAGATTGAGCCAGTTTTCGCCCATAAATTTACGCACCTGCTTTTCGGTGAAGCCGTGACGTAACAAGGCGGCGGTTAAATTCGGGAATTCGCCCAAAGTACGAATGCCCTCCGGGTTGATGATCTTGCCGAAGTCCGTTAACTGGCGGGCGTAGCCTTTATCGTGAGTCAGCCATTCGAAAAATGCCTGGCCATGTCCCTGGGTGAAATCGGTGCCAATGCCGATTTGGTCTTCCCCGACCCGGTTAAAGATGTAGTCGATGGCTTCGACATAATCCTCGATGGTGGAGTGAATACCGTTCTTTAAAAACGGGGTAAACATGGTGACGCCAACAAAGCCGCCGTGATCGGCAATAAACTTCAACTCTTCATCCGATTTATTGCGCGGGTGATCTTTCAGACCTGACGGCAGGCAGTGTGAGTAGCACACCGGTTTTTTCGAGGCGAGGATCACCTCTTTCGAGGTTTGCGCGCCGACGTGCGACAGGTCGCACAGCATGCCGACGCGGTTCATTTCCGCCACGACTTCATGGCCGTAGCCCGAGAGTCCGCCGTCACGCTCATAGCAGCCGGTGCCGACCAGGTTCTGCGTGTTATAGGCCATCTGCACCACACCGACACCCAGTTCTTTAAACACCTGGATATAGCCAAGCTGGTCTTCAAACGCATGGGCGTTCTGGAAGCCCAGCAGAATCCCGGTTTTGCCTTCGTCCTTAGCGCGGCGGATATCGCGCGTCGTGGTGACTTTGGTGACCAGATCGGCGTTTTGCGCAATCAGGTGATTCATCTCGACGATGTTATTCACCGTGCTCTGGAAGCCCTCCCACACGGATACCGTGCAGTTGGCCGCGGTGAGTCCGCCGCGGCGCATATCTTCAAACAGCGCTCTGTCCCACTTCGCAATGACCAACCCATCAATGACAATCGCAGAATCATGCAATTCAGTCGCGTTCATATCTTCCTCTCTGGTTTACGTCATAACCGGATGCGGCCTGATGAAAACAGAATAGGGTTTACGCGCGGGCAGAATTGTTCTGAAAACGTCACTTGCCTGACCGCTGGCGCAGATCAGGGCACAGAAAAACGGCAATACGTTGCGGGACCCGAAGCAAAAAACAGCCCCGAAAGGCTGTTTTTTGCTGACGCAGTGATGGGTAAGACAGGCGTCAGAGATTGCCCGGCAGCGTGACGGAGCCAAAGGTGGGTTCAAACCGCGCTTCGTTCAGAATACGCAGGGAGGTGGAGACGGTGCTTTCCTGCTGCCAGTTAGTCAGGCCGGGCAGGTCGGCCATGAAAAACTGCGTCAGCGTTTTGCCGCTTCCCTGGCTGTGAACGCCGCGCCGCTCTTCACGCGGCGGCACGCCAAGGTGTTCGCGATAGCATTTACTGAAGTGCGGCGTGGAAACAAAACCGCAGGCCAGCGCAATTTCAATAATCGACATGGAGGTTTGTTTTAATAACTGACGGGCGCGGAACAGACGCAGCTTTAAGTAGTAACGTGAGGGCGAACAGTGCAGATATTTCTGGAACAGCCGTTCAAGCTGTCGCCGGGACAGGCCCACGTATCCGGCCAGTTCATCCAGATCGATGGCCTCTTCGATATTGGCCTCCATCAGGGAAACGGCTTCGACCAGGCTGGGCTGGGCGGTGCCGAGCACATGGCGCAGGGGAATACGCTGGTAGTCGGACTCGTTGCGGACCCGGTCGCAGATAAACATCTCTGAAATGGCGGCGGTGAGCTGATGGCCAAAATGCCGTTGAATCATCGTCAGCATCATATCCATCGGTACAGTACCGCCACTGCTGGTCATGCGATCCTGCTCAATCACAAACAGCTGATTGGTGCAGATCACGCGGGGATAGGCTTCCTGCATGGAGGCTATGCATTCCCAGTGGGCGCTGCAGTGATAGCCATCCAGCAGCCCCGCTTCCGCCAGCAGGTACGGGCCGGTACAGATGCCACCAATCAGGATCTTACGGCGCGCCAGACTTTGCAGCCAGCCAATCTGTCGACTGGAATAGCTGCGGGTAATGTTGACACCGCCGACCACAATCAGGACATCCAGTGCCGGCACGTTCGCCATCGAATGGTCGGGTGTAATGGCAATCCCGTCACTGGCGACAACGGGCGCGCCCTCTTCACTGACGGTATACCAGCTGTACAGCTCCTTGCCGCTCAGCTGGTTCGCCATGCGTAAGGGTTCAACGGCGGTTGCCAGCGCGATCATGGTGAAGTTATTCACCAGCAAAAAGCCTACGCTGCGCGTTTTATTTTCAGTAGAGGAACGTTTATGAATTGCGTCTGTATCGAACATGTGCGCTGACCTCTATTAGGCTTAACAGGAACATCACCCAGGGGTATTTCACCCAACTGCTTTCCAACACCTATAGAGTAAGCAACAGCCATGCCATTCGTCACTAGGTCGCACGACGCAAAAATGACACACAGTTAACATAAGCGAAACAAATGTTTGTTCAGCTTCACAGATTTGATCATTGCTGCCCTTTCAACGCAGGCAGGCTTCATAACGGTGCACCCGCTGAACCGTTTTAGTCATATGACGGTTTTATTGCACTATTTTGTGACGTGTTTTTCTGGCTGTTTTTTTATTCGAAACCATAAGCGCAAGTAACCAAAAACCAACACATCGTTAACATTCAATCGCGTTGACCGCCAGCCCGCCGCGCGAGGTTTCCTTGTATTTATCCTGCATATCCCGACCAGTGTCGCGCATGGTGCGAATCACTTTATCCAGCGAAATAAAGTGCTGACCGTCGCCGCGCAGCGCCATCTGTGCCGCGTTTATCGCTTTCATTGCCGCAATGGCATTGCGTTCGATGCACGGCACCTGCACCAGTCCGCCAACCGGATCGCAGGTCAGACCGAGATTATGCTCCAGCGCAATCTCGGCGGCGTTTTCGACCTGCTCGGGCGTGCCACCCAGCACCTCGGTCAGGCCGGCTGCTGCCATAGCACAGGCGGACCCCACCTCACCCTGGCAGCCGACTTCGGCCCCCGAAATGGAAGCATTTTTCTTGCACAGTGCGCCGATCGCCGCCGCCGCGAGCAGAAAATCGACCACATCGTCTTCGCGCGCCTGGGGTTCAAACTTCATGTAGTACATCAGTACCGCCGGGATAATACCTGCCGCCCCGTTCGTGGGGGCGGTAACCATACGCCCGCCTGCCGCATTCTCCTCATTGACCGCCAGCGCATAGAGGTTGATCCAGTCCATCGCCGACAGGGTTGAACTGATCACATTTTCCGCTGAGGCGCGGCACAGCGATCGGTAGAGCATGGGCGCTCGTCGGCGCACGTTAAGCCCTCCCGGCAGGATGCCTTCATTTTCCAGACCATTGGCAATGCACTGCTGCATCACCTGCCAGATCTGCGCCAGACCGGTCCGAATCCCGGCCTCCGTGCGCCAGACTTTTTCATTCTCCAGCATCAGTGCACTGATGCGTAACTGCCGCTCCGCACAGTGTGCCAGCAAAGCGGCGCCGCTGTTAAAGTCGTAGGGCAGCGTGCACTGTGGCACCCGATGTGCCGACGCCAGCGCCTCATCCTCATCCAGCACAAATCCGCCCCCAATGGAGTAATACACGGTCGAATGGCTTTGCCCGTTGCGGTAAAACGCGCTCAGGCGCATCGCGTTCGGATGGTAAGCAAGCACATCATCGACAAACAGCAGGTCCTCATGGCTGTCGAACGCAATGTTTTCTCCCCAGGGCAGTGTGAGGGAGCCGGTTTCATCAATCGCCTGTATCGTGCTGTTGATCGTAGCGGGATCGACGGTATCGGGTGACGCGCCCATCAGCCCCATCAGTACCGCTTTATCCGTACTGTGCCCGCGCCCGGTGGCGCTGAGCGAACCAAACAGTTCGACTTTGATGCGGTAAATCATCCCACGATCCTCACGGTGACCGAGCGGTTCGACAAAGCGTTGTGCCGCGCGCATAGGGCCAACGGTATGTGAACTGGAGGGACCAATTCCGACTTTGAACAGATCGAAGACACTGATACTCATGTTGCGCTCCCGGGCTTATGCCTGCCGTTGAGTGAATGACAGCCGCATTATCTGCGCGGATGAAAAACAAGAGATGCCGGATAACGACGTATTTGGCGATGAATTCGCCATGTTTTGCCCTTTCTGCCGTTCCTCACCGTTCAATGTGTCCGCCTTGCGTGGGTATGTCGCAAATTGACATCGCCGGGGCGCTACCAAACATTCCGGCATCGGTGACGCTGGTTATTATCCCTCCCACATTCACTCTACCGCTGCCCTGAACGGTTCAGGCCCAAAGCAGGCGCTGCGTGGTTATCCGGGCAAGGAGAAAAGCATGTTTGCGAAGCGCGACGATATTCAAAGCTTTGACAGTGAACTGTGGCAGGCCATTGAACAGGAAGCGGTGCGTCAGGAAGAGCATATTGAGCTTATCGCCTCCGAGAATTACACCAGCCCGCGCGTGATGCAGGCTCAGGGTACGGTACTGACCAATAAATATGCAGAAGGCTATCCGGGGAAGCGCTACTACGGCGGCTGTGAATATGTCGACGTAGTCGAAAAACTGGCAACAGAACGTGCCTGTGCGCTGTTTGGTGCCGATTACGCTAACGTGCAGCCCCATTCGGGTTCGCAGGCGAATGCGGCGGTCTATATGGCGTTGTGCCAGCCGGGCGACACCATTCTGGGCATGAGCCTGGCGCACGGTGGTCATCTGACGCACGGCGCCCATGTCAGCTTCTCCGGCAAAATTTACCGTGCCGTGCAGTACGGCCTGAATGAAGCCAGCGGCGAAATTGATTATGAACAGGTCGAAGCGCTGGCGCTGGAACACCGGCCGAAAATGATCGTCGCCGGTTTCTCGGCCTACTCACGCGTCGTGGACTGGGCGCGCTTCCGCGCCATTGCCGATAAGGTCGGTGCCTGGCTGTTTGTCGACATGGCGCATGTGGCGGGCCTGGTCGCGGCGGGCCTTTATCCCACTCCACTGCCCTATGCCGATGTGGTCACTACCACCACGCATAAAACCCTGCGCGGTCCGCGCGGCGGCCTGATTCTGGCAAAAGCCAACCCCGAGCTGGAGAAAAAGCTCAACGCTGCCGTGTTTCCGGGCGGCCAGGGCGGTCCGTTGATGCATGTGATCGCCGCCAAAGCCGTCGCCTTTAAAGAGGCCATGCAGCCTGACTATACCGACTACCAGCGTCGCGTGGTCAACAATGCCCGCGCGATGGCCGACGTGTTTATGACGCGTGGCTACGATGTGGTCTCAGGCGGCACCGACAACCACCTGTTTTTACTCAGCCTGATTAAACAGGGGCTGACCGGTAAAGCGGCCGATGCGGCGCTGGGACGCGCCAACATTACCGTCAACAAAAATGCCGTTCCCGGCGATCCACAATCCCCGTTTGTGACCTCCGGTCTGCGCATTGGCGCGCCGGTTGTTACCACGCGCGGCTTCAGCGAAGCGCACTGTCGCATGCTGGCCGGCTGGATTGCCGACATCCTGGATGTGATGAACAACGCCGACATGCTGGAGACGAAGATTGCTCAGGTGAAGCAGCAGGTGCTGTCCCTGTGCGCGGACTTCCCGGTTTACCGTTAGGCCAGGCGGCCACCGGCTTCGGTCGGCGGCGCGGTTTTATCGTCTGTCAATTCGCCCACGCGCGAGAGTTACTGGAGTAGAAATGATGCAACGCTATTCAGGATTTGGCCTGCTCAGGCACAGTCTGAGCTATCACGAGAACTGGCAGAAAGTCTGGCGCAACCCCACCCCGCAGAAACGCTACGACGTTATTATCATCGGCGGCGGGGGGCACGGTCTGGCTACCGCCTACTATCTGGCGAAAGAGCACGGCATCACCAACGTGGCGGTGCTGGAAAAAGGCCATCTTGGCGGCGGCAACATCTGCCGTAACACCACGATTGTGCGCTCCAACTACCTGTGGGATGAATCCGCAGCGCTGTATGAGCACGCCATGAAATTATGGGAAGGCCTGTCACAAGAGCTGAACTACAACCAGATGTTCTCTCAGCGTGGGGTTTATCACACCTGCCATACGTTGCAGGACCTGCGCACCAATGAACGACTGGCGAATGCCAATCGCCTGCAGGGCATCGACAACGAGATGGTTTACGGCGACCAGTTACAGAAAGAGATCCCCGCACTGGACTGCAGCAAAGATGCGCGCTATCCGGTACTGGGCGCGTCGGTACAGCGGCGCGGGGGCAATGCCCGTCACGATGCGGTGGCCTGGGGTTATGCCCGTGCGGCGGACAGCCTGGGCGTCGATCTGATTCAGAACTGCGAGGTCATTGATATGGAAATCAGTGACGGCAAAATCACCGGCGTCAAAACCCGCCACCACGGCGTAATTAAAGCGGATCGTGTGGGGTGCGTCACCGCCGGTAACTCTGGCGTGATGGCCAAAATGGCCGGCTTTGAGCTGCCGGTTGAATCCCATCCGCTTCAGGCGCTGGTCTCCGAGCCGATCAAGCCCTTCCTGGATACCGTCGTCATGTCCAACCATGTGCATGGCTATATGAGTCAGTCAGATAAAGGTGATCTGGTCATCGGCGCAGGTATTGATGGCTGGGTCGGCTATGGTCAGCGCGGATCCTACAGCGTCATTGAACACACCATTCAGGCCATTGTTGAGCTGTTTCCGTGCACCAGCCGTGTCCGCATGAACCGTCAGTGGGGCGGCATCGTCGACACCTGCCCGGATGCCAGCCCGATTCTCTCGTCCACCCCGGTGCGCAACCTGTTCTTTAACTGCGGCTGGGGCACCGGTGGCTTTAAGGCTACGCCTGGCTCCGGCAACCTGTTTGCCCATCAGTTAGCGCACGGCACGCCGCACCCGATTGCCGAACCCTTCGCCCTGTCCCGGTTTTATACCGGTGCGCTGGTCGATGAACATGGCGCCGCAGGCGTAGCCCACTAAGGAGTGACAACATGCTGCACATTTACTGTCCTCACTGTGGTGAGTATCGCGAAGAAGAAGAGTTTCATCCCCGTGGCCAGGCGCATATCGCGCGGCCTGCTAACCCGGACCAGTGCAGTGATGAAGCGTGGGGAACCTTTCTCTATTTCCGTAAAAACCCGCGCGGATTACATCACGAACTTTGGGTGCACAGCGCGGGATGCCGCAAATTCTTTAATCTGGTACGTGATACCCAGACCTATGAGATCAAACAGGTTTACACACTCAACGAACAGCCTGAATCCCGTGAACACGCGTAAGGAGCGGAGCGCATGAGCCAGAAGAATCGCCTGCCGTCCGGCGGCAGAATTAACCGTTCCAGTACGCTGACCTTTACGTGGAATGGCAAGCCGTATCAGGGCTATGAAGGCGATACCGTCGCCTCCGCCCTGCTCGCCAACGGCATTGATATTGTCGGTCGCAGTTTTAAATACAGCCGTCCACGCGGCATTGTCGCCGCCGGCGCTGAAGAGCCGAACGCAGTGCTACAGCTTGGCGCGACAGAAGCCACGCAGGTGCCAAACGTGCGCGCTACCCAGCAGGCCCTTTATGACGGCCTGGTCTGTTCGGCCACCAACGGCTGGCCGTCTGTCGAATCCGACCTGATGAGTCTGGTAGGCAACCTTGGCGGCAAAGTGATGCCGCCGGGGTTTTACTACAAAACCTTTATGTATCCGCAATCGATGTGGCCGACCTATGAGAAATTCATCCGCAAAGCCGCCGGTCTGGGTCGCGCGCCACGCGAGAAAGATCCCGATATCTATGACGCCATGAACCAGCATTGCGATCTCATGGTTGTGGGCGGCGGGCCTGCGGGCCTGATGGCGGCACTCGCCGCCGGTCGCAGCGGCGCCCGCGTCATCCTGGCGGATGAGCAGGATGAATTCGGTGGCCATCTGCTTGCCAGCCGGGAACAGATTGACGGCAAACCGGCGATGGAATGGGTCAACAAGGTGGTGGCGGAACTGGCGACGATGCCGGAGGTGACGCTGCTGACGCGCGCCACGGTGAATGGCTATCACGACCATAACTTTCTTACCGTTAACGAGAACCGAACCGACTACAAAGGCGATCGCGCTGCGGCGGCACAGGTTCGCCAGCGTATGCACCGCGTCCGGGCACACTGGGTCGTGCTGGCCACCGGTGCCCAGGAGCGACCGCTGGTGTTTAGCCATAACGATGTACCGGGCTGCATGATCCCTTCTGCCATCTCCACCTACATCAACCGCTATGGCGTGGTGCCCGGTCACCAGCTGGTGCTGATGACCACCAATGACAGCGCTTACCGAACCGCGCTCGACTGGGCTGATGCGGGACGCGAGGTGGTCGCCGTGGTAGATACCCGAACCGTGACCAAAGGTGAACTGGCCGCCGCTGTTCGTGGCCGCGGTATTCGAATCATCACCGGCAGTGCGGTCATTGAAGTAAAGGGCAAAAAGCGCGTCAGCGGCGTCACGATTGCCGCCCTGGATAAAAAAGGTGAGGCGATCGCCGGTAAGCCCTTTTCCCTCACCTGCGACACCGTAGCCAGCTCTGGTGGCTGGAGCCCGGTTATTCATCTGGCGGGCCATACCGGCAGCCGTCCTGTCTGGAACACGGACGTGACGGGTTTCCTGCCCGGGCCGACACATCAGAAACAGTTGACGGCAGGCGGCATCAACGGGCGCTATGCGCTTGATAACGTGCTGCAGGAAGGCATCAATGCCGGACAGGACGCTGCGCTGAAGCTGGGCCTGACGCCGGTCGAGGTCGCCCTGCCCGTCGTGAAAAAGTGGCTGGAACATCCGCCCGCCGCCCTGTTCCATATTCCGCACATCAAACCGATCAGCCGCACACCCAAGCAGTTTGTGGATTTGCAGAATGACGTTACGGCCGCCGGTATCGCTCTGGCAACGCGGGAAGGGTTTGAAGCGATTGAGCACATTAAACGCTATACGGCAATGGGGTTTGGCACCGATCAGGGAAAGCTGGGCAACATCAACGGCATGGCGATTGCCGCCAAAGTGATGGGCAAGAGCATCCCCGAGACCGGGACCACGGTATTTCGTCCGAACTATACGCCGATCGCCTTTGGCGCTATCGCGGGGCGTAACTGTGGCGAACTGTTTGAACCCAAACGCTTCACCGCCATGCACCCGTGGCATGTCAGGCAAGGTGCGATGTTCGAGGATGTCGGCCAGTGGAAGCGCCCCTGGTACTACCCGCGTGCCGGCGAAACGATGCAACAGACGCTGGATCGCGAATGTCGTGCGGTGCGCAATGGCGTGGGCATTCTGGATGCGTCCACGCTGGGCAAAATTGATATTCAGGGCAAAGATGCCCGTGAGTTTATCAGCCGTGTTTATACCAACGCCTGGGCCAAACTGGGCGTCGGCAAATGCCGTTACGGTCTGATGTGCGGCGAAAGCGGCATGGTATTCGACGATGGCGTGACGTCATGCCTGGCGGAAAACCACTTCCTGATGACCACCACCACCGGCGGCGCGGCACACGTCATGGAATGGCTGGAGCTGTACCATCAGACCGAATGGCCGGAGCTGGAAGTGTTCTTTACCAGCGTGACCGATCACTGGGCCACGATGACCGTATCCGGCCCCGACAGCCGCAATTTACTGGCTGAACTGTGCAGCGACGTCTCGCTGGACAAAGAGACCTTTAAGTTTATGGACTGGCAGGAAGGCAAGGTAGCGGGCGTACCGGCACGACTCTTCCGTATCTCCTTTACCGGTGAGCTGTCGTTTGAGATCAACGTACAGGCCAATTACGGCCTGTACGTCTGGGAGAAACTCTTTGCGCACGGCGCAAAATACGATCTGACGCCTTACGGCACCGAAACCATGCATATCCTGCGCGCCGAGAAGGGATTCATCATTGCCGGTCAGGACACCGACGGCTCGGTGACGCCGCACGATCTCAATATGAGCTGGTGCGTCGCGGACACAAAACCGTTCAGCTATATCGGCAAACGCGGCATGGCGCGGGCTGACTGCGTACGTGACCAGCGCAAACAGCTGGTCGGGCTGAAAACACGCGATCCTATGATCGTCTTGCCGGAAGGCGCACAGGCGGTGGCCGATCCTGCTCAGCCTGTCCCGATGGATATCCTGGGCCACATCAGCTCCAGCTACTGGAGCGCTAACCTGAATCGCAGCATCGCCATGGGCTTTATCAAAGGCGGGCTGTCTCGCATGGGCGAAACCGTATTCTACCCGCTGGCCGATGGCCGGGTGGTCGAAGCGGAAATCTGCAGCACGGTCTTTATCGATCCGAAAGGAGAACGTCAACATGTCTGAAACCCTCTTACCTGAAACCAAACCGGCAAAGACTGTCAGACAGGTGGCGGTTATGGATCAGTGTGCGCCTGCGCAGGTACGCGCCGAATCCCCTTTGCATCACGTCGGGCTGGACAAGCTGGCGGCCAGCCATGCGCAGCCCGGTGGCGTTCAGCTGCGCGAACAGGCGCTGCTGGGCCATCTGGTGCTGCGTGGTTCACAGCAGAACCGGAGTTTTATGCGGGGTTGCCTGACGGTGCTGGGTGTAGCGCTGCCCACCGTCCCCCTTACCTCCTGTGAAGAGGGCGACATTTCTGTGCGCTGGCTGAGTCCCGACGAGTGGCTGGTGGTTCTGCCAATGGATCAGCTGTTTCCGGTGGAAAAAGCGTTGCGCGCAGAGATTGACGGTCACTACTCCGTGGTTAACGTCAGCGGCGGACAGACGATACTGACGCTCTCCGGCAAACATGCCATTGATGTGCTGAAGAAAAGCACGGTGTTGGATCTTCATCCCCGTGCGTTCCCGGTGGGCAAAGTCGCAGGTTCGGTATTTGCCAAAAGCAGCGCACTGATCCGCCGGACCGGCGAAGACCGCTGGGAACTGGTCGTCCGTCGTAGCTTCGCCGACTACATCTGGTTGTGGTTACAGGATGCCAGTCGTGAATATGGCCTGACCATTACGAAGTAATGCCCTGTTGTGCCGGCCGGACGCGTTTCCGACGGCACGCGTTTCTCTTCTTCACAGGAGCTGCCCATGAGCGCGCTGCCCGATTCATGGATTTTTACCGCCAGTTGCCCGAGTAAACTGGGTACCGTGGATGTTGTGACCCGATTCATGGCAGAGTCCGGTCACTACATCAATGAAATACACTCTTTTGATGACAGGGTCAGTCACCGTTTTTTTATTCGCGTTGCCTTTTCACCCGCCTCCCCCTTCAGTACCGACCTTTTTCGGGATAATTTCACGCCGCGCGTGATGCCCTTTGAAATGCACTGGCAACTCACGCCGCCGCAGCATCGCGAACGCGTCGCTATTCTGGTGTCTAAATTCGATCACTGTCTTAACGATCTGTTATTTCGTCACCGCACCGGCCAGCTCAATATTGATGTCCCGCTGATCATTTCTAACCATCCCGATCTCTGTTCCCTGGCCGAATGGCACGGTATTCCTTATTACCATCTGCCGGTAAATAACGCGAACCGCGCCGAACAGGAAGCCCGCATTATGGCGCTGCTGGCGCAGCATCATATCGACCTGGTAGTGCTGGCCCGTTATATGCAGGTCCTGTCACCTGCGATGTGCGAAAAACTCGACGGAAAAGCCATCAATATTCATCACTCCCTGCTGCCGGGCTTTAAAGGCGCGCGCCCTTACCATCAGGCCTGGGAAAAAGGGGTAAAAATGGTCGGCGCCACTGCCCACTATGTGAATAACGATCTGGATGAAGGGCCGATTATTACCCAGGGCATTCAGAGCGTCGATCACGCCCTTTATCCGGATGACCTGATTAGTCGTGGACAGGATATTGAGCGGGTAACGTTATTTAATGCCGTGCGTTATCACGTCGAAAAACGGGTGTTTTTAAGCGGCAAACGTACGGTGGTGTTCAGCTGAATGAAAGGAAAGGCGACTGATAGCCGCACTCTTGCACCACAGGAAAACAGGGATTGTCAGGGATGAGCGAAACGATGTCCGTTAACTAAAACAGAGCCAGCCCGGCGTGCTGAGGGTGGCATTAACAACAACGAACAAATCGCGAGGAAATGATTATGGCAGACGCCAGAGATCCCATGCTGCCTGACGGGGACGTCGCACCTTATGATACTGATTATCAGGTGGGGCAGGACAATATCGTGGTAAATGTTGGCCCCTTCGGTCTGGATATTCACAACCGGGTATTTGTTCTCTCCGGGATGGTCATTATTGCCTTTATCGTTTTAACGCTCGTCTTTCAAAGTGATGTGGCACCGCTGTTTAAAGGAATGCTGAACTGGCTGACCACCCGACTCGACTGGTTCTTTATCAGTGCCGGAAATATTTTTGTTCTTCTCTGTCTCGGCCTGATTATTTCCCCCCTCGGTAAAGTGCGCCTCGGCGGCACGCTGGCCCGCCCTGACTACAACTACGTGACCTGGTTCTCCATGCTGTTTGCCGCCGGAATGGGCATTGGGCTGATGTTTTATGGCGTTTCCGAACCTTTGTCGCACTTCTCCAGTTCAATGGGTGGCACCGTCGTGGAAAACGGTGTACGTACCGACTGGGCTCCCCTGAATGGCGCAGTTGGCGCGGCCGAAAATGCGCAGCAGCTGGCGATGGCCGCCACGATTTTTCACTGGGCGCTGCATCCCTGGGCCATTTACGCCTTTCTGGCATTAGGTCTGGCGCTGTTCTCTTTCAATAAAGGTTTACCGCTGACGATTCGCTCGCTGTTTTATCCGCTGCTGGGCGACGCGGTGTGGGGCTGGCCGGGACACATCATTGATATCCTGGCTGTACTGGCGACGCTGTTTGGTCTGGCAACCTCGCTGGGCCTGGGCGCTTCCCAGGCGGCGTCCGGCCTGAATTTTCTGTTTGATGTGCCATTAGGACAAACTACGCAGATTGTCCTGGTGATCGTCATCACCGCGATTGCCACCTTTTCGGTGGTGGCCGGGCTGGATGTCGGCGTACGGCGGTTATCTGAAGCCAACATGATTCTGGCTGGGTTACTGCTGCTGTTTATCATTGTGGTCGGCCCTACCCTGATTTTGTTTAGCGGTTTTTTCTCAAACCTGGCTTCCTATCTTGCGTTTTTGCCCGCCCTGTCGAATCCGGTTGCCCGCCCTGACAGCAATTTTGCCGCAGGCTGGACCTCGTTTTACTGGGCATGGTGGATCTCATGGTCACCCTTTGTCGGGATGTTTATTGCACGCATTTCGCGTGGTCGCACGGTGCGTGAATTCATGATCTCGGTACTGCTGGTGCCGTCACTGGCCTGCGTGCTGTGGATGACGGTGCTGGGCGGCACCACCATTCATCAGTATTTCACCGAAGGCTATCAGAGCATTGCCGATGCTGTTCTGCCGCTGCAGTTGTTCACCATGCTGGATACGTTGCCGCTGGCGAAAATCACCTGCGTGGTGGCGATTATTCTGGTGGTGGTGTTTTTTGTGACGTCGGCGGATTCGGGCACGCTGGTCATCGATATTATTGCTTCCGGTGGCAAGATCGACTCTCCCACGTCACAACGCGTGTTCTGGTGCGTGTTTGAAGGGCTGGTTGCGATAACGTTGATCCTCGGCGGTGGGCTGGATGCACTACAGGCGATGGTGGTCTCGACCGGGCTGCCGTTCGCACTGGTCTTGCTGATCGCCTCAGTCGCGGTGGTGAAAGGACTGATGTCAGAACCGCGGCTGGCACGTTCTGCCCCTGCGGTGCGTAATCAATAAGTCAGCGTTGAGCGGACCGCGCAGGTCAGGCTGTCCGCTGTGGCAGAAAAGGAGGTCACCGTGCAGTCAGCCCATCAGGAAATTATCGACTTCATTCAGCGCTATCCGCCGTTTGACACCTTACCGCTCACGGCGCTGGCGCGCATCGCCGCGCACATTGAGGTCAGCTATTTCAAAGCCGGAACGCCTGTTCTCACCTTTGGCCAGCCTGTCGATGCCTGGTATGTGATTCGCAGCGGCGCGGTGGAAATCTACCGACGCAATGGCGATCTGTATAACCGACTGACGGCCGGGGGCTATTTTGGCGAATTTGGTTTGTTGCGCGAAAACAGCGTACGCTTTCCGGTGACCGCGCTGGAAGATACGCTGACTTACCTGATCCCGGCCCCGATTTTTAATGCGCTGTTTCGCAAATACGAGGAATTTGCCGATTTAGTGGAAGTGGAGGACCGCACCCGTCTCCGGCAAACCGTGGCGCGCACAGAAGAGGCTAACGGCCTGATGGCCTCCCGCATTGAGGCGCTGATTAGCCGACCGCCCGTTACCCTCGACAGCCGGGCCACGGTGCGCGACGCCGCGGTGAAAATGAGTAAAGAGGATGTCTCCTCGCTGTTGATCGTGACGCCGATGGCAGAAGTTAACCCCGCCGTCAGGCCGGCGCTGACCGGCATCGTGACGGATAAAGACCTGCGTGAGCGGGTCATCGCGGGTGGACTCGGGTTTGAGACACCGGTGAAGGCGATCATGACCGCACCGCTGAACCATGTGGAACATTATCAGCTGGTGTCTGAAGCGATGCTGACCATGATGCAGCACAATATTCATCATCTGCCGGTGATGAAAAACGGCTGTCCTGTCGGCGTGATTTCACAATCGGACATTATCCGCTACGAGTCGCAAAACAGCCTGTTTATCGTCAGCCGTATTTTTCACTGCCAGCACCCGGACGAACTGAGCGCCCTGAAAAACGAGGTGCGTGCCTGTTTCAGCCGCATCGTACGTGAAGATGCCAACTCGCAGATGACTGGCCGCGCCATGGCGGTCATTGGTCGCAGTTTCACGCAGCGCCTGCTGGCGCTGGCCGAGGCGGAACTGGGGCCGCCGCCGGTCCCCTACTGCTTTATCACCCTGGGTTCGATGGCCCGCCAGGAGCAACTGCTCGTCACCGATCAGGATAATGCCCTGATCCTGGATAACCGTTATGACCCGCTGCGCCATGCGCCCTATTTTATGGCGCTGACCCGACGCGTGAGTGACGGGCTGGACGCCTGCGGCTATCGCTACTGCAAGGGAAATATCATGGCGACAAACAGCCGCTGGTGTCAGCCGCTCTCCGTCTGGGAACGCTATTTTGATGAGTGGATCGATTCGCCCTCACCGCAATCACTGCTGGACAGCGCGATTTTCTTCGACCTGGACGCCGTCTGGGGCCAGGTGGAATGGGGAGAACAGCTTAACCAGCGTATCAGACACAAAGCGCGGCACAACGCCCGTTTTCTCGCCTGTCTGGCGCGCAATGCCTTGCTGCGAAAGCCGCCGCTGGGGTTCTTTAAAAACTTTGTGATGGAGCCCTCCGGCCAGCATACGCAATCCATTGATATGAAACGGCGCGGAACGGCCCCGCTGGCCGATCTGATTCGTGTGCATGCGCTGGCGGCGGGCGCAACGGCGCATAACTCCTTTGATCGGCTGCAGACGATTATGCAGGCCGACATTTTGCCCCACGGACGCGGTCAGGATCTGCGGGATGCGCTGGAGTTTATTTCGATGGTGCGCATCCGCCACCAGGCGCAGGATGTGGAGAACGGTCAGGAACCAGACAACCGGATTGAACCGCTTAATCTGTCTGACTTTGAGCGCAAGAATCTGAAGGATGCCTTTCAGATCCTCAGCAATGCGCAAAAATTTTTAAAATATCGCTATCAGCCAGGGCGGAGCGTTTAATGCTGCATATCAATAAAGCATTGCTGTCGCCCTGTGTCCGCGCCCGCCAGGACAGTGTGCTGCCGCAGGACTGGCCCGCCGTCCTCGCCAGACGGGCCAGGGAAACGCGCCATGCCGCGCTGAAAAACTACTACTTGTCTGGCATGCCGTCACCCGATACACCGTTGTCCGACGTTCCCTTACTGGCGATGGATTTTGAAACCACCGGCCTGAATCCTCAGCATGATGATATTGTCAGTATCGGTTTACTGCCGATGAGCCTGTCGCGCATCCGTATCCAGGGCAGCCAGCACTGGATACTGAATCCGCGTGCCGACCTGCGAACAGAGTCGGTGGTTATTCACGGCATCACACATTCCGCAATTGCCCGCGCCCCGGACCTGAATGCTGTGCTGCTCAGGCTGCTGGCAATGATGGCGGGAAACGTGATGGTGGTCCATCACAAAGGGATTGAACAGCCTTTTCTGGATGCAGCATTTAAAAAGCGCATTGGCGAAGGCATTGTGTTCCCCTGTATCGATACGCTGACGCTGGAGGCGCGCGTTATTGCGGCACAGCGGCAAAACGGCTGGCGACAGAAATGGTGGCGACCGCGCCCCCGACTGTCGTTGCGCCTGTCTGACTGTCGGGCCCGTTATCATCTGCCGCACTATCCGGCCCACAACGCGCTGACCGATGCGCTGGGCTGCGCCGAACTGTTGCAGGCGCAGATTGCGCATCATTTCTCAGCCAGCACGTTGCTTGGCGATCTTGGGTGACTCGTCGGGTCACGCTTTCTCTGACGTGTGGACACCGCAATGGGTGATAAGCACTTCCCCTGCGATGCTGCACAGTCCCTGGCCTGCTTCGCGCCGATGCCGCCCCTCGCTATGCGGAGGAATGCTTATGTCGCAGTTTTATGCGCCGCCAGCGAGGCCATCAGAAGATAGCCCGGGCGGGTGCCCGGTTGGTGACCTTTATGCCTCACACCGGCTCCTTGCGGGCGACCGTCCCCACGTGCTTTACCGCACCCTGTTGCCGCGAATGCGGATGTGCGGCGTCATCCTGCAAAGAAATACGTGAGGTTTCGGGCAAGCTCAGCCCGCCCGCCAGCGCCAGCACCGCGACCGCAACAAGATAAAAGGCCGGTGACAGCGTATTGCCTGTGTAGTCAATGAGCCAGGTTGCCACCAGCGGTGCGGTGCCGCCGAAAAGCGTATAGGCCAGATTGTAGGTAATGGCAGAGGCGGTATACCGTGCCCGCGTGGGGAAGACTTCGGAGAGTAACGCGGCCGTCACGACGCCCGAAAACACCGCCCCCGTCGCTAACAGCATATCCCCGAGGATGGCGGCCCAGAGCGGGCCCGAACTGGCCAGCCACCAGGCCGGTAAGACACTTACGATCACCCATCCGCCCGTGACAGCCACCGTCTTTCTTCTGCCTATCCCGTCACAAAGCGCTCCCGCTACCGGACAGAGCCCCGCCGCAAACAGCAGCGCGAGGAAGGAGACCAGCAAGGCCGAGGCCCGACTGAAGTGGCCCTGCAACTGGAGAAAGGTCGAGAAGTAGGTGGTAAACATATAAAACGTCAGCGCGGTTAAGGCGATAAAGGCCCCCAGCCGCAGGATGTTTCCTGTCTGCTGGCGTAACGTGTCAGCAAGTGCCGCATGTGTTCCCGCCTCTTCGCGACGTGCAGCCCGGAAAGCAGGCGTCTCTTCCATACGAATGCGCAGATAAATCCCCACCAGCCCCAGCGGGGCCGCAATCAGAAAAGGAATACGCCAGCCCCACGCGCGCATCTGATCCTGGCCCAGCGCGGCGTCTGACAGAAAAGTGATAACTGCCGCAGCCGCGAAAGCAGAAAACGTCGAGACCGTGATAAAGCTTCCGTACCAGGCGCGTTTACGTGGCGGTGAATGCTCCATCACATAGGCGCAGGCTCCGGCATATTCCCCTCCTGCCGAAAATCCCTGAATACAGCGGGCCAGCGTCAGCAGAATCGGGGCCATGATCCCCAGATGCCTGTCGGTCGGAAGCAAGCCAATCAGCGTGGTCGCGCCCGCCATCATGAGTACCGTCAACGATAAGATACGTTTACGCCCATATTTATCCCCCATCATACCGAATATCACCCCACCTAATGGCCGCAAGGCAAACGCCACGGCAAACACCAGGAACGTCTGTAATAAGGCGGTCTGCGGAAGTGCCTGTGAAAAAAAGTTTTGGGCAATAATCGTGGCCAGGAAACCATAAACGGCAAAATCAAACCACTCGACAAAATTACCTATAGCGGCAGCGGCGGTTACCTTTCTGAGCGTAGCGGGCGACGCGGGCGTAACAATATTCATTGTCCTGTTCCTTCTACGTAATGATTAACACTCAGCGACCATTGCGGTTGATGATATATTGCTGTCGATATGCCAGAAATAACCGTCAGCGATACGGTAATCTTCTGGCGATAACGATCGCAGGGTATTCAGGCACGATATTCTGACGCGTTATTTCGTAACTGCCGGGTTATTGCAACCCTTAATTAAAACCTGACCGCCTGAAAAAAATGAAGTCAACACGCGTGAGCTACTTCATTTTTATCATAGCATTGTCTGACGTGAAATAACGGCATAGGAAAAGCCTATATAATAATAAGCGACGTTGTCGCCGACAGATAATTACAGGTCGTTTTTAATAAAATCATTTTATTTATTTTCGACAGGATGTCCGGACAGGCTTTATTGCACAATGGCGATCTGTTTTTATTATTTCTGTTGATGTCGCCATTCTGCGTTTTTTCCCGTCCCGATGTCGTTGTCAGATCATTTAAGCACCACTGACTTGCTTACACTGCCTTTGCAGACCGGTAAGTACCTCACCCTACATGCATGATACCGCGCTGCCAGACAGACCTCTTAATCAGCCAGACAGGACATTACTATGGGAAACGCTTCCAATAAAGGTGTGGTATATCAGGGGCCCGGTAAGGTTGAAGTGATGGATATTGCCGATCCGAAATTCGTCAGCCCCGCGGGTAAAAAAATCGATCACGCGGTCATCATCAAAGTGCTGTCGACCAATATCTGTGGCTCCGATCAGCACATGGTACGTGGACGCACCACCGCACCGGCGGGCATGGTGCTGGGGCATGAAATTACCGGCGAAATCATTGAAAAAGGCACCGACGTTGAAATGCTTAATGTGGGAGATATTGTCTCTGTCCCCTTCAACGTGGCCTGCGGACGTTGTCGCTGCTGCCGGGAACTGGATACCGGCGTGTGCCTGACGGTTAATCCGGCACGCGCTGGCGGCGCATTCGGCTATGTCGATATGGGCGGCTGGGTTGGCGGACAGGCGAAATATGTCATGGTGCCGTATGCCGATTTTAACCTGTTGAAGTTTCCTGACCGGGATCAGGCGCTGGCAAAAATTCTGGATCTGACCATGCTGTCAGACATTCTGCCGACTGGCTTTCATGGTGCGGTCACGGCGGGCGTGGGCGTCGGTTCGATGACCTATGTCGCGGGCGCGGGCCCGGTTGGCCTGGCCGCGGCAGCCTCAGCGCAAATTCTGGGTTCAGCGGTCGTGATGGTTGGTGACTTCAATCAGGATCGCCTGGCGCATGCAGAAAAAATGGGCTTTGTGCCCGTCGACCTGAGCAAACACGATCGCCTGGGTGAAATGATCGCGGAGATCATCGGCGTGCCGGAAGTCGACTCGGCGATTGATGCGGTCGGCTTTGAAGCGCGGGGCCATTCGGGTAAAGAGCAGCCGGCTATTGTCCTGAACAGCATGATGGCTGTCACCCGGGTAGCCGGTAAGATTGGTATTCCGGGACTGTATGTAACAGACGATCCGGGCGCTCAGGAGCAGGCAGCCCGTGAAGGATCCCTGAGCCTGAAGTTTGGCCTGGGCTGGTCAAAGGCGCAAACCCTGCACACCGGACAAACGCCAGTGCTGCGATATAACCGCCAGCTCATGAATGCAATTTTGCATGACCGGTTACCCATCGCGAAAATTGTGAACGCCAAAGTGCTGCCCCTTGAACAGGCGGCCGAGGGTTATGCCAGCTTTGATGCCGGCGTGGCCGCCAAATATGTCCTGGATCCGCACGGTTTGCTGGCGTAGGCCTTGTCTGCCCCGATGCCGGGACAGGTCTCGGCATCGGCTTACTGTCTTCTTTCCGCCAGTGGCGCGGTTAACCCGTCGGGTTAATGTCATGGTTTAGACAGGGCGAACCGCGAACACATGCAGCGATCGTCCGGCTGAATCTCAGGCTGGCATACTGCTCAGGGCGTTGCTGGCGGGCAAGCCTGCCAACCCGGTGTCGGCCGATACGTCAGTGGCGACAATCTACGAATGCTGCCCGTTCGGAACACCAGAACGGGCAGTGTGATGTCCCTTACATTCAGCCGATTGCCGCCGTCCCTTTATAACACCTCAGACCAGCTCATAATCAGCTTTGCCTGCACAGGATCGGCCAGCAGGCTGGGATCGGGTTGCCAGCTGTCCCAGTCACGGAACGCGCTGAAATCAAGCCCGGTGAGTGTTTCCAGTGAATGAATCGAAACGCGGTATTCGTCCACCTGCGGAACCGCTTCCGGCTGCTTAAGCGGCAGTATGCGGCGCGGTTCGTCCAGCAACTTATCCTGACTGACCAGCAGTGCGGTGGCCTGCGGTGTGCCCTGCGGCCCGATGCGCAGTACCACTTTCCAGAACATCAGCGGCACCTGTAAGTTCCCGTATTGCCGGTGCTGATCGTTAAGTACCGGTCCGGTCAGCACGCTAATCTGCTGTTTGGTTTTTAACACACCATATTCCAGTATGTAACGCTCAACACCTTGCCAGTACTGCACACTCTGGTTAAAGCGAAAATGCTGCGGTGAACAGTTGGTAAAGTGAAACGTGTCTTTATTGGCGCGCACTGCTTCTGCCGCGGTGCCCCAGGTAGGATCGCTACGGCGGGTGAGATGGCCCCGATCAAACCAGCGGCTGAATTCACTATAGAACGCCTGGCCGGTGATATAGCGACTGTCGATACGGCTGTCTTCATACCAGCGGTCGCCTTCAGGGAGCAGCGAAGGATGTCCACTGCCGCGGTCAATATTGATGTAGCGCGCACCATCAATATTCGTGGCTGTGAAAAAGGCCAGCTTCCGCCCTGCGCTCATGATCAGCGAGAAGTGCTCATAATCCAGCGTGGCTTCTGCACCGCTGCGCCCATTACGCAGCGGTGCGACTTCACTGGCGCGTGGCGCGATAATCCCGGCGACATCAACCTGCGTGCCCGACAGAAAGCCCGCCTGATAACCGTCGCGATTAGCGTAATTTTCATCGGGTGCAGCGGCACTGGGCAGCACCTGTTCCGCTGCAGGCTCAGCCTTGAGCGCCTGCATCAGCGGCGATTGCCAGGCTTCAGGTAACGTCGGCAGCGCGCCTTTAAGCCAGTCGGTAAGCGCGCTGATGCGGATGCCTTCATTGACCCATTTTCCGTTCTCTTCCACGCCGCCGTGATGAAGCGCCACCAGCTGCCAGCTGTCATTGAAAACGGGTGCGCCCGACGAGCCACCTTCGCTGTCGGCTTCGTAGTGCAAAAACTCTTCATGACGGGCTAACAGTGCCTTATTGCGCAGCGAGACCTGCTGCGGCGCACCGCCGGGATGGTGGATAAGATTAAGGTGGATGCCCAACGCATGTTTATCGTTGCGGTCATTGAGCGCCAGCGGCAGCGGTTGCTCGCCACTGTCGTTAAGCGCGTCGCCTAACGCGATCAGCGTGCAGTCCAATGCTTCGGTCGGGCTGGTGAGCCAGAAGCGTTCCGCATCTACACTGAAAAGACGTCCCTGAATCATCTCACCCGCTTCCCCCTGGCGGTAGCCAAACTGAAGCGTAATACGGCCTTTTTCAGGCGGTTCAGGTAACAAATGGTGATTCGTGACAAACAGGTTGCCCCAGGTTAAAAACCCACTGCCTTTGGGTACGCCATCTTCCCTGACCAGTGCCACCGCCCTGGCGGCGCTCAGCCCCTGCTGCAAAAAAGAGACGGGCAGCAAATCATTCGTGCCGATGATGACCTGTTGTCTGGCGCGTTGCTGAAAGGCATAACGCTGTGCGCGTCGTGAATCAGGTTCCGCTGGCAGACCCTGACTCAGCGCCGTGCGTGTCTGTTGCCGCTGTCCGGCTGTCAACGCCAGCCTTGCGGCAATCTGTGCTTGCAGTTGCTCGTTCATTCACTTCTCCATGGTCGACGGTGCCCCTTTAACCATAGCTGTTTAAAACGGAGTACGCGGCAGGTGAGCATATCAACGGGCATACTGCACTTTTGCACTGAGAGGCGAACGACATCACCAGGCTGTTGATTCAGCCTCGTGCGGAAGGGCTTTGCCCCTGGGGTATAAGCTGCGGACAGTCAGAGAGGGAGTGGATAGCAGGCGCATAAAAACGGATGCGCGTCTGGCCGCTGTCAGGCGCGAACGCAAAGGTCACGTCCGGGCCTTCAGTCTTACTTTTTCTTATCCAGCATTGCCTTTAAATCCGCAAAGGGATTATAGGTGGCTTCGCCCACGTCTTTTTGCGCGTCCTCACCCGCCACAACCCGGGTGCCATACTGGTCAGCTTCCGTATACTTCGAGTGTTCGTGATCGTGGCAGTACAGGCACAGCAATTCCCAGTTACTGCCATCTTCCGGGTTATTGGTGTGGTCGTGATCAATATGATGAACCGTTAATTCACGCAGGTTGGAATAGACAAACTCGCGCGAACAGCGCCCACAAACCCATGGATAGATTTTCAGGGCTTTCACACGGTAGCCACTTTCAAGCCGTGAGTAGTTTTTTGGAATCAACGCCATGACGATATTACCTGTGATAAAGAGTGTTTGAGACAAGCTACAGGGACGAATGCTGCATACTACGTCCGTGGATGGCGCAACGCCAGCCTTCTGCGGTGCGTTTGTGGCTGTGGTAAGGAAGACGTAGCACGCTATCGCTTACCGATATGCTGTGGAAACCTGTGGCGCGAATGCACTCGACGTGTATGAACAAAAGCAGGCTATGCACGTTTATCAAAAGCTGGGCTTTGCCATCCTGGGCCGCCTGGAACAGGATGGTCAGGCTAATCCGTTTCCTTTGTTGCATAGGCATCAATGATGCGGGTCGCACTCACCTGTCCGGCATGGGTGCTGTGATAAAACCATTTTATGGATGAAGAAGAGCAGGAATGCGCAAAGTTGCGCTTGAAACAACCAGAATGCTGAATCCTTCAGCAAACAGACTGTCCGGCGCGAAAACCGCTTTGACTCAGTAAGATCAGTCCATTACTATGCGCCCTGTAGCACGATTCCTCTGTAGTTCAGTCGGTAGAACGGCGGACTGTTAATCCGTATGTCACTGGTTCGAGTCCAGTCAGAGGAGCCAGATTAAAGAAACCAGATGTCTGCTGACGTCTGGTTTTTTGCTTTCTGTCGATTGGTGCCCCCTTCCCGTTTGTCTACTCACGTCTGTTAATAATCACGCGAAGCTCCATGCCTTTGCGGGTAAGGCTGATTCGATTTTCTTTTGCCAGCAATCAGTGGAAACCGCTATGGCATTTACGGAGACCTAAGTAAAGGTGCAGGATGCCAGAAAAGAGGGTTAAGCTCCCTGAGTCTTTGGCCTCTGTCTGTGAATTCCCTATGGCGGTTCAAAATACGGGCAACTGAGTTTGCTTAACCCTGTTCGCTTTGAGCCCCGCTTTGGGTTAGTGAAAACCGGGCTGCATATATAGCCAGTGAGCATACCCTGTGGCAAACTTATGTTTTTTCAGGCACAGGGAATCTGCTCAATGTCCGAAAGCCAAGCTACCTGTCTGTTCACCGAAGGTCAGGTAACGCTTCCTGACCAGTATCAGGACCGCACAGTGAATGTTTTTACACTCTCCGGCGAGAATGCCCCCGCATTTAACATTTCACGCGATACCCTCAGTGCTGGCGAGGTACTGCAAGACTATATTGACCGCCAGTTAGCGCTCATGGATAAGCATCTTAAAGGATGGAAACTGTCTCTACGCGAAGCCACTGTACTGGGGGGGAATGTTGCAAAAGGTGAATGTATTCATGCCAGCTACCTTCGGGACAGCCAGCGCGTTTTTCAGCAGCAGGCTGTCTTTAATCTTACGGATAACCATATCCTGGTATTCACCATGACACGTGTGGAAAAAATCAGGGATACGGACAGCCAGTGCTTTCAGACACTCCTGGCCAGTTTTACGTCTAACACTAACAATTAAGGAACGTTGTTATGTTCGAAGCGGCGCGCGTGGGTGATGATATCGGCCATTCTCATGCGCTGGCAGGGATGATTGCCGGAACGATTGTTGGTGGACTGATTGCCGCAGCGGGAGGTATCGCCGCCGGGGCATTGATGATTGCCGGTATCGGTGCGTCATGTCTGGGTATTGGTGTGCTTCTGGTCGGGGCCAGTCTGGCGGTTGGGTATTTTACGGGCGAACTGGCAACGAAGGCCAGGGACAGCATTGTGGATGCCGGGGCCGCCAGCATGGAGAAGGAAGGCGTTATCGCCACCGGCTCTCATAACGTGTTCATTAATGGCAGACCTGCCGCCCTTGCCACCGACAGCATGGTGGAATGCGCCAAAGATGCTGGCTCACAGCAGATGGCCGAAGGCTCCTCACGCGTGTACATCAATGGCCTGCCTGCTGCCCGTCTCAGCGATCAGACCACCTGTGGTGGAAAGGTCATGACCGGTTCCTCAGATGTGATTATTGGTGGTGAGCCGGAACAGACACTGCCCATACAGTCAGAAGTCCCGGAATGGCTCTATAAAGCCTCTGACCTGACGCTGTTATTTGCCGGACTGCTCGGTGGAGCGGGCGGAGCGGCAGGTAAAGTCGGTGCGCTGGGAAGGCTGTTCAGTAAAATTCCGGGTATCAACAAACTGGCCCGCGTCGCCTGCCGCGCTGGCGTGCTGATGACCAGCGCCGCCGCCGTGGGCATTATCGCCCGCCCGGTTGATATCGTCAGTGGGCAGAAATTCCTCTCCGGTGATGACGAGCTGGACTTTGTATTACCCTCCCGTCTGCCGGTTGTCTGGCAGCGTTACTGGCGCAGTGGCAATCCCGGCGACAGCGTACTGGGCCGTGGCTGGTCACTTTTCTGGGAAACGCGACTGGAAAAATATCAGGACGGGCTGGTGTGGCGTGCACCGTCCGGCGATTACGTGTCATTTCCTCTCGTGCCGAAAGGGAAGCGTACCTTCTGCGAAACCGAAAAACGCTGGCTGGAACACCATCAGGATGATACCTGGTCAGTGTATGACATCGGCGGCGAACGCTGGTGTTACGCATCTCTGCAGGGTGATTCCCCTTCCCTGCCGCTGCGACTCACCGAACCTTGTGGTAACGATATTCTTTTTGACTGGAACGACGACCATACGCTGCATGCGCTCACCGACAGCGCCGGACAGCGCATGGTCTGCCGTTATCAGACCGTCAGCGGACAGGTTCGCCTGGCCGGAGCCTGGCTGGATGATGAGATTTGTCTGGTCAGCTACGATTACGATGCTAAGGCCCGGCTGATTAGCGTCACCGGACGCGGCGGTCAGGTACGCCGCCGCTTTGGCTGGTATGATGACGGAGACGGCACGGATTTACTGCGCAGCCATGAGGACAGCAACGGTCTGCTGAACGAGTATCTCTGGCAGAGTCTTGACGGACTGCCCCGCGTGCTGGCTTACCGCAACAGCGCGGGTGAGCAGCTTACTTTTGATTACGATTTTGAAAACGGCACCCGCCGCGCCATCCGCGAGGATGGCGCACAGGCACACTGGCTGGTTGACGACGATGATAATGTTGCACGTTTCACCGATTATGACGGTCGCCAGACCGGCTTCGTCTGTCGTGATGGGGAGTTATGCGATGTTATCCTGCCCGATGGAGCCATGCGGCGCAGCCAGTGGGACCGTTATGGCCGCCTTACGTCAGAAACTGATCCGGCAGGACGCACCACTGAGTACTACTGGTTCAGAAACACTGATCGTATTACCCGCACGGTTTTCCCGGATTCAACAGCCACACAGTCTGTGTATGATTTAAACGGTCGCCTGCTGTCGGAAAGCGACGCACTGAGTCATATAACCACATACCATTATCCTGACGACGAAGAAACGCTGCCGGATCGCATCACCGATGCGAGGGGCGGTGACGTGATGCTGGAATGGAACCGTCAGGGATTGCTGACGCAACGCACTGACTGCTCCGGCAGCGTGACCCGCTTTACCTATGACCGGTTCGGTCAGCTTATCACCAGTGAGGACGCAGAAGGCAACTTCACACGCCGCGAATGGAACGATGCAGGCCAGCTTACCGCCGTAATTCGGGCCGATGGCAGTCATGAAACGTTACGATGGAACGAGCACGGGCAACTTGCGGCCTGGCGAGACCCGCTGGAAAGTGAGGTTCGCTGGGAGTATTCCGCGCTTGGACTGCCAGAAAGCGTTACCGACCGCACGGGACGAACCCGCCGCTGGCACTATGACCCGAGAGGCAATCTGCTGCGTCTGGAAAACGGCAACGGTGGCGAGTACCGTTTTACTTATGACCCGACAGGCCATCTACTGAGCGAAACCCGCCCGGACGATACATCCCGGCAGATGGAATGGAATGAACGTGGACTGCTCACCACGCTTATGGAAAGCGGCAGGCCGGACGACGATGGCGGCATTCCGCGACGCGCTCAGCAGTTCAGCTATGACAGCAGCGGCCTGCTGACCACACGCACTACCCGCGATGCTCAGTACCATTACCAGCGTAAAAACAGCGGGCAGCTTACCGGCCTGACCCGCAAGCCAACCGCCGATGGCATGGCGCTGGGAATTGAAGAAGATGAAGTTCAGTTTACCTTTGACGCGGCAGGAAACCTGCTCGCTGAAAAGGGAGTCAACGGTGAACTACATTCTGCGTATGACGTTCTGGGTAATCTCACTGCGCTGACCCTGCCCGGCGGCCAGCAGATAAGCTGGCTGCATTACGGTTCCGGCCACGTCAGCGCCATCCGCTTCGGTCAGCAAATCATCTCTGAATTTACACGCGACCGCCTTCACAGGGAGGTGGCCCGCACTCAGGGAACCCGTGAGCAGACCCGCCAGTATGACAGTCTGGGCAGACGTACCCGGCAGCGCAGTTTCACACCCGACCTGCCGGAACAGACAATCTTCGAACGCGCCTTCAACTACACCGGGCGGGGAGAACTGTCAGACGTCAGTGACACCCTGCGTGGCAACACAATTTACGGCTATGATGAGGAAGGCCGTTTTCTCAGGCACTACGAAGCCCGCCCGGACCACAGCAACAGGACGTTCCGCTACGACGCTGCGGATAATCTGCTGCCGGATAATGACCTCCCTGCCCTGCCTCTGAGGGATAACCGCCTCACGCACTGGCAGAACCTGTTTATGAAATACGACTGGTGGGGAAACCTTGTCAGCCGTCGCAGCGGCCTGCATGAACAGCATTATGAATATGACGCGGAAAACCGGCTGATACGGGCCAAGGGCAATGGACCAGAAGGCAATTTTACCGCGCACTACCATTATGACGCCCTGGGCCGCCGCACACGCAAAACGGTCACCACGCCACACGGCACCACAAAGACCCGCTTTCTGTGGCAGGGCTTGCGACTGTTGCAGGAGCAGCAACATAACGGTCAGTGTCAGACATATGTTTACGACCCGAACGAAACTTACAGCCCGCTGGCGCGTATTGACCATTTGCGTGACGAAACCAGCGGAGAGGTTCTCTGGTTCAGCACCGATCTGAACGGTGCACCGCTGGATATCACTGATGAACAGGGACAACTCCGGTGGAGCGGTCATTACGGGAGTTTTGGTGAGGTTGCACGACAGACGGAAGGCTTCCACAGATTCACGCAACAAACTGCCCTTGTTCATCAGCCACTGCGCTATGCCGGGCAGTACGCGGACAGTGAAACGGGTCTGCATTATAATCTTTTCAGGTATTACGATCCGCAGGTTGGACGCTTTACGGTCCAGGACCCGATAGGATTGCTGGGAGGCTGGAATCTTTATCAGTATGCACCGAATCCGCTGGGATGGATTGATCCACTTGGATTAGCTGTTGATCCTATTGCAAGAATTCAAGACAGAGGATATAGCGGTGTTACAAGAACTCAGGGAGGGGGCTTAGATTACTCTCTTAGTGATGCTCTGTATAATAAGAGATTGGATGTCAATCCGGTTGTAACTATAAGTTATTCTGGGGATTACGATCTTGACTTTCAGTCAGCAAATGAAATCGCCGGTCTTAATCAAAAATCTACTCCAAGAGGCTATGTGTGGCACCATTTAGATGATTATGACCCAAAAACCAACACAGGTACGATGCAACTTGTAGAACAGAATGCGCATTCAGGAATTCCCCATAGCGGCGGTGTAAGTCAATATAAAGCTGCTACTGGAAAAAGCTATACACACCCAGCGAGATTCGGAGGAAAAAAATCATGTCCTTAGTTTTGGAAGAATCGGAAAAAAATATTAGTTTAGATGATATAAGAAATTTTGAAACTTCTAATAAGATGGCTTTACCAAAGGATTTTATTGATTTTTATTTGAGAAATAATGGTGGCTATTTGCCCGAAGAAAATGAGCCTAACCCATTTCTGCTTGGTGGCTTTTTCTCATTTTCCCATGGGAAACTCCCAATTGAAAAACGCTACAAAGAATTATTAGAAGATTGGCCTAATCTTTTAGGTATGATTCCATTCGCATATGATGATGGTGGAAATCTATTTCTAATATCTACTGTTTCAGAAAGTTATGGTGAAGTGAAGATCTGGCTCATTGACGAAAATGAGTTAGATATAGTCTCAGCGTCGTTTTCATCATTCATCAATAAACTGAAAAAAAATTGATTTATTTCATCCTAAACTGGTGCATCAGGTAACTGCACCAGTCCATGTTCGCCAAAAAGACAAATCGCCAGTTATCTTTTCAGGTATTACGATCCGCAGGTCGGGCGGTTTACGGTGCAGGACCCGACAGGATTGCTGAGAGGCTGGAATTTTTATCAATATGCACCGAATCCGCTGGGTTGGATTTATCCGTGGGGGCTGTCATTTGGTTCGGGTAAAGGTACAAATACTGCCAATGCCACATTATTTGATTCTGATGGTAATATAAAGACACAAGGAATATGGCAAAGTGTCAATATGACACCGGAAGCAAAAGTCCTTGGCTTTCCCCAGAAATCACTGGCAACCCATACAGAAGCGCGAATAACACATGAGTTAGATCAGATAGCTTCGCCGGGAGACAAATTGGTTATTGATGGCCAATATCCTCCATGTACTTCATGCCGTGGAAAGATGAACAAATTAAAATTGAACACTGGTTCAGATGTCGTCTATACATGGCCCGATGCAAAAGGTGAAAAAAAATGTCTGGTCTGCCGCAGGTAAAAAATCAACAAGAGCCAAAACTTGTTCTGGCTAAGGAATAATCAATGATTTCTACTAAAAAAATCGATGCTATCTGTGTTAACTGCTCTGATGAAGACGATGTGCTTACACTGGCAGTGGGCGATGATAACAGCGATCCCAAAAACTTTTTTATAATCGGAAGATTTGACGAAGATGATTTTTCCGTTGATGAATGTATTGGGTTTCAGAATGAGTCCACTCAATACGAGATACCATCAGCAATAGAATATGTTGAGCTAAATGATAAGGAATTGGTGGTTACAGTAAATGACATGGCCTCCAATGAGGCTGGTGCAAAAAGTTTTCATGCTATTTTTAAGACTACTATTGATAAAACCAAAATAAAGCAATTTTTACATGCTATTTTTAAAGATAGCAGTACAAAATTAAATATAAACTAGCTTTCTAAAAAGATCACAAAAAAGTCAAGTACCTGAAGCTTGACTTTTAATTTTTTTTTAAATTTGAATAATCCAAATAATAGTAAACTCATAACCTGAGCGCTTGCATATAGAAAATTCAAAATTATTAGACTAATTTACGGTAGTTTTGGCGAAGTTAACCGGCAGACGGAAGGCTTCCACAGATTCACGCAGCAAATTGCCCTCACTCATCAGCAGATGCGCTACGCCGGGCATTACGCTGACAGCGAGACCGGCCTGCACTATAATCTGTTCCGGTATTACGATCCGCAGGTTGGTCGGTTTACGGTACAGGACCCCATAGGATTGCTGGGAGGCTGGAATCTTTATCAGTATGCACCGAATCCGCTGGGTTGGATTGATCCGTGGGGGTTAGCTAACAGGCCAAATAATGGTGAATATCATATTTTTCATGATTATTCACTTGACCCTCAATATCGATATTCCAGTGATGCAGTCCAGTTCAACAGAGCTAATGTGGATTTTGTTCAGAAAATGGAGACGAATCTGGAATTTCGCCAAGATATGCTCAACAGATATCCAAAGCTAGATGACTGGCTCAAAGATGGGGATATGAGCAGAAGTCCTTCGGGATTAACCTGGCATCACCATGAAGATATAAACAGACTGACTCTGGTCGACAGATCAGACCATAGATCTAATCATTCTTTATATCATCCAACAGGTATAGGTGGACGTGATATATGGGGTGGTGGAAAACCTGGACGACGAGGTAAGCTTGATGGTCCTACTGGTAGAAAAATTTGTAGCTAAAACCTAAATAAAAAGGGGATAGTATGTCGATTAAAGATAACTACATGAAATTGAAAGATATAATTGACATCATGGTTAAATCACGTTGCGAAGATGATAATTTTTGCATTTATGGCTCAGACGGAGAGTTATTCGGAGAAAAAGAATATTTGGTCTCCGGTTATCCACAGTTAGATGAAAATGATAATGAAGTCTATCCGCAAGATGCGGCTAGCAAAGGTTTATCATATATTTATTCTGGTGAGCAGTTTGCTGATGTAATCTTATCAGTAATTGAACAAAAACCTTCTGCCAGTAATCAAGATTTCATTGATGCTTTAAACTATTACCTTGAAAATGATTATTTTTTAGATTTCTGACATTTATCCAGACAGCCTGCACATTATTTTTAAGGGTTGCAGGCTGTATTAAACTATTTTCAGCACCATCTTCACCAGAAATTAACTGAGGATATGAACAGACGTTAGTCTCGCGAGGGCAATAACTTGTAATCATTTCATGACATTCGTGAAAGCCATTATTCTAACTTAATTCTTTTGTTGAGGATGATTTTCAAACAGCCCTCGCTCATCAGCCATTGCGCTATGCCGACAGTGAAACGGGGCTGCACTATAATCTGTTCCGGTATTACGATCCGCAGGTTGGACGCTTTACGGTGCAGGACCCGACAGGATTGCTGGGAGGCTGGAATCTTTATCAGTATGCACCGAATCCGTTGGGTTGGATTGATCCGTGAGGACTGTCAAGATATCCTGGGGTCGATTTCTCAGGAAGTGATGCACTTTATCCTCATGGTGAAAATATTGTAAAAATACCAATGACAGGCAGTCGTTATGGCGACTTTAAGGCAGCAAACGAATTGGCAAATTACAAAAACTCAGTTGGGAATATCACAGGTAAATCATATCCAGATGGCTATACCTGGCACCATTTAAATGATTATGATCCCATAACGAATACTTCTACCATGCAACTTGTAGAGACAAGCGCTCATGAAGCCACTTTCCCTCACTCCGGCTCAGTGAGCCAATACGAACAGTATCATGGTGTTAAATATGAATCACTTGAAGCGAAGAAAACTGCAAAATCATTGAATTGTAAATAGTGAGGTACATTATGCAATCAGAAGACTTAAAATTTTATGAAGATGATGAAGGTATTGCTGTCGATTTGAAGTTGAAAGCATTCGGTCCGGATGAAGTACAATGTGTTAATCTTGAATCTGAATTATCAGATAAAAAGATGAAAGATGATATACTTTATTTAATTAATCACCAAAATGAGTTTTTACAAAAAATTCAAAAAGCAGTTCATAAGTATTGTATCAAAATAAACAATCAAGAACCGTCTGATCTTAAACTTATTAAACTGTACATTTTCCCAGATAAAGAAAATGAATATGGTTTTATGTTCTTAACAAAAATTGATAGTGAACATGGAATTGGTGTAAAAATGACGAATGGAAATATAGAAAAAATTGGCAGTAGTGAAACGGCATTTTTGTAAAACACCTCTATATTCATTAAAAAATAAACTACCGTAGTAAATTGAACTGTACCTTAATATAGACAATATATTAAGGTACAGTTTTTACATTAACAACGGCTTTTGTTTAGGTTGAAATTTTTCGATTCGCATTTAATACAAGATTTAACAAAGGACAGACTATCACCATTGAATTTAAAACAGGAGTAATGAAGTAGTAGTTCTGTATCATAGTTTCAGCAAAAAAAACATTTTCCCACCAACTCTTTCATACCTTTAAAAAAAGTTTTTCTGGATATTTTAACAATGGTTTTTCTACAATATTATACAACATTAAAATTGTGTCGGTGTTCTTATGCTCCTGCATTGCTCCGTATAGTATTTCAAAAACTTTCTCCCTTGCCGAAGATAACTCAGTGATCGCTGTGACATCATTAACATATAACGGTTTACAGACCGAAATATACGTCGGGTGCTAGTGTTTCGCCTTATAACAAAAATATTAACCCTTGAGGCGATTAATGAGAAAGCGTGTGCTGTATTTTGCTTTAACGATGATGTTGACAGGATGTGTAGCCCGTTCTCATGAACCCGATCCACTACAAGTGCAGCTTGCCAGTTACGGTACGCTGCCAGACACTTATAAAACGGATGTCAAAAATACGTTTTATTATCATCTGAAAGATCCTTACAGCGCGCATTATCGTTTTTTTAAACCTTTTAAAGGATATACCTGGGTAATGAATGTGCCCGAAGATAAAGAAGAATTGATGTTTGGCTGGGTCATCCCCGGCGTGATTAATACAAAAAACAGTTTTGGCGCTTATGTCGGCGCGCGCAGGTTCGTGGTGATTTATTCAAATGGTCAATACCAAAATATTTACTACACGAAAGGCACGAAAAAAATCGGGCGGGTGCCTTAAAACAGCATTTTGTTTTCTGAACCATTAACACGCCATCGTCAATGGCGTGTTTTTCAAATCACAACGATAAAGGCGCAGAGTTTCGCGGAATGAGTGCCCATTGTGTTGCCTGATATTAGCTCTGCCCACGCCAGAAACTTCAAAAAGCCTTTTATGGCATCCCGGCTTTTCCGTCATTTCCTGTTCTTTATAATTATCGCGTCAACGCTACGTTCAACGCGGCTGAGTCCGGCTGCATCACAGATGCTGCATAAGATTCAGCCGGTCATATCAGTGTGAATTTTTAACCGGATAAGCGGTTAGCGGTTTGATCTCTTTAAGCACAAACATACTTTGCATCTCTTTAATGCGCGGCAATCTGCGTACTACGGACATGGCGAACTCTGCATAAGTTTCGAGATCGCTCGCCACAACCTGTAGCAGGAAATCGGCATCACCACCGATACTGTAGCAGGCCACCACATCATCCAGCGCCGTGACCTGTTGCTCGAATTTTTTTGCCTCATCCTCGCTGTGGCAATCAATAACCACCCGAATAAACACCATGACCCCGGCGCCGATTTTTTTGCGGTCCAGTACAGCCCGGTACCCCTGAATGACGCCCTGCTCTTCCAGCCTGCGCACTTTACGCCAGCACGGTGAGGCAGACATACCAATCTTGTCAGCCAGTTCCTGATTAGTAATACGGGCATCGTCCTGTAAAACACGCAGGATTTTCATTTCTGTCTTATCAAGCAGCATACCGGTCAATTCCTTCCGCTACATTTCGTTTATGAGGTTAATTCTTGCAAAGAATACGATAAATGAATGTGATTGAGACAGCCTATTTCTGTCTCGCCAGGACATACTGTTTTCAGGTGCTGTACAAGGTGCAGATCAAAAGAAATGGCCGGACACGGCAGATTAAGGCGGCAGACGAGGCCGGGTTGTCCTCGTCATGCCGCTTTTCATGGCCAGCCTGTCTGGATTTTATCCCGACATAACATTTATGAAGGAAAGACGATGCCTGCGATAACAGAATTACTGCCTTATATACTGGCGCTGGGTCTGGCCGCGGCCATTCCCGGCCCGGGCATGACAGCGATCGTGGCCCGTACCCTTAACGGGGGCTCTCTGGCGGGTTTGGCTGCGCTTGCAGGCGTGATAATGGGCGATTTATTTTATTTGACGCTCGCCGTGTTTGGCCTGGCCGTTGTCGCTCATACCTATACCGGACTGTTTACACTGATTAACTGGGCTGCGGCGCTCTATTTAGCTTTTCTGGCCTGGCAGTTCTGGTCTTATCAGCCGCATTCCATCACGCTGGACCAAAAAGTGACGCACAAGCAACTGACTTCTGCCTGGCTGTCAGGCCTGACCATCACACTGGGCAACCCGAAAACAATCGCGTTTTATCTGGCCATATTACCGCTTGTGATATCGCTGGAGAGCATATCCTTAACATTCTGGGCAGCCATACTGGTGCCCGTTACCGCAGCGGTGCTGCTGATGGTCGGAGCCATGTTTATTCTGGCGGCAGTAAGCGTTCGCGCATTACTGACCAGCCAACGTGCACAGCGCATCATGTTTAAATCGGTCGGCGTTATCATGCTGCTGGCCGCCATCGGTATGATCCTGAAAACGCTTTAATGCCGTGACCGAGGTGACACGGCTTCCCGTGCGACGTCAGAACAGACTGATTAATCTTCATTTGCTCTCGGTATAAGTAACAGCCCTGATCCGCTGTGGTAACATCTTGCCCTCACCTTCTCGTTACCGGGCACCCTGTTAAGCACTATGTCAGACACTACGAAACGCAAAAATGATCCTGAAGGACTTAAAAAGCGCATTCTTGCGAGCGCACTGACGACCTTTGCTGAGTTTGGCATGCAAGGCGCCCGTCTTGAGCAAATTGCTGAAAATGCCCAGACGACTAAACGAATGGTGGTTTACCATTTTGGCAATAAGGAACAGCTCTATATCGATGCGCTGGAACAGGTTTACCAGCAGATCAGGGAGCATGAAACTGGCCTGAATCTGGCCTCGCTCGCCCCTGAGCAGGCCATCATAAAACTGGTTGAAGCCAGCTTCGATTACCATGTTTCCCACCCGGATTTTGTGCGTCTGATCTGTATGGAGAACCTGTCTCGCGGCCGCTACATCTCGCAGTCTGCCCGTCTGAGCCAGCTGAACCGCAGTGCGCTGGACTTACTGGACGATATTCTGAGCCGGGGACAGCAGCAGGGACTGTTCATCAAAGAGATCGAGACACTGGACGTGCATCGCCTGATCAGCAGTATTTGTGTGCATCAGGTCTCCAACCGCTTCACCTTCAATACGCTGTTTAGTCGGGACAAAAATGAAGACGAGATCATCCGTCGTAATCGCCAGCTCGCCGTCACGGCAACGCTGCGCTACATCGGTTGCTCACGCCACGCGTCCTGAGCGCTGAAAAGGATAGTCTATGCTTAAGTGGTAATAACAATATCACTTAAGTAAGGAAAGCAGCTTGAGCAGAGACGCCAGCCTTTATCCGCTTCGCCAGACGCAGCGTGAACCTCATGACAATACACTCTGGAACTGGGCGCAAAACGCGCCGATTGGTACACAACAGCAGGTAAAACGCCCTGCCAATGAGGCGGCTTTGCAGCAGTTACTGCGCGACACTCACAACACAGTGCGCGTTATTGGCAAAACCTACTCACCCGGCAGAATGCTGGCTGTGCATCCCGACGATCTGTTACTGGATCTGAGCGCCTTTACCGGCCTGCTCCGCAGCGATGCTCACAGCGTTACGTTTGCTGGCGCCACACCGCTCGAACAGATCTACAGCACCCTGACAGACATGGACCGCATGCTGGCCTCTTCGCCGGGCGTGATCTCCGTGCAGACGCTGGCCGGTGCGATGGCAACCGGTACGCACGGTCAGGGTCTGCAGCAAAGCTCCATTGCGGATGAAGCCGAGCAGATCCGTCTGGTGCTGAGCGACGGATCCATACGGGAGCTGTCGCGCGGTGACGACGATTTTGCGGCGGCGCTGGTGTCGCTCGGCACCCTGGGCATCGTGACCGAAGTGACGTTGCGCACCCAACCGTTCCGCATCTTCACCTGCCACAAGAATGCAGTTTCGGCGGACAACCTGGAAAGCGATCTGCTGCGCTGGAATGAAGATTATGCACTCAGTAAGGCCTGGTGGTTTGTTGACGATAACATCATGCACGTCTGGAATGCACATCAGGCCAGCTACGATGAGATCCAGCGTTACGAGCAGTCGGGACGCGAAGTAGTAGAACATGCCGATGAAGGTGATGACAGCCTGAACGATACGATCGAACAGACGCTGGAGCACATGCATCGCGATACGCAGATTCACGGTAAAGGCGGCAAACAGTTCCGCACTGTGACTCGCTTTCGCGACTTTACCGATGTCACAGGCGACATCTACCAACTGTTCTGTCGCGGTATCGCCGTGCCGCAGATCAACGTTGAGATTGGCGTTCCGCTGGCGCGCACGCCGGCGATCATCAGCAAGATCAAACGCTGGTATGCCGAAAATCGTCCGCACATGCACTATCCGATTATCCTGCGCTGCACCGGTGCCTCATCCGCCTGGCTGAGCCCCGCCTTCGACCAGCCCACCTGCTTCTTTGGCTTTGTCGTTTATTACGCGGATGATGGATCGCTTTCTGAGGCCGGTCTGCACTTTTTAAGCGAGGTGGAGAAGCTGCTGGCCGAAGAAGGTGGGCGTCCGCACTGGGGTAAATATTACGATGCCTCGCTCTACCACTGGCGGGATCTTTATCCGCACTGGGACCGCTTTCGCGCCCTGCGTGAACAACTTGATCCGCACCACCGCTTCAGCAACGACTATACCGCTGCACTGTTTAACTAATTTAAAAAAGGGATGTTATGTTTGCCTGGGTAACGTTACTGACGCAACCGGATTATCTGGTGGGCGTGAAAGCGCTGCACCGTTCACTGCAACAGACGAAAACACGCTGGCCACTGCTTGTGATGGCCACCAATGCTATCAGTGACAGCGAGTGTGAAGCCCTCAGGGATGAGGGCTGTATTATCCGCCGGGTTGATCCGCTTTATCCGGATAATGATTTGAATCAGCACTATGCCTCTGAACGCTTTGGCGAGGTCTGGACTAAGCTGCGCGCCTGGCAGTTGACCGAGTATCGGCGCGTGGTATTCCTGGATGCTGACATGCTCATCTTAAAGAATATGGATGAACTGTTTACACTGGACCTGGGTGACTTCGTGCTGGCCGCCTGCCACGCCTGCCGCTGTAATCCCAACCAGATTGAGTCCTATCCTGACAGTTGGGAGCCCGAGTTCTGCCACTATACCTGGCAGGAGCGCGAGCAGACGCCGCCGGCCCATGTGGATTATTACCTGAACGGTGGATTCCTGGTGCTGGAACCGGATGAGGCTGTCTTTAACGATCTTGAAGCGCGTATTGCCGCCATTGATGACCTGCGCGCCTATGCCTTCTCAGAACAGGACTTGCTCAACGAAGCTTTTAAAGATAAATGGCTGCCCCTTTCCTATATTTATAACGCGCTAAAAACGCTTCGTTTTCAGCACGATACGTTGTGGGAATGTAATGAAGTGAAGAACCTGCACTACATTCTGGCGAAGCCCTGGGAGCGGGATTTGTCACAGCCGGTGAGCCAGCGTGACCGCTATTACGCGATGGACAAGCTGTGGTGGGACAAAGCATCTGACTGCTGATAACAACGTGCGCCTGCCTGTCCGCAGGCGCACAGGTTCCCGTCTGTGCATTAAAGTATGCTGTAACTACTATCAAACTTCCTTCCAGCACCGTTCTGTGGCGGATAACGCAATCGCCTCCAGCACCTTTTGTACCTGCAAACCTTCGGCAAAATCCGGCCACATACGATCGCCTGCGGCGACGCCATTAATCAGATCGCGTATTTCCACGGTCTTTTGATCGTTAAAGCCGATACCGTGTCCTGCCGACACACAGAAACTGGCGTAATCCGGATGAGCAGGCCCGGTCAGAATCGTTTTGAAGCCCTGACGCCCTGCGGGTTCATCATGAAGATAGAGTTCAAGCTCTGCCATCCGTTCCTGCGTATAGCGCAGCGTGCCTTTGGTGCCCGTCACCACATAGGTCAGGCCCATTTTGGCTCCGCAGGCAATGCGCGAAGTTTCAATCACGCCCTGCGCCCCGTTCTGGAAACGCAGCAATGCGCTGGCCTGATCTTCATTCTCAACCGGTAACTGACGACTGAGATCTTTCGGGTCAGGACGCGACCTGATGACCGTCATCATATCGCCGCTGACTTCCACAATATTGCCGACCAGATAATGCGCCATATTGACGATATGCGCAGCCAGATCGCCCAGAGCGCCCAGTCCGGCCAGCGCTTTTTTACAGTGCCAGTCGAGCGGCGTGTCGGGTTTTGCCAGATAGTCCTCGTTGTGCGTGCCATAAAAGTGCACCACTTCGCCGATTTCGCCTCGGGCAATAATCTCTTTCGCCAGCTGACTGGTGGGGTTTTTCATGTAATTGAAACCCACCAGCGTTTTCACGCCGGTCTTTGCCGCGGCTTCCACCATTTCCCGGGCATCCGCTACGGTCAGGGAAAGCGGCTTTTCGGAATAGACATGTTTACCGTTAGCAATCGCAGCCAGCGCCATCTCTTTATGCAGAAAATTGGGCGCACAGATATCCACCACATCAATATTGGGATCGCACACCAGCTCACGCCAATCACCGGTTGAGCGGGCAAACCCAAAGGTGGCGGCCTGCTTTGCCGCCAGTTCCGGATTCACCTCTGCCAGCATCTCACGGACAATCTCCCCTTTTAACGCAAACACCGCAGGGGCCTGGGCATAAGCAATCGCATGACAGCGGCCAATGTAGCCACTGCCGATCATGCCGATTCTGACTTTGTTCATTTGGACTCCGGGCGGACAGCGAAAGTTGAAATGAAATTTAAATTCCATTTATTAGCATTTCAAACTAAAAATGAAATAAATGTGACGAACATAAAGAACAATCGTCACTGTCCAGTCCAAGGCGACGTTTTACGCGGTTTGGGTTTCTGTTTACGCAATAAGAAACCCTGTGAAGCCGCTTGTTAGCGTTAGCGATACGGCACAGCGCACAGAGTTGGCGAGTATTTCAGCAATCAGACACTTTTATGAAAAAGAGTTTTGACAAGCCTGCACGACGTCGATAATATGCGCCCCGTTCAAACGATTCCTCTGTAGTTCAGTCGGTAGAACGGCGGACTGTTAATCCGTATGTCACTGGTTCGAGTCCAGTCAGAGGAGCCAGATTTAGAGAAGCCCGCTCAGTGAAACCTGAGCGGGCTTTTTGTTTTGGGAATGGCGTGAAATACGCAACAATCCAGGTCGCGTTACAGCGCAGGGAACTTAACGCAGGCGCTGCTCCGGCTGCGCTACTTCTTACCCACGATAAAACCCGCTACCGCGCGTAAGCCATCGATGATCGGCATCGTTGCCGCCCCCGCCAGGAAGTCCTCGTAATCCGCCTGGTTACGTTGGCGAATATCCGCAAAGCGAGCGAGTGCCTTTTTCTCACTGGACGCACTCATCTCCTCAAATTGCTTTTCATAGCCCTGCGCAATGAGCTGGGTAGCCTCGTCTGTAGACGATTTTTCCAGCACGACAATCTGCTTACCCTTTTGGAAAAAACAGTAATGTGGCATGTCAGGCTCCTTAAACGGGGCGGTTGATTCTGTAACTATAAACGGTGGTTAGAGCAACACAACCCTTAACGCGCTGGGGAAAGGTTCTCTTCTGACTCCGGTGTCTCGACCTGCAACACGATACAGCCCTTGCTGATCTCTGCCCTTACCTTCGTCCCCGTCTCGAATCCCAATTCACGTAACCATTTGCCACTAATGTTCAGTGCAGGTGTGCTGGTGTCCCCGAATTTAGGTACATATCCAACTGTATAATGTCGCTGGGTTTTAAATGAGGCCGCCGTAAGTGCAGCGTCAGAAGATCGGGCATTCATCGTCATTTGCAAGCTCCTGGTCAATAAGGTGAGTCCATCATTCGCGAGGCCATTTGGCGCGATACAGGCCGGATGAGGCTGTACCTGCTTCTGGTGCACCAGCACCGGGTTTGCGCCTTCAGACAGCCCGCTTACTGTTTATGTATGCAAGACATCAATGAGTTACAAGAGTGCCGACGCGCTGATATCGGGAGGTTTTCTTACTGGGCTGGTCCCGCTATCGGGTCTGACAAACGCTTGTTAACCATAACGATTTTAGCGGATGACAACAAGTCAGGACCTGGAAGCTAACTCACATAACGTTGACAATATTCTGCTGTCTGTCCCGTCCGGCCCTGCGGCCGACTGTTAATGCGCCTCCAACGCATACTGCGCGCCAACTGACACGCCGTATGCGCGAATGGATAATGTGAATGGTGGGGCCTGAAGCCTGACTTTTGGCTGGCGCAAAGCAATACCGTTTACCCGGGCGGAAAAGCGCGGGGTAACCTTTATCCGCGCAGGGTAACTTATCTGAGAAGTGAGACGGTAAACGCAAAATCCAGGGCGTATGCTTTAACCGGTAAGGTGGTCAGTCTGCTTACCTTTATCAAGACGTGAACTCACCGTCCGGCACGCTAAGCGGGCTTGCCGTCTGAATAGCGTTGCCTTCAGACAGCTTTTCGCCATTCCTTACGGGAATTTTAAGTTAATCAGATTACTGTACTGCGTGCGTGAAAGAGAAAGGGGTGCCTGGTTTTTAAAAAAAACCTTCACAAACTCGGCACTTGTGCCATACAGCTCCACACGCTGATATTCATGGCGGATAAATTGCTGAAGGATGGGCGTCATGTCCCGCGCATGATCCTGGGGCCAGGCGTTATGGGATGCCACGGTTTGCTCAAAGGTGAGGGGCGTACGCATTTGATCATCGGGTTTAAAATTAGCGCGTTTACGCTCCGCTTCTGTTTTGAAGTCTTCAAAGGCTTCATGTGCAGTATTAAAGAGATCCGCAAGTGCTTTGATATGGGCAGCCATCTGATTAACGGCAACGGTTTTTTTGTTGACGAAGTAGGCGCCTGCCGCAGAAAAGAGTGCCGCCAGTACAGGAAGAGAGCCCCGTCCAATAATACTTCCAAGACCCTGGTAAGCGGACCATAAAACCACACCTGTAGCGCCAGTAGAGCTTGATATCGCACCTGTCGCAATCGAACTTGCCTGCTGAACTCTGACGCCGCCAATACGATTGTCAAGATGCCGAATTTCTCCGCCAGGCCTCCTGACTGAAGCCGACTCTTCGTTCCAGGTTTTATAACGACGGTTATTATCTTCTTTATAATTCGACATCGCATAAGCAATCTGGCTGGTATCGGTTTTACTCAGCCGGGCGATTTCCGCTGGTTCAAACGATCTGACTAAAATCAGCGCTTCATCAAGCACCTCTTTGGACAGAAAGTTAGCGGAACCCGCAGGATTAAAACGAGGGTCCGTAGTCAGGCCCTCAATAAGACTCACTTTTGGAAATGCCATAACGCCCTCACTTTTTGATGCCGCCCGACAAAGTCATTAGTTTTCTTTATTTTGTTTAATATCCCAGCCCATCTGTACAGAAGCGGCTTTCGTTCCCTGAGAAGCCTGTTCCCAGTATTCCAGTGCCACTTTGCTGGCCTGAAAGGAATATTGCATACCCAGCGTTGACGCGTGCCCGACGCCGGTGAAGTCAGTCTGTGTCACCAGGACATCCTCAAGTGTGATGCGGGTATACTCCACTTCCTGTCCACCCGCCTTGCAAACGGACAGCTGAACTTTCGGCAGATGTTTACCACTGGCGCAATATTTCACTAATGCAGGCGTGGCCTTATCAATTAAGGCCTCAACGGTTAAATCGCGGTAATTTACTTTACCTGCTCCCCCACCGCCGCCAACGGCCATATTCCCTGGCTGCTGCGCGCCCCAGTCAAATGAAAGTACATCAATCCATTTTTTATGATTCGCATTTTGCGACTCACCTTCAATCCCGTCTATCTTCAAAAATATATCAATAGCCATTTTTCACCTTTATATTTACGGGCAGATTAACTCAGCTCTCTTTATTTTGTTTAATATCCCAACCGGCTTTGCTTTCCGCACCTTTAGTCCCGCTGGCGCTTTGCTCCCAATAGCTGGTAGAAACTTTAGATGCCTGAAAGGCATAGTCCACAACAATAGTGTCACTTTGCCCGATACCGTTGAAATTCGTTGCGGTGACCAGAACATCTTCCAGCACAATTTTCGTGTACTCAATCTGACTACCGCCAGCTTTGCAAACCGACAGTTCAACTTTTGAAACATGCTTTCCGCTGGAACAGTATTTAAGAATGGCTGGCGTGGATTTATCGATTAAGGCTTTGATCCGCAGATCGTTAAAACTCACTTTTCCCGCGCCACCACCGCCGCCAACAGCCATATTGCCGGGTTGTGAAGCCCCCCACTCAAATGAGAGTACGTCGGTCCATCCTTTATGTTTACTGTCCTGTGATTCACCTGTGGTGCCTTCAACTTTCAAATAAATATCGATCGCCATTCTTTTTTCCGGTTAGTTTGGGGTGGGACAAAATGCACGATGCACATCGCCAGGCTGAGACATTTCGTCAGCATCAGTGCCATCTTAAATTCAGGATAAGCACCGGCCTGTCATTTCTGTTCGCTATAAAGTGGAAATAAAAAGATGACTGCGTTATTCACGCAGCAATTAGGGATAGTTAATCAGGCAACGATTCTTTCTACGCCCTTTACTCATTAATAAAATTAACATGAGTTCATGTCAATTAATTTACAACGCGCATGATTTTATTGAGATAAATCCGAAAGAGTTATTCTTAATAAGAAATTGTGTCGCGACGAAATAGTTTTTTAAAATAAAAAAACGGTATTCACTGCTACGTAACCGGGAGAGAAGACAGGACATCAGGATGGAAAAGAATGAAAAACCCCGCGCAATCCGGACTGCGCGGGGGCCTTATTCTCACAGAATCAGTTAGCGTTTAACGCCAGCCTAATTCAGGAGCGACATACTTCAGAATCGCTTCAATCACATGGGCATTATATTCCACGCCCAACTGATTCGGCACGGTGAGCAGCAAGGTATCCGCTTCGGCAATCGCCTGATCCTCTGCCAGCAGTTTGATCAGCTTTTCGGGTTCAGCCGCGTAACTGCGACCGAAAATGGCGCGGGTTTTCTCATCCAGAAAACCGACGGAATCCTGATCCTGACCACTGCGACCAAAGTAGGCGCGGTCCATATCATTCACCAGCGCGAAGATACTGCGGCTGACGGAAACCCGCGGTTCACGTTGATGCCCTGCCGCTTTCCAGGCGTCACGGTAGGCGCGAATCTGTTTGGCCTGCTGGATGTGGAACGGCTCGCCGGTTTCATCATCTTTCAGCGTCGAGCTTTGCAGATTCATGCCCATTTTCGCTGCCCATACTGCGGTGGCGTTGGAACCCGAGCCCCACCAGATACGCTCACGTAAGCCTTCCGACAGCGGTTCAAGACGCAGCAAGCCCGGTGGATTGGGGAACATTGGCTGGGGATTCGGTTTAGCAAAGCCTTCGCCACGCAGCGCATCCAGGAATACTTCCGTATGGCGACGGCCCATGTCCGCATCCGTCTCGCCTTCCTGCGGCACGTAGCCGAAGTAACGCCAGCCATCAATCACCTGCTCGGGTGAACCACGGCTCAGTCCCAACTGTAAGCGACCGTTGGAAATCAGATCCGCAGCGCTGGCATCCTCCACCATATAAAGCGGATTTTCATAGCGCATGTCGATCACGCCAGTCCCTATTTCAATTTTTTTGGTGCGTGCACCGACCGCAGCCAGCAGCGGGAACGGCGAGCTGAGCTGACGGGCGAAGTGGTGCACACGAAAATAGGCCCCATCCGCGCCCAGTTCTTCCGCTGCGACGGCCAGGTCGATAGATTGCAGCAACACATCCTGGGCAGAACGCGTGGCGGACTGCGGCGAGGGCGTCCAGTGGCCAAATGAGAGAAAACCAATCTTTTTCATCTGTAACATCTCCTGGCGAAAGACGTGTGCTTTCGCATGATAAACATCGATGAAATAAGGTTACGCCAGCCATGTCATGAGGGATAGTGAATATACTTAAGCACTATATTCAAGATTTTTGACATAGGTCGCGCTCAATGGAACACGATCAATGCGCGATTCTGTGCCCATGCGGAATGTAATAATGCTTGCGGGCAGAATGGGTTTTAACGCATAACTAAACTTTCTGTCCTGCATCTGGACAGGCGCGTTTAACAGAGGGAGAAGGGATGCGTATTTTACTGGTAGGTGCGGGTGCAACTGGCGGTTATTTTGGTGCGCGGCTGATGCAGGCCGGGCAGGATGTGACCTTTCTGGTCCGTGAAGGCCGTTTCCGTCAGTTACAACAAACGGGCCTGGTGCTGCAGACCCCATCAGGGCAGGAAACGCTGCATCCGACGTTGATCACTGCCGACAGCCTGGACACGCATTACGACTTAATCATCATCACGGTCAAAAGCACCGGTCTGGATCAGGCCATCCAGGACATTGCGCGGGCTGTCGGTCCGCACACGCTGATCATGCCGATCCTGAATGGCATGCGGCATATCGATACGCTGGTCACCCACTTTGGTGCCGACAGGGTGATCGGTGGGCTGTGCAAAATTAACGCCACGCTGAACGACCAGGGCCATGTGGTGCAGTTAACGCCTCTGCACCAGATCTGTTACGGCGCGCTGGATGGTAATAATGAGGCCCGGCTTCAGCGGGTTGATGTTGCCCTTCGCAGCAGCGTGGTCGACACAGTTTTTACCGACAATATTATCGGTGAATTATGGGAAAAATGGCTGCTGCTGAGCACGCTCGGCGCCGTGTGCTGTCTGGCGCGGGGGAATACGCAACAGGTGCTGAACCAGCCAGGCGGCGAGATGTTGCTTCAGGGCATTTATAGCGAAGTGCTGCAGATTATCTGTGCTGAGGGCTACCAACCGCGCCCGGCCGTGACCGCCAAAATCTACGCGCTGCTGAACGACGCGTCGACGCCGATGACCTCCTCAATGTATCGTGATTTGACCCATGGCTTTGCGATTGAAGCCGACCCGATCATTGGCGACCTGCTGTTACGTGCCAGCCGTCATGGCATCACTGCACCGCTGTTGAACGCGGTCAATGTCAACCTGCAGATTTATCAACAGAACCGTTAAACACGGATGTGATGAGCACGCAGCCACGCCGTTGCACGACGCGTGGGTAACGGAAATTTGTTACACTCGCTGCCTCATCTTTTGGAGGAAGAATGACGTCCCGCTCTGTGACCCTTGATGATGTTGCCCAACTGGCGGGCGTTTCCTATCAAACCGTTTCTCGTGTGCTTAACCGCTCTGAGCAGGTTTCTCCCCGTACCCGCGAAAAAGTGGAAGCGGCGATGCAACAGCTCAACTACGTTCCCAATCGGGTTGCGCAGCAGTTAGCGGGTAAAGCCACGCGGACCCTTGGCCTGGCCACCAGCAATCTGGCGTTAATGGCCCCAGCGCAGATTGCCTCGGCAATACAGCAGCGCGCCGCCAGAGCCGGCTACCATTTAGTTATTGCCATGGACAGCGCGGACGATGCCGAAGCCACGGTGAATGAACTGATGGCGCAGCGCGTTGATGCCGTGCTGATTAATATGCCGCTTGAGGCCGCCGACGCGGAAAAAATCCGTCGTCTGTGTGGCAAAAAACCGGTGCTGTTTCTGGATGCTGAACCGCACGCCGTTGTGTCTCATTGCCAGTACTCCAATGAAAAAGGGGCGCGGGCCGCGGTTGAGCATCTCGTCGCGCTCGGACATACGCACATCGGCCTGCTGAATGGTCCGGTTCGCTCGGTATCGGCCCGTCAGCGTGAAGCGGTCTGGCGCCAGGCGCTGGCCGGGCACGGTCTGTCTCCCTGTTGTGTGCTGCGCGGCGACTGGAGTGCCCAGTCGGGCTACCAGGCTATGCTGTCTCAGTTACCGGACGCGCTGCCCCAGGCGCTGCTGGTAGCGAATGATGAAATGGCGCTGGGTGCCATGCGGGCATTGCATCAGCATGGCGTGGCGATTCCGGCTGAAATCTCCATTGTCGGCTACGATGACACGGCAGAAAGCGCCTGGTACCAGCCGCCGCTGACCACGATTCGTCAGGATCTCCAGCAACTGGGTGCCACGAGCGTGGAGCAGGCGCTGGCCGCGCTGCAGGGGGAAGCGGTCGCATCACGGACGCTGGAGCCGGTACTGGTCGTGCGGGAAACCACCGCCGCGCCGGCCAGCAAAGACGCAGATTTATCCGCGCTGGCCCGTCAGTTACAGCAGATTGCCCGCAAGCTGTCCCGCTGATCGCGGACGCAAAAAAACCCGCCCAACCGGATGGTTGGAGCGGGCTGGTTATCAGCGATAATACGCGTTGCCTTATGGCGTTTTCGTCTCGCCCACGCCCATGGTCTTGAGCTTTTTAGACAGCTCGCGGCGCTCTTTAGACAGGTCAGCGTTTTTGATGATGTACTCATCCACGCGATCTTCATAGTCGGCACGCATGCTGGCGATGATTTCCTGAATCGCCTCAACGCTCATGCCGGGTTTGATGTATTCGCTCAGGTTATCCAGCAGCAGCACACGCTTTTGGTTGTCACGAATTTTCTTCTCATTATCGACGATTTCACGCTGCAGTTTGTTCTTGCGGCGGAACGTACGGACAAACTCAAGTACGTCCTGAAATGATTGCTTGGCATTTTCCATGATGGCACCTTTCTTTAAGCCTGCTAAAGCAGGGAGAGAGTCAAAACGATCAGCTTAGCGGCCAGCCAGCCTTGTGGGCAATTCTCACAGCTAAATTCGGACTGGCTCTTATCTTAGCGCAAAAAAACCGGGTTTCGCATTAAGTCATTGTCTGAGGTGATTATTTACGCAGCGCCAGGCGCATCAAATCCGTCATGCGTTCCAGCTGCTTCGCCAGCTCCAGACTCAGCCAGACATAGCCATAAATCGGCGCTTCTTCCAGACGGTCACTCCCGTCAGCGATCAACTGCTTAAGCTCTTTGACGATTTCCGTTAACTCATGATTGGCCGCGATGATGTCGTAGGTTTCCCCCTTCACAGCCATGACCGATAAGGTTCGCAGCGCGTTTTCGGTCATCTCCTGCGTGCGGCGTAACGTCGGAGCATTCAGCATGATCAGATGACTTTCGCGTGATGCCCACCAGGCATTAATTTGCATCTCAATGGTGTACACCATATTACGGTTCAACGTCTGTATCGCTTCAAACACCGATTTGGGGATGCGGGTTTCTTTACTGGACGGCTCCAGCAGGGCACGCATTTTCACCACGCTGGTGAGCAGTTTGCCCAGCGGTTTGTTCAGCCGGGGCTTTTCCACGAGGTTGGCGGAAAACCCTGCATGGTAGATTTTGGCCATTTCTGCCAGCGTATCTGACAGCTGAATACGCCAGTGAATATACGCACGCTGCGCCCATATGGCCGTAAATAACAGCGCCAGTAACGATCCTAAAATGACATCGCCACCGCGCCACATCGCCACGGTGAAATCCCCCATTGGCGCGCCTACAACCACGCACAGCGTGATGCCAATCAGCAATGCCATGTAAGGGTGTTTCCCCAGCGTCAGATAGCCGCTGATAAACATGATCACTGCGCACCATGCCAGCATGCCGGGCAGCGAAATCATCTCCAGCCTGAGGGCGATAAGACCAGAGATTGACCCGGCAATCGTTCCGCCAATGCGTTGAATGGCGCGCGGGAAGACGTTTCCCCAGGTTGAGATCGGCCCCATCACCACAACCAGGGTAATCAAAGGCCAGGTGCCTTCGGGAATGCCCGTGACGCGGACAAGCAGAAACGCACACAGAAACGCCACTGCGATGCGTAACCCGTGCACGCTGCGGTAATGACGATATAACCAGAATTCCAGATTTGAGATGGGTTTATCAGAGCGCAAAGTCGCTTGTCCGCTGGTAAAAAAATGATTCTACGCGTCGCGCCCTGCCGATCCTGGCGCGCCGTCAATGTTTTCGCTTGTACAGCGTTGAGCGGACCATTATCAACAACCCTGCCCCGGAAATCAGCAAAATTCACCACGACGACACCACATGACGCACGATAGCGGGTTCATCCCTGCCCCGCGAAGGCGAAGCAGGGACGTAACGATTAGAACTTGCGTTTCAGGTAGTCCGTGATGCGGCTCACTACGCCCGCCTCGTTAACGGCGGTGAGTGCCACCAGCGGATAGCTGGCGATCTGCTTGTCCTTGTCCATCACCTGGATTTCACCAATATTCTCATTGGCTTTAAGTGGCGCTTCCAGGTCGGTACGGTTGATCACGTATTTGGCTTTGACGTTCGGGATTTCGCTGCGCGGCAGTGACAGATAAACATCGTTTGCCGTGCCCACGTCAACCTGGTGCGGATTACCGTACCAGACATGTTCACTGCCAATTTTCTTACCGGCATGGAACAGTTGTACGGTATCAAACGTATTCTGGCCCCAGACCAGCAGCTTGCGCGCCTGCTCTTCACGCCCTTTCGCACTTTTCCCGCCCATGATGACGGCAATCAGGCGGTGCTGACCCACAATGTTGGAGGCAATGATATTGAAACCCGCCGTTTCAGTATGGCCCGTTTTCAGGCCATCGACGTGCAGGTTGTTGTCCCACAGCAGGCCGTTACGGTTGTTCTGGGTAATGCCGTTCCAGGTGAGGGTTTTTTCACGGTACATGGCATAGAAATCGGGCTCGCCATCAATAATGGCGCGCGACAGTTTTGCCATATCCAGTGCGCTGGAATATTGCCCCGGCGCATCCAGACCGTGTACGGTTTCGAAATGGGTATTCGTCAGCCCCAGTTTCTCCACGTAGTGGTTCATTAACTTAACAAAGTTGTCCTGGCTACCGGCCACGTAATCCGCCAGCGCAACGCAGGCGTCATTGCCTGAATCAATGATCACGCCGCGGCTGAGATCACGCACGCTTAACTTATCACCGGGCTTGAGAAACATCAGTGAGGAGCCTTTAAAGACCGGATTGCCTGCTGCCCAGGCATCTTTTCCCACCGTCACCATGTCGTCGCGGGTAATTTTCTTTTGGTCGATCGCGCGGTCGACCACATAGCCGGTCATCAGCTTGGTCAGACTGGCGGGATTCCGGCGCTCGTCGGGATTGCCCGCGGTCAGCACCTGCCCCGTGGTGGCGTCCATCAGCACCCAGGAGGCTGCATCAATCGCCGGTGGCGTCACAGGAAATGGCATATCGTCGGCCTGCGCCAGCGAAGCCCAAAAAACAGTTACGGTAATTAACAGACGCCTTTTCAACACTTCATCCTTAGTTGAGCAAGTAAAACGGACATGAACAGCGGGACGTTTTACGGCAAAACCCTTAATAAGGTTTAAATAAATTGAAAAAAAGTATGAACTGCTGCGCACCATTCAACAGCCTGCGCCCTGGCAGTTGTACTCAGGCACGCAGACGACTATCCTGAACGTTGATTTTTTGCAGACAGGACAGCGACGTGCCCGCCTCTGAATTCACTTTTTGGTTGAGGGAAATGCTTCGCGCTCCGGGAAGAGTTCGCCCGCTGTGTCCCCCTCTGACGAACGTTTAAGGGCGACGTTAAATACTTACTGGAGGTACGAGCTTTGCGCTGTCAGGTCTTTCGTTGAGGTCATATCCCTGCCAGGGTGTTTCTTACTGACGCGCCAGGCATCGTTAACCCGCCCCGGCCGTTTCTTTGCCGATCAGTATTTGATAAATCGAGGACACCCTGGGTTTGATCCACTTTTTAGCGGTATGGTTAGCTCTGCGCCAGTATTTTGGTCTGAACGTCATCATCAGGAATCAGGCAGATGTCTTTCTTAATTCTGTTTCGGAATCTACGCCCTGACTCCATCAAGGAAGGTAAACCGTTGCATAACCCTCATCGTCTTAAATGCCCCGTCAGCTGAACATCACAATGTAAAGGATGATACAAGCATATGATCTTTTACACACCGTCACGCTTTGTGAAGAAATGCGCCCGTCGTGACCGTCAGAGTCTGCCGTTACGAACCGACCGGAAGCGGATTTATCCTCTGTGCCACCGCGTTTTGTGCCACTCAACATCATCCTGATTTTTTTACACAGAAAAATCGCTTCAGTAATAAATATTGAATGAAATAACCTTTAAAGACAACGAACCGACTCTGGCAAAAGCCAACACATGATTTAGATCAAGCCGCTATGGTGGAGAGATTTGTAGAGTCAGTGAAATTTAATCATTTTCGCGTGAGTACTTTTGCTTTAAAAATCCATCCGCTTACTTAACAGACTAATAATTACACACCAATATGGTCAAAAAGTTTTCATTAACCTCGCAGCAGATCCTTAAGGCGAGCGGTTAATACGAACATCAATGGACATCGAAAAGGACAAGGAAATGTATTACAGGGATGAGATAATAAATTATTTGCAAGCTAATAACATATTAGCCTCTAAATTAGATCGTGCGTTAACAGGTGTGATGGATTCTGTTTCAAAGCAGATTAATACGATTGGCGCAGGTGCCAAAAGGGCCATTTATTACACATCGTGCTTTACTCAGCAATACCAGGATGTGTGTAAAAAACAGCGGAATGAAGATGTAAGATTTACTAAAGGTCTCTATCATTTTTTACAGCATGAAGAGGTTATTCATAAGATATTTTATTTTTATTTTGAGGAGATACTCAAGCAAAAAACACCCGATCAAATAGAATGTATCAAAGAAATTCTAATGACTGTTAATATTTATATCGCAGCAAACTCTTTAACTAAATCTGGATTTGCTTTTGCAGTGGCAACATGTGTTTCAATCGGCTTGAATCTGAGTCTTAACATGGGCGCTATTGCTGGTCGTACAGCGAGTGTAGTAGTAGCATATGCGGGAATGTATGGCATTGTGCAGAAGGCCGCAGAGAGTGCTGACCGTCTTCGAATGAGCTATCCAGCATTCTTTTCGACACTATATGCTAATGAGCTTGAGATGCTCTACTTTCTGGTTGAGCCCTTATTTATCCGTGCCGACGCGTTCCCGGCTCAACGGGCATCAGAGGCAGATATTGCTAATATCATTGAAAGGATGATTAGGTAGCCGTGATGTCATTTATTAAGAAAACTTTTCTGTGGCTGTTTCAACAGCTGTTTTCGCTTCATGCACCACCCGCTTGCGTTCTAATATTTGCAGTTGTTTTCTTCCAGATATTTCCTGATGGACCTCTATGGCCTGTGGGTATTTTCGCTATATTCATCATTTTTATCTTTGTGAAGTATTTTAAATGGTGATTTTTTCATGACAAGGAAGTGAGACATCTGTTCACATGCACTTGTGTCTTGAAGATGAAAATTTTAGCGTAAATGCCTGGCATCAATAATTCAATGGGTTACTCGGTAACCCAACAACCATACGTTAATATGAACAAAAGTTTCTCATTTAAAAACAAAATAAACAGTCAATTGCAATACATAAAAACATCCCTTGTGGCTGTGAATGTTCATGTTGCAGCCAGTTATCTGACAAATACCGGTTTTGCATTAGCAACGGCATCAGCCGCCGCCACCGGTATGAATTTGAATCTCCAAATGAGTGCATTGACTGGTCGACACGCAGGTGTGGTTGCAGGATTTTCTGGTGTTTATGGCGTTGTTCAGAAATCGGCAAACAGTGCGAACCGTCTTCAATTTATAAATACGGCTTATTACTCTGATTTATATAAAAATGAACCCGGAATGATGTATTTCTTAATAGAGTCATTATTTGAGCGCATTAGACATATTAAAACTCAGATTTTCACTGATGATGAAATCGTCGATATCATTTCCAGCATGGCTGGATAATACTTATGGACCTGTTAAAAAGAGCCCTTATGATAATATTAAAACCATTGGTATTGCAGTACACTCCAACCGTGTTAACTCTCATATTTTCTGTAATACAGGTCAGTTTTTTCCCAAAAGCTCCACTATGGCTTATTTCTCTGTTTTTTTGTTCATTCTTTTCCGTTTTGAACGGTGATTTTTAACATAAATAATTTAAGGAAATCATATGACTACCCCCGCACATTTATGGCTTGAAGATGAAAACGGCTCACCCATTGTTGGTAGTTGCCAGATGCCACTACGGTTAGGTTCAATCGAATTAAAATCTTTTTCTCACGGCGTAACCATTCCGGTTGATCCCAGTTGGGGGAAACTAACTGGGACCCGTATTCACCGCCCCATTACAATAGTGAAAGAATTTGACAGAACCACACCCATTTTATATCGCGCTGTATGCCAGGGTCGTCCTATGAAGAAGGCTACAATTAAAATGTATCATATTCTGGATTCTGGTACAGAAGTCGACTATTTCAATATTATCTTAGAAAATGTCAAAATAACGACTGTTTCGCCCTACCTCGCACCGAATGGGATGAGCAGCACTCATCTGGAAACACTGGAGATGCGCTATGAGGCGATTACCTGGAAATATGTAGAGGGAAATATTATCTTCCGCGACGCATGGAATGATCGCGCGACGGCTTAAACGACCTGCTGGTCTGCGATGGAGCCAGAAGCATTGTTGTCGTAAGCCTGCAACGACGCGGGCACGCGTTCGCGTCTCTTCTGCGCCAGTAGCGTATGAGCATACCAACGGACGAGACAAGGCATTCGGCTATGACCCCAACCGGCCGCCAGAATAATTGCACACAAACGCGGCGTCCAGCGTTTAACTGTCATCACAAGGCAATAAAAACGGCACGTTGCTTTCCATAAGCGGCACGTCCTGCTATGGGACCGCCTCCCTGCAAGATGTCCTTTCCCTTACCATTGGCAATTCTGAAACCATACCGAAAACGAATCACGGTTTTAATGAAATGCGTGTACCCTGGCCGCCGGTATCTGCAACTTTAGATGGGCCGGAATATGCTTTACCCTGTATGGAACACAGTCTTATGTCACTTAAATCAAAATATGTTTGGTACACAGAAAAATCGGCTCGGTACAACACAGGATATGAAAAATTTAAACGACGGCGAACCGGTGGTGGCCAAAGTGAACAAGCAAAGGAAAAAAATCGATAATTATCTTTTTATTTCATATAATTAATGAACATACATGAATGGTAATGAACATTGAAAAACGATCGCGCACAACTCACGTTCCTCTTTCACGATTACGAAACCTTCGGCACCAGCCCGCAACGGGATCGTCCGGCACAGTTTGCCGGTTTGCGCACCGACAGCGAGTTCAATCCGATTGGCGAGCCAGAGGTATTCTACTGCCGCCCACCGGATGATTACCTGCCCCAGCCTGAAGCGGTCATGATCACCGGTATTACGCCGCAATTAGCCGCCTCCCGGGGCGTGAACGAGGCCGAGTTTGCTGCCCGTATTCATGCGCTGTTTACCACCGAACAAACCTGCGTCGTGGGTTATAACAACGTGCGCTTTGACGATGAAGTGACGCGCAATATCTTTTACCGCAACTTCTACGATCCGTACGGCTGGAGCTGGCAAAACGGTAATTCCCGCTGGGATTTGCTGGACGTGATGCGCGCCTGTTATGCGCTGCGCCCGGAAGGTATTAACTGGCCAGAGAATGATGACGGCTTTCCCAGCTTCCGGCTGGAGCATCTGACCAAAGCCAACGGCGTGGCGCACGAAAACGCCCATGATGCGATGTCGGATGTCTATGCCACGCTGGCAATGGCGAAACTGGTGAAAGAAAAACAGCCAAAACTGTTTGAGTTTTTGTTTACGCATCGCAACAAAAACAAACTGATGACCCTGATCGACATCCCGCAGATGAAGCCGCTGGTCCATGTTTCTGGCATGTTTGGCGCGGCGCGCGGCAATACCAGCTGGGTGGTGCCGCTTGCCTGGCATCCGGACAACCGCAATGCGTTGATCGTGGTGGATTTGGCCGGGGATATTGCGCCCCTGCTGACGCTGGATGCGGACAGTTTGCGCGAGCGCCTGTACACACCTAAAAGCGAGCTGGGCGATCAGCCTGCTGTGCCGGTGAAACTGGTGCACATCAATAAGTGTCCGGTGCTGGCACCCGCTAATACCTTGCGTCCGGAAGATGCCGGGCGGCTGGGTATTGATCGTCAGTTCTGCCTGGATAATCTGGCCACGCTGCGTCAGCATCCTGACGTACGTGAAAAACTGGTGGCTATTTTTGCTGAGGCGGAACCTTTTGCGCCGTCAGAGGATGTCGACACGCAGCTCTATGACGGTTTCTTTAGCGATGCCGACCGCGCCGGAATGAACATCATCCGCCAGACCGCGCCTGCCAATCTGCCTGCGCTCAATCTGACATTTGACAGCCCGCGGGTGGAAAAACTGCTGTTTCGTTATCGCGCCCGTAATTTCCCCGGTACGCTGGATGATGCCGAACAGCAGCGCTGGCTGCAGCATCGCCGTGAGGTTCTGAATCCAGAAAAAGTGCAGGCTTTTCTGATGGAGCTGGAATCGCTGGCCAGCCTGCACGAAGGGGACGCGGAAAAACTGTCTCAGCTTAAAGCGTTGTACCGGTACGCGCAGGAACTGGTGTCCTGACGTCCCGGCAGATCGGGAAGGCCTGTCGCCCTCCCGGTTTGTATATCAGATTACCCACCACAGCGCCCAGGTCAGGGCAAAGCCGCTCAGCCCCATCAGGGTCGTCAGTACCGTCCAGGTTTTTAAACCGTCCGCCACCGACAGGCCCAGATAGCGCGTTACCACCCAGAAACCTGCATCATTCACGTGCGACAGGCCCAGACCGCCGAAGCACGCCGCCAGCGTGACCAGTACACGGTGCATATCATCTATGCCAGTCACGGCCTGGGTCAGTAATCCGCTGGTCGTGAGGATCGCCACGGTTGCCGAGCCCTGCGAAGCGCGTAGCGCCAGCGACAGAATAAACGCGGCAGGAATCAGGGGCAAATGCAGCGTTTCCAGCGCCCGCGCCAGCGCGTTGCCGACACCGGACTCCACCAGTACCTTACCAAACGCCCCGCCCGCGCCCGCCACCAGAATCACGCTGGCCGATCCCGGAATGGCGCGACCGGTCAGGTCCTCCAGCTTGTCCTTGCTCCAGCCACGACGCAGGCCCAGTAGCCAGGCGGCCAGTCCCAGGGCGATCAGCAGCGCAATAGGCGGGGTGCCAATAACCGTCATCACCTTCCGCAGCAGGCTGTCTTCCGTCAGCAGCGAGTGCGACAGCGTGCCTGCCACGATCAGCACAATCGGGACGACGATCAGACCGCTGATGGTCAGCGCGCCCGGCGGTGCGGGTTCATTTTTCTTCTGTACCCCTTCCGGCTTCGCCATCTGCAACTGTTCCAGTACCTCAACCGACAGGTGGTACTGCCGACGGTTCATTGCCTTTGCCACGTAATAGCCGAGGATACCGACCGGCACCGAGACCAGAATTCCCAGCATCATCAGCCAGCCCATATCAGTATGCAAAATGGCCGCGGCGGCGGCGGCGCCAGGGTGCGTCGGCAGCGCCACATGCACAGTCAGCATGACGCCCGCCATCGGTAAGCCAAACTTCAGCGGGGACACCCGCGCCACTTTGGTAAAGCCGTAGATCAGCGGAATGACAATGATAAAGCCCACTTCAAAAAACACCGGGATGCCTAAAATAAAGGCAGCCATCGTCAGGGCGGCAACGGTACGTTTCAGACCCAGCGTTTTGCTGAAACGCTGGGCCAGCGACTCTGCGCCGCCAGAGGCTTCGATAATGGCCCCCAGCATCGCCCCCAGCACGATAATGATAGTGATATGCCCCAGCAGTCCGCCCATCCCGCTGATAATGGTTTCCATGATTTTTTCAGCCGGAATACCGGTCGCGATGGCCACCAGCAGACTGACAATTAACAGGGCAACAAAAGGATGGACTTTGGCTTTAATGACCAGCAACAGCAATATCACAATGCTGGCGGTCGCAATGGCTAACAGCAACGCAGTCGTCATAGTAAACCTCTGGAATAGTTATCTTTTTTCGCGCTTTTTCGTTAAAGCTCAACCTGGCGCCGCTCCGTTTCAGAGACAAGCAGAATGGCACCGGTACCGCAGCACCGGTGTGATTTTTTCACGTTAACTCAGCGGTTTTTCATCCAGGGCGCCAGCCAGCTCAGTCCCTCTACGGTGTCGCCGCGCGGGAAATATTCGCAGCCGACCCAACCGTCGTAGCCCACCTCATCTAACAGGCTGAACAGCCAGGGGTAGTTGATCTCGCCCTCGTCAGGTTCATGTCGACTGGGCGCGGCGGCGATTTGCACATGGCGATAACGTCCGGCGTAATGGCGAATCAGATGGCTGAGATTGCCGTCCACGATCTGGGCATGAAACAGATCCAGTTGGGTGAATACGTTGGGCCGGTCGATAAGGTCGACTATCTCCAGCGTCTGATACTGGCTGGCATAGAGATAGTGCGGTTTGGTCGTGGGATTAAGGGCTTCGATCAACAAGCGGATGTTATACGGGGCAAATCGTTCTGCCGCGTAGCGCATGTTGCGGATGAATGTCTCGACATAGCGCTGGCGATCGGCACCCGGCGGCACCGTTGCGGCCATGATATGCACCTGTGGGCAATCCAGCGCCCGTGCATATGCCAGCGCCCGGTCGATATCTGCGCGCGCGTCGGCTTCCCGTCCGGGAATAGCCGAAACGCCCCATTCCCCCGCGTCAATGTTGCCCGGTGCGGTGTTAAACAGCACCAGTTTAAGCCCGTTATCCGCCAGCAGCGCTTTCAGTTGCTCAGCCGGATATTCGTAGGGAAACAGAAACTCGACCGCGCTGAAGCCCGCCTGTGCCGCCGCGGCAAAGCGTTGCAGAAAAGGCATTTCGTTGAACTGGGTAGATAAGTTAGCTGCAAACTTTGGCATTACCGGCTCCTGAGTTCAGCGACGTCGTCGGCGTTTAAATAACGAATGGCGCGATCGCCCAGGGTAAACATCAGACGCGCCGTTTCTTCCAGCTCCTCGGTATTATCCGCCGCTTCGCGCAAGGTTTTGCCGACCACCACCGGACCATGGTTTGCCAGCAGGAAGGCGCGGTAACGCGGGGCAAGCAGCGCCAGATCCTCCGCCAGCCGCGCATCACCCGGTTTATAATACGGCACCACCGGTACATCGCCGACCCGCATCACCACATAGGGCGTGAACGGGCGGATGCAGTTCTGGCTGTCCAGATGTTGCAGGCAGGAAAGCGCGGTCAGGTAGTGACTGTGCAGGTGAACCACCGCCCGACAGTCCGGATTATTCAGGTATAGCGCCCGGTGAAAGGCGATCTCTTTCGACGGTTTATCCCCGGCTATCCACTCCCCCTGTAACGTCACGTTAGACAGACGCTCCGCATCCAGTTCGCCCAGGCAGGACCCCGTGGGCGTTGCCAGTAAGGTGCCGTCGTCCAGCAGCAGCGACAGATTACCGGCCGAGCCGGTGGCGTAACCACGCTGGAAGAACGAGGCACCCAGTCTGACCATCTCTTCGCGGGCCTGTTGTTCAGTCATGTGAAAACTCCGTTTGTGCGCGGCGGAAGAACTGCTCATCGCCAAAATTGCCAGACTTCAGCGCCAGTGACAGCGGCTGCTGGATATCTCTGACCCAGGGCACACCGGGCGAAATCACCGGACCAATATGGAAGGCGGTCACGCCCAGGCTTTGGGCGACCACGCCCGAGGTTTCGCCGCCCGCCACGATAAAGCGCTGCCAGCCGCGGGATTGCAGATCTCTCGCCACCTGAGCAAACAGTTGCTCTACCGCCTCACTGCTGCGCTGTGCACCGAAATGCTGCTGGATCGACTGCAGCTGTTGCGCATCCGCAGTGGCAAAGAGCATCGGGGCCAGCGGCCCGTCGGCATGCTCAACGACCCAGTCGCACAGCGCCCCGGCGTACTGTTCATCGTTGAGGCAGCGCTCAACGTGAATTTCCCGGGCGGGTGCCTGCTGGCGATACGCGTTGACCTGGCGGTTGGTCATTGGTGAACAGGAACCCGAAAGCACCACGGCCCGCTGCCCTTGCGGATAGCCCGCGCGCTGCGCCTGACCATCGTCGCAGCCAGATGTTGACCACTGGCGCGCCAGGCCAATTGCCAGCCCGGAGCCGCCCGTGACCAGCCGCATCGACGTCAGCGCTTCGCCCTGATTCAGCAGATGCTGCTCAGTAAGCGTGTCGATTACGGCATAGTTCACGCCCTGAGCACGCAGATGTTCAAGTTGCTCTGTTATCGCGCCTGCGCCCTGCTCGACCGTGGCTAACGGAATAAGCCCGGCTTTTCCCGTGCTCTGACACGCCATCAGCCTTAGCAGGTTACTGTCGGTCATCGGCGTGACAGGATGATGGCGCATGCCGGACTCCGACAGCAGGTGTTCCCCCACAAACAGGTAGCCCTGATAAACGGTACGTCCGTTGACCGGCAATGCCGGGCAGATCACCGTCAGCGTCTCATTCAGCGCGGCCATGAGCGCATCCGTCACCGGACCGATGTTACCCGCAGCGGTGCTGTCGAACGTGGAACAGTACTTGAAATAAAAGCGCTCACAGCCTTGCGCCTGCAGCCAGCGCAGCGCCGCAAGCGAATGACTGACGGCCAGCGCCGGCGCACAGGATCGCGATTTCAGGCTGACCACAATGGCCTGGGCATCCGGGACCGTTGTCTGTTCTGGGATGCCGTTAAACTGAATGGTAGAAAGCCCGTTCTGCACCAGAAAGCTGGCAATGTCGGTTGCGCCGGTAAAATCGTCGGCAATCACCCCTAAGCGCATCACATCGCCTCCTCGCGCTGGGGCAGCGTAATGCCGCTGAAGATTTTAATCACCGCACTGTCATCCTCGCGGCCAAAACCGGCATTGCTGGCCTCAGTGAACATATTCAGCGCGGTAGAGGCCAGCGGTAGCGGGAAATGCAGGGCTTTCGCCGTATCGGCGACCAGATTCAGGTCTTTAACAAAGATATCCACTGCGGATTTCGGTCGATAGTCGCCGTCGACGACATGGCGCATACGGTTTTCAAACATCCATGAGTTGCCCGCTGCGTTAGTGACCACCTCATACATCGTATCGAGCGGAATCCCGGCGCGGGCGGCCAGCGCCATGGCTTCGGCCCCGGCGGCAATGTGCACGCCCGCCAGCAGCTGATGAATGATTTTGACTGTCGATCCCTGACCGATTTCCGTGCCGACGCGGTAAACCTTTGCGGCGACCGCATCCAGTACCGGTTGCAAAGCCGCAAAGGCCGCATCGCTCCCGGATGCCATCACGGTCATCTCGCCACTGGCCGCTTTGGCGGCCCCGCCGGACACTGGCGCATCCAGCATCAGCAACTGACAGTCCGCCAGTCTGGCGGCGATCTGCTGCGCATCCTGCGCGGACAAGGTGGAGGATACCATCACCGCCGTGCCCGGTTTCAGCCTGGCCGCCAGCCCCTGCTCGCCAAACAGAATCGCATTAACCTGCCGGGCATTCACGACCAGCAACAGGACAGCATCCAGGTGTTCGGCAAAGGCATGAGCCGACGACTGCGCGTCACGCGCGCCTGCCTGGCGCAGCGTTTCGCAGGCCTGCGGATTCAGATCAACGCCCCATGTCGCCAGCCCAGCCCGGATGCAGGACTGCGCCGCGCCCATTCCCATTGAGCCTAAACCTATGACACAGATCTTTGAAGCGGGCATCGGTGGCCTCCCTTGTTAAATTAAGTGAATTTTTGGTCTCTGCTGTTAATAGTGGCAGTAAAGTGAAGGTAAAAACGTGCCGTATTTCACATAAATTAACTTCATAAGGCCGCAGTTGAACATTTATTCACATCAACCACGTAACTGTTATTACCAGGTATCGCGGTCAAATCGCCACCAGCAAAGGGGAGCTGGTGCAAAATTTCCGTGCGTCTTTGTGAAGGCATCCCCTACAATGTGAAAAAATGATAAACCGAGGTGTATATGATCCCCGTTGAGCGTCATCAACAGATTCTGGCACTGGTGGCCGAGCGCGGCGTAATGAGCATCGCCGAACTGACCGAGCGTTTTGGCGTGTCACACATGACGATTCGTCGGGACGTGCAGAAGCTGGAGGAACAGGGCGCGGTGCTGTCGGTTTCCGGTGGCGTGCGCTCCGCTAACCGCCTGGCGAGCGAACCCTCGCACCTGACCAAGACCGCGCTGTGTAATGAAGAAAAAAACGCTATCGGCAAATTGGCCGCTCAGCTGATTCCGCCTGACAGCTGTATTTATCTGGATGCCGGTACGACCACACTGGCGCTGGCGCGGGAAATTGCCGACAGGGAGGACCTGTTAGTGGTCACCAATGATTTTATGGTGACCAATTTGCTGATGGAGGCGAGCCGCTGCCGGGTGATTCATACCGGTGGCACCGTCTGTCGGGATAACCGTTCCTGCATTGGCGATGCAGCCGCACGCCACCTGCGGCAACTGGCAATTGACATTGCCTTTGTCTCCACTTCCAGTTGGGGATTGCGCGGTTTGTTTACGCCGGATGAAGACAAGGTAGCGGTTAAACAGGCCGTGTGTGACGTCAGCAGCAAACGCGTGCTGCTCAGCGACAGCTCGAAATACGATAAAATCGCGACGTGGCTGGCCTTACCGCTGGAAAAGTTTGATGTGATTGTGACAGATGATCAGTTAAATGCCGCAGGACGGAATGCGTTACAGGCAGGAAGCTGGGAACTGATGCTGGCAAGTAAAAGCTGACAGAAAACGGCCCTGCTCTGTGAATGAGCAGGGCCGGGGGATTACACTTCTTCGCTAAACTGTGGAACGGGATTGCGGAAGCTGCGCGTCACAAAGGCCAGGTAAACAATACCAATCGCGGCCCAGATCAGTCCCAGCACCATAGAACTTTGCTCCAGGTTAACCCACAGTGCACCCACGGTCAGGGCACCCATCATCGGCAGAACCAGATACTGGACGTGATCTTTCAGGGTCTTATTCCGTTTTTCACGTACCCAGTACTGCGCAATCACTGACAGGTTAACGAAGGTAAACGCAACCAGCGCACCAAAGTTAATCAGCGCAGTCGCGGTGACCAGATCGAAGTTGATCGCCATCAACGCCACGGCACCTACCAGAATCACGTTCAGTGACGGCGTGCGCCATTTTGGATGGATATAGCCGAAGAAACGCTCCGGGAACACACCATCACGGCCCATCACGTACATCAGACGTGAAACGCCTGCGTGCGCTGCCATACCGGACGCCAGTACCGTAACCACAGAGAAGATCAGGATACCGATCTGCAACGCTTTACCGGCCACGTACAGCATGATTTCAGGCTGCGACGAATCCGGCTCTTTAAAGCGCGAGATGTCCGGGAAATACAGTTGCAGGAAGTACGACGCGACAATAAACATCAGGCCACCAATCAGCGCGGTCAGGAAAATCGCACGCGGAATGGTACGTTCTGCATCTTTCGTTTCTTCTGACAGCGAACTGATGCCGTCAAAACCGAGGAATGAGAAACACAGAATCGTCGCACCGGTGATCATCGGCACCACATGGGCGTTTTCAGACCAGAACGGTTTACTGCTTACCACTGTTCCCGCACCTTCGCCGTGCGCCACGCCGTAAATCACCATCGCGGTGATACCGACCATGACCACCACCTGAAGGATGACAATCACGCTGTTGAAGTTAGCGACCGTTTTGATGCCCTTAAGGTTGGAGAGCGTCATAAAGCCCACCAGCAGCACCACGAAAATCCACGACGGGATCCCTGGCACCAGGGTTTCAAAATAGTTTTTAGCCAACAGAATGTTGATCATCGGCATGAACAGATAGTCCAGCAGCGATGACCAGCCCACCATAAAGCCGACGTGCGGACTGATGGCCTTCTGAGCATAGGTATAAGCGGAGCCCGCAGATGGGAAGCGGCGTACCAGCTTACCGTAACTCACGGCGGTAAACAGAATCGCAATCAGGGCGAAAGCATAAGCGGTGGCAACGTGACCGTCCGTCAGGCCCGATACGATACCAAAGGTATCAAACAGGGTCATCGGCTGCATGTAGGCTAAGCCCATCATGACAACAGGAAGTAACGTCAGCGTTTTTTTCAGTTGGGCACGTTGTGGTGCGGCAGAGGTATTAAGCGACATGCTTCAGTCCTCCTTGCGCAGCAACCTGGCTGGGTTGATTCACAAGGAAACTGCGCATTAAGCGACAGGGAGTAAGGCTGGCGGCCAGCGCGGCGCCGTAGTCATCACGGAAACGTGTACCAGCCTGGGCTGGCAGAGTGTTAAACATCCCCATCTTTACATCCTCAATCTCACGCGGCTGCGTGTTTTCAGTGTTTATCTATCCGGGTGCGTGCCCGGCCTCGTTGGTGTCAGCTAAATGCTACGCGTTAAAAACAATATGCAAAAAAATAACCGGCGCGGTGAGCGTCGGTTATGTTCTGAATTTGCAGGGGGCGTATTTTGCCCTAACCCAACGCATTATTTCAAGACGTTGTCGCATAGAATGCAAAATTTTAATCAGGCGTTTTTCAGCATCCAGTCGATTTCGGTGGCAGTGATTAATCTTTCGAACTGCATAAGCTCATAATTTTTGCAGCTAAACCACACTTTGGCAAATTTCTCACCCAGTAATTTTTGTAAAGGATAGCTGCTTTCGAAGGCATAGAGTGCATCGCTCTGCCGAATCGGCAGCGCCAGCCCTTCCGCTTCATGGCCGTTTCCTTTAACCGGCTGTGGCAGCGGCAGCTGCGTATCGAGGCCGTGCAACATGCCGGCCAGAATGGTAGCCATGACGAGATAAGGATTCGCATCCGCCCCGGCTACCCGGTACTCGATGCGGCGACTTTCCAGATCGCCACAGGGAATACGCAACGCTACCGTACGGTTATTGTGGCCCCACGACGCCTGCAAAGGAACGTAGGCATCGGGCACAAAACGACGGAAGGCATTGACGTTGGGGGCCAGCAGCGCCATGGAAGCAGGCATAAGGTCAATCATGCCCGCCAGCGTGCGTTTCAGCAGCGGGGAATCGCTTCCGTCATCACAGGCAAAGGCATTATGGTCAGCGGCATCAAGCATGCTGATATGGACGTGCATCCCGCTTCCGGCGTAGTCCTCATAGGGTTTTGCCATAAATGTTGCCGTCATGCCGTGGTTCTCTGCCACCTGGCGGATAAGGCGCTTGAGCTGGATAGCATGGTCGCAGGCGCTCAGCACATCACGGGTATGATGGAGATTGATTTCGAATTGCCCCGGCGAGGCTTCCGCCAGCGCGCCATCCGCAGGAATGCCCTGCAGACGGGCCAGCGCATCAATATCACGCAGGACATCGGCGAAGTGATCGAGATTATCCAGCGAGTAAACCTGGCTTTGTCTGTTGCGATCGTCACTGCCTGGCGCACAGGGCGGTTGAATATAGCCTTCTGCATCGCGCTTTTTATCGACCAGATAGAACTCCAGCTCTACCGCTACCACCGGAAACAGTCCACGATTACGCAGCTGTTGCCACAGCCGGTTCAGAACATTTCGGGGTTCAACGTCAAAGGGAGTGCCATCTTGGTTGCACATGGTTAACAGCAGTTGTGCAATGTGTTGCGGATCGGCGGCGGAGGGGACGAGCGTGCCATGGACGGGAAGGCAGAGGTTATCGGGTTCACCAAGCGACTGGCCCAGACCGGCCTCTTCGACGGTATTGCCGAGAATATCCATAGCAAAAACCGAGGCGGGAAAGTAGCAGCCTTTTTCCAGCCTGGCTAAGGCCGAAACCGGGATGCGCTTACCGCGAAAAACACCATTTAAATCGTTGAGCAAGATATCGACATACTGCGTTTCAGGGTGGCGCTCCAGCCAGTTTTTCACTTCTTGCTGGAACGCGCTGGTTCGTCTCTCTTCACTGTGAAGCGTGAAGTCTTCTACTTCTACCAGGTTAGTCATGATTTCATCCGCCTTTGACCACAAAAATGGGAGTGCGTAATGCTCAAAAAAACCGCCACTCATCTAACATAGCTCTAACGTAAAAAGTGTGCAAATGTAACAAATCTGTTTGAAGATCGACCAATGGATTGCTAGATTGACAAAATATTGCACACTTAACCATCAGACATGCCCTTTTCGTCAAATATTTCGAACAGCAGTTAAGGGGGAAAGATGGGCATTATTTTTGACAAGCCTTTGATTGGCGTAGTGATGTGCCAGACGCACAATCAGGGCCACCCGGTTCAGTCTGTCCACAACAAATATCTTGATGCCATCGTCCTGGCGGGCGGCGTGCCGCTTGCCCTGCCCCATCACCTTATGGCTGCCCCGCATCTATCAGAAAACGCTATGGCTGTGCTGGACGGCATTCTGCTGACCGGGAGCCCCAGCCACCTGGCGCCCTGGCTGTATGGCGAAGAAGGCGAAGAGCCGGAGGCAGATGCCGGCCGCGATCGCCTGGCGTTTAACCTTATTACGCATGCTGTCGGTAAACAGGTGCCGCTGCTGGGCATATGTCGGGGCATGCAGGAGCTGGTCGTGGCCAACGGCGGTGCCCTGTATCGCCACCTTGACCACCATCCGCAGTTTCAGCGACACCATGCAGACGAGGATGCCTCACCTGAACAAACTTACGCACCCGCTCATGCCATCCAGATTGCACCGGGAGGATTGCTGGACAGGCTGCTGGGGCGTGCGCCGATCACCGTCAACTCCGTTCATCACCAGGGCATTCGTGAAGCGGGACCGCAGGTGCGCGTTGAGGCCCGTGCGCCCGATGGTCTGATTGAGGCGGTCAGCCTGCCAGCGCACCCTTTCGCCCTTGCCGTACAGTGGCATCCTGAATGGCAGCTGAAACCCTCCACGCCGTCCTTTGCGCTGTTTGACGGCTTTATTCAGGCCGCCCTGCACTATCACCAGAGGAAAAAGGTATGAATGATGCGGCTCAGGCTCCGGGACGCCGCCTGGCGCAGATCCGTCAGGCCATGGGACTGTCACAACGGCGCGTCGCGGAACTGGCCGGACTGACCCACAGCGCCATCAGTACTATCGAACAGGACAAGGTCAGCCCGGCGGTCAGCACGCTGCAAAAGTTGCTGAAGGTTTATGGCCTGTCTTTGTCTGCGTTTTTTTCGGAGCCGCATGCTGAGGACGCGCCCAAAGTGGTGGTCCGGCATGAAGATCTGCTGGAAATCGGCAGTCAGGGCGTTTCGCTTAAACTGGTTGATAACGGCACGAAAACCCGGGCGTTAGGCATGTTACTGGAAACTTACCAGCCAGGTGCCAGTACCGGCGAAAAGTTACGCCATGCGGGCGAAGAGACCGGCACCCTGCTGGAAGGGCGCATCCTACTGGAAGTTAACGGTCAGCAATTTCATCTGACGGCCGGCGAAAGTTACGTGATCGATACGGGTTTGCCGCACAGTTTTACCAACCAGGCCGATGTGCCCTGTCGCATCGTCAGCGCCCATACGCCCGCCAATTTTTAATCAGGGACGTTCGCCAAGGAGCTTGATATGAATTACGTAGAAAACTACTACACCTCCACACGGAACCCCCATGCGCCCTGGCCGGTGCTGCAGGAAAGCATCCAGTGTGACGTTTGCATTATTGGTGCCGGTTTTACGGGCTTATCGGCCGGCCTGTTTTTAACCGAAGCGGGTTACGATGTGGTGCTGCTTGAAGCGGCTCGTGTTGGTTATGGTGCCAGCGGCCGCAATGGCGGCCAGGCCGTGAACTCCTACAGCCGCGACGTGGATGTGATTGAACAACGCTACGGCAAAGACAGCGCGAAAATGCTGGGCAGTATGATGTTTGAAGGCGGTGATATTATTCGCGATCGTATCGACCGTTACGCGATCGCCTGCGATTACCGCCCGGGCGGTATCTTCGCCGCGTTTAACCGCCGTCAGATGGCGCACCTGGCCAGTCAAAAAGCCGCCTGGCAGCGTTACGGTAACGACCAGCTTGAACTGTTAGATGAGCGCGGCATTCGTCGCGAGATCGGCTCAGAGCGCTATGTAGGTGGGCTGCTCGACAAACGCGGCGCACATCTGCATCCGCTGAATCTGGCGCTGGGAGAAGCCGAAGCCATTCGTCGCCACGGCGGTCGTATCTATGAACAGTCCGCCGCGTTAAGCGTCAGCTACGGTTCACCTAATCGGGTAAAAACGGCACAGGGAGAAGTCAGCGCCACGTTTCTGATTTTTGCCGGCAATGCTTATCTGCCTTCCGAACTCGAACCGCGCCTGAGTCGCAAAAGCATGCCGTGCGGCTCGCAAATCATTGCCACCGAACCGCTGTCCCGTGACCGGGCATTAGCGCTGTTACCCAACAACTATTCGGTAGAAGATTCCAATTATCTGCTGGACTATTTCCGCCTGACCGCCGACAACCGGCTGCTCTATGGTGGCGGTGTGGTTTATGGGGCGCGCGAGCCTGGCGATGTGATCACGATGATCCGGCCTAAAATGCTTCGCACCTTTCCGCAGTTGCAGGACGTGAAAATTGATTTCGCCTGGAGCGGAAATTTTCTGCTGACGCTGTCGCGCATGCCACAGTTTGGTCGGCTGGAAAACAACGTCTACTTTATGCAGGGCGACAGCGGCCACGGCGTGACCTGCACGCACCTTTCCGGCAAGCTGATAAGCGAAGTGTTACGTGGGGATGCTGAGCGCTTTGATGCCTTCGCGAAGCTTCCGCATCTGCCCTTCCCTGGCGGACGGCGATTTAAAGTGCCGCTGACGGCCATGGGTGCCGCCTGGTATGCCTTACGCGACCGACTCGGCGTGTGATCAGGAACAGAATACGACGCTTTCCCCGCTAAGGGGAAAGCCACACTCATTCCAGCGGCATTTTCTGCGGATCGTCATAGCGGTATTCAAAGCCCAGCTCGTGACAGATACGCGCGCCGTCAATCAACTTACCGCTGTCGTCGTGCGTCTGCGGTTCAAAGGTGGGCGGCGTCATGCCCAGCTGGCGCGACACACAGGGATAGAAATGGGCGCGGGACGGATGTTTCAACGCACACAGGTTGAACGTTCTGCCGCCTTTTGGCGTTTGCAGCAGCAGCATAATCGCCTCCACCACATCATCCAGATGCACCAGATTTACCCCGTGCGATCCATTGGGTAAATCCTGTTTGCCAGCCAGGAAGCGACCGGGATGCCGTTTCGGGCCCACCAGCCCGGCCAGACGCAATACATCGACGCTGGTGCCGGGTAAGTCGTGCAGCCAGTTTTCCAGGTCCACCAGCGTTTTGCCTGCTGTGGTTTCTGGTTGAAGCGGGCTTTTCTCCGTTTTGATACCGGCGCTGCCGCCATAGACGGAAGTGGAACTGGTAAAGATGATCCGTGGGACATTGCGCGCCAGCGCGGTATCCACCACGTTTTGTACTGCCTGCACATAGGCGTCTCCGCCCTCTGCCGTGCGGCTGGCGGGCAGGGTGACAACCAGCGCATTCACGTCAAACAGCGCCTCCAGGTCCTCGGCCTCACAGACCAGTTCGGGCGTCAGTTCAAGTTGAAACGCATCGATGCCACAACGACGGGCCGCCTCTACGCCATCCGGCGTGGTTTTACTGCCGGTCACCTGCCAGCCTCGCGCGGTCAGCGCCATCGCAAGCGGCATGCCCAGCCAGCCGAGTCCTACAATTGCGACCTTTTTCATATTGTCTCCTGCTGCGAACGTCAAGATTCAGCCATCTTAAGCTGCCCCTGAGTTGCAAACCAGTGCAAAGTGTTTCTGTGCTTTGCGAAGAACAACATTAAAAAAGAGTTGCCAATTTCAACTATCTTCGTTAGGTTAATTCCACACAAATGAATAACTTTTCATTATCGAGAATTTTATGACACGCGTTCAGTTCAACCATCATCACCACCATCACCCTGACTAGTCTTTCAGGCGATGTGTGCTGGAAGACGTCTAGGATCTTCCAGTGGTGCGAACGCAAGAGAACCCCCGGAAGATCGTCTTCCGGGGGTTTTTTTATGGGCTGACGCAAAATACGCATTCAGGACAGGTTAATTAAGGGGACAGGAACAATGTTAGACAATAGCCGTTTACGCATAGCTATGCAGAAATCAGGTCGGTTAAGCGATGATTCACGCGAGCTGCTGGCGCGCTGCGGGATCAAAATCAATCTTCAGCAACAGCGTCTGATCGCCTTCGCTGAAAATATGCCTATCGATATTCTGCGCGTGCGCGATGACGATATTCCGGGCCTGGTGATGGACGGCGTGGTCGACCTGGGCATTATCGGCGAAAACGTGCTGGAAGAAGAGTTACTGACGCGCCGCGCACAGGGGGAAGATCCCCGCTACTTCACGCTGCGTCGCCTCGACTTTGGCGGCTGTCGTCTGTCACTGGCCATGCCGGTCGATGACGCGTACACCGGCCCGCAGTGCCTGAACAATGCCCGCATCGCCACCTCCTATCCTCACCTGTTAAAACAGTATCTCGACAAGCAAGGTATCGCCTTTAAATCCTGTCTGCTCAACGGCTCGGTCGAAGTGGCGCCGCGTGCCGGCCTGGCCGATGCGATCTGCGATCTGGTCTCCACCGGTGCCACGCTGGAAGCGAACGGTCTGCGTGAAGTGGAAGTCATCTATCGTTCTAAAGCCGTGCTGATTCAGCGCGACGGCGACATGCCCGCGGCCAAGCAGGAGCTGATCGATAAAATGATGACCCGTATTCAGGGCGTGATTAAAGCACGTGAATCCAAATACATCATGTTGCATGCACCGAGCGAGCGTCTGGAAGAAGTCATCAGCCTGCTGCCGGGTGCCGAGCGTCCAACCGTGTTACCGCTGGCGGGCGATGTGAGCCGTGTGGCAATGCACATGGTGAGCAGCGAAACGCTGTTCTGGGAAACCATGGAAAAACTCAAAGCGCTGGGTGCCAGTTCGATTCTGGTGCTGCCAATCGAAAAAATGCTGGAGTAAACGATGAGCAAAATCATGACACCCGTGAACTGGCAGGCGTGCAGCGCGGAGGCGCAACAGGCGCTGCTGGCACGCCCGGCGCTGTCTGCCTCTGACAGCATCAGTCAGATTGTGCGTGACGTTCTGGCGCGCGTGAAAAGCGAAGGCGACGCAGCTCTGCGCGATTTTAGCGCGCGCTTTGACAAGGTTGAGCTGACGGATTTTCGCGTGACCGCTGAGCAGATGCAGGCTGCCAGCGATCGTCTCAGTGATGAACTCAAACAGGCAATGGCGGTGGCGGTCGCCAATATCGAGACTTTCCACCGTGCGCAGATTCTGCCAGCTGTTGATATCGAAACCCAGCCGGGCGTGCGTTGCCAGCAGGTGACGCGCCCGATGCAATCGGTCGGCCTCTATATTCCCGGGGGGTCCGCCCCGCTGTTTTCCACCGTATTGATGCTGGCGACACCGGCACGTATTGCCGGATGCGGCCGCGTGGTGCTGTGCTCACCGCCGCCGATTGCCGACGAGATTCTCTATGCGGCCCAGCTGTGTGGCGTAGAAGAAGTATTTCAGGTGGGCGGTGCGCAGGCCATTGCCGCCCTGGCCTTCGGCACCGAGACCGTGCCGAAAGTGGCTAAAATTTTCGGACCGGGCAACGCCTGGGTCACCGAAGCCAAACGTCAGGTCAGCCAGAGCCTCGATGGCGCGGCGATCGATATGCCCGCGGGCCCGTCAGAAGTGCTGGTGATCGCCGACGATGGTGCCACGCCCGCGTTCGTGGCGGCCGACCTGTTGTCTCAGGCGGAACACGGGCCGGATTCGCAGGTGATTCTGCTGACGCCTTCACAGGGGCTGGCTGAGCGCGTGGCTGACGCTGTCGAACAACAGCTGGCGCAGTTGCCGCGTGCCGCCACGGCCCGTAAGGCGCTGGAAAGCAGCCGCCTGATCGTAGCCCGCGATTTGCAACAGTGTGTGGCGATTTCCAACCGCTATGGTCCGGAGCACCTGATTCTGCAAACCCGCACGCCGCGCGACCTGGTTGAGCAAATCACCAGCGCAGGCTCCGTGTTCCTGGGCGACTGGTCGCCCGAGTCCGCAGGCGATTATGCCTCCGGCACGAACCATGTGCTGCCGACCTATGGTTATACCGCGACCTGCTCCAGTCTGGGGCTGGCCGACTTCCAGAAACGTATGACGGTACAGGAACTGACGCCGCAGGGTTTTATGGATCTCGCCGCCACCATTGAAACCTTGGCCGCCGCGGAGCAGCTGGATGCCCACAAAAATGCCGTCACGTTGCGCGTCACCGCGCTCAAGGAGCAAGCATGAGTCAGGATATTGAACAACTGGCCCGCGCCAATGTGCGTGCGCTGACGCCTTATCAGTCGGCGCGCCGTCTGGGCGGCAACGGTGATGTCTGGCTGAATGCTAACGAGTTTCCGCTGCCGGTGCCCTTTGAGCTGTCGCAGCAAACCCTGAACCGCTACCCGGAGTGCCAGCCGAAGCAGGTAATCACCCGCTATGCGGCTTACGCGGGCCTGTCTCCTGAGCAGGTGCTGGTCAGCCGCGGCGCAGATGAAGGCATTGAGCTGTTGATGCGGGCGTTCTGTGAGCCCGGCAAAGACGCGATTCTGTTCTGCCCACCGACGTACGGTATGTACAGCGTCAGCGCGGAAACCATCGGCATTGAGTACCGCACCGTGCCGGCACGTGAAGACTGGCAGTTGAACCTGCCCGCGATTGCCGAACAGCTCGACGGTGTGAAAGTCGTTTATATGTGCAGCCCGAACAACCCCACGGGCAACCTGATTGATCAGGACGCTATCCGTCAGCTACTGGCGATGACCGCCGGCAAAGCGCTGGTCGTCGCGGATGAAGCCTATATTGAATTTTGTCCACAGGCGACGCTGGCGGGCTGGTTGCGCGAATATCCGCACCTGGTCATCCTGCGCACCCTGTCGAAAGCCTTCGCGCTGGCCGGTCTGCGCTGCGGATTTACGCTGGCGAATAAGCCGGTTATCGACCTGCTGATGAAGGTGATTGCGCCCTATCCGCTGGCGACGCCGGTGGCCGACGTGGCGGGCCAGGCACTGAGCGACGAAGGGATTGCCTTAATGCGCCAGCACGTCGATGAGCTGAATGCCAACCGTAGCTGGTTGTTTGAACAGTTGCCGCAAATTCGCGTTGTGGAGCAGGTCTTCCCCAGCGAAACCAACTATATTTTGGTGCGCTTTACCGATTCACCAAAGGTATTTAAAACCTTGTGGGATCAGGGCATTATTTTGCGTGACCAAAACAAGAACCCCGGCCTCGCAGGTTGTCTGCGCATCTCGGTGGGAACCCGCACCGAGTGCGAACGCCTGATCGCCGCGCTGCAAGCCTTATCTCTGGAGTAAGCATGAGTCAGAAGACCCTTTTTATTGACCGCGATGGCACGATTATCTCCGAACCGCCGCAGGACTTTCAGGTGGATCGGATGGATAAGCTGGCGTTTGAGCCGGACGTCGTGCCTGCACTGCTGGCGCTGCAGGACGCAGGCTATCAGCTGGTGATGATTACCAATCAGGACGGTCTGGGCACGGACAGTTTTCCACAGGCGGACTTCGATGGCCCACACACGCTGATGATGCAGATTTTATCATCGCAGGGCATTCGCTTTAGCGATGTGCTGATTTGTCCCCATAAGCCTGAAGACCACTGCGCGTGCCGCAAGCCGAAAACCCAGATGGTTGAGGCCTGGCTGGCTGAAGGTGCCCTTGATATGGCCAACAGCTATGTGATTGGCGATCGCCAGACCGATATTCAGCTGGCGGAAAATATGGGGATTCAGGGCATTCGCTATGGCGCAGAAGGTCAGGACTGGAAAGCGATTCAGCAGCAGCTGACGCAGCGCGACCGCTACGCGCTGGTCCAACGCAACACTAAAGAAACCCAGGTCCGCGTGGAACTGTGGCTGGACCGCGAAGGCGGCAGTAAGATCAACACTGGCGTCGGCTTCTTTGATCATATGCTGGACCAGATTGCCGTGCACGGCGGCTTCCGCATGAACATCGACGTCAACGGTGACCTGTATATTGACGATCACCACACGGTAGAAGATACCGGTCTGGCATTGGGCGAAGCGCTGCTGAAAGCGTTGGGCGATAAGCGCGGCATTGGCCGTTTTGGCTTTGTGCTGCCGATGGATGAGTGCCTGGCGCGCTGTGCGCTGGATATCTCCGGTCGTCCACATATCGAATTTAAAGCGGAATTCAGCTATCAGCGCGTTGGCGATCTGAGCACCGAGATGGTCGAGCACTTCTTCCGTTCCCTGTCCTACGCCATGATGAGCACCCTGCACCTGAAAACCAAAGGGAAAAACGATCATCACCGTGTGGAAAGTTTATTCAAAGCCTTTGGCCGGACCTTACGTCAGGCGATTCGCGTTGAGGGAAATACCCTGCCGAGCTCTAAAGGAGTGCTGTAATGAACGTGGTGATCCTGGATACAGGCTGTGCCAACCTGTCGTCGGTAAAGTGGGCCGTTGAACGTCTGGGCTATACGCCAGAGGTCAGTCGCCATCCGGATGTCGTCCTGCGCGCCGATAAGCTGTTTCTGCCCGGCGTTGGCACCGCGCAGGCGGCCATGAACCAACTGCAGGAGCGTGAGCTGATTGAGCTGGTCAAGGCCTGTACGCAGCCGGTGCTGGGTATTTGCCTGGGCATGCAGCTGCTGGGCAGCCACAGCGAAGAGAATGGCGGTGTGCCCACGCTGGGCATTATCGACCAGCCCGTGTCACTGATGGACACGCAGGGTTTGCCGTTACCGCACATGGGCTGGAACCAGATCACCGCTCAGGCCGGTAATCATCTGTTCCGCGGCATTGATGAAGGCAGCTACTTCTACTTCGTACACAGCTTTGCGATGCCCGTAAATGCCAGCACCATTGCGCAGTGTCACTATGGTCAGGCGTTCACGGCCGCGGTACAGAAAGATAACTTCTTTGGCGTGCAGTTCCACCCGGAACGCTCTGGCAAAGTCGGCGCGCAGTTGCTGAAAAACTTCCTGGAGATGTAATGATTATCCCCGCATTAGATTTAATTGATGGCAAGGTTGTGCGCCTGCATCAGGGTGATTATGCCCGTCAGCGTGATTACGGCAGCGATCCGTTACCCCGCTTACAGGATTACGCACGCCAGGGCGCAACGGTACTGCACCTTGTGGATTTAACCGGTGCTAAAGATCCGGCGAAACGCCAGATTACCTTACTGAAAAGCCTGCTTAACGGCGTGGATGCGGTGGTCCAGGTTGGCGGCGGCATTCGCAGTCGGGAAGACGTTAAAGCGTTACTGGACGCGGGTGCCAGCCGTGTGGTGGTAGGGTCGACCGCCGTCAAACAGCCCGAGGAAGTGAAAGCCTGGTTTACCGAGTTTGGCCCGGACGCGATTGTGCTGGCGCTGGACGTCCGTATTGATGCGACCAACCGCAAAGAGGTGGCGATTAGCGGCTGGCAGGAAGCTGCGGGCGTTACGCTCGAAGAGGTCATTGAACAGTTTCAGCCGGTCGGGCTGAAGCATGTTCTGTGCACCGACATTTCCCGTGATGGTACGCTCAGCGGGTCGAACGTGGATCTGTATAAAGAAGTGACCGCACGCTTTCCGCAGATTGCGTTTCAGTCCTCAGGCGGTATTGGTGAACTCAGTGACGTTGCCGCCCTTCGCGGCAGCGGTGTTCAGGGCGTGATCGTCGGACGTGCGCTACTGGAAGGCAAATTTACAGTTTCGGAGGCCATAGCATGCTGGCAAAACGGATAATTCCTTGTCTCGATGTGCGTGACGGTCAGGTGGTAAAAGGCGTTCAGTTTCGTAACCACGAAATTATTGGCGACATCGTGCCGCTGGCGCAGCGCTATGCGCAAGAAGGTGCGGACGAGCTGGTGTTTTACGATATCACCGCTTCATCGGACGACCGCGTAGTGGATAAAAGCTGGGTTGCGCGCGTTGCCGAAGTCATCGACATTCCGTTCTGCGTGGCAGGCGGCATCAAAACCCCGGAAGATGCCGCGCGGATTCTGGAGTTTGGTGCGGACAAAATTTCCATTAACTCCCCTGCGCTGGCCGATCCTTCATTGATCACCCGCCTGGCCGACCGCTTTGGCGTCCAGTGCATCGTGGTCGGTATTGATACCTGGTTTGATGACGCCAGCGGGAAGTACCATGTTAATCAGTATACCGGCGACGAATCCCGCACCCGCGTGACCCAGTGGGAAACGCTGGACTGGGTGCAGGAAGTGCAGAAACGGGGCGCAGGCGAGATTGTCCTCAACATGATGAACCAGGACGGCGTGCGCAACGGTTATGACCTGGTGCAGTTGAAGAAGGTACGTGATGTCTGCAAGGTACCGCTGATCGCCTCTGGCGGTGCGGGTACCATGACTCACTTCCTTGAAGCCTTTGAGCAGGCCAATGTCGATGGCGCGCTGGCGGCGTCGGTTTTTCACAAACAAATTATTAATATCGGCGAGCTGAAACGCTTTCTGATCGACAACGGTGTGGAGATTCGTGCGTGTTAACTGAACAACAACTGGCCCGGTTAGACTGGGAAAAAACCCAAGGTATGATGCCGGTCATCGTCCAGCACTCTGTTTCTGGTGAAGTTCTGATGCACGGTTATATGAATCAGGCGGCGCTGGAAAAAACGCTGCAGGACGGCAACGTGACGTTCTTTTCACGCACCAAAAACCGTCTGTGGACCAAAGGCGAGACCTCAGGACACTTTCTACAGGTCGTGAGCATCACACCTGACTGCGACAACGACACGTTGCTGGTGCTGGCCAACCCGATTGGCCCCACCTGCCATCTGGGCACCTCCAGCTGCTTCTCCCCTGCTGCGCCTGACTGGACGTTCCTCTATCAGTTGGAACAACTGCTGGCGTCCCGTAAGCAGGCCGACCCGGAAAGCTCTTACACCGCCAGACTCTATGCCAGCGGCACCAAACGTATTGCGCAGAAGGTCGGTGAAGAAGGCGTGGAAACCGCGCTGGCTGCCACGGTGAACGATCGTGAGGAACTGACGAACGAAGCCTCCGATCTGATCTATCACCTGCTGGTACTGCTGCAGGATCAGGATCTGGATCTCAGCACCATCATCAATAACCTGCGCGCCCGTCATAAGTGACAGACTGCGTTACGGCTGCTCGACGGTTTGCTGAGCAGCCTTTCCCGTCCATTTGACCTGTAAGGATTTTACCGTGACTACGCATGAAAAACTCATTGCTCTGCTCGACCAGCATCGTGCGCGTTACCGCCTGATGCAGCATGAGGCAACCGGCAAATGTGAAGCCGTTGCCAAAATTCGCGGCACGGCAGTCGGACAGGGCGCAAAGGCGCTGGTGTGTCATGTGAAAGGCAATGGCGTCAAACAACATGTCCTGGCGGTACTGCCTGCGGATCAGCAGGCCGATCTCAGTAAAGTCGCCTCAGCCGTAGGCGGACGCCGGGCATCCCTTGCCTCGCCCGCAGAGGTCGATGTACTAACCGGCTGCGTATTTGGTGCGATTCCCCCGTTCAGCTTTCATCCTGATTTAACTGTGGTGGTCGACCCGCTGCTGTTTGAGCGCTATGACGAGATTGCCTTTAACGCCGGCGTACTCGACCAGTCTGTCGTACTGAATACCCAGGATTACCGTGGCCTTTGCCAGGCTAACATTGTGAAAATCATCCTCTAATTGCCATCATCCCGGGTGAAAGGTACTCTGCGTAATACACTATTACGACAACAGAAGACCGAAAACGATGGCAATCACTTCTCTGAAAACCCGTTTACACAAAGCGTTAGCGCTGGCCCTCCTGGCTGGCTGCGCGTTTGGCGCCCAGGCGAAAATTGAGCAGGTTCGCTTCGCTGTTGATCCCACCTATCCCCCTTTTGAATCCAAAACGCCGCAGGGGAAGCTGGTCGGCTTTGATATCGATTTAGGTAACGCGCTGTGCGCGCAGATGCAGGCCAAATGTGTCTGGGTGGAGAGCCAGTTCGACGGGATGATCCCGGCGCTTAAAGCGCGTAAATTCGACGCCATTCTGTCTGATATGGGCATCACCGAAGAGCGACTGAAGCAAATCGACTTTACCGTGCCGCTGTACGATACGCACACCCAGCTTATCGCGCGTAAGGGGTCGGGCCTGTTGCCCACCCCGGAATCGCTGAAAGGCAAAACCGTAGGCGTAGAACAAGGCACCGTGCAGGAGCGTTATGCCCGGGCAAAATGGCAACCTTTTGGCGTGACGGTCGTGCCCTATGGCGATCAGGCGCAGGTTGAAAGTGATCTGGTGGCCGGGCGCCTTGATGCGGTCTTTACCGATGCGGCTCAGGCGGCAAACGGTTTTCTCAAACAACCTCAGGGCAGCGCGTTTGAACTGGCCGGGCCGATTGTGAAAGACCCGATCATCGGGCCGGGCACGGCGATTGGCCTGCGTAAAGGCGATACCGAACTGAAAACTGCGCTGGATGATGCCTTCGCTGCCATTAAGAAAAATGGCACCTTTGACAAACTGCAAAAGAAATATTTCGCCACGGATATTTCCATTCAACCGTAACGTCAGTGCAGGCTTTTTCCCCCTCCTCCGTCTGCATGACTATACTCAATGACTTTATGGGCGGCATTTGTCCGCCCCTGAACCGACAAAAGGACATTAACACGGTATGTACCAACAACATCACCCTTTGTTAAGCGCCTCTCTCGGCACCCAGCGTGAAATTATCAGTTTTCATTTTGGCGATGATCACAGTCGCCAGGTCTATATTCAGGCTTCCTTACATGGCGACGAGATCCCGGGGATGGCGGTGGCCTGGTATCTTAAGCAGCGTTTACAGGCGCTAGAATCTGCCGGACGACTCAAAGCTTTTTTCTCCCTGATACCGGTATCCAATCCGCTGGCCCTGAGCCAACACTGGCACGGTACGCATCTGGGACGCTTCCACGCACAGTCCGGCCAGGATTTTAACCGCAAATTCCCGTCTCTGGGTGCACTTCTGGCGGAGGAACTGGCCGAGACGCTGACCCAGAATGAGAGTCATAACCGGCAGCTGATTCGTGATGCGATTGACCGTTACTACCGTGACACAATCGCCAAAACTGAACTGGAAGCCCAGCGTTATACGCTGATGCGCATGGCCAGTCAGGCCGATCTGATGATTGATTTGCATTGTGACTGGGAGGCGGTTCCACACCTTTACACCACGCCACATGCATGGCCGGATATCGAACCCTTAGCACGCTGGCTGGGCAGTGAAGTGCAGCTACTGGCACAGATATCGGGGGGTGAGCCCTTCGACGAAGCCTGCTGTGAACCCTGGCTGACGCTGGCTGAAAAATTTGGTGAAACATTCCCGATGCCGCGCGGCCTGCTGCCGGTAACGCTGGAGCTACGTGGCGTACGTGATGTCTCGCCTGAACAGGCTGAGCAGGACGCAGATGCGATCATTAACGCGTTGCAGGAATCCGGCTATATCTCTGCGGCCGATACGTCCGTGTCCGTTGAAGTTGCTGCGCCGGTGATTGGCGGTGATGAGCTGGTGTCGGTGGTGAGCGGCGGTGAGGATGTGGTCGGTGTGGATGAGAGCGGCACCGGACTGGGTGCGCCTGGTGTGGCGCAGGCCGCAGAAGAAGGCAATATTATCAAGCAGCGTCACACCGAAGGCACGTCGGCTTTAATGCCGCCGCTTAAAAATCCCCCGACGCCGCTGGCGGGTTGTGAATATGTTCACTCACCGGTATCGGGCCTGATCCTGTATCGCAAACCGCTGGGCGCGCGAATCCGTCCAGGGGAAGTGGTTGCGGAGATTGTTGATCCTGTCACCGACCACATCACGCCGTTGGTCGCAGAATTTGGAGGCGTGCTATACGCGCGGCACTGGGCCAGATTTGCGACGGCAGGCATGCTGGTGTTAAGGCTGGCGGGCGATAAGGCGGTGAGGAGTGGGGAGTTGTTAGTATGATAAATTCAGCGCTACAGGCTGTGACCTCATTGGAGGCCGTGATGATTCTGCAATCATAGGATCAATAAAATAATCACTTCCTTTCCTTGCATGAGAATGAAAAAAGCTCATTATTAAATGAGCTTTTTGATGAATACAATATATGGATTAACGTGCTTAAAACCAGTGGTCTTCCTACGTTAATTATTCTTATAACTGATTAAAGCATTACGTGTAAGAACGAATAAACCGCCTAAAATTGCGCCACCAATAAGAGAAAGAAATAATATCAGGGCTTTTTTAGGGCTATCACGTCTGAAAGGTAAGTCAGCTTCAGAAATATATCTGTAGGACTGAAGGTTTTCGACCTCAATCTTAAGGTGCGTGACAGCCAATAAAGCGCGCTGTGCCTCATAATACTCCTTGCCATAATCAAGAGGTTTAGAGTTTTCATTTGCTACCATAGCATTAAGCGCATCAGTACCCAGTAAATACAAAGTATCGTCAGAAAGAAAATCAGCTTGTTTGACTTGCAATTTATCGACATTAGATGCCTGAGCGACTTTAAGAGCCTGTTTAATGACATCCAGTCGGTGCTCTTTTTGATTGATTGCAACCTGAGTGTAGGTGTCAAGTGTATTTGTCAATTCTCTTGTTTTAACGCTCAAGTTACGTTTAATATCATCGCCGTAATCTTTTACAACATCGGCATTTATTTTATCAATATACTTTGAAAGTTGCGACTGCGCTTCTTTAGCTGTATGACCGACAAAAGAGACATTAAGCGCATCATCCCGACCTTTTATAGAATCAATCCGCAGCGTCAGTGGCTCTTCCAGATTAGCCAATGCACCTGATAATGCACTTAACGATGCGCTAAAACGGCCAAATAATTGATTTTGTAATCCACTTAACGAAGGTTTATCCTGAGGAGTATCAGCGTATACAATGGCAAGAGCTGCATTATAATTAGCAACTTGACCTGCGGCAGGTAAGGTTACCGTAGCCTGGGATGTCCATTTTTCTTTAACTACGCTAACGTAAATTGCCGCTATGATAAGTGCAATTACCATCCCCAAAATAATAAATTTTTTACCTTGCCATAATTGAAAAAAAACATCCATTAAGTCAAGTTCATCTTTCGAACTAACACTATTTTTAGGGACGTTTGGCTGCTCCCCTCTTGTAGAAAACTTTTCATTCATAAACAGTCAACTCAGGAAAAATTATTTCTAATTGCCTTGTTAAAAAGGCACGAAACCAAAAATAAACCTCCCAGTTGGGAGGTTTTATTAACAATTAATCCAGCCATTCCGTATGGAACACGCCTTCTTTATCGATACGCTTATAAGTATGAGCGCCAAAGTAGTCGCGTTGTGCCTGAATTAAATTAGCTGGCAATACTTCTGAGCGATAGCTGTCATAGTAGGCAATCGCTGCTGAGAAGGTTGGCGTTGGAATGCCATTCTGAACAGCATAGGCTACAACATCACGTAGCGCCTGCTGATATTGATCAGCAATATCTTTAAAGTATGGTGCCAGAAGGAGATTGGCAATACCTGCGTCTTCAGCATACGCATCAGTAATTTTCTGAAGAAACTGGGCACGAATGATACAACCCGCACGGAAAATCTTAGCGATCTCACCGTAGTGCAGATCCCAGTTATTCTCATCTGATGCGGCACGCAACTGAGAGAAGCCCTGAGCATAAGATACTATTTTGCCAAGATAGAGCGCACGGCGTACTTTTTCCACAAACTCTGCTTGATCGCCAGCGAAGGCCTTAGCCTGTGGTCCACTTAATACTTTAGAGGCAGCAACGCGTTGCGATTTAAGCGATGACAGGTAGCGAGCAAAAACAGATTCGGTGATCAGTGACAGAGGCTCACCCAAATCCAGTGAACTCTGGCTGGTCCATTTACCGGTGCCTTTATTGGCTGCTTCATCAAGAATAACATCGATGAGATAATGACCGTCTTCATCTTTTTTAGTGAAAATATCTTTAGTGATATCAATCAAGTAGCTGCTCAGTTCGCCGTTATTCCACTCGGTAAACGTCTTCGCCAGCTCTTCATTATTCAGACCCAGAGCACCTTTCAGCAGCGCGTAAGCTTCTGCGATGAGCTGCATATCGCCATATTCAATACCGTTATGGACCATTTTAACATAGTGGCCCGCACCGTCTGGGCCAATATATGAGACGCAAGCCTCACCATCTTCTGCTCGAGCAGCAATTTTATCAAGAATAGGCGCAACCAGCTCATACGCTTCTTTCTGACCACCAGGCATAATTGATGGACCTTTTAAGGCCCCTTCTTCGCCACCCGAAACACCGGTGCCGATAAAGTTAAAGCCCTGATCAGATAGCTCTTTATTACGACGTATAGTGTCTTTATAGAAAGTGTTACCACCGTCAATGAGGATATCGCCTTTATCAAGATGAGGTGTTAAAGAGGCAATAGTCTTATCAGTTGCTTCACCCGCCTGCACCATTAAGAGGATACGACGTGGTTTTTCCAGTGAATCGACAAATTCTTTAACAGTGTAGAACGGGGCCAGCTTCTTCCCGGGGTTCTCAGCAATCACTTCATCTGTCTTTTCACGTGACCGGTTGAAGACAGAAACAGTGTAACCGCGGCTCTCAATATTAAGTGCCAAATTTCGGCCCATCACTGCCATACCTACAACACCGATTTGTTGCTTAGACATATCTACTCCTGTCTTAAAGTGAAATCAGCAGTACACGACTGCAATTAATGTCCTGACATGTTATCTCATGATAATGAGATGAGGGAAGAAATTGATGGTTTCAGCATATATCGCTAAATCATGGGCTTGGATGACTGTCGATAAAAACCGCATTGAGGCAACATCACTTGTAGCTTCAAGATTAACTGGCTCAGGCTAACAGGCTTAGTACTTCTGAGGTTTTGGCTTGCATCAGCTGTATGTCACCTCGCGATTCGACGTTCAAACGAACTACAGGTTCGGTGTTCGATCTTCTTAAATTAAAGCGCCAGGAGCCAAAATCAAGACTGATGCCGTCAGTAAAGTCTTTAGTCTCTGCGAGATCCTCATAGTGCTCAAGCACCCTTTTAATTGATGCATCTGGATCAGTTAACTTGCTGTTAATTTCCCCAGAAGAAGGATAAGCGGCAATTCTTTCTGAAACCAAATCGCCTAAAGACATGCCTTTTAGACTAACCAGCTCAGCAATAAGTAACCATGGGATCATTCCACTATCACAATAAGCAAAATCGCGGAAATAATGATGCGCACTCATTTCACCGCCATATACTGCATCTTCTTTACGCATGCGTTCTTTAATAAAGGCATGTCCTGTTTTAGACATGATTGCTTCTCCTCCATTAGAAGTCACTATGTCAATAGTGTTCCATGTGAGTCGAGGATCGTAGATGACTTTTTCACCAGGATGTTTCTTTAAGAAAGCCTCAGCAAGAAGCCCAACGATGTAATAACCTTCAATAAACTGTCCTTTTTCATCAAAGAAAAAGCAACGGTCAAAATCGCCATCAAAAGCTATTCCAAAGTCGGCACCATGCTGTAATACCGCTTTTTGTGTATCTTCACGACATTCTGGCAAAAGCGGATTAGGGATTCCATTAGGAAAAGTGCCGTCAGCAACATGGTGAATTTTGATAATTTCAATGGGCACATTATTCTTTTTAAATTGACACTCTATAGCATCAATTACATGACCCGCTACACCATTACCACTGTTAATAACAAGCTTAAGAGGTTTTAAATACTCTAAATTAATACTACTCAGGATATTTGAAACGTATTCATTTAGTGTGGTAACTTTCGAATATGTCCCTTTTGCGTTATCCTCAACAGCGCTAAAATGACCTGATTCAGCCAGGTACTGAATGTCTCTTAAACCACTGTCCCCGCTAATAGGTTTAGCACCATGGCGAACTAATTTCATTCCATTATAATTAATAGGATTATGACTGGCAGTCACTTCAATTCCACCGTCACAACCTAAATGAAAGGTGGCAAAATAAATTTCCTCTGTTCCGACCATACCTAAATCCAGTACGTCAACACCTGAATCCTGAAGGCCATTGGCAAGAGAGAGCTTAAGCTCTTCGCTTGTAAGCCTGGCATCACCACCTACAACGACAGTTTTAGGTTTTAAGAACTGACCGAATGCACGGCCAATTTTATAGGCAATCTCATTATTAAGCTCATCTCCAAGTTTACCGCGAATATCATATTCTTTGAAACAGGTTAAATTTTTCATATTTTTATTTTATAAATTGAGGAAGTTTAGAGATATTTTTACACAGCAGAACAGTTGGCCAAAACAAACCATTTTTCTTTATAACATCAATATCTTCACGGGATTTTTTTAAGATATTTTTGATTGAACGATTGCTTTCGCCGCCGACCCGCATCGAAATGGTAACTTTAGGAAGATATGATACATTAGCTTTATGAACATACAAATAACGTAACAGCGAATCATAATCCGCAGAAATCCGATACGTTAAATCAAAAACGCCCCATTCATCATACCTTTTCTTTTTCATATAAAAGGTTGGATGAGGTGGCATCCAGCCAAGCTTAATTTTTTTCACATCATAGAAGCCGCTCAACCATTTACGAACGACTTTATCCGTATTTTTCTGAGAAACATAATTAAGGTCTGAGTAAACAGCATCTATGTCATCATCTGTAAAACTACTTACAATTTCAGAAATGGCTGATGGATAAGAAAAAATATCATCTGAATGTAAAAAACCAATAATATCGCCTGTAGCATTAAGAATACCTTTATTTAAAGCGTCATAAATGCCTCTATCAGGCTCACTGATAATTTTGGTAATACGTGTACAGTTTTCTTGCGCCACGGCTAATGTATTATCTTTTGAAGCACCATCGATAATAATAAATTCAATGTTAGGATAATCTTGTGATTGCAATGATAAAACAGTGTCTTTAATTGTTTTTTCACTATTATAGGTTGCTGTTATAATAGAAACTTTCATTCTTAATATCCTGTCCCGTCATCACCAATACGGATGACATCATCTTCAGACAAGTACGTTCCGGTACGTACTTCAATAATTTCAAGCGGAAGAATGCCAGGATTTTCAATAGCGTGGGCTTCCCCAATCGGAATATAAATAGATTCATTTTCCGTAATGAGATAGCTTTGGTCACCTTTATGAACTTTAGCGGTTCCTGAAACAACAATCCAGTGTTCAGCACGGTGATGGTGTATTTGCGTTGCTGTACGCTGCCCCTGCTTAATCGTCAATTTTTTTACGTGAAAACGAGCACCTTCACTTATTGTATCGTGTGATCCCCAAGGTCTGAATATTTCACGATGTTGCAAATGTTCGCAACGCGAATCAATTTTTAGCTGATGTACAATATCTTTAACACCCTGTACTTTATCCTTATGTGCAATCAATACAGCATCTTTTGTCTCTACGACAACTAAATTGTTAATGCCTACAGTAGCAACTAATTTGTTTTGAGAATATATATAACTATTGTAAGTATCGGAAGTAACGACATCACCTCTGATAGCGTTTTCATTACCGTCTTTAGCATTTATCTCCCATAAAGCAGACCATGAGCCAACATCACTCCAGGCAGCATTCATTGGAACCAAAGCTGCATCCTGTGTTTTTTCCATTACAGCATAATCAACGGATTCATCAGGACAACTTTTAAATGCATTATCATCTAAACGTATAAAATCAAGATCGTTGTGTTGTCCTAATAGAGCTTGCTCACACCGCTCCAGAATATCTATATGAAACTTGCGAATTTCATTAAGAAACACAGACGCACGGAATAAAAACATCCCACTATTCCAGTAGTACTCACCCGATGACAAATATTCTTGTGCAGTTTCTAAATTGGGCTTTTCAACAAATGAATCCACTTTATAAGAGTGGTCATTGAGTTTTGAGCCTTGTTTGATATAACCGTACCCAGTTTCAGGATGGGTCGGGACGATACCGAAAGTAACAAGTTTACCTGCTTCAGCCAAAGGAATAGCATTTTCAACTGATGCTAAAAACGCTTTTTCATCCTTGATAACGTGATCGGCAGCGAGCACTAACAAAACGGGATCGCCAAAATCTTTTACAGCCTGTAGCGCAGCGAGAGTTATTGCTGGCGCCGTATTACGGCCTACAGGTTCCAGGAAAATCCCTCCGTGTTTTACATTCTGCTGGCGTAACTGTTCAGCAACAATAAATCTGTGTGATTCATTACATATTATATAAGGCGGAAGATGAGGCAATGGCTCAACACGCTTAATCGTTTCCTGTAGCATTGTTGAATCAGAAGTAAGTGCAAGAAATTGCTTAGGATATAACGTTCTTGACAATGGCCATAAGCGACTACCTGAACCTCCAGCCATAATAACAGGTAATAAATTAACTGACATAATTTCAATGCCTTTATTGAAAATAATTCTTAGTATAAAAATGAACAGAGTCAGAAGCTAAAATTTCTTCTTTACTGAACCACTTGAATTTTGAATGCTGGTTTACGGGAAAACTTTCCAAATCAGATCTGTAGGAAATATTATAAGCAAGGACAATGTAATGCGTTGAGACACTATCACTTACATATGAATCGTTGTAGAAATGCTCATACACACTTTTAAAACTTGCGCATTCAATTTCTAAATGAAGATTTAATTCATCGCTGACGATCCGCTTGAACGCGTCAGCAATTGACTCAGATTTAAAAATTCTCCCGCCAGGTACAAACCAATGATGCTGCGCAGGTTTATTATTCCTGTATCCTAATAAAAACTTCCCATCTGAGTTTTCGAGAATCAGGTCTATTGATATCAATGGAGTATTGGCCAGAATATTTTCGAATAAATCCCTACTTAATCGCTTTACCATTTTACTTCCTAAAAGAATGCTGGTTCATTAAAAACCACTTATAAGTTTCTTTGAGGCCAGTATGAAGGTCAGTTGAAAATGACCATCCCATATCTTTCAAGCGTTGTACATCGAGTAATTTTCTCGGTGTTCCGTCAGGCTTTGAACTATCAAAAATTATTTTGCCTTTATAACTAACTACTTCGGCGAGCGTATTTGCCAGTTCTCTTATAGTACAGTCCACACCTGTACCAACATTTATATGCGATAACATAGGCATAGTATTAGCAGCATAACTGGCGTAATCCAATTCCATAACGTAGACAGATGCTTCCGCCATGTCATCAACATATAAAAATTCACGCATGGGGTTACCGCTTCCCCATACTGCCACTGTAGGCTCATTATTTAGCATCGCCTCATGGAAGCGACGCATCAGAGCAGGTACAACATGTGAGTTTTCTGAATGAAAATTATCGTTTATACCATACAAATTTGTTGGCATTACACTGCGGTAATCTCGAGAAAATTGTCTGTTGTACGATTCACATAATTTGATGCCCGCTATCTTAGCAATCGCATAGGGCTCATTGGTGGATTCAAGTACTCCAGTAAGAAGAGCAGATTCTTTAATAGGCTGCTCTGCAAACTTAGGATATATGCAACTCGAACCTAAAAAAAGCAGTTTTGGGACATTTGCCAGATGCGCTGCATGAATGACATTACATTCAATTAGCATATTTTCATAAATGAAGTTCGCGGGGAACTGATTATTAGCCTGAATCCCCCCTACCTTTGCAGCAGCAAGATAAACCTCATCAATCTTAGTTTTACAAAAGAAATTTTCGACATCATCTTTTGAAAGTAGATTCAACTCTTCTTTACTTTTAGTAATGATTTCAATATCTTTGCGCTTTGAGAGTTGGCGAACAATTGCAGAGCCCACCATGCCTCGGTGTCCCGCTACAAAAACTTTTTTAGTCATAATTAGCTTTCCACAGAGATTGAAACATTGAAGCCATGACTTTTCAATAATGCGAACTGTTTGGCGTTACCTAAATCATGTTCCACCATTTCTGCACACATTTCTTCTACGGTAATTAGAGGTTCCCACCCAAGTAACTCTTTTGCTTTAGATGGATCACCGAGGAGAGTTTCAACTTCCGCAGGTCGAAAATAACGAGGATTAACTCTTACAATGACATCACCAACTTTCACTTGCGGAGCATTGTCACCTGAAACCGAAGTTACCGTAGCGATTTCATCCACGCCTGTGCCAGTAAACGTTAATTCAATGCCAAGTTCACGAGCCGACATTCTGACAAATTCACGAACTGAAATTTGTTTACCCGTGGCAATAACGAAATCATCTGCTTGGTTTTGCTGCAACATCATCCATTGCATACGTACATAATCTTTGGCATGACCCCAGTCACGTAACGAGTCCATGTTGCCTAGTTCTAACTGTTTTTCAAGACCCTGTGCAATATTAGCAAGCGTTCGCGTAATTTTTCGCGTAACAAAGGTCTCACCACGGCGCGGGGATTCATGATTAAACAAGATACCATTGCAAGCATACATGCCATAAGACTCACGATAGTTAACAGTGATCCAATAGGCGTACATTTTTGCTACTGCGTAAGGTGATCTCGGATGAAAAGGCGTAGTTTCTTTCTGAGGAATTTCTCTTACCTGACCATATAATTCGGAAGTTGAAGCCTGATAAAATCTGGTTTTTTTCTCAAGACCACAAATACGAATGGCTTCAAGCAAACGAAGAGTACCAATTGCATCTACGTCAGCAGTATACTCAGGTGATTCAAATGATACCGCAACGTGAGACATTGCACCAAGATTATAAACTTCATCCGGACTGATATCTTTCATTAGTCTTATTAAATTAGATGAATCAGTCAAATCACCATAATGAAGATACATATTGCGATTTTTACTTAAAGCATTATCGATCCGTTCAGTATTGAACGATGATGTGCGTCGAATAATTCCATGGACTTCATATCCCTTTTCCAAAAGAAAATCTGCAAGATAAGAACCGTCCTGACCCGTTACGCCTGTAATTAATGCTTTTTTCATTTTAAATCTCTTATTTCATCATAAAAATTTAATGTTTCCTGTGCCATTTTTGTCCAGGAATATTTTTCAGAGTTTGTAAGTCCGTTAGTGACCAACTTTTCTTGTATTCTTTTATCATCGAGCTGATATAACGCCTGACTTATATCAACTTCAGTAATATTGTCCAGTAAAATCGCTGCACCTGTAGCTATTTCTTTTACTGAGGAAGAATTTGAAGCAATAACAGGACAGCCTGAACGCATCGCTTCTATAACTGGGATTCCAAATCCTTCATATAAAGACGGGTAAATTAAGCAATAGGCATTTGAGTAAAGTGCATTAAGTTCCTGTTCATTTACAAACCCTGCATGACTGTAACGCCCAGGTATGGTATTGCGCAATAAAATAAGTTCTTCAGGATTAAAACTGCCGCCACCTACGACGATTAATTTTATGTCTTTATGATCTTTTAGCGCTTTTACACAAGAAACGAAGTTTTTGTATCCTTCTCTTGCGCCAACAAAAAGAACATATTTACCTTTATCGCTTTTAGTGTTTAATGGTACAAAATCGCTTACACCATTATATATAACTTTAGTTGGTATATTTTTAGCTTCGGGAATATATTTCAACATATCCTTTCGGGTGGATTCAGAAATACAAATAATCCCATCACTGTTAAGTATCGCTCGTTTTTTTTGCCAATGATGAATTTTAGTTTTGACCCCCCTGGGGAATACTTCATAGGTAAAATCATGAACCGTGGTAATTATTTTTACATTATCTTTATTAACGGGAAGCCGGTAATAACTTGAGTGAAAAATGTCGCTTTTACTTTCTGGCGATATACTAACATCAATATAACGCTCGATATTAATATTTAGTCGTGGCTTACGATTTACCTGCAATTTTTTTGCATAAGGATTGCTGTTTGGATAAATTATCAGTTTATTTTTAACATTACTTTTATCCAAAAATTTCAAATACTCATCAAAATATACAGATATTCCACCTGAGTTTTGTAATGAGTATATAATTCCATCAATATAAATCATCAATACGCCTTAGTATAATATTTTATCTGTTATCATACATTATATTGAACATAAAAACTCCAAACCCATAGTGTGCAGAACTGCACATTTTTTCTTCGCTCTGATATAAAGCCCATCATCGTTTAGGTAATTAGCGGCCTGAAATATTGTTTCCTGATTAATTATTCCATAACGCGAATGTTCATAAAGCATGGGACGTGCTGCTTGCGCTATGAGAAATAAGTAAATCATCAATTTAGTAACGGGAAAAGATGCAGTGCTTTTTATTTTCTCAAAATAAACAGAGTCGGAAATTTTCGCATTGAGTAAGATAATGATAAAGGGTAATCCGTACCAACCTATTCTTGTCATCACCGGCATCATTTTCCCAATTATTATTGAAAAACTAATATAGAGAATTACGCCTGGTAAGACTAAATTCAAATGATGTAAAACATTTTCATCTTTCTTACGCTTCAGCCCCTTGTAGCAAATATAGACAAGAACGATAAGGATTAAGTCGAAGAGAGTACCTACGCCAGCTGAAAGCTGTGGCCGATAAGCTTCAGAAGTCAGATAGAAATTCAATTTTTCGTACGCAAGCGATCCTGGTTGTAAAAACGAGAAAGCTATATTTAAAATAATGAACGGTACAAACAAGAATGCGAGAGAAAGTATTAATGTCGACATTGAACTTAAGTGTGATATTCTCGGGGATATCACTGGTAAGATAAAGAGTATACATATTATGGCCGTTGTATGCACTGTACTTGCCAACAAAACCAGAAGTATATAATTTATTATTTTTCTTTTAAAAAGGAATGGTATAGCCAACAATAATAAAGAGATTGCTATCGATTGCCTTACGGCCTCTACATATAACATCCAATACATGAAAGACAGCATTGAAAAATATATAAACGCTTTATTCTCAAACTGTTTAGAAAATTTATCAAGGCAATAAATATTAAATATAACTATTATTATATTATAACCCAGGAAACCTAAATTGCCAAAAATGTAAACTATTAAATTAAAGCCAGGCTCAAAGCTAGGTGTATTTTCGTCACACTGACCATTTTGAATGCAATCATAATTCAAAAAATATCCTATCCAATCCCCCCCGGATGGATAAGAGAAACAAAACACAAAAAGAGTAATAATTAGACAAGTTATTCTTTCACTTTTTTGGTGTCTAAATAAGGAGATAAAAAGGGTTATAAAGAAATAGGTAAAATAAATCATCTGGTTACCACAAAAGCAATGAGCATAAAAAAAGCATACCCTCTTCTGCTACCGAATAAAATTTCAGGTGTAATATTTCTTAACGCAAAAAAAACATCTGTTAGCCAAGAGTTTCCGACCGAACCAAGAGACTCGTTACCTCTGATTTTCTTGGTTTCTGCGATGAGCTTTGTGATCTTTTTCCTGTATTTTATTATTTTATCGATTGTGTTAGGTAGACTTTTTATCTTGGTTGTTAATGTTTTTCCTGAACCCCCTACAACATTATTGCTATGCTGACGATAAAAAATAGTCTGGTGATCATAGAAAAACAATCCCTTTTCAGTTGCTGCGTTTAAAGCTAACCAGTTATCATGCATCGTAATTCCTTCTGGCAATGGCAAGCATTTATCGAGCAGTTTTCTGTTCATGATTACTGAACAACCGTATACACTACATTGCCAAATTAAAGTTTTATAATCGCTATTTTTTAATGGGTCAATTGAGCGTGATTTATAAAAACTCTCAGAAATAACTTTCAGATTTTCGTCGACAAGTGTAAGGTCACTAAAAACCATTGCAACCTTATCTTGAGGTTTCTGCATAATAAAATCTAATAAATCTTTGATACGATGCTCGGGCCAATAATCATCCTGATCTGAAAGTAAAACAAATTCTGCATTTGTACATAGTAAAGCTTTATTGAAATTGTTAACTACGCCACCTTGCCTTTCAATATTAATTAATTTTATTCTGGTATCCTGATTTGCAAACTCTTCAATGATTTTTTTCGTATTGTCAGTTGACGCATCATCACTGATATATAAGGTCCAGTAAGGGTAAGTTTGATTTTGAATAGAGCGTAATTGTTCTGCTATATACTTTTCACCATTATAGGTTGCCATTGCAATATCAACGTTCTGCATCCAATTTCCTTGAAAGATAGAATAAAGCAAAAAAATCCACCATCACTCTTATACTCCATGCTACCGCTGCCCCTGTTAAAGCATAGTTTACAGTAAGAAAATAAAGCATAAGTAGATAAGGTATTAACTCGGCCATATGAAGGCTTGCTGTAATATGTGCTTTACCTATAGCCTGTATTTTAGAAAAGGGGATTTGAGCCATTGCATTAAATACAAATCCTATTAATAGAATCTGTAATATTTTTGCTGGCTCTCCCGCATACGCAGATCCCATCCATGTAACAAGGATTTTTTCTGCAAAAAAAATACCAATAAAGACTATGGGTAAACAACACCCAGCCATTAGCAAATAACTAAGCTTCTCGAGTTTTTTTCCGTCAGCGTTTCCAGCGCTTAACTTTGGGAAAAGCGCTCTCGATAACGCTGTAGGAATGTTCAACAGTCTGGAGACAGCTTCTGAAGGCGCAGTATAATAAGCTATTTTGTTAGCACCTAAAAGATGAGAAATTACGAAGCGGTCAAAATATACCATGACTGGTGAGATGATGTTACTTATAGTTATCCAACCACCAAATTTCAAAAGTCGAAAATAAGTTTCTTTACTTAACTGAAACCTTCTAAGGATAATTTCGCGGCTAAAATAAAAGCTCATTATAAGTGAAATTACTCGCCCAATTAGCAGTCCAACAATGGCATAATATAAAGTATGCTGTATTAACATCAACATTGCAGGTATCGCTGCGATAGAAGAACTACTGAGCGCACGTTGCATATTAATGATGGCAAATCTTTCGTGTCCTTCCAGATACGCTAGCCATATTTGATTTAATAAAAATACAGGTATTGTAATTGCAAGCACTTTAAATGAAGATTTGACATCATCAATATGAAATATTGAAACTTGTAAAAAACCGGGTATAAAAGGAATTAGAATATAGAGTATACTGCCTGCTAAACAGCCCAATAAAAATACTGAAACTGAGGCTGTAGATATTATTTTAATTTGCTCTTCATGGTCATTTCTGAATAAAGAAATTTCTCTTATAACGGCACGCGTTAATCCTGCATCAAAGATGCTTGCATATCCTACAATCGCAAATGCCAACGTAAAAATGCCAAAAAGTTCTGTTCCGAGTTCGCGTGCCAGGATTCCCAAACTTGGTATGGCCACAATTGTAGGTATCATGAACCCAGAAAGATTGAGTATGCTATTTTTGATTAAACTCATTTAATTACACAGTAATGAAATTATGTAGATTAGATGCGAAAGGTGTACCTTTTTCATCCTTAGCAGAAAGTTCTGGCAACACTTTATCAGGGATGGGCCAGGAAATATTTAAATCTACGTCATTCCATTTAATGCATCTTTCGCACTCTGGTGAGTAGTAATCGGTAGTCTTATAAACAAACTCAACATCATCTGTAAGAGTGTAAAACCCATGTGCGAAGCCTTCCGGAATCCATAATTGTTTTTTGTTTTCCGCAGATAATCGTATACCAAACCACTTGCCAAAAGAAGCAGAGTCTGGCCTTATATCGACAGCAACATCATAAACTTCACCTCTAACACACCTTACGAGCTTACCTTGAGCCTTGGGTGATTTTTGAAAGTGAAGTCCGCGTAAAACATTTTTCTTTGATTTAGAATGATTATCCTGTACGAAGTTAACTTCATAGCCAACAGCTTCATCAAAAATTTTTTTATTAAAGCTTTCGAAAAAAAAACCGCGATCATCGCCAAATACTTTTGGTTCAATTACTAATACATCTTTAATATCTGTATCTATAATATTCATTTTTTCTTTCTGAATTGAATTTTAATAAAGAATGATTTTTCTTATAAAGTCAGCGATTATTAACCGTAAGTTATGAGCTGATCATTCTCATCAGGTATTTACCGTATTGATTTTTTTCGAGTGGTTTAGCTAGCTTAGCAACCTGTTCACGATCAATAAAACCTTTTCGGTATGCGATTTCCTCAGGACAAGATACTTTTAATCCCTGTCGTTCTTCAATGGTCTGAATAAAATTACTCGCTTCAATCAAACTTTGATGCGTTCCAGTATCTAACCACGCGAAACCTCTTCCCATCATCGCTACAGAGAGATCTCCCCGCTCAAGGTAAAGCCTGTTAATATCTGTGATTTCAAGCTCACCACGAGGTGACGGTTTTAGATTTTTCGCCATTTCGACGACACTGTTATCGTAAAAATAAAGTCCGGTGACAGCATAATTGCTTTTCGGTTTAGCTGGTTTTTCTTCAAGGCTGATTGCTTTGCCATCTTTATTAAATTCAGCAACACCGTATCGCTCGGGATCATTGACATGATAAGCAAAAATGGTAGCGCCCTCATCTTTCACGATGGCTGTTTCCATGAGTTTTGGCAAATCATGCCCGTAGAATATATTATCGCCTAAAATTAATGCACAGTTATCATTGCCAATAAACGCCTCACCAAGAATGAAAGCCTGGGCAAGACCATCCGGGCTTGGCTGCACTTTATATTGCAAGTTCACTCCCCATTGACTACCATCGCCTAAAAGTTGCTCAAAACGAGGTGTGTCCTGTGATGTGCTGATAATCAAAATATCATTTATACCTGCTAACATAAGTGTTGAAAGCGGGTAATAGATCATAGGTTTGTCGTAAATAGGCAGAAGCTGTTTACTAACAGCCATTGTGACTGGATAGAGGCGTGTTCCTGAACCGCCCGCCAGAATAATTCCTTTCCGCTTTGCCATTCTTTTATCTCTTTAAGCATAAAATGCCTGATATCAGGCATTAAATTAATTATTTATCTTTTTGCTGCATTAAAACTTCGTTTAACATACGCTCAACACCTGAGTACCATTCAGGTAAATTTAATCCAAATATATGTTGGAAATGGGAGTTATTGAGTCGAGAATTATAGGGGCGACGAGCCGGTGTAGGATAGGCGCTGCTTGGGATGGCATTTAACTTTTCGAGAGAAAGCATGATACCTTTGTTTCGGGCTTCATTAAAAACAAATGAAGCGTACTCATACCAGGTTGTTGTACCACTTGCAGCCAAATGATAAATGCCTGCGACTTCAGGTTTACGTAATGCCGTCTGAAGGGCATGGGCGGTGCAGTCCGCCAGCAGTTCTGAGCCTGTGGGGGCGCCAAACTGATCGTTTATAACAGAAAGCTCTTTTCTCTCACTGGCTAACTTCAGCATCGTTTTAGCAAAATTGTTACCATTTGCCGCATAGACCCAACTTGTACGTAAGATCAAAAACTTCTGGCAATATGCAGCTAGTGCATGTTCACCAGCAAGCTTACTGGCACCATAGGTGTTTACTGGACTGGTCAAATCAGTCTCGGTCCAGGCACAATCACCTTCACCTGAGAATACATAGTCAGTTGAATAATGAACAACCCAGGCATTTATTTTTTTCGCTTCTTTAGCAATTGTCTCAACGCAATGAGCATTGATTAGATATGCCAGACTGGATTCAGACTCTGCTTTGTCAACAGCAGTATATGCAGCTGCATTCACAATAATCTCGGGCTGGATTTGCTGAATTGTCTTTGCTATTTCATCTGGCTGACTTAAATCACCACAATAATTTTTGCTGTGTCTGTCCAATGCTATTACATTGCCTAAAGGTGCCAGAGCGCGCTGAAGTTCCCAGCCAACCTGGCCCGATTTCCCAAACAACAGGATATTCATTACTGGCGGTCTCCATAATTCTCTAAAATCCAAGTTTTGTAGGCACCGCTTTTGATATTATCAACCCATTGCGTATTTGCCAGATACCAGTTCACCGTTTTACGTATACCGCTTTCAAAGGTTTCTAATGGCTTCCAACCTAATTCACGGGCTATTTTCCCTGAATCGATTGCGTAGCGGCGATCGTGACCAGGTCGATCTTTGACATAAATTATTTGTTCACGATATGATGTTTTTTTAGGTACGATTTCGTCCAATAAATCACATATAGTATGCACAACATCTATATTTTTCTTCTCATTGTGCCCACCGATATTATAAGTTTCGCCAATTTTACCCGTCTTAACGACGGTTAAAAGTGCTCGTGCATGATCCTCCACATATAACCAGTCACGAATCTGATCGCCTTTCCCATAAACGGGCAAAGGTTTGCCCTCAAGTGCATTTAAAATCACCAGAGGAATAAGTTTCTCTGGAAAATGGTACGGGCCATAGTTATTTGAGCAGTTTGTCACAATCACAGGTAAACCATATGTCCGTGACCAGGCTCTGACTAAATGATCGCTGGATGCTTTTGAAGCAGAATAAGGACTGCTCGGTGCATATGCAGAATGTTCGGTAAAAAGGGGCAAAGTTGAAATATCTTGCACCTCATCTGGATGTGGTAGGTCTCCGTATACTTCATCCGTAGAGATATGGTGGAAGCGGAAATTAGCCTTACGGGATTCATCCAGTTGCATCCAGTATTTTCTGGCAGCATCAAGAATTGTATAAGTCCCCACAATATTCGTTTCTATAAAGGCTGCGGGGCCGGTAATTGAACGATCAACATGACTTTCTGCTGCTAAGTGCATAATTGCATCTGGTTGGTAACGTTTAAGGATAGTATCCATTTGATCGGCATTGCATATATCAGCATGTTCAAAATTATAGCGTTGATGCTTGCCAACATCTTTAAGAGACTCAAGATTACCTGCATAGGTTAGTTTATCAACATTAACTACGCTGTCTTGCGTATGTTCAATAATGTGTCGAACTACCGCAGATCCAATAAAACCGGCACCACCAGTAACTAGAATATTCACAATCGCTATCCAGAATTTATTCTTTTAAACATTCAGAAAAGATAATGACTATCCATTTCTAAATTTCATGAAAGTTATGTTAGGAGAAAATTACATCTAATAAAGTTTTCCGAACTATATAAATTTCACATCATTAGATTTTAAAATTTATCAGCCAATGCATTCGTATCATTTTGTTTAGCTAAACTAATTTGATTAACTCTATGAAATCGCGCTGAACGGTATATTATTCCATTAAATGAAAGGAATGCAGCAATAAAAAGCAGCAATTGCCAGCTGTCGCTTACGCCCAAAGAATCAAATGCAACGCCTGCTGCTGCCAGTATAGCTGCGAATATGACCATAACGACAAGTGTCCCGCGTCCAGTCAATCCTGCCCTCATGAGCAGATGATGCAAATGTTCCCGATCGGGTTTGAAAGGGCTATAGCCTCGACGGAGACGAGCAGCCATAACACGTGCCATATCCATGAGCGGAACGGCGATTAGCCATAACGCAGTCACTGGACGAATCACGGCTTCTGTGCCTTGTGTCGCCAACATTAATAGCCAAATTACTGTAAAACCTATTAAGGTACTTCCTGCATCACCCATAAAGACCTTAAATTTATTGCCCCAGGGAATGCCCAGATTGAGTAATATGTATGGTAAACATGCCGCCATCAAGCATGTACACCATAGGGCAAGAGGCGTGTTTCCGCCGATTTCAAACACGATTCCTAAGGCACCAAATGTGACGCACGACAAAGCTCCTAATAGTCCATCTATACCATCTACCATATTGAATGCGTTTACCGCGCCGATGACAGCAAAAAGCGTCACCGCATAACCAAAAATACCCAATACTAACTGAAAGCCGAAAAGCACATTTCCTAATGAATACAAGTAATAACCATTCCACATCATGATACAAGCCATCAATGCCTGAATCATGATGCGTGGCATTACCGGAAGATCAAAGCGGTCATCAAGGACGCCGACGACCAGCAGTACCGTGGCACAGAACATGTAGATGGTGAAATCAGGCAGCCAACCTGGCTGCATGATGTATAAAATCCATAGTGATAAGTAGACCGAAACGCCGCCAACTAAGGGAATGTGTCCTTTATGCTGCTTTCTGTCGTTAGGCTTATCGACCAGTCCGACTTTGCGAGCGACCTTGCGCGCAATGAATAGCAACGCGAATGCACTTAGAAAAACACAAACGATCTCTTGCATGTATGCACCACTGCTGAGTTGTCATATTTTAACCACGCTACCGCCCCTGGCTATCGCTACCACTTGCGTGAACATAGTTTTAGCCATCGTTAAGCATAGACTGCATTACAAAATGGCGTTGTCTTGCCCGGTTATTATTTTCGAGAACCTGGCTGAATCGATAAAAAACCTTACGATTCTCGTACTATCCTGGCTTTGAGACAAGGTTTAAAGCGCCACTTTTTGACAATTTTCTGATCACACAAGATTTGGCATCTGAAATCTGACCATTTAATCAACAGATTTTGTTTTCTGTGGCAAGCGGGATGGGTTGAAAGCGCCCTAGATTTTTGATTTATGGACAAAAAATAACTAAGTCCATTTTTTAACAGGTGAGTTGCTTACAATGATGTGAACGGTTTAAAGACAATACAGGAACATCCCATACGTGCGGCTGCTTGTTAGCATCGAACGATATGGGATTTTACAAATGCTAATGAGTAATATTAACGAAACCCTTCCGGATTCTTCGACTGCCAGTTCCACGTATCGCGCATCATCGCGTCAATCCCCCGTGTCACACGCCAGTCCAGTTCACGGTTCGCCAGCGACGCATCCGCCCAGAACGCCGGCAGATCGCCATCGCGACGTGGCTTGATTTCATACGGAATCGGTTTGCCCGAGGCTTTTTCGAAGGCTTTGATCATCTCCAGTACGGAGAAGCCTTTGCCACCACCCAGGTTGTAGGCTTTATAACCTTCAATTTTGTCCAGATGATCCAGCGCTTTAAGGTGGCCTTCCGCCAGGTCAACGACATGAATGTAGTCACGCAGGCAGGTGCCGTCTGGCGTATCATAGTCACCGCCAAACACACCGAGTTTATCCAGACGACCGATAGCGACCTGGGCAATGTAGGGCAGCAGGTTGTTTGGAATGCCTGACGGATCTTCACCGATCTCACCCGATTCATGCGCGCCAACCGGATTGAAGTAGCGAAGCGCAATGGTTTTGAACTTCGGCTCGGCTTTGGCAAAATCACGGATAATGAATTCGACCATCAGCTTAGAGGTGCCGTACGGGCTGGTCGTCCCCCCAATTGGGGTAGTTTCAACGTAAGGTACCGGCGCGTTAGCGCCGTAAACGGTGGCAGAGGAACTGAAAATGAAGTTCCAGACGCCAGCGTTACGCATTTCTTCCAGCAGAACAACGGTACCGGCAACGTTATTTTCGTAATATTCCAGCGGCATACGCGTGGATTCACCCACCGCTTTAAGTGCGGCGAAGTGAATCACGGCAGAAATACGGTGAGAGGCAAACAGGTCGCGCAGGCAGGCGCGGTCAAGGACATCACCTTCAATAAAGGTGGCTTTCTTGCCGGCGAGTTTCTCAACACGGTTAATCGCCTCACGCGAGGCATTGCACAGATTATCCAGGACGACGACGTCGTCACCGCGCTCCAGCAGCGCCAGTACGGTATGAGAGCCGATGTAACCCGCGCCGCCTGTAACCAAAATTGCCATCTCAACTTCTCCCTTTCTGCCGCGTTAACCGCGGCGAATTATACAGTGATTACTTCGCCAGAATATGCTTGATCGCTTCGCGGAAATCACGGCCCTGCGCATTGTTTCGTAAACCGTACGAGACAAATGCCTGCATGTAACCCAACTTGCGTCCACAGTCAAAGCTGTGCCCGGTCATCAGGGACACATCAACCGTTTTTTTCTTGCTCAGGCTGGCAATCGCATCCGTTAACTGAATACGTCCCCATGCGCCCGGTTCGGTACGTTCCAGTTCTGGCCAGATATCGGCAGAGAGGACGTAGCGCCCTACCGCCGCCAGGTCTGAGTTTAACTCAGCCGGATGCTCTGGTTTCTCAACGAAGTTACTGATGGTGCTGACGTCGCCCGGGTTTTCCAGCGGTTGTTCCGTCGTGATCACCGAGTATTCTGACAGGTCATAATCGGTCAGATGCTTCGCCAGAACCTGGCTATGACCGGTCTCTTCAAAACGCGCCACCATGGCCGCCAGATTATAACGTAAATGGTCAGCGGTAGAATCGTCCAGCAGGACATCAGGCAGAACGACAACAAACGGGTTATCGCCGATCATCGGACGGGCACAGAGGATGGAGTGTCCCAGACCCAGTGGCTGCGCCTGACGTACGTTCATGATGGTCACGCCTGGCGGACAAATTGACTGTACTTCACTCAACAGTTGGCGCTTCACGCGCGCTTCAAGCAACGCTTCAAGTTCGTACGTTGTATCGAAGTGGTTTTCCACCGCATTTTTGGACGCATGGGTGACCAGCACAATCTCTTTAATACCTGCAGCTACGCACTCGTCAACGATGTATTGAATCATTGGCTTGTCCACAACAGGCAGCATCTCTTTCGGAATGGCTTTGGTCGCCGGAAGCATATGCATGCCGAGACCCGCAACCGGGATTACTGCTTTAAGCTTGGTCATATTTATTCCATCTAATGAAGTGAAGACATGCGTCAATTATGCCGGATGGACCGGAAAAGGAAGTATAATCTTTATCTGAAAAGCCCACACTAACTCGCTGTGAAATCTTACAAATTCGGGATTTTCCCTGGGTTTTCGCCGTTTGGAAATAAAGCGCAATCCCGCAGACAAGCGAGTCTCTGGCGGTCCGAATGCAACGCCCTTTGCCCTTTTTAAGGCCAGCCATAAAACGACACGGGCGACCCGAAGCCGCCCGTGATAATGACACTTACAGCCACTGTTCAAACCATTCCGGCATCACGAAAAGGTTGAAGTGATTGACCAGCAGCATCAGTCCCGCAAACAGCACGGAGACCGACACCCACTGTCGGGCATAGGGTATAAAACGAATGCCAATGACCGGTTTAATAAAGAACGGATGCGCCAGGGCGGAAATTAACACCTGCGAAATCGACAGCGTCAGCGCGACATAGAGGACGTTCGGCCAGATAAAGGTCGTGGCCAGCACCGCCACCACCACCAGACTCGCGACGATGTTCCAGTAGAACTCCACGTTGGTGCGACCGTTAGCCTGGGAAATAGCACCAGTCAGACCGCCCATCGGCCGCAGCATGCCAAACAGCAGCATCAACGGAATGAGATGGTAAACCTGCTCATGTGAGGCACCATACAGCACGCGAACAATGACGGGTGACAAAATACCAATAGCCAGATACATCGCGCTGCTGAACAACATAATCACCAGCGTGCCCTTGAGGAACAGTTTCTTCAACTGCTCTGGATCGTGCTGCTTCTCGGCAAAGCGCGGCAGCGCCAGGCGGTTAATCACGGGCGACACCAGCTTGAGCGGTTGCAGCACCAGCTCTTTCGCCAGTGAGTAAACACCGAGCATGTCAGCGCCCATCACTTTCCCCACCACCAGCGCATCGGCCTGGGTGCGTAACTGGTTAATCGTCTGCGAACCGAGCTGGTAAATTCCGTAGCGTACCGCGTTAAAAAAGGTCTGTTTGTCGAACTCCAGCGTAGGCCGCCAGGACTTCTCTCCAAGCGCAATCATGCACAAAATACGAGTGAACGCATTGATAAACAGGCCCAGAATCGCTGCTGCGACGGTGAGCGACGTAAACTCCAGCATGGCGACAACACACAGAAAGGCGAACAGCTTCGTGCCCATCTCAATTTTCGCCAGCGAAACCATGCGTTTGGTTTTGATATAGTGCGCCTGATACTGAGACAGATGACCGAGCACCAGGAAGTTGAGACTGGTCAGCATAATCAGTCCGGTTAACGCCGGAAGGTGATAGAACCAGGCAACCGGGAAAGCAATGCCCAGCATAACCAGGCCGGTACAGAAACTAATACCGACGTTAACCCAATAGATCGTGCTCTGCTCGCGGCGCGTGATGTCCTGGCGGTGTACCAGATAGCTGCTCATTCCCATGTCCTGCAGGACACCCGCCACCGCCAGAATGGCGTTGATAATGGCCAGCAGCCCCAGTTCATGGGTTTCGAGTTTACGGGCGAGAAAACTCAGTTGCGCGACCTGCAGTACGGCTGAAAAACAGGTACTGCCAAACAACCAAATCGCCTGTGACTTTATTCCACTCAAACCATTTGCTCCAGAATCTGTGCCAGCTCGCGGTAGGCGATATGCTGATTAAACTCGGTTTCCACTTTCTGTCTGGCGGCCGCAACAACGGGGGCAACGTCTACCTCGCCCTGGGACAGTTTCAGTAAGGTGTCGGCCAGCGCGTCAGCGTCATCTTCTTTGACCAGCCAGCCGGAAACGTTGTTTTCGATAAGTTCAGGAATACCGCTGTGGAAGGTGGAGACCACCGGCAGCCCAACCGCCATCGCCTCCATCAGCGCGACAGGAATACCTTCCATGTCGCCATCGGCGGCGGTTTTTGACGGCAGCAGGAAGATATCGGCATCACTCAGCGCCTTACGAATCTCCTCCTGCGGTTTAAAACCTGGCATGGTGACGCAATCCTGCATCGCTTCGTTCGCAATGAAGTCACGCATCATCTTGTCCTGATCGCCGTTACCAATAATCGTGTACTGGAACTGACCGCCGCGCTGCTTAAGCATGGCGCTGGCTTTGACCGCGACATCCAGGCCTTTCTTCTCAGTCAGGCGGGCGACAGACACGATACGCAGCGGCGTGTGAAAACCGTCGCGCGGCTGGAAGTTGAATTTCTCTGGCTCGATGCCCATACGGGTCACGTGAATCTTTTCGGGCGGGCAGCCCATTTCGATCAACTTGTTTTGCCACAGATGGCTGATCGGTAGCATCAGCTCGCTCTGCTGAAACAGGTTGCGGTAATCCTGCTTGTGCTCGTCAAGAATGTGACGACGCGAAATATCCGCGCCGTGGAAAACGGTGGCCTGTTTGCCCTTCAGAATACCCAGTTCGCGGAGTTTATTTGCCAGCGCACCGGCATAGCCGAAGTGCACCAGGAACACATCCGCTTCATAGGTCTGACGCGCATTGGCGACAATGGCGGGAAGCAGCAGTTTGCTTGATTGTGCGCCATAGCGGCGCACGTTAAGCGAACGTAATAAGGATGCCCGGGTGATTTTAGGCAAAACGAGTTTCAGGCGTTGTCCCAGCTTGTCCGTCAGCGACACTTTTTCTTCTGGCAGCAGGTAGTGCGTTTTTGCTGCCAGGCCGTACTCATCAAACGCGCCATGCCGGTTGACCAGATCCCCCGGAAATACCGAGATAATCTCAACGTCATAGCCCGCATCAATAAAATGAGTGACCTGGTTCAGAACAAATGTTTCAGAGGCAACCGGGAAACGCATCGTGAAAAAAGTCAGTTTCATCACATCATCCTATTACGTTTAGAATCTCTTCAGTGATTCGGTTACCCACTTCCCTTTCGTGCGCCACGGCAGCAGCAACGTTTTGCTTGATCGCGTCGTAGTCGGCCAGGACGCTCTGCACCTTATCGATCAGGGAACCGTCCATCAGGCTCTGCACATCGGTCGCCATCTGCGGCAGGCCTAACTGATTCATGACGCCCATGGATTTGTGCTCATAGTTAATCGCTACGGCAGGCGTGCCGAAGTTCATCGAGATAATGGCAGAGTGCAGACGGGTACCAATGGTGAGATGACACTCGCTGAGCAGCACACCCAGTTCCAGGTCATTAAACTCGTCCATCACGACGTGATAATGCTCAGACTGTTGTACGTGGTCACGCAGGGTCAGCGCGACCATGCGGTCATCTTTGGCGTAGCTGTCGATACCGGTGCAGGTAGACAGGGCGACGACCTGATAACCGCTCGCGATCATCGCGTTAATCACCCGGCCACATGCGGCTTCATAGTCTTGCTGCGTGACGCCCAAACGCTTATCAAAGGGGGCCAGTTCGCGTACCGTGATGGCAATGGTTTTACGCGCGCGGATCACGCTCTGCCAGTGTTGCAGGCTGTGGCTGGGGTTTTCCACTTCACGGGCACGAACCAGAAACGCGGTATCCACACCGGCCACCACTTTCGAGCTGGTAACGCCATCCCGCTTCATCAGATCCAGACTGACCGATTCACGCAGAATAAGCTTGTCCACCCGATCAAACACAAAATTTGCCAGTTGGTTGGTGCGCGCATTCTGGAACGGACCGACCGAGTGACCAATCAGGTAAATAGGTTTTTTAGCTAACAGAGCACAAAGCGCATGGTCAAACTGCGTTACGCCATAGAGATCGACAAAGAATGAGCCGCCTACCTGGATGATGGCATCATAATCCTTCAGGCTTTCCGTAAAGGCTTTAAGGTGCGGCGGCACGGAAAATGACTTGTAAGGACCGCCCTTACCCAGGTGTGCCATCATGATGTTCGGCATCAGGCGGTTCGCTACCTTACGTTTGACCGAGCCAATCAGGCCCTTCCCCGAGGAGTTGTTATGCAGGAACAGCTTGTCCTGCTGAATATGTTGCTGAAGCAGATAACCGGAGCTGGTTGGATAACGGCTAATCACATCAATATCGACATCGTTGCGCGCGGCCTGAATTGAATCAATCAGTCCACGCAGAATCGCGCCATCCCCACGATTCCCACAGGTATGGTTACCCACCAATAAAATTTTCATAAAAACTCCGAATTAAATTTTTTCTAATTCTAACAACCGCCCAGTTCCGAAACGGGCAAAATGAACACTGATAAAAAACAGCAATAACGTGCACGCCAACAGCCCAGATCCCGTTGGCCCTGGCTGCCGCTAAGGGCAGCCCTCTCTCAATTACGCTTTAATGGCAAAATAGGGCAAGGCAACGGTTTTACCGTTAATGACCACCGACACGAAACCTTCTGGTTTACGGGTATCCACGTTGTCAGCCGACAGCGCGCGGGAAGCCAGCAGGAGATCGCCTTGCTCATTTGCGCCGACGCCCGCTTTGCCGTTGTGCAGACTAAAGCGCTGCGGTGCAGCATGGCTGCCACTGTCGGGCGTGGCTTTAGCCATTTTGGCATCGACCCGCGCGCAGCGGCCGGTCACAAAACGGTCCTTCGCGGTGCTTTTGATCATGATGGCAGCAGAAGGCGTCCAGCCTGCCAGCCTGATAAAGACCTGTGTATCGGTGTCGGTTTTCGCCACGTAGCGCACGTCCAGCACCGGGCTGCTGCCTTCCGCTGACCAGCTGGCTTCAGCGTGATCTTTCTTACGCTGAACATGAATCACCGCGCGACCCCCGGTGTTTCTGCCGTCGATCAGATTCATCAGCGGTTCGCTGTCCGTGCCGTTGTTAAACTGCGACTGGCCGAAGACCTCGATTTCCCACGAGTCACCGACAGTAGGAGAATAAAGGTTAGCCAGTTCGTACCACACGGGCTGACTGGTGTTGTTTTCCAGCAACCAGCGCGAAGTGAGATAGTTGTATTTCAGGCTGCCATCAATCGCGACGCCGTAGGATTCAACGCGGGTCGATCCCATCTCCCAGGCGCTTAACCAGCGATCGCCCTGCTCTGAGTTATCAATCCAGCTCCCCGACTGCAGGTTGGTCTGGCGCGTATTCAGGCGCGAGTGCCAGGCGATAAGCGGGTTTTTGCAATCTTCCAGACTGAGCGCATCAATAATCCACTGACCATTGGAGATATCGCCGGGATTGTCGCAGTGTTCAATCCAGCCGTTATGAATCAGCGACTGACTGCAGCGCGGCAGATTCAGGACCTTGCCACCTTTACAGTGCTGCGCATTGAAGTTGGAAAGCTCAATCGCCGTGCTGTGATCCCAGTTGCCCTTCTTCTGTCCTGACCAGCCGGCCTGAATGACATCACCAGTACAGGCCGAGGCGTACCACTGGTCAATTTTACAGTCCAGCGTATCCAGCAGGCTCAGCGCGGTGCCACCAACGTTGTTGAAACGCAGACAGGCCCCCCGGAAGAATTGCCCTCCCGGACAGGTATTGCGGAACAGGCCCTGCCTGTTCGGCTTCGTATCGGTATTGCCATTGAAAATCAGGTTGGAGATTTCCACCCAGCGGGCGCTGACCTCAAACACAAACGGGGATTGACCATCAGAAACGATGGTGGTCGCCGGGAAGTAGCCGAAGTTGACCATGGCCCCGGAGATACGGAAAAAGCGACGCTGTTCTTCGCCAAAGTCACAGCCTGTCACGAAGAAGGTGCCTGCCGGGAACTGGACACAGATAGGCTGATCGCTCTGTTGCGACCACTGATACATGGCTTTAATGGCGGGCGCGCTGTCGGTTTTGCCGTCGGCGATCGCGCCGAAGTCAAACAGCGACAGCCGGTTATAGTCATCCACCACGCGGCGCCAGTGAAAGCCGTCGCCGCTGAAAATCACGCCCTGATCGTCCTGAGCGGGTTGAAAACTGCCAACAAACTCGCCCCCGCCTACTTCCAGGCCGGGATGCCAGCTCTTCAGCTTAATCTTTGCCCCTTCAAACAGCGGCCGCGTTTTACGCAGATCATCGACAGAAGGAATTTCCCCGATGAGCTGATAACCGGCAGGCTGCGCCAGACGCTGACTAAAAGCGGCCTGACCCGGCTGACTGACATCCGGAATGTTGAATACGGTCTGTCCGTTGCTGTCCTCCAGCGCCATGGCGTGCGACGGATTAGCGATAAGCGCCGCATTGTCTTTGACGAACTGATCAAAATTGCCTTTGTTCAGCGTAATCGGCTGGGTGATTTGCGCCAGATTGCCGTTGGCATCGCGCAAAAAGACCGGAATCTGGTTACCGGGCTGGCGGGCATCGCTGCCTGCTCTGCCAATCCACAGCTTCCCCTGAAAATTTTGCCAAAACTGCGGTGGCATGGCGTACACATTTTCAGGGGTAAGAATGGGAACATCCCCTTTCGGGATCGCCGTTGCATCAACCGATTTCAGCGCCAGACCTGTATTTTTGGCGGCGTAACTGGAAAACGTGCTCACGGAAAGCGCACCGACAAGGGCGGAGGCTGCGGTTTGCAAGACTTCTCTTCTTTTCATGCAGTAAATCCCGTCGTCATGAAGGCTGTAAACTCAGCCATAAAAGGTGTCCCATGAGGCACAGCAAAAATGAGCATCTCCAGCCCGTTTACACCAGCGCCAGCCAGCTTTGTTTAATCTGTTTGCCGTCAAATTTCAGCGCAGTGTGTTGGGTTTTTTCGCTCATGGCGTAGAACAAGGCATCATCGCTCGCCAGTTGCTCCATCCGCGCCAGAAATTCGCTTTTCTTGTTCATTGGCACCAGGAAGCCGTCTTCACCGTGATTGATGATCTCCTGAGGACCCGTCGGGCAGTCATACGCCACCACCGGCAACGACCACGATTTGGCTTCCAGCAAAACCAGCGGTAAACCTTCATAACGCGAGGTCATCAGCGCCATATCGCTGTCGCGATAGTAGTCGTTGATGTTGCTGACTTTGCCGACGAACTTCACGCTGGAGGTGATGCCCAGCACGGCAGCCTGATCGTGCAGTTGCTGGCGCAGCTCGCCGTCACCGGCAATGACCAGGGTCCAGTCTGGATGGGCTTTGGCAAAGTCGCGCCAGATATCCAGTAGCAGGTCAAAACCCTTTTGATTGTCCAGACGGCCGACTGCCAGCGCCTGGCGATGACGCGAGGTGCGTTGCCAGGCTTTGTATACGACCGGGTTGGGGATAGTCTGGCTGGGAATGTGCCAGCGCTGAAAGACCTGATGATCTTTATCCGTCAACACAATCACGCGGTCGTAGTAGCGCAGAAGCAGGAATTTGAGGAATTTAATGGGCTTGCTAAAGGAGTTGATGGCCACGTGCTCACAGGCATAGGCTTTGAAACGTTTCTTTTTAAACGTCATCAGATTCCAGAACGCAAACATCACGCTCAGGCGGCCCATGCTGATCAAAAACACGGTATCAAAGCCTTCCTGCTGGATACGTGCCACCGCACTTTTAATCGGGTTACTTTCCCCTTCAAAGCTGACGATGCGCTTAACCTTTTCAAACGGGTAAAACGGCTGACCGTGCCCTTCCAGCGAGTAAATGGTGACGTCGTGCTCATCACCGAGGCATTCCGACATAAAGTTACAGATATTCTCGGTGCCGGCATACGAGTAAGCGTCTTTGATCACCAGGACGATTTTTTTCATGAAACGTTATCCACCTCAAAGTTTACAGACAATCCTGCCGATCGGCTTAACGGTGTTTCAGGCTAAAAAGCACACCGTTCACCATATACCAGGCGTAATAGTAATAGATTTTTAACGGATTGTTTTTATAGATAATTCTTAATAGTTCGAGGTGCCATTTCGCGGCTTTATTTTTATTACGCGACAGAGAATCGCCCAGCTCATAATAATTCACCAGAATTGTCTGAATTATCCTGGCCTGTTTATAACGGCTAAACAGTTCGTAGAGGAAAAGGAAGTCTTCATGACCTTTGCGCTGGAAAAAAATACCGCCTGGTGGACGGCGAAAGCACACGGAAGAGAAGCAGACACGGTACTGTTTTTTTACGAAGTTGTCCTGCTGTAAATACGGCTTCGAGTAGCGGATATCGTGGTCAGCTTTGCGGGTTTTATAATGATATTCGGTAATAACCAGATTATCCCCATCGGCTATCGCCTGCATCTGCTGACGCAGTTTATCACTGTGCCATTCATCATCGCTGTCCAGAAAAGCAATGATCTCTTCTTTGGCCGTGCGCAAGCCGACATTGCGGGTTTCGGCTGCGCCCATGTTCACGGCATTGTCCAGAATCGTAATACGCGGATCCTGGCACTGTTCTGTTACCCAGGCGAGGGAGTCATCGGTGGATTTATCGTTGATCAGATAGAGGTGCCAGTCCTGATAGGTTTGATTTAACACGGACTGCACGGCGCGTAATACCGTCTGGCGGGCATTATACATAGGCATCACGATGCCAACGGTACCAGAGTGATTAGTCATTTTCATACCTGAATAAATAAAAAGACGGAGCGACCGGGAGAGGCTTCCGGCAGCACAGAAACGTCACAACATTTAAGAGAATCAGGAAAGTGCCTTTTCACCGCCAAAACGCGCTTTCAGCTTGTCTTTCACGCGGTTGAGGAAGTAGGTGCGATTGTCTTTATTAGTGAGCAAGAAATAGCGGGCAAAACTCACGCTCGCCATCAGGGCGTTGCCGTCCATTTTGTAGCGCAGCGGCAGCTTAAAGGCTTTATAGGTGTGAATATCACGTGCGGTAAGGTGCGGCTTCATGGTATCCAGCCAGAACAGGGAGTATTTGACCGATTCCCCTTTGTGCTTTGAACCGAACGAGGTCACCAGATGATAGTTAGCCAGCGGCGCGTCAATCATCTCGAACCGGTAACCCATCCGATCGGCACGGATACAGAAGTCATAATCCTGATGGCGAATAAAGCGCGCATCGAACTGAATTTTGGCGGCATCTTCACGCTTCAGCACAATCGTGCTGGTTTGAATGAAGCCATAACAACCGAACAGATATTCCGCCACCGTTTCATTTTCAGCAGGCGGCTGCATTGGCATGACTTTCAGGAACGCGCCGTCCTGATAGATATTCACCTGACTGAAGATAATGGTCTTGTCTTTGCCCTGCGCCTCAAGTTCGGCAATTTTTTTTGTGACCTGCAGCAGCTTATCGGCGTGCCATTCATCGTCGGCATCCAGGAAGCTGACATAGTCGCCCGTGGCCAGTTCAATGCCTTTGTTACGCGCACCTGCGCCATTCAGCTTGACCTCTGACAACACCAGGTTGATGTCCAGGTCCTGGTAACGCTCGCTGCGAACCACCTCGGCGAGCGCGGCGGCATCCGCCGATTTGTCATCAACGATGATGACCTCGAAATGACGATACGTCTGTGCTTTAACGCAATCCAGCGTCGTGACAATCGATTCTGACGCGTTATAAGCCGGAATTACGATGGAGAAACGAATGTCCTTCATTGCCAGCACCTCATTAAAATAGTTCAAAAATAAACAATTCAATCGACAAAGGTCGAAGAAAAACCTGTGTTCTGACTGGCAACCGCCCCTGCGTGACACCTTTCACGGGAGGACGATCGCCGGGTTGATTAGCGAGTCAACCAAAACTCCTGCGCCACTTCGTAGCCGACAACCGCCTGTTTGGTGGAAATGGTGTTGTAGTAGAGGTAATAGAGCAGGAAGAAAACCAGCATGCCAAACAGTGCGGGCTTCCAGACGCGCCTGGCCTGAAAGATGAGCGAGGTCAGGATAATCGGCTCGACCTGTTGCAAATAGTTGGACAGACGTGAACCCGACGGGAAGTTGTACAGGAAGATCCTGATCGCCCCGCCGATAGCAAAACTTAAAATCAGCAGATAGTTAAGACGGTACTGGGCGTAATTTTCGCGCTTCAGCTCTTCCGTCAGCATGAAATAGAAGAAGATAAACACCAGCATGATGTTTTTTAGGTTCGAGACTGACAGGATACTGCCATCCATTGCGTAGGACGGGTCATTGTTATAGCCCGATGCCCTTTCACCCAGCGACCCCAGATGACCGGCAATCAGCGCGATAAAGCTGGAACCGCCGACAACGGAGAGCGGCAGACTGAAGAGAATGATAACCACCGGCCACCAGCGCCAGTCACGAATAAACAGGAACGGCACCAGCGTCACCACCATAACGGCGGTATTGTGGCTCATAAATGACAGAATAAAAAAGGTAAATGCCCACCAGTAACGCTTGAGGTAAATGGACCACAGCACACCCAGGAACAGCGCGGAGCTCAGGCCAAAGCGAATCTGGTTTATGTCTTTGTTAATAAAGATGTGCGCGGAATACAGCGCCAGCGCCAGCACCGGATAGGGTGACATCTTCTTAAAGAAGTAGGTATTTATGGAAACTGCAATGGCACAAAACACAAACAGAAAGACGCTGGCATTGTGCGAAAACAGGCTGGTCAGCCAGGCCATGGCGAAAATCAGCGGTTCGTAACGGAAAAAAGCGACGGTATTAAAAAAACCGTTAATCTGAATGCGTCGTACGAAGTCCTCGAAGAAACTCCGGTACTGAAAGTCATCCATGCCGGTGCCCAGACCGCGAATACCGCCGAAAACAATCAAAATCATGGCAGCAATACAGAGCAGCCAGGTTAAAGCATAATTTGTGCGTTCGTCTTTTTTAACCAGGATTTCGAACAGCGAAAGCAGCAGCAAAAACCCTGATATTGACCAATATGGAGCCATGGTGTGATTCCTTAAATCCACAAGTTCACATGCCAACAGTGGCCAGCGCTGATGCCCTTCCAGGGGGCTGTCTCAGCGGGTCTGCGTGAAAGACCAGGGCATGTTGATGATGAATTCTGATGATTGACGTGAGATCGTCGCTTATTGTGCGTTCTATCCAGAATCATCTGTGCAAATCGTTGCGTGTCGTCATCGCAAGCCAGCGATCAAAAGGGGCGGTGAAACCCGCCCCTTCTCACTTAGCGCTTAGCTTTTCGTGGGTTTACCGTATTCGTAGTCGTAGTAGTCGTAGCCGTAACCATAAGAGTTAGCGGCTTTGCGTACCACGGCGTTCAGAATCACCCCTTTAATTTCGATACCGTTCTGGGCAAAGCGTTTGAAGCTGACATCCACTTCTTTCGTGGTGTTAGTTTCGAAACGCGCCACCATCAACGACGTACCGGCCAGTTTGCCGATAATGGAGGCGTCGGTAACGGCCAGAATCGGCGGTGTATCAATCAGGACCAGATCGTAGTTTTTGCTTGCCCAGTCCAGCAGTTCACTCATACGGCGATGCATTAACAGCTCCGACGGGTTCGGCGGCACCTGACCACGTGGCAGGAAATCAAATCCGTACGCGCCCTGCTGAATCATGGCCGGGCTAAACTCCGTTTTGCCGGACAGGACGTTTGACAGCCCGGATTTGTTATCAGCACCTAGCAGTTCGTGGGTATAACCCCGGCGCATGTCACCGTCGATAAACAGCACTTTCTGACCGGCTTTGGCCACCAGCGTCGCCAGGTTGACACAGATAAAGGTTTTACCAATGCCCGGGCTGGCCCCGGTAATCATCAGGATGTTGTTTTTCGCCTCCATCATGGCGAAGTGCAGGCTGGTACGCAGGCTACGAATCGCTTCAATGGACAGATCGGTCGGATTACCCAGCGCCAGCAGCGTGTCATGCGGATCGGTTTTCACCTTGTGACCACGACGTGCCAGCGCCTCGGTGTCTTTCTTACGCTGCCAGTCGGAGAGCGGTACGCTGGCATAGACGTTCATGCCCAGCTCTTCCAGCTGTTCTGGATTTTCGATGCCGTGATGCAACAGGGCTTTAAGCAGAACCACGCCCACGGAAACCATCAGGCCCAGGATAAAGCTGGCGGCGATAATCAACAGCTTCTTCGGGGCTACCGGTGCGTTAGCGGTGGCCGCCTGGTCGATGATGCGAACATCACCCACGGTACTGGCCTTGCTGATGCTCAGCTCTTGCTGACGGTTAAGCAGCTGCATGTAGATTTCCTGGCCTGACTGCACATCGCGGGTCAGACGCAGAATCTCTTGCTGGGTTTTCGGCATCTGCGCAATTTTCTTGTTTAACTCAGCCTGCTCATCTTCCAGCGTTTTGCGCTTCTCAAGCAGCGCACGATAGGTCGGGTGATCTTTGGTAAACAGCTGCGACACTTCGGCTTCACGGAAAGTCAGCTCGTTAAGCTGGCTCTGTACGCTGACGGAAGAATCCAGTGCCGATTTCGCTTCCAGTGAGAGGTCAACGGATTCATTCGCGCGGCGGAAGGCGTTCAGCTTATCTTCAGCCTGATCCAGTTTGGCCCGGACTTCAGGCAGTTGCGTTTTCAGGAACTCCAGGCTTTTCTCCGCCTGCTCAGATTTACGCTGAACGTTCTGCAACAGGTAGTTGTTGACGATCTGATTCAGCACCTTACTGATCTGATCCGGGTCTTCACCCACATACTGCAGGCCCAGCACGCCAGTATCTTTTCCTTTATCCGCGACGGTCAGGTTAGACAGGATGCTGTTAATCGCCTGCAACTCGTTCAGTTTGGTGACGGTAAATGTGGTGCCGGGTTCAGCATTGATATCGCTGACCAGCATGCTGACATCACCGTGTTTTTCAAACTGCCCGACTTTTCCTTTAAACAGCTCATCCCCGTCAGCCGAAACGGTGTAGCTGTCTTTTCCGGTCACTTCCAGCTTAACGCTGCGTTTGTCGATAGTGCGTGGGATCTCCAGACGGGAAACCGCGACCTCGCCCGGTTTATTGCCCATCAGGCGCGACAGACCTTTACCGATAACCGGGAAATAGTTCTGTGAGACCACCGCATCCAGACCAAGGTCCTGAACGGTTTTGCCCAGTACCATACGTGATTCCAGAATCTGAATCTCAGTGTCAGAAGCAGGCGTGGTCGGCATCAGCGTTTGCAGTTCATTCAGAACGGTGCTGGTGTTCTTTTGCTCGACCTGAACCATCGCATCGGCGCTGTAAATGGGTGTTGCAAACAAGGTGTAAAGGGTTGTCACCAGCATGAAAAAAGCGGTCACAGCGACGATCACCCACCGGTGATCAATCAGCTGTCCCACAAGGTGTGCCAGATCCCATCCATTCGATTCCTCGCGTGGCGCGGTCATGACTTTATTTTTACTATTCATGGATAATCCCAACTATCGGCTTAAAACGCTGACCCATTTCTGAGTGGCGTGTTCCAGTAACCCGTAAACCTCTTCAAAGGCCTCACGGCTTTTTCTGTACGGATCCGCAATTTCCTTCTGATCGAGCCAGTGCCCAAGCAGCATCGTTTTGCCACGCGCTGCCGGGTCAATGCGGTTAACCTGTTCAATGTGGCGCTTTTCCATCACCAGAATCAGGTCATATTCCCGACACAGGTTGGCCGTTAACTGTTGGGCCTCGTGCCCTTCCAGTGACAACCCGTTATCGGCCGCGACGTCAGAGGCGGTTTTATCCGCCGCGTGCCCGACGAGGGCACCCAGACCGGCTGAGGCGACAGAGAGTTGCGGCAGCGCACGTTTGAACAGGCGCTCTCCGGTAGGAGAGCGGCAGATGTTGCCTACGCAGACGACTAACACAGACTTAATCATGGCGAAACCTTAGTTCGACCAGTTGCGGATGCGTTGTGCGGCCTGCGTCGCATCGTTAACACCGGCTATGGTTGGTATCAACTGCGATATCACGCGATTCCAACGCGTCAGCGGCGTCGAGGTCACGTAGACGATATCGTAAGGTTCGAGTTGGAATTCGGTACCCATCACCATTGATGCAGCATCTTTGGTGTTCAACTGGTAAATATTGGCGATCTTGTTGCGGTCTGTGCCGCGTGTCGGACGGATAACAAAGACACCGGTCGCATCCGACGTGGTCTGATCCATGCCCGCCGCATTGCCCAGCGCTTCCGCCAGCGTCATGCCACTGCGATCCATCTTCAGGGTGGCCTGCTGTTTCACTTCACCCATAACGAAGACTTTCAGATCGTCGTTGCGCGGCACATACAGAATGTCACCCGGATAAAGCAGATGGTTTTGGCTCAGATCGCCATTCTGCATCAACGCCTGCAATGACACGCGCTGTTCACGGCCATTATGCGTCAGAACCACGTTGCGCCAGTCGGCGTCCGCAGCCAGTCCGCCCGCGGCGTTAATTGCGTCCAGGATAGTAAGCGGAACGTTGGTAATAGGCTGTTGACCTGAGGTGGTCACCGCACCGGTTACGTAAGTTTTCTGTGACTTAAAGGAAGCAATGCTGACGTCAACCTGAGGACTTTCGATGTACTGTGCCAGGCGACGCGCGATCTCATTACGCACTTCCCCTACGGTCCGGCCTGCGACACGGACCCGACCAATATAAGGGTAGAAAATGGTGCCATCTGAATGGACCCAGTTACCGGTGTCGCTTGCACTGCGGTACTGACCAGCGGGCGTGGTGAGTTCAGGGTGATCCCATACGGTCACGGTGAGCACATCACCGATGCCGATACGGTATTCATAGTTCTGAATCTCATTTTGCAGTGACGGGTTGGCTTGTGCTACCAGTGGCTTAGGACGCATTCTTTCCACCAGGCTCGGCGTTAACGGATACACGTTAACGTACTTGTCGATGTCAAAGTTATTGTCCTGCTGCTCAATGACATCTTTTCCCGAAGTGGATAAATTTTGCCCCGGCACGACGGTACAGCCGGCCATAAACGTGGCAGATACCAAAACAGGTATCATCTTCATTTTCATTGTAATCATTTAGATCTTCGCTATCAGTTAATGTTTGATAGAGGCAAGTACGCCGCTGTGTAAGCGCTCAAAAAAAGTAAACTATCCTGACTCAGGCACTGAACATGTCGTTCATTATTCTTAGCTCCTGTCTTTTACCGATCACGCGCTTTACCCAGAAAGAAATAAAGCAAAGCAGAACATTGCTGTTTATCAATGCCGTACCGCTTTTTTTTAGAAAAATGTACCAACCCGCTCCCCTGTCGTGTGCTGTCAGAGAGAGGCTGGCACCTTTTTCCTGCGGTTAATAAGCACCATCACGCTTAAGCACGACACCGACGGTTTTGAACAAAATGGCGATATCGTTCCACAACGACCAGTTTTTCACGTACCAGGAATCGAAATAGACGCGCGTTTCATAATCTACGTCGTTACGACCACTGACCTGCCACAGTCCGGTCATGCCGGGTTTGGCCATCAGGTAGTAATCCACTTCACCGGCGTAGCGTGCCAGCTCGTCTTCGATGACAGGACGCGGTCCTACCAGACTCATATCACCCCGAACGACGTTCCACAGTTGCGGCAGCTCATCCAGGCTGGTTTTACGAATGAAGTGGCCGACTTTGGTAATACGTGGATCGTTTTTAAGTTTGAAATCTTTATCCCACTCAGCACGGGCGACCGGATCGGTACGCAGCACTTCCTCAAGCACTTCTTTGGAGTTGATCACCATCGAACGGAATTTCAGGCATTTGAATTTACGGCCATTCATGCCCACGCGCTCATGACCATAAATCGGTGGACCGCCATCCCGGCCGACCAGAAAACCCAGCACCAGCAGCGCGGGGAGCAGCATGACGATGATAGACAGTGCGCCAACAATATCGAATACGCGCTTCAGGAAGCGTGACGTACGCTTAGCCAGGTTATTCTGCACGCGCAGGATCATGACTTCATGGCTGAAGATGTAGGCCATATCGGTACCGTACAGCGGTACGCCGCGCAGCGTCGGAATGACAGAAACGGAGCGACAGTTGTGCATAGCCAGTGATTTCAGCCACATATCACGGTACTGGCTTTGCTCGAATTCCACCGCCACGATGAACTGGGTGTCCGCATTGGTCAGCTTCCATACGTCCTGTTCGTCGCGCAGAACAGGAACGCCCGACATGACGTCCTGAGGGCAGGTCCCATCAACGTCGTAGAAGGCAATGACATCGAATCCCATGACTTCTTCACTTTGCAGCGCTTCCCACGCTTCCTGGGCATTTTTACTGCTGCCGATAATGATGGTCTGTTTTTTCCACAGGCCATAATTATTTAAGACGCGTTTAAAAACGGAGCGACAGACAGGAATAATCACCAGCGTGATAAGCCAGGTCAGCAGCCAGACAAAACGGGACATTTGCCACTGAGACAGTGCCGTGATTGACAGTTCAATAACGGAAAAAATAAGAATGGTACGAAAAATTTCTTTTAATTCGAACCAGAAAGGTTTGCGATAGGTGTAATGACGCAGTCTGACCCAGAACCAGCCCACGCAAATTACTGACAGGCAAATGTGGGTAGCAATTTTTAAATTTAATTCCCGGTCAGACATATCCGATAAAAGAGACGGAGATGTCAAATTAATTAGCATCATCGCGATAAATAATGCCGCGTTGAAACATATTAAATCAGAACAAGCCAATAATAATTTGGTGATAAGACTTTTAAACGTAAAATGGTTATCGCGCATATTTAACTCTTTATTTTATTTCCTTAACCCACCACGACCAGACCCTGAAGTGAACAGTACTGATGTTGAGCCTGAAGCGTTTCTGAGGGGAGCTCCTGCGGCATTTACGCCATTGTCATTGACTATGAAAACAATAATCCCGTACTCAATACCAACAGATTACTCTGACTTTACCCACACAGGACTGATTAAATATCAAACCACAGCGGCAAGTCAGGCACGCTACCGCCCTTGGCTGTCGGTGCCAATACCGCCTTGATAGCCTCGGGTTCTCCCTGCGCCACAAATGAAGGCGCACAACGCATCCCTTGCCGAATGCGTTTACATTCCGCTGCTTACCCTGACGGATGATTGCGCAAATTACAGGTTCAGACGCAGGCGTTAACTAACTCGTTGCTATACTAGTTATTACTGGCCTGTTTACAAGTGGACCCCGCCATCACCGGACTATTTTAGGAAAAAGACTACCAGTAATAAGTATTGAAGCCGCTCATTTTGGGTGCCGGGGAAGAAAAAAATCAGATTTATTCCATGTTGGCACCAGGATTAATCGCATAAGAAATTCCTCTGAATGGCGAGTGTAGTGACATTAATCTGCAACCTTTATCCCTTACAGTCCTTCCCGCATTAATCATTTCGTCCATTAATTCGCCTGTAATTAAAGTGGTCTGTGTCTAAATAAAGCGTAAAGCGCCTGTCATTCCGCTATTTGTCCCGACGCCGTCTGTCCACTATCATCAGACAAAGCTTATTTTTAGACATTCAGGTGAATAACGCATGCTGGAGGTAATGACCGATCCCTCATTGTGGGCAGGTTTAGTAACGCTAATCGTTCTGGAGCTGGTGCTGGGTATTGATAACCTTGTGTTTATCGCTATCCTGGTGGAGAAACTGCCTGCGGCGTTGCGCGACCGCGCGCGCATTATTGGTCTGCTCATGGCGCTGGTTTGTCGCCTGCTGCTGTTAGCCTCGCTTTCCTGGCTGGTAACGCTGACTCAACCTTTATTCACCTTCGCGCATCATGCCTTTAGTGCGCGTGATCTGTTGCTGTTGTGCGGGGGGCTGTTTTTGCTGTTCAAAGCGACCACCGAACTTAACACACGACTTGAAGGCAGCGATGCGGAGGACACTCAACAAAAGGGCGGCGCTAAATTCTGGCCCGTCGTGGCACAAATTGTCGTGCTGGATGCCATTTTTTCTCTGGATGCGGTGATTACCGCCGTCGGGATGGTCAACGATCTGCCGATCATGATGGCGGCGGTCACTATCGCCATTTTACTGATGTTGTTAGCCAGTAAACCGCTGACGCGCTTTGTTAACAACCATCCGACCATCGTGATTCTGTGTCTGAGCTTTTTGCTGATGATTGGTTTCAGTCTGGTGGCGGAAGGGTTTGGTTTTGCGATTCCCAAGGGCTATCTGTATGCCGCGATCGGTTTCTCCGTCGTCATTGAAGCCCTGAATCAGCTGGCACAGTTTAACCGCCGTAAAGTGTTGTCAGCCGGACGGCCCCTTCGCCAGCGCACAGCTGAAGCCGTGCTGCGGCTGCTGCGTGGTGAAGCGGAACAGGCCGAGCTGGATACGCAAACCGCTTCTATGCTGGCTGACGGTGAGTCTGTTGCCCTGTTTAACCGGCAGGAACGTGTGATGATTGCCAGCGTGATGGGACTGGGGCAACGTCGTATCGACACAATTATGACCACGCGCCATGATGTTCAGCACATTGATTTAAGCGACGATCCCGACGTCATTATGGCCGATCTTGACCGCAATCAGCATACGCGCATCGTTATCACCGAAAACGGTAACGAACCGCTTGGTGTTGTCCATGTTAACGATCTGCTGCATCAGTCGCTGCATCAGCATGCCCTGGATCTGCGTAGCCTGATCCGTCAGCCGCTGGTCTTCCATGAGCGAATAACGGTGTTACAGGCGCTGGAGCAGTTCCGCCAGGCACAGACGCATTTTGCGTTTGTGGTCGATGAGTTCGGGTCGGTAGAAGGCGTGGTGACGCTGAGCGATTTAATGGAGGCGATTGCGGGCAATCTGCCGAACGAAGCCAATTCAGAGGCGCGCCACGACATTCAGCCTGACGGCGCAGGCGGCTGGATTGCCAATGGCCATATGCCACTGGACGATTTGGCCCTTTACGTCACGCTGCCGCGAGAAAACACACAGCATTACCACACGATCGCAGGTTTAATGATGGATCGCCTGCAACATGTGCCGCAGGAAGGCGAAGAGATTCAGCTTGGCGAATACCGGCTACGGACTTTACAGGTCGACCAGCATCGGATTCAGAAGGTAGGGATTGTACCTCACGTCGACGGTGCGGCGCTGAAAGCGTAATTCAGCGCCGGCTGCCGACGGTGATTACGGGTGCGTACTGTTCTTGTCTTTTGCCTGTTGACGATCGAGCCACTGATTGAGGCGGGATTTTGCCTCATTCTGTAGCCTGTCACGCATGACATCATCTACCGGCAGCGTATATTGCGGATTAGCCCAACTGCCATAAATACGGAACGGAATCACCTGGTCGGACAGCGCGGCCACCAGTTTTTCGTCGCCGCGCCAGTCGCTCAGTGTCAGGCCCAGCGTCACATCCAGCTGTTGCTGCACCAGATTGATACGCCCCTCGCCGCGCAGCGTCAGCGCCTTCCCTCCACCGTCGAGATGACTTAACGTCAGCAGCCCATTTTTCATGGCCAGTTGTCCGCTCACCTGCTCAATGCCCTGTCCGGACGCCTGAGAATCACTGCTGACACGGTCGCTGACACGTGCCACGGCACTGCGCACCATTTGCTGTAAGTCGAGCTGGGCCAGTTTCAGATCATGCGCCTGGATATCGGCCTTGCCCTGCCAGCTGCGTTTTGCATCCGCAAGCGTCAGATTTTCACCCGACAATTCACCTTTAAGGCTCAGGGTTCCCTGCAGCGACGGCGGCAAGGCCAGCGCTTTTAATAAAGGCTGGATAGCTATCTGGTTCAGCACCGGCGTAAAAGCGACCTGCGTAACAGGCTGACGAATGTCGATACTGCCCGGTACAGAGAAGCTCCCCTGCCCCACATTGCCTGAGAATGTACTGAAGGTTACCAGCCCCTGTTGATTAACCGCTTTGAGGGAGAGTTTGGTCAGGTTCAGGCCACGCCAGACCGCGCTATCGGCCTGCAGCGACAAATCGAGATCAATGTCGTTAAGCGGGGAGTCTGCATTGGTCGGTTCAGGCTGGTCCGCGATGACCGGTGCCGGGGCAATCTGACTGTTTTGTCCACTCATCTGCTGGGTCAGGGTCGAGATAAACAACAGATTGTCCATATTGAGTGCGCTGGCATGAAGATCCAGCGCCAGCTTTTGCGGCGGCGTAAGTTCGCCTTCAGCGCGCCCGCTGAGCACGCTGTCGTTAGCGGTCAGCTTAAGATTGCTCACGTCAAAACGATTTTTATCCAGGTCCCAGTTGCCCTGAAAGCTCAGCGTGCCTTTAATGCCCTCTGGCGGCAGGCTCGCTCCGGTCAGGTTATAGTCGACCTGCGCCACCTGGCCGCTCAACTGATGCGGATAGCGTGATTTGTCCAGTTGCCCTTTCAGCGTCAGGACAGCGGTGCGCTGGTTACGGGTCAGACTGGTCGTCAGGCCGATCGTGGCGATTCTGGACTGATCCTGCTCCATATCCAGATTAAGATTACGGAAGGTAAAGGCGTCCCCGCCCGGCTGCTGCCAGATAAGCAGGCTGTCGGACAGTTGCAGATTGTCGATGTCAAACGACCAGCCAGCAGACGAGGTGGGTTCGCTGTTGTGTGGCGCGCGCGGCGCGTTCTCAGGTGCCCGCGCGGCGCTGTCTGGCGTGACCCGCACGATGGCATTTTTTAACATCACCTGGCTTACGCTGAGCTGATGGGAAAGTAACGGCAGAAGATTAACATCCAGACGCATGTTATCGGCAGAAACAACCGGTTGCGCCGCTCCGGGTGCCGTCAGGCTCATCCGTCCGGCGAGAATGCTGAGTTTCGGCCACACATGCCAGCGCAGGTCGCCATCGATAGTGAGTTGATAACCGCTACGCTGTTCGACCTCTTGCACCATGTAACTACGGAAGTCGTTAGGGTTCACCAGCATGACCAACGCCGTTAATCCGGCTACGACCACTACCAGTAGAATGGCCAGCGTGGTTATCACTCTTCTCATCACATCCTCATGAATTAATCTTTGTCGATACGACTGGCATCAGCACCCTGCTGGCCACGATATTTTGCATTCTCACGGCGATTATAGGGACGCGCTGCCGGACCGGAAAGCGGTTCAAAGCTTAGCGCACCAATCAACATGCCAGGGCGCAACGCCAGAGGCAGTTTGCCTGAATTATAAAACTCCAGCACGATACGGCCCTGCCAGCCCGGATCGATACGGTGCGCAGTGACGTGAACCATTAGCCCGAGGCGGGCAAGTGAAGAACGCCCGTCGAGCCAGCCCACCAGATCGTCGGGAATCGTGACAGATTCCAGCGTTACCGCCAGCGCCAGTTCGCCCGGATGCAGAAAGAACGCCTCACCTTCCGGCAACACGATCTCATCGCTCATGACGCGATCCAGCGCAGCACTGACCTCGTGCTTCGGGCCGCTTAAATCAATAAACGGCGCGGTATGTCCGCTGAACGTCCGGAACTGATTGCCCAAACGCACGTCCACCGTTGCACCATTGATATGTTCCACGGTTGGCCGTGGGGTAATCGCCAGTTTTCCGGTGTCGAGCCAGGCTTCAATATCGCGGTCGCATAATCTCATTACGGTAACTCCATGAAGTAAGTGTAGCGAACAGGGCGCATCTGTGCTTTTAACCTGTTCGCGTCACGCCTTTTGAGACGTAAACTACTCGAAAAACTGATTAATCTTGGCCTTCAGAATATCAATCGCGATGCGGTTTTTACCACCGCGCGGCACGATGATATCCGCGTACTGTTTTGACGGTTCAATGAACTGCAGAAACATCGGGCGTACCGTTTTCTGGTACTGACTCATGACGGAATCCATTGAGCGACCGCGTTCATTGACGTCGCGCTTCATTCGGCGCATCAGGCAAATATCCAGCGGCGTATCGACGAAAATGGAAAAATTCAGTTCCTGGCGTAACCGCGCATCCGTTAACAACAGAATGCCTTCAAGAATAATGACTTTTTTGGGCTTGAGATGCAGCGTCTCTTGCGTGCGGGTGTGCTCAACGTAGCTGTAAACCGGCAGTTCAATGTCCTGTCCTGCTTTGACAGCGCGCAGATGCTGTAACAGCAAATCATGATCCATCGCGCTGGGATGGTCATAATTGGTCTTAACCCTCTCTTCCATAGTGAGGTGACTTTGATCTTTGTAATAGGCATCTTCGGGAATAACACCGATGTGTTCATCCCCCACTTGATCGCGAATTTCACGATACAGGGTACTGGCGATTAAACTTTTACCGGATGCGGATGCACCTGCAATGCCAACGATCACGCACTGATGGGACTTGTCAGTCATACTTTTAAAAACCTGATACTGGAGCCAGAAACTGTACGCAAACTGCGCACCCAGTTAATGGGGCTGAACGGAGAGGGTGATTTGGCGCTAAGTATAGGGATTTCGGTCTTTTGATGCCAGAGAAATGGCATGGCCGGTTTTCAGACTTTCCCCTTTTAACTCGAATGATTTCATCGATAAACTAGCCCTCTCAGACAGCATGACGATGCACAGCACGTATCAGGTCTTACAAACCTGAACAAAAAGGGCCTGGGGCCCGAAAAAAATAAAGGAAAACTATGCTCTGGAAGACCCTCACCTATTTTGGTGACAGTATGTTGTTAATTCCCACGGCGGTGATTATTGCACTGATTTTGCCGTGGAAAAGTGATAACCGGCGCACCGTATGGTACTGGCTTTTTGCCTTTGGCCTGGCGGGGCTGGTTGTCAGCCTGTCAAAAATTCTCTTTCTGGGCTTTGGCATTGGCAGTGCCCGTTTTAACTTCACCGGATTTAGCGGCCACAGCGCCATGTCTGCCACCCTGTGGCCCGTGATGCTCTGGCTGATATCCGGACGCTGGTCGAGCCTGTGGCGCGGTTTCGCCATTGGCGTGGGCTATATGATCCCCTTAATGGTGGGGTTTTCCCGCCTCGTCATCCATGCCCATTCCCTCAGCGAAGTCCTGACCGGACTGCTGTTAGGCTTTACACTGAGCACAGCTTTTTTGCTTTCACAACGCGAAACCGCATTAAAAGGGTTTAGCTGGCCGCAGATTGCCGCCGCGTTGCTGGTGCCGGTGCTGCTGCTGGGACATGGACGCATCGCCACCACGCAGCAGTTTCTTGAGCACTTTTCAGCCCGCCTCGCGGGCCTGGAAAAACCCTATACCCGTGCCGACCTTTTTCGTTGAATAAGGCGAGACGGGCTCGCCTCACAGACGAGCCCGTCAATCGGTCAAATAACGCAATTTAATGATTTCCCCCCTTTTTTCTCCAACAAATGTGCTAGCATTCTTCAATCAGGATGGCTATCTCGTCACCTGCCATGTCAATACCTTGTACCCTGCTGGATCGATAAATGATCGTTGATGCGCTGGCTTCGTCAGATAAATCACCTAATTCGTGGCTTCATGCCTGCGGGCTTGGCCTGGTTTCGTTCGTCCTGACCTTGTTCTGCCTTGAACTGATCGTAGTGAGCGGCAAGATTTCGCCTTTATGGTTTTCCACCGCCTTAATGACCGTGGTGGTGTTTCGCTGCACATCACGTCAGTTGCCGTTGTTCCTTGCGGCCTGCCTGATTGGCACCGCCGCAGCCAATGCGTTTGTCATCGGTCCTGCGCTTTCAAATTTAAAATTTGCCCTGTTGAACCTTTTGCAGGCGGGCATCGGTGGCATGCTGCTGCGCGCGTTGCTTAACCGCGAGGCACCGCTGGTGTCGCTGCGCGACTGGCTGCGCTTTGTTTTTGCCACCGGCGTGATTTCGCCACTGATTGGTGGCGTACTGGCGCTGTGGGTTTTACAGGTTGGACAACAGGCCTCTTTCGCCTTCTTTTATACATGGGTGATTTCGGAAATCATCGGCATGCTCGCGCTTGGGCCGGTTCTGCTGCTGCTCTCCTGGCCCTTGCCTAAAGGTTACCTCAGGCGCGCCTCGCTGTTTGAAACACTTTTCAGCCTCGTTCTGACGCTGATTGCCAGCTATTTGTCGCTGCGTTTTTTGCCCTGGCCGTTTACCTTCATTTTGGTCGTGCTGTTCTGGTGCGCTGTTCGACTGCCCAAGGTGGAGGCGTTTGTCCTGTTCTTTCTCAACGCCAGCTTTATGGCGCTGCTGCTTTCTTTAGACTGGATAATCGTCACGCCTACGACGACGAATTACGCCATGATTGTCAGTTGGCTGCCGTTTCTGATGGTCTTAATCCCCTGCCATATTATGTCGCTGGTCATGGATGCGTTCCGCCATGAAACGCGCCATATCAGTGAAAGCGAAACGCGTTTTCGTAACGCCATGGAGTATTCCGCTATTGGCATGGCGCTGGTTTCACCCGAAGGCCGCTGGCTTCAGGTGAATAAATCATTATGCGACACGCTGGGTTATCCCGAGTACGAATTAAAGAACCTGACTTTCCAGCAGATTACGCATCCTGACGACCTCGGTATTGACGATGGCAAAATGGATAAGCTGCTGGCTGGCGAGATTTTGTCGTTCACGCTGGAGAAGCGTTACTTCCGTAAGGACCATGAAATCGTCTGGGTGCGGCTGACGGTTTCGCTGGTACGGGACAGCGAACAACAACCGCTCTATTTTATTGCGCAGATTGTGAATATTTCTGAATTAAAACAGAGCGAGTTGGTCAACCAGCGATTAATGGAACGTATCACGCTGGCCAACGAAGCGGGCGGCATTGGCGTGTGGGAATGGAACATGAACAGTGGAGAAATGCTGTGGGATAAACGCATGTACACATTGTTCGGTTTGCAGTCGGATGAAGTGCCCAGCTTCGACTTGTGGATCAAACTGGTGCATCCCGACGATCGCGCATTTTGTGTGCAGACCATACAGCAGGCCATTGAAGAAAGCAGCGCGTTTCAAATGGAGTATCGCGTGATGCGCGAAGAAGGACATTACTGGATACGTTCTCAGGCGAATCGTTTACTCAGTCAGGAAGGCCGGATCGAGCGCATACTGGGCGTTGCACAGGACATTACGCCGCTGCGTAACCTGAACGAAGCCCTGTTTCAGGAAAAAGAGCGCATGATGATTACGCTCGATTCCATCGGCGAGGCCGTCATCAGTACGGATCAGGCCATGCGCGTTACCTTCATGAATCCGGTGGCTGAAAAAATGACTGGCTGGTCACAGGAAGCCGCGGTCGGCAGACCGGTAAGTGAACTGCTTCACATCACCCATGGCCGTCACGGCGCGCCCGTGGAAAATCTGATGATCAACCCCACGCATTCTGAAAAGACTGCGCCCTATTTGTCGGAAGAGTGGGTGCTTCACACCCTGAATGGTGAGCATATTGATATCCATTACACGATAACACCGCTGAAATCGGAATCGGGAACCGAACGCGGCGCGGTGATGGTCATTCAGGATGTGAGTGAATCACGTAAAGTCATGAAACGATTGAGCTACAGCGCGCTGCACGATACGTTAACCCGCCTGCCCAATCGCGCCAGTTTTGAGTTGCAACTGAAGCGACTGCTGTCCGATGCCGCTGAACATCAACATCAGCATGTACTGGTGTTTATTGACCTGGATAAATTCAAAGCGGTTAACGACAGCGCCGGGCACGCCGCCGGGGATGCACTGCTGAGCGAACTTTCCGATTTAATGCGTCACCACCTGCGCAGCACCGACTTTCTCGCCCGTCTTGGCGGGGATGAATTTGCCGTGCTCATGCCTGAATGTCTGGTGGACCAGGCCCGTGATGTGGTGCAGCGTATCGTGCGTGCAGTCAACGACTACTGTTTTGAATGGCTGGGCCGGGCCTATCAGGTTGGGGCCAGCGCAGGCATGACACAAATTTCACCAAATAATTGTCAAAGCAGTGATGTGTTGTCCCAGGCCGATATTGCCTGTTACAACGCTAAACGCAGCGGCCGCGGGCGCTACATGGTGTACGAACAGCATCCGCTGGCCCTGACCGGCAGCCACCATTCGCTGGATCAGGCAACCCTGGATGCCTTGCAGGTGGAACTCCAGGTCTGGGCTGTCGCACCGCCAGGTAAGCCGCACTCTGCCAGCGTCTGGTTGATTGAAGTGCAGTTGTTTACCCGGGAAGGACTGCTGGTGGATGAACATCTGCTGCGTAACAACCTGACTGACGCGGCGCTGAAACAGCGGCTGGAAGACAATATCGTTGAGGCTTTTTTCCGTCATCGCATTGCGGCTATGAGCCAAAAAGGCATTGCCTTAATTTTGCCCGTGGATGTTAACGCGCTTTATAATCCGGTTTTCGTTGAGAAACTTTGTGTCCGTTTTGCAGAATCCGGTCTGGCGAACAGTAACAGCGGTATCGCGCTGCATGCCGCCAGCGTGTTATCGGGCGGCGAGCAGCTTTTGGGTACACTGATGAAGCTGCGCCAGGCAGGCTGTCGCATCGTGCTGCAACAGTTTGGCCGTAACCTGGATGCGTTTAATCAGTTAACCGGTAAAGTGGTGGACTGCCTGATTCTGGCACCCGAGTTGGTGGCGAACCTGCATAACAATCTGATGGATGAAATGCTGATTTCCATTATTCAAAGCCAGACCAATGAACGTAATATTATATTGCTTGCGGGCCCAGTCTCCGTGCCGGCCGTTCTGACCACGCTTACCAGCCTGGATGTTGACGGAGTCTGGGGCAGTGCGGTTGCCGAGCGCCAGCCGCTCAGCAAACTGAGTGAAGATCACCTTTTTGCGATTCGCTAATTCTGCCGCTCGCCGCTTGCCTCACCTTTACAGCTGCGCTAAAGTCGCCCCCTTTTTCCTGCCTGGGGGCGAAAAATGTTCATTGGATTCGATTACGGTACGGCTAACTGCTCGATTGCGGTCAGCGAAAAAGGCACACCACGACTGTTAACGCTGGAGAACGGTCAACGCCTGCTGCCATCGATGATCTGCTCCCCGACACGTGAAGCCGTTACGGAATGGCTTTATCGCCATCATCAGGTTGCCACGCCGGACCAGGAAAGCACGGCGCTGTTGCAACGGGCGCTGCGCTATAACCGTGAAGAAGATATCGATGTTCTCTCCGATAGCGTGCAGTTCGGTCTGACCGCGCTTCAGCACTATATGGTCGATCCGGAAGATGTCTGGTTCGTGAAGTCGCCGAAGTCCTTCCTGGGCGCGAGTGGGTTAAAACCCCAGCAGATCGCCTTCTTTGAAGATTTAGTGTGCGCCATGATGCTGCATATTCGTCAGCAGGGCGAAGCACAGCTTGACCAGTCAATTGAACAGGCGGTAATTGGCCGCCCGGTGAACTTTCAGGGACTGGGCAGCGAAGAGGCCAACGCGCAGGCCCAGGGCATCTTATTGCGTGCCGCTAAACGCGCGGGCTTTCGGGAGGTGGAGTTTCAGTTTGAGCCGGTCGCGGCGGGGCTGGACTTTGAAGCCACACTCGAAAAAGAAACCCGCGTGCTGGTCGTGGACATCGGTGGGGGAACCACCGACTGTTCGATGCTGTTGATGGGGCCGCAGTGGCGTCATCTGTCAGACCGGCGGGAAAGCCTGCTGGGCCATAGTGGCTGCCGCGTGGGCGGTAATGACCTGGATATTATGCTGGCGTTTAAAGCGTTGATGCCGTTGCTGGGCGCGGGCGGGAAGACACAAAAAGGCACGGCCTTACCTGCCCTGCCCTGGTGGAATGCCGTCGCCATCAACGATGTGCCTGCACAAAGCGATTTTTACAGTACCGCCTGCGGCAAACTGTTGCGCGATCTGGTACGGGATGCCGAAAATCCTGCCGCCGTGGCACACCTGTTAAAAGTCTGGCAACAAAAGCTGAGCTATCGTCTGGTGCGTACTGCGGAAGAGAGCAAAATCGCCCTCTCCGACCGCCCTGACTTCGCCGCCGCACTGGATTTTATCAGCGCGGATTTACAGGCCGATATCAGCGTGGCAATCCTGCAGGACGCGATCAGCCAGCCGCTGGAGAAGATCCTGGAACAGGTACATCTGGCGCTGGCAACCAGCCATATTAAACCGGAAGTGATCTATCTGACGGGCGGTAGTGCACGTTCGCCTCTGCTGCGCGCTGCGCTGCAGCAGGCCCTGCCGGGTACACCGATTGCTGGCGGAGATGACTTTGCCTCAGTGACCGCTGGTCTGGCGCGCTGGGCTGAGGTGATGTTTGCCTGACAGCGGGGAGAGTCGAATAAAGTGCAGCACTCTCGGCGGGTGAAATCGCCTGAAGGGGCATTTTGGCTTCGGCTCCCTTTCCTTCGTTTGCCTTTACCGCGAAGACGTCAGGCTGAGCTGCATTGGGATGCTAACCCATTGTTGTGATGTCGGCGGGTGAGATCGCCAGAAGGGGCACTTTGGCTTCGGCGGTCTTCGCGCCGCTCACGCGGTGCCTTCAGGTCGCTCAGCGCTGCGGAATGCCTCGCGGAAAATGCCCCTTCTGGCTTTGTCAGTTTGCGCGCGGGTAAAGCGACACAGTATGTGAGCCCGTGCTTTCTTTTGCGGTGAAGGCAAAACGAATGCAGTGCCTGTCCTCAGAAAAAAAGCCCTTCTGCCCTTTAATCTTGAGCGGGGTTAAAGCGGCACCATGCGTCAGCCGGTTCTGCCGCGTTAAGGATAGCGCCCGGTCCGGCAATGCACGTTACTGACGGACCCGGCGGTATCGAAGATGATGCTTATTCCTCTTCGCGCCGCGCCCCCTTGCTCAGCGCTCAATGTCTCAGCAGGCATAACGTAAGGTTAAACGCTGACCTTCTTCATGCTGCGCACGGCTGCGTAAAGCGCTGGGTAATGAATGTGTCATCTTCCTGAAGGATAGGTTTTTTTAATCCTGTATTTCCTGGTCAGGCAGGATATGATCCGGCGCGCTGTGGTCAGCGTAGTCCGCCTTGTTTCACATCAAATCTGACTCTTTGCCAACGCCGTTTTTTCAAAAAACCGACATACTTACGGTGCGCTGACAGATATCCTTAATTCCTTCAAATTTTTACCCGCAGGGACGACTACAATTCGTGGTTTGCAGGCTAACGTTTATGCCCGCGTCCTGGAACGATATCGCTGGAGAGCAACAATAACAATGAACAACCGACATCCTGGAATGAAAAAAGGCCTGATTTTAGCGGTGGTTATTGCCGCTGCTGCAGGCGGTTACTACTGGTGGAAGCATCCAGCCCAACCAGCAGGCAACGAAACATCCAGCCAGTCAGAACACGGCAAAAGAGGCAACGGCGGGCATAAACCGCTTGCGCCCGTGCAGGCTGCCAGCGCCGTGACAGAAAGTGTGCCGCAATACCTTAGCGGTTTGGGTACGGTGACCGCAGCCAATACCGTCACGGTACGCAGCCGGGTAGATGGTAACCTGGTGGCCATCCATTTCACGGAAGGCCAGCAGGTCAAAGCCGGCGATCTGCTGGCAGAGATCGATCCGCGTCCCTATCAGGTCGCCCTGATGCAGGCTCAAGGCCAGCTGGCGCGCGATCAGGCTACGCTTGCGAACGCCCGCCGTGATTTAGCCCGTTACCAGAAGCTGGCGAAAACCTCGCTGGTATCCCAGCAGGATCTGGATACGCAAAACGCGCTGGTCAGTGAAACCCTGGGCACGATTAAGGCCGACGAAGGCAGCGTTGCCAGCGCACAGCTGAACCTGACTTACAGCCGAATTACTTCCCCGATTGCGGGTCGCGTCGGCCTGAAGCAGGTTGATATTGGCAACTACATCACCAGCGGTGATACCAATGGTCTGGTGGTGATCACTCAGACGCATCCGGTGGATGTCGTCTTTAGCGTCGCCGAAAACAATATCAGCCAGATCATGCAGGCGCAGAAAAGTGGCGAACCGTTGCTGGTGGAAGCCTGGGACCGCAGCAATCAACATCTGATTGCGCGCGGAAAACTGCTCAGCCTGGATAACCAGATCGACGTCACGACAGGCACCATTAAAATCAAAGCGCGTTTTGATAATCAGGATGACCTGCTTTTCCCTAATCAGTTCGTCAACGCCCGGCTGAAGGTGAATACGTTGCAGGATGCCGTCGTGATTCCGGTAGGCGCGTTACAGATGGGCAACGAAGGCCACTTTGTCTGGGTGATTAACAGCGAAGATAAGGTGAGTAAGAAAACCGTGACCGCCGGTTTCCAGGACAGTCAGAAAGTGGTCATCAATGCCGGACTGAGCGCGGGCGACCGCGTGGTAACGGATGGCCTTGACCGCCTGACAGAGGGGGCAAAAGTGGAAGTGGTTGCAGCACAGAGCAGTGCAACTAAACAGAGCCGCGCCAGCTTGCCATCCAAAGGAGAGTCAGAGTAATGCAGGTTATGCCTCCTGACCACAGCGGAGGACCGTCACGCCAGTTTATTCTGCGCCCGGTCGCGACGACGTTACTGATGATTGCTATTCTGCTGGCGGGGATTCTGGGTTACCGCTTTTTGCCGGTGTCAGCGTTACCCGAAGTGGACTATCCGACCATTCAGGTTGTTACCCTGTATCCCGGTGCCAGTCCGGATGTGGTGACGTCGTCGATTACAGCGCCTCTTGAACGTCAGTTCGGTCAGATGTCCGGTCTTAAGCAGATGGCCTCGCAAAGTTCTGGCGGCGCCTCGGTGGTGACGCTGCAGTTCCAGCTCTCGCTGCCGCTCGATGTCGCAGAACAGGAAGTGCAGGCGGCGATTAACTCTGCCTCTAACCTGCTGCCCAGCGATTTGCCGAATCCGCCGGTTTACAGCAAAGTTAACCCGGCGGATCCGCCCATCATGACGCTCGCCGTCACTACCACCAGCATGCCCTTAACCCAGGTACAGGACATGGTGGAAACACGCGTCGCGCAGAAAATTTCCCAGGTGACCGGCGTCGGCCTGGTCACGTTGACCGGCGGCCAGCGTCCCGCTGTGCGCGTTAAGATGAACACCCAGGCATTAGCCTCTATGGGCCTGACCAGCGAAATGGTGCGTACGGCGATCACCAACGCCAACGTAAATTCCGCGAAAGGCAGTCTTGATGGTCCGACCCGCTCGGTTACGCTGTCAGCCAACGATCAGATGAAATCGGTCGAGGATTACCGCCAGCTGATCGTCAGTTATAAAAATGGCGCGCCAGTGCGGCTGGCCGATGTGGCTACGATTGAACAGGGTGCCGAAAACAGCTGGCTGGGTGCCTGGTCTAACCGTGAACCCGCCATCGTACTGAATGTGCAGCGCCAGCCGGGTGCCAATATTATTGCAACCGCCGACAATATTCGCGCCATGCTGCCCGGGCTGATTGCCAGCCTGCCCAAATCCGTCGATGTCAAACTGGTCACCGATCGCACCACCAATATCCGCGCGTCCGTCACCGATACGCAGCATGAGCTGATGCTGGCAATGGCGCTCGTGGTGATGATCATCTACCTGTTCTTGCGTAATGTGCCCGCGACCATCATTCCGGCCGTGGCTGTTCCGCTGTCGCTTATTGGCACCTTTGCGGCAATGTATTTCCTGGGCTTTTCCATCAATAATCTGACGCTGATGGCGCTGACCATCGCCACAGGCTTTGTGGTGGACGATGCCATCGTGGTAATTGAGAATATCTCGCGCTATATCGAAAAAGGGGAAAAGCCGATGACAGCGGCCCTGAAAGGGGCAGGCGAAATTGGCTTTACCATTATTTCGTTAACGTTTTCACTGATTGCGGTATTGATTCCGCTGCTGTTCATGGGCGACGTGATTGGTCGCCTGTTTCGCGAATTTGCGGTGACGCTGGCGGTGGCAATTCTGATCTCAGCGGTGGTCTCGCTCACCCTGACGCCGATGATGTGTGCCCGCATGCTGAGCGCCGAGTCACTGCGTAAGCAGAACCGCTTTTCCCGTGCCAGCGAAGCGATGTTCGATCGCATCATTGCCGTTTATGGTCGTGGGCTGCGCCGGGTGCTGAATCACCCCTGGCTGACGCTGTCCGTGGCGCTCGGCACGTTGCTGCTGACGGTTTTGCTGTGGATGGCCATTCCTAAAGGTTTCTTTCCGCAGCAGGACAACGGCATTATCCAGGGAACGCTGGAGGCACCGCAGTCGGTATCCTACGCCAGTATGGCGGAGCGGACACGCGATGTTGCCTCTGTGATTATGAAAGATCCGGCTGTACAGAGTCTGACCTCGTTCGTGGGCGTGGACGGCACCAATCCGTCACTCAACAGCGCCCGGTTGCAGATTAACCTCAAACCGCTGGATATGCGCAGCGAGCGTATTCCGGAGATTCAGCAGCGGCTGCAAGCGCAGATCAGCAAAATTCCTGGCGTCACCTTGTGGTTGCAGGCGGTGCAGGACCTGACAATTGACACCCAGGCCAGCCGTACGCCGTATCAGTTTACTCTGCAGTCCGGTTCGCTGGATTCGCTCAGCACCTGGGTCCCTGCCCTGCTTAACGCCCTGCAGAAACACCCTGCGCTACGTGACGTCAGCAGTGACTGGCAGGACCAGGGGCTGGAAGCCTATATCAAAGTGGACCGCGACAGTGCCAGCCGGCTGGGCATCAGCATGGCGGACGTAGATAACGCGCTGTATGACGCCTTTGGTCAGCGGCTGATCTCCACGATTTATACCCAGGCGAATCAGTACCGCGTGGTGCTGGAACAGGACAACAGCACCATGCCGGGCCTGCAAAGCCTGGACGGTATTCGTCTGAACAGCACTGATGGTGGCAGCGTGCCGTTGAGCGCGATCGCCAGCATTGCCCAGCGCCATGCGCCTTTAACGATTAACCACCTGAGTCAGTTCCCCTCCGCCACCTTCTCTTTCAATGTGGCGAAGGGCTATTCGCTGGAAGATGCGACCAAAGCGATCAACCAGGCAGAGACGGAACTGGGGATGCCGTCAGAGGTGATGACGCAGTTCCAGGGCAGCACGCTGGCTTTCGAGGCTGCCCTGACCAGTACCGTCTGGCTGATTGTGGCGGCAGTCGTAGCGATGTATATCGTGCTCGGCGTGCTGTATGAGAGCTTTATCCATCCCATCACCATCCTCTCCACGTTGCCCACGGCGGGCGTCGGTGCGCTGCTGGCGCTGATGATAAGTGGGAATGAGCTGGATATTGTTGCCATCATCGGCATCATTCTGCTCATTGGTATTGTGAAAAAGAACGCCATTATGATGATCGACTTCGCGTTAGCGGCGGAACGTGAACAGGGCATGAAGCCCTATGATGCGATTTATCAGGCCTGCCTGCTGCGTTTCCGACCGATTCTGATGACGACGCTGGCCGCCCTGCTGGGTGCATTACCGCTGATGCTCAGCACTGGCGTAGGTGCAGAGCTGAGGCAGCCGCTGGGGATCGCCATGGTCGGCGGCCTGATTCTGAGCCAGATTCTGACGCTGTTTACCACGCCGGTAATCTACCTGCTGTTTGACCGCCTGGCGCATAACCTGCGTCGTCGCCTGGGTCAGACGGAGGCGCAGCCGTGAAGTTTTTTGGTTTGTTTATCCATCGTCCGGTCGCCACGACGCTACTGACGCTGGCCATTGCGCTGGCGGGCATTCTGGGCTTCCGCCTGCTGCCGGTGGCGCCGCTGCCGCAGGTGGATTTTCCGGTCATTATGGTGTCAGCGTCCCTGCCAGGAGCCTCGCCCGAAACGATGGCGTCTTCGGTCGCCACGCCGCTGGAGCGCTCGCTGGGCCGAATTGCAGGCGTCAGTGAAATGACCTCGACCAGTTCGCTGGGATCGACCCGCATTATTATGGTGTTCGATTTTAATCGTGATATTAACGGCGCGGCACGTGATGTACAGGCGGCCATTAACGCGGCGCAGAGCCTGCTCCCTACCGGCATGCCGTCGCGTCCGACCTACCGCAAAGCCAACCCGTCTGACGCGCCGATCATGATTATGACGCTGACGTCAGATCTGTACACGCCAGCCCAGCTTTATGATTATGCGTCGACACAGCTGGCACAGAAGCTGTCGCAGATTAATGGCGTGGGCGATGTCACCGTGGGCGGCAGCTCTCTGCCCGCAGTGCGCGTGGCGCTCAATCCGCAGGCGTTATTTAATCAGGGCGTGTCGCTGGATGCGGTGCGTCAGACCATCGCTAACGCTAACCAGCGCCGTCCGCAGGGCGCGCTGGAAGACGGGCAACAGCGCTGGCAGTTACGGACCAACGATGCATTACAAACCGCCCGGGAATACCAGCCGCTGATCGTGCAATACAACAACGGCGCGGCAGTACGGTTGTCCGATGTCGCCACCGTTGAGGACTCCGTGCAGGATGTGCGCAACGCCGGTATGTCGCGGGGCAAACCGGCCGTTTTGCTGGTGATTCGCAAAACGGCGGATGCGAACGTGATTGAGACGGTTGATCGTATTCGCGCTGAACTGCCCGAACTGCACGAAATCATCCCGACGGCGATCGATCTGCAGATTGCCCAGGATCGCTCACCCACCATCCGCGCGTCGCTCGAAGAAGTGGAGCAGTCGCTAATTATCGCCGTTGGCCTGGTCATTCTGGTGGTGTTTGTTTTCCTGCGCTCAGGTCGCGCCACGCTGATTCCGGCGGCAGCCGTGCCGGTCTCGCTGATTGGCACCTTTGCCGCCATGTATTTGTGCGGCTTTAGCCTGAACAATCTGTCGTTGATGGCGCTGACCATCGCCACCGGCTTTGTCGTGGACGATGCCATTGTGGTTCTGGAAAACATTGCCCGTCATGTTGAATCGGGCATGAAACCGCTGGCCGCCGCGCTCAAAGGCGTGCGTGAAGTGGGCTTTACGGTGCTGTCGATGAGCCTGTCGCTGATCGCGGTCTTCCTGCCGCTGCTGATGACAGGCGGATTGATTGGCCGCTTCTTCGCAGAGTTTTCCATCACCCTGTCGGTTGCTATTCTGATCTCGCTGTTTGTGTCCATCACGCTGACGCCCATGATGTGTGCTTACCTGCTGAAACCCCATGCGCCGCGCAGTCAGCCGCGGCGACGGGGCATTGGCCGCCTGCTGCTGGCGGTACAACAGGGTTATGCCCGCTCTCTGAACGTCGTGCTGAACCATGCGCGCTGGGTCATCCTGTTGCTCGTGGGCACTGTCGCCCTGACGGTGTGGCTGTTCATCAGTATTCCTAAAACCTTTTTGCCCGAGCAGGATACCGGCCGCCTGTCCGGCTTTATTTCTGCCGACCAAAGCATTTCGTTTCAGGCGATGCGCGGTAAGTTGCAGGACTTCATGAAAATCGTGGGGGCCGATCCGGATGTCTCAAGCGTGGTGGGCTTTACCGGCGGCATGCGCACCAATATGGGCCTGATGTTTATCTCCCTGAAACCCTTGTCCGAACGCAAAGATAATGCACAGGCGGTGATTGCCCGCCTGCGTACCAAGCTGGCAAAGGAGCCCGGTGCCAACCTGTATCTTAATGCGGTGCAGGATATCCGGGTGGGCGGTCGCGAAGCCAACGCCAGCTATCAGTATTCTCTGTTAACAGACGATCTGGCTGCGCTGCGCACCTGGGAACCGAAAATTCGTCAGGCCTTTAGCGCCCTGCCGGAACTGGCCGACGTTAACTCCGATCAGCAGGATCAGGGCAGCGAAATGGCCCTGACGTATGACCGGGCCAGCATGGCGCGGCTGGGCATTAATGTTTCCGAAGCGAATGCGTTGCTCAACGATGCGTTTGGTCAGCGTCAGATTTCCACCATCTATCAGCCGCTGAACCAGTACAAGGTCGTCATGGAAGTGGATCCGCGCTATACCCAAGACATCAGTTCACTGGATCAGATGTTTGTGATTAACAGCGACGGCAAACCCATCCCGCTCTCCTGGTTCGCCAAATGGCAACCGGCCAACGCGCCGCTGTCGGTTAATCATCAGGGCTTGTCTGCCGCGTCAACCCTCTCCTTTAATCTGCCAGAAGGTGTGTCGCTGTCCCAGGCATCCGAGGCGATCGATCGCACTATGACGGCGCTTGGCGTACCGTCCAGCGTGCGCGGCAGCTTTGCCGGCACCGCACAGGCGTTCCAGCAATCGCAAAGCAGTCAACTCTGGTTGATGCTGGCTGCGGTTGCGGCAGTTTATATCGTGCTGGGGATTCTCTACGAAAGCTATGTGCACCCGTTGACCATTCTTTCGACGCTGCCGTCTGCGGGCGTCGGTGCCCTGCTGGCGCTGGAGCTGTTTGATACGCCGTTCAGCCTGATTGCCTTGATCGGGATTCTGTTGTTGATCGGGATAGTAAAAAAGAACGCCATCATGATGGTCGACTTTGCGCTTGACGCAGAACGCAACGGCAATCTGAGCGCCCGCGAGGCGATTTTCCAGGCCTGCCTGTTACGCTTCCGCCCTATCCTGATGACCACGCTGGCGGCCCTGTTTGGCGCGTTACCGCTGGTGCTGACCAGCGGAGACGGCGCCGAGCTGCGTCAGCCGTTGGGCATCACCATTGCCGGCGGCTTGATCATGAGCCAGCTCCTCACGCTGTATACCACGCCGGTGGTGTACTTAATGATGGACAAACTGCGACGTAAAACGCGCACCCAGAGGATGAATGCCACTCAGCATTAAGGGGTAAATATCATGCAGAGCGTCACGGTCCGCTGGCAGTTGTGGATTGTTGCCTTTGGTTTTTTTATGCAGACGCTGGACACCACCATCGTCAACACGGCGATCCCGTCCATGGCGCACGATCTGGGCGTGAGCCCACTGCATATGCATTCGGTGATTGTGGCCTATGTGCTCACGGTGGCGGTGACGCTGCCGCTGAGCGGCTGGCTGGCGGACCGGTTCGGCGTGAGAAATATCTTTTTTAGCGCGATTGTGCTGTTCAGCGTGGGATCGCTGTTGTGCGGTCTGTCAGGCACGCTGAATCAGCTTATCATGGCGCGTGTGATTCAGGGGATTGGCGGGGCCATGATGGTGCCGGTAGGACGGCTGACGGTAATGCGTATTGTACCGCGTGACCAGTATATGTCTGCGATGACCTTTGTCACCCTGCCCGGCCAGATTGGGCCGCTGCTGGGGCCCGCACTGGGCGGTGTGCTGGTGGAATATGCCAGCTGGCACTGGATTTTCCTGATTAACATCCCGGTCGGCATCATCGGTGCCGTCGCCACGTTGAAGTTACTGCCGAACTACGCGATGCCGCCGCGACGCTTTGATTTTGTCGGGTTTGTCCTGCTGGCCGCCGGAATGGCTACGTTAACGCTGGCGCTTGACGGTCAACGCAGTAGCGGCGGCTCTGCCTTGTTACTGGCCGCGATGATCCTCATCGGCACTGGCTCTCTTCTGTTTTATCTGCTGCATGCGCGCCAAAACGACAGTGCGCTGTTCAGCCTGAAGCTGTTCGACAACCGCATTTTCTCTATTGGCTTACTCGGTAGTCTGACTGGCCGCATCGGCAGCGGCATGTTGCCCTTTATGACGCCGCTGTTCTTGCAAATCGGCATGGGCTTCAGCCCGTTTCATGCCGGCTTAATGATGATTGCCATGGTGCTGGGCAATATGGGCATGAAGCGTGTGGTTGTCAGCATTGTTAACCTGTTTGGCTATCGCAACGTGCTGGTGGGTTCAACCATAGGCCTGGCGCTGGTGGTCTTGCTGTTTCCACTGGTGGCGATGCTCGGCTGGACAGTCATGCTGCCGCTGGTGCTGTTTCTGCAAGGCATGGTGAATGCGATTCGCTTCTCTTCGATGAATACGCTGACGCTCAAGGATCTACCCGATGACCTGGCCTCCAGCGGCAACAGCCTGTTATCGATGATCATGCAGCTCTCAATGAGTATTGGCGTAACCGTGGCGGGCCTGCTGCTGGGCGCGTTTGGTCATGCAACGTCCGGGGAACAGGGTTTAAGCCATCAGGCGTTTATCTGTGTTTATCTCTGTATGGCGCTGATCATTATTCTGCCTGCGCTGGTGTTCTGGCGGGTTCCGAAAGAGATGAGTAAAAGCGTCGATCTGCGACGTCGGAGAAGTGAATGAGATCGTTCCTGCATTTTGGCATCGGTGCCAAATTATTCATGGCCATATTCTCCACCTGCATGCTGGTCCTGATTACCATGCACTGGGGCGTCCGGCTCAGCTTTGAACATGGCTTTGTCGACTATATTAAACGCGGGAATGAACAGCGGCTGAATTTGCTGGGTGCGGCGCTGGCCGATCAGTATGAACAGCATGGCGACTGGGATTTTCTGCGTAATAACGACCGGCTGATCTTCTCGATGCTGCGCTCGCTGGAGCAAAACCCGGACAGCAGTAACCAGTTACCGCCTCACGGCTGGCGCACCCAGTTCTGGGTACTCGATCAGCACTACAAAGTGATGGTCGGCCCGCGCTCACAGGTTCCCCCGGAAGGGATACGTCACGATATTACGCTCAGTAACGGTAAAGTCGTGGGCTGGATCATCAGCTCGCCGCCAGAGCGCCTGACGCGCAGCACCGATATCAATTTTGATCAGCAGCAGCGACGAACCAGCTGGTATATCGTGGGCCTCTCTACTCTGCTTGCCGCCCTGGTCACCTGGCTGATGGCGCGGGGCTTGCTGGCACCGGTGAAAAGACTGGTAGACGGTACGCATCATCTGGCGGCGGGGAATTTAGCCACACGGGTTAAGGTTGACAGCCAGGACGAACTGGGCCAGCTGGCCCATGACTTTAACCTGCTGGCCAGTTCGCTGGAGAAAAATGAAAGTATGCGTCGGGCCTTTATGGCCGACATCTCGCATGAACTGCGCACGCCACTGGCGATTTTGCGCGGTGAGCTGGAAGCCATGCAGGATGGTGTACGTAAACTCACGCCAGACGCGATTACCTCTCTGCAAAGCGAAGTAGCGCTGCTGACCAAGCTGGTGGATGATCTGCACCAGCTTTCGCTCTCTGACGTCGGCGCACTGGCCTATCGCAAGCAGGCCACCGATTTGGTGCAGCTTATTGAGATCAGCGCAGGCAATTTTACCGAGCGCTACCGCAGCCATGATTTAACCCTGAAGCTCGACATGCCGGATGACGCGCCGTTTTTTGGCGATCCTGACCGGCTGATGCAGTTGTTTATTAACCTGCTGGAAAACAGCCTGCGTTACACCGATGCCGGCGGCGAAGTCCGGGTGCGGCTCTGGTATGACGCGCCCTACTGGCACGTCACCGTAGAGGACAGCGCGCCCGGCGTGGAAGGCGATCAACAGGCACAAATATTTGAGCGTTTTTTCCGCACAGAAGGTTCGCGCAATCGCGCCAGCGGCGGCTCTGGCCTGGGGCTGGCCATCTGTAAAAACATTGTTGATGCCCACGGTGGCAGCATCAGCGCCTCGCATGCGGATTTAGGTGGGCTGAAAATCGCGCTACAATTGCGTTATGTTCCTCCCGTTTAGAAGATTATGAACCAGGAAAACACTTACCCGCTAATCCTTGTGGTTGAAGATGAACCCAAGCTGGCACAACTGATGATTGATTACCTTGAGGCTTCTAACTATCGCACGCATCATCTGGCGCACGGCAACGCGGTACTGGACTACGTTAAACAGACGCCGCCCGATCTTATCCTGCTGGATTTGATGCTGCCGGGTAAAGATGGCCTGACGCTGTGCCGTGAGATTCGCCGTGATTCCGACTTGCCGATTATTATGGTGACCGCGCGCACGGAAGAAATCGATCGCCTGCTGGGCCTGGAGATTGGTGCGGATGACTATATCTGCAAGCCATTCAGCCCACGCGAAGTGGTAGCGCGGGTCAAAACCATTTTGCGCCGGGTGAAGCGATCTCCCGAAGAAGCGCCCGTCGCGTCTTTGCTGAAAGTTCATGAAAGCCGCTTTCAGGCCAGCTGGCGTGATGAGCCGCTGGATTTAACGCCCGCTGAATTTCGTCTGCTGAAAACGCTGTCCCTTGAACCGGGAAAAGTCTTCTCCCGTGAACAGTTGTTAAACCATCTCTACGACGATTACCGGGTTGTCACCGACCGAACCATTGACAGCCATATCAAGAACCTGCGCAGAAAACTGGAAAGCCTGGACAGCGAACAACCCTTTATCCGCGCGGTATATGGCATGGGCTATCGCTGGGAAGCCGATGTCTGCCAGTTGATTTAGATTGACCCAGATCAATTTACTTCCGTTTTCACCCTGCCTACAATTCCGCACCTTTTGCAGGGTTTCCCCCTGCACATGTCGCCCAGGCGACATGCTGACCTGACATCAGTGAGCACATCATGAAACCCGAATTACTTTCCCCCGCCGGAACGCTGAAAAACATGCGTTACGCGTTTGCCTATGGGGCCGATGCCGTCTATGCCGGCCAGCCGCGCTACAGCCTACGGGTACGCAATAACGAATTCAGCCATGAAAACCTGGCGAAAGGCATTAACGAAGCCCACGCGCTGGGTAAAAAGTTTTATGTGGTGGTGAACATCGCCCCGCATAACGCCAAGCTGAAAACCTTTATTCGCGATTTAACGCCGGTAATTGAGATGCAGCCCGACGCGTTAATCATGTCCGATCCTGGCCTGATCATGCTGGTGCGTGAGGCGTTTCCGGCCATGCCCATCCACTTATCTGTGCAGGCTAACGCCGTAAACTGGGCAACGGTGAAATTCTGGCAGCAAATGGGCTTAAGTCGGGTGATTTTATCCCGCGAGCTGTCGCTGGAGGAGATCGCCGATATTCGCGAGCAGGTGCCGGACATGGAGCTGGAAGTATTTGTGCACGGCGCACTGTGTATGGCGTACTCCGGGCGCTGTCTGCTGTCGGGCTACATGAATAAACGCGATCCTAACCAGGGAACCTGCACCAACGCCTGCCGCTGGGAATACCAGTTGCAGGAAGCCAGACAAGATGACGTCGGCAACATTGTTGAAATTCATCAGCCGGTCAGCGTACAGGACGTGACGCCCACATTGGGCATTGGGCAACCCAGCGACAAGGTGTTTTTGCTGGAGGAGAAAATGAAACCCGGCGAAATGATGAGTGCCTTTGAAGATGAACACGGCACCTACATCATGAACTCGAAAGATCTGCGTGCCGTGGCGCACGTCGAGCGCCTGAGCCAGATGGGCGTTCACTCGCTGAAAATCGAAGGTCGCACCAAATCTTATTATTACTGCGCCCGCACCGCACAGGTTTATCGCAAAGCCATTGACGATGCGGCGGCAGGTAAACCGTTTGATTCTGCCCTGCTGGAAACCCTGGAAGGCCTGGCGCATCGCGGCTATACCGAAGGTTTTTTGCGTCGTCACACCCACGACAGCTACCAGAATTACCAGACCGGCTACTCTGTCTCAGAGCGCCAGCAGTTCGTCGGGGAGTTCAGCGGTGAACAGCGCGAGGGCTGGGCGGAAGTACGGGTAAAGAATAAATTTGTTCTGCATGACAGCCTGGAGATCATGACGCCGTCCGGTAACCTGATCTGCACCCTTGATGCCCTGCAAAACAGCCGTGGAGAACCGACAGAGGTGGCCCCGGGAGACGGGCATCGCGTCTGGATGAAAGTGCCGCCGGAGGTAGATCTGCGGTTTGCCTTGCTGCTGCGTAACTTTGCGCCAGGCCAGAACACTCAGGATCCGCATGCCGCTCACGCCACGGCCTGACAAAATTTGACAAAAGCAAGAACAGGATCACAGACGGCTCGGTTTTACTGAACTATAGTGCTGCCTGCTACCAATGAGTAACAATTATCAGCAGCAGTAACTGGATCCACCTCATTCACCCGCCCGGCTCCCCCGTGCGGGTTTTCTTTTTTCTCCCTTTCGCCAATCATTTTTCTCTTCCGGCTATGCTATAACCACTAACTACGCTTTCGATCTCCAAGGAACAGATAATGGACAAACAATCGCTTACGCTGCTAATCCTGAATGGTAAAGGCGCAGGTAATGACGATCTCCGTGAAGCGATCACGAAGCTGCGCGCCGAGGGCTTTAACATAGCCGTGCGCGTGACGTATGAAAAAGGAGACGGTGAGCGTTACGTGGAAGAAGCCCTTGAACTGCAGGCGGAAACCGTGGTGGCGGGCGGCGGTGACGGCACCGTCAACGAAATCGCTACCGCACTGGCGTCGGTCAACGCGGATGAGCGCCCGGTTCTGGGGATTCTGCCGCTGGGCACAGCGAACGATTTTGCCACCAGCGTCGGCATTCCTGAAGAGATTGAGCACGCCTTGCGCCTGGCTATCCAGGGTAAAGCCTGTGATATCGACCTCGCCCGCGTTAACCAGCATCACTATTTTATTAATATGGCGACCGGAGGATTTGGCACGCGCATTACGACCGAGACGCCGGAAAAACTCAAATCCGCACTGGGCGGCGTGTCCTATTTTATTCATGGGTTGATGCGCATGGACACGCTAAAACCGGACAGTTGTGAAATTACCGGGCCCGGTTTTAACTGGCAGGGCGATGCGCTGGTCATCGGCATCGGCAACGGTCGTCAGGCCGGAGGCGGTCAGCGTTTATGCCCGTCGGCGTTGATTAACGATGGCCTGCTGGACGTCAGCATTGTCACCGCGCAGGAGTTGCTGCCTACCCTGCTGCATTCCCTGACCGGCGATGAAGAGAATCCCGGCATTGTTTCTACGCGCTTATCGTCCCTGACGATTCGCTCACCGCATGAAATGACCTTTAACCTGGATGGCGAACCGCTGACAGGCCAGTCATTTACCATTGATATCATGCCGGGCGCGTTAAGCTGCCGCCTGCCGCCGCAGTGTGCCCTGCTGAGTTAATTCTCACGGGAGCCCTGGCTCCCGGCCTTAATGTAAACAGTTCGTGATTACATTCACAATTCCGCTACTTCAACTTGTATGGTAGTAGCGGGACGCGTAATTTTTCATCCTTAATGCCAGCATGGCCTGCCGTCCGTCTGCCACAAGGATGCTTTATGCTACACATCGATCACCTTCCTGCGGATGTTCATCTGCCCGCCTATGACCGTCGCCAGCTTAAAACCCGTATAGTGCATATCGGCTTTGGTGCCTTTCATCGCGCCCATCAGGCCTTGTGCACGGATAAACTGGCCGAACAGGGTAGCGACTGGGGAATCTGCGAGGTTAACCTTAACAGCGGCGAGCTGATTCAGGCACTCCGCCAACAGGACTTTCTCTATACGTTGACCGAAAAAAGTGACGACGCCGTGAAAACCCGGGTCATTGGGGTGGTTACCGCGGCACTGCACGGCAAAACGGACGGCATTGATGCCGTGATTACGGCCCTGTGCCAGCCGGACGTGGCGATTGTGTCGATGACCGTGACAGAAAAAGGCTATTGTCACCTGCCCGCCAGCGGCAATCTCGATCTGCAACATGCGGATATCGTGCATGACCTGGCGCACCCCGCACAGCCCCGCTCGCTGCCCGGAGTGATTGTCGCCGCCATCCGCCGTCGACGCGATCTGGGTTTAGCGCCTTTCAGCGTGATGTCCTGCGATAACATGCCTGAAAATGGCCACGTCACACGGAATGTGGTGACGCAGCTCGCCCGGCAGCATGATGCGTCGCTGGCGGACTATATTCAGCACAACATCACCTTTCCCTCCACCATGGTAGATCGCATCGTTCCGGCGATGAATGAGGCCGCCTTTGACGCGTTACGTGCCCGTATTGGTTCGTCCGATCCAGTGGCCGTTGAGGCTGAACCCTTCTTTCAGTGGGTGATTGAAGACCACTTTGTCAGCGGCCGACCTGACTGGGACAAGGCCGGTGCCGAACTGGTGGAGGATGTGCTGCCGTTTGAGCAAATGAAGTTGCGCATGCTCAATGGCAGCCACTCCTTTCTGGCGTACCTTGGTTACCTTGCGGGTTATGAACACATCAGCGATTGTATGGCTGACGACGCGTTCCGGGCGGCTGCACGTGCGCTGATGGTTAACGAACAGGCACCGACGTTAACCACGCAGGGGGTGGATTTACCGGCTTACGCCGACGCCTTAATCGCTCGCTTTGCCAACCGCGCTATCAGACACCGCACCTACCAGATTGCGACCGATGGCACCCAGAAACTGCCACAACGCTTTCTTGACAGCGTACGCTGGCATCTCGCTAACGGCACACCCTGCCCGCTGCTGTTGCTGGGCATTGCCGCCTGGATGCGCTATGTCGCTGCGGTCGATGAAAAAGGCGAACCTATAGCGATCCGTGACCCACTTAAAGCCCAGCTGGCCACCTGTGTGGCAGAAAGTGCGGAAGGTCAGGAGCGGGTGCGGGCCTTACTGGGCCTGAAAACCGTTTTCGGCGAGGATCTGGCGGATAATACAGCCTTTGTTGACGCGCTCTCCGCCTGCTATATACAGTTGACGAAAGTGGGGGCACGGGCGGCCGTGCAACAGGCCATCGCACAGGGCTAAGGCGTTTTAACGCGCTGGCGAAATCGGGTTAATGTTAACAGGGACAGAACATGACGCTTTCCTACACCATCACGACAAGTGAACCGGTCAATCAGCAGATTTACCGTTATCTACGCAAAGATATCGTCACCTGCGTCATTCAGCCGGGCGCTTTGCTGTCGGAAAAAGAGGTTTCCGCCCGTTTTCATCTCTCTCGCCAGCCGGTACGTGAGGCGTTCATTAAGCTGGCAGAAGCCGGTCTGGTACAAATCCTTCCACAGCGCGGCACCTTTGTGCGTAAGATTTCAGCGAAGCAGGTTGAAGATGGACGCTTTATCCGGGAAGCGGTAGAACTGGCCGTGATACGCCGCGCAGCGCGGGAAACAAGCCAGCGCGGACTGATGGCGCTGGAGCATAATCTGCAGCTCCAGCGCATCACTGCCGCCCGGGGCGACAGCCAGATGTTTCTCAGCCTGGACGATGAATTCCATCGTCTGATTGCCGAGAGCATCGACTGTATGCTGGCATGGGAAACCATTGAAAACATCAAGGCGACGATGGACCGGGTGCGCTATCTCACCCTGAATCAGGTCGCGCCCGCTGAAACGCTGATCGAACAACATGAAGCCGTTTTTGCCGCCCTGAAAGCGCGCGATGCGGACCAGGCAGAAACCGCCCTGCGTCACCATCTGCAGGCAATGATGTTTTCGCTCGCGCCCGTGATCAGGCAAAACCGTGACTGGTTCGAGGCTGAGTAGCGCGCCGTACAATCGCTGAGCGAAGCCGTTACCACCACTGATGAAAATGATGCACAGGTCCAGTCCCGTGGCCCACCTCCAGCGAATCGGCTGCCAGCAGGGCCTGTTGTAGCCAGGTTTTGGCTTCATTAACCGTCTCCGCCCAGTCACTGTGCCGTGGACGCAGGGCCGCCAGCGCAGCAGACAGCGTACAACCGGTACCGTGCGTATGGCGCGTTTTCACCCGAGGCGTGCTGAACCGTTGCCGCCCCGCTGGCGTGATCAGCCAGTCAGGACTTTCGCCATGATCCAGATGTCCGCCCTTCATCAGCACGGCCTGACAACCCAGCGCCAGAAGGGCATCACCCTGCGTCAGCATCTCGTTCTCATTGCTGGCCATACCGCATTCGAGCAGCGCGGCGGCTTCGGGCAGATTAGGTGTGATCAGTGACACCTGTGGCAACAGGTGTTCGCGGACACAGGCAATGGCATCAGGACTCAGTAAGGCATCGCCGCTCTTGGCCACCATCACCGTGTCCAGCACCACGAACGGGATTGCCCGGCGCTGCAAGCCAGCCGCCACCCGCTCCACGATCGCCGCGTCGGACAGCATGCCAATTTTTGCACTGTCGATGCGCACGTCATCAAGAACGGAATCCAGCTGTGCGCTGACAAAATCAGGATCAATACGGTACACCGACTGTACGCCACAGGTATTTTGCGCCACCAGGGCCGTAATCACGCTGGTGCCGTAAGCGCCCAGTGCGGAGAAGGTTTTCAGGTCGGCCTGAATCCCGGCACCGCCGCTGGGATCGGTACCGGCAATCGTTAAAGCATTGATGCGTTTCACAGAGCGGCCTCCAGTGTCCAGAGCGCGTCCAGAAACGCTGGTGCAAAGCTGCCCGGCCCGGTTGATGCCTGTGCGGCTTTCTCTCCGGCCAGTGCCATCACCCGACAGGCGCTGGCGATATTCACCAGTCTGTCACCCGGCAGGCTGGCAAAGGCGGCGACGACCGCAGACAGCGCACAGCCGGTACCGACCACCCGCGTCATTAAGGGCGATCCGCCGACGATCGACAGGGTACGCATCCCGTCGGTGGCATAATCCACCTCGCCAGTGACCACCACACAGGTCTGATACTCCCGCGCCAGTTGTTGGGCGGCCAGCAGGGCGCTTTCGGCGGCGTGCAGACTGTCCACGCCACGTCCGCCGTCAGCCTGCTGGGCCAGCGCCAGAATCTCGGAAGCATTGCCGCGAATCACGGCAGGCGACTGCATCAGCACCTGCTGGCAAAACCGGGTACGCAACGTCAGTGCGCCCACCGCTACCGGGTCCAGCGTCCAGGGCGTGCCTGCCAGATTAGCCGCCTCGATTGCCGCGGCCATGGCCTGCTGGCGTTCGTGCGTTAATGTGCCGACATTGATTAACAGTGCATCCGCGATACCGCTGAACTGCGGCGCTTCCTCGCGATCGATGACCATGGCAGGTGACGCGTTCAGAGCAAGCAGGACATTAGCCGTGAGCATTTGCACCACATCATTGGTCATGCAGTGCACGAGCGGTGACTGACGGCGAAACTGTTGCAGGATGGGCGCGCATTGCGCATCAGAAAGATGGTGCGGTTGATGTGTCATCAGAACTCCCAACCGGCGGACAAGAAGGCGAATGCGGTCAGGCATCAGACTTCCCTACGCTGGCATTATCCAGATCAGGTAATACGGGTTTTTCTCAGCCTTCACAAAGAAGGGCACCCCGAGTCGTGTTACGCAGAGAAGAATAAGTAAGCCCCTAAATTTAAGCAAGGTGCTTATTCTTTTTTCAACCTGGCGGGCGAGACTTTTACATGATCCCGATCAACTCCCCACCGCACGAAAAAAGGCTTAATGCTGCGGGCTTAAAATTTGCACGTCAGAGCAGTAAAGGTATTTACGCAAGTAAATTATATCCTTCACCATTATCAGAATGCCCAGCAATAACAAACACCTGCCTACAACATCGCAACAATAAATCTTCATATCACGTAGTTAAAAATTACCAGAACACTTCATACTTGACAGGAAGCATGATGCGATTTTTAGCGCTTATCCCTCATCGTCACCGATGGACTGACATCACCATTACCCGTCAGGGTGCCCTTTCTCCTTCTGGCCGACACTATTATTCCACTTATCTTTCTGCCCGTTGTCAGCGTTGCGATGCGGTTATCCATCGGGTGTATTATCGCGATATCAGTGATGACCAGGCGCGCCGCTGGCTGGGGTAAATTCGCGGGTCGGGTACACGTTTTGCCAGGTTACGCGGCCGACGCAATTTGGTAGTCTTGCCCTTACTGAGTCACTGGACTGCTTACGCTTATGCCCTTCCTGCTGGATACATTAGGACACCAGATTTACCTGTCAGCCCCGCTGTTTATTCTTATTTTCCTGGGTTATTGCCTGACGAAATGGGGCAAATGGCCGCTGAGCATCAGCGAAGGCATGAACCGGTTTGTCTTTAACGTTGCCCTGCCCTGCATGCTGTTTCGCATCATGAGTGACTTTTACAACAGTCCCGCAGTCGATGTGCGCCTGCTTCTGGCATTCTTTGGCAGTTGTCTGCTGGTGTTTATCGTGGGCCGAATCCTTGCCTCGCGTCTGTTTCATCTGGGTGGCGTGGCCGGCTCGGTCTTTGCCCTGGGCGGGGTCTTTTCAAATAACGTTATGCTGGGCATTCCGGTCGCTACCGTCCTGCTGGGCCCCGGTGCCTTGCCATCGGTTGCGCTGGTGCTGGTATTTAACAGTCTGATCCTCTGGACATTACTCACCGTCTCGGTGGAATGGTCGAAACAGGGCAGTTTTTCCCTTCAGGGCTTTAAGCGCACCTTGATTAGCGTGCTCAGGAATCCGTTAATTATTGGCATCTTATCAGGTACCGCCTGGAGCCTGTTGCAGCGGCCGCTTCCCGCCATCGCCGCTGAACCGCTGCGCATGCTGGCGTCCATCGCCGCACCCTTATCGTTGGTCACACTCGGCATGAGCCTGGCGCACTACCGGGTGCGGGAAGGCTTGAAAGAGAGTTACACGATTTGTGCGTTGAAACTGATTCTGCAGCCGCTGTGTGTCTGGGCGATCGCCTGGCTGACGGGTCTGCCTGCGCTGGAAAGTAAAGTGGTGGTGCTGCTGGGGTCGATGGCGGTCGGTGTGAATGTTTACCTGATGTCGCAGAAATTTAACGTGATTACCGGCCCCACGGCCGCCAGTATGCTGCTTTCCACCCTTTTTGCCGCGATAACCACGCCGCTGTGGATGATGTTAATGACGCTGGCCGGATATTAAAAAGCCCTGTAACACAGATTACAGGGCTGGCTTTTGCACCGAAAAACTTAGTGTGCAGGTTGGGTGCGAATCAGGTAATCAAAAGCGCTCAGCGAGGCTTTTGCCCCTTCACCGCTGGCAATGATGATTTGCTTGTAAGGCACCGTGGTGCAGTCGCCTGCTGCGAAAACGCCTTTCAGGCTGGTTTCGCATTTTGCATCGATGATGATTTCACCCATCTTGTTGCGCTCAACCGCCCCTTCCAGCCAGGTGGTGTTAGGGAGCAGGCCAATCTGAACAAAAATGCCTGACAGCGCCAGTTCATGGGTTGTCTGGTTGGTGCGATCCAGATATTGCAGGCCGGTAACTTTGCTGCCGTCGCCTTTCACTTCGGTGGTTTGTGCATTCAGGATCACATCCACGTTTTTCAGACTGCGCAGTTTGTCCTGCAGCACTTTGTCTGCACGCATTTCGCTGGCGAATTCCAGCAATGTGACGTGTTCAACAATACCAGCCAGATCGATAGCCGCTTCCACGCCGGAGTTACCGCCACCGATGACGGCAGTGCGTTTACCTTTGAACAGCGGACCGTCACAGTGCGGGCAATAGGTCACACCTTTAGTACGGTACTGCTCTTCCCCCGGCACGCCCATGTTGCGCCAGCGCGCGCCGGTCGCCAGGATGATGCTACGGGATTTCAGTACGGCACCTGACGCCGTTTCAATGGCGTGCAGGCCGCCTTTCGCCGCAGACGGAATCAGTTTAATCGCGCTCTGACTGTCAATCACATCAACACTGTAATCGTCAACGTGGGCACGCAGTGCGCCAGCCAGTTTGGCCCCTTCCGTTTTCTGCACGGAAATATAGTTTTCGATATCAACGGTATCCAGTACCTGTCCGCCGAAACGCTCACCCATCAGGGCGGTGCGGATGCCTTTACGGGCAGAATAGATGGCGGCCGCTGCGCCAGCGGGACCGCTGCCAATAATCAGCACATCATAGGCTTCGCGTTTATTCAGCGCTTCTGCTGCGCGCTTGTCAGCATTGGTGTCGACTTTACTGACGATCTCCGCCAGGCTCATGCGGCCCTGACCAAACTCTTTGCCGTTCAGGAAAACCGCCGGCACGCCCATGACATTCCGTTCCTGAATTTCGTTCTGGAACAGGCCACCGTCAATCGCGGTGTGGCTGATGCGTGGGTTCAGGACCGCCATCAGGTTCAGAGCCTGTACCACATCCGGACAGTTGTGGCAGGACAGCGAATAATAGGTTTCGAAATGGAAATCCCCATCCAGCGCCGCAATCTGATCAAGCAGATTTTGTGCTTCTTTGGACGGGTGCCCACCGGTCTGTAACAGCGCCAGCACCAGTGAGGTAAATTCATGACCCAGCGGCGAACCCGCAAAACGTGGGCCGTGATCCGCACCAGGGTTAGTGATTAAAAATGAGGGTTTACGCACCTGACGATCGTTCTCTTCACGAAAGCTGACCTTGTCAGACAGGCTCGCGATATCGACCAACAGATTGCGAATCTCGGTTGATTTTGCGCCATCATCCAGCGTTGCAATCAACTCCACAGGCTTGGTGAGTTTCTCAAGATAAGCTTTGAGCTGCGTTTTTAAATTGGTATCAAGCATAGTGAGTTCCTGGTCAAAAAATCGGGTGCCGAAGCACCCGATGAGAAAATGATCGACGTTGCGATGCGGAAATTAGATTTTGCCAACCAGGTCCAGCGAAGGCGCCAGAGTCGCATCACCTTCTTTCCATTTGGCCGGGCACACTTCACCAGGGTGAGAAGCCACGTACTGCGCCGCTTTCACTTTGCGCAGCAGGTCAGATGCATCACGGCCAATACCTTCAGCGGTGATTTCTACGGCCTGGATAACACCCTGTGGGTCAACGATGAATGTACCACGGTCAGCCAGACCTTCGTCTTCGCGCATGATGTCGAAGTTGCGGGTCAGCGCGCCAGTTGGGTCACCGATCATCGCATATTTGATTTTTGCGATGGTGTCAGAAGAGCCGTGCCAGGCTTTGTGGGTAAAGTGGGTATCAGTAGACACTGAGTAGATGTCCACGCCCAGTTTCTGGAACTCTTCATAGTGATCCGCGACGTCGCCCAGTTCGGTTGGGCAAACAAAGGTGAAGTCAGCCGGATAAAAGAAGAAAACACTCCATTTACCTTCAACGTCTTTCTCGGTTACTTCGATAAACTGGCCGTCTTTAAATGCACTGTTTTTGAACGGCTTAATTTTGGTGTTGATAATGGACATGTGATGGCCTCCTTTAAAATATGTGATGCAGCTTACAAATTTTCCGGGCCAACATCTAATAAGCCCTCGTTATCAATAAAATAAACGAAAGCTATCAAACGCCGATCGCGTTGATCGTTAAGGGAAAAAACCGCTTTTCTTACCTTCATTTACCCGCAAAAAGATATATTGCGTGCTTCCAGGCAATAACCCCTGTGCGTTAACTGAAGGCCGTTTGCTGTTTTCCCATAAGGCACCGTCGGGCAGTGTACAAGGAAAGTGATGACATTTGTTCTGCTTTTACTTTTTTGAGAATCCCTGCCAGGGTTGTTAAAAGATGTTTAACGGAGCTTGATGTGCATATTCGATTATTTACAGAGGCCGACCGTCCTTTCCTGCGGACGTTGTTTCTGGCGGCCCGTCGGCATAACTGGGACTGGATCGCCAACGATGACTGGCAGCTGGAAGACTTCGATCAGGTGATACTCGGCGAAACCGTTTTAGTGGCTGAGCTGGACGGGCATCGGGCAGGATTCGCGGGTCTGATGGAAAACGATAATTTCTTACACAGCCTGTATGTGGATCCTGATTATCAGGGGCGCGGCGTGGGCAGTGCACTGCTTGAGGCCGTCCAGTCACGCTTTACATCAACCGGCGCGCTGAAGTGTCTGCAAATGAACAAGGCCGCCCAGACGTTTTACCTGCAACATGGCTGGAAAGTGATTTCCCAGGGTGAAAGCGAGCAAGGCGGCTATCTGTTAATGCATTATCCCCAGGCGTCGCACTATGAGAGCGACGCGCAGAAAGGTTAAAGCGCGCGGAAGGCGATATCGCCGGGAATCACCTCGCCCTGCCAGTAAAGCTGGGCGGCCACACGTCCGGCGAGCTGACGGTACAGCATCGCAAATTCACTGTCCGGCCGACGAATCACCGTTGGCTCGCCATCATCCAGATCTTCACGCAGATGAATATGCAGGGGAAGCTGTGCCAGCAGCCGCGTGCCATAGTCGTCCACCAGCCGTTGCGCCCCGCCGGTACCAAAAATTGGCTCATGGTGACCGCACTGGCTGCAGACGTGGATACTCATGTTCTCCACCACGCCCAGCACCGGGACGTTAACCTTTTCGAACATGACCATGCCTTTGCGTGCATCGATGAGCGCGATGTCCTGTGGCGTAGTGACCACCAGCGCACCGGTGACGGGCACACTCTGCGCGAGCGTTAACTGGATATCTCCGGTTCCTGGCGGCATATCCAGCACCAGATAATCCAGGTCGGGCCACTGGGTTTCGGTAAGTAACTGCATCAGCGCTTTGCTGGCCATAGGGCCGCGCCACACCATCGCGTTATCGTCGGTCACCAGATAGCCGATGGAATTGGTTGCCAGACCATGGGACATGATCGGCGCCATATGGGTGCCGTCAGGCGAGGTCGGGCGCTCTTTTTCACAGCCCAGCATGTTGGGCACGGACGGGCCATAAATATCGGCATCCAGAATGCCCACACGTGCGCCTTCAGCCAGTAAAGCCAGCGCCATATTAACTGCGGTACTCGATTTGCCCACGCCGCCTTTACCGGAGCTGACCGCGATAATGTTCTTCACGCCGTTAACACCAGGGTGATTTTTCACGCGTTTCAACGTAGCAATCTCGTGACTTAACCGCCAGTCGATGGCCTGCGCGCCGCTCAGACGCAGTAGCTCAGCGCTGGTGTCTGCTTTTAAGGTCTCAAACGCGCTGTGCCAGGCAAAAGGCATCCGCAGTTCAATATGCAACGTCCCATCCAGCAGCGCCACATGATGCAGCGCCTTCAGGGTAATAAGATTACGTTGCAGCGTCGGATGCTCAAAGCTGTTCAGAACGCCGGCCACCACGGCGCGTAAGGCTTCTGGTGTATGTGGTTCCCGGGATTGCGCTGTCATCCCCACTCCTTTTCTGCTGTGCTTATGCTGTTTTTCAACGATGTAGTAACAATACTATCAGATGCCGATCGTTTCACGGGCCGCGCGGCGGGAAATCCCTTATGTTTACGCGGCTGTGCCCATCGGTTACCATCTAAGCCCGTTTTTTTACTTAACTGAAAGCTACGCAAACTATGACTCAAGTCGCAAAAAAAATTCTGGTAACCTGCGCCCTGCCTTACGCTAACGGCTCAATTCATCTCGGCCACATGCTCGAGCATATCCAGGCGGACATTTGGGTGCGTTATCAGCGAATGCGTGGCAATCAGATTTACTTCATCTGCGCCGATGACGCCCACGGCACGCCGATCATGCTGAAGGCTCAGCAGTTGGGCATTGCGCCGGAACAGATGATTGCTGAAATGAAACACGAGCACGAAACAGATTTTGCCGGTTTTAACATCAGCTATGATAACTATCACTCAACGCACGGCGACGAGAACCGTGAGCTGGCCGGGCTCATCTATGGTCGCCTGAAAGAGAACGGTTTCATTAAGAACCGCACGATTTCTCAGCTGTACGATCCGGAAAAAGGCATGTTCCTGCCTGACCGTTTCGTGAAAGGCACCTGCCCGAAATGTAAAGCGCCTGACCAGTACGGCGACAATTGCGAGGTGTGCAGCGCGACCTACAGCCCGACCGAACTGATCGATCCGAAATCTGTGGTGTCCGGTGCAACCCCTGTGCTGCGTGATTCCGAGCACTTCTTCTTTGACCTGCCGTCGTTCAGCGAAATGCTGCGCGCCTGGACGCGTTCTGGCGCCCTGCAGGAGCAGGTCGCCAATAAAATGCAGGAGTGGTTCGAATCCGGTCTGCAACAGTGGGATATCTCCCGTGATGCGCCGTACTTTGGCTTCGAAATTCCTGGCGCGCCGGGCAAATACTTCTACGTCTGGCTGGATGCGCCCATCGGCTATATGGGCGCGTTTAAGAACCTGTGTGACAAACGCGGCGACATCAGTTTTGACGAATTCTGGCAGCAGGATTCCACCACAGAGCTGTACCACTTCATTGGTAAAGACATCGTCTACTTCCACAGCCTGTTCTGGCCTGCCATGCTGGAAGGCAGCGGCTTCCGCAAACCCAACAACCTGTTTGTGCATGGCTATGTGACCGTAAATGGCGCAAAAATGTCGAAATCGCGCGGAACCTTTATCAAAGCCAGTACCTGGTTACAGCATCTGGATGCCGACAGCCTGCGCTATTACTATGCGGCCAAGCTTTCTTCGCGTATTGATGACATCGACCTGAATCTGGAAGATTTTGTTCAGCGCGTCAACGCCGACATTGTGAACAAAGTGGTCAACCTGGCATCACGTAATGCCGGTTTTATCACCAAACGCTTTGACGGCAAGCTGTCCGCAGAACTGGCCGACCCGGCGCTTTATCAAACCTTCCTGGACGCATCCGAAAAAATTGGCGAGGCCTGGGCAAGCCGTGAATTTGGCCGGGCGATTCGTGAAATTATGGCGCTGGCCGATCTGGCCAACCGTTATGTTGACGAGCAGGCACCGTGGGTGGTGGCGAAGCAGGAAGGCCGTGATGCCGATCTGCAGGCTATTTGCTCCATGGGCATTAACCTGTTCCGTGTGCTGATGACCTGGCTGAAGCCTGTGCTGCCGTCGCTGAGCGAGCGAGCCGAAGCTTTCCTGAACAGTGAACTCAGCTGGGACGCTATTCAGCAGCCGCTGCTCGACCATCAGGTTGCGCCGTTTAAAGCCCTGTATGGTCGCATTGAGATGGCGAAAGTCGAGGGCCTGATTGAAGCGTCGAAAGCCGACGCGGCTGAAGCCAGTAAACCGACGGTCAGCGGCCCACTGGCGGATGCGCCGATTGGCGATACCATCACGATTGATGACTTTGCCAAAGTTGATATGCGCGTGGCACTGATTGAGAAAGCGGAACTGGTGGACGGCTCAGACAAACTGCTGCGTCTGGAGTTGGATCTGGGCGGCGAGAAGCGCCAGATTTTCTCTGGTATCCGTGCAGCCTATCCTGACCCGGCCGTACTCGTTGGCAAAATGACCATTATCGTGGCGAACCTGGCACCACGTAAAATGCGCTTTGGCGTCTCGGAAGGCATGGTGCTGTCTGCGGGGCCGGGCGGCAAAGACCTGTTCGTGTTGTCTGTCGACAGTGGCGCAGTGCCGGGTATGCCCGTTAAATAAGGCGTTCGCCCTTCCTGCATCTGATGGCAGGAAGGGCCGTTCTGCCTTACGCTGACAGCTGGCACGCCAGACCGTCAGTGCGTAGGATCACGCTCGTTGGAAACAGGAGCCTGTCATGCACACCGTGCTAGCGATAAGTTGGCGTTATCTGCGCGCTTTTACCCTTCTCTATCTCTGTTTATATGCCGGAAACGGCGTAGCAAGGTTGCTGCCCATTACGCTGCCCGGCAGCATTATTGGCATGCTGATTTTGTTTACCCTGCTCGCGTCTCAAATCGTGCCGGTCCACTGGGTTAAGCCCGGTTGTCATCTTATCATTCGCTATATGGCGCTGCTGTTCGTTCCCATCAGTGTGGGCGTCATGAATTACACCGATCTGCTGACCGCGCAGTTTGGCCCTATCGTGGTCTCGTGTCTTGTCAGTACCTTCGCTGTCCTGAGCATCGTGGGGTTAAGCGCCCACAAGCTGCATTCGCGCGCGCCGACGAAAGAGGTGAAGGATGAGTGATATCTGGTGGTCATTGCCCCTGACGCTGGGCGCATTTTTCCTGGCGCGCAGACTGGCTGCCGCGCTGAAGATTGCCCTGCTGAACCCCTTGCTGGTTTCGATGGCGATCATCATTCCCATCCTGCTGTTACTGCAACTGCCCTATACACGTTACTTTGCCGGAAGCCAGGTGCTTAATGACCTGCTACAGCCCGCCGTGGTCGCACTGGCGCTGCCGCTGTATGAGCAGATGCATCAAATTCGCGCCCGCTGGAAATCCATTATCGGCGTATGCCTGATCGGCAGCCTGACGGCAATGACCTCCGGCACAGCGATCGCCCTGTGGATGGGGGCAACGCCGGAAATCGCCGCCACGATTTTACCTAAATCCGTCACCACACCGATCGCGATGGCAGTATCCGGCTCTCTGCACGGCATTCCCGCTATCAGTGCGATTTGTGTGCTGATAGCCGGTGTGCTCGGTGCGGTATTTGGCCATATGGTGCTGAATCTGTTGGGCGTGAAAAGTAAAGCAGCACGCGGTCTGGCGATTGGTAATGCGTCCCATGCGCTGGGAACCGCCCGGGCGGCGGAACTGGACTTCCAGGAAGGGGCATTTAGTTCGCTGGCACTGGTGATCTGCGGCATCGTAACGTCGTTACTGGCACCCTTTGTTTTTCCGCTGCTACTGCACTGGTTTGGCTAAAACTTTGGGAGAGATCTCGCAAAGTTGAAAACTCTAAGACACGTTGCATTGTCAGAGCGACAGAGATCACATATAAACCGATGTCTGGCACATTGCCTGAAGATTGAATGAGGCTTCCATGCATCCACGTTTCCACTCTGCCTTTGAATTACTGCCGGCTCCCCTGCAAACCGCGCTTCGTCCGGTGCTGAGTGAGCCGGGATTTGACGCGATGCTGCGGGCCGATCAGGTCACCCTCCTGCAACAGCAAACCCAACTGGATGCGGACGCCCTCGCCCTGGCGCTGCTTCCGGTCGCGGCGGCCTGCGCGGTCGCCTCGCTGTCCCGTTTCAACGTCGGTGCCATTGCACGCGGGATAAGCGGTAACTGGTATTTCGGTGCCAATATGGAGTTTGCCGGTGCCACCATGCAGCAAACCGTGCATGCAGAACAAAGCGCCGTTACGCACGCCTGGCTGCGCGGCGAAGCGCGCCTGGAGACCATCACCGTCAACTACACGCCGTGCGGGCATTGCCGCCAGTTCATGAATGAACTTAACAGCGGCACGGCGATTCGTATCAGCCTGCCCCAGCGCCCGGTGCAGACGTTAGCGCACTATCTGCCTGACGCTTTCGGTCCTGGCGACCTGCACATCACCGAACGGCTGATGGATAAGGTGGATCATGGCTTTGTTGTCACGGGCGATGCGCTGTCGCAGGCGGCCATTGACGCGGCCAACCAGAGTCATGCCCCTTACAGCCGCGCGTTCAGTGGCGTTGCAGTGCAAACCGCCTCAGGCCGTATTTTTAGCGGTCGCTATGCGGAAAATGCGGCCTTCAATCCCAGCCTGCCTCCGCTTCAGGCCGCACTGATTTTGCTGAATATGGCCGGCGAATCCTGCGAGGCGATTCAGGTAGCAGCGCTGGCCCAGCCCCGACAGCCTGCGTTAGATCAGTATTCAGCGACGCAGGCAACACTGCGCGCGCTGGGCTGCGACAACCTTAACGTTATCGAGCTGGCGTAAAGCGTAATGCGGGGCACGGTTTTAAACAGTTTCTAAATCTTTTATTTACAAAAGCTGTACATCCGCGAGAAATTTCATAGGATCTGACGCCAGGCCTTCTTTATCAAAATAAACTGGCGTCCTCTACCCTCTTATTGCGCCAGGAACACTCGCAACCGGAGCATTACTGCATGGAACTCGAATACGAAAGTAAACGCCCGCTCTATATTCCCTACGCTGGCCCTATTCTGCTGGAATTTCCCCTGCTGAATAAGGGCAGCGCCTTCAGCATCGAAGAGCGTAACGAATTCAATCTCAACGGCTTACTGCCCGAAGCGGTCGAAACCATTGAAGAGCAGGCGAAACGCGCATGGCGTCAGTTTCAGGACTTCAAAAATAATAACGACAAGCACGTCTACCTGCGCAATATTCAGGACACCAACGAAACCCTGTTCTACCGTCTGCTGGACAATCATCTTGAAGAGATGATGCCAATTATTTATACGCCAACCGTCGGCGCAGCCTGCGAACACTTCTCTGAAATTTATCGCCGCGCCCGCGGTGTGTTCATCTCATATCCCAACCGTGAACACATCGAAGACATGCTGCAAAACGCCACCAAACAGAACGTTAAAGTCATCGTGGTGACCGACGGTGAGCGTATTCTGGGCCTGGGTGACCAGGGCATCGGCGGCATGGGTATTCCGATTGGTAAACTGTCGCTGTATACCGCGTGCGGCGGCATCAGTCCGGCTTACACCTTACCGGTGGTGCTGGATGTCGGTACCAATAACCAGCAACTGCTGAACGATCCGCTTTATATGGGCTGGCGTCACCCACGTATCACCGGTGAAGAGTACGATGAATTCGTTAATGAATTTATCCAGGCCGTGAAACGCCGCTGGCCGAAAGTGCTGCTGCAGTTTGAAGACTTTGCGCAGAAAAACGCAATGCCGCTGCTGGAGCGCTATCGCGATGAAGTGTGCTGCTTCAACGATGATATTCAGGGCACCGCTGCTGTCACCGTGGGCACTCTGATTGCCGCCAGTCGTGCTGCCGGAAGCCGTTTGTGCGAACAAAAAGTGGTGTTCCTGGGGGCAGGTTCAGCCGGCTGCGGTATCGCAGAGCAAATCATTGCGCAGATGAAGTCGGAAGGTCTGAGCGATGAAGAGGCGCGTAGCCGCGTAATGATGGTCGACCGCTTTGGCCTGCTCACTGATAAGTTGCCTAACCTGCTCGATTTCCAGAGCAAGCTGGTGCAGAAAAGCGACAACCTCAAAGACTGGGATACGGCCAGTGATGCGATTTCGCTGCTGGACGTAGTGCGCAACGCCAAACCCGATATTCTGATTGGGGTTTCAGGCCAGCCCGGACTGTTCACCGAAGAGATCATCCGCGAGATGCACAAGCACTGCAAACGTCCTATTGTGATGCCGCTCTCTAACCCCACCTCGCGCGTTGAAGCCACGCCAGCGGATATTATCGCCTGGACCGATGGTGCTGCACTGGTCGCGACCGGGAGCCCGTTCTCACCGGTTTCATGGAACGGTAAAACCTATCCGATCGCGCAGTGTAACAACTCCTATATCTTCCCGGGCATCGGTTTAGGGGTGATTGCCTCGGGTGCATCACGCGTAACCGATACCATGCTGATGACCGCCAGCCGCGCACTGGCAGACTGCTCGCCGCTGGTCAACGATGGTGAAGGGCCGGTACTGCCTGAAATCAAAGATATTCAGGGCGTGTCGAAAGTGATCGCAATGGAAGTAGGCAAAGCCGCGCAACTGGCGGGCGTTGCCGTGGTGACCTCGGAAGACGTGCTGTCACAGTCTATTTCGAATAACTTCTGGCTGCCGCAATACCGTCATTACCGCCGTACCTCGATCTAAAAAGGTCTGCGCTGGATCATCCTCTGATCCAGCGCTGCTTAAAATAGCACCAGCCAGACGGGGTAAACTTGCTTCGCGAGGGTTGCTCAAGTAGCCTTGTCCCACCAAAACCTCTCATCTCGAGTGCTCAGGCGCATGTTGAAACGCGTTTTCATTGCTCTGCTTTTCATCATCTTAACGATGGTGGCGACGGCGCTTGGCCTGGATCGCTGGATAAGCTGGAAAACCGCCCCCTATATTTACGACAATCTGGCCTCACTGCCCCATCGTCAGGTCGGTGTTGTGCTGGGTACGGCAAAATATTACCGCACCGGGGTGATTAATCAGTACTACCTCTACCGGATGCAGGGCGCGCTTAACGCCTATAACAGCGGCAAGATTAACTATTTACTGCTGAGCGGAGACAATGCGCAGCAGAGCTATAACGAACCCATGACCATGCGGCGCGATTTAATCAAAGGTGGCGTCGACCCGGCAGATATCGTACTGGATTACGCAGGCTTTCGGACGCTGGACTCCATTGTCCGCACGCGCAAGGTATTCGATACCAACGATTTTATTATCATCACCCAGCGCTTCCACTGTGAGCGGGCACTGTTTATCGCCCTGCACCTTGGCATTCAGGCTCAGTGCTACGCTGTGCCCTCGCCGAAAAATATGCTGACAGTGCGCATGCGTGAAGTCGGTGCACGTCTTGGCGCGCTGGTAGATTTGTACCTCCTCAAGCGTGAACCGCGCTTTCTCGGGCCTCTGGTGCCCATTCCCGCCGTACATGATGTGCCGGAGGATGCGCAAAGCTATCCTGCTGTCACCCCTGAGCAACTGCTGGAACTGGAACAAAAACGCCATCAGTAAGCCGCCTTTGTCTGGCTGACATCCCGCTCACCCTGGCGTGAAGAGAGACTGTGAGAACGGATGATAACGCCGGCGCGGCAGGCTCCGCCTTTCTGACAGGAGTGCATCGCCGACGCGTAGCATCCTTGCTATGGCGAAACAAGGCTTAGCGCGGGACTTTGCGATGGCGTCAGGGCTTATCACGCATCGTCACCAAGGATGGCGGTCAGCCCAGCGCGGCGGATTCGCTGCTTTTTTATCTTACTGACCTGCTGACCTGCTGACCTGCTGACCTGCTGACCTGCTGACCTGCTGACCTGCTGACTCAGGATTTTGCGTCCACAGGACAGCTTTCTGTTCCTGATTAAAGTCAATTCGAACACGCATTCTCATAGCGGGCATCCTGCTGGCTCGCCGTGAATCCGCGTTCTTTCCTGCTTCCGGGCGCACGCTGGCAGCTTCCGTGCCAAAAAAAAGCGGCCCGCAGGCCGCTTAGCTTACATGATGACTTCTGCCGTTATTTTTTACGTGCGTACTTCAGCGAGTCGAGCGCCACAGCAAAAATAATGATGCCGCCCTTGATGATGTACTGCCAGTACGGGTTAATGCCGATGTAGGTCAAGCCGTAGTTGATGACGGTGAAGATCAACACACCGGTCACGACACCGGCCACCGTCCCCACACCACCGGCAAAAGACACACCACCGACGACGCAGGCCGCGATAGCATCCAGCTCGTACATAAAGCCAAGGTTGTTCGTTGCCGAGCCGATACGGCCCGCTTCCAGCATGCCGCCGAAAGCATAGAACACGCCTGAAAGGGCATAAATCAGAATCAGGTTCAGGTTGACGTTTACGCCGGAGACTTTTGCCGCTTCCGGGTTACCGCCGATGGCAAAAATGTTTTTACCGAAACGCGTTTTGTTCCACAGAATCCAGACGAACACGATCGCAATCACCGCATAGAAGGTGATGTAGGACAGCTTAAAATCCCCGAAACGCAGGAAGCCTTGCGTAAAGGTTGAGAAGCCGTCATAGAAGCCTGCAATCGGTGATGCGCCTACGAAGTCGTAATACAGCGAGTTGATACCGTAAACGATAATCATGGTACCCAACGTAGTGATAAACGGCGTCACTTTCAGGTAAGCAATGATCACGCCGTTCACCAGGCCAATAACGGCACCAATCGCACAAACAATCAGGATCACCACAGGAATCGGTACGGTTTCCAGATGGGGAAACACTTTGTTTGGGTTATCCATAGCCTGCAGCAGCGAAGCGGCCACGATAGCGGCGAGGCCAACCTGACGACCGGCTGACAGGTCTGTCCCCTGGGTCACAATCAGTCCCGCAACGCCCAGCGCGATGATAATACGCACCGAGGATTGGGTCAGAATGTTACTCAGATTCATTAAACTTAAGAACGTCGGATCCTGGAAAATAATAATCGCCAGCAGTACCAGTAGCACGACATAAATGCCACCCTCTTTCAGCCAGGTTAGCGCATTCTTTTTTGTAGTCGCTTTCATGTTAACAGCCCTTACTTCATTAAAGGTGTAATGACGCTAAACGCAATATTTCGTTCTGCGTAGTCGTTTTTGTATCAACAATGCCAGCGACCAGACCGTTACTCATGACCAGAATACGATCGGTGATGCCTAACAGCTCTGGCATTTCGGAAGAGATAATAATGATGCCCTTTTCTTTTTTTGCCAGCTCAGCCATCAGCTGGTAAATCTCGAATTTGGCCCCCACATCAATACCGCGAGTGGGTTCATCGAGCATCAATATTTCGGGCTGCGTCAGCAACCAGCGTCCAATAATCACCTTCTGTTGGTTACCACCTGAAAGCGAACCAATTTGGGTGTGGTGGCCTGGCGTTTTTACCCGCATGGAGTCGATAACCCATTGGGTATCACTCTTCATGCGCTTATTATCCAGCAGACCAATGTTGTTCTTATATTTTTTGATATTGGAGATGAGAGAATTAAAACCAATATCCAGAAACGCATAAATACCGGTAGAGCGACGTTCTTCCGTCACAAGAGCAAAGCCATGATTGATGGCTTCATTCGCCGTGTGATTATTAATCGTTTTACCGTGCAGTTTAATTGTGCCGCCCGATTTTTCGCGAATGCCAAACAGCGTTTCGACGATATCCGTACGTTTTGCACCGACCAACCCGGCAATACCGAGTATCTCCCCTTTGCGCAAATCAAACGAAATATCACGAATAGAAGGCTGACGCAGAGAGGTTAAATTGCGCACCTCAAGAATGGTTTCGCCCGGCACATTTACGCGATCCGGGAAGCGCTGGCTTAATGAACGCCCCACCATCATGGCGATGATCTTATCCATGTCCAGCCCTTCGAGCGGCTGGGTTGCAATCCACTGACCGTCACGCAGAACCGTAATTTCATCACACAACTGGAAGATCTCTTCCATTTTATGTGAAATATAAACAATGCCGCAGCCGCGATCTTTCAGCTTACGGATAATCGTGAACAGATGATTCACTTCTTTTTCCGTCAACGAGGATGTCGGTTCATCCATGATCACGATTTTGGCGTCATAAGAAAACGCTTTGGCAATCTCAATCATCTGCATTTGCGAGACGGAGAGATGCGCGACTTTGTCACGGGGATCGATGTTAATATCCAGCTCGTCAAAAATCGCTTTGGTATCACGGTACATTTTTTCCTGATCGACAAAGAAGCCTTTGCGTGGATAACGCCCAAGCCACATGTTGTCCATCACGGTACGCTGTAATACCAGGTTTAATTCCTGGTGAACCATTGACACGCCATTTTCCAGCGCCTCTTTGGAGCTTTTAAAATCTATTTCCTGCCCTTGAAAAAGAATACTTCCGGTATCTTTTTTGTAGATACCAAATAAACATTTTAACAACGTTGATTTACCAGCGCCGTTCTCACCCATCAGTGCATGAACGGAGTGAGGCCGCACTTTTAAATTTACGTTGTCGAGAGCTTTAACGCCGGGAAATGATTTACTGACGTTGGTCATTTCCAGCAGATATTCGCGCTGCGCGGTCGTATTATCACTGGCCATAATTTACCTGGCTAAAAAACGGTGATGACATAAAAAAGGCGCAGCAGCCGCCGCGCCCGTTTGCACATAATTATTTCTGGAACTGAGACAGGTTTTCCTGATCAACCGGTACGTAGGGTACGCGTACGATCTTATCGACCATCTTGAAGTTGGTGCCTTCGGTGGCCGGTTTACCATCGGCAAGGTTCTTCGCCATATCGATGGTGGCTTTCGCCTGGTTTTCCGCATCGTTCAGCACCGTACCGGCCATCGCGCCAGATTTAACCAGCGCCAGCGCCTCAGGTAAGGCATCCACACCAAATACCGGTATAGAAGACATGTTGTGTGCCTTCAGCGCTTCAACAGCCCCCATCGCCATCGCATCGTTGTTCGCGATTACCACTTCGATTTTCTTGGCGTTAGGGCCTGACAGCCAGGCGTCCATTTTGTCTTTAGCCTGTGCGGTATCCCACATCGCCGTATCCATCGCTAACTGCTGGGTTTTCACACCATCTTTGTTCAGCGTATCGATAACATATTTGGTACGCGCTTCAGCATCAGGATGGCCTGGTTCGCCTTTCAGCAGCACATACTGGATCACACCGTCTTTGTTCAGATCCCAGGCCGGGGTTGCTTTCCAGTGCTTCTCAATCAGTTTGCCCTGAATCACGCCAGACTCTTTCGAATCGGTACCGACATAGTAGGCTTTATCGTAGCTGGCCAGCACTTTGGCGTTAGGTTCTTTGTTGAAGAACACAACCGGGATATCGTTCGCACGGGCTTTCTGTACCACGACGGCCGCTGCGGCCGGGTCGACCAGGTTGATGGCTAACGCTTTCACGCCTTTTGCCATCAGCACGTCAATTTGATCGTTTTGTTTTGACTGATCGTTCTGCGAGTCATTCATCAGCAGCTGGATGCCGCCCAGCGTTTTGGCTTCTTTCTCGATGTCTTTACGTACCATCGACATAAAGTTGTCGTCGTACTTATAAATAGTCACGCCGATACGCGTATCAGCGGCGTGGGCTACTGCACCAAACATCATGCTGGCAACCAGTGCTGTGAGCGTGAAAACCTTCTTATTCATGGTATCTCCGGTTTTTCTGTAGGGTCTTTTTATGTTCTGCTGCGTCAAGCCGCGGAAGAACATCGGGTAAGAATTATCCGGCGAGGCAAGATGCGCTCTAAATCAGACTGAGCCACTGCTGTGCCGTGCCAAACTCGACTTCCATGTAGGTCAATGCGTCCGTAAAGCGTGTGTTATAAGCCTGAACCAACGATGCTGTCGGTGCCCTCAACGGGAGAGTGGCGTTACATAATGTTTCAGTACTGTAAGACGTTGCCATCATAGTGATAGCAATGTTAATTAACTGTGAATACAATCACAGATTGAAAACGGTTACATCGCGGAATCGCCTGAATTAGTGACGGACTCCACACTTTGCTTTTGCGCGACGGAATGGCGGCGAACGAGGGTGGGCATAAAGATATGTTTCGCCGTAGTGTCAAGACAGCCTGCCGCGCCCTGCAGGGCCAGTTCAGTGGCAAGTTTTGCCATAGAAACAATAGGATAACGGACTGTGGTAAGTTGAGGATCGGTGTACCGCGAAACCGGAATATCATCGAAGCCGACGACGGAAAAATGGTGCGGCACCTGAATGCCATTGTCTTTCAGAGCGGTAAGGGCACCGGCCGCCATACCATCGTTATAGGCGAAAATGGCGCTGAGATTCAGATTGCGTCCCAGCAGTTCCACCATTGCGGCTTCGCCCCCTTGCATATCCGGCTCTGCGCTGGCTATCCAGCTTTCCTGTGGGCGGATTCCCTGCTCTGCCATCGCCTGTAACCAGCCTTCACGCCGTTGATCCACATCTTCAATGGGATGACTGGAACAGAGATAGCCGATGCGGGAATGCCCCTGTTGCAGCAGCATGCGTGAGGCCATTAAGGCCCCGGTCACATTATCCAGACTGACGCAACGGGCCTCATAACCCGGTATACTGCGGTTGATAACCACCATACCTGGCACCTGACTCATAAAGCCCGCCAGCTCTGCGTCTGAAAGCGTTTTCGCATGGACCACCAGCGCATTGCACCGTTGCCGTATCAACACTTCGATAGCGTGACGCTCTTTTTCTTCCTGATGCCAGGAGTTGCTGATCAGTACATGTTTCTGGACGCGCTGTGCCACGGTATCCACCGCTTTGACCAGCGCGCCAAAAAAGGGATCGGAGACATCCATGACGACGACGCCGATCGTATCGCTCACCTGGGTTGCCAGCGCCTGAGCATTGGCATTTGGGCGATAGCCCAGAGCGTCAACCGCCTGTAACACGACGTCACGTGTTTCAGCGGTGACCGCGCTGCTGTTATTTAGTACGCGCGAGACAGTCGCTACGGACACGCCCGCCTGACGCGCAACATCTCGAATGGTTATCATGCAGCACTTCCAGAGAAAAGGCATTACGCCGGTTATGGCACCGGCGCTATTCTGTCAGGGAAGTGCATGGGACAGCGTGAATTGCGTCACACCAATGAAAACGGTTACATACAATTCTGCAACCTTTGTGATGACCGTCATTATGTTTCTGAGGATGACGTGGGGTGCGGCGTGGCAAGAAAGCGTGTCAGACGACGCCAGATCCATTCCACCGGCCCCTGCGGGAAATAGCGTAGCCATAGCACGGAAAACAGCAGGTTAATACACCATATGCCTGGCACCATCATGACCAGTTGCCAGCGCGTAAAGTGCATAAAAAGCCCGAAGCGGTAGAACAGCGTAGTGCCGATCAGGGACTGCAGCAGATAGTTACTGAGCGCCATACGGCCCACACACTGAATAGCATAACTCATCCGCCAGCGCTGAATGGCTGGCCAAAATCCAAAGCAGAGTGCGGCATAGCCGATACTGATTAACGGGCTGGCAAAATCACGCGGCAGTTGTAAATAGAACGCACTCCAGCGTGCATCCCAGTCCACAAACCATTGCGCGGCCACACCTGCCGTCGCTATCCCCAGCCCAATCGGCAGTAACATCCGCGCAACGCGCCGGTAATGGGACACGGGAAACGTTCCTTTCAGCCAGCCGCTACGTAATAAGGCGGCGCCCAGCAGCATCAGTCCGGCCAGTTGCCAGCCATACTGCGCCACCAGCGCCATTAAACTGGAGGAGAGGTTATCCAGGCGGATGCGTACCGCCGCCAGCCCGCCGTTGACCTTCCAGAACTGTTCATACTGAATGTCTGCGGCGCCGGGCAACCACGAGCGTGACGGCTCGGCGCTGCTAATCAGGGCAAAGATCAGCAACAGCGCACAGCCCACCAGATAAAGTAAAATCCCGGTATTGATTAGCCCACGCGTGGACGGGGCATCGCGCAGCATCCGCCAGACGATCAGGCCGATAATGCCGTAATCCAGCAGGATATCGCCTTCCCAGATAAAAATGCTGTGAAGAAACCCCAGCAGCACCAGTAATGACAGACGGGCGGACAGCCAGCGACTTCCGCGCGGCAGTTGCAGTTGCAACCCCGCGCCAAACAGCAGCGCAAAGAGCGTCAGAAATTTAAGCTGCGCGAAGATATCGGACAGCGCCCATGTCCAGGCATCAGACAAGGTGACGCTGCCCTGCCAGGCAGGATTGAGATAGGCCGCAGAAGGTAAGCCAAAACCAATAATATTCAGCAACAGGATGCCGAGAATGGCACAGCCGCGAATAAAATCCAGCGCAAGGTAGCGTTGCATAGCGGCTCCTGACGGACCCGGCAGGCGCATCTGCGCCCACCTGTCGATATTAACTGTGACGCACCGCGCGCAGAAATTCCTGACGGGTATTCTGGCTGGATTTAAACAGACCGCCCAGGGAAGTGGTCGTGGTGGCACTGGTGGCATCTTTCACACCGCGAGCTTTTACACAGTAGTGGACGGCATCAATGGAAACAGCAACGTTATTGGTGCCTAACAATGTTTGCAGCGCCAGCAGCACCTGCTGAGTCAGACGCTCCTGCACCTGAGGTCGCTGGGCAAAAAACTGCACGATGCGGTTAATTTTGGACAAACCAATCACTTTGTCTTTGGGAATATAGGCGACGGTGGCTTTGCCATCGATAATCACAAAGTGATGTTCACAGGTGCTGGTCAGCGTAATGTCGCGTACCGTGACCATCTCGTCCACCTTCATCTTGTTTTCGATAAGGGTGATTTTGGGGAAATTGGCGTAATCGAGACCGGAAAAGACCTCATCGACATACATTTTGGCAATGCGGTGCGGGGTTTCCATCAGGCTGTCATCTTCAAGATCCAGATTCAGCAGCTGCATGATTTCCGTCATATGGCCTGCAATCAGGCTTTTGCGCGTTTCATCGTCCATTTCACGCGTGGGTGCACGCAGCGGCGTTTCCAGCCCACGCGCCAGCAGCGCTTCGTGAACCAGTGCAGCTTCCTGACTTAAGGTACTCATCTTACTCTTCTCCGGCAGGTGTTGCGCCCGCAGTCTGTTACCTGCGGGTCATATTACTGAGCGCGTATTGTGAAACTTTCTGTGCAGGGAATCCAGCAATCAATCTGATTGGAGATGAAAGCTTTTCACGCGACCCGCCGCCACACTAACAGGCCCGCCCAGACCAGACTGGCGCCTGCTACCCATAACGCAGGCTCAAGGTGGTGCAGAAACAGGGTTGAAAGTGAGGAAAGTAAGGGGCCAGTCAGTTGCCCAATCGCATAGCCGGTGGTCAGTAAGCCCGCCATATAGCGCGTATGCTGCGGAGCCAGTTCACGCGCGCAAAGCAGCGACAACTGCACGACACTCAAAAAGCCCCCGCCCACCAGCAGCGCACCGAGTAACAAACCACCGAACCCCGGCAACAAGGCGGCCGCCAGCACGCCCAGCGCCTGGGCCCAGAGCGTGATGGCCAGGCGGGCATGCGCCTGCCCCATTCGACGCGTCACAATACCGATGACGATGCCCAGCATCGCCGCCCCGCCAAATACCGGCCAGACCAGCTGCGCCAGCGCACTGCCCGGAAAACGGGCTGCCGCCATTTGCGACAAAAAGGTGGCAGGCAAAATATAGCCAAACCCCGCCAGGCTGTAGCTCAGGACCAGCCGCCGCAGGTTGGGCGTCAGCGTCAGCGGCGCTGGTATCTGCCCTGCCCGGTGCAGCGCCCCCGTACGCGGCAGGTTGCGGCAGATGGCCGCCACCAGCACGGTGGCCAGCACAGCGTAAATGCCCCACGCCAGCGTCACAGAGACCTGTAAACTGTGTAAGATGACCGCCAGCAGGCCGCTGATGAAAATGCCAGCGCCGGGACCGGCAAAGACCGCCGCCGACAGACCAGGACGACCGTGATGATGCAGTTGCTCATTGCTCCACGCGGCCACCAGCACCATGGCCCAGCCGCTGGCCCAGCCAATCACAAAACGAATGATCCCGTGCAGCCAGGGGCCACCGGCACAGGCTGACAACGCGGTTAACACCACCGCGCCCCAAACCCCCAGATGCAGCCGCCACTCCACACGCTGCTGCGCGCGCATCGCGTCAAAGGAGCCGCACAGGTAACCCAGGTAGTTTAATGCTGCGACCACACTGGCACTGGTCAGGGTTAACTGATCAGCCTGAATCAGTAAAGGCACCTGGGGCGTAAACGCAAAACGGCCGATGCCCATGACGACAAACAAGGTCAAAAACGCACTTATCGCGACGCGAAATGCCATTGGGCACCTCAGTTTTTTTAAATTGAAACTTGCGTACAGCATGAACGATGCTTAGAATCACGAAAAGTGAATAATATTAACCAACTTGTTTACAGGAAGAGAACACATGGATTTAGTCCAGCTACGTATGTTCTGTTCCGTGGCAGAGAGCGGTTCTCTTGCCCGTGCTGCGGAACAACTGCATCGGGTGCCTTCTAACCTCACCACGCGCCTGCGCCAGTTGGAAGAGGAACTGGGTGCCGATCTGTTCATTCGGGAAAAACAGCGCATTCGCTTATCCCCGATGGGCCATAATTTTCTTAACTATGCGCAGCGCATTCTGGCCCTGAGCGATGAAGCCTTAAGTATGGCGCGCACCGGTAAGCCTGGCGGGAATTTTGCGCTGGGCTCGATGGAAAGTACGGCGGCAACGCGCCTGCCTGGCCTGCTGGCTGCCTATCATCAGCGTTTTCCGGCGGTCGCCTTATCGCTGATCACTGGCACCTCCGGTGAAATTATCGATCGGGTTCGCGAAGGAACACTGGCCGCGGCGTTGGTCGACGGGCCGGTTCAGCACGACGATCTGAATGGCTGTATTGCGTTCCGTGAAGAGATGGTGCTCATCACTGACCTTGACCACATCCCGGTGACGAGCGCACGCGATACTCAGGAAGATACGTTGTTTGCGTTCCGCAACAGCTGCTCTTACCGGGTGAAACTGGAAGCCTGGTATCGCGACAGCCAGGCGGCGCCAGACAGCGTCATGGAGATTCAGTCTTATCATGCCATGCTGGCCTGTGTCGCAGGCGGTGCAGGCGTGGCGATGATTCCGGCGTCGGTCCTGAAACAGATGCCAGAGCGCGCACGGGTTCAGGTACACAGCCTGCCGGCGAAGTATCGTGATACTGCGACCTGGCTGATGTGGCGACGGGACGCCTTCACGCCCAATGTTGAGGCACTCAAGTACCTCATTATCGAACAGTTTCACGATCGTCCGCTCAACGATGAGCTGATGCATCCTTTACAGGCGGCGGAATAAGATTTCCGCGCTATTTTTAATGAATCACGACCATCCAGACGCCATAACGCGTCACAATCTGACTGGAAGAGGGATTGCATGAACATGATCAAAACCCGTGCCGCTGTCGCCTGGGCCGCTGGCGAACCACTGAAAATTGAAGAAGTGGATTTAATGCCGCCGCAAAAAGGGGAAGTGCTGGTCCGTATCGTTGCCACTGGCGTTTGTCATACGGATGCTTATACGCTGTCAGGTAGCGATCCGGAAGGCGTGTTCCCGGCGATTCTGGGTCACGAAGGCGGCGGTATCGTTGAAGCGGTCGGCGAAGGCGTCACCAGCGTGGAAGTGGGCGATCATGTTATCCCGCTTTACACGCCGGAATGTGGTAAATGTAAGTTCTGTCTGTCAGGCAAAACCAATCTGTGCCAGGCCATCCGCACCACACAAGGTAAAGGCCTGATGCCTGACGGCACGACGCGCTTCTTTAAAGACGGTAAACCCATTTTTCACTATATGGGCACGTCAACCTTCTCCGAATACACCGTCGTCCCGGAAATCTCTCTGGCGAAAATCAGTAAAGAAGCGCCACTGGAAGAAGTGTGCCTGCTGGGCTGCGGCGTAACCACCGGTATGGGCGCAGTGATGAACACCGCTAAAGTTAAAGAAGGCGATACCGTTGCCATCTTTGGTCTGGGCGGCATTGGTTTGTCAGCGATTATCGGCGCGAAAATGGCGAAGGCCGGCCGCATCATTGGTATTGATATCAATACCAGCAAATTCGACCTGGCCCGTAAACTTGGTGCAACCGATCTGATCAACCCTAAGGATTACGATAAACCTATCCAGGACGTGATTGTTGAACTCACCGACGGCGGCGTGGATTTCTCCTTTGAATGTATCGGTAACGTCAACGTGATGCGTTCTGCCCTGGAGTGCTGCCATAAAGGCTGGGGCGAGTCGGTGATCATTGGCGTCGCCGGTGCAGGCCAGGAAATCTCTACGCGTCCGTTCCAGTTAGTCACAGGGCGCGTCTGGCGTGGCTCTGCGTTTGGTGGCGTAAAAGGTCGCTCGCAGCTGCCTGGGATTGTGCAGGATTACCTCGATGGTAAATTTGCGTTGAACGACTTCATTACGCATACCATGCCGCTGGAAGAGATAAATGACGCCTTTGATTTGATGCACGAAGGGAAGTCGATCCGCTCCGTCGTTCACTTCAATAAGTAATCGGGGGCGCTATGACATCTTCTCTTGAGTTACTGGAAGAACACCGTATTTTTGGCGGCTGGCAGCAGCGCTGGCGTCATCCCTCTCAGGTGCTGAACTGCCCGATGACGTTCAGCATCTATTTGCCCCGTCCGCGCGGGGATTCGCCCCCGCCGGTGGTGTGGTTTCTGGCAGGCCTGACCTGCAATGATGAAAACTTTACCACCAAAGCGGGTGCGCAGCGCGTCGCCGCTGAACTGGGGCTGGTGCTGATCATGCCCGATACCAGCCCGCGCGGTGAGGCGGTGGCCAATGACGAGGGCTATGATCTGGGCCAGGGCGCGGGCTTTTATCTCAATGCGACGCAGCAGCCCTGGGCGAGCCACTATCGGATGTTCGACTACCTTAGTGAGGAGCTGCCTGCGCTGATTGCCGATAACTTTAAGGTCAGTGAACGTCAGTCGATCATGGGGCACTCTATGGGCGGACACGGCGCGCTGATGCTGGCGTTACGCCTGGCAAACCGCTTTGCCTCCGCCTCCGCCTTTGCGCCGATTGTGAATCCCGCCGATGTGCCCTGGGGACAAAAGGCGTTCACCGCTTATCTGGGAGAGGATCGCCAGGCCTGGCGGGCATACGACAGCTGTCAGCTGATGCGCGAGGTTCAGCATCGCCTGCCGTTATTGATCGATCAGGGCGACAGCGATCAGTTTTTGGCGGATCAGCTTCAGCCGGAGCGATTAGAGGCAGTGGCGCAGGAGATGGATTTCCCGTTAACTCTGCGTATTCAGCCAGGCTACGATCACAGTTACTTCTTTATCGCCAGCTTCGTGGAAGATCATCTGCGCTTTCATGCGCAGCACTTGTTGGTGGGATAACACAACCGGGGATGGCGTGCGCCATCCCCGTTTTTTTACATCAGCCCTTCCCGGACTAATCCGTCAATCATGACCTGCGGCATTCCGCGGGAACAGTGCTCAATGCGGCCCTGCACGCCATAAACCTGCGCCAGCGTAGTGGGCGTGATCACGCTATCCGGTGCGCCTTCCGCGATTAACCGTCCCGCTTTGAGCATCAGCGCATGCTGCGCGTGACGTAAAGCGATATTGATATCGTGGACCACGACCACCGTCACCATATTGCGCAGCGCCGTCTCACGCCGCACTAAATCCATAACGTGAAACTGGTAGTTTAAATCCAGCGCACTCAGCGGTTCATCCAGCAGTAACAGCGCAGGCCGGCGAATCAACGACTGGGCCAGGCCAACAAGCTGCTTTTGTCCACCCGAGAGCTGATCCAGGTACCGCATTGCCAGATGGGCAATGCCCAGTTGATCCAGCAGTCTCATGACATCGGCTTCACTGGCGGGACTGTGCAGGCCCGATGACGCACGCTGCGCGACAATAATGGACTCCAGCACATGCAGATGCACCCCCGCAGGCAACGATTGCGGCAGGTACACAACCTGTCTGGCCCGGCGGGCAAAGGGCTGAGTCATCAGATCTTCGCCGTTTAACCACAGTTCGCCCTGCCCTTTATTCAGCCCGGCCAGCGCACGCAGTAAGGTGGATTTACCGCAGCCGTTCGGTCCCAGCAGGACCGTGATTTCGCCACGCGGTAACGGCTCGACGTGAAGGTTATCAATGACCTGACGTTTAGGATAACCGGTGGTGAAGCCGCGCAGGCGTAATCCCTGTTTCATTACACATGCCCTCGGTGACGCAAAATGATACTCAGGAAAAACGGCACCCCAATGAGCGAGGTCACAATCCCGACCGGGATGATGGCTCCGGGAATCAGGTTTTTGGAAGCCACTGAGGCCAGCGACAGCACAAGGGCACCGGTCAGCGCACTGGCCGGTAGATAGAAGCGATGATCTTCGCCAAACATCATACGGGCGATGTGCGGTGCGACCAGGCCAATAAAACCAATCGGGCCGACAAAGGCAACCGCTAAGGCGGATAGCACACTAATACGCAGCAAAGTCGCCAGGCGCAGACGGCGCACGTCGATACCAAAACTCACGGCCCGGTCTTCCCCCAGGCGCAGTGCGGTCAGTTTCCAGCTACTGAGCAGGGAAAACGGCACCAACAGCACAAAAGCCGCGCTCAGTACGCCCAGTTTTTCCCAGGACGCACGCGCCAGGCTGCCCATGGTCCAGAACACCAGCCCCTGTAACGTATCTTCACTGGCGATAAACTGCATCATCGACACCAGCGCATTAAAGGTAAACACCAGGGCAATACCAAATAACACCACGCCAGATGACGAGACCTGCGTCCAGCGCGTAATGCCGTCCAGCATTAAGGCGGCCAGCAGAGCAAAGATAAACGCATTGGCTGAGATAAACCACTGACCGGAGATCCCCGGAATCCCTACGCCTAAAATAATGGCCAGTGCGGCGCCGAACGCCGCCGCCGAGGAAACGCCCAGCGTAAACGGACTGGCAAGCGGGTTATTAAGGATGGTTTGCATTTCTGCGCCGGCAAGGCCCAGTGCAAGGCCGACCACGATGGCCATGAGCGCATAAGGCAGGCGGATATCCCAGACAATGACGCGCGTGCCTGCATCAACGCTCTCGGGTGAGAGCAGCGTGTGCCACAACGTCGATAGCGAAAGTCCGGCCGGGCCGAGCGTAAAGTCCAGAACCAGTGACGCAAGGATCGCCACCAGCAACGCCCCTATCCAGAACAGGCGGCGGCGCAAAACCTGATGATAATTTTTCAGTATGGGCTGATGGCCTGCTTCAGCACCAATCAACGAGGATTCCGTTGTCATGGTTCAATCCAGTAATGGCTCCAAAATTAAAAACGCAGCCACAATAGTGCAGGTGATAATAATTATCAATTCATGGAATGTTAATAGTGATGACGTAACGTAAAAGCGCACGGCGTTTACCGTGCGCTTTTAACCCGTTATGAGCGGGGAAATTCCATCTCACTGTATTTCACAATGCGTCCGCCCCGCACCAGCCTGTAACCCAGCCAGATCAGCAGGAACAAAGGCAGGCCAATATAGGTCGCTGCAACGCTGTACCAGTCAATGGTGTCCTGCAGGAAGGCCTGGTAATTCTGACCGAGCGTAATAATCAGACAGAGTACAAAGGCAAAAATGGGCCCCAGTGGGAAGAAGCCTGAGCGGTACGGCAAGTCGCTCAGATCGCGCCCCTGAGCCACATAACCGCGACGGAAACGATAGTGACTGATGGCAATCCCTAACCAGGCGATAAAGCCTGTCATACCGGAGGTATTCAGCAGCCAGAGATAGACTTCCTGATTACCAAATTTTGAGGTTAAAAAGCACAAACCCGCGACGACGGTGGTGGCCCATAACGCATTACGCGGTACGCCGCCTTTTGACAGCCGGGCAAAAATGCGCGGCGCTTTACCTTCACACGCCAGGTTATACAACATGCGCGTTGAGGCATACATCCCGGAGTTACCCGCCGACAGTACCGCCGTTAAAATCACCGCGTTCATGACCGCCGCCGCAGACAGCAGGCCGGCATTCTGGAACACCAGGGTAAACGGACTCACGCTGATATCTTTAATATCATTGTGCAGCAGTTGCGGATCGGTATAGGGCAGAATCAGACTGATAATCAGAATGGCCAGCACATAAAACAGCAGGATGCGCCAGAACACCTGACGCACGGCGCGCGGAATGTTTTTCGCCGGATCTTCAGATTCACCCGCCGCTATGCCGATGAGTTCAGTCCCCTGGAAAGAAAAGCCGACAATCATTGCAACACCGATCATCGCCGCGAAGCCTCCGGCAAACGGCGCATCGCCTACCTGCCAGTTATGCCAGCCTGCATTTTCCGCGCCACGCATAATGCCCACAATCATCAACACGCCCACCACGATAAAGATCACGACGGTGGCGACTTTGATCAAGGAGAACCAGTATTCGGTCTCGCCAAAGCCTTTGACTGAAATGTAATTGATCAGGAACATCAGGCTCAGGAACAGTGCGCTCCAGATCCAGCCCGGCGTGTCGGGAAACCAGTAATTCATAACCAGTTGCGATGCTACCAGGTCGACAGCAATGGTGACCGCCCAGTTGTACCAGTAATTCCAGCCCAGGGCGAAACCAAAGCCCTCTTCCACATATTTGGCACCGTAGGTGGCGAAGGAGCCGGAAACCGGCATAAACGCGGCCAGTTCGCCGAGGCTGGTCATCAGGAAATAGACCATTAAGCCAATTAAGGCATATGAGAGTAATGCCCCGCCGGGGCCAGCTTGAGAGATGGTGGCACCGGATGCCACAAACAGACCTGTACCGATTGATCCGCCAATGGCGATCATGGTGAGATGGCGTGCTTTTAGATCGCGTCGTAACGCAGGTTGTTGTGTTGTATTTGTGTCATTATGCATGTGTAAACATTACGCTGGGTAAAAATAAGGCGCGATTGTAGCAGCAAAGGCCACGCTGTATAGCGAATGCTACGCTGTTATTAGTTACCTTCATGATTGGCGCGAAATTATTAGCGGCGCCGCCTGTTTCCCTGAAATTCAAGGGGTTGAACCGCTGATTAAACCACCATTCATCGGGCGTTTACGTTTCCCGGCAGTACGATAAAAACCGCGACAGGGCCTTTGAGATGTGTTTTTGTCGATGGTGGATGCGATAAAGCGTGCGCGTCAGATTCGGCAAAGGCGTTTTCAGCTCAATCAGCGTCCCGGCGCTCAACTGCTCGGCAATCACCCGACGTGATAAGCAACTGATGCCCATCCCGTGCCGCACGGCATGCTTTATCGCTTCGGAGTTGCCCAGCTCCATGCCCAACTGAAATGTCGGCAAATGGGACAACAGCAGATAATCGACAATCTCGCGCGTACCTGAGCCGCGCTCGCGGAGAATCCAGGTGGCCTCAGCCAGCGAGGTCAGCGTGACGGGCTGCTGCAAAATGGCGGCGTCCGGTGCGGCAAAGACCACCAGTTCATCTTCCAGCCAGGGCTCGCTGACCAGTTCTGTCATATGGCACGGCCCCTCAATTAATCCCACATCGACGCGAAAATCGGAAACGGCTGTGATCACGTCCTGACTGTTTCCCACGCTCAGCTCTAAAGGCAACGTGGGGAAATCACGGCGGTAACCGGCAATCATCCCCGGCAGCAGATAATTCCCGATGGTGCTGCTGGCATAAATACGAATAGCCCCGTTATCTTCTTTAAATAACTGTTCGATTTCTGTGGCCTGTTCGAGCAGGCCAACGGCACGGGGATAAAGTAACCGGCCATGTTCGTTGAGCACTAGCCGCTTTCCTACCCGATCGAAAAGCTGCACACCTAACTGGTTTTCCAGATCAGCCAGGGCGGCACTGACAGCAGACTGGGAGAGCGCCAGCACCTGAGAAGCCTGGGTGGTAGAGCCGCTTTTAAGCACCTCGGTAAACACTTCAATTTGTCGCAGGGTAATATGCATGAAAACTCCGGAATCACTTAGCGCGCGACAAGGTAAACGATCAGGGCGATCCACAGCAGAAAAATCACACCCAGTACACCCAATACTTTTTTACCGCGTGCACGCTGTTGCTGCGCACGCGCGACGCTGCGGGCCCGAACCTCGCGCGGCAGCATTTTCAGCAGTAACATGACACCGGCAGGGATAATGACGGCATCGTCTACTAGTCCCACAACCGGGATAACATCCGGAATCAAATCGATCGGACTTATGCCGTACGCCAGCAACCCGGCGGCCAGGCCTTTACACCACAGCGGTGTTTGAGGATCGCGACAGGCAAAGGCGAGCGTCAGCACATCGCGTTTGATGAGCGTGATTAAGCGTTTCAGTCGTGCAAACAGCATAGTTCCTGCCTTATCACTTATAGCGGTAGATTATAAATATATAATCAATTTCACTTTTAACAAGCCCCGCATGATGATGAGCGCTCAACCAGGAGCGTAATCATGGCAGACATCACCCTTTCAAAAAATCCTTTCGTTCAGCAGTGGCTACCCGGCCTGTTGTTATGCGGCCTGATCGCCAGCGTGACTGCCGCTGTGGCCCAGGTGCCAGGCATCGCTCGTCTGGGTCTGGGCTCATTAACTCTGGCGATTATGCTGGGCATCATCGTCGGTAACAGCGTTTACTCGCCTCTTGCCGGCCAGTGTGACGCGGGCGTGCAGCTGGCAAAACAAAAACTGCTCAGGCTCGGTGTGATTCTGTTTGGCTTTCGCATCACCTTGCAGCAAATCACCGACGTGGGATTAAGCGGCCTGCTGATTGATGTGCTGACCCTGAGCAGTACGTTCTTTGTGACCTGCCTGCTGGGCCGACGTCTGCTGAAGCTTGACCGCGAAACTGTATGGTTAATTGGTGCAGGCAGCAGCATCTGTGGCGCCGCGGCGGTGCTGGCCACGGAACCGGTGGTCAAAGCGGCGCCGTCAAAAGTGGCCGTTGCCGTCGCTACGGTGGTGCTGTTTGGTACCCTGGCGATTTTTATTTATCCCGTTTTGTGGCCACTGGTGCATGACTTTTTTCCCCGTGTCACGCTGACGCAGTTTGGCATTTTTACCGGTTCAACCATTCATGAGGTGGCGCAGGTCGTTGCTGCCGGACACAGCATTGCGCCCGAAACCGAAAGCAGCGCCGTTATCGCGAAAATGCTGCGCGTCATGCTGCTGGCGCCGTTTTTACTGTTGCTGAGCGGCGCCCTGCGACGTGAGCAGGCAGAACAGCAGAGCGCAAAGCCGGTGACGTTTCCATGGTTTGCCCTGATGTTTGTCGTTGTCGCCTTGTTCAACTCGCTGCACTGGCTGCCGGCCGGATGGGTGAATATGTTCAACACGCTGGGAGGAATATTGCTGACCATGGCAATGGCGGCACTGGGTCTGACCACCCGTTTCACTGCTCTTCGTGCAGCGGGCTATAAACCTGTGCTGTTGGGGGCACTGGTCTTTGGCTGGCTGGTGCTGGGCGGCGGCACGATTAACCTGCTGGTTCAGCGTTTTATCGCGTAAGGCACGTTCATGCCTTCATCAAACCGGCCGCATGCAGGCCGGTTAGCCCGTTTGCTCGCGTACTGAAGGTGTTCATCTCACCCAACGTTGCGAGAAGCGCCGTAAATTAAACCATTGTTATTAGGTAAGATCCTCCCGTAGCTCTATTGTAGACCGGTGATTTTTACGAGCCGGAACTGATGAAGAGAACATCCCCAACACCGACACCTCACGACGCGCTGTTCCGACAGTTTCTGACCGAACCGGACGTGGCGCGGGATTTTATGGCGATCCACCTGCCACAAGCGTTGCGCGCCCTGTGCGATCTGACCACGCTTAAGCTGGAATCGGGTTCTTTTGTCGAGGACGACCTGCGGCAGTACTATAGCGATGTGCTGTACAGCGTGAAAACCGCGTCCGGCGAAGGCTATATCCACGTCCTTATTGAACACCAGTCTGGTCCGGATAAACACATGGCCTTCAGGTTAATGCGCTATGCGGTGGCCGCCATGCATCGCCATCTGCAAGCCGGACATCAAACGCTGCCGTTAGTCATTCCCGTCTTGTTCTACACCGGTAAACGTAGCCCCTATCCCTATTCTCTCTGCTGGCTGGATGGCTTTGCGTTACCGGATCAGGCGGGCAAACTTTACACGGCGGCTTTCCCTTTGGTTGACGTAACGCGTATCCCTGACGACGAGATCCTGCACCACCGCCGTATGGCCGCCTTAACGTTACTTCAGAAGCACATCCATCAGCGTAATCTGACCGTGATGCTTGACAGGCTGGTGGCTATTCTCACAAATGAATATCTCTCTTCATCACAGGTTATCTCGCTGGTAAACTACATGGTGCAGGCGGGCGAGGTGTCGGATGCGCACGCCTTAATCCATAAGCTGGCACAGCGGGTGCCGCAACACGGAGACGCACTGATGACCATTGCAGAACAGCTGGAACAAAGAGGGATTGAGAAAGGCAGAAAGGAAGAAGCGCTGAAGATTGCCCGGGTCATGTTAACTAACGGCTTTGACCGCCCTACCGTCATCAAAATGACCGGCCTGAGCGAAAAAGATATCGCGCAACTCCGCCACTGACAGGTTTGCCCAACCTTTTTAGTCCCCGCATCATTCTGTTGCAGACGCTTGCCAGCTCGCCATGCTGGCAGCCTGTCCTTTCTGACGCCGCTCTGTTCTGCGGGGCAGCAAATATTATCCTGTCGCGCTGCTGTTTGCCTGCCTAATCCGGGTGTAAAAATTTCCGCCGCGCTGCGTTTTGCCCCAGTGTCATCGTGTATCATGCCGTTCAGACTGAGTTGAACCCTTCAGGAGAACGGCATGAAGTATATTGGCGCGCACGTCAGCGCATCGGGTGGTGTGGATCAGGCAGTGATCCGCGCGCATGAACTGGAAGCCACGGCGTTTGCGCTGTTCACCAAAAATCAGCGCCAGTGGAAAGCCGCCCCGCTCTCGGATGAGACTATTGCTGCCTTTCGCGCTGCCTGCGAGAAATACCACTTTTCATCAGATCAGATTCTGCCTCATGACAGCTATCTGATTAATCTGGGGCATCCGGTTATGGAAGCCCTGCAGAAATCCCGCGATGCCTTCGTGGATGAAATGCAGCGTGCAGAGCAACTGGGCCTGACACTGTTGAATTTTCATCCGGGTAGCCATTTACAGCAGATTGACGAGCTGACCTGTTTAAAACGTATCGCTGAGTCCATCAATATCGCACTGGATCAGACCCGCAACGTCACCGCCGTGATTGAAAACACTGCCGGACAGGGCAGTAATCTGGGCTTTCGCTTTGAGCATCTCGCGACCATTATCGAACACGTTGAAGATAAATCTCGCGTAGGTGTTTGTATTGATACCTGCCATGCTTTCGCCGGCGGATATGACCTGTGCAGCGAAGCAGCCTGTACTGAAACCTTTGCCGAGTTTGATCGCATAGTCGGATTTAATTATCTGCGTGGCATGCACCTGAATGATGCCAAAAGTACGCTGGGCAGCCGGGTTGACCGTCACCACAGCCTGGGAGAAGGCAATATCGGTAAAACCGTGTTTAGCTGGATAATGAAGGATTCGCGCTTCGATGGTATTCCGCTGATTCTGGAGACCATCAATCCGGATATCTGGAAAGATGAAATAGCCTGGCTCAAATCAGAGCAACGTTAAAAAAAGGAGCCTGGCGGCTCCTTTTTCCTTTTAAGATCAGGCTTTCGCCAGTTCTTCTTCCGGGCGTTTCAGCACCGCATACCCTAATCCGGCAATGGCTGTGCCGATAACAATCGACAGCAGGTAACCCAGTACCGGGGTAATTGCACCTGGAATTAACAGCACGAACAGGCCGCCGTGCGGTGCCATCAGTTTGGCACCAATCGCCATAGAAGTGGCACCGGTCACCGCACCGCCGACGATACAGCATGGCAGGACGCGCATGGGGTCACGAGCGGCAAACGGAATCGCACCTTCTGAGATAAAGCACAGGCCCAGAACCAGCGCGGCTTTACCTCCTTCCTGCTGACCTTTATTGAATTTACGACGGGCAACCAGCGTCGCCAGCCCCATTGCCAGCGGTGGCACCATACCCGCAGCCATAATGGCGGCCATCGGTGCATAGGTTTGTGAACTCAGCAGACCGACACCGAAAGCGTAGGCAACTTTGTTAACAGGACCACCCATGTCGGTACACATCATACCGCCGAGGATAGCACCCAGCAGGATAGCATTAGCCGTTCCCATGTGAGCCAGCCAGCTGGTCAAACCGCTCATGATGCCCGCGACGGGTTTACCGACCACATAGATCATCAGCAAGCCGGTGATCAGGCTGGCAAACAGCGGAATGATCAGGATAGGTTTTAACGCTTCCATACTTTGTGGCAGCTTCACTTTGCCGCTAATGAGTTTGGCTGCATACCCCGCAATAAAGCCCGCGATGATGCCGCCAAGGAAGCCCGCGTTGATGCTGGTGGCGATCATCCCGCCAATCAGGCCCGGCGTCAGGCCCGGACGGTCCGCGATAGAGAACGCGATAAAACCCGCCAGCACCGGCACCATCAGGGCAAACGCGCTACCGCCACCGATTTGCATCAGCGCAGCCGCCAGCGTACCCGGCTCTTTAAACGCCGTAATACCAAACGCAAACGACAGCGCGATACTCAGACCACCAGCCACCACCATCGGCAGCATGTAAGACACACCTGTTAACAGATGACGGTAAGCGCCTGCACCGCCCTCTTTTTTCTCTTCCTGATTGCTGTTTTGCGCGCCGGACGGTTTAAACGGCTTCGCTTCAGCAACGGCTTTATCCAGTTCCTGAGCGGTCTTCTTCAGCGCCAGGCCGGTTGAGGTACGGTACATCGGTTTACCCGCAAACTTCGCCAGGTCCACTTCGATATCCGCCGCCACGATCACCAGATCGGCCGCCGCCACTTCTTCTGGCGTAATCGCGTTACCTGCACCAACAGAGCCACGGGTTTCAACTTTTACCCACCAGCCGCGTTTGGTCGCTTCAGCCTGAATAGCTTCAGCCGCCATAAACGTATGTGCTACGCCCGTTGGACAGGCCGTTACGGCAACCACGCGTTTTGGTCCGTTAGCTGACGCTGTTGCAGGGGTTGCAGCCGGAGCGGCTGCGCGGGCCTGCCAGGGTTTCGCTTCGGCTTTCGCACGGTTCAGGAACTGTTCTGGCTCACTGACCGCCTGTTGAACATCGCCCAGCCAGACGGATTTTCCGTTCAGCGCAGCATCGTCAGGCACATGTTGACCGGTGACAATCACCAGTTCGGCTTCCGCCGGGTTTTCTGTTAGCGTCAAACCCGCCTGCGCAGCCGCAGCAGCCAGACGTTGTTTTGCCATGTAGGCAGAGGCCAGTCCTGTTGAAGGATCTTTTATCAGCAGCGTTTTCACTATCGCTCTCCTGCTGTTAGTTAACGGGTTGTAAGTCGACGCGCGCCATCATTGCGGCCAACTGGGTACGATCGGTAACGCCAACGTTGCTCTGGCTCACGGCCATCGCGGCTACCGCAGTAGCCAGACGTAACGTATGTTCACTGGATTCACGCATTAACAGGCCATAAATCAGGCCACCTACCATGGAGTCACCTGCCCCAACGGTGCTGACAACCTCGCACACCGGCGGTTTAGCAATCCATTCACCTGAGGCATTGACCCAAAGTGCGCCTTCTGCACCCAGAGAAATCACCACATGTGCAATGCCCTGCTCACGCAACTCGTGCGCTGCGTTAATCACATCCTGCAACGTAGGGAGTTTACGTCCCGCCCAGATTTCCAGCTCGCGACGGTTGGGTTTGACCAGCCATGGTGCGGCCTTCAGGCCTGCGACCAGCGCTTCACGGCTGCTGTCGAAGATAATGCATGGGCAATGGGTGCGCAGTTCGGTCATCCAGCGGGTAAAGGCGTCAGGATCGACACCTTCCGGCAGGCTGCCACTAACGCAAACCATGTCGAACTGACCCAGCCAGGTTAATGAATCGCTGGTAAAACGATCCCAGTCCTGCGCGGTCACCCTGAAGCCGGAAAAGTTGAGATCGGTGACGTCCCCGTTTTGCTCGGTGAGCTTGACGTTGATGCGGGTACGGCCATTGACCACCTGAAAGCGGTTAGCAATCCCCAGTTCACTGAACAGCTGTTGGAAACCATCCTGGTTATCTTTCCCCAGAAAGCCCCCTACGGTGACATCAATCCCCAGATCTTTCAGCACTTTGGCAACATTGATGCCTTTACCGGCAGCATGCAATCCGGTGGTCTTCACCAGGTTCACTTCACCGCGCTCAATTTCAGGCGTATAGCCGACCAGGTCGTACGCAGGATTCAACGTGATAGTTGCCACACGTCTGGTCATGCTGCCCCCTCACCTAATCCGCTGTTGATTGCTTCTTCGATGGCATCTAATGCCTGCTGTGCATCATCACCACTGGCAGTGAAACGCAGGCGATGGCCTTTTTTCACGCCCAGCGCGACCACTTTCATCAGGCTGCGTCCGTTCGCCGGTTTGCCGCTGCCGTCGAGGTTCGTAATCGTGATCTCACTGTTAAACTGCTTGATAACGCTCACCAGTGCCGTACCCGGACGCGCATGTAAGCCATGCTCGTTGCGGATCGTGAATTCTGCAGTCAGTTGGTCCGCCTGCTCGTCGACTTCGCTGGTCAGCAGAGCATAAACACCTGCCGCATCCGCTTTTAATAAACGATCGGCCTTATTACTCTGCAGCAGAGCGCTGAGGTAGCCCAGCACGTCCAGAGGACGCTCATCAACGGCTGCCACGCTTATCAGCATGTTGACCGGTTCGCCCTGGTGCTCAAACGCGCTCGCTGCGCGGCTGACGGCTACGCCGCTTTGCAGATTGCCTTTACCGCTGTCACTGAGCCAGATGCCCTGTCCCAGACTCAGAGGATGGCGGGACACCACATCCGCGACATAGCTGGCATCAACCACGCCCGCCGCCTGTAAACGCCCGGCATTTAAGGCCTGCAACGTCATCAAATCACGTGCATTGACGTCGAGGGTAATCAGGGAGGTGTCAAAGCTGAACGCTGCGGGCTGCTTCTCACCCATCAGCAGCGCACGCAAATCTTCCGCTGAGGCCGTTTTAAGCTGTTCGGCAACAGAGTCATCACTCAGCACATGCGTAAGCTGACGTAACAAGGCCAGGTGTTCATCGGATTTGGCCGCAATACCAATCGCGACATAGGCGGTCTGATCGTCGCCCCAGGCAATGCCCTGCGGAAACTGAAAGACCTGCACGCCGGTTTTCAGCACCAGATCGCGCGTGTCGGTGGTGCCGTGAGGAATGGCAATACCATTACCCAAAAAGGTAGAGGTCTGCTGCTCACGTGCCAGCATACCGTTGACATAACCTTCCGCCACGTTACCTGCGGCAGTAAGTGCCGCCGCAACCTGACGAATCGCATCTTCTTTATTTTGGGCGCTGGCTCCGGTATGGATGGCCTGCAATTCGAGCTGGAACATAATTCTCCTCGCTTGCTGATTGAATCGTTTCAGCTTACTGGTGTCGAATCTTGCTGTTCGTGCCACTAAAGGCCGCTACAGCAACGCTGAAACGTTTCAAGAATTGTGCTGAACATGCGTGTCACTGGCAAGAAAATGCGTCAACGACGTAGCAGATCTTTGACGTTACGCACAATTCAGTGAGATCAGAGGATAATCTTAAAAAGCGTGCTGAAGTCTGGGTGACATGAGGTCGATTAACAGGAGGGGAATTTCAGCAACGTCAGCTCCTTGCCATTAATCGCATGCCTCGGCTCTGCTTCAGCGTCAGCAAACACTTTCACAAAGATACGAACAAATTCAGGACGCCATGCAGGCAGGGAGCGATTAACATGCACCAGAGGATAAATTATGCCGTCGACAATACAGCCAGAAATGCGGCGTTTTTAAACAGTGATGATGTCTCAAAAGACAACAAACGCAGCGAAGACGGGAACCTGCACCGGGGAAATCAGGGGGCGGTACTTTGCTCAAGGTGAATCAGATAATCCATCGCATAATGACGGTTACTACCGCACATCTCAACCGATGGCTGTAGTCCGGCGCACACTTTCGGACGCAGAGGCGATCCAAAAATTTTACAGAGGTTATTATCCGCAAGCTGAACGCACCGGGTATTAGCGGGTTTGCCCTGTGGCATTCCCGGAATGGGCGAGGAAATGCTCGGGGCAATACAACATGCGCCACAGTCTGTACGACATTCCATCTTTTACCTCCCCGAACCGCTAAAGCGCGCACGATAACAGAACGTGCCTTACCCTGACATCACCTTTACAGAGAAACAGGCCAGGCGCCGATCGCCGGTCATGCTGTGATGTCGCCTTTGCAACGCCAATGACGTCATGATCCATGATGTATACTGAGGTGGCTTTATCCTGTTAGTCGCCATCAGGCACAAAATTTTTCGCGCTGTCTTGCCTGTTCACGTCCGCGCGAGTAACGTTGCGCGCACAATCACTTTGACAGCGAGAACCGCAATGCCAAAAGCGAACGAAATCAAAAAAGGAATGGCCGTCACCCATAACGGCAAACTGCTGCTGGTGAAAGACATTGATGTCCAGAGCCCAAGCGCCCGGGGCGCGGCAACGCTGTATAAAATGCGCTTTACCGATGTGCGCACCGGCATGAAAGTAGAAGAACGCTTCAAAGGCGATGAAATTATTGATGCCATTTCGCTGAGCCGCCGCAGCGTCACCTTCTCTTATATTGATGGTGATGAATACGTCTTCATGGACGATGAAGATTACACGCCTTACGCCTTCAAAAAAGAGCAAATAGAAGAAGAACTGCTGTTTATCCCTGAAGGGGGCATTCCCGGTATCCAGGTGCTCACCATGGACGGACAGGTGCTGGCGCTTGAACTGCCTCAGACGGTTGACATGGAAATTGTGGACACCTCGCCCGGAATTAAAGGCGCGTCGGCCAGCGCACGCACTAAGCCTGCCGGGATGAGTACAGGCCTGGTCGTGCAGGTGCCCGAATATCTCAGTAACGGTGAGCGCATTCGCATCCATGTGGCAGAGCGCCGCTATATGGGACGCGCCGACTGATCAAGACTGGCGCGTGCGGCAGGCGAATATTGTTATACTATAACAATATTCGCATAATGCTTTGCAGGAGCCTCAGGCATGACACGTGTTAACCTCCTTACCGGATTTTTAGGCAGCGGAAAGACCACTACGTTGCTTCACCTGTTAGCGCATAAACCCGCCGGGGAAAACTGGGCTGTACTGGTCAATGAATTCGGTGAGATTGGTATTGATGGCGCATTACTTGCCAACCGCGGCGCCACGCTAAAAGAGATTCCCGGCGGCTGTATGTGTTGCGTTAACGGACTGCCCATGCAAATTGGGTTGAACAGGCTGTTAAAGCAGACTAAACCCGACCGTTTATTAATCGAACCCACTGGACTCGGCCATCCCCGCCAGCTCCTGACCATGCTGACCTCGCCTGCCTATGAGCGCTGGCTCACGCTTCAGGCGACGCTGACGCTGCTGGATGCGCGCCAGCTTGCCGACCCACGTATCCTCAATAATGAAAACTTTCGCGATCAACTCCTCGCCGCCGACATCATCATTGGCAATAAACGCGATCGCTGGAGTGACCATGATAAGCAGCGCCTGGCACAATGGCGGACAGCGCATCAGGCCGATCGGCCGTTTGTGGCTACGGAATTTGGCCGCATCCCTCCAGCCTTGCTGGACAAACCGCGAGGCGCACCGCGCGACATTCCGCATCCTGCACATCACTCTCATTCAACGCCTCCGGGCAGTGGTATTGCGGCAATGCGTCTTGACGGGCAGAGCACGTGGCGTCGGGCACTCAATCAGGGCCAGGGCTATGTCGCCTGCGGCTGGCTTTTTGACAATGAAACGGTGTTTGACGCTCAGCCCCTGCTTGAATGGGCGCGGCTTGCCCCTGTAGATCGGGTCAAGGGCTCCCTGCGTATAAAGGAAGGCGCAGTCAGTATCAATCGTCAGAGGGAGGATTTTCATTATGCATTGCTGGACACAACGCCGCCAGACAGCCGTGTTGAGATGATTCATTCCGCACCTGCCGACTGGAATAGTTTACAATCCGCCTTGTTGAAGATTCGTTTAAGCTGACATGGTTATGGTCGGCGGTTATTTTTTTACTGGGGCAGATTTATGCACGCAACACGTCTTGTCACCATCCTCCTGCTTAATGCACTGGGGATGATGCTGTTTTTTTCTTGGTACTTACCGCCTCATCACGGGTTTTGGTTTGAAATTGATAAAGGGATTTTTTTCGCCTTCAATAATGAGATGGTTGCTCACCCGGCGTTTGCCCTGCTGGTTGCCATCACTAATTTTCGCGGCTTTGATGCCGTGTCCTTGCTGGCAATGGGCTTGCTCTATTTGTGGCTGTGGTACCGCGAAACGCCCACCGGTCGACGTCGTATGCTGGCCATTGGCATTACCATGCTTGTGACTGCGGTCGTTCTGAATCAGGCCGGCCATCTGTTGCCGGTCAAACACGCCAGCCCGACGCTGTTTTTTGACGGCGTGCATCGTGTCAGTGAGCTGACCGGCATTCCCGCTAAAGATGCGTCAAAGGACAGTTTTCCCGGCGATCATGGCATGATGCTGATGATCTTTGCGGCATTTATGTGGCGTTATTTTGGCTTTCGCCCGTTTTTAGTCGGCGTGGTTATTGTCGTTTTATTCGCTTTGCCGCGCGTGATGGCTGGCGCGCACTGGTTTACGGATATTACGGTGGGTTCGCTTTCTGTTGTTCTGGTGGGATTGAGCTGGTGGTTATTAACACCGGCAAGTGATTATCTGGTTAATTGGTTTTATCACAAATTACCGGGCAAAAATAAACCCCAAGGGTAATTAATTAGCGAGGGCGGGTTAATGATTAAATTTTAAACCGCCCTTACTTATAAAAAACTTAAAGTAACAATTAGCACGCTAACAAAAAATCACGCTGAAGCCGATGATATTACAGGATTTATCCTGTCTGATGAAAGCCAGCCGCGCCGCCGCCCTCCCCGCAACCCGCACTATGCCTGGAATTAGCGCCTGTTTTCCCCTTTCATCCTGTTATTACACTTGCATTCCTGTTGATAAAGTGAACAAGTCATTTAAGTTTGATAAGTATCAAAAAAACCTATCAGAATTTGATTAAAAGCACTCGCCACGGCCTCGGGAATCGGTTAATCTCGGTCGCAGTGAGAAAGAAGTCGCGGTATTAAGCATTCTTTAACAGATAAATTGTGGTGATTTACACATTTTTATAATTAAAGCGTTGTCTTGTTCTGGCTGGCTTATTAATCTCATTCCGTTTTGTCATCTGGCTGGCGACAATCTTGTCGTAAGGACTTCGAAGGAAAACCCGAATAATGGTCAAGTCTCAACCAATACTGAGATATATCTGGCGGATAGCGCCCGCTCTGGCGCTGGCAACACTCCTCTCAGCTTGTAGCAGTACCCATAACGCAAAAATCGAGAATCATGAAGTTAACAACCAGAATGGTTTTTTACTTCAAGCGTCTCAGGATGAGTTCGAAGAGATGGTGCGTAATGTCGATGTTAAGACACGCATCATGGATCAATACGCGAGCTGGAAAGGTGTACGTTACCGTCTTGGCGGTGATACTAAACGCGGCATTGATTGTTCCGCTTTCGTACAGCGTACTTTTCGTGAACAATTTGGATTAGATCTTCCTCGTTCGACCTCCGAACAGCAGGGAACAGGGAAAGAAATCGCACGGAGCAGACTGCGCCCGGGTGACTTAGTCCTCTTCCGTGCAGGTTCCACCGGCCGTCATGTTGGTATCTATCTTGGCAACGACAACTTTGTTCATGCCTCGACCAGCAACGGCGTGATGATCTCCAGCCTTAATGAAGATTACTGGAAAAAACGTTATCGCGAAGCACGTCGGGTATTAAGTCGAAATCCGAGCTAGTGTAGAACGAACGTCCTCTCAGCCAGAGAAAAAAGAACGCTGCCTATGCAGCGTTTTTTTTTCTGAATCCAGCGAATCAACGTAAAAAAATACTTGTTTATCAAAATAATAACGAGACATTACTAACTGACTCGTTATATTCTCAAACGCGAAAATGTGTGCGATTGTGCATCATTTAGTTTTGTATTTTGATCAGGGGAAGCACTTCATGCCATTGTCGCGGGCGCTGATACGCCAGGCAACTTATCCTCGTCGCATCGCGTGGAAGAGCGCGATTGTTGGTAGTTTGTTTTTCTTGTTGTTAACGTCTGTTTTGCTTATTCAGACCCAGCACCATCGCAAGCAACAACACAAGCAGTTGCTCATCGACAGCAGCACCGATTTTCAGCACAGCGTGAACGCCCTTATTTCAGATACCCTCATTCCGCTGCTTCCCTTAGTTAAGTCTGAATGCTACATCGTTAATCACGAATTAACCGCGCGTGCAGCCTTTGCGGGTGACATACGCGCCATTATCCTGGTTAAAGACGGTAATGCCTTTTGCTCCTCGGCGACGGGCAGTTTCTTTCAGCCGCTCAGCGCGCTCTCACCGCGCACCGATCCTACACGTGAACGGGATATTCGTTTACTGCCTGGAACGCCAATGCAGCCAACAAAACCGGCGCTGGCCATCTGGATCAAACAACCTGGCACCCAGCAGTCAGGCCTGTTTGTCACGCTGAATGTCAGCCTGTCACCTTATCAACTCAAAGCGTCATCTCACCCTGAAATTACCGGTATCGCGTTACTTGCGCATAATACTGCCCTGACAAGCTGGCAGCCCACGCTGGTGCGAAATCACCTGATCCCCTCACCCCTTATGCAGACGCCAATGGACGGATTGCCGTTTCAGTTTGCACTTTATGGTTCAACCTTATCGGCGAGCGACTACCAAACGATCATGCTGATTAGCCTGTTGTTTGCGTTAATTGTCAGCGGGATGAGCTGGGTGTTACTGTCCCGGGTGCGCCGTCCCGGTAAAGAAATCACGATGGGCATTCGACGTGGCGAGTTTCATGTTGAATATCAGCCCATCATCACAGCAGCAGACAGGCAATCGTACGGCATTGAGGCGCTGCTTCGCTGGACGCACCCTTCAGGCGAAGCAATCTCACCCGACATTTTTATCAGTTATGCCGAAGCGCAAAACCAAATCATTCCCCTGACCCGGCACCTTTTTGAGCTGGTTGCACGTGATGCACATCTACTGCGCCACACGCTGCCGAAAGGAACCTGCATCAGTCTGAATATTTCGCCGCTGCATCTGGGTGCCTGTAGCTTTCGCGATGATGTGCTGTACTGGCAAGACAGCATGCCGCACGATCACTTTCAGTACGTTTTTGAGATTACTGAACGTGCTGTGGTGGAAAACAGTAACGCGGCCGCACTGTTTAACTGGCTTCATCAGCGCGGAATTAAAATTGCGGTAGATGATTTCGGTACCGGGCACAGTGCATTAATCTATCTTGAAAAGTATGCGTTTGATTATCTGAAGATTGACCGTGGGTTTGTTCAAAGTATTGGCACCGAAACGATTACCTCGCCCGTACTGGATACAGTCTTACAGCTGTCAAAGAAACTGAATCTGATGAGCGTGGCGGAAGGCGTTGAGACGGATGAGCAGGCAAGCTGGCTGATCAACCGTGGCGTGACACATTTGCAGGGCTATCTGTTTAGCCGCCCGCTACCGCCCGAACAGGTCAAGGCGTTCTTTCTGCGCCAGACCAGCCAGTCCATCAGCCTGTAACACCGCTGCGGTGTCAAAACGTTCAGGAGACCGCCCTCTTTATGCCGTTCCGCTATGTTGTTTTGCTGCTGTGCTGCTGGTTGACCAGCCCGCTGCACGCCAGCCCGGTGCAGGTCAGTTACACGTTTGCTCAGTTGGGCACGCCGAAGTATGCCGTGGACTTTCATCATTACGACTATGTGAACCCTGACGCGCCGAAGGGCGGCAAAATTGTTCAGGCTGTGCCCGGCACCTACGACAATTTCAACCGCTACGCATCGCGCGGCAATCCGGCGGCGGGCACCGGCACACTGTATGACAGCTTATTTACCACGTCGGATGATGAACCCGGCAGTTACTATCCGCTGATTGCCGAATCCGCCCGTCATCCCGCTGATTTTCGCTGGATGGAGATCACCCTTAACCCGCGTGCGCGATTTCACGATGGCTCTGCCATTACCGCTGAGGATGTCGCGTTTACGTTTCACACATTCATGACCGAAGGCGTGCCCCAGTTTCGTCTCTATTATCGCGGCGTGACGATGGAGGCGGTTAATCGTCTGACGGTGCGTATTACGTTACCGGCACCCGACAAAGATTTGATGCTGAGCTTACTATCGCTGCCGGTGATATCGCATACCTTCTGGCAGAATAAAAAGTTTAACGAACCGCTCAGTCAGCCTCCTCTGTCGAGCGGACCTTACCGCATCAGCCGCTGGAAGCTGGGCCAGTTTATTGAGTACAGTCGCGTGAAGGACTACTGGGCAGCTGATTTGCCGGTCAACCGCGGGCGCTTTAATTTTGACGTCATGCGTTACGACTATTACCTGGATGACAACGTGGCGTTTGAGGCGTTTAAGGCCGGTGCTTTCGACCTGCGAGAAGAGACGTCCGCGAAAAAATGGGCAACGCAGTACCGTGGCCGTCACTTTGACGATCAGCAGATTGTGAAAGAATCTATGCCCAATACCGCGTCAATTGATACGCGCTGGCTGGCGCTCAATAATCAAAAACCCCTGTTTCAGGATCGACGGGTACGCCAGGCGATGGCGCTGGCCTTTGATTTTGAATGGATGAATAAAACGCTGTTCTATCATGCCTTTAAACGTACCAGCAGCTATTTCCAGAATACAAACTATGCTGCAAAGGGCCAACCTGATGCCGCACAGCAACGGCTACTCACCCCTTTCCGTGCGCAGTTACCGCCGGACATCTTTACCGACGCCTGGAAACCCCCGACAACCCATGGCAGCGGTTACGATCGCACGAACCTGCTTAAAGCCATGTCCCTGCTGAACCAGGCTGGCTGGCATGTTAAAAACCAACGCCTGGTGAACGATAAGAACGGAAAACCCTTTACGGCAGAGCTGCTGTTGCCCGGTGGCACCAACAGCGAATGGGCCCTTCCCTACCAGCATAACCTTTCCCGCCTGGGGATCACCTTAACGCTGCGTCAGATTGACAGCTCTCAGTATCTGCGTCGCCTGCGCAGCGGCGACTATGATATGGTCAGCACGGTGTATCTCGCGATGCCAACGCCCTCACGTAACCTGCAGGCTAGCTGGCAGTCGGACTATATTCAGTCCTCGTGGAACCACGCCAGGGTTCAGGATCCCGTCGTTGATCACTTCGTTAAAGCGATTGTCGACCATCAGGGTGACGCCGACGCTTTGCTGCCACTGGGGCAGGCGCTGGACCGCATTTTGCTGTGGAATGCGTACATGATCCCGATGTGGTACAGCGCCGACCAGCGCCTTGCCTTTTGGAATAAATTTTCCCATCCTGCGAGGAAACCTGATTACAGTACGGGACTGGATAACTGGTGGTATGACGTCAGTAAAGCCGGCCGCCTGCCCGCTAACCGACGCTGAGGACATCCTGTGGCAATGTACTTTTTTCGCAGACTGTTACTGATCATTCCGACCTTGTGGGCCATTATCACACTCAACTTTTTCATTGTGCAGATCGCGCCCGGCGGCCCGGTTGATCAGGCGCTGGCGAACATTCAGTTTGGCCAGACCAGCGGCATGCCCGGCGCAGGCGGCGCTGACAGCAGCGGAACGCGGGCCAGCCTGAATCGCTCAACGCCTGGCGATAATCAGTATCGCGGCGCACGTGGTCTGGACCCGGAAGTGATCGCCGAAATTGAAAAGCGTTATGGTTTCGACAAACCCATCGCGCAGCGCTATCTTTCGATGCTGTGGAACTACCTGCGCTTTGACTTTGGTGACAGCCTGTTTCGCAGTGCGTCTGTGTTGCAACTGATTAAAGAGAGTTTACCGGTATCCATCAGCCTCGGCCTGTGGAGCACACTGATTATCTATCTGGTGTCGATTCCGTTAGGGATAAAAAAGGCCGTGCGGAATGGTAGCCCGTTTGATATCTGGAGCAGCACGTTCATCATCATTGGCTACTCGGTGCCTGCTTTTCTGTTCGGTATTATGCTGATAGTCCTGTTTGCAGGCGGCAGCTATTTCGACTGGTTTCCCCTGCGCGGGCTGACCTCGCCGCAGTTTGCCACCCTGCCCTGGTACGGCAAGGTGGGGGATTATCTCTGGCATATTGCGCTTCCGGTGCTGGCTACGGTCATTGGCGGTTTTGCTACTTTAGCCATGCTGACCAAAAATGCGTTTCTTGATGAGATTCGCAAACATTACGTCGTCACCGCCCGGGCTAAGGGAGTTTCCGAGCGCCGTATCCTGTACCACCACGTGTTCCGCAATGCGATGCTGCTGGTGATAGCCAGCTTCCCCGCCACCTTTATCAGTATGTTTTTTACCAGCTCGGTCCTGATTGAGGTGATGTTCTCGCTGAATGGTTTAGGTCTGCTGGGATTTGATGCCACCGTCCAGCGGGATTATCCGGTGATGTTTGGTACCCTGTATATTTTCACCCTGATTGGGTTGCTGATGAATATCCTGAGTGATTTGACCTACACGCTGGTTGATCCTCGTATCGATTTTGAGAGGCGATAATGCAGATTTCGCGTTTAAACCAGCAACGCTGGCAGCGCTTCCGGCATCATCGACGCGGCTACTGGTCGCTGTGGATTTTCCTGTTTATCTTCGTTCTTTCCCTGTGTGCCGAGCTGGTTGCCAACGACAAGCCGCTGCTGGTGCACTATCAGCACCGCTGGTACGCGCCTCTGTTTTTTAACTACAGCGAAACTGACTTCGGCGGCGACTTTGCGACGGCAGCCGATTATCAGGATCCCTGGCTGCAACAGCGGCTGGAAAAAGCGGGTTGGGCGCTCTGGGCACCCATTCGCTTTGGAGCCAATACCCTCAATTTTGCGTCACAGGTGCCTTTCCCTTCACCTCCCTCGCGACAAAACTGGCTGGGTACTGACGCCAACGGTGGCGACGTGCTGGCGCGGTTGCTGTACGGTCTGCGTATTTCGCTTCTGTTCGGTCTGCTGCTTACGCTGTTTTCCAGCGTCATCGGTATCGTCATTGGCGCAATACAGGGCTACTTTGGCGGCAGAACAGATCTGATAGGACAACGACTTACAGAAGTCTGGTCCGGTATGCCTTCGCTGTTTTTACTGATTCTGCTGTCCAGCGTGGTTCAGCCCAGCTTCTGGTGGCTGCTGTTGGTGACCGTGCTGTTTGGCTGGATGAGCCTGGTCAGCGTGGTCCGAGCCGAATTTTTGCGTACCCGCAACTTTGACTATATTCGCGCGGCGCAGGCGCTGGGCGTCAACGACGCACGCATCATGCTGCGGCATATGCTGCCGAATGCGATGGTCGCTACGCTGACCTTTCTGCCTTTTATTCTGTGCGGTTCGATTACCACGCTGACGTCCCTCGATTTTCTAGGTTTTGGCTTGCCCATCGGTTCGCCTTCGCTGGGTGAACTGCTGCTGCAGGGAAAAAATAATTTGCAGGCACCGTGGCTGGGTTTATCTGGCTTTTTTACGCTGGCGATACTGCTGTCGCTGCTGATTTTCATTGGTGAAGCCGTACGCGACGCCTTCGATCCCAGTAAAGGAGTCTGAATGGACGCGCCACTGCTTGCCGTTAATCACCTTTCCATCGCCTTTCGTCAGGGCAAACAGCTGCATCAGGTCGTGAAGGATGTTTCACTGTGCGTTGAGGCGGGAGAAACGCTGGCGCTGGTAGGCGAATCCGGCTCAGGGAAAAGCGTCACGGCCCTGTCAGTCATGCGGCTCCTGCATGAGGCCGCCGTCGTCTATCCGCAGGGAGAGATTCTGTTCGCCGGTGAGAACCTGTTAACGGCATCAGAGCAGCGCCTTCGCGGACTGCGTGGCAATCAAATGGCGATGATTTTTCAGGAACCCATGGTTTCTCTCAATCCGCTGCACAGCATCGAAAAACAGCTGTACGAAGTTCTGTCTTTGCATCGCGGGCTGCGGCGGGAAGCGGCACGGGCAGAGATTATTCGCTGTCTGGATCGCGTCGGTATTCGCCAGCCCGCCTCGCGACTCAATGATTTTCCGCACCAGCTCTCCGGCGGTGAACGCCAGCGCGTCATGATCGCCATGGCGCTGCTCACACAACCGAAGCTGTTGATTGCCGATGAACCGACGACCGCACTGGATGTCACGGTACAGGCGCAAATCCTTACCCTGCTGCGTGAACTGCAACAGGAACTGAATATGGGGATGCTGTTTATTACGCATAACCTGAACATCGTTCGTCAGCTGGCGGATAACGTGAGCGTCATGCGCGCCGGTCAGGTGGTGGAGCACAACCGCAGCGCGGTTCTGCTTCGTCAGCCGCAGCACGCTTACACTCAGCAACTCCTTGCGGCCAATCCGGAAGGCCGCGCCGTGCCGCTCGCGGCCGAATCTCCTGTGATGCTGAACGTGGCGCATTTGCGCGTCACTTTCCCCCTGCATCAGGGGCTGTTTAAGCGTAAAACGGGCGAAAAGATTGCCGTCAACTCGATCAGTTTTCGCCTGAAACGCGGGGAAAGCCTGGGGCTGGTGGGCGAATCCGGTTCGGGGAAAAGCACCACCGGGCTGGCCCTGCTGCGACTGATAGCCGCTCAGGGCGAAGTCTGGTTTGATCATCAGCCGCTGCATCAACTGTCACGTAAACAGCTGTTGCCGCTTCGCCGCCGTATTCAGGTAGTGTTTCAGGATCCTGACTCTGCGCTTAATCCGCGCATGACCGTCCTGCAGATTATCGCCGAAGGGCTGGCGGTGCATTTTCCGCAGTTGAGTGCGGCACAGCAGGAAGAGCGGGTTATCGCGGTGATGGCAGAAGTCGGGCTGGACACGGAGAGCCGCCATCGTTATCCGGCAGAGTTTTCGGGCGGACAGCGGCAGCGAATCGCTATTGCACGCGCACTGATTCTGGAGCCTGAACTGCTGTTGCTGGATGAACCCACATCATCGCTGGATCGCTCGGTCCAAAAACAGATTCTGGATCTGCTGCGTGGGCTGCAACAGCAACGTCAGCTCAGCTATGTGTTTATCAGCCACGATCTGGAAGTGGTTCGCTCGCTCTGCCATCAGCTGATCGTCCTGCGACAGGGAGAGGTGGTGGAACAAGGTGACTGTGAAACGTTATTCGCCGCCCCACAGCAAGCCTATACTCGCGAGCTGCTCAGGTCAGTGGCGCTCAGCGACCAATAAAGGTCTCCGCAATCGCAACGCCCTGGTTTTTCAGACAGCAGTTAGTGGCGCTTTCATCACAACGGCGGATAAAAAGACAGGGTTGCCCTTCGCACTCGGCAATTTTGCCATCGACCTGAATGGCGGTCAGCATGTCTTTCAGTTCATGCAAAATCTCCCAGGCGGGCACGCCATCATGGCTTATCAGACGAAGCGCGATAACATCGTGCTCTTCTGAATCCGTATCGTCAGTCTCAATCACGCTATGACGATCGCTCAACCAGCGAAACCGCTGGGGTAAACGATGCACCACCGAAAGTTGCAACATAGTGATCAGTATCTCCAGAGAATGCAGCCAATTCACCACCAACGGTATCAGCATCGCGCGCCGAACCTGTCATGCGCGTTATCTGCCAAATTGCGAGTTGAATCTCATTTTGGGCTATATGTACCGCGTTTAATGATAACTAACAATCATTTTAGACCCAATGTGATTACTTTATTTGCTATTTTTTTTCACAAATAAGAAACATTATTGTCTTTGCAGGTCAGGACAGGCGACAGCGGAGGCTGCCGCCTGCTTAGCGGGCGGCAGAATGCGGACGTGACGCGTAGAGAAAGAGCGCAACGGAGAGCGTTGCACAGAGCGCAATGGTGCCCACCATAGGCCAGGCACTGTTAAAGCTGAACAGGGAGAGCAGCGCACCGGCCAGTGCGCCTACGCCGAAACGTAGCGTGCCCGCCAGTGAAGACGCCGTACCGGCCATGTGCGGAAATTCATCCAGAATTACCGCCATGGCATTTGATGACACCATGGACACACAGCCGATAAACATGGCGATACCGAAGACCAGCGGCAAAAACCCCAGATCAAACGCGCTGACCACCAGCAACCAGATGCCCATCGCAAACTGCACCAGTAACCCAAAACGGAACAGGGTGACAGGGCCAAAACGGCGCACCGCGCGGCTGTTAATCAGGGTCATGATGAACAAAAACACGATATTCAGGCCAAAATAATAGCCAAAGCTTTGCGGCGAAATATGATTGAGCTCGATGTAAACAAACGGGCCCGCATTGAGAAAGGTAAACAGTCCCGCAAAGGAGAACCCGCTCGACAGCATATAGCTGAACGCCCGTTTATGGCGAAATAAAGCCACAAAATTCCCTAGCGTCGTGCGCAGATGAAAACGCTGGCGCTGCGCAGGCTTCAGCGTTTCCCGAATCTGGGTCGCGACCAGAACGGTGGTAATCAGCGCGGCTATCGAGAGTGTCCAGAAAATGGCGTGCCAGCTCCAGAGCAACAGCAGCCAGCCACCGATAATGGGGGCCAGCAGTGGCGCAATGGTGGTGATTAACATCACGAAGGACATCATGCGCGAAAACTCCTCTTTCGAGTAGCTGTCGCGCATCAGGGCATTTATCACGACACTGGCAGCCGCAGCGGACAAGCCGTGCAAAAAACGCATCGCGATAAGCTGTTCTATTGACTGAGAAAGCGCGCAGGCTGCCGCCGCACAGGCAAATATCAGGGTGCCCAGCGTTATCACCGGTTTGCGACCATAGCTGTCGGCCAGCGGACCGTAGATCAACTGCCCAATGGCGAACCCCAGAATATAAAGATTGAGCGTCATCTGTACGCTGCCTGCGGATACCGCAAACTGACGCGCAATTTGTGGCATGGCAGGCAGATACATATCTATCGACAATGGCATCAACATCGCTAACAGACCGAGAATGATCACCAACCCCATTGGCGAATTTTTTTCCTTGCGCACCGGCTTTCTCGCTATTTCTGTTTCAGTTCGTCAGGCAAGCCAATGCTGGCTATCTCTTCTTCTGTTAACGGGCGGTATTCTCCCGGTTCCAGGTCCTCGTCCAGGACGATGGCGCCAATGCGCTCACGGTGTAACTCCACCACCCGATTCCCCACGGCGGCGAACATGCGTTTGACCTGGTGATAGCGCCCTTCGCTGATCGTCAGCAGGACTTCCGTCGGTGTGATGATCTCAAGCTGTGCGGGTTTGGTCAGGCTCTTTTCGTTATGCAGTTGTACACCTGCGCTGAACTGCGCAGCGGTATCGTCGCTTACCGGCGCTTCAAGCGTCACACGGTAGGTTTTCTCACAATGGTGACGCGGTGAAGTGATACGGTGCGACCACTGTCCGTCGTCCGTCAGCAGCACTAATCCGGTCGTATCAATATCCAACCGGCCTGCGGCGTGCAGTTTGAATGCCATCGGTTCTTCGATGAAATAGACGATGGTAGGATGATCGGGATCGTCCGTGGAGCAGACATAGCCCTGCGGTTTATTCAGCATGAAATAGCGCGGCCCGGTCTGCATCTGAAGCACGTTGCCGTCATACTCGACCTCGTGATCGGGCTGGAGTTTGAACGCGGTATCGCGCACCACCTCACCATTAACGGTGACACGTTGACCACGGATTTCGCGTCCGGCGATAGCACGGCTGATTTCCAGTTGCTGAGAAATGAATTTGTCGAGTCGCATGAATGTGTTTTGCCTGTTACTGCGGAGGGAAACTAAAACGGCGTTATTAACCGTTGAAAAAGTCTGGGAAGTATAGCCTGAACGGCGTCTCTCTGACAGCGCGTTTATAGACGATTCGTGGCATAATTGCAGCAGGTTTTCCAAAAGTGAGCAGCATGTCTTTTACTTTACGTCCCTATCAACAGGAAGCGGTAGATGCCACCGTCGCCCACTTCCGGCGTCATCATGAACCTGCCGTGATAGTGCTGCCCACCGGGGCCGGAAAAAGCCTGGTGATCGCGGAACTGGCACGCCTGGCCCGCGGCCGGGTGCTGGTGCTGGCGCATGTCAAAGAGCTGGTGGCGCAAAATCACAGCAAATATCAGGCTTACGGCCTGGAGGCTGATATCTTTGCGGCAGGCTTACAGCGTAAAGAGAGTCAGCGAAAAGTCGTGTTTGGCAGCGTGCAGTCCGTTGCGCGAAACCTCAGCCTGTTTGACAGCGCCTTTTCGCTGGTGATCGTGGATGAGTGTCACCGGATTGGTGACGACAAAGAGAGCCAGTATCAACAGATTTTTACGCATCTGCGTCAGCATAATCCTAACCTGCGTTTACTGGGCTTAACGGCCACACCGTTCCGTCTGGGCAAGGGCTGGATCTACCGTTTTCATTATCACGGAATGGTGCGTGGCGACGAAAAAGCCCTGTTCCGCGACTGCATTTATGAACTGCCCCTGCGCTATATGATTAAGCACCAGTTTCTGGTGCCCCCTGAACGGCTGGATATGCCGGTGGTGCAGTATGATTTCAGCCGCCTGACCGCGCAGGCGAATGGCCTGTTTAGCGAAGCCGATCTGAACCGGGAACTCAAACAGCAGCAGCGTATTACCCCACAGATCATTCGTCAGATTGTGGAATTTGCCGACGATCGCCAGGGCGTGATGATTTTTGCTTCCACGGTCGAACACGCACGGGAAATTCTGAGCCTGCTGCCGGAAAACAGCGCGCTGGTCTCGGCGGAAACCCATGCCAAAGACCGCGATGCCCTGATCGCCGCCTTTAAAGCCCAGCAGCTTAAATTTCTGGTGAACGTCGCCGTGTTAACGACCGGCTTCGATGCGCCGCATGTGGACCTGATCGCCATCCTGCGTCCCACGGAATCGGTCAGCCTGTATCAACAGATTGTCGGGCGTGGTCTACGCTTGTCTCCCGGCAAGAAGGACTGCCTGATTCTGGACTATGCCGGTAATCCCCACGATTTGTTTACGCCCGAAGTGGGGACGCCAAAAGGGAAAAGCGACAATCAGCCCGTGCAGGTGTTTTGCCCTGCCTGCGGTTTCGCCAACACCTTCTGGGGCAAAGCCACAAGCGATGGCATGGTGATTGAGCACTTCGGCCGGCGATGCCAGGGCGTTTTAGAGGACGACGAGGGCGAGCGTGAACAGTGCGACTACCGTTTCCGCTTTAAAAACTGCCCGGAGTGCAACGCAGAGAACGACATTGCCGCGCGTCGCTGCCGCGAATGCGACAAGATTCTGGTCGATCCTGACGATATGCTCAAAGCCGCCCTGAAACTGAAAGATGCTCGGGTTCTGCGCTGCGGTGGCATGACCCTGGAACAGGGCCGCGATGAAAAAGGCGAATGGCTCAACGCTACCTACTTCGATGAAGACGGCACCAGCGTCAGCGAGCGCTTTCGCCTGCAAACCCCTGCACAGCGCAAGGCCTTCGAACAGCTCTTTATGCGCCCGCACCAGCGCGCACCCGGCGTGCCGCTGGGCTGGCAAACCGCCGCCGATGTGCTGGCCTTACAGCCGCTGCTGCGTCATCCCGATTTTGTTGTGGCGCGCGCCAAAGGCCGCTTCTGGCAGATTCGCGAGAAGCTGTTTGACTATCAGGGCCGTTTCCGCCGGGCCAATGAACTCCGCTAGGTCGTATTAGCGTTTGCCCCGGTGGGGGATTACGGCTATAATGCCGCCCGCTTTTGCATGTGCATCAGCGGTGTTGAATAACCCTTCTGTTACTGGGTCGCCTGTAGCAGAAATTATAAAGAGACGTATTAATGTTCACTATCAATGCAGTAGAACGTAAAGAGCAGGGTAAGGGTGCGAGCCGCCGCCTGCGCGCAGCAAACCGTTTCCCGGCCATCATCTATGGTGGTTCAGAAGCGGCTGTTTCTATCGACCTTGACCACGACCAGGTAATGAACCTGCAAGCGAAGCCAGGCTTCTACGAAGAAGTTCTGACGCTGGTTGTTGATGGTAAAGAAACCAAAGTTAAAGTGCAGGCTGTTCAGCGTCACCCGTTCAAGCCAAAACTGCACCACATCGACTTCGTTCGCGCTTAATCGCCGGGTGAGTTGAAAGTAGAAGGGCCGGTTGCGAAACCGGCCCTTTTATTTTGTCTGCGGTCAGCCGGAACGTCATGTCCGGCTCGCCATTACTTACTGCTGGTACGGCGCTGTAGCTGTTCGCGCAGGTTGGGCGGCGTGCCCTTGATGGTCAGGGTATCCGTCACCGGGTCCCAGAAAATGCGCTCGCCAAGCAGCATGGCATCAAAATTTAGCGTCAGCCCCCCACCGCTCCCGGCAAATTTGGTTAACTGACGTAAGGTGCTGCGGTCGGCCGGGAAATGTTCTTCCAGTTCATAGCCCTGCTCCTGGGTAAACGCTTCAAACGTTTTATCCCCCAGCGGTGGCAGTTCGCCAGACAGCGCCTTCAGCGCAATCTCTTCGCCTGCCTGAAGTTGCTCATTACAGTAGCTGTAAACCTGCTGGCGATAATTTTGCCGCTCATTTTTATCCAGATTCGACTCGTCACAGTAATCATCTACCGCCTGTAACAGGCCACGGTTTTGTGCTTTGGTATCCAGGCCGACTTCCGCGCCCAGGAAATCCATAAAGAAATCGGCCACTTTGCGCCCGACCCGGCCGCGCAAAAAAGTCAGGTAACGGGTGGATTCCGGATGGGTTTCCCATTCGGTGAGATCGATACGTGCCACGATATCCGCATGATTGATATCCAGATAGTGTGTGCTACTGATATCCATTTGTTCGTTGACGCGCATACTGGACTGGCTGTTCAATACCGCCACCAGTAAATACTCTACCGCCAGGTAACGATACTGAATAAACAGCACCACGCCGCCTTCTGCAAAAGGATATTTTGCCAGTTCATCACGCAGGCGTCCGGTCGCCGCCCGGCTGAAGGCGAGGAAATCATCATGTCCTTTGCGGCAGTTACGCAGCGCCTCGGCCAGTTCGCTTTCCGCATTAAACAGCCCGTAAGCTTTACTCTTCGCACTGTAAACACGGTGCAACTCTTCCGCCATTGCTTCGACCGTGCTGGTGGCCGGCAGTAACGAATCACGCAACACCAGCTCTAGCTGATTTTCATCACGTTTAATTAACTGATGCAAGGCAATCTGGTCGATATCCAGACTCATGGTAAACTCCTCCTGGTAGCACAGGCGCGTATTCAAACACCGCCAGCAGCAGCTTTCAACTCTCTGCATAACGCAGACCGGATGCTTTCGATAAATTTGCGGAAAAAAGTGCGTTGTTCCGGTACTATATCGCCTTTTGAGACGAGATAAGTTTTCGCTATGCCACAATCATCCCGTTACAGCGACCAACGCGTTGAACAACTCCTCGCGGAAATGGCGCAGGTTTTGCAAAAAGACCAGGCTCCCACCGATCTCTCCCTGATGGTTCTGGGGAACATGGTAACCAACCTGATTAACAGCGATGTTGCGCCTGCGCAACGCCGCGCTCTGGCTCGTTCTTTTGCTGATGCGCTACAGGCGTCGGTAGACGACAGTACTCATTAATTTGCCGGTCTGACGTAAAACTATGGTAACCAACCGACAGCGCTACCGCGAAAAAGTCTCCCAGATGATTAGCTGGGGACACTGGTTTGCTCTGTTTAATATCTTTTTCGCGCTCATTTTGGGTAGCCGCTATTTGTTGGTTGCCGACTGGCCTGCCTCCCTGGCGGGACGTATCTATGCGTACAGCAGTTGGATTGGCCACTTCAGCTTTATTGTCTTTGCCGCCTATTTACTGATTATTTTTCCGCTGACGTTCGTCGTTATGTCGCAACGTCTGATGCGGGTCCTGTCGTCGGTGGTGGCCACGGCAGGACTGACACTGCTGATGGTCGACAGCGCGGTATTTAACCGTTTCCATCTTCACCTTAATCCGGTGGTATGGGAACTGGTGATCAATCCTGATCAAAGTGAAATGGCGCGCGACTGGCAGTTGATGTTTATCGGCGTGCCGCTGATTTTTTTGGTGGAAATTTTGTTTGCTACCTGGAGCTGGCAGAAGCTACGTAGCCTGAACCGCCGCTCTTTTGGCAAACCGCTGGCGGCCCTGTTTATCTGCGCCTTCTTTGCCAGCCACCTGATGTATATCTGGGCGGATGCCAACTTCTACCGCCCTATTACTATGCAACGCGCCAATCTGCCGCTCTCCTACCCGATGACCGCGCGACGTTTCCTGGAGCGCCACGGCTTACTGGATGCGCAGGAATATCAACGCCGCCTGGTACAGCAAGGCGATCCCGAAGCGGCGGCCGTGCAGTATCCGCTGAGCGATATCACCTTTGCGGATAAAGGTACGCGCGATAACCTGTTAGTGATCACGGTGGATGGCCTGAACAGCGCCAACACCGACACGGCGCTGCCCGCGCTAGGCGCGTTTGCCCGTCAGAACGTGCGTTTCACGCAGCACTTCAGCGCAGGCGATAACGCTGAAAGAGGGCTGTTTGGCCTGTTCTACGGTATTTCACCCAGCTATATGAACGGCGTGCTGGCGCAACGTACGCCTTCTGCCCTGCTGACGGCGCTGAGTACGCAGGGCTATCAGTTTGGTTTGTTCTCTTCTGACGGCTTCAACCAGCCGTTGTACCGTCAGGCGCTGTTGTCAGATTACTCGCTGCCTGCCAGCGGCGATCAGCCCAATGCCAGCACCGTATCGCAATGGCAAAACTGGCTGAGCACGCAAAAAGTTGACGGCACGCCATGGTTCTCCTGGCTGGCCCTGAACGGACCGGATATCAGCGGCAACAATGACAAAACCCGCCAGCGCAGCTATCTGCGCCAGGCACCGGCACTAAATGAACAGATTCAGGCGATCCTCACCACGCTACAGCAGCGTGATTTGCTGAAAAACACCGTGGTCGTGATTACCGCACAGCACGGTATCGCGCTGGAGGGCGATCCGGATAACGAGGGAAATCGCCAAAACCTGCAGGTGCCGCTGGTGATTCACTGGCCGGACACGCCCGCACAGACGGTGACGCGCCTTTCCGATCATCAGGACGTGATGGTGACGCTGATGCAGCGCTTGCTGCATGTGCGAACGAATCCGGTGAATTATGCGCAGGGTGAAGATCTGTTTGCGGCACAGCGCCGTCATGACTGGGTGACCAGTAGCGAAGACAATAAGCTGGTCATCACCACGCCGAAAGTCACGCTGGTGCTCAACAATAACGGTAGCTATCGCGCCTACGACGCAGACGGCAATACGTTGAAGGATCATAAACCCGAGCTGGCGCTGTTGTTGCAGGTGCTCACAGAAGAGAAGCGTTTTATCGCTAACTGATTAATAATAAGGCAGTTAGGCGTTGGAACGCTTGCATTCGTGCTGATAATCAGTAGACTAGCTCTCCAAAGTTCGGCACGTAGCGCAGCCTGGTAGCGCACTGTCATGGGGTGTCAGGGGTCGGAGGTTCAAATCCTCTCGTGCCGACCAAATTATCCCGAAAAAACCAACCTTTACGGTTGGTTTTTTTATGTCTGTCTCCGGGCCCGCCAACCTGGCCGGCCCGACCTGTATTCAACCCCGCAGATCAATCAGCACCCGGTTCCAGCTCAGCGGCGGCAACGTCACCTGCATCTGACGACGTTCAGCCTCAGTGAGCGTGCGTGACGTTGGCACCACGTTGTCGGGCTGAGCAAAAGTGTTTTTTGCGTCCAGCGCATGACCTGCCAGTATGCTGTGTTCGGCTATCGTCCCTTCACCAAAGTCATCGAGCATAAAGGCCACATCCGCTGCCTCATGCGCGTGCATATTGAGCGCGAAGAAGGCAATTTGCTGTTTCTCTTCGTTGTACACCGCCGCGCTCTGTATCTGCCGGGTTTCGCCGTGCACCGTATTCAGGGTGGGAACATTGGCAAAATAGCGTAAGGCATGCCCTCGCCCGCAATGGCTCACCATCTGGAAAGGCCAGTAGATTGTCTGGCGAATGGCCTCCCCTCCCGGACGGGTAAAGATGGGGGCAATCACATTAACTAACTGGGCCAGAGAAGCCATTTTTACGCGGTCACAGTGATTGAGTAACGAGCACATCAGCCCGCCAAACGTCAGCGCGTCAAGGAAGGTGTAAGACTGTTCAAGTAACGGCGGTGCTTCCTGATAGCGATTAGCGGGATCGGTAAAGTAATCCTGCCAGGGCTCGCCTTCAATGGACCAGATATTCCATTCATCAAACGACAGCATCATTTTTTTATCGCTACGCAGTTTGGCTTTCACATAGTCGGCTGTGGCCGTGATGGTATGAATAAAATCATCCATTCGCTGGAAAGACGCCAGGAAGTCCTGCGGATTGCCGGTGCTGTTTTCAAAATAGTGGTGGCAGGAAAGGTAATCGATCTGATGATAAAGCCCTTCCAGAACGATGCGATCCCATTCCGGATAACTGGCCTGTAACGAGTTTGAACTGCCACAGGCGACCAGCCTGATATCCTGATCGACCCAGCGCATGATTTTTGCCGTTTCTCGGGCTTTTTTCACGTAATCTTCTGCACTCAGTTGCCCGGTTTGCCAGTCACCGTCCATCTCGTTACCCAGGCACCAGAGTTTAAAATTGTACGGCGCTGCCCGACCATGCTGGATACGCAAGTCGCTCAGCGCGGTCCCCGATGCCACATTACAGTACTCAATAAAGTAACCGGCCTCCTGCGGCGTGCCGGTGCCAAGATTTACGGCAATCATGGGCGTCAGCCCATAGCTTTCACACCAGGTCGCGAACTCATCAATGCCAAACTGATTGCTCTCTTTGGTAAGCCATGCGTAATCCAGCCGCACGGGACGCTCAGCTTGCGGCCCAATACCGTCTCGCCAGTTGTAACCAGAGACAAAGTTGCCGCCAGGATAGCGTACGGTGTTAATCCCCAGATCCTGCACCAGGGCCCCCACATCCTGACGAAAACCGTGCCGATCCGCCGTGACATGACCGGGTTCATAAATACCGCTGTAGACCGCACGTCCAAGATGTTCCACAAAAGAACCGTACAGCGCGTCATTGACCTGGCCGATGTAGTTTTGTTTTTGAAAAAAGTACTTAATCATTTTCTCCCCTTCTGTCTTCTCTGTGGCGAACGCGCAGAGGCTCACTCAGGATGCGTCGATAACAGGTCGTCTTCGATGGTTTTCATTTTGGCCGTGGTCAGTATGTAGCGCGTGCGGACCAGCCACACAGAAAGCAGATAACCCACGACCGGAATCCAGACCATCAGCGTATAAATGCCCGCAATCGCACTAGCTTTTTGAATGGCGACATTGGCCTGATAACCGGTAACCGACAGCACGGCCCCCACCATCGCGCCACTGACGGCCAGCGCAATTTTGAGTGAAAACAGGTTACCGGAGGCACAGATGCCGGACAGACGTTTACCCGTTTTCCAGTCGCCATAGTCATCCACATCGCCAATAAACGACCACAGAATGGGCGCGCCAATCTGATGAATCACTGACAGAACAAAGAACCAGACAAAGACCACCAGCACATTCTGAGCGGGCAGAAAAAAGAACCCGACAGACATCATCAGCGCGATAGCTTTGCATGCCTGGTAAACGGTGACTTTGCACCAGCGGTTGGTGAAATAGGGTGTGATATAGGAACCCAGAATCCCGGCGACAATCCCGGTGCTCAGAAATAGCGTGGCATAATAATCGTTTAGCCCCATCACGTATTTGGCAAAATAAATACACGCGGCCCCGCGCACAAACGACGGAATACAATCCAGGAACATGGCAAAGACACAGACGACCCACTGATCGTTTTTCATGATTTGCCGGATAATGTTAAAGATGGAATCCCCGGCGTTGCTTTTGGGGATCACGCGCTCCCGTGTCGTAGCCACGCAAAAGACAAACAGGAACAGGGAAATCACGGCAAAAATTGTAATGACCCAAAAGAAGCCCATTTGCCGGTTGCCGTTACCGAAGAAAGCCACCATCGGCAACAATGTCAGAGTACAGAATAAGCTGGCAAAGCCAGCGCCCATAAAACGAAACTGCTGACAGGACACCCGCTCCTGCGCATTGGTGGTGATAACACCGCCTAGCGAGCAGTACGGAATATTCACACCGGAATACAGCAGTGACAAAATCAGATAGGTAATAAACGCATACAGGATCTTTGCATTGCCCTGCAAATCGGGCGTGTAAAACATCACCATACAACTCATCGCAAACGGTACGGCGAAGCCAATGATCCATGGACGAAAGCGCCCCCAGCGTGTGGTGGTTTTATCAATCCAGGCGCCATAAAAAGGATCAAAAATCGCATCTGCAAAACGGACAACAAGAAAGATGGTCGCCACCACGCCCGGTGTCAGACCAAATATATCCGTATAAAAAAATGACAGGAACAGGGTTATCGGGTTGAACAACATATTACAGGCTGCATCACCGGCCCCAAATCCGGCCTTCTCAATAAAGCCTACACGACCCGAGCGGTCTGACTGAACAGTGTAATCGGCATGAATGGTTGACGTTATGTGCGTTTTCATTTTCCACCTTCCTGAAAAGAGGTGGCGATAAGCATATGTTTTAGAGGTGTTTTTAACCTACGATAACGCTCTCATAAGCAAAATAATAACCATATATTCCATGTATTCAGCGTATATGGGCATATATTCAGACATCATCTCGCCTGGGATAAAACCGACAGCAGCCTGGTTAATACGCGTCAGTCACCATCAAAAATTTAATTTTCTGCAAGTATAAAACCCGACGCTAATCACCTTCCCTGTGCAAAGGAGAAAAACGCCGACGATATTATTCCTTCTCTGATTCGCCTCTTCCCTGTCTTTATCTGCAATGCGGTTTGCTGCGATGGAGACCTCCGCGCGTTACCCGCACTCACCTTCATGAGACAATGCGATGCATCGACAAAACATCGCGGTTAACGACCCGCGCTGGAACAGATAGCCGCGCACGTCAACAACAGCACGGTCACCACCTCCGGGCTGACGGCCCGTGCCGCGCGGCTTACATTCAGGCACAAACAACATTTATTTAACCGCGGTCGCGCGAAGAGCAGGCGCACGCTACGCTTATCGCCATCAACAGGTTTGTGGTTGAATACCAGCAACATTTCCAGGCTTACGATTAACATGAATTATTTTAACGACATACAACACTTTATCGAGAATAAACCCGCCCTTTCTATTGCTGTTAACCTCCTGGTGTTGATTGTCACGGGCCTGGTAGCCCATCTGATATGCAAATTTTTTGTGGTCAGAGTGGTGCGTAAAGTGTTCTTCAGCAGTCACAAGAATCAGGTGCCGCTGGATAAAGATGTCAGATTGTCTGAAAAACTATCCAATTTTATTCCGGTCATCACGGTCTACTTCCTGTTGCAGTTTATGCCGGACCTGCCCGAGCACCTGTTAATCGCCATAAAAACCATTTGCGGCATTTTATTTATGGTTTATCTGTCGCTGTTTTTTAATGAAGTACTGGAGATTGTGAACATCTCCTATGTCAAAAAATCAAAACGTAAAAATCATTCAATCAAGGGCTATATTCAGGTCGGTAAGATTCTGGTCCACATTATCTCTGCGATAATGATCCTGGCCATTATGTCGAATAAGTCGCCAGCCATTATCATCTCCAGTCTGGGTGCCGTGGCAGCGGTTCTGATGCTGGTCTTTCAGCACACCTTGTTATCACTGGTGGCGAATATTCAGCTCTCATCGAATGACGTGCTACAGCTTGGCGACTGGATTGAGCTGCCCGCGAATAATATCAGTGGCGAGGTCATTGATATCGCGCTGCACACCATCACCATTCGTAACTGGGACAATACACTTTCGCGTGTGCCCACAAAAACCTTTTTGACCGAAACGTATACCAACTGGCAGGCAATGTTTTCCTCCGGTGCACGACGCATTATGCGGAGTTTCTACCTTGATCAAACGTCAATACGCTTTGTAGATCATGCCATGCTGGAGCCGATGGTCCAGGTCCGCGGCATCAGCGAACAACTGTCAAAGCTGATGGATGGTCGGGAACTGAGCGCGGTTGGTGACCGTTGGTTTGTTGAAAACGGCATGACTAACCTGATGGTCTTTCGTCACTATCTTACTGCCTGGCTGACACAGCGGGAGGATATCCACAAAGACATGTATATCGTGGTGAGATCGCTGAAACCGTCAGCCGAAGGCTTACCGATTGAGATCTACTGCTTTACCTCCTCCGTACTCTGGGTGGACTATGAAAATACGCAGTCGGCAATCTTTGAATATATCTATGCCATCGCTAACGTTTTTTCATTACGTATTTATCAGCGCCCGTCCGGCAGCGATCTCAGTTTTCTGTCGCAGGGGCCTGTCCGGCAAGCAACAGAAAGTGAACCCCAACCGTGAAAGCGGAAAACGCAGAACAGATAGCATGGCAGTGAGCGGATAGTGAGTCGGGCCACGCTGAGGCGGTTTCCCTCTGGCTTGCCAGAAAAAGGCCTGAAAGGGAGATTCAGGAAAAAAGTCATTGGGTTAACGTGACATGCAAAGTGTTTGTGGCTTCACAAAACGGGCAAATATGACAGCCATTCATGAAATTGAAACAATTTTGTAATAAAAATAACTTATTCTGTTTCCTCCTGAAATCGAGGATACAGATATGGTCATCAAAGCTAAGAACCTGAAGGATGCAGAAGACTTACTGCATTCAGGCATCAGTAAGGTGGAGCTGGCATACGACATCGGTTGTGACGATTTCTTCCGTCTGGCAAGTCAGTGGTGCGATCGCGGTGCGCGCATCAGTAAAGGCCAACACCACTTTGTCGTGTCACTAAAAAACTTTGCCATCCCACCCAATGATTGATTATCTCAAGCGACCAACCCACCGTTGTTGGCTCTGGCACTGTCAGGCCTGAGTGGAAGCTGAAAACGCCAACCCAACATTGAAAAGCCGCTGATTTGAGCGGCTTTATCTTTTGTCTTATTTCCGTTAATCGTCGATGCGCCGGCAACGGCTGCCACGCGTCTACAAGCCGGTGTCGGTAAGCTTTATCGCATCCTGCGTGGCCCGCTCGCGCTCACTGTCGGTTAACTCATACAGCCTGCCATCGCGCATCTCCAGCAGACGATCGGCATGAATGAAGTAGTGATCATCATGGCTGATTGCAAAGACGGTCTTGCCCGCCGCCTGCAACGCAGGCAGCAGTTCGCGGTAAAACACCCGGCGGAAATGCGGGTCCTGATCGGCGGCCCACTCATCCAGCAGCAAGACGTCGCGTTGTTCCGCCACCGCCAACAGTAACGCCAGCCTTTTGCTCTGCCCTTTCGACAGTTGCAGATTAAGTATCTTATTCCCCTCAATCTTCAGCTTGTCCTGCATTTTTAGCTTTTCAAGCCATAGCTGGACTCGGGCAGGCGAAGCCGGTTCGCCCTGACTGTCAATCAGGCGATCAAACAGGTGCACATCGGTAAAGACGGCTGAAAAATGCTGCCGCCAGGCATCCCGGTCGCCAGCATCGACCGGCTGACCGTCGATCACCAGACAACCGGACTGGGGCTGATACAGACCTGTCAGCAGCATCGCCAGCGTCGACTTACCGCTGCCGTTACCGCCAATCAAAAACACCAGTTCGCCACGACGAAGCGTCAGGTTGACCGGCCCCACCCGAAACCCGTTTTCACCGTAATGAAAGGTGACGTCGCGCAACTCAAGCGTTTGCCACGGAGTTGTTGCTGCGGGGACAGGAAAATCAGGTTGATAAGGTGCAAGTTCAAACAGCGCGAGTTTGCGAAAGGCCACCTGCGCGCTGAGCAATGTCGGCAAGGCCCCTACCGCCGACAGCAGCGGCGTGCGCAGAAACAGCAGCGTCAGGGAAAACGTTGCTGCGACAGCCGTATTCGCCCAGCCCAGACTGTTTGCCATGAAAAAGACCATGCCGATAGCACCCAGCGTCATGATATTGGACCAGTTGACGGCACTGAGGTGGAAAGTATCGGCGCGCACAATGTGGTGCCGGTAAGCGCGGGCATCCTGCTGATAAACCGTGTCATAAATCAGTCGGGCACGCGCGCGGTTAAGCTGCAGCTCTTTACGTCCTTCAATCACCGTCTGGTAGTCACGGTAAAGGTTGTCTTCAACTTCACGCAGTTTCGCCATGTGCTGATAAACCCGGGAAACCAGCATCCAGCCGCCCACCAACGTCACAGCCAGCCAGCCGCTGGTCACCAGCAACATTTTCGGCGACAGCCAGGCAAGATAGAGCGCTGAACCCAGCGTGATAATGATGCCCTGAATCAGCTCCGGCAGACGCACAAACGCAAGGGTAATGGCCCGGATATCGCTGGTTAATCCTGCCAGCAGTTGCGCACTGCCTGTTTGCTCAATGCGCTCCACGCGCGTATCCAGAATACGTTTGATAAATTCGCCGCGCAGCCGCCAGACAAACTGATGCCCCAGCCAGGTCAGCGACAGCTGTGAGGCCAGGGTCACCGCCATCAGCAGCGCGACCTGAGCCAGAAAAGCCGGCAACACGCTTAGCGAGGTATTCACCGCAACAATCATCTGACTGTTAATAAACGCAATCATGCCTAATCCCAATGCCGCACTCAGCAGGGTGAGCAAAATCACGCCAATAAACGGCCAGCGATACTGATTAAAAACAACCTGTAACAACGCCATAAAACCTTACCCGGCAATCCAGTGAGCCTGCAGTGTAAAGTGATGGCAAATGATAGCAATAGTTATTCGCACTAACTTGCGCACGTTAAAACGCCCGGCGAAATGTCAGGTTATAGCGGAACGCGCCAGTCAGCGGATGAATACCGGCTTTCAGCGGCAATATTCCATGGTAACGCAGGCGAGACGGGCCGCCCCAGACCACCACATCGCCGTGTTCAAGTAGCACCCGCTGCGCCTGATCGCTGCGTTCAAAACCACCAAACTGAAATACAGCAGGCAACCCCAGCGACACAGAAACGATCGGCTGACGCAGATCTTTCTCGTCTTTATCCTGATGCAAAGTCAGTTTTGCCCCAGGTTCATAGCGGTTGATCAGGCAGGCATCCGGGTTAAACGCCGGAAAGCCCGCCTCTTCTGCCGCCTGACGGGCCAGTAGCCGGAACGTCTCCGGCATCGCAGGCCACTGGCGTTGATGTGTGCTGTCCTGCTCACTGTAACGGTAGCCGCGCGCATCCGTGGACCAGCCAAAATCACCACAGTTGGTCATGGCGACGGACATGCGGTGTCCTCCCGGCGTAATACGGTGTTCAAACGGATTGCTCGCCGCAATCGTCATGATCGCCTCATACAGTGCGTCGGCCTGATCGCGGGCACGTCGCCGCAATATCACGGCGCCGTCCGCCAACGGTTCCTGCCAGGGTGAAGCGTCACTAAACAGATCCAGCATGCGTTTCTCTCTGTCAGTCAGATGGAATAATGAAAGCGGTAAATTGTGGCGACATCCAGCTCACAAATTTGTCCCCTTCCTTCGTAATCAGGTACACCGCCAGCTTCTCTTTCAGAGCCAGCGCTTTGGCTTTTTCTGTGCCTAGCACCATAAGCCCAGTATCCCAGCCGTCGGCTTCCATCGCGGTCGTGGCAATCACGGTTGCCGAAACCAGCTTGTGATCGACAGGCCGGCCTGTGGCCGGATCAATAATGTGGGAGAGGCGTTTACCGTCCAGTTCATAATAGTTGCGATAGCTCCCCGACGTACTGATCCCATGGCCCTGCAGATCGACTCTGGCCTGAACCGCATTTTCTCTGTCGGTCGGTTTTTGAATCGCAACCCGCCACGGCTGGTTCTGCGCGTTCATTCCGCGGGATAAAACGGCTCCCCCGACCGACACCAGATAGTTATTGATGCCTTCCTGCTCCATCAGGCGAGCCAGATGATCGGTGGCAAATCCTTCGCCCATAGTGGAGAGGTCGACATACAAGCCTGGCAGATCTTTCTGCAGCCATTGTCCGTTGCTGCCCTGTATGACGCGCAAATGCTGTAAGCCGGTCAACGCTCTGGCCGCAGCAATCTGTTGATCATCGGGAATATGCACGGGCTGTTTATCCGGCCCAAACCCCCATAAATTCACCAGCGGTCCCACCGTAATATCCATGGCGCCTGCTGTTTTTTTACCGATACGTAAAGCCATCGTCACAATATCAGCCATGTTTTCACTCACCGGCTGCGGTGTGGTGGCGCGGCTCTGATTAAAGCGAGAGAGCACGGAGGTAGCCTTCCAGGTTGAAAGTTCGGCATCGTCGGCATCCAGTTGTTGCTGAATGCGCTGCTGCAGATCGGCTTTACGCGTTTCATCCACGCCCGCCAGGCTCACCCGCCACACCGTTCCCATCGTTTTCCCTTCCAGCACCATTCCGTCTTTGGTTTTTGATGCGGGATGATCACATCCTGCTACCAGCAGGACCGCCGCCACTAACAGCAGATTAATCTTACTTCTCATCATTATTCATCCATAACGGGCGTTTTATGCCTGTTTCAAAGCATAAACATTAAGTAAATTAAATTAAAACTGGTTGATAAAGCTGAGTGAGTCGCACAGACTGGATCGTTCTCCTCAATACTGAGGGCGTAAGCATAAGGAGCAACAGATGATTTATATAATCCTTGCCGTTGCGCTGGGCCTGTTCGTTATTGGCAGTTATAAAACCTGGCAACAACGCCGTCACCGCCACATGGTTACGACTTATCTGCGCCGTCGTTGATCACGTCTGCACCATCAAAGGTCATTCTCTTCCCCTGAATCGCCGGCCATTGTAGCAAAACGGGCGAGATGTCCGTGGCTATGAGAGCGGTCGGACTGGCATGAATTCTGCACGTGTAATGCTATCTGCGTTGCCGGGAGAGAGAGGATGGAAAAGCCAGAAATCGGAATGACGGCGTTACAACGCTGGTTAAGTTACGCCGCGTTTACCTTGTCAGGTGTGGCGTTTGAAGGGGCGAGATACGGCAACGTTCTTGTGCCGTCAGACGAAAACCATCCGCCAGCCTCGGTGGGTGAGGAATAACGCAGGGAGCGCATAGCGCTCCCTGCTTTTATCAGAACTGGTAAACCAGTCCTACGCCCACCACATCGTCGGTATTGATACCGGCCGCTTTGGTAAAGTCATTATCGTCCAGCAGGTTGATTTTATAATCAACATAGGTCGACATGTTTTTGTTGAAGTAGTAAGTCGCCCCTACGTCGACGTATTTCTTCAGATTTTGTTTGCCCCAGTTCTGGACATCAGTACCGCGTGAGTTGATGTACGCCAGAGACGGACGCAGACCGAAATCAAACTGGTACTGCGCCACCAGTTCCCAGTTGTCGGCTTTATCGGCGTATCCGTAAGCGGTGTTCGCCTGGTTGCCGCTGGTGCTGTCGCCAAAGCTGATGGCGTTATAGGCGCGCGTGTACATCGCGGCCAGGTAAATATTGTTGGCGTCGTATTTCAGGCCACCGGTATAGGCTGCAGCTTTATCACCGCGTCCCAGAATGCCTGGCGCATTACCATTTTGGTTATTAGTACGATCGGACTGGAAGGTCGCGGCACCGATGCCGAAGCCCGATCCCAGATCGTACGTGGTGCTCAGGCCCCAGCCGTCGCCGTTCTCACCCAACACATCACGACCGCCTGACGTTTCAGTGGGGTTATCGTTCTTGCCTTGATACTGAACCGCAAAGTTCCAGCCATCGACCAGTCCGAAGAAGCCGTTGTTACGGTAGGTTGCCATGCCGTTACCGCGCTGGAACATAAAGTTATCCGCGCCATAGGTATCGCCACCGAATTCAGGCAGCACGTCTGTCCACGCGCCAATGTCGTAAGCGACACCGTAGTTACGGCCATAGTCGAATGAGCCCGCATCGCCGAATTTTAACCCGGCAAAGCCAACACGGGTATAGCTGTCAGCTGTTCCTTGGGCTTCTGAATTGTTGAGCGCGGCCTGGTATTCCCACTGGCCGTAGCCGCTCAGTTGATCGGTAACCTGGGTTTCACCCTTGAAGCCAAAACGCACATACGACTGATCGCCATTGCTACTGTCGTTGTCCGAGAAATAGTGCAGGCCGTCTACCTTGCCAAATAAATCTAATTTATTGCCGTCTTTATTATAGATTTCAGCCGCATTTGCCGATCCTGCCGCTGCGAGTAAAGCAGGGATCGCCAGGGAGAGAATGTGACGCTTCATTTTATTACCCTCTGTTATGTGCCTTTTATATTTGCCACTGCTGACCGATGATAAATCGGTTGAAGGCCCATTGTTATTTCAACAAGCGTAATAATCCATCGCTAAAATGATACGAAATTTCAGAAAGTGTTTCTTTAACTGTAAAATTTATTTCAGGATATGAATATTACGGAACTAATTAGCCGCACAGAGTGATAAAAAATAAAGCACAAATTGATAATCCCTTACTTAATAATAGTTATTCCTATGATTTTAGTGGGAATATTCCTAAGCACTCAATGATAAAACATCTTTCCCATAATCCCTATAATTACACCCGCTATCATCATTTATTTCTTATCTTCATTCACCCCCGAATGATTTCTTAAATGCTAATTAAGCGCCGGGCATATTGCCCGGCTTTTTTTTGCCTGCTGTTCAGTGTCTGGTCAGCTGTGCGGAAAATAGCACCGCTAAGTGCTGAATTATTCGTCACTTATGCCGCTTCGCCCTCGCCAAATTAACCCTCACCTCTTACAAAGTTTCCCCTGTATTTTATCACGGACCGAAACCAGCTAGGTTACCGGTCCGGTTCCACGCCTTATTAACGTTCACGCATCGATTCTTTAACCTTATTCAACGGCTTAAGCAAATAATCCATGACAGATTTCTGCCCTGTCTTGATCTCTACATTCGCCACCATGCCCGGCACAATGGGGAAGCGTCGTCCGGCCCGGTTTGTCAGCTCCGCTTTTTGTGTGCGGACATAAACACGGTAATAAAACTGATCGCGCTTAACCTCATCCTGCAAGGTATCCGGCGAGACCGTTTCCACCACGCCCGGCAGGTCACCGTAGATGGAAGAGTCATAGGCGGTCACTTTCACCACGGCTGGCAGGCCGGGCCGAATATAGGCGATATCACGAGGATTGATACGGGTTTCGATTAGCAGTTGATCTTCCAGCGGCACGATTTCCATCATCTTACCGCCCGGTTCGAGCACACCACCGACCGTGGTGACCCGGATATCCTTCACGATACCCCGAACGGGTGAAGTGAGCGTGGCACGCGTCAGCAGGTCTTCTTTGCCTGCGGCAACCTGCAGTTGGGCATCCAGTTCCGCATTGTTTTTTACCTGCTCTTCATGGGCACGGACCAGATAATCGTTACGTGCCTCATCAATTTTACCGCGCAGATCGCTGACCTGACGGCGCAGGCGAATGACTTCTACCTGCCCTGCGGCGCCCTTCGCCACCAGCGGTTCCGTTAAACGCAGCTCATCCTGAACCAGCCGTAAAGACTGTTGCAGGTTGCTGATCGTCTCTGTCAGGTTACGGCGACGTGATTCGTACAACTGCTTCTCACGCGCCACCAGTTGCGGCTCTTTTAGCGTCTCTGCGCTGAAGGTGAGCGGTGTACCAGACAGCTCTGCGCTCAGTCGCTCAGACGAAGCGCGCAGCGTCCTCACCCGTGCCTGCACTTCACCAAAGTTAGACTGAAAACGGGTGGGATCCAGAGTGGCCAGAATCTGGCCTTTTTCGACGATATCGCCCTCATGCACGTTAAGCTGCTTCACGATGCCGCCGTCCAGACTGTCAATTACCTGCGCACGGGTTGACGGCGTCACTTTTCCGGTGCCGACCGTGACTTCATCAAGAATGGCGAAATGCGCCCAGATCAGAAAAAGCACCAGCGCGGCGGTGCACAACCAGATGATGGTGGATGTGCGTCGCTCATGTTTGGCCAAATCTTTATCTAACATGACGATGCTCATGCTGCCCCTCCCTGACCGGCATCCGCGGTCGCGCGCCGCAGAATCTGCTCTTTTGTCCCATCCGCAATGATGCGGCCGTTTTCCATCACCACGATACGATCAACCATCTTCAACAGTGCGGGACGGTGCGTGACCAGGATTAACGTTCGTCCACTGATCCAGCTCTGCATCTGGCGGATCACATGATCTTCAAGTTGCTCATCCATCGAGGCGGTGGGTTCATCCAGCAGCACAACCTGTGGCTGGCGCAGAATCATCCGGCTGAGCATAATCATCTGGCGCTGTCCGCCCGACAGCCCACGGCCACCTTCATTAATAATGCGATCCAGACTGGCCGCATCCTGCTGAACCAGCGACAACGCACCGCTGATACGCAGCGCCTGCAGCATCTCCTGTTCACTGGCGTGTGGATTCCCCAGCAGCAGATTCTGGCGTAACGTGCCGAAGAACAGTCGCGAATCATGAGAAAGCCAGCCGAGCTGACGGCGGAGATCCGTGGGGTCGATTTGCGCCATATCCACGCCATCGACCAGCACTTTCCCCTGCGTGGCCTGTGCCTGACCGGCCAGAATTTTCAGCAGGGTGGATTTACCTGCACCGACCTTGCCCAGAATGGCGATTTTTTCACCGGGCCTGATGGTTAACTGCTGCACGTTGAGTACGTTCTTTTCGTTCTCTTCATCATAGGTGTAATGCACGTTGCGCAATTCATAGTGCCCGGTCAGCGTCGGACAGTGGGCCAATGTCGCGGTCTCAGGTTTATCGAGTGGTTTTTTCAGTAGCTCATCCAGCCCTTTCATTGCGGTTTTCGCATGCTGCCAGCGGGAAAAGACCATGGTGAGTTGCATCAGTGGCGCGATGGTGCGCGAGGAAAGCAGGCTACAGGCGACCAGCGTCCCGGTCGTGATTTGTGCGTCCAGCACCAAATAGACCCCAAAGACCAGCATGCCCGCATAGGTCAGCTGCTGCACGGTCGATGCCCAGCCCGTGAGTCTGGCCCCCCACAGGCGTTGCTGATTACCGATTGACGCACTGACCTCATGCGTTTGCTCCCACTGGCGTTGAAAATACGGCTCTGCCTGCAATGCCTTGATGTCTTCAATGCCTTCGATGGTCTCGACCAGCACCGCATTACGCAGTGCCCCTTCACGTAAGCCGGCTTTCGCCAGCCGGGCCATAGGAAACTGTACCAGCAGGCCTGGGATAATAATGAGGGGAATGGCGGCCAGCGGAATCAGGACCAACCAGCCGCCAATAAACGACATAATAAACAGGAAGAGAATGACAAAAGGTAAATCCGCCGCCGCGCCGACGGTCGTGGAGGTCAGTAACTCGCGCACCTGATCGATCTCGCGCAGTTGCGAGATAAAAGAGCCGGTTGATTTAGGTCGGGATTCGTTACGAATATTCATCGCCCGGGCAAACAGCATGGCAGAGACTTTCAGGTCAATGCGTTTCCCCATCAGATCGGATACCTGCGTGCGCATCAGACGAATCAAATATTCAATGGCGGCGGCAATCAGCACGCCCACAAACAGCACCCACAACGTAGCTTCGGACTGCGCAGGAATGACCCTGTCGTAGACCTGCATGGAAAACAGAATCCCGGCCAGCGCCAGAACATTACTGATGATCGATGCCAGGGAAATCTCAGCAATACGGCGGCCCATGCCCCGAAAGTTTTTCCAGAACCAGTGCGGCTCATAGGGCTGAACAAACTCATCAATGCGGGCATCCCGCCCACGAGCGGCAACGCCAATAACGCCCACATCCCCTTGTGTACGCGAAAGCAGGCCCGCCAGCTCACCTTCGCGAATCACGTCACCGCCTTCGCTGAGCCAGTAACGTGCGCTTCCCTCCCCATCAATGCCTTCCAGCACCGCCACGCTATGGTTTTCCATAACCAGCACGACAGGCGTGATGTCCTGGCGCCAGCGCAGTTTGTTGGGGGACACCATGGTCAGGTGCAGGCCGAGCAAACCGCAAAGCCGTTCAAGTTGCTGTTCAGCAGGGAGATGTTCGAACCAGCGCATCTGCTGACGCAGCGTTTTGCCATCGGCAGGCTTGCCGAAACGCGCCGCCACACGCAACATCGCGGCAATCCAGTTTTCCGTCTTCAGGTTTTGTACACTCATTATTCACGCCTTTTAGTGCAGACTGGCTATTGCAGCGAAGGAAGAAGATCGCCACTGTTTTTCTGGCGGTCGATGCCCATGATATCGAGCAGGTTGTCAACGGCGGCCGCATAGCGGACGGTGGCATCCCAGCCGTCGTAGAGGGCGATGATGCGGGAACTGTCGGCCTGAAAGACATCCTGCTCAACGCTGAGCAGATCGTTCAGGCTACGTTTGCTGAGCCGGTATTCGTCGGCGTAAACATTGCGTGTGTGCTCCGCGCTGGCCAGTTGCACTTCCCCCGCCTGCTGGCGTTGCTGGGCGCCAATCATATCGGCGTAAGCCGTGGAGGCGCTTTGATTAATGGCCAGTTTGGCTTGCTGCACCGCCGCCTGTGCGGCCAGACGCTCACCCTCGGCGGCCTGCGTTTTGGCATTGACCAGCCCGCCCTGATAGAGCGGCGCCTCAACCTGGAGCTGCACTTCGTCGTCCCAGTATGAGCGTTGATCGTTTTCATAACGCGTCCGGCCCGCCTGCACTTTGATACTGGGCCAGTGGCCAGACTGGGCCTGCCTTACCCGCTCACGCGCGGCTTCCTGTTTAGACTGCGCGCTGCGCACCGAAGCGCTGTTTTCATAGGCAATACGATCAAGAGTGACCTGCTGCCTGAGCAGCGCCTGAGGAAGTTCAGGCAGCGTCGCCGGTACCACGCCGGTCAAGACCGTAAGCTGGGCTTTGGCCGAGCGAAGCTGTGCCAGATACTGTTCACGAGTCGCCTGCATCGCAGCAATGCGGGTTTCTGCCTGCAATACATCGGACTGAGAATTGAGACCGGCATCCGCCCGCATTTTGGCAATTTCGCGAACGTGCTCAAGCGACGCGATGTTTGTCTGGGCCGTCATGGCAAGTGACTGATAGCGTTTGACCTCAAGATAGGCCTGTAACGTATCTTTCGCGGCCTGCGTCATGGCATCGAACAGGCCAAAGCGATATGCCTCTGAAAGGGCATGCTGTTCATCGATGGCACCGTTGGTGCGGCCAAAATCGTACAGGAGCTGACTGAGCATAATGCCGCCAGAGCCGTTGTTGTTCAGACTGCCGGAGGAATCCGTTTGATGTGAGCGCCCCGCTGCGCCCTGAAGCGATATCTGGGGATACCAGGCGCTCTGGGCCGCACTGAGATCCCCTTCCCCTACGTAAATCTGAGCGGCCGCTTCCGAAATCTTCGGATTGCGGGCAAACGCGCGCAGAATCGCCTCACGCAGGGTTAAGGTTGCCACCTGTTCTTCACTGGGCGCGGCACGCCAGTTAAATTCGGCTTCGGGTAAAGGCGCAGCCAGGGCTGCAGGGAGTACCATGCCATTTAAGGCACAACAGATCAGGACCAGACGCGCGTTCTTCATTCTTCATACCAACAGGGCTGTTTATCATCGTTAGAGGATTACCTGGTGATTTGGGGCGTAAAAAACAGCAATGCGACAGCAGAACACGCACTTTATTGTTAATTTAATTTATGTTTTTGAAAGCCTACCGCTAAGCGCGCGTTAATATTAATAGTATAAATTGGCGAGAGGTTCATGATAAAAATCGCCAGTTATCAAATATCTCGTCTGAAAGCTGTTTTTTTAGCCAAATTCAATCCCAAAAAGTCATTAGCATAAGTAAACAACCTGCCAGTTAATAAAGTTAAGGAATTACTCTATCCGTTGATGGACGAGGCGTCAGGACAAGGCGTGACGTTATATACCGCTTTATCCCGTGCCAGTCCTCCGCCTGGGGGAAGGATGACCGACACGCACTATCGAATGCGGCGCATTAACTGCGGTACGGTCAGTTAAAACGGATTAAAAAAGCGGGTGCTTGCGCACCCGCTGTGTTCTGCTTGTAACCATCAAACCGCACCGTTTAGACGATGGCGACCTGCAGGTTATGCTGGACCAGCACATCACCCAGCGTGTTGTCATTGGCAAGCGCCGAATTATGGTAGACCTCATAGGCCTGGCCATTCAGCATACGCTCACCACTGATTTCCCAAACGCCACCATCGCTATTGACCAGCGTGACCTGACTGCCGTCTGCGCCTTTAATCATCAAATCATCGCTCTGGTTGTCTGTAAGCGTAAGCGCCTCATTCAGATCAAGTTTGACCGAATTGGTGCCACTTTTACCCAGATCGAGAATTTCAATGTTTTCGACTTTCAGGCCAAGCGCAGTCAGATCCAGCGTGATGTGATCACCGCCCAGCACCAGGGTATCGGTACCGGCACCGCCATCAATATGGCTGAAATTCAGATCGTTGACGGTCACGGTATCGGCACCACTGCTGCCGCTTACCGTCGCCCCTTCAATCTGTCTGCCATCTTCCAGCGTAATCACCACCCCACCAATACTGTAAGCCTCCTCCGTTATGGGGGTTTCAGGCACGACAACGGCTTGCTCCGCGACATTCACCGACTCGGTACTGCTGGTCGGCACCACCGTATCGGCTTCCGTGGTCAGTGTAGAGACGGCATGGAGCGCCGGTGCTGTTTCCTCGCCAGACTGACTGTGATGCTGCGTTTCCAGACTGGCCGCCGTAACACTTTCGTCCGACACCGCGAAGGTGGCAAACGACTCCGCCGACAGCGTGGTCGTGGCAGGCAACAATGACCCCAGCAACAGCGTGTTTGTGGTGGTAAAGCTGTTACCGGCCACATCCGTAATGGTCACTTTCGCCAGCGTATTCACTGACAGCAAGAGTCCCCCTACAGAAAGCAGTGACGAGGCAAAATTAGCCGAGTAACGTCCCAGAGCATCGGTAGTCGTATTGATGGTTGGCCCGTTACTGCCGTTCGCCAGCAGCAGCGTCACGCTGACTCTGGAACCCTGGGCTGCGTTCAGCGATCCGCCCTGCACCGTCAAACCCGTCAAAAGTGCGGTCACGACGCTGAGCACCGGATCCACCCCGACGACAGGCTGGTTGTGCGACAACGCGGTAAAGGCACTGGTCGTCGTGGTGCTGTTACCGCCGATATCCGTGACGGTGACCGCGACCGAATGGCTGCCGTCCGAAATGCCTTTCAGTGTGGCTGACGGTACGCTAACGCTCCAGGTGCCGTTTGCGCCTACAGTGGTGGTCAGAATATTACCTGCCACGTTAACGGTCACGCGCCCGCCGACAGCATTGCTGCTGGTGCCGCTGATGGTTTCAGCAATATTGGATTCAGAGATGTTCAGATAACCATCACCGCCAAAGTAGCTGTTCACCCCAACGGTCGGCGTACTGCGGCTGGCGACGCCCAGCGAAGCAGACGCGCTGCCGCTGTTGCCGATACCATTGGTGACGCTGGCGGTAACGGTATAGAGTCCGTCCGCAATCGCCGCCAGGTTTGTTGCGGAGATCGGCAGGCTCCAGGTCCCGTTACTGTTTACCGACGTGGTAAAGGTCTGGGTACCGATGGTGACCTGCACCAGCGATCCTTCCGCGTTAGTGGCCGTCCCGCTAATCGTCTGCGTGGTTTTCACATCTGCGACGCTCAGCGCGTTGTCACCAAACAGGGAGGTAATGGTTAACGCCGGCGCACTGTTACTGATGACGCTCAGGTTGCCCGAACCGGACACGGTATTACCGTTAAGGTCGGTCCCTGTCACGGCAACAGTTTTCGCACCATCGCTGATGCTCAGCAGATCGGCCTTCGGTACGCTGATCGTCCACCCACCGCCGCTCACCACTTTGGTGGAGTAGGTCACGCCGTTTAACGTGGCGCTGACGGTTGCGCCCGCTGACAGTGACGACGACCCACTGATGGTCTGATTAGTTGAAAGGTCTGCGGCGCTCAGGACACCGTCGCCAAACACCGTATTGACCGTCAGAGTTGGCTGCGTCACGGCCAGCTGCACGCCTGCGCTGGTGGAGGTGGTGTTACCGACCGCATCCGTTACCGATGCACTGACCGTAAAGTTGCCGCCAAGCAATGTCGAAAGAACTGCCGGGCTTAACGAAGCAGAGAACGTGCCGTCCGCATTCACCACCGTCGTCGCCGTGGTGTTGCCAATCGCCAGGCGCACGGTGCTGCCCGCCGCCACGCCGGTTGCGGTCCCCGTAATGGTCTGCGTCACGAGCGACTCGGCAATATTAAGCACACCGTCGCCAAACAGCGGGTTCAGCGTCACTTTCGGCAGATTGTTAATGCCTACGGTCGCCGTGGCCGAGCTGCTGCTGGTATTGCCTGCGGCATCGGTGACGCTGACGCCTACAGTGAGCGTGCCATCGGACAAGCCTTTCAGCAAAGTCGGCGTTAAGCCGAGGCTGAAGTTGCCGCTGGCATCGGTGACGGTCACGAGCTGCTGCCCCGCAATCGTCACCACCACGCGAGATCCGGCTTCCGCCCCGGTTACCGCGCCGCTAATCGTCTGCCCCGCCAGGGCATCAGCTACATTCAGCAACGTATCCCCAAACAGCGGATTGAGGGTGATGGTTGGTACCACGGTATCGACGCGAATGCCCGCGCTGGTCGAGGCCGTATTCCCGGCAGCATCGGTAACCGTTGCCCCGATGGTGAGGTTGCCCTGCGCCAGCGTGCCGAGGATATCTGGCGTCACCGTTGCGGAGAAGGTGCCGTTCGCTCCCACCACTGCGTTAATCTGCGAGGCGCCTACCGTAAGCGTGACTGTCGAACCTGCTGCGACGTTGTTGACCACGCCGCTGAGCGTCTGACTGGTCGCAATATCGGCCAGGTTAAGCACACCATCACCGAACAGTGAGGTCAGACTGATAGTCGGCGTCTGGGTGAAAATGCCAATGGTGGTACTGTTGCTGGCCACGTTGCCGACAGCATCAACCACGCTGACGCCCAGTGTCTGGTTACCCGCCGTCAGCGCCGTCAGGTCGGCAGCAGGCAGCGTCAGACTCCAGCTTCCATTGGCGCCCACTGCGGTGGTGTAGGTGCGGGTGCCTAACGTCACCGTCACCTGCGATCCCGCCGCCGCATTTTCGATCGTACCGCCAATCTGTTGGTTGACGGCCGCTTCGGCAATATTCAGCAAGTTGTCGCCACCAAACAGGCCGGTCAGGGTTCCCACAACGGGTACAGCATCGACAATGGCCGTCACGGTTTCCCCCACGGTACGGACGTTGCCCGCAGCATCTGTCAGGGTGACGTCCAGCGCCAGCTGACCATCACTGATCAAACCCAGTACATTCGGTGGAACCACAATGGCCCATTTGCCATCCTGTCCGACCGCGCTGGTCAGCGTTGTGCCACCAATCGTGACCGCGACGGTCGCGCCCACGCCGGCCGATGTGGCCGTGCCGGTAATGGTCTGTGCAATCGTGGTATCGAGCGCACTGAGTGTGCCGTCACCAAACACAGAGTCGACCACCAGATTTAACGCCGCGTTCACCACCTTGTTGACGGTGATCGTCGCATCGGTTTGGTTGCCTGCAACATCGCTGACACGAAGACCAAAGACCAGCGGACCATCGTTAAGGCTGGCCAGCACGTCAGGCGTTAAGTCAATGCTCCAGGCACCGTCAGCACCGATAACCGCCGTAGCGATCGGCGCACCATCACCCACGAACAGGGAAATGGTTTGGCCCTCTTCTGCGCCCGTTGTGCGACCGGTCAGGACCTGACTGGTTGTGATATCGGCTGCATTAATCAGGTTGTCGCCCAGGAAGGCGTCAGTCTGAATCAATGGTGCGGTCGTATCTACAGTCACGGTGCGGTCGACGGAAGTCACGTTGCCCGCAGCATCGCTGAGCTGGGCATTGATGACCGTTTGACCCTCGGCGAGTGCCTGCATATCACTGGCCGGTACGCTGGTTGACCAGGTGCCGTCAGTCTGCACGACGGCGGTGTAGGTTTTGCCGTTGAGCGTCACCGTTACTGCGCGGCCCGCCTCACTGGTGTCCGAGGTACCGCTGATGGTCTGGCGTACCTGAGTTTCGCCGTCGTTAATGACATTGTCACCCGCAAAGTCATTGATAGTGAGTGACGGCGGTGTCAGATCCAACTGCACGGTGCCAGTGGCCGTGACGGTTTCCGAACCATTGGACGCGTTGACCGTAATGGTGACCGGCCCGTCGGTGGTGCCGAAATCGGCGACGGACAGCGCTCCCGTCGTCCAGTTGCCGTTCGCATCCAGCGTGGTGGCGTAAGGGGTCCCGTTGATGACAATGCTGACCTCGCCGGTAGCACCCAGGTTTTGCGATGTTCCGCTCAGCACGACACCATTTGCCTGATCGACCGTACTGATGATGTTGTCACCCGATACGGTGCCCAGCGTGACCAGCGGTCCCGGCGGTGGCGTCAGATCAACCGGAACTGACAGTTCCTGCGTCACCGGGTTACCGGCCTGATCGCTGACGGTCAGCGTCAGTGTGGTAGTCGGCTGCGTAAAGTCACGCATTTGTTCAGGCGTCAGAGTGAGGCTCCAGCTTCCGTCTGCCCCAACGATGCCCGTGCCCAGCACCGTGCCCGCAAGGGAAACGGTCAACGAAGTCCCGATTTCAGCCCCTGTTACTACGCCACTCAGCACCTGCGGCTGAACACTTTCGGCGTAATCCAGTCCGTCATCTCCTGCAAAGGCCACCGTGGTGATCACAGGTGCGGTAGTATCAATGGTCAGCGTCTCTGTAAGGGTGGCACTGTTGCCAGCCGCATCCGTCGCGACCACAGAAAGACTGTAATTTCCGTCGGTATAACCTTGCAGATCGGCTGTGCTCAGGGCTAATGTCCAGCTGCCATCTGCCTGTACCACCGCATCGAAGCTTGTCCCTCCTAAGGTGACCACAACCGTCTGCCCTTCACCGGGTTCCCCTGTGCTACCGGTCAGGGTGACGCCATTCGCGACATCCGCTGAATTAATAAAACCGTCACGTGCGAGCGGGGCCACGGTTGGCACCGGTGTCGTCAGATCGGCCGTGAAGTTAAACTGGGCAGTACCCGGGTTGCCGGTAGCATCAACGACGTTAACGGTGACGGTATACGGACCGCTCCCTAACGAATTTAACGCATTAGGCGGAATCGTCACGCTCCAGTTGCCATCGTTATCGACCGTGCCGGGATAGCTGATGCCGTCCAGATTCACGATAATGCTGACGGCCTGATTTGCGCCGCTGCTGCCCGTCGTTCCCGTCAGCGTGACGCCAGCGGCGGCCTCACTGATGCTCAGCACATTGTCGCCACCAAACTGTGTGGCCGCAAAAGTCGGCACGGGCGCCGTCACCGCGGTCACCACGTTTAATGTGGTGTTGTCGGTGTTCCCCGCACTATCGGCTGCACTCACCGTAATGACATGGCTACCGTTAGGAATTTGCGCCATCTGATCCGGGGTCAGCGTGAGCGACCAGCTTCCGTCATTCTGCACGACCGCATTCAGCGGTTCGTCATTGTTGAAGCCGCTGATCACCACCGTAACGGTTTGCCCCGCGCCACTGATGCCGGTGGTACCGGTCAGGGTTTGGTCCTGTGTCGCCTCAGTGGCATTCAGCGCACCATCGCCAAACGGCAGATTGAGACTCACATTCGGCAGCGTTTGCACAGCGACAATGATGTTGTCAACGGTGCTGGCCGTATTGCCATTGACGTCGGTGACGGTGATCGTCACCGGCCAGGTCCCATCCGGCAGCGTTTGCAGGACGCTCGCGGGCAGATCCAGTGACCAGGTGCCGTCGCCGTTAATGGCAGCCGCATAGAGCGTCCCGTTGACCGTAACGGTCACGGCGGCGGCGTTATCATTATTCAGATCGCCACTCAGGCTACCGCCAGCCTGCGCCTCGGCCGCGTTAATGCGTCCATCGCCAAACGGCGTATCAAGCGTAGGCGCGGCAATCGGTGCGGTTGCCGTCGTGAAATCCTGTGTGGTCGTCACCGAGGTATTGCCTGCCCGATCGGTCGTCACGATACTCAGGGTATGGCTGCCATCGGCCAGCCCCGCCATGACTTCCGGTGTCAGGCTGGCTGTCCAGTTACCCTGGGCGTCAACGGATACCGTCAGCGGTGTGCCGTCCACAGTCACGTTCACGGTTTGCCCGTCGCTCAGTGGTGTGGTGCCGTTAATCAGCTGTACTGACGCAGCTTCACTGGCATTGATGACGTTATCGCCAAACAGCGTTTCCGCAACCGTTGGCGTCGCTGGTGGCGTCAGTAAGATCTCAACGCCGACGGATGCTTCTGCCGGATTGCCCGCCACATCACTGGCCGTCACCTGCACCTGCGTCACGCCATCGGGTAAACCGCTGAGCGCGTCCGGTGCCAGATTGAGCGTCCAGATACCGTTGGCAGCGACCGTCGTGGTAAAGGCTTGATCCCCAATTGTGACGGTGATTTCGCTGCCTTCGGCCAGATTGGTGGCTGTGCCCGTCAGCGTCAACGCACCCGCAGCCTCTGCCTGACTCAGCAGGCCATCGCCAAACGGGACGTCCAGCGTCAGGACAGGTACGTTTCTGATCGCCACATCCAGCGTCGTGCTGCTGTCGGTCACGACGTTACCGCTGGTGTCCGTTGCCGTCACGGTGACAGTCTGAACACCATCAGTCAGCGCTTGCAGATCCGCTGCCGGGATGGCCAGCGTCCAGGCACCGTTTCCGTCGGCCAGGGCGGTGTAACTGATTTGATTTAGCGTCACGCTAATCTGTGCGCCAGGCGCACTGTTACCGGTGACCGTCAGATCCTGGAGCGATTCGGCCTGATTCAGCGACGTGCCTGCGCTCAGGGTAATATCGACCAGCGATGGCAGGGTCGTTTCGATGGCGACATTATGGCTGGCCTCCGCAGGATTGCCCGCAGCATCATTCGCCGTCACCACAAAGGCCTGTTCTGTCCCGGACGGCAGATCAGCAAGGGCATCGGCGGGCACGGTTACGCGCCAGTTGCCGTTGGCATCAATGGTGGTCGGGTACGCAATACCGTTAACGGTCAGCGTAACAGGCGTCCCTTCTGCCAGTAGCCTGCTGCTGCCCGTCACCTCCAGCGCCGTTCCGGCTTCGGTTGCGTTGATGATGTCGTCCGCTGCCACTACATCTACGCTAAGCGTTGGCTGCGCCGCCTCGCTGGCGATGACAGTGAGGCTGGCAGTGCTGCTGGCAGGATTGCCCGCCGTATCGCTCGCCACCACCACCACAGACAACGCACCATCTGGCAGCGCGCCAGCATCACCCGCAGGAACGGTCACGTTCCAGCTGCCGTCTGCCTGTACGGCACCGGTGTAGCTCTGACCGTTCAGGGTGACAGTCACAACCTGCCCCGCCGTCAGGTTCGTGCTGCCACCGCTGATGGTGAAATCGGCAGCGGCTTCTGCCCGGTTCAGCAAGTTATCGCCGCTGACGGTATCGACTGTCAGCACGGGCAATGACGCGCTGTCGGCGACGCGGGTCAGATTTTGCGTCAGCGTGGTCTGGTTACCCGCCGCATCTGTCAGGGTAATATCCAACGCATACGTGCCATCCGGTAAGCCCTGCATGACGCTGGCAGGAATATTGACCTGCCAGCTTCCATCCTGAAGCACCAGCGTCTGATAAGTCTGGCCTTGTAAGGTCACGGTAACCGTTTGCCCTTCATCAGCCAGCGATGCCGTGCCGGAAACCGGAATGGTCTGCAGCACCTCCACTGCATTGATTTGATTATCTCCGGTAACCGGCGTCAGAGTCAGTTCAGGCGGTGTGAAATCCACGGTGATGTTTCTGTCCAGGCTGCCCGTGTTACCCGCCGCGTCAGTCACATTGACGACAATGGGATTGACGCCTTCTGTCAGTGCCTGAAGGACATCACTACCCAGAGTCAGAGACCAGTTACCCTGTGCATCTACTGTCGCGCTGTAATCATTTCCCCCCACGGTCACCGTGACGGTCTGACCTGCGCCAGAAGCGCCGGTGGTGCCGCTGAGTGTCTGGTCAGTCGTGGACTCGATCTGGTTCAGATAGCCGTCTGTGAAAGGTGTAACGATACTGATCGGCAGACTGTTCGTTGATACGGTAATCTCGCGGGTTTCTGTCACGCTGTTTCCGGCCAGATCGCTGACGGTCACGGCCAGTGCATAGCTGCCTGCGGGAATACCTTCCAGTGCGCCAGCGGGCAATGTAAAGCTCCAGTTGCCTTCGGCGTCAACTGCCGTGGTCCATACCTGATTGTTTAAGGTGATCGTTACCACCTGACCTTCCCCGGCATCACTGCTGCCGCTGAGCACAATCGGTCCGGTGCTCTCGGTCGGGTCGACAACATCATCGCCTGTCACCGGATCCAGCGTCAGCCCAGGCGGGGTGAGATCCACCTCGACAGTGCCCGCAACGGAACGGCTGTTACCGGCCGCATCCGTGACCGTCACCGTATAGCCGGTGCTGCCCTCAGTCAGAGCGGTAAGCGCATCAGCAGGCAGCGTAACGCGCCAGTTGCCGTTTGCGTCCACGGTTCCGCTGTAAATATTACCGTTAAAGGTGACGTTAACGGTTTGCCCAACGCCACTCACACCAGTTGTGCCGTTCAGCGCCTGCGCACTGGTGACATCGTCTGCATTAATCACGCCGCCATCAAAAGCATTAATAACGACAGGGTTGGGTACATTGTTAATGGCCACGTTCAGCGTGCCTGAGCTGCTGAGTACGGCCCCCGTGGTATCCGTAGCCGATACGGTCAACGTGGTCGGCCCATCCGTCAGGCTTGCCAGATCGGCAGGTGGGATCACAATGTTCCAGGTTCCGGTGGCTGAAACCGTGCCGGTATACGTGACGCCATTGAACACCAGCGTAACCGTGCTGTCGGGCGCGACATTGACCGTGGTTCCGCTAACAATCAGCGGGTCGGTTGCCTCACCGGCATTCAGATAGTTATCGTCGCTCAGGGGAGCCAGCGCGATGCCTGAGGCATTGCTGTTGAGCGTCAGATCCAGACTGCCAGTGGCGGTATTGCCTGCGGCATCACTGACGGCCACGGTGTAACTGGCGCTGCCGTCAGCCAGCGAAGCGAGGACCTCTGCCGGAACAGTCAGTTGCCAGGTGCCATCCCCCAATACTGTGCCGCTGAAAACATCGCTGCCTACAGTGAGGGTGACGGTCTGACCCTGCTCGACATTCGTGGTGGTGCCGGACAGCACCTGACTGACCTGACGCTCTGCGCCATCGACGACATTATCGCCTGCGAAGGGATTGAGGGTTAACGTTGGCAGCGAAGCCGCATCCGCTTTTACCGTCAGGTTACTGGTATTGGTAGAGACGTTACCGGCACTGTCTGTCGCCGTCACCGTTAAGGTATAGCTACCGTCAGACAATCCACTCAACGCAGCATCCGGTACATTCAGCGTCCAGGTGCCATCTGTATTAGCCGTTGTTGTGACGGTTGTACCATTAAACGAGGCGACGATGGTCGCACCGTTTTCACTGGTGCCGGTCAGCACAAGAGGCTGCTGAATTTCCGTGGCGTTGAGTACGCCATCGCCAGAAGGCGTGGCAACCTGCAGCACCGGCGGCACGGTATCCACCGTGACGGAGCCAGAGGCCGTACTGGTGTTGCCGGCAATATCGGTGAGCGTGACGGTATAAGGTACCGTTCCCTGATCCAGCGCAGCGAGGATGCCTGACGGAATGCTCACCTGCCAGTTACCTGCACCATCTACCGTGCCGTTGTAGTCAACCCCATTGAAGTTGACGACGACGCCTTGCCCGGCACCGGACACACCGCTGTTGCCCGTAATCGTGCCGTTGGCCGTGGCTTCAGCGCCATTCAGCACGCCATCACCAAAGGCGACGCCAGCCGTTGCGATCGGCAGATCGGTAGCAAAGACGTTAATATTCGTTGTATTGGTGGCAAGCGTGTTACCACCGGCATCGGTGATAGTGGTAATGACCGGCAGAGCACCGTTTGGCAGTTCAGCCAGCGAACCGGCAGGCAGCGTCACCGTCCAGTTGCCCTGCGCATCGACCGTGCCGGTATAGCTGGTGCCATTAACACTAACGATCACCTGACTGCCCGCAGGAATGTTGATTGTGGTGCCACTCAACACGACATCGCTGGCCACATCCTCAACATTGAGGTAGTTATTTGTCCCTACAGGCGACAGCGCAACGCTGCTGCCCGTATTGTCCACCGTAAAGGCCAGCTCGGCACTGCTGGTGTTCCCGACGGCGTTTACGACCTCAACGGTCAGCGTCTGCGCACCATTCGGCAAGCCGGACAATGCGGTGGACGGCAGCGTGATTTGCCAGTTACCGTTGGGCTCTACTGTACCCGTGTAGGTCACGCCATTCAGGGTAACGCTAACCTGTTGTCCCGCCTCAACATTGGTTGTGGTGCCGGTAAGGGTTTGTGGCTGCTGCTGTTCGGCACCATCCAGAATGCCATCGCCAGCAAAACTACCCGAATTAACCGTAATCGTAGGCTGGACTTCTGGTGCCGTCGCGACATTCAGATCGCTGGTGAACGTCGTCTGGCTGCCATTGGCATTCGTCACCGTGACCGTAAACGGATTGCTGCCTGACGGTAATGCAGCGAGATCAGACTGGTCAACTCTCAAAGACCAGCGGCCATTAGAGGCCACCAGCGTCCGGTAAAATCTGCCGTTGAGCGAGAGTGTGACCTGATCGCCATTCTGGCCGGTACCATTCAGGATCAGTGGCTGTGTCAGATCGCTGACGCTTAGCGTGTTATCGCCGCCCACGGGATCAACGCCCAGCACAGGTGACTGAGTATCCACCGTGAGGTTATTTGTCTGGGTAACCACGTTGCCAGCCTGATCAACCACACTGACAACCAGTGGGTTATTCCCCTGCGGTAAGGCAGACAGATCGGTGGCAGGAATCGTCGTACTCCAGCTGCCGTCCGTATTAACCGGAACGTTGTAGGTGTTGCCGCCGAGTTGAATCTGTACCTGTTGTCCGTCACCGGTAATGCCGGTATTCCCGCTCAGTACCTGATCACTGGCGGCGTCCAGATTATTAAGGACACCATCGCTGATCGCGCCGCTGTCGAGGTTAACAGCAGGCAATGTTGTGGCCTGCAGGATCACGTCAGCTGTGCCGGTCACAAGGTTACCGTTAGCATCCACGGTGCTGACGGTAATCGATTTCAGCCCGTCTGCTACGCCGTCAAAAGCGGCTGCAGGCATCGTGACCGACCATAATCCGTCGCCATCTACGGTACCGTTGTAATTGACACCGTTAAAGTTAACCGCAATCTGCTGACCCGGTGTCCCACCAAGGAACGCACCCTTAACGATAACGCCCTGGCTGGCTTCCAGCGCATTAATAAAACCATCTCCGCCCAGCGGTTGGGTAATCGTCAGCGATCCCGGCGTCCCCGCTGCGGGTTCAACGATAATGTCCTGGTTGCCCGTCGCGATGTCTCCGGCATTGTTAGCCACGCTGACGGCAATTGTCGTCGTGCCCGCCGCTAATGCGCCCAGCGCTGACGACGGCACCGTCACGCTCCAGCCGCCGTCCTGGCCCACCGTGGTAGTATAGGTCTGCCCGCCCAGGGTCACGGTCACGGTCTGGCCCGGCTCCACATTGACGGTGGTGCCGGACAGAATCTGATCCGTTGCTTTTTCTGCATTATCCAGCACGTTGTCTCCGGCGAAAGGATCGACGGTCAACGTCGGATCGCCAGGCTGTGTTGCCGGTGCCTCCACAGTGATGGTTTCGGCAGTCGTGGCTGCGGTGCCCGCCGCGTTGCTCACCGTCGCCTCGATGGTCGCCGTGCCCGCCGCCAGCGCCTGCAGCGCCGCCGCCGGCACCGTCACGCTCCAGCCGCCGTCCTGACCCACCGTGGCGGTGTAGGTCTGCCCGCCCAGCGTCACGGTCACGGTCTGGCCCGGCTCCACGTTGCTGGTAACGCCTGAAATGAGCTGATCCGACGTTTTTTCGTCGTTATCCAGTACGTTGTCCCCGGCAAACGGCGCAAGAGCCACCGTCGGATCGCCGGGCTGTGTTGCCGGTGCCTCCACGGTGATGGTTTCGGCAGTCGTGGCCGCGGTGCCCGCCGCGTTGCTCACCGTCGCCTCGATGGTCGCCGTGCCTGCCGCCAGCGCCTGCAGCGCCGCCGCCGGCACCGTCACGCTCCAGCTGCCGTCCTGGCCCACCGTGTTGGTGTAGGTCTGACCGCCCAGGGTCACGGTCACGGTCTGGCCCGGCTCGACGTTGGCGGTGATGCCCGAAACGGTCTGATCCGTGGCCTTCTCCGCGTTGTCCAGAATGTTGTCCCCGGCAAAGGGCGCGAGGGTCACCGTCGGATCGCCCGGCGAGGTCACCGGCGCTTCCACGGTGATGGCCTGGGTCTGGGTGGCTGCGGTGCCCGCCGCGTTGCTCACCGTCGCCTCGATGGTCGCCGTGCCCGCCGCCAGCGCCTGCAGCGCCGCCGCCGGCACCGTCACGCTCCAGCTG